>NZ_CP053611.1:0-1198966 GCF_013822785.1 Burkholderia sp. MBR-1
ATGCTGACGGGCTACGACGTAACGACATTGAGCGACGATGGTCAGTTCGTGCTGTCGCGCCTGACGAGCCCGGCGGCGTCGGACAGCTGGCTGACGGTCACGCTGTCGGCATCGCAGCCGCAGCCGGAAAGCCATGAGCGTCTGGAGCACGCGTATCAGTTGCGCGGCATGCTCGACGGCGCGCATGTCACGCGGCCTCACGCGCTGCTGCGCGACGAGCGCAGCGCGACGCTCGTGCTCGAGGATCCGGGCGGCAGATCGCTTCGCATGGCGCAAGCGGGGCCGTTGCCGATAGGCCGGTTCCTTACCCTCGCCGTCAACCTCGCGTCGGCGCTGCGCTCCCTGCACAGCCGCGGCCTCACGCACAACGACATCCGGCCGGGCAACATTCTGATCGACGACGCGACCCACGCCATCGCGCTCACGGGCCTCGGCCTCGTCTCCCGTGCGCCGCGCGAGCGTCCGCGCGACGGCCCGCCCGCGATCGCCGTCGAAGCGCTCCCGTATCTGTCGCCCGAACGCACCGGGCTGATGAACCGCTGGTCCGACTCGCGTGCCGATCTGTACTCGCTCGGCGTCGTGTTGTACGAAATGATGACGGGGAAGCTGCCGTATCGGGCCGCTTCGGCGGCCGAGTGGCTGCATTGCCATACGGCGCAAGTGCCCATTCCGGTGGCCGAATGCATCGACGGCGTGCCCGCGCAACTGAGCGCGATCGTTGCACGCCTGCTGTCGAAGGACGCGGCGCAGCGCTATCAGACCGCAGCAGGGCTCGAACACGATCTGCGGCGCTGTCTCGACGCATGGCGCACATCGGGCGACGTCGAGGCGTTCGCGCCGGGCGCCGCCGATGCGCCCGATCAGCTGCAACGGCCGTTTCGTCTCTATGGACGCCAGAAGCAGCAGCACAAGCTCGAAGCCGCGCTGGAGCGCGTCGTGCAAAGCGGCGAGCCTGGCGTGGCGTTGGTGTCGGGTTATTCGGGCATCGGCAAATCGACGCTCGTGAGCGGGTTGCGCATGACGCCTGCCGCGTCGCGCGGATGGTTCGCGTCGGGCAAGTTCGAACGCTACAAGCGCGACATTCCTTACGCCACGCTCGCGCAGGCGTTCCGGACGCTGATCCGCGAGCTGATCGACGACGGCATGCGCACACACGCGGACCTGCGCCAGCGCCTGCACGATGCGCTCGGCGCGAACGGCCAGCTGATCGTCGAGCTGATTCCCGAGCTGGAGGCGCTCGTCGGGCCACAGCCGCCCGTGCCCGAACTCGCGCCGCAGGAAGCACGCATGCGCTTTCTCGCCGTGTTTACGCGTTTCATCGCGGCGTTCCCGTGCGACGGCCAGCCGCTCGTGCTGTTTCTCGACGACCTGCAATGGAGCGACGCGGGCACGTTCAGCGTGCTCGAACAGCTGTGCGGGCCGGGCGCGCGCAACGTGTTCGTGGTCGGCGCGTATCGCGACAACGAAGTGGGCGTCGCGCATCCGCTCAGACGCACGGTCGATCTGATCCGGCAGACGGGCACGCGCGTCGACGAAATCATGCTGACGCCGCTGCAGCCTGACGACGTGGCGCATCTGATCGGCGACGCCCTCACGACCACGCGGCCCGAACTGGAGGGCCTGAGCCGTCTCGTGTTCGAACGCACGGGCGGCAATCCGTTCTACGTCGTGCAGTTTCTGCAATTTCTCGCCGACGAGCGCTTCCTCGCGTTCGATCGCGACTGCCGCATCTGGACGTGGGACAACGAAAGGCTGCGCGAAGCGCGTTTCGCGGACACCATCGTCGATCTGATGGTCGGCAAGATCGAACGGTTGCCGCGCGGCACGCAGGCGTTGCTCGAACAGTTCGCGTGTCTGGGCGGCCGCGCGACGTCGCCGCTGCTCGCGCGCATCAGCGGCCTGGACGAGGCGCAGGTGGCCACGACCCTCGCCGACGGCGTCGAGGCCGGCCTGCTGTACCGCAGCCGCGAAGGCTATGCGTTCGTGCACGACCGCGTGCACGAGGCAGCGTATGAACTGATCCCGCCGCAGCTGCGTGCGCAGGCCCATCTGCGGATCGGCCGGATTCTCGCCGCGCAGCCGGCTGCGGACGAAGCGCGCAGCATCTTCGAGATCGTCAACCAGTACAACCGCGTCATTCCTTTACTCGACGATCCCGCCGAACGCGCGCGCGTGGTGGACTTCAATCTCGAGGCGGGGCAGCGAGCGCGCGCGTCGGCGGCGTATGGCTCGGCGCTCGCGTACCTGTCGACGGGCAGCGAACTGCTCGGCGAAGCAGGCTGGGACGCGGACTATGCCCGCAAATTCCAGCTGGAATGCCAGCTCGCCGAATGCGAGTTTCTGACGGGCGCCATGGAAAGCAGCGAACGACGGTTGTCGATGCTCGACACGCGCGCGCGCACGCTGGCCGACCGTGCGGCCGTTACGTTTCTGCGCGTCACGCTGTACACGGCGCTCGATCGGATGAACCTCGCGGTGCAGACGTGCCTCGACTATCTGCGGCACGTCGGCATCGACTGGAATCCGCATCCGGGCCGCGACGCGGCGCGCGCGGAATACGACACGCTGTTGCAGGGCATCGGCGGCGCGCCGATCGAAACGCTGGTCGATCTGCCCTTGCTCGACGACGCCGGACTCGCCGCGACGATGAACGTGCTGACGGCCGTGTTGCCGCCCGCGTTCTTCAGCGATGAAAACCTCGTGTGCCTCGTGCTGTGCCGGATGGCGAACCTGAGCCTGCTGTACGGCAACAGCGATGCGTCGTCGCTCGGCTATGCGTATCTCGGCATGGTCGCGGGTCCGCTGTTCGACGACTACGACGCGGGCTACCGCTTCGGCCAGCTGGGCCTCGCGCTCGTGGACAAGCGCGGGCTCGACCGTTTCAAGGCGCGTGTCTACATGTGCTTCGCGTATCACGTGACGCCGTGGACGCGGCCGATCCGCACCGGTTTGCCCTTGCTGCGCCGCGCGTTCGAAGTCGCGAGCGAAGGCGGCGACCTGACCTACATCGGCTTCAGCAGCTGCTGCACGGTCACGACGCTGATCGCCGCGGGCGAGCCGCTCGCGGAAGTCGAGCAGGAAGCGCAGCGTCGTCTGCAGATCGTTCAGGCCGCGAAGTTCGGCCTCATCGTCGACATCATCACCGCGCAGCTCGCGCTGATTTGTTCGTTGCGCGGCAACCTCGACGCGCATGACGCGCTTCCCGATCGCTTCGACGATGCCGCGTTCGAGCAGCGCCTCGACGGCGATCCGAGTCTCGCGATCGCGGCGTGCTGGTACTGGATCCGCAAGCTGCAGGCGCGCTATCTGGCCGGCGATATCGACGGCGCGATGCATGCGGACAGTAAGGCGTCGCCGTTGCTGTGGACATCGTCGGGTCATTTCGAAATCGCCGAGTATCAGTTCTTTGCGGGGCTCGCGCGCGCAAGCTGGCACGACGGCGCGCCGGAAACCGCCCGGGCCGGGAATCTGGACAAGCTCGCCGCGCATCAGCGGCAGCTGGCGCTGTGGGCCGGGCATTGCCCGAGCAACTTCAGCAGCCGCGCGGCATTGATGAGCGGCGAAATCGCGCGCATCGCGGGCCGCGAGTTCGAAGCGATGAACCGCTACGAAGACGCGATCCGGCTCGCGCGCAAGCATGATTTCCCGCACGACGAAGCGCTCGCGCACGAGATTGCCGCGAAGTTCTATCTGGCGCGCGGCTTTACGACGACGGCCGCCGCGTATGTCCGCAACGCGCGCCGCGCGTGGTTGCGCTGGGGCGCGATCGCGCGCGTGAAGTCGCTCGACCGGCGTCATGCCGAGCTGCTGCGCGAGCCCGTCGAGCAGGCGCCGGCGCCCGGCGTCGTCGCCGAACAACTCGACGTCGATACCGTGGTGAAGGCGTCGCAGGCGATCTCCGGCGAACTGGTTCCCGAGCGTCTGATGCGCACGCTGATGACGATCATGCTCGAACACGCGGGCGCGCGGCGCGCGCTGCTCGTGCTGCCGCGCGCCGACGCGTTGTGGATCGAAGCGACCGCGGTGGCGGGGCGCGAAGGACCGGAAGTGCACTTCGACAGCAGACCGGTGAATGCGCAGGATCTGTCGAGCGCCGTGCTGCTCGAAAGCATTCGCACGCAACGCGCGTTGCTGATCGACGATGCGATCTTCGACCAGACCTGGTCGGCCGACGAGCATTTCGCCGCGCAGCATTCGCGTTCGGTGCTGTCGCTGCCGCTCGTCAAGCAGTCGAAGCTGATCGGCGTGCTGTATCTGGAGAACGAACTCGCGCCGGGCGTGTTCACGCCCGCGCGTCTCGCCGTGCTCAGGCTGCTTGCGTCACAGGCGGCCGTGTCGCTCGAAAATGCGTCGCTCGAAGAGAAGCATGCGTTGCTCGCCGAGAAAGACGCGCTGCTGCATGAAGTGCATCACCGCGTGAAGAACAATCTGCAATTGATCAGCAGCCTGCTGAATCTTCAGGCGGAGCGCGTGACGGACAAGGCCGTGGCCGAGCTGTTCGCCGACAGCCGCAATCGCGTACGCTCGATGGCGATGGTGCACGAGAACCTCTATCGCGCGGGCAACTTCGCGCGCATCGCGATGACGGCGCACGTGAAGACCTTATGCGGTCATCTGGCGCGCGTCTACGACATGGGGCGGCTGGGCGTCGACCTGCAGATCGACGTCGACGACATTCAGCTCGACATGAACCGCGCCGTGTCGTGCGGTCTCGTCATCAACGAACTGGTGTCGAATGCGCTCAAGCATGCGTTCCCGGATCAGCGCGGCGGCGTGCTCAAGGTCGAACTCAAGGCGATCGACGACCGGCGCTGCGCGTTGATCGTCGCCGACGACGGCGTCGGCCTCGCGCCCGGCTTTTCGTTCGAACGCGATGAAACGCTCGGCTTGCGCCTCGTTCACGACCTCGTGCTGCAATTGCGCGGCCGCATCGATATCGCGCAGCAGCACGGCACCACTTTCACCATTCAATTCAATGCAGCAGAACGTTGACGGCCACACGCCATGACCAGCGCGCAAATCTTGATCGTCGAGGATGACCGCATCGTCGCACGCGACATCGCGCAACAGATGAGCCGCGCGGGCTATGTCGTGGTCGGCAGCACGGGTAGCGGCGAAGACGCGCTCGCGCTGGTCGAAACGCTGGCCGCAGACAGCAAGCCGGATCTGGTGCTGATGGACGTGCGGCTCGAGGGCGAACTGGACGGCATCGACACCGCGCGGCGTATCCGTGAAGCGCGCGACATTCCCGTCGTATTTCTCACCGCCTATGCGGACGAAGAGACGATCCGCCGCGCGACGGCAGCGGAACCGTACGGCTACGTGCTCAAGCCCTTCGACGACATGCAGTTGCGTACCGTCGTCGAAATGGCGCTTTACAAGCACGGCGCCGAGCGGCGCTTGCGCGAGAGCGAGCAGCGCTATGCGATCACGCTGTCGAGTATCGGCGACGGCGTGCTGTCGACCGATGTGGATGGCTTCGTCACCTTCGTCAATCTCGCCGGCGAAGCGCTGACGGGCTGGTCGCGCAGCGAAGCGACGGGACGGCGGCTAGGCGAGGTTTTCAGTCTGCACGATGAGAACACGCACGCGCCGATCGAGGATCCGATGGCCGCCGTGCTGCAAACCGGGAGCGACGGTGGGCTGCCCGCGCGCGCCATTCTGCGCGCGCGCGGCGGCAGCGACCTGCCGGTCGAATGCACGGGTACGCCGATGACGGACGAACGCGGCGTACGGCAAGGCATCGTGATCGTGTTTCGCGACGTGACGCAAAAGCGCCGCGCGCAGGAAGCGGAGATTCTTCGCGAGACCAATGCGCGACTCGAAATGGCGATGTACGGCTCGAATGTCGGCGTGTGGGAAATCGACATGCCCGAAGGCGATCACAAGCGCGGCTTCGCTCGCTATTCCAACATCTACGAGTGGCTAGGCTTCGACACGCCGCAGGCGCGCCTCGATTACGAAGCGTATATGAGCGTGCTGCATCCCGATCATCGCGACAGCACGGATCGCGCGGTCGCGTCGTTCCTCGAAAGCGGCGACGGCCTGTTCGAGCTGGAGAACCGGCTGCGGCATCGCGACGGCAGCGACCGCTGGGTGCTGGTGCGCGGCACCGCGCGCCGCGACGCGACGGGCAAGCCGGTGCGCTTCGTCGGCAGTCTGGTCGACATCACGGAACTGAAGATGACCGAGCAGGCGCTGCGCGCGAGCGAGGAGCGCTTTCGCGGCACCTTCGAAAACGCCGCGGTCGGCGTCGCGCATTGCGATCTCGATGGGCGTTTTCTGCGTGTGAATCGTCGGTCGGGCGAGATCGTCGGCTGGCCGCTGGCCGCGTTGCAGCAGCGACGGCTTCACGAACTGATTCATGCCGATTTCAGCGTGGCGAGCATCGAGCGGTTCCGCCTGCTGACGGAAGGCAGGCTCAAGCATTATTCGGAGGAAGTGCCGCTCGTCAGGTTCGATGGGGAGCGCGTGTGGGTAACGCTGTCGGTTGCGCTTCAGCACGACGCGTCCGGTCAGACGGCGCACGTCATCGTCATCATTCAGGACATCTCCGAGCGCAAGGCGCTGGAAGAAACGGTGCGCGTCGCGAAGGATGCGGCGGAAGCGGCCAGCCGCGCGAAGGACCAGTTCCTCGCCAACATCAGCCATGAGCTGCGCACGCCGCTCAACGGCATTCTCGGCTATGCGCAGATACTCCAGCGTGACGCGCGGCTCGACACGCGCCAGCTGGCGAGCGTCGGCGTGATCGAGCAGAGCGGGCAGCATCTGCTGACGCTGATCAACGATATTCTCGACTTCGCGCGTCTGGGCGCCGGCAAGCTGGAACTGCAGGTCGGCGAAGTGTCGCTGCGCGGGTTTCTCGAGACGATCGCGGAAATCGTCGCCGTGCGCGCGCAGCAAAAGCGCCTCGTGCTGAACTATGTGGCCGCGCCCGATCTGCCCGCCGTGGTCCGTGTCGATGAGCGCCGGCTACGCCAGGTGCTGCTCAATCTGCTCGCGAATGCCGTCCAGTTCACCGACCACGGCGAGGTCACGCTGTCGGTCAGCCGGGGCGCGGCCGGGCGCCTGCGCTTCGAGGTGCGCGATACCGGTATCGGCGTGAGCGCCGACCGGCTGGAAGCGATCTTTCAACCGTTCGAACAGGCGGGCGATCACACGCGGCGCGGCGGCGGCGCGGGGCTGGGTCTCGCGATCAGCCGGCAACTCGTCCGCATGATGGGCGGCGAGATCGAAGTCACGAGTTCGGCCGGCGAGGGCAGCGTGTTCGGTTTTGAACTGGATGCGCCCGCGTCGGCTGCGGGGCCGTGCGAGCGCATACCGCGTCTCCAGGCGGACCGCCTCGATGGCGCGCGCCGGGTCATTCTGGTGGTCGACGATGTCCCCGCAAACCGCACGCTTCTGGCGGAAGTGCTGGGACAGGCGGGCTTTCGGGTGATCGAAAGCAGCGATGGGCGCGATGCGCTCGACAAGGCTGCAGCGTGCGCGCCCGACCTGATCGTTCTCGACACGGTGATGCCCTTGATGGGCGGCATAGAGACGCTGCACCATCTGCGCCGTTCGCACACACTGGGTGCGACGCCCGTGATCGTCGTATCCGCCGACGCCTCCGAACAGAACGCCCGCGCGAACATCGACGCGGGCGCAAACGTGTTTCTGGAAAAGCCGCTCAATCTCGACCGCCTGTTGGGCTCGATCGCAATGCTGCTCGGCCTGGTGACCCAGCGGGGCGCCGGCCCGGCCTGCGAAGCTGACCGGCCGATGATCATCCCGCCGCGCGAGGACATGGCGGCGCTACACCGCTATGCGCTGCTCGGCTCGATGCGCGACATCAGCCGGCACGCCGATCGTCTTGCGAGTTCGCATGAAAAGTATGAACCGTTCGCCGCGCGTTTGCGGCACCTTGCCATGACCTACGAATCGCAGGCCCTGCTTTCGTTGATCGAACATCATCTGAACGGCGAAGGGAGTTGACGATGCGAGAGCACAACATGGACGCGCCCGTCGTGCTCGTGGTCGACGACACGGCGGCGAATCTCGGGCTCGTCGTCGATACGCTGGAAGCCGAAGGGATGCGCGTGGCCGTCGCGCGCGACGGCCACGAAGCGCTGCGCCGCGCCGAACTGGTCAAGCCCGACCTGATCCTGCTCGACGTGATGATGCCTGGCCTCGACGGCTTCCAGACCTGCCGCGCGCTCAAGGACAATCCGGTCACGCGGGATATCCCCGTGATCTTCATGACGTCGCTGACGCAGACCGAGGACAAGCTCACGGGTTTCCGCGTCGGCGCGATGGACTTCGTGACCAAGCCGCTGCAAATGGAAGAAGTGGCCGTGCGCGTGCAGACGCATCTGAAGCTGCATGCATTGCAACGCTTGCAGCAGGAACAGAACGCGAGGCTCGAAGAGGAGGTCAAGACGCGCATCCAGGCGCAGGACGCGTTGATCGAAGTGCTGAACGGTGTTCGCAATGTGTCGAACGCGATTGCGCACGATCTGCGCACGCCGCTCACCGAACTCCGTTCGAGACTCGAGGTGCTGCTGCTCGGGTTGCGCAAGAAGGGCGATGAAGACACGCTGGGCCAGCTCGAAGTCGCGATGACCGACGTGGACCGCGTGATCGGCATTTTCAATGCGCTGCTGCGTCTCGCCGAGATCGATGCGGGCGTGCGGCGCTCGGGTTTCGTCAAAAGCGACGTCGTGACCATCCTGTCGGATGCCGTCGAGTTCTATCAGCCCGTCGCGGAGTTGCGCGGCATTTCGCTGACGCTGTTGCTGTGCTCGGAAACCGAGGTGCTGGCCGAGGTCGACCCGTTGCTGCTCGCGCAAGCGATCGGCAATCTTATCGACAACGCGCTGAAGTACGCGCAGGACAACGGCGAGGTCGAGGTGTCGCTGTGTGAGCGCGACGATCGGATCGAGGTCACGGTGTCGGATGACGGGCCCGGTATTCCGTTCGCCGAACGGTCCAAGGTGACGGAGCGGTTCTATCGCGGCGACCGAAGCCGGGGAACACCGGGCGTTGGACTCGGGCTCGCGCTCGTCAAAGCGGTGGCGACGCTGCACCACGGTTTTCTGGAGTTCGCCGACAACGAGCCGGGCCTTGCTGCCACCATGACGATACTCCGGTTCAGCTGAACGGCTGCGGCTCGCGGCATATCAGAATCACACGAAGCGTCGGCAGTCGTTGCGACTGCCTTCTCCATTGCGTCGCCTGAATGCGGCGACGGTCTTGAAGTCCGGCGCATGCCGGCCAGTCAAACCCCATCAGTTCAAGATCGCGCTGGCACGGTCGCGCCAGGCGACGGCTCGGCTGCACGCGATTAAGGCAGGCGCGACGTAGATCTTGAGCAGCAAGGTCGGGTGATAGGGCGGCCGGTGCTCGCAGGCGTTGCCCCTTCGAATCCCAGGGAAGCCGGCTCCAGTTCTTCGACGAACGGGTTCGCTCCGGAAGCAATGCTAAGGTCGCCTTCCCAAATTCGCCGGTCGCACCGGACATTCTCGGACGCCTCAGGTGTATTGCGCGCCAGACCAGCCGAGGGACTCATAGTTAGGACTCGCACGCTAGTGATTTGCGCGCGCACCCGGGGATGACGTGGCCCGTCGGATAACTCACGTTCTCCAGAACCCTGACGCAAACGATTGGGACGATAGAGGCGCTCAAGGATGGTTGAGAAGCACCCGTTAAAGCAACAAGCAGCGGGGAACTCGATGACGGCCGAGCATCCCGGCAGAGGCTTCGAAACTGAATCGATGGGGGTATGAAACATGAGTTCCAAACGAATGACTGTCCGTACGAAGCTCACGGCGACCTTCAGCCTGCTTGCGGCGCTGGTGCTGATGGTATCGGGTCTTGCGTTGAACGCGTTGAATGAGGCGAACAATCGTTTTTCCGGATTCGTCAGTGGAATCAACAGTCGCGCCGAGATGGCTGCGTCCGTCCGTACCGCCGTCGACGATCGCGCGATGGCAGTACGCAACCTCGTCCTGGTCACCGCACCTGCGGATGTCGAGATCGAAAAAAATGCCGTCAGCGACGCCGAGCGGAGAGTCGAAGCCAACCTGACGAAATTCAAGGCGATGGTGGCCAGCGCGCCCGACATGAGTGAGCGGGAGCGCAGCCTGGCGGCTGAAATTCCACGCATCGAATCGCTTTATCGCCCGGTGGCGCTGGAGATCGACAGGCTGGCCGTGAGCAATCAGCGCGACGCGGCCATCGCCGAAATCGACACCAAATGCCGGCCGCTGCTTTCTGCCCTGATCAAGGCCTCCAACGACTATGCGGCCTTTGCCAATGAACGTGCGGCCGAGATGGTCAGGCAGTCCGAGGATCAATTCTCGAACCAGCGCATGCTTTTGATCGGTATCTGTCTGGCTGCGGTCGCGATGGCGATGATGGCCGGCGTTCTGATTACGCGGGGCCTGCTGCGTGCGCTCGGCGCCGAGCCGGCCGCACTGGGCGAAGTGACACAGCGTGTGGCCGCCGGCGATCTCAGTGTGGTGGTGGGGGCGAAGGACGCGCCTGCGGGGAGCGTGCTTGCCGCAATGGGTGCGATGCAGGCCAGCCTCGTGAAGCTGATCGGGCAGGTGCGGACCTCGGCAGACAATATCGCCACCGGTTCGAGCCAGATTGCTTCGGGCAACCAGGACCTGTCGTCGCGCACCGAGCAGCAGGCGTCGTCGCTGCAGGAGACTGCATCGAGCATGGAGGAACTCACGTCCACGGTGAAGCAGAACGCGGAGAATGCACAGCAGGCGAGCGCGCTGGCTGCCAATGCATCGGAAGTTGCACAGAAAGGCAGCACCGTGGTCGGGCAGGTCGTGGAAACGATGACCGACATCAGCCAGAGCTCGACGAAAGTCGCGGATATCACCGGGATCATCGAAGGCATTGCGTTCCAGACCAACATCCTGGCGCTCAACGCCGCGGTGGAAGCGGCGCGCGCCGGTGAGCAGGGCCGTGGCTTCGCGGTGGTCGCGAGCGAAGTCAGAAGTCTCGCCCAGCGCTCGTCGAGCGCGGCAAAGGAGATCAAGGACCTGATCAATGCCTCGGTGCAGAAGATTCAGGACGGTTCGGCGCTCGCCGGTGAAGCCGGCAAAACGATGGCCGAAGTGACGCAGGCGGTGGCTCGCGTGACCGACATCATGGGCGAGATCGCAGCGGCTTCGGGCGAGCAGAGCCGGGGGATCGAACAGGTCAACCAGGCGATCACGCAGATGGACGAGGTCACGCAGCAGAACGCGGCGCTGGTGGAAGAAGCGGCGGCGGCTTCGACATCGCTGGAAGATCAGGGCCGTCAGCTGAGCGAAGCGGTGGCCTTCTTCCGCGTCGACGGCACACGCGCGAGCCAGCCGGTTCCGGCTGCGCCGAAGCCGGCACGGCGTCCGGCTTCCCGGGCCACGGCAGGCAAGACCACGGCGCCCGTGGCCCGACCCTCCGCGCCGGCAGTTGCTACCCCTGGCGCGACTGAAGACTGGCACACGTTCTGAACAGACCGTCACCGATCGACAACTGGAGAAAGATTCATGAACGCAGTACTTGAAGATCCGCACACGAAGGGCACGCGCGGACAGGCTGCCGTGCGAGACACGCAGGAGTTCGTGACGTTCCGGCTGGGTGCCGAGGAATACGGCATCGACATCCAGCGAGTGCAGGAGATCCGCTCCTACGAAACCCCGACGCACATCGCCAACGCACCGGCGTTCGTCAAGGGCGTGATCAACCTGCGCGACGTGATCGTGCCCATCGTGGATCTGCGGCTGAAGTTCGCGCTGGAATCCGCCGAGTACAACGACGCGACGGTCGTCATCGTTCTGAACGTCGCGCGACGGACGGTGGGCATCGTCGTGGACGCGGTGAGCGATGTCCTGGCCCTGGCGCCGGCCGATCGCCGGCCTGCGCCCGAATTCGGGGTGATGGGCGACGCCGGGTTCATCACCGATCTCGGCTCGGTCTCGGACGAGGACGGTGACCGGATGTTGATCCTGCTCGACATTGAACGGCTCATCGAGACTGTCGACGTCGGCCGGCTCGCCTGACGCGGGCTCCGTCCATCCATTCATTTTTCGACCGGACGGCCGGACGCGCGCCCCGGCGCATCGCGCGCCGCCCGCAACAAAAAAAATGGCGCCGCAGGCATCGAGCCCGCGGCGCCATCGGATCTCGCTGCGGCAGGTGCAACCCGCCGCAGCTCGACCGCGTGCTTACATCTGCACGGTATCGGCGACTTCCTTGAAGTCTTCGATCTGGTCGAAGTTCATGTACTTGTAGATCTTGTCGCCGTTCGCGTTGAGCACGCCGATGTCGGCCATGTACTCTTCCTTGGTCGGGATCCGGCCCAGACGCGAGCAGATCGCAGCCAGTTCCGCCGAGCCGAGGTACACGTTCGTGTTCTTGCCCAGACGGTTCGGGAAGTTGCGGGTCGACGTCGACATCACCGTCGCGCCTTCGCGCACCTGTGCCTGGTTGCCCATGCACAGCGAGCAGCCCGGCATTTCGGTGCGGGCGCCGGCCGTGCCGAACACGCCGTAGTGACCTTCTTCCGTCAACTGCTTCTGGTCCATCTTGGTCGGCGGCGCGACCCACAGCTTGACCGGAATGTCGCGCTTGCCTTCGAGCAGCTTCGACGCGGCACGGAAGTGACCGATGTTGGTCATGCACGAGCCGATGAACACTTCGTCGATCTTCGCGCCGGCGACTTCGGACAGCGTCTTCACGTCGTCCGGGTCGTTCGGGCACGCGACGATCGGCTCATGGACGTCGGCGAGATCGATCTCGATGACGGCCGCGTATTCGGCGTCGGCGTCCGGCGACAGCAGCTTCGGATCGGCCAGCCACTGCTCCATCGCCGCGATGCGGCGCTGCAGGCTGCGCGCGTCCTGGTAGCCCTGCGCGATCATCCACTTCAGCAGCGTGATGTTGCTGTGCAGATACTCGATGATCGGTTCCTTGTTCAGGCGCACCGTGCAACCGGCAGCCGAACGTTCGGCCGATGCGTCCGACAGCTCGAATGCTTGCTCGACCTTCAGGTCCGGCAGGCCTTCGATTTCGAGGATGCGGCCCGAGAAGATGTTCTTCTTGCCTTGCTTCGCGACCGTCAGCATGCCCTGCTTGATCGCGTACAGCGGAATCGCGTTGACGAGGTCACGCAGCGTGACGCCCGGCTGCATCTTGCCCTTGAAGCGGACCAGCACCGATTCCGGCATGTCGAGCGGCATCGTGCCGGTGGCGGCCGCGAATGCGACGAGGCCCGAGCCTGCCGGGAAGCTGATGCCGATCGGGAAGCGCGTGTGCGAGTCGCCGCCGGTGCCGACGGTGTCGGGCAGCAGCATGCGGTTCAGCCACGAGTGGATCACGCCGTCGCCCGGACGCAGCGCGATACCGCCGCGCGTGCTGATGAAGTTCGGCAGCGTCTGGTGCGTCTTCACGTCGACCGGCTTCGGATAGGCGGCGGTGTGGCAGAACGACTGCATCACGAGGTCGGCCGAGAAGCCGAGGCACGCGAGGTCCTTCAGTTCGTCGCGGGTCATCGGGCCCGTCGTGTCCTGCGAGCCCACCGACGTCATCTTCGGTTCGCAGTACGTGCCCGGACGCACGCCCCGGCCTTCCGGCAGGCCGCATGCGCGACCGACCATCTTCTGCGCGAGCGTGAAGCCCTTGCCGGTGTCGGCCGGCTGATGCGGCAGGCGGAACAGCGTCGACGGCTGCAGGCCCAGCGCTTCACGCGCCTTCGCGGTCAGGCCGCGGCCGATGATCAGCGGAATGCGGCCGCCGGCGCGCACTTCGTCGAACAGCACGTCGGACTTCACCTGGAATTCGGCGATGACCTTGCCGTCCTTCAGCGCCTTGCCTTCGTACGGGCGCAGTTCGACCACGTCGCCCATGTTCATCTGCGACACGTCGAGTTCGATCGGCAGCGCGCCGGCGTCTTCCATCGTGTTGTAGAAGATCGGAGCGATCTTGCCGCCGAGGCACACGCCGCCGAAACGCTTGTTCGGCACGAACGGGATGTCCTGGCCGGTGAACCACAGCACCGAGTTGGTCGCCGACTTGCGCGACGAGCCCGTGCCGACCACGTCGCCGACGTACGCGACCAGGTGGCCCTTTTCCTTCAGCGATTCGATGAACTTGACCGGGCCGCGCTTGCCGTCTTCTTCCGGCGTGATGCCCGGGCGTGCGTTCTTCAGCATCGCCAGCGCGTGCATCGGGATGTCCGGGCGGGTGGTGGCGTCCGGCGCCGGCGACAGATCGTCGGTGTTGGTTTCGCCCGTGACCTTGAACACGGTGATGGTCAGGCTTTCCGGCACTTCCGGACGGCTCGTGAACCATTCGGCGTCGGCCCAGCTCTGCAGCACGGCCTTCGCGTGGGCGTTGCCCTTGTCGGCGAGTTCCTTCACGTCATGGAACTGGTCGAACATCAGCAGGGTTTTCTTCAGCGCGTCGGCCGCGACGGACGCGACGGCTTCATCGGACAGCAGCTCGATCAGCGGCTGGATGTTGTAGCCGCCGAGCATGGTGCCGAGCAGCTCGGTCGCGCGTTCGCGCGAGATCAGCGGGCAGGCCGTCTCGCCTTTCGCGACGGCGGCCAGGAAGCCGGCCTTCACGCGCGCGGCTTCGTCGACGCCGGCCGGCACGCGATGGGTGATCAGGTCGAGCAGCGTCTGCTCTTCGCCGGCAGGCGGGTTCGTCAGCAATTCCACCAGTTCGGCGGTTTGCTGAGCCGTCAGCGGCAGGGGAGGGATACCGAGCGCGGCGCGGGCGGCCACGTGAGCACGAAAGTTTTCAAGCATGGGGGGACCTGCTGAGATTGCGTTTCAGGGGAAGGGCTTTCCAGGTACGCCGGGGCTGCTATTCCGGATACTGCGTCAATGCTTGGACGCGATTGTAGTCGCAATGTGGTCAAGCGTCAAATGTCTTATGTCTTATATAAGAGTTGGTTGCCGCGGCAGCGGTTGGCGCGTCGCGTCTTCGCCGCGATGCGGCAACGCATCGGTGCGCACGAAGGCGGCGGCCGGCGCGGGCCGGCCGTGCGTGCGGATGAGCGGACGAATCTGGTGGAAAAGCGTCGCCGCCGCTGCCAAAATGACGCCCCCGTGGCGAACGGCCGCGCCGGGCCGCCGCGCGTGCCGTCGGCCCGGCGCCCGGCGGGTGCCGGACCGGCGTCCGGATCGCCGCGGGCCTACCTGAAAGGTGATCGTTGTGAAGTTGTCGTTTGAGGTCATGGAGGCGCTCGATGCCATCGACCGCACGGGCACGTTCGCGGAAGCGGCCGTGCTGCTCCATCGCGTGCCGTCCGCGTTGACTTATCTGGTGCAGAAGACCGAGAGCGAGCTCGGCATCACGCTGTTCGATCGCAGCGGGCGGCGCGCGCAGCTGACCGACGCGGGCCGTTTGCTGGTCGACGACGGCCGCCGCCTGCTGCGCGCCGGGCGCGAGCTGGAGGACCGGATCCGCGGCGTCCATGCCGGATGGGAGGCGGAGCTGCGCCTGTGCGTCGACGAAATCCTGCCGCTCGCGTCGTTGTGGCCCCACATGCGCGCGTTCTACGCGCTGCAGATGACGACGCGGCTGCGTTTCTCGACCGAAGTGCTCGGCGGCGTGTGGGACGCGCTCGTGTCCGGGCGTGCCGATATCGCGATCGGCGCAGCCGGGGAGCCGCCGCACGCGCCGAACATCGCCGCAAGACCGATCGGCGTGTTGCGCCACGTGTTCGTCGTCGCGCCGCAGCATCCGCTGGCCGCGGTCGACGCACCGCTCGACAGCGGCGTCATTTCGGGCCATCGCGGCGTGGTGATCAGCGACACGTCGCGCGACCTCGAACCGAAGTCGGTGGCCGTCCACGACGGGCAGCCGGTCATCGTCGTGCCGACGCTGGCCGCCAAGCTCGAGCTGCTGTGCGAAGGCCTCGCGGTCGGCATGCTGCCGGCGCCCGTCGCCGAGGAGCCGATTCGTCAGGGCAAGCTCGTCGAGCGGCGGCTGACGGGCGTGCGCGAGCATACGAACTGCTATCTCGGCTGGCGGGAGGACAAGGCCGGGCGCGCATTGAGCTGGTGGCTCGAGCAACTCGACGAGGTCGACCTGGTCGCGGCGCTGTTCGGCGCACGCAGCGCCGCCGCGTGACGCCCGGCCGCACCCGGCGATCGTGCGGCAGCGGCAGCGCTGCGCCGCAGGCGGTCCGACGGTCCGGCCGTCACGCGGCAGCGCTACATTTCGCCGCGCCGCCCTGTAAATGTCGCCACGGGGCTCAATTCTTGTCCGAACCTGTCGTTAACCCGGAATGGCCGCTCTCGATGGGGCCGCACGCCGGCGTATGGATGTGCTGAACGATGGAATGGCCAACGCGCCGCGCAAAAGTGTCGCGCTCGTCGCGACGGCGACCGGTCGGCCGGTCGCCTTCAAGGCCGTTGAGCAGGCAACCGTTCGGCGCAAATGCAATCACATCTTGCCTGCCGTTGCAGGCGAGCCCGCAGGGTGCCCGATCGAAGTGCGCCGGCGAGGACTTTTCGTGTTGATTAGAGAATGTACCCGAACAGCTACGATGTTCCGATTGGACGCCTCGTCGCGCGTCAGATCCTGTCCTGCGACCCTGCCACGCCGGTGCGCGAGGTTGCGCGGCGCATGTTCGCCGAGCGCCGCAGCTCGATCGTCGTGATGGAGGGTCAGCAGGTCGTCGGCATCTGGACCGAGCACGACGCGCTGTCGGCCGGCGACGATCCCGACGCGCTCGACCGCCCGGTCGGCGACGTGATGAGCCGTCCGGTGCTGACGCTCGACGCGTCGACGCCGCTGGGCGAAGCCGCGATGCGATTCAAGGAGTCGGGCGTACGGCACTTCATCGTGGTCCGCGACGGCGCGGCGATCGGCGTGCTGACGCAGACCGACGTCGTCGTGAACCAGGGCCCGGAATTCTTCCTGCATCTGAAGCCGATCGAATCGATCCGCGTCCATCTGCCCGTGGTGGTGTCCGAGCACGATGCGCTGCCCGACGTCGTCGCGCGGATGCGCGCGCAGCGGCTCGATGCGATTCTGGTCCGTTACGACGACGGCGAGCACGGCATCCTCACCGAACGCGACGTCGTGCGGCTGCTGGCTCAGAGCGGCGTGCGAGGCGCGGTGGGCGCATGCGCGAGCAAGCCGTTGCAGATGCTGCTCGCCACGCAGAGCCTGTATGCGGCGCAGCGCTTCATGACCGAGCACAACATGCGGCACGTCGGCATCTGCGACGAGGAAGGGCGGCTCACCGGCCTGCTTGGCTTCGCCGACGTGCTGCTGAGCATCGAGCACGAATACGCGAACGAGCTGCGCAGCGCGCTGCGCGAGCGCGACGAGGCGCTGGGCCTCGCGCGCTTCAACCTGCGCATGGCGGACCGCGTGTTCGAATCGGCACTGGAAGGGATCATGGTGACCGATCGCCACGCGCGGATCGAGCGCGTGAATCAGGCGTTCACGCGTCTGACCGGCTACACCGAGGACGAAGTGGTCGGCCGCAACCCGGCGATGCTGAGCTCGGGCCGTCAGACGCCTGATTTCTACAAGCAGCTGTGGCATTCGCTGACGACCGACGGCCACTGGCAGGGCGAAATCTGGAATCGCCGCAAGAGCGGCGAGCTGTTCCTCGAATACCTGACGATCACCAGCATTCGCGACAACGCCGGCGAGATCTCGCACTACGCGGCGATTTTTTCCGACATCACGCAGCGTCGCCAGGCCGAGGAGCGGCTGGGCTATCTCGCCACCCACGACGTGCTGACCAATCTCGCGAACCGCGCGCTGTTCGAGGAGCGGCTCGCGCGCTCGATCGTCCAGGCGAAGCGGCTCGGCCGCAAGGTCGCGGTGATGTACGTCGATCTCGACCGCTTCAAGCTCGTCAACGATACGCTCGGCCACAACGCCGGCGACGAGGTGCTGAAGGTGGTCGCCGGGCGCATCGCCGGGCAGGTGCTTTCGAACGACACCGTGGCGCGCATGGGCGGCGACGAGTTCGCGATCGTGCTCGAGGAGTTCGACGACGTGCGCGACGTCGGCCGCATCGCGCGCAATCTGCTCGACGAAGTCGGCCAGTCGATCGAAATCGAGGGCCGCGAGATCTTCGTGACGCCGAGCATCGGCATCAGCATCTATCCGGACGACGGCATCGACGCCGAACATCTGCTGCTGCTCGCGGACCAGGCGATGTACGGCGCGAAGAACCGCGGCAGGAACGTGTTCCAGTTCTTCGAGAGCAAGATGACGTCGTCGGCGATCGAGCAGCTCGAAACGCTCGGCGAGCTGCATCGTGCGCTCGAGCAGAACGAATTCAGGCTGTTCTACCAGCCGCAGTACGATCTGGCGAGCGGCCGGATCGTCGGGGTGGAGGCGCTGCTGCGCTGGTTGCATCCGCGCCGCGGCCTCGTCGCGCCGGGCGAGTTCATCGGGCTCGCCGAGCGCTCCGCGCTGATCGTCCCGATCGGGCGCTGGGTGCTGCAGGAGGCGTGCCGCCAGGCGCGCCGCTGGCTCGACGAAGGCTTCGAGTTCGGGCGCGTGTCGGTGAACGTGTCGGCGCGCCAGTGTTTCACCGACCATTTCCTCAGCGACCTGACGACCATCCTCAGCGAAACCGCGTTGCCGACCAAATGCCTGCAGCTGGAGCTGCTCGAGAGCATGGCGATGAACACCCGCGAGGAGATCGGCATCCTGCTGCGCGAACTCGCGATCCGCGGGATCAGCCTCGCGATCGACGATTTCGGCACCGGCTATTCGTCGCTCGTGTATCTGAAGGATCTGCCCGTCGATACGCTGAAGATCGACCGCTCGTTCCTCACGGATTGCGGGACCGGCAGCACGGACGACGCGATCGTGCGCGCGATCGTCGCGATGGGACGCGCGCTCGGGCTGCACGTCGTGATGGAGGGCGTCGAGACCGAAAAGCAGCTGAGCTTCCTGCAGGAGATCGGCTGCCATCAGGTGCAGGGCTTCCTGCTCGCGCGGCCGCAACCGGCCGAGCAGCTGACGCGAAGCGTGTCGCGCCGCGGCGCGGAGCTGCTCGTCGACTGAGGCCGCTGGCGCGCGGCGGCCGGCGGTCGTGTGAGCCGTCCGGGCGCCGTGCGGCGCCCGTGGCTCACGAGCGCCCAAGCGTCGGCTCAATCGAAGTACGTGAGCCCCATCGCGCGCTTCACCTGCGCGAGCGTGTCGCCTGCGACGTCGCGCGCACGCATCGTGCCGCGCTTCAAAATCGCCATCACCTCTGCCTTGTCGGCTTCGAATTCGCGGCGGCGCGCGCGGATCGGTTCGATCAGCGCCTGCAGGCGCTCGTCGAGCACCCGCTTCACGACGCTGTCGCCCAGCCCGCCGCGGCGATAGTGCGCCTTCAGCTCGTCGACCTTCTGCACGTCCGGCTCGAACGCGTCGAGGAACGTGAACACGACGTTGCCCTCGACCTGGCCGGGGTCGCTCACGCGCAGATGGTTCGGATCCGTATACATGTCCTTCACCGCGCGCGTGATCTCGTCGGGCGTCGCGCCGAGCGTGATCGCATTGCCGAGCGACTTGCTCATCTTCGCCTTGCCGTCGATGCCGGGCAGCCGCGTGACGGCCGACAGCACGGCCTCGCATTCGACCAGCACCGGCTGCTCGACAGTTGCGTTGAAGCGCCGCACGAGTTCGTTGGTCTGCTCGATCATCGGCAGCTGATCGTCGCCGACCGGCACGTGGGTCGCCTTGAACGCGGTGATGTCGGCGGCCTGGCTGACCGGGTAGGTGAGGAAGCCGGCCGGGATGTCGCGCTCGAAGCCGCGCAGCCGGATCTCCTCCTTGATGGTCGGATTGCGCTCGAGGCGCGCGACCGTGACGAGGTTGAGCAGGTATTGCGACAGCTCGGCGAGCTCGGGCACCTGCGACTGCACGACGATCGTCGACAGCGCCGGGTCGATGCCCACGGCCAGATAGTCGAGCGCGACCTCGATCACGTTTTCCGTGACGCGCTGGCGGCGCCCCATGTTGTCGGTGAGTGCCTGCGTGTCGGCGAGCAGCAGGAATTGCGTCGCGTCGTGCTGCATCTGCACGCGTGCGCGCAGCGAGCCGATGTAGTGGCCGAGATGCAGCGGGCCGGTGGTGCGGTCGCCGGTGAGGATGATCGGTCGGGCAGGGTGCGTCATGACGAGTGGGCTCCAGGCTATCGACGCCTTCAACCATGACGCAGCCGCAGAAACGACGATGCCGCCATGGCTGGCGGCATCACGTTCGGGACATGCAAGAGGAAACGGGCCGCCTGGGTCAGGCGCGCCACCAGCGATGCAGGTTCGGCGAGGCAGGTCGGGTTTCCATCGCGCAAGTATAGCGCAGCGCGCCGGCCGCGGCCGCTGCGGCCGTTCGCGCTCCGTCGGCCCAAGCTTTTTGCTCGTCAACAACCACAAAAATGATCGTTTCGCACGCGTCGGCGTGTCAGCAGAATGTCTCCGTTCCCGGCCGCGCGACGACACGCGCAGCGCAGCGGGCCGCACTTCAAGGAGACAGCCGTGGCAGTGGAAACAACTTCGATCGATACGCTGGTGGTCGGCGCCGGACAGGCCGGCGTCGCGATGAGCGAGCATCTGGGCAAGCTGGGCGTGCCGCATCTCGTGCTCGAGCGCGACCGCATCGCCGAGCGCTGGCGCACCGCGCGCTGGGATTCGCTGGTCGCGAACGGCCCCGCCTGGCACGACCGCTTCCCCGGCCTGGAATTCGCCGGCCTCGATCCCGATGCGTTCGCAACCAAAGACCAGGTCGCCGATTACTTCGACGCCTATGCGCGCAAGATCGACGCGCCGATTCGCACCGGCGTCGACGTGAAGAACGTCGTGCGTAACGCCGGCAAGCCGGGCTTCGTCGTCGAGACGTCCGACGGCACGATCGAGGCGACGCGCGTGGTGGTCGCGACGGGGCCGTTCCAGCGCCCGGTCATTCCGCCGATCGCACCCGACGATGCACGCATCCACCAGATCCATTCCGCGCACTATCGCAATCCGGCGCAGTTGCCGGACGGCGCCGTGCTGGTGGTCGGCGCGGGCTCGTCGGGCGTGCAGATCGCCGACGAGCTGCAGCGCGCCGGCCGGCAGGTGTATCTGTCGGTCGGCCCGCACGATCGTCCGCCGCGCGCGTATCGCGGCCGCGACTTCTGCTGGTGGCTCGGCGTGCTCGGTGAATGGGACAAGGAAGCGGCGACGCCCGGCCGCGAACACGTGACGATCGCCGTGAGCGGCGCGCGCGGCGGCCACACGGTCGATTTTCGTGCGCTCGCGAATCGGGGCGTGACGCTGGTCGGGCTGACGAAATCGTTCGACGGCGGCGTCGCGGCGTTCGAGCCCGACCTCGCGATCAATCTCGCGCGCGGCGACGACAACTATCTGTCGCTGCTCGACGCGGCCGATGCGTATGCGGCCCGCAACGGGCTCGAGCTGCCCGCCGAACCGCAGGCGCGCCGCATCCTGCCCGATCCGGCATGCGTGACGAACCCGCTCCTGTCGCTCGACCTCGCCGGCGCGGGCGTGACGTCGATCGTATGGGCGACCGGCTACGCGACGGACTACGGCTGGCTGAACGTCGATGCGTTCGACGCGAACGGCAAGCCGCAGCATCAGCGCGGCGTGTCGAAGGAGCCGGGCATCTATTTCGTCGGGCTGCCGTGGCTGTCGCGACGCGGCTCCAGTTTCATCTGGGGCGTGTGGCACGACGCGAAACACATCGCCGACCACATCGCCACGCAGCGCAAGTACGTCGACTATCACGACGCAGCGCAACGGCGCGGCCACGCGAGCGCCCGGCAGGACGACGCGGCGCGCCTCGCACCGGCCGCTGCGCGCCCGGTCGTCGACGCGATCGACTGAGCCGCGGCGCGCCGCGAGCGCGCCTCCACCCGCACGCCGCCGCCGGCGCGGCGTGCGAACCCACCGACATTCGAAGGACCGCGATGAGCCAGCCCACCCACACCCGTATCCGCATGTTCAACACGAAGGATACCTACCCGAACCAGACGCTCGACAACGACCTGTGCCAGGCCGTCCGGGCCGGCAATACCGTCTACGTGCGCGGCCAGGTCGGCACCGATTTCGACGGCAACCTCGTCGGCCTCGGCGACCCGCGCGCGCAGGCGGAGCAGGCGATGCGCAACGTGAAGCAGCTGCTCGAGGAAGCCGGCAGCGACCTCACGCACATCGTCAAGACGACCACCTATCTGATCGACCCGCGTTATCGCGAGCCGGTGTATCGGGAAGTCGGCAAGTGGCTGAAGGGCGTTTATCCGATTTCGACGGGGCTCGTCGTGTCGGCGCTCGGTCAGCCGCAGTGGCTGATGGAGATCGACGTGATCGCCGTGATTCCCGACAACTGGCAGCCGGCGCAGGCGTCGGCGTCGGTGCGGGAGGCGCAATGACGTTCTCCATCGTCGGCCGCTGCGCCGAAACGGGCCAGCTCGGGATCGCGATCAGCTCGTCGAGCATCGCGGTGGGCGCGCGCTGCCCGTGGGTGCGGGCGGGTGTCGGCGCGGTGGCGACGCAGAACGTCACGCTGCCCGCGCTCGGCCCGCAGACCCTCGATCTGATCGAGCACCAGCAGCTCGCGCCGGCCGCCGCGCTCGATCGCGCGCTGAACGCGAACGGCTGGAGCCAGTATCGACAGGTGACGGCGATCGATGCGCAGGGCCGCACCGCGTGCTTCACCGGCAGCGAAGCGCTCGGCACGCATCACGCGGTGCAAGGCGCGCAATGCGTGGCGGCCGGCAATCTGCTGGCCGCGCCGGCCGTGATCGACGCGATGGCGCGTGCGTTCGAACAGGCGCCGGGGCTGCTGGCCGAGCGCCTGCTCGCCGCGCTGCATGCGGCGGTCGCGGCGGGCGGCGAGGCCGGCCCGGTGCATTCGGCGGCATTGACGGTAGCCGGCGACGTGACCTGGCCGATCGTCGACCTGCGCGTCGACTGGGCCGATGCCGATCCGATCGGGCAGCTCGATGCGCTGTGGCGCGCGTATCGCCCGCAGATGCAGGATTACCAGACGCGCGCGCTGAACCCGACCGCCGCACCGAGCTACGGAGTGCCCGGCGATGAGTGACACGTCGAGCCGTACGCTGCTCGCGCGGCTGGTCGGCTTCGCGACGGTCAGCCGCGATTCGAATCTCGCGATGATCGACTTCATCCGCGACTATCTCGACGGCTACGGCGTGTCGAGCGAGCTGTTCTACAACGCGGAAGGCACCAAGGCGAGCCTGTACGCGACGATCGGGCCGCGCGATCGCGGCGGCATCGCGCTTTCCGGGCATACGGACGTGGTGCCGGTGGACGGGCAGGCGTGGACGGTCGAGCCGTTCCGGCTGACCGAGCGCGACGGCCGGTTGTACGGGCGTGGCACGGCCGACATGAAAGGCTTCATCGCGTCGATGCTCGCGGCCGTGCCGGCGTTGGTCGCTCGGCCGCTGCATACGCCGGTGCATCTGCTGCTGTCGTACGACGAGGAGATCGGTTGCGTCGGCGTTCGGCCGATGCTCGAAGCGCTCGCCGGCCGCGAGCAGCGGCCGCGCGTGTGCGTGATCGGCGAGCCGACCGGGCTGCAACCGGTGCTCGGCCACAAGGGCAAGCTCGCGATGCGGTGTCACGTGAAGGGCGCCGCGTGCCACTCCGCGTATGCGCCGCTCGGCGTCAACGCGATCGACTACGCGGCGAAGCTGATCGGCCGGCTCGGCGAAATCGGTGCGGCGCTCGCACGGCCCGAGCATCGCGACGAGCGCTTCGATCCGCCGTTCTCGACCGTGCAGACCGGCTTGATCAGCGGCGGCCGCGCGCTGAACATCGTGCCGGCCGAATGCGAATTCGATTTCGAGGTGCGGGCGCTGCCGAGCTTCGATGCGCACGACGTGCCGAGCCAGTTGCAGCACTACGCGCAAGCCGAGCTGTTGCCGAGGATGCGCGCGGTGCAGCCCGACACCGATATCCGTCTGCAACCGCTCGGCGCCTATCCGGGGCTCGCCACGGCGCCGGACAGCGACGCGGCGCGGCTGATCGCGATGCTCAGCGGTTCCGACGCATTCGGCACGGTCGCGTTCGGCACCGAGGGCGGATTGTTCGGCGAGGCCGGCATGCCGACCGTCGTGTGCGGACCGGGCAGCATGGACCAGGGGCACAAGCCCGACGAGTTCGTCACGCTCGAACAGCTGCACGGATGCGACGCGATGTTGGGGCGTCTCGTCTCGCACGTCGCTTCGTCCGCGTGATCGTCGCGGCGGCCGCACGTTTCTACCGGCCCGTCTGCTCGACGATCTGCGCGAGCCGCTCGCGGCAGAAGTCGACGAACGACTGCGCCTGCTTGGTGAGCTGCCCGCGCTTGAGCCGCGCGCTCACGAGCCCCGACGGGCTCACCGTTTCGCTCAGATCGACCGTCACCACGCGCCGGCCGTCGTAGGTGTATTCGGAATGCGGGCGCGTGACGAGCAATGAGAAACCGAAGCCCTGTCCGACCATCCCGCGCACCATCTCGATCGACGGCGACGCGAACACGATGTTCGGCGTGAGCCCGAGCTCGCGGAACAGGCTGACGAAATAGGTGCGGCTCGGCAGCACGTCGAGCAGGATCATCGGCTCGACGCTCAGCTCGCGCAGCGACACGTGCGTCTGTTCCGCGAACCGGTGGTTCTCCGGCAGCAGCACGTACGGCTGCTGCGCGGGCATCAGCGGCTCGGTCTCGATCGTCCCGTCGAGGTCGTGGTCGTACAGGAACGCGAGGTCGAACGTGCCGGCGGTGAGCCCCTGCACGAGCTCGTGCTGCTCGCCGTCGCGCAGCCGGATGTTCACGCCCGGATAGCGCTCGCGAAAGCCGGCGATCAGCTGCGGCAGATAGAGCGGCGCGACCGTCTCGAAGCAGCCGATATCGATCTGGCCGGTCACGACGTCGTTGTCGGCCAGCGCGTTCTGTTCGAACTCGTGCGCGATGCGCAGCAGCTCCTGCGCCTTGCGGTAGAAACGCGTGCCGCCCGGCGTCAGCGACACGCCCTGCGCGTGATGGCGGATGAACAGCTTCACGCCGAAACTTTCCTCGAGCCCCTTGATCGCGCTGGAGATCGACGGCTGCGCGATGAACAGCTGGCGCGACGCCTCGGCGACGCTGCCGGACTCCACCGTCGTCACGAAATATTTCAGTTGCCGCAAAGTGTAGTGAGCCACGAGCACCTCTGATACGCGCCGCGGCGGCGCGTGCCGCCGCGCAGCGCATGCTGTCCGCTGGATGCGTAGCACCTTACCCGAACCCGCGCGGCGCCGAAATTTCCCCTGCAGAGCTTTTTCGTATGTCTCGGAAATATTTTTAGTATTTTCGGGTCGCGACGCGCGTGGCGCACCATCGTCTCCAATCCGGATCGCGACAAAAGCGCGCACGTGCTGCGCCGTCGCCGCGCATCCGGACCCGATTGCCGGCGCGCACGCTCGCGCGCCGGCCGACACGGCAGGCGCGCGTTACTGCGCACGACAGGAGACTTGACCATGACGACCGCGGATCGCAACGCGTCATCGATGATAGAGAAGCACACGATCGGCTACGTGCCGCCCGCGGAACGCCACGGCAACGTGCGCGACCTGTTCACGCTCTGGTTCGGCGGCAACATCGCGCCGCTGCCGATCGTGACCGGTGCGCTCGGCGTGCAGCTGTTTCATTTGAACCTGATGTGGGCGATCGTCGCGATCGTCGTCGGGCAGGCGGTGGGCGGCGTGCTGATGGCGCTGCATTCGGCGCAAGGCCCGCAGATGGGCATTCCGCAGATGATCCAGAGCCGCGCGCAGTTCGGCTCGTGGGGCGCGCTGCTGGTCACGGTGATCGCGGCGGTGATGTACGTCGGCTTCTTCGCATCGAACATCGTGCTGGCCGGCAAGTCGGTGCACGGCATCGCGTCATCGGTGCCGGTGCCCGTCGGGATCGTGATCGGCGCGGTGGGCTCGGGGCTGATCGGGATCGTCGGCTACCGGTTCATTCACATCCTCAACCGGATCGGCACGTGGGTGCTCGGCATCGGCATCCTGGTCGGCTTCTGGATGATCCTGTCGCACGTGAGCACCGCCGATTTCTTCACGCGCGGCGGCTTCGACTTCGCGGGCTGGCTCGCGACGGTCTCGCTGTCGGCGCTGTGGCAGATCGCGTTCGCGCCGTACGTGTCGGACTATTCGCGGTATCTACCGGAAGACGTCGGCGTCGCGTCGACGTTCTGGGCCACCTATCTCGGCTGCACGATCGGCTCGACGCTCGCGTTCATCTTCGGCGCGGTCGCGGCGCTCGCGGTGCCGGCCGGCGTCGACACGATGGACGCCGTCAAGCAGGCGACCGGCCCGCTCGGCCCGCTGATGCTGGTGCTGTTCCTGTTGAGCGTGATCAGCCACAACGCGCTGAACCTGTACGGCGCGGTGCTCGCGGTCATCACGTCGGTGCAGACCTTCGCGTACCGCTGGATTCCGACCGCGAAGGCGCGCGCCGTGCTGTCGGTCGTGATCTTCGTCGGCTGCTGCTACGCGGCGATCGGCGCGTCGACGAACTTCGTCGGCAATCTCGTCGATCTGGTGCTCGCGCTGCTCGTGGTGCTGGTGCCGTGGACGGCGATCAACCTGATCGACTTCTACGTGATCCACAAGGGCAAGTACGACATCGACGCGATCTTCACCGCGGATGGCGGCGTGTACGGCCGCTTCAATCCGCAGGCGCTGCTCGCGTATGCGATCGGGATCGTCGTGCAGATTCCGTTCATGAACACGCCGATGTACGCGGGCCCGATTCCGGCGCATCTGGGCGGCGCGGATCTGTCGTGGCTGGTCGGCCTCTTGCTGACCTCGCCGCTGTACTACTGGCTTGCGACGCGCGACAGCGCGTACCGGCGCCGGCAGACGGGCGCGCAGTTGCCGTCGTCGGCGGCGCGGTAACGCGGTGAGTGTCGAGAGGGGCGGGCGAAGCGGCGGTCGTCGTGGATGAGGCATGGCCGGTGCGAACCGGCCGTGTCGTGCGCTTCGTCGCGGGTGGTTGCCGTGCGATCGGATCGCATGGATGCCCGCCGTCGTCGCCGGGCCACCCCGGCGACACGGCCGATGCGTGCGCCGCCGAGTAAGGCCGTCGCGCGCGGAGCCGGCGTCAGACGCCTGCGCTGCCCTGCGGCGTGACGGCCACCGACGCCTCGCTCGTCAGCATCAGGAACGTGAGCGTCTCGCGTAGATACAGGCGCACGACCTTGTCGGTGTGGCTCGTATAGCCGATCGATACGTCTTCGCCGAGATGCAGTTCATAGTCGCCGCCGCGCGTGGAGAGCACGCAGCCGCCGCTGATTGCCGGCGCCCAGATGATCTCGCCGCTGACGATGCGCTTGATGTGGCCGAGCACCGGATAGCCCTGGTCGCGCGCTTCGCTCAGCGCCGTGTAGGCATCGGAGCCGAGCACGACCGAGTACGGGCCGTCGACGCCGGCGAGCCGCAGCGCCTCGAGCGCGTCGCTGATTGCGTCCGGATATGCGCTGACGTCGGCCGGCAGCGCGAGCTTGCGGTTCGACGTGCCTTCGCGGATGCCGACGATGCCGGCCGCGGCATAGCCGTCGAAGATCGCGCCGTCTTCCGCGAAGGCGAGCCGTTGCGCGGCATCCTTGGCCGGCTGCCAGTCGGCGTCGCGCGCGCCGCGCTCGACGCTGTCGATCGCATCGCGGCTCAGTTCGAACGGCACCGTCAGTTCGACGATCGTGCGGACTTCGCGCAGCCGTGCGCTCACCAGCTCGCGCGGGGCGGCGACGTCGCACAGGTGCCCGGTGCCGACGGCCGACAGCGCGGGGCCGGCCGGCCCCTCGACGTCGACCACGCGGCGCCCGGCCACCGAGCGCTTGAACGTGCGTGCGACTTCTTCCTCGATCTGCTGCCATGCTGACGCCGAAACCGGCGCGAGTTCGCGGTGCAGGTTATTCATGGATAGGGGCTCCTTTCAGCGATCCGATGTTCAGCGAGCCGTCACGACGCGGCTCGGGCGATGAGGGGACGGGCGGCGCGACGGCGCCGGCATCGGCCGGCGCGGCGCGGTCGGCCAGCGCTTCCAGCAGGTCGGCCGACGGCACGAAGAACAGCGAGCCGGTGACCGCGCGGCTGTAGTCGAGCAGCCGGTCGTAGTTACCGGGCGGGCGGCCGACGAACATGTTTTCCAGCATCTGCTCGATCGGCGCCGGCGAGCGCGCGTAGCCGATGAAATAGGTGCCGAATTCGCCGTAACCGGGCCGCCCGAACGGCATGTTGTCGCGCAGGATCTTCACTTCCTGGCCGTTGTCGTCGAGCGTGGTCAGCGAGCTGTGCGAGCACGACGGCTTCACGTTCTCCGGCAACTCGATGTCGGACAGCTTGGTGCGGCCGATGATGCGCTCCTGCGTCTCGACCGGCAGCGCGTTCCAGCCGGCCATGTCGTGCAGGTACTTCTGCACGATCACGTAGCTGCCGCCGGCGAAGTCGGCGTCTTCGTCGCCGATCACCGTGAAGTCGACCGCTTCGCGGCCTTCCGGGTTCTCGGTGCCGTCGACGAAGCCGATCATCGCGCGCTGGTCGAAGTTCCGAAAGCCGTGCACCTCGTCGACGACGGTGACGGCGTCGCCCAGCGCGCCGAGCAATTGCGTCGCGAGTTCGAAGCACAGGTCCATCGTGTCGGCGCGGATATGCAGCAGGATGTCGCCCGGCGTTGCGATTGCGACGCGCTCGCCGCCGCCGAATTCGCGAAACGGATGCAGCGACGCGGGCCGCGGCTCGCCGAACAGCGTGTCCCACGCGGCGGCGCCGAAGCCGCACACGCACGACAGCTTGCCCTCCGGCACGCGCTTGCCGACCGAGCGCACGAGCGCGGCGACGTCGCCGCACCACGCGCGGACGGTGTCGGCATGGCCGGCGCCGGGGTTCAAGGTTGCCACGATGAAGATGGCGCTGCGCGTGATCGGTCTGTGGACGGCCTGCGGGAGCGGGGAGCGGGTCTGCATCGCGGGCTGGCGGTCAATCATGTCGGGACGCGCGGGCCGCGCAGATCGCGGCACACGCAGACGAACGGTTGGACTGAGTCATGCGACGGTTCTCTTTGGGCTGTGTGACATGCGAATGAAGGACGTTGTGCGCGCATGGGCGGCGCGCGCTGCGTACCAGCGTCGAGCCTGCAATCTAGCAGTTTCGACTGATCTTTGGAACATGAGCAGGAAATGCGGAAGCCGCCGGGAGCCGTTGCCGCGATCGGCGGCGTGCTTCGGGCCGGGCGGCTTCGGCAGGCGGGGCGCCCGACGGTTTAAATACCTTGCTCGCACACTGGCCGACCCAATACGGCGGAAAGCACGCCAGTCGGTGGCGTTGCACACTAGCCGAGCCGTGAGCCGCGCGTCGTTGCGATCGCATGGCGGATGACGCGGGTGATGTTGCGGCGGCAATCGCGCAGCCGCATGCAGAAGCGGTGTAGCGGTCGACTTTGCCGAGATGCATCGATGAACTGACGAGTCGAACGCCGGACGAGCCGGCGAGCGCGCTTCTTATGACGACCCATGGCGTCTTCCGGCGCTGCGTTCGTGCAGCAACGACTTCCTTCAGCAATCCGATAATCTGCACCTTGCCGAACTTCGACCAGTTCACCAGAGTTTTTAGGAAGGCTACTCGCAAACGTCAAAGTGGTTAGCCCGGCGATGAAAAAGATCATAAAAAACAAAGTAGGCGGTCAACTCCCATCGGTTCTCGATCTCATTTGTTCATACCTATATACGTTTGAAACTACGGCTCACCGAGCTGCTGAACGAATTCGTCTGACGTAAATGACATGAAGCGCTATCTGGGGCGCTGCAGTGGTGGATTGCTTCCTAATGGTTGGGGAATTGGGCCGGGCAAGTCGATGGCTCGGCATTGGTAGATAAAGAAGCTTAGTCTGCCATCAATATGCTCATACGAATGACGGCGTTTTGCGTCGCTGCTTTGGGCTAAATAGTTAATCAGTGTCAAATCTTATGGATCCCTGACATAACGCGATGGACATGGCCGACCTATTGTTGCAATGTTACAAAAAATAATTGTCAGAGAGTGAAGAGCCTGTAGGGCGATGGTGGGGCTGGATGGGGTTCCTGAAAAGAAAGATCAACTTTTAGGTTTACTAACGGAAATTCGTCGTACGGATTGCGGATCAGTAGTCGTATCCACCGTGGATACCGGCGGCGGGGCTGTCGTGGTCACCGCCCGCTCCACTGTTGTCTCGTGGCGTGAAGGCGTCAAAGAAGGTCGATGACGGAGAGCGATTTATATGCCGAGGAACGGGTGAAATGGATCAGGAATCGATTCGATTGGGCTTTGGTGAAATTCCGCAGATAGGCGATATGAACATTGTCAGATTTATTTAAATAGCGGAATTTGAGATTGATTTATTTGTAAGGGCATCGGCAATTGCCGATGCGTAACTTGCGTTCATGTGTCCGGTTTAAGGCGTCTAGGGGGGTTTCATGAATAAAATATTCAAGGTGGTGTGGTCTAAATCACGGTCCATGTTTGTCGTTGCATCTGAAATGGCCACGGCACATGGAGGCGGTAGCTCTGAAAAGAGTTCGTGTAGAAGTCACGCTGATGAGTCGTTGGCGCATGCAACAAGGGCACTCAAGCTAAAAGCCCTTGTTGTTGCCGTGTGTGCGGCAGGGGGGGCGGCACCGACCCTGGCATTGGCGGGCAATTCTGGGATGTGTCTTTCAAATAATGGCTCTCAAGCAGGTTGGTCTTCTGCGGGAGGTCTCACTTTTACTTGGACAAGCTTTTGCGATGCCCCATTGACCGGAACGGTGGGTACTGATGCCCTTGCCGCATTTACCGAGAATGGCACGCAGTTGCTAGTCGATGGCACCAACGGAAATATCTATTTCCGGACGGGTGGATCGACGGGGAATGTACTAACAATGTCGAACGTCGGAGGCGCTGGCGTTTTGTTATCCGGCCTTGCGCCGGGTGCCGTGACCTCGACGAGCAAAGACGCCATCAATGGCTCGCAGTTGTATTCTCTGTCGACTTCGACCTCGTCGTCGGTCAGTTCGCTTTCGACTGGCGTGAGTTCGATGTCAACCAGCGTCAGTTCGATGTCGACGAGTGTGAGCTCGATGTCAACCAGCGTCAGTTCGATGTCGACGAGTGTGAGCTCGATGTCAACCGGCGTCAGTTCGATGTCCACGGGCGTGAGTTCGCTGTCGACGGGGCTGAGCACCACGAACAGCGCGGTAAGCAGCCTGTCGACGTCGACCTCGACGACGGCCAGCTCGCTGTCCACGGGCGTGAGTTCGCTGTCGACGGGCCTGAGCACCACGAACAGCGCGGTAAGCAGCCTGTCGACGTCGACCTCGACGACGGCCAGCTCGCTGTCCACGGGCGTGAGTTCGCTGTCGACGGGGCTGAGCACCACGAACAGCGCGGTAAGCAGCCTGTCGACGTCGACCTCGACGACGGCCAGCTCGCTGTCCACGGGCGTGAGTTCGCTGTCGACGGGGCTGAGCACTACGAACAGCGCGGTAAGCAGCCTGTCGACGTCGACCTCGACGACGGCCAGCTCGCTGTCCACGGGCGTGAGTTCGCTGTCGACGGGGCTGAGCACCACGAACAGCGCGGTAAGCAGCCTGTCGACGTCGACCTCGACGACGGTCAGCTCGCTGTCCACGGGCGTGAGTTCGCTGTCCACGGGCGTGGGTTCGCTGTCGACGGGGCTGAGCACCACGAACAGCGCGGTAAGCAGCCTGTCGACGTCGACCTCGACGACGGCCAGCTCGCTGTCCACGGGCGTGGGTTCGCTGTCGACGGGCCTGAGCACCACGAACAGCGCGGTAAGCAGCCTGTCGACGTCGACCTCGACGACGGCCAGCTCGCTGTCCACGGGCGTGAGTTCGCTGTCGACGGGGCTGAGCACCACGAACAGCGCGGTAAGCAGCCTGTCGACGTCGACCTCGACGACGGCCAGCTCGCTGTCCACGGGCGTGGGTTCGCTGTCGACGGGCCTGAGCACCACGAACAGCGCGGTAAGCAGCCTGTCGACGTCGACCTCGACGACGGTCAGCTCGCTGTCCACGGGCGTGGGTTCGCTGTCGACGGGCCTGAGCACCACGAACAGCGCGGTAAGCAGCCTGTCGACGTCGACCTCGACGACGGCCAGCTCGCTGTCCACGGGCGTGAGTTCGCTGTCGACGGGCCTGAGCACGACCGACAGCACGGTGGCATCGCTGTCGACCTCGACGTCAACGGGCCTTTCGTCGGCGACCAGCTCGATCACGTCGCTGTCCACGTCGACCTCGACGGGCATCAGCTCGCTGTCGACCGGCCTGAGCACGACGGATAGCACGGTGACGTCGCTGTCCACGTCGACCTCGACGGGCATCAGCTCGCTGTCGACGGGCCTGAGCACGACCGACAGCACGGTGGCATCGCTGTCGACGTCGACGTCAACGGGCCTCTCGTCGGCGACCAGCTCGATCACGTCGCTGTCCACGTCGACCTCGACGGGCATCAGCTCGTTGTCGACGGGCCTGAGCACGACGGATAGCACGGTGACGTCGCTGTCCACGTCGACCTCGACCGGCATCAGCTCGCTGTCGACCGGCCTGAGCACCACGAACAGCGCGGTAAGCAGCCTGTCGACGTCGACCTCGACGACGGCCAGCTCGCTGTCCACGGGCGTGAGTTCGCTGTCGACGGGTCTGAGTTCGGCCAACAGTTCGATAAGCTCACTCTCGACGTCAACGTCGACCGGCTTGGCATCAGCCACCAGCTCGATCACATCACTGTCGACCTCAACCTCCACAGCGCTCCAAGCCGCGAAAGGTCACTACAACAGCATCAACGACAACGGCATCCAGCAAGGTAATTACAATAGCGACGGTGCAACGGGCATCAATGCACTTGCTGTCGGGACCAATGCAAGTGCTTCTGGGGCTAGCAGTGTTGCGGTTGGGGATGGATCGCATGCATCGTCGGGCGGTGCAGTTGCAATCGGACAGGGCGCATCGGCGACTGGCGGCAAGGCAGTATCGATCGGTGTCGGAAACACGGCGAGCGGTGATGGCGCGGTTGCACTCGGCGATCCGAACGTGGCCACCGGTACGGGCGCCGTGGCAATGGGTGCAAACAACACGGCGACTGGCAATGGCGCTGTCGCATTGGGCAATGCAAACATTGCGACGGGCGTGGGCTCGTTGGCCCTCGGCAATACGTCGACGGCAGCCGCCGACGGCGCGGTGGCATTCGGATCGGGTGCGGTCGCGACGAACACCAATGATGTTGCCCTGGGTTCAGGGTCCGTCACCGCGACAGCCAGTCCGACGAGTAGTGCCACGGTCGGGACCACGACATATGGCAACTTTGCCGGTACTTCTCCGACGAGCGTTGTGAGCGTCGGTTCGGCGGGGGCCGAGCGTCAGATTACCAACGTCGCAGCAGGTCAAGTCACATCATCGAGTACTGATGCCATTAATGGCAGCCAGCTCTATTCGGTCGCCAGTACGACTGTTTCAAGCATCACTTCGCTGTCGACGTCGACGTCGACGGGTCTGTCGTCGGCGACCAGCTCGATCAGCTCGCTGTCGACCGGCCTGAGCACGACGGATAGCACGGTGGCATCGCTGTCGACCTCGACGTCAACGGGCCTTTCGTCGGCGACCAGCTCGATCACGTCACTGTCGACGGGCCTGAGCACGACCGATAGCACGGTAGCGTCGCTGTCGACGTCGACTTCGACCGGTCTGTCGTCGGCCACGAGTTCGATCACGTCGTTGTCCACGTCGACTTCGACGGGTATCAGCTCGCTGTCGACCGGCCTGAGCACGACCGATAGCACGGTGACGTCGCTGTCCACGTCGACCTCGACGGGCATCAGCTCGTTGTCGACGGGCCTGAGCACGACGGACAGCACGGTGGCATCGCTGTCGACGTCGACGTCAACGGGCCTTTCGTCGGCGACCAGCTCGATCACGTCACTGTCGACGGGCCTGAGCACGACCGATAGCACGGTAGCGTCGCTGTCGACGTCGACTTCGACCGGTCTGTCGTCGGCCACGAGTTCGATCACGTCGTTGTCCACGTCGACTTCGACGGGTATCAGCTCGCTGTCGACCGGCCTGAGCACGACCGATAGCACGGTGACGTCGCTGTCCACGTCGACCTCGACGGGCATCAGCTCGTTGTCGACGGGCCTGAGCACGACCGACAGCACGGTGGCATCGCTGTCGACGTCGACGTCAACGGGCCTTTCGTCGGCGACCAGCTCGATCACGTCACTGTCGACGGGCCTGAGCACGACCGATAGCACGGTAGCGTCGCTGTCGACGTCGACTTCGACCGGTCTGTCGTCGGCCACGAGTTCGATCACGTCGTTGTCCACGTCGACTTCGACGGGTATCAGCTCGCTGTCGACCGGCCTGAGCACGACCGATAGCACGGTGACGTCGCTGTCCACGTCGACCTCGACGGGCATCAGCTCGTTGTCGACGGGCCTGAGCACGACCGACAGCACGGTGGCATCGCTGTCGACGTCGACTTCGACCGGTCTGTCATCGGCCACGAGTTCGATCACGTCGTTGTCCACGTCGACTTCGACGGGTATCAGCTCGCTGTCGACCGGCCTGAGCACGACCGATAGCACGGTGACGTCGCTGTCCACGTCGACCTCGACGGGCATCAGCTCGTTGTCGACGGGCCTGAGCACGACGGACAGCACGGTGGCATCGCTGTCGACGTCGACGTCAACGGGCCTTTCGTCGGCGACCAGCTCGATCACGTCACTGTCGACGGGCCTGAGCACGACCGATAGCACGGTGACGTCGCTGTCCACGTCGACCTCGACGGGCATCAGCTCGTTGTCGACGGGCCTGAGCACGACGGACAGCACGGTGGCATCGCTGTCGACCTCGACGTCAACGGGCCTTTCGTCGGCGACCAGCTCGATCACGTCACTGTCGACGGGCCTGAGCACGACCGACAGCACGGTGGCGTCGCTGTCCACGTCGACCTCGACGGGCATCAGCTCGTTGTCGACGGGCCTGAGCACGACGGACAGCACGGTGGCATCGCTGTCGACGTCGACGTCAACGGGCCTCTCGTCGGCGACCAGCTCGATCACGTCGCTGTCGACCTCGACCTCGACCGGCATCAGCTCGCTGTCGACGGGCCTGAGCACGACCGACAGCACGGTGGCATCGCTGTCGACGTCGACGTCAACGGGCCTCTCGTCGGCGACCAGCTCGATCACGTCACTGTCGACGGGCCTGAGCACGACCGACAGCACGGTGGCATCGCTGTCGACGTCGACGTCAACGGGCCTCTCGTCGGCGACCAGCTCGATCACGTCGCTGTCGACCTCGACCTCGACCGGCATCAGCTCGCTGTCGACGGGCCTGAGCACGACCGACAGCACGGTGGCATCGCTGTCGACCTCGACGTCAACGGGCCTTTCGTCGGCGACCAGCTCGATCACGTCGTTGTCCACCTCGACCTCGACCGGCATCAGCTCGCTGTCGACGGGCCTGAGCACGACCGATAGCACGGTGACGTCGCTGTCCACGTCGACCTCGACGGGCATCAGCTCGCTGTCCACTGGCCTGAGCACGACCGATAGCACGGTGGCATCGCTGTCGACCTCGACGTCAACGGGCCTCTCGTCGGCGACCAGCTCGATCACGTCACTGTCGACGGGCCTGAGCACGACGGATAGCACGGTGGCATCGCTGTCGACCTCGACGTCAACGGGCCTTTCATCGGCGACCAGCTCGATCACGTCGTTGTCCACCTCGACCTCGACCGGCATCAGCTCGCTGTCGACGGGCCTGAGCACGACCGATAGCACGGTGACGTCGCTGTCCACCTCGACTTCGACGGGTATCAGCTCGCTGTCGACCGGCTTGAGCACGACCGATAGCACGGTGGCATCGCTGTCCACGTCGACCTCGACGGGTATCAGCTCGCTGTCGACCGGCCTGAGCACGACGGACAGCACGGTGGCATCGCTGTCGACGTCGACGTCAACGGGCCTCTCGTCGGCGACCAGCTCGATCACGTCGCTGTCGACCTCGACCTCGACCGGTATCAGCTCGTTGTCGACGGGCCTGAGCACGACCGACAGCACGGTAGCGTCGCTGTCGACGTCGACTTCGACCGGTCTGTCGTCGGCCACGAGTTCGATCACGTCGTTGTCCACGTCGACTTCGACGGGTATCAGCTCGCTGTCGACCGGCCTGAGCACGACCGATAGCACGGTGACGTCGCTGTCCACGTCGACCTCGACGGGCATCAGCTCGTTGTCGACGGGCCTGAGCACGACGGACAGCACGGTGGCATCGCTGTCGACCTCGACGTCAACGGGCCTTTCGTCGGCGACCAGCTCGATCACGTCACTGTCGACGGGCCTGAGCACGACCGATAGCACGGTGGCATCGCTGTCGACCTCGACGTCAACGGGCCTCTCGTCGGCGACCAGCTCGATCACGTCGTTGTCCACCTCGACCTCGACCGGCATCAGCTCGCTGTCGACGGGCCTGAGCACGACCGATAGCACGGTGACGTCGCTGTCCACCTCGACTTCGACGGGTATCAGCTCGCTGTCGACCGGCTTGAGCACGACCGATAGCACGGTGGCATCGCTGTCCACGTCGACCTCGACGGGTATCAGCTCGTTGTCGACGGGCCTGAGCACGACCGACAGCACGGTGACGTCGCTGTCCACGTCGACCTCGACCGGTATCAGCTCGTTGTCGACGGGCCTGAGCACGACGGACAGCACGGTGGCATCGCTGTCGACGTCGACGTCAACGGGCCTTTCGTCGGCGACCAGCTCGATCACGTCACTGTCGACGGGCCTGAGCACGACCGATAGCACGGTAGCGTCGCTGTCGACGTCGACTTCGACCGGTCTGTCATCGGCCACGAGTTCGATCACGTCGTTGTCCACGTCGACTTCGACGGGTATCAGCTCGCTGTCGACCGGCCTGAGCACGACCGATAGCACGGTGACGTCGCTGTCCACGTCGACCTCGACGGGCATCAGCTCGTTGTCGACGGGCCTGAGCACGACGGACAGCACGGTGGCATCGCTGTCGACCTCGACGTCAACGGGCCTTTCGTCGGCGACCAGCTCGATCACGTCACTGTCGACGGGCCTGAGCACGACCGACAGCACGGTGACGTCGCTGTCCACCTCGACTTCGACGGGTATCAGCTCGCTGTCGACCGGCCTGAGCACGACGGACAGCACGGTGGCATCGCTGTCGACGTCGACGTCAACGGGCCTCTCGTCGGCGACCAGCTCGATCACGTCACTGTCGACGGGTCTCAGCTCGACCGATAGCACGGTAGCGTCGCTGTCGACGTCGACTTCGACCGGCCTGTCGTCGGCAACGAGCTCGATCACGTCGCTGTCGACCTCGACCTCGACCGGCATCAGCTCGCTGTCCACCGGCCTGACCACCGCGACCAGCGGCATCACGTCGCTGTCGACGAGCTTGAGCTCGACCAACAGCAACCTGGCATCGTTGTCTACGTCGACGTCGTCCGGTTTCTCCACGACGAACAGCTCGATCTCGTCGCTGTCGACCTCCACGGCCTCCAGCGTCGGTTCGTTGTCGACGGGCCTGAGCACGACCAACAGCAGCCTGACGCAGTTGTCGACCTCCACGTCGACGGGCCTGTCGACGGCGACCAGCTCCATCGCGTCGCTGTCCACGTCGACCTCGACGAGCGTCGGTTCGCTGTCGACCGGCTTGAGCACGACCAACAGCGCCGTCGCATCGCTGTCGACCTCGACGTCGACCGGCCTGTCGTCGACCGCGAGCGCAATCACGTCGCTGTCGACCTCGACCTCGACGGGTTTGAGCACGACGAACAGCGCCGTCACGTCGTTGTCGACCGGTTTGTCGACGACGAACGCGACCCTGACGTCGCTGTCGACGGCGGTCGCACCGCTGACGTCGATCAAGACGCAGACGACCGACGGCAGCATGGCCATCGGCACCGGTGCGTCCGCAGCGCCGAACTCGACGGCGGTCGGCCAGGGTGCAACGGCTTCCGGCGTGAACTCGACTGCGCTCGGGAACGGCGCAACGGCGTCCGGGGACAACTCGACCGCCGAAGGCCAAGGCGCGATCGCGTCGGGTGTCAACTCGAAGGCGGACGGTCAGGCAGCGGCGGCGACGGGCGCCAACTCGACGGCATTGGGCCAAGGCTCGACGGCGTCGGGTGCCAATACGACCGCCGTCGGCCAGGGCAGTACCGCGGTCGGCGTGAACTCGGTCGCCATCGGCACGGGATCGGTGGCGTCCGAGCCGAACACCGTTTCGTTCGGCTCACAGGGCAACGAACGTCGCTTGACGAACGTGGCGCCGGGGGTCAACGGGACCGATGCGGTGAACATGAACCAGCTCTGGCGTGTCCAGTCGGGCATCAACGACGTCGCGCACCGTGCGTATTCGGGCATTGCCGCGGCGACAGCGCTGACCATGATCCCGGAGGTCGATCCCGGCAAGACGATCGCGGTCGGCGTGGGTGCCGGTAGCTACCAAGGGTACTCGGCGGGGGCGATCGGCGTCTCGGTGCGGTTCACCGATAGCCTGAAAGCCAAGCTCGGCGTCGGGATCGGCGGCGGCAGCAACACCTACGGAGGAGGTGTGTCGTATCAGTGGTAACGCGTGAGTGATCCCCGGGCGAAGCTGCGCGGCCTCGCCCGGGGGCACTCCATCCACGACAACCGGTATAGCGCGAAAGCCGACGACCGGTGATTAGTGGCAAAAGCTAACAGGCGTCCCGACCATCGATGCATTTGCATCGATGTGTCGGGGCGCTGCACATGGGTGGCACGGCTCGCGGGCGCATCACGTTCGCGCGAGCTGGCCCGATTCAAAGGCGGCCGCCGCCGGCCGTTCGCTATCCATACCAATATGTCCGGCGCGATTCGCCGGGAAGATTGTTTTGTTCCGAGCGGTGAAAACGTTGAGATGGAAAAGTATTGTGACCTGGTCCGACAGCAGCGGGAACTCCTGCATCGGTTGGCCGCGGCGCGAGACCGCGAAATCGACGACGTCATTGCGAATATCGTGGAGACGATGTTGACCTATCACATCACGCTCGACGATCTGCGAAGGGCGTTACCGATACGCAGCAGTCATGCTGCGCTGTCGAAGCGGAATGCGGCCGTCATGAAAAGACCGCCGCCCAAATATCTCGACCCGGTGTCGGGAAAAACCTGGTGCGGGAAAGGACGCCGGCCGGCGTGGCTGGTCGGCAAGGACCTCAGCGAATTCCTGCTGGAAGAAAGCGTAGAGACGTGCTGAACCGATGCGGACCTCGACGTATCGGTCGTCGATGAGCACGAGCGCCGGATCGCGCTTCTTGGCACGATTCACCACCGACGGTCGGGACGGCGCCGTCGCCCTCGTCGATCGGACGCATCGCATCCGATGAATTCGCATGGACGAACGACATGAATCGAGAGCGGATGATGCCGATGAAGGCGATGCACGACAGCAGCAAGGGAATCGGCGACTTGCGGGCGTTGAGCTACTCGCGCCCGGAAGCAGATGTCGCGGCTCGACCTGCGGGCGGGCATAGCCGGCGTCGCAAGATCGTCGCGTTGATCGCGGCGGTGCTGGCGATCGCCGTTGCACAATACGTCGCGCTGAAGATCATCTACGCGACGCAGCCGGCTCACGTCGCGCCGCGGAAGTGAATGCGCGCGCAACGGTCAAGATACCGGCTCGATAACGGAGAATCGCACGATGAAGCGCCTGCTGCTGCTCTGGAAAACTGCGCGACACGATCTGCGCGTGTTGTACGGCGCGCTCGCTCACCCGGATCGTCCGGTGTGGCTGATTCCCGCGCTGGCGGTCGTCGCGCTGTACGCATTCGAGCCGTTCAACTTCGCGATGCCCGTGCTGGGTTTCGTCGACGACGGCGTGCTGGTGCCGTTGGCGCTCCACATGCTCGTCCTCGGGCTGCCTGTGTCGATGCGTCGCACGTCGGCGCGGCCCCATCCTGAAGATGCTTGACAGTTGCGCGCGACACCGCGCAGTACACTGATTTTCAAGTCGATCCCGTAAGCGAGGCGACGATCGACCCAGAAGCCCTTGAATGCCACACGTGGATTTCAAGGGCTTCGCTACGTGTGGCCGACGTCGCAGCGAAGTGCCGACGTGCTGCCACCGTTCCAACGGAAATCGCAAGAACCAGCAAGGGGCGTGACATGAAGAAGGACATCGGGTGTGGGTTCTTTCTGCCTGCATCGGCGCGTAAGGAACTACAGGAAGCGAAGCGTCAGGGCGGCATGTTCCTCGACGACGTCATCAAGCGCTTGCGTGTCGAGTATCCCGAGGCGTTCCATACGGAAAAGACGTTGCCCGAACGTCGCTTCGCGCTCAAGCCCGTCACCGACGAAACGCCTCATAGCGTGGAACACCGGTATCCGCGTCACGACCGCGGCACGGCCTGAACCGCCGCGCCCGCCAGATTGCCGGCGCCAGGGCGCACGCGCGGCGCCGGGCACCACCACGGTGCCGCCGATAGACCGCTGAATCGGTCCTTCGCGATCGACGTTTCACCTGCATCACTCCACTGCGTTGCCCCCGACGCGCAACGGGCGCGCGCCTTGCTCGAACAGTGCGACGGTCCCCGGACCGTTCCCACTTTCGACAAGGAGGGCCTGACATGAAAGCAGTGGTATTTCACGGCATCGGCGATATCCGCGTCGATACGGTGCCCGACCCGCAACTCGCGCAGCCGACCGACGCGGTCGTGCGCCTGACGGCCAGCGCGATCTGCGGCACCGATCTGCACATGGTGCGCGGCACGCTCGGCGGCATGAAGCCGGGCACGATTCTGGGCCATGAGGGCGTCGGCATCGTCGAGGCGGTCGGACGGGACGTGCGCAATCTGAAACGCGGCGACCGCGTGCTGATCCCGTCGACAATTGCATGCGGCAGCTGCGCGTATTGCTGCGCGGGCTACACCGCCCAATGCGACGTCGCGAATCCGGGCGGCCCACGTGCGGGCACCGCGTTCTATGGCGGTCCGGTCGACACCGGCGCATTCGACGGACTGCAGGCGGAATACGCGCGCACGCCGCTTGCGCATGCGAGCCTGATCCGCCTGCCCGATTCGATCGACGACGACCGCGCGATCCTGATGTCCGACATCTTCCCGACCGGCTACTTCGGCGCCCAGCTCGCGGAGATCAAGCCGGGCGATACGGTCGCGGTGTTCGGTGCGGGTCCGGTCGGCCAGTTCGCGATCGCGAGCGCGAAGCTGATGCGCGCGGGACGCGTGTTCGCGATCGACCGTATCGCGTCGCGGCTCGACATGGCGTGCGCACAGGGCGCGGAGACGATCGACTTCGCCGAGGAGGATCCGGTCGACGCGGTGCTGCGACTGACCGGCGGGATCGGCGTGGACCGCGCGATCGATGCGGTCGGCGTCGACGCGATGCGCGCCACGCATGGGCCTGCGGCGGCCGATGCGGACGCGGCGCGCGCTTTCGATGCGGAAGTCGACGCGGTCGCACCGCGCCGCAAGCCGGACGGCCGCAACTGGGTGCCGGGCGACGGGCCATCGCAGGTGCTGCAATGGGCCGTGCGCGCGGTCGCGAAAGCCGGCACGGTGTCGGTGATCGGCGTGTATCCGCCGCAGGCGCGCGTGTTTCCGATCGGCGAGGCGATGAACCGCAATCTCACGATCAAGATGGGCAACTGCAACCACCGGACCATCACGCCGCATCTGATCGAGCTGGTGCGCAGCGGCGCGTTCGACCCGGCCGCGGTGCTCACGCACCGCGAGCCGCTGACCAACGCGATCGACGCGTATCGGGCGTTCGACGTGCGCGAGCCCGGCTGGATGAAAGTGAAGCTGACGCCCTGACCGATGCAACCATCACGAGGAGTACTGCGATGAACGAAACGAACGCTTCCTATGACAACTGCATCGCCGCGTGCGACGCATGCGCGCGCGCATGCGACACGTGTGCGGCCGGATGCCTCGCCGAATCCGACACGAACCCGCTGGCCCGCTGCATCGCGCTCGACATCGAATGCGCGCAGTTGTGCCGCGTCGCGTCGGGGGCGATGGCACGGCGCGGCACGCTCGCGCCGCAAGTGTGCGCGTTGTGCGCGCAGGCGTGCGACGCGTGCGCGGCCGAATGCGGCCGCCATGCGCACGAGCACTGCCGGCGCTGCGCGCAGGCCTGCGAAGCCTGCGCGGCGATGTGCCGCGCGATGGCGTGAGGGTTCAGCGGTTCGCCTGAGCGTTGCGGGCGACGCGCTCCAGCAGCGCGTCGAGCACCGCCATTTCGACGGGCTTCACGAGGTGATCGTCGAAGCCCTCGCTTGCGGTGCGCGCACGATCGGTCGGCCGCGCATGGCCGGACAGCGCGACGCAGGTCGTGCCGGCCAGCGCATCCATCGCGCGCAGTTCGCGCAGCAGCGTGAAGCCGTCGACGTCGGGCATCGACAGGTCGACGAGCATCAGCTGCGGTGCGAACTCGCGCGCGAGCGCGAGCGCGTCGTCGGCGTTGTACGCGACGCGCGGCGCGTGGCCTTTCACTTCGAGCAGCACGGCGAGCGTATCGGCGGAGTCGCGGTTGTCGTCGACGACGACGATGCGCAGCGGCTCGGCAGCGGGCGGCGCGACGCTGCGCGCGCCTGACGCTTCGAGCGCGGCCGCTTGGTCGGCGGGCTCGGCCGGCAGCCGCACGACGAACGTCGCGCCCTGGCCGGGGCCGGCGCTTTCCGCCGAAATGGCGCCGCCGTGCAGTTCGACGAACGACCGGCAGATCGCGAGGCCGAGGCCGAAGCCGTCCGATGCGAGCGTGCCGGTGGCGTTGCCCTGATCGAACAGGTCGAAGATCGACTCGAGCGCGCCGGGCGCGATGCCGATGCCGCGGTCGCTGACGCGAATCACGGCGGCGCCGTCCTCCATGCGCGCGCCGATGCCGATCTGGCTGCCGTACGGCGAAAACTTCGACGCGTTGTCGAGCAGGTTGTGCAGCACCTGCACGAGCCGCGCCGCATCGCCGCGCACGACGAGCGGCGCGTCGGGTACGTCGACGCGCAGGTGCTGCTCGCGCGCCGCCAGTTTCGGCTGGACGCTCTCCACACCGCGGCACACGAGATCGCGGATCGTCACCGGCGCCGTGTCGAGCTCGAGCTTGCCGGCGGTGATGCGGCCGACGTCGAGCAGATCGTCGACGAGCCGCGTCAGCTGCCCGACCTGGCGATGCACGGCGTCGCGGCACTGCGCGAGCGCGGGCGCCGGCTCGGGCAGGCTCTGCAGCACGCCGACCGAATGGCGCAGCGGCGCGAGATGGTTGCGCAGCTCGTGCGCGAGCATCGCGATGAACACGCTGAGCCGATGCGTCGACGCTTCGAGTTCCGCGAGCCGCTTGCGCTCGGTCATGTCGCGCGTGATCTTGATGAAGCCGACCAGCTGGCCGCCCGGCCCGCGCACCGCGGTGATCGTCACGCTGGCCCAGAACCGCGAGCCGTCCTTGCGCACGCGCCAGCCTTCGTCCTCGAAGCCGCCGTGCGCGACCGCTTCCTGCAGCCCGAACGCGGGCCGGCCGGCCGCGACTGCTTCGGGCGGGTAGAAGCGCGAAAAATGATGGCCGAGGATCTCGGCCGGCAGATAGCCCTTGATGCGCTCGGCGCCCTGATTCCACGTGGCGACGTTGCCTTGCGGGTCGAGCATGAATACGGCGTAGTCGGTGATCGCGCCGACGACCGTCTCGAACCGGAATTCGGCGAAGCGGTGCAGGAGATCGCGTGCATCGGCGGGGCCGAGTGGCGGATGCGGGTCGGAAATGGCGTCGTCTTGTGTCATCGGAACGGCTAATGAAAGAGGCTCGCGCGAGCGGCGGCCGGCCGACGCCGGGTGCGCCGCTGCGGCAATTGTTGGAATCGAATGGACCCGGTCGAAACCATAAGGGTACTCAATTCCCCTGATGAATGGGTGCGCATCACGCGTGCCCCCTGCGCGCGACCGGCCCGGCATGCCGATTGCGCAGCGCTGCCATCTGCCCGCTGCGGCCCGTACGGCGGCCTTCGGCGGCGCTTCACCGTTACGAGAGGGCATCGACATGAACAGCACACTGGACCCCGACAACGAGCCGATCGGCCCGGACGAGGACAACGAGCGGCGCGGCCGCGATGGGCGGGCGCTCGGGCCGAGCGACTCGTCGGACAGCGGCAGCGACACGGTCGGCGCGCGGCGTCACGCGTTCGACGTCGATTCGCCGCTCGACCAGCACGCGCTCGAGCGCGGCGACGCGGCGCTCGACAGCGACACGGACCGTGCGGGCACGGGCGAGCGCGCGTCCGCAGACGGCGACGCGGGGCTCGACGAAGATGCGGACATCGAACCGGATCACACCGAGCGGCTGAGCGAACCGGGCAATACCGACGATCCGGATGCCGGGTCGGTCTAGGGGGCGGCTTTCGAGCGGTGGATGCGAAAAAACTGCAATCGCGTTGCAGATAGGGCGGGCTTCGTAGGGACTCTCGGTGACGGGCGGTCGGCTGGATAGGTGGCGGTGGTCGGCGGCAGCGGCTCGGGAAAGTCGACGCTCGCGCGGCTGCTGTTCCGGCTCTACCAGCCCGACGCCGGGATCATCGGCATCGACGGCCAGGATCTGCGCCTCGTGACCGAGCGCAGCCTGCGCGACGCGCTCGGCATCGTGCCGCAGGACACCATCCTGTTCAACGACACGCTCGCGTACAACATCGGCTACGGCAAGCGCGACGCGACCCGCGCGGAAATCATCGCGGCCGCGCGCAGCGCGCAGCTCGACGCGTTCATCGAGCGGCTGCCCGACGCGTACGACACGCGGGTCGGCGAGCGGCAGCGCGTCGCGATCGCGCGCGCACTGCTGAAGGCGCCGCCGATCGTCGTGTTCGACGAGGCGACGTCGGCGCTCGACACGCGCTCGGAGCGCGCGATCCAGCAGGAGCTGATGCGCGTCGCGCAGCACCGCACGAGCCTCATCATCGCGCACCGGCTGTCGACGATCGTCGATGCCGACCGGATTCTCGTGATGGAGCACGGCCGCCTCGTGGAGCAGGGCACGCACGACGAGCTGCTCGCGAGCGGCGGCGTCTATGCGCAGATGTGGGCGTTGCAGGCGAAGCAGCGCGAGCTTGAGCGCACCGAAGCGAAGTTCGCGCGGCTGCCGGTGCGCATCAACCCGCTGGTCGCGCAGGTGCTCGATTCGCTCGCCGACGCGGCCGCGCAGCGCGCGGTGCCGGTGTTTCGCCAGTTGGCGGACGAGGATCTCGTCGTCAAGGCCGATGCGGCCGCGCTGCGGCGTTTCGTCTGGGAAATGTGCCGCGCGGGCATCGATGCTGCTCGAGAACGTGCCGTACAACGTCGATCCCGCGCGTATGAGGCTCACGCAGTTGAGCGACGCGCAGCGCGCGCTGCCGACGCTGTTCGTCGAGCACGATCCGCCGCGCGAGCATCCGACCGACACGCTGCATCCGGTGCAGGACCCGAACGTCCTGCTGGTGCACGTGACGCCGTTCAACGCGCTGATGTGGGACAACGGCGTCACGCCGACGCGCGTGATCGAGCACGGCGTGCTGGTGCCCGACGACGTCGCGTATCACGGCACGCTGCCCAAGGGCGTGACGGTCGTGAACAACCTCGCGCGGCGCGGCCGGCGGCTCGGCGCGGACCTGTTCGAGGAAGTGCGTCGCAACGTGCCGCTCGATCTGGTCGGCATGGGCTCGGCCGAGCTGGGCGGGATCGGCGAGGTGCCGAACCCGGCGCTGCCGCAGTTCCTGTCGCACTACCGGTTCTTCTTCAATCCGATCCGTTACACGAGCCTCGGGCTCGCGGTGATCGAGGCGATGATGATCGGGCTGCCGATCGTTGCACTGGCAACGACCGAGATGGCGCAGCTCGTGAAGACCGGCAGCAACGGCGTGGCCGACACGCGTCCGGCCGCGCTGATCGATGCGATGCGCATGCTGATCCGCGACGCGGACCTCGCGCGCGAGTGGGGCGCGGCCGCGAGGCGCGACGCGCGCGAACGCTTCGGGATCGAGCGGTTCGCGCGCGACTGGGACAGCGCGTTGCGCGACGTCGCGGCGTAGCGGCCGCGGCTACTGGCTTGCCGCGGTCGGCGGCGCGGCGGCGGCCGATGCTGCCGATGCGGCCGACCCGGTCGACGCGCTGGCCGAGCCGCCCGCCGTGGCGGCGCCGCTCGTCGCGGCGCCGGGCGCACCGCCGCTCACCGCATTGCGCTCGTGCTCGGGCAACAGCGCGAGGCGGTTGTACAGCGTCTTCAGGCTGATGCCGAGCGCCTTCGCGGTACGCGGCTTGTCGCCGTTGAAATGCCGCAGCGACGCGACGATGAAGCGCTGCTGCGTATGCGCGAGCGTCGCGCCGATGTGCAGCGTCATCGCGTTGTGACGCACTTCCTCGCGCGGCGGCTGGCGACGCGGCAGCTGCAATTCGATCTGTTCGTCGGCGAGGATGAACGCGCGCTCCAGCGCGTTGCGCAGCTCGCGCACGTTGCCGGGCCACGTATAGGCGCGCAGCGCCTTCATCGCCTGCATCGACAGGCGCTTGCGCGTGCGGTGCCGCGCATTCAGCCGGTCGATGATCTGCACCGCGATGTCGCCGACGTCGTCCTCGCGCTGACGCAGCGCGGGCACGTGCAGCGCGATCGTCGCGATCCGGTAGAACAGGTCTTCGCGCAGGCGGCCGCTGCGCACGGCATCGACCGGATCGTGATGCGTGGCCGCGACGATCCGCACGTCGAGCGGAATCGGTTCGTGACCGCCCACGCGCATGATCGTGTTGGTTTCGAGCGTGCGCAGCAATTTGACTTGCAATTCCGCCGGCATTTCCGCGATTTCATCGAGAAACAGCGTGCCGCCGCGCGCGGCTTCGAACATGCCGACATGTTGCGCGACCGCGCCGGTGAAACTGCCTTTTTCGTGACCGAATAAATGCGACTCAGCAAGATCTTTCGGAATCGCGCCGCAATTGACCGGCACGAACGGCCCGCGCCGACGCGGGCTCATGTCGTGAATGAGCCGCGCGACGATGTCCTTGCCGGCGCCGCTTTCGCCTACTACGAGCACGCTGACGCGCGTGGCCGCGACGCGCGAGATTTTATGCAGCAAATCCTGGATTGTTCGCGAGCGGCCGAACAGTCGCGTGCCGTCATCGTCGGATTTCGACATAAGTGTTATCGCTTTGGGAAGTTTTGACCGAAACCGTCGAGGCATGCGGAAAAAGTGACACGGTGTACGTCGCTTTTATGTATCAAGGATACCGGTTATGGCCCTTCCAATAGATTGAATATTGCAATGCGAGCTTCGCGAATAGATAGATTTATTCGATGATCGCCGAATGCGCGACACGCTTCTTCTATACTGCTAAGCACTCGTTTGTCATGGCGGACAAACTCCCCATTTATTCGCGTGCAATGCGGGTCGCATCGCCGAGTGCCCGGCGCCGCATCCGCAGCGCCCGCCCGCCGCGGTTCCGGTCGAACTTCTGCCGGCCGCCTCACCAGGAGCTTCGATGCCTTATGTGCTGATCGTCGAAGACGATGCCGATACACGCGCGATGCTCGCGGCGCTCGCGCAGGCGCAGCAGCTCACCTGCGACACGGCCGCGACGCTAGAAGAAGCGCGCACGCTCGTCTCGACGCATACCCCCGATCTCGTGCTGTGCGATCTCGTGCTGCCCGACGGCAACGGGATGGATCTGTTCGATGCATTGCCGAAGCGCGGGCATTGCGAAATCGTGCTGACCACCGGTCACGCGAGCCTCGAAACCGCGATCGACGCATTGCGTCGCGGCGCGACCGACTACCTCGTGAAGCCGCTCAACATGCAGCGGCTGAACAGCATCTTCGCGCGCGTGCCGCGCACCACTGCGCTGCACGAAGAGATCGCCGAACTGCGCTCGGAGTTGCAGCGCCTCGGCCGCTTCGGCCGCATGCTCGGCAGCTCGCCGGCGATGCAGGCCGTCTACGATGCGATCGGCCGCGTCGCGCGCACCGAAGCGTCGGTGCTGCTCACCGGCGAGTCGGGCACCGGCAAGGAGCTGGCCGCGCAGACGGTCCATGATCTGAGCCTGCGCCGCCGCGGCCCGTTCCTCGCGGTGAACTGCGGCGCGATCGCCGCGAATCTCGTCGAAAGCGAAATGTTCGGCCACGACCGCGGCAGCTTCACCGGCGCGGAGCGGCAGCACAAGGGCTTCTTCGAGCGCGCCGACGGCGGCACGCTGTTCCTCGACGAAATCACCGAGATGCCGCTCGAATCGCAGGTCAAGCTATTGCGCGTGCTGGAGACGGGCCGCGTCACGCGGCTCGGCTCGACGCGCGAGATCGACGTCGACGTGCGCATCGTCGCGGCCACCAACCGCGATCCGGAAGCCGCGATGGCCGACGGCAAGCTGCGGCCCGACCTCTATCACCGGATCAACGTGTTCCCGATTCCGCTGCCGTCGCTGCGCGAGCGCGGCGACGACATTCCGATGCTCGCCGATGCGTTCCTGCAGCGCTACAACGAGGAAAGCGGACGCAACCTGCGCTTCGCGCCGGCCGCACGCGAGGCGTTGAAGTCTTACGCGTGGCCCGGCAACGTGCGCGAGCTGCGCAACTTCGTGCAGCGCGCGAGCATCTTCAGCGATGCGGATGTGATCGAGACCCTGCCGCCGCCGATCATGGAAGAGCTGTCGAACATGGTCGACTCGCAGGACGACCGCGTGACCGTGCCGTTCGGCACGCCGCTCGAGGAGGTCGACCGCAAGCTGATCCTCGGCACCATCGCGCAGTGCGGCGGCGTGAAGGCGCAGGCGGCCGAGGTGCTCGACGTCAGCCTGAAGACGATCTACAACCGGCTCGCGCAACTCGAAGGCGAGGTGGAGAAGCCGGACTCCTGATGCGGCCGCCGGCGCACTCATGCGACGCACTACTTCGCGCGCGATGTCGAGCATCGCGATCTCGTCGTCGCTGCCGAGGTTCACCGGTTCGCACGCATCGCCCGGCTCGTCCATCAGCCGCACCAGCGCGTCGATCAGATCGTCGACGTAGCAGAACGAGCGCGTCTGCATGCCGTCACCGTACACGGTCAACGGCTTGCCGGCCAGCGCCTGGGTGATGAAGTTCGACACGACGCGGCCGTCGGCCGGATGCATGCGCGGCCCGTACGTGTTGAAGATCCGCGCGATCCGCACGTCGACGCCGTACTGCCGGTGATAGTCCATGAACAGCGTTTCCGCGCAGCGCTTGCCTTCGTCGTAGCACGCGCGCACGCCGATCGGGTTCACGCGCCCGCAGTAGCGCTCGTCCTGCGGATGCACGTCGGGGTCGCCGTACACCTCGCTCGTCGACGCCTGCAGGATGCGCGCCTTCACGCGCTTCGCGAGGCCGAGCAGATTGATCGCGCCATGCACGCTGGTCTTGGTGGTCTGCACCGGGTCGCGCTGATAGTGCACCGGAGACGCCGGGCACGCGAGGTTGTAGATCTCGTCGACTTCCACGTACAGCGGAAACGTCACGTCGTGACGCATCAGCTCGAAATTCGGCGCATCGAGCAGGTGCGCGATGTTGTCCTTCGCGCCCGTGTAGAAGTTGTCGACGCACAGCACGTCGTGCCCGGCCGTCACGAGGCGCTCGCACAGATGCGAACCGAGAAAGCCCGCGCCGCCGGTAACGAGTACGCGTTTGCGATCGTAGCCCTTCATCATGCATTCTCCTTGCGGTGCGCGAGTACGCCCGGCGTGGTGGAAACCGGCGTGCGGCGGGTCGCGGCGGTGCCGGCGCGCTGCGGATACGCGACGTCGCGGTAGACGTCGACGAGGCGGTCGGCCACGCCGCGCCACGTGTAGAAGCGATGCGCGCGCAGGTAGCCGGCGCGGCCCAGCGCCGCGCACAGATCCGGTTGCGCGCGCAACTGCAGGAGGCGGGCGGCGAGCGCGGCCGGGTCGCGCGGCGGCACCAGATAGCCGGTGACGCCGTCGTCCACCGTCGTGCGGATGCCGCCGACGTCGCTGCCGATCACCGCCGCCGCGCATGCCATCGCCTCGACCGGCGTAATGCCGAACGGCTCGTACCACGGCGTCGTCACGAACACGTCGGCCGCGCTGTAGTACAGGTGCAGCGCCTCGCGGTCGCGCCGGCCGACGAAGGTCACGCGATCGGCGATACCGTTGTCGTGCGCGAGCGCCATGAGTCGCGCGAGTTCCGGGTCGCGCGCCGGGTCGGGCGTGGCCTGGCTGCCGCCGACGATGTAGAGATGGGTCGGCCGCTGCGGATCGCGCGGCATCCGCGCGAGCGCGTCGATCACGTTGTCGATGCCCTTGCGCGGCACCAGACGCCCGAGCTGCAACACGACGAACGCATCCTGCTGCCAGCCGAGCTGCGCACGCGCGTCGGCGCGCGGCACCGGTCGAAACTCCTGCGCATCGAACCCGCACGGCACGATCTCGATGCGCGCCGCGTCCGCGCGGTAGTGCGTGGTCAGGTCGAGCGCATCCTGCGGGCATTCGGCGATCAGGCGGTCGGAGCGGCGCGCGAGCGTGTCCTCGATCTTGAAGCGCGCGTCGGGAAAGCCGTCGGCCGCGCCCTGATGCAGCCGGCGCACGCGGCCGAGCGCGTGGAAGGTAGTGACGAGCGGAATGCCGAGGCGCTTCTTCACGCGCAGGCCGGCTTCGCCCGACATGAAGAAGTTCGCGTGCATCACGTCGACGGGGTCGGGCTCGCGCCGCATGCGCGCGATCATGTAATCGGCGAACGCCCCCATGTACGGCAGCAGCCGCTCCTTCGGCACATCGGTCGGCGGACCGGCCGGCACGTGGATCACGCGCATGCGCGGGCCGATCTGCACGACCTCCGGCAGGTGCGCATTGTCGCAACGCGTGTAGACGTCGACGTCGAGGCCGCGTTCGGCCAGCTGCTTCGCGACGTTGGCGACGTAGATGTTCTGGCCGCCCGCATCGACGCCGCCGATGACGCCCAGCGGCGACGCATGTTCACTGATCAACGCGATTCTTTGCATGGTGATGCTCCCGAGGTCGGGGCCGCGCCGGTGGGCCCCGTTGCATCCCTGTCCGGCAATCGGCATGCCCGCCGCTTTGCGGGGGAAGCGGCCCGCATCGGCGCCGAAAAAATTACAACGGCTTGGATGAAAGGGCGTCTGATCGGCGCGCCGCACGCGCGAGCCGCGCCGTGCGCGCGGCACGCGACTTGCGACATCGGCATACCAGCCGGCACGGCCGGCGCTCACGAAAGGAGGTCACGATGAAGGTATTTCTGCTGCAAGCCAGCGCGCCGCGAGCGCGCCGTCGTGCGGGCACGCGTCTCGGCATGGCGATCGCCGTCGCCGCTGCCGCCGCCTGCACCGTCGTCGCGCCGAGCGCGTTCGCCGCCGGCGACGACGCCGCTTCGTCGTCCGCATCGTCGTCCCATTCGAGCACCGGGACGAAGATTCACGACGCGACCATCACGACCAAGGCGAAGGCCGAACTGGTCGGCACGAGCGGCCTGTCGGCCGGCGACATCCACGTGAAGACGCGCCGCGGCGTCGTGATGCTGACCGGCAGCGTGCCGGACGAGCAGCAGCGCGGGCAGGCGGCCGACGTCGTCAGGAAGATCGACGGCGTGCGCGACGTGCGCAACCAGTTGACCATCCGCCCGAAGTGATCGGCGCGACGTAACAGGAGGTGTTATGAAGTGCACGCTCAAACCCGTCGGCGAGCAGACGATCGTGATCACGGGCGCGACGAGCGGCATCGGCCTCGTCACCGCGCGCAAGGCGGCACGCCGCGGCGCGAAGCTCGTGCTGTTCGCGCGCAACGGCGACGCGCTCGATACGCTGTGCGACGAGATCCGCCAGCACGGCGGCCTTGCGGTGCCGGTCGCGGGCGACGTCGCGAATCACGAGGATCTGCAGCGCGCCGCCGCGCAGGCCGTCGATACCTACGGCGGCTTCGACACGTGGATCAACAACGCCGGCGTCTCGATCTTCGGCACGGCGGCCGCGGTGCCGCTCGAGGATCAGCGGCGGCTGTTCGACACGAACTACTGGGGCGTCGTGCACGGCTCGCTCGTCGCGTCGGACCATTTCCGGCGCAAGGGCGATTTTCATGGCGGCGCGATCATCAACCTCGGCAGCGAGGCGTCGGACGCGCCGCTGCCGCTGCAGAGCGCGTATGTCGCGTCGAAGCACGCGGTGAAGGGCTTCACCGATTCGCTGCGGCTCGAGCTCGAGTCGGACCGCTTGCCGGTATCCGTCACGCTGATCAAGCCGGCCGCGATGGACACGATGTTCGTGATGCACGCGAAAAACTACATGAACGTCGAGGCGAAGCTGCCGCCGCCGATCTACGACCCCGAGCTGGTGGCCGACGCGATCCTGTTCGCGGCCGCACATCCGCGCCGCACGCTGTTCGTCGGCGGCGCCGCGAAGCTGGCCTCGGCGGGCGCGTATCACGCGCCGCGCCTGTTCGATCGCCTCGCGGCCACGTTGTTCTCGCGCGGCCAGCGCACCGTGCGCCCGGCACGCCCGCGCGACGACAACGCGCTGTACGAGTCGCGCCACGCGCTGCACGAGCGCGAAGGAATGGAAGGTCCGGTGCTGCGCGGTTGCGCATACAACGCAGTGGTGCAGCGTCCGAAGGTCGCGGGCGCCGTCGCGTTGGGCGCGGCCGCGCTGATGGTCGCGGCGCTCGCGCGGGCGCGGCGTACGACCGCGTAATCGATCTGGAGTGCGTTTTTCTTTCGAAGGAGGTTTCCATGTCATCCCGACAACACACCGGCCACGAATACAGCCACTCGCGCGCGCACGAAGGCGAGCGCACGCAGCAGGACCACGACAAGGGCGGCCATCAGACCGGCCACGGCAAGGCGCCGAGCCCGGTCGACGTGCAGAAGGCGCTGAAGGGCATGGACTACCCGGCGAGCAAGGCCGACGTCGTCCAGTGCGCGGAGCGCTCGCATGCGGACCAGCAGGTGCTGGAGATGCTGCGGCAGATCCCCGATCGCGAGTACACCACGCCGGCATCGGTGTCGAAGGAACTCGGGCGGCTGATGTGAGCGCCGCCGTCGGCCGTGCGCGCCGGCGCGCGCACGGCGCGTTACCGTCACGAGGAGCACGAGCATGGCGATGATCGTCGCAGGCCGCTTCACGACGTTCGATGAAGCGGAAGGTGGGGCGCGCCACCTCTACGAGCGCGCGTTCGGACCGGACGACGTGTCCATCTTCTTTCTGAACCCGGGCGGACAGCACGCGCGCTATCCGATCGGCGGCGACGTGTATGCCGATACGGCCGCGAAGCCCGGCGGCCGCGGCGCGATGGTCGGCGCATTGCGCGGCATGCTGATCGGCGTGATCGTCGGCCTGATCGCTTACGCGATCGGCCTGCGCTACTGGTTCGTGCCGGTCGCCGGCGCGTTGGCCGGCGCGTATCTCGGCGCCTTCGGCGGCGCGCTCGGACGGATGCGCGGCGAGCAGGCCGAGGGCAAGGGCACGCTCGAGCAGACCGAGAGCGGCGTGATCCTCGCCGCGCGCGTGACGGCCGCCACCGCGGCGGCGGCCGAAGACGTGTTGCGCGCGACCGGCGCGCAGGCGATCGAGCGCGTCGAAGGCGAATGGCAGGACGGCGAGTGGCGCGACTTCGACCCGGTGCGCCGGCCCGACGGCACGACGCAGGACGCCGCGCACTGACCATGCCGTTTCTGCACGCGCTTGCAATGCAGGGACGCACCGCGCGCGCACGGCCGCGAGCGGCCGTGCGGCACGAGCGGCGGCCTGCGGCATGCGGCTTGCGTCGTGCTCCCGACCCACGATCAAGGAGGCATACATGATCCAGGCACACACCCCGCCGCCCCAGAAGCAGACGCAGCAGCCGGGCAGCGAGCGGGACATGCAGCCGAAGCCGCGCGACGAGGCGGCCGATTACGTCGGCAGTGGCAAGCTGGCCGGCAAGGTCGCGCTCGTCACCGGCGGCGACAGCGGGATCGGCCGCGCGGTGGCGATCGGTTTCGCGAAGGAAGGCGCGGACGTCGCGATCGTCTATCTGAACGAGTCGGACGACGCCGCGCACACGAAGCGGCTCATCGAACAGGCCGGCCGGCGTTGCGAGGCGATCGCGTGCGACATCGGCGACCGGCAACAGGCGCGCGACGCGGTCGCGCGCACCGTCGAGCGGCTCGGCCGGCTCGACGTGCTGGTAAACAACGCGGGCGAGCAGCATCCGCAGCCCGGCATCGAGGACGTGACCGAGGAGCAGCTCGAGCGTACTTTCCGCACCAACGTGTACGGGATGATCTTCTGCACGCAGGCGGCGCTGCAGCACATGAAGGGCGGCGGCCGCATCGTCAACACGGCGTCCGTCACCGCGTACCACGGCAGCCCGAAACTGCCCGACTACTCGGCGACCAAGGGCGCGATCGTCGCGTTCACGCGCTCGCTGTCGATCGAGCTGGCCGAGCGCGACATCCGCGTGAACGCCGTGGCGCCGGGGCCGATCTGGACGCCGCTGATCCCGTCGACCTTCAGCGCCGAGCAGGTGTCGAAATTCGGCTCGAACGTGCCGCTCAAGCGGCCGGGCCAGCCCGACGAGCTGATCGACTGCTACGTCCTGCTCGCATCGGAAGGCACGAGCTACATGACGGGACAGACCTTGCATCCGAACGGCGGCTCGATCGTCGGCGGCTGACCGGTTCCCCACACAAGGAGAAAGCGCATGAAACGACCCAACTGGACGACCGCGGCGCTCGCTGCGGGCGCGCTCGCGGTAGCGGGGCTCGCGCACGCACAGATGCCGAGCGAGCCGCCCGCCTCGAATTCGCACGTGCCGGGCGGCGTGATCAATCCGTCGTCGGGCGCCGGTGCCGGCGATGCGGGCATGGCGAAGGCGCCGCAGGGCGCCGATGCGGAATTCGTCGACAAGGCCGCGATCGGCGGCAAGGCGGAAGTGCAGGCGAGCCAGCTGGCGCTGAAGCAGTCGAAGTCGTCCGACGTGCGCGCGTTCGCGAAGCGCATGGTGGCCGACCACGGCAAGGCGAATGCGCAGCTGAACCAGATCGCCGCGCGCAAGGGCATCAAGCCGCCGGTCGAGCAGGTGACCGACCCGGACGTCGAGGCGCTGCGCGGCAAGCAAGGCAAGGACTTCGACACCGCTTATGTCGCGGCGGCCGGCCCGGAAGCGCACCGCAAGACGATTGCGCTGTTCGAAACGGAGGCCCGCGACGGCAAGGACGCGCAACTGCGCGCGTTCGCGCAAGCCACGCTGCCGAAGCTCAAGCATCACCTGAGCATGGCGGAAGCGCTGCAGCGCAAGGTGGGCGCGCAGTAACGCGCGCCCGGTTCAACCCCGGGCCGCGCGTGCGGCCCGCATTTTTCGGAGAAGCAGTCATGGCCCAACGTCAATCGAAGCACGAAGGCATCCTCGAACTGCTCTGTCAGGCATACGAGACCGAGCTTGGCGGCGCGCAGATCTACGAGGCCGCGCTCCAGTGCGCGACCGACCCGGACCTGCACAAGGAATGGGAGAAATATCATCGCGAGACCCTGCATCACCAGGAAGTGCTGCGCAAGGTGTTCGAAACGCTCGGCCTCGATCCCGACGCGCAGTCGCCCGGCCGTGCCGCTGTCGCGGCCACGGGCAAGTCGCTGGTGCAGGTGATCCAGCAGGCGAAGAAGCAGGCCGATCCGGCCGTCGCGCAGGTCGTCGCGGCCGAGTGCGTGGTGCTCGCCGAGACGAAGGACCATCTGAACTGGGAGCTGATCGGCTATGCGGCCGACCAGCTGCGCGACAGCGACGCGGCGCGTGCGCTGAAGGCCGCGCACGACGAAGTCGAAGCCGACGAGGATCATCACCTCTATCACACCCGCGGCTGGGCGCGCGAGATGTGGATCGAGTCGATGGGCTTCAAGGCCGTGCTGCCGCCGCCGGAGGAAGTGAAGAAGGTCGAGTCGGCGGCCGATGCGGCGCGCGCCGAGCGCTCGCGCGGGAAGATGATGTAAGCGGGTCCGCTCGCGATCGGGCCGTGCCGCTCGCGCGGCCGGCCCGAGGCGACCGTGACCGAGAAGCGCGTGAATCCGCAGGCAAGAACCGCGGCCACTTCCCGAGCGATGTGGCCGCCAGCAGCAAACCAAATGGGCCGATCAGGGGCGGTAGAGTCTGCTCGCGAGCCTCGGTGACGCCCGCGCTGTAGCCCGCTGCAATGGCGGGTTTGATTCCGGCTGGTTAAAACTCCCGTTTTTCAAGAAGGCGTCCCCGCTCGTCAGGAGCGGCGCGCAGGCATTCGCGGCGGCTGTGCCTGTGAACGCTGGAATGCTCGTAAAATCGAGCATACGAGCCATAAGGAGCGATTTATCGAGCATGAAGGTCAATCAAGAGATGGCTGCCAGCCCGGCCGTGCTTGCCGAGACAAAGCACCTGGGGCAACTGCTCTCCCGTCTCCGTATAGCGAGAGGGGTCCATCAGAGCGAGGCAGCCACGCGAGCCGGACTGTCGCGCAATACCGCCTACCGCATCGAAAAGGGCGACCCTGGCGTGGCGATCGGTCAGGTGGTTCGATATCTGGAAGCGTTTGCTCCCGGCCTGCGCCTGCATGACTTGCTCTCCGAGACGGATCCGGCGCTCAAGTCGCTCGATGCCCGCACCCGTCGTCGACGAGTTAGCGTTCTGTCGGAGAGGGAACTCAAGGAGCTGGACTTCTAATGGCAGCAACGATCGCGAAGCTCGCGAGATCGCTGCGAACACTTCATCAGTGAGCCGGAGGGCATCGCAGGCCCGGCCGTCAACCGTTGTTGTATCCGCCGTCGCAGTCAGCCTCCATCGATTACCGCCATCCGTCGCCCGCAGTTGCAAACAGCAACGGCCGCCGCTCACGCCAGCATCACTACCATCACCACCACCGACGCCGCCATCAGCGCGACGGCAAGCCACCCCAGCACCCTCGATGCGACGCCGCTGCCCGGCTGGCCGGCCGCCCCGCGCCGCTGGGCGAGCAGCATCACGAGCACCAGCATCGGCACCGCGGCGATGCCGTTGAGCACCGCGCTCCAGTACAGCGCCTTGATCGGATTGACCGGGCCGAAGCAGATCGCGATGCCGACCAGCACGCACAGCGCGAGCACGCCGTAGAACGCCGGCGCGCGATGCACCGGCTCGTTGAGGCCCTCGCGGAACTGCCATGCCTCCGCGCAGCCGTAAGCGGCGCTGCCGGCGAAGGCCGGAATCGCCAGCAGCCCGCAGCCCACGATGCCGAACGCGAACACGACGAACGCCGCTTCGCCCGCGATCGGCCGCAGCGCTTCGGCGGCCTGCGCCGTCGACCCGATGTCGTGCCGGCCGTGCGTGAAGAACACCGCCGCGCCGATCACCATGATGCAGAACGACACCGCGTTCGTGACGATCATCCCGGTCCACGTGTCGAACGTGATGCGCCGCTCGGTGTCGCGACGGGTCGCGGGCGCGCTGGCGGTGTCGCCATCGCCGTTGCGCCGCTCGGCCTGGGTTTCCTCCACTTCGAGCGCGGCCTGCCACACGAACAGATACGGGCTGAGCGTCGTGCCGAGCACCGCGACCGCGGTGGTCGCGTAGTCGTGCGTGAACGCGATGTGCGGCAGCACCAGCGTATGCAGCAGATTGCGCCAGTCGACGTGCACGAAGCCGAGTTCCAGCACGTACGCGAGCAGGCCGAGCGTCATCCATTTGAGCCAGCGCGCATAGCGCTCGTACGACATCAGCACCTGCAGCGCGAGCGACGCGATCCCGTACAAGGCCGCGTACCAGTAGCTGCGCCCGCCGGCGACGAGCGCGGTCGCGTCGCCCATCGCGGCGAGATCGGCGCCGACGTTCACGACGTTGACGATCACGACCATCACGATCAGCGTTTTCGCGAGACGGTCGGAGAAGTGCTCGCGGATGCCGGCCACCAGCCCCTTGCGGTTGGTGCGCCCGACGAACGCGGCCGCGAGCTGCACGACGACCATCATCGGCAGCGTGACGACGATCATCCACAGCATGTTGAAACCGAACTGGCTGCCGGCCTGCGCGTACACCGCGACGTTGCTCGGATCGGCGTCGGATGCGCCCGCGAGCAGGCCGGGGCCGAGCCGCCGATACCACGGCTTCGCGGCCGGCGCGGGCGCGGACGTGGATGTCGAGGTGGGCGCGGCGTGCGTTGCGTCGTCGTTGCGCAGGTCGCTCATTCGGCGTCTCCGCGCGTGCCGTGCGCCGTGCCGGCGTCGCGCGCGAGTCGCGCTGCGGTGCGCAGCGCGTCGACCAGCGTCCGGTACGCGCGCTCGCGCGAATCGGCGCCGCGCGTGCGCAGCACGTAGGACGGGTGATACGTCGCGACGACGAGGCGGCCGCCCGGCGAGCGCAACGGCTGGCGCGCGCGTTCGAGCGTCGCGTCGTTGTCCTGCAGCACCGCGCGCAGCGCCGTCCCGCCGAGCGCGACGATCACGCGCGGCGCGAGCGTCTCGAGTTCGCGCTCGAGCCAGTAGCGGCACGCGGCGACCTCCCGCTGCGCCGGCGTCTTGTGCAGCCGGCGCTTGCCGCGCGGCTCCCACTTGAAGTGCTTGACCGCGTTGGTCACGTACACGCGGGCGCGATCGATCCCGGCTTCGTCGAGTGCACGGTCGAGCATGCGGCCCGCCGCGCCGACGAACGGCACGCCGGTCCGGTCTTCCTGATCGCCCGGCTGCTCGCCGACCAGCATGATCCGCGCGTCGGCGGGGCCGGCGCCCGGCACCGGCTGCGTCGCGTGCTCCCACAGCCCGCAGCGGCGGCACGCGTCGAGCGTGGCCGGCGCGTGGTCATCGGCGTCGCCGCCGTGCGTGTCGGCCGCGTCGGGCTGCGGCCGCTGCGATGGCTTGGCGTGCTGCGCGGCGTGCGTCGGATGTCGGGACGTGCGTTCCGTCATGCGGCGCCTCCCACGCAGCCCGACGCGTCGGCGTGCGCCGCGCGGCATGCGTCGCGCCCGCATGCGGGCGGCTTGCTGGGTTGGCGGTTCGGCCGTGCGCGCATCGAGGGGCTCCCGTATCGACGATATCGCGTCGATGCAGCAACCGGCATGCCGGGGACTTTCAATATGGGCGCGCAGTTTGCGCGGGGGCCGTATCCGCTGAATGGAGACACCCGATGCATACCCCCCGCGTCAACGATCCGGCGGCCGACGACGTGCTGCTGTGGCGTTCACCCGACAGCGTCCCGCCGCGCCCGCGCCGGGTGCTGGTGGTCGACGACTACCGCGACGCGGCCGATGCGCTGCAACTGCTGCTGGAGGCGCGCGGTTTCGAATGCCGCGTCGCCGACGATCCGTTCGCCGTCTGCGCGCTCGCGCGCGACTGGCAGCCGTTCGCGATCGTGCTGGACATCGCGATGCCGGGCCTCGACGGCCTGCAGCTCGCGACGCGGCTGCGCGCCGACCCGCGCACCGCCGACATGCTGCTCGTCGCCTGCAGCGCGCACGCGTCGCAGCGCGATCGCGAGCGTGCGCGCGAAGCAGGCTTCGACGCGCACTGCGCGAAGCCGCTCACGCCGCACCGGCTGCTCGCCTACCTGGAATCGGCGAGCGGCGGACGGCGCTGACGCGCGCGGCGCGGGACGTTACACGACGCTTGTAAAACGGTGCCGGGTGGCGCGGCGGCGGGCTCGCGCGCATGCTCGATTGAGTGATCGTTCGCGACGACGCACGGCCGCGCTCGCGCGCCGGTATCTTCCCGGCTGGGTCTGCCCGGGCGAATCATGCACAATACCGGGCATTCGAGAACCGGAGACCAGGCCCGTGGGAATCAATTTCGATTTGACCGACTTGCAGGCGTTTCGCGCGGTGGTGGAGCTGGGGAGCTTCCGTAAGGCCGCCGAATCGATCAGCATTTCGCAGCCCGCGTTGAGCCGCCGGATCGAGAAGCTGGAGGACGCGCTCGGCGTGCGGCTGTTCGAGCGCACCACGCGCAGCGTCACGCTGACGACCGTCGGTCGCGTGTTCGCGCCGAGCGCCGAGCAGCTGCTCGACGATCTCGACGTCGCGCTGCTCGGCATCCGCGACGTGTCGTCGAGCCGCCTCGGCCATGTGACGATCGCCTGCGTGCCGTCGGTCGCCTATTACTTCCTGCCGAACGTGATCGCCAGCTACCATCGCCGCTTTCCGCGCATTCGCGTCAAGCTGCTGGATGCGAGCGCGAACGAGGTGCTGAGCGCCGTCATCAGCGGCGAGGCCGATTTCGGCGTGAGCTTCATGGGCAGCCAGGAGCCTGAAGTCGAATTCCGGCTGCTGCTGCAGGAGCGCTTCGTCGCCGCATGCCGGCGCGATCATCCGCTCGCGGGCAAGAAGCGCGTGACGTGGAACGAGCTCTATGCGTACGACTACGTGTCGGTCGACAAGACCTCCGGCAACCGTCTGCTGCTCGATCAGGCGCTGACCGCCGTCGCGCCGCGCGCGGCGAGCGTGTGCGAAACCCGTCACGTGACGACCATGCTCGGCTTGATCGAAGCCGGGCTCGGCGTGGCCGCGGTGCCGTCGATGGCGATGCCGGGGCGCGACCATCCGGTGCTCACGAGCGTGCCGCTCGTCGAGCCGGTGGTCAAACGCCGCGTGGGGATCGTGAAGCGGCGCGGGCGCACGCTGACGCCGGCCGCCGAAGCGTTTCACCGCGCGGTGCTCGATGCGCGGCGCGGCGCCGCGGCCGGCAGCGAGGCGGCGGCATGATGCGCGCATCCGCTGCCGTTCTTGCATACGCGTCCGCAACCGCAACGGCGGAGCGCGCCGCGTCGTGACGACCGCAACACCGCTTCGTTCGTTGTACGTGCAGGTCCTGCTCGCCATGGCGCTCGGCGTGAGCGTCGGCCATTTCTGGCCGCACGCGGGCGCGCTGCTCAAGCCGCTCAGCGATGCCTTCGTCGGGCTCGTGCGGATGATGATCGCGCCGATCGTGTTCTGCACGATCGTGTCGGGCATCACGTCGCTGGCGAACGGCCGGGCGATCGGCCGCACGATCGTGCGCGCGCTCGCGCTGTTCTATCTGCTGACCGCGGCCGCGCTCGCCTTCGGGCTCGTCGCCGCGTTCGTGCTGCGCCCCGGCGCGGGCATGCACGTCGACGTGCATCACCTCGATCCGAACATCCTCGCGCCATACGCACGGCAGGCGCCGCCGCGCGGCCTGGTGGCGTTCGCGCTCGACGTGATCCCCGACACGATGCTCGGCGCGTTCCGCAACGGCGACGTGCTGCCGGTGCTGCTGCTGTCGCTGCTGTTCGGCTTCGCGCTGAATGCGCATCCGCAGGCCGGGCGGCCCGTGCTGGCGCTGATCGACGGCGTCGCGCAGGTCGTGTTCCGCGTGCTCGCGATGATCATGCGGCTCGCGCCGCTCGGCGCGTTCGGCGCGATGGCGTTCACGGTCGGGCGCTTCGGCATCGGCTCGGTCGGCTCGCTGACGTGGCTGATCGTGTCGTTCTACGTTGCCTGCATGCTGTTCGTCGCGCTGGTGCTCGCGCCGCTCGCGCGGCTGCACGGCTTTTCGCTGTGGCGGCTGTTGCGCTACATCCGCGAGGAGTTGCTGATCGTGCTCGCGACGTCGTCCACCGAGCCCGTGTTGCCGCGGCTGATCGTCAAGCTCGAGGCGCTCGGGTGCGACAAGGGCGTGGTCGGGCTCGTGCTGCCGGCCGGCTATTCGTTCAACCTGGACGGCACTGCGATCTATCTGACGCTCGCCGCGCTGTTCATCGCGCAGGCGTGCGACGTGCCGCTGTCCGCGCCGCAGATCGCCGCGCTGCTGGCGGTGATGCTCGTCACGTCGAAGGGCGCGGCCGGCGTGTCGGGCAGCGGGCTCGTGGCGCTCGTCGCGACGCTCGTCGTGATGCCCGACCTGCCGGTCGCGGGCGTCGCGCTGCTGGTCGGCATCGACCGGTTCATGTCCGAGGCGCGCGCGTTGACGAGCGTAATCAGCAACGCGTGCGCGGTGATCTTCGTGGCGTCGTGGGAAGGCGCATGCGACCGTGCGCGTCTCGTGCGGGTGCTGAGCGGCGCCGGGACGGCCGGCGCGGACGAGGCCGAAGCCGGCGCGTAGTGCGCGTAGTGCGGCGGGAAGGCGGGAAGGCGGGGAAGGCGGGGGAGAGCGGCGGGAACGCGGCGTCGTGCCCGCGCCCGCCGCACGTGCTCAATGCGCGGACACCGAATCCAGCCCGGTCGACTTCACTTGCGGCTGCACGTCGGGCGACGCGAGATAGTCGAGCAGCGCCTTCGCTTCGGCCGGATGTTGCGCGCCGATCGGGATGCCGGCCGCGAAGCGCGTGACGGACTGCAGCGCTTCCGGAATCTTGCCGACGTAGGTCGCGCCCTTGACGGGCAGCAGCTCGCTGACCTGCTGGAAGCCGATTTCGTAGTCGCCGTTCGCGACCACCGAGGCGACCGGAATCCGCGGAATCATCTTCGCCTTCGATTTGACCTGGTCCTCGATGCCGAGCTTCTTGAACAGCTCGCGCTCGATGTAGACGCCGCTCGCGCTGTCCGAGTACGCGATCGATTTGGCATGCAGCAGCACCTGCTTGAGGCCGTCGGCCGTGCCGATGTCGGGGGTCGGCGCGCCGGCGCGCACCACCATGCCGATGCGCGAATCGGCCAGCTCGACGCGCGAGCCGGCGATCACCTTGCCTTGCCGGATCAGGTCGTCGAGCGCGTAGCCGACCATGATCACCGCGTCGGCCGGCTCGCCGCGCGCGAGCCGGTTCGGAATCGCCTCGGCCGACTTGCCCATCGACGGGCCGAGCGCGGTGTCGAGCGTGTTGCCGGTGTGCGCTTCGAACTGCGGGCCGAGCAGCTTGTAGGCGGCCGTGAAGCCGCCCGAGCTCATCACGTGCAGCTCGGCCGCCTGCACGGTCGTGGCGAGCGCGGCGGCGGCGACGAGCGCGCTCGCGCAGAGGGTGTGGAACAGTTTTTTCATGGTCGTGTCGATCGTCGTGGTCGAGCGGTGTCGGGGCAGCGATGCGGCTGCGGATTTCAGTGCGTCAGTGCGCGGGCGTGAGCGTCGCCGGCTGGCGGCGATACAGCGCGAAGGTCGCGAGCAGCGCGCACACCGCGGCGAGGCTCATCCAGTAACCGGGCGCGGCCTTGTCGCCCGTCGTATGGATGAGCGCGGTCGAGATCGCCGGCGTGAAGCCGCCGAACACGGCGGTGGCGAGGCTGTAGGCGAGCGAGAAGCCCGCGACGCGCACTTCGACCGGCATCACTTCCGTCAGCGCGACGACCATCGCGCCGTTGTAGATCCCGTACATGAACGACAGCCACAGCAGCACGAGCAGCATGTTGATGAACGACGGCGCGTGAGCGAGCAGCGACAGCGCCGGATACGCGGTGGCGATCGCGAGCAGCGTCATGCCGACGAGCAGCGGGCGGCGGCCGATGCGGTCCGACAGCGCGCCGCCGATCGGCAGCCACACGAAGTTCGACACGCCGACGCACAGCGTCACGAGCAGGCTGTCGGCGGTGCTCAGGTGCAGCACCGTCTTGCCGAAGGTCGGCGCGTAGACGGTGATCAGGTAGAAGCTCGTGGTGGTCATCGCGACCAGCATCATCCCGGCGATCACGACGCCCCAGTTGCGCGCGAGCGTGGCGAACACTTCCTTCATGCCCGGGCGATGCCGGCGCGCGGTGAACTCCTGCGTTTCCTGGAGATTGCGACGCAGCATGAAGATGAACGGGACGATCATGCAGCCGACGAAGAACGGCACGCGCCAGCCCCACGCGGCGATGGCCGACGTGCTGAGCCAGTGATTCAGCGCGAAGCCGAGCGCGGCCGCGACGACGATCGCGACCTGCTGGCTGGCCGACTGCCAGCTCGTGTAGAAGCCCTTGCGGCCGGGCGTGGCCAGTTCGGCGAGATAGACCGACACGCCGCCCAGCTCGGCCCCGGCCGAGAAGCCCTGCAGCAGCCGCCCGGCCAGCACCAGCACCGGAGCCAGCATGCCGATCGTCGCGTAACCGGGTACGAACGCGATCAGGATCGTGCCGCTCGCCATGATCGCCAGCGTGACGATCAGGCCCTTGCGGCGGCCGACGTCGTCGATGTACGCGCCGAGCACGATCGCGCCGAGCGGACGCATCAGGAAGCCGGCGCCGAACACGGCGAAGGTCATCATCAGCGACGCGAATTCGCTCGCGGCCGGAAAGAACACCGCGGCGATCTGCGTCGCGTAGAAGCCGAACAGGAAGAAGTCGAATTGCTCGAGGAAGTTGCCGGCCGTCACGCGGAATACCGCGGCGGCCTTCGAGCGTCCGGTCGAAGGGCTGGACGAGGGATGCATCAGGGTGTCTCCAGGAAAGCGGGAAAGGCGCGGGGCGCGATCGATTGTTGTTTCGCCAATGTTCGCCCGGAGACGGCAAAACGAGAAGTGCGATTTTTGCAGCGATTGATGTTGTTTCGTTATCAATCGGCGCGCGCGCCGAGGACGGCACCAGGACGAAAAAAAGCCCCGCATTGTGCGGGGCAGGTCGGCTCAACTGCCGCCGAATCCGGATGACGCGTCAGTTTCAGTGATGGCCGCGGGTGCGCGGGTCGGTCAGATCCTCGGTCGGGTCGGTCAGCCCGAGCTCGTCGCTGGCGCTCCAGTACGGCGTGCTGCCGTAGTACTCGTGCAGCGGCTCGGCCCATTGCGGGTCGGCCATCGCCGGCCAGTGATCCTTGTCGAAGCCCGGCGCGTTCTTGATCCGCTCGGACGACACCGACAGCAGGAAGCACTTGCGTTCGGTGTCGAGCGTGAGCGCGCTCCACGGGATCGCGAGCAGCTTGTCGCCGATGCCGAGCAGGCCGCCGCTCGACAGCACGGCGTACGCCACGCGGCCCGAGCGCACGTCGAGCATGATGTCCTTGATCTTGCCGACGTCGTCGCCGTCGGTCGTGTAGACCTTGTTGCCTTCCAGCGTGTCGGCGGCCATCACGTCGGGACCGGGGCCGGCTGCGGTCGCCGCGCCCTTGCCGATGATGCGGGCTTGTCCTTGGTCGGTAGTCTGCATGGTTGTCCTCCTGGCTGTGTAGGCGCGACCGTGCCCGGGATGGGCCCTGCGGGTCGCGCGGGTGGTCGGGCGGGGCGCGCGCGCCCCGTCACGTCTGCTTCGGTTGCGACACGCCTTCCAGCGTGTTGGCTACTTCGTCGCGCGCGGGGCTGGCCGTGCGCGTCGCGATGTCCGCGAGCGACAGCATGCCGACCAGCCGCTTGTCGTGGTCGACGACGGGCAGCCGGCGCAGCTGCGCGTCGGCCATGTAGTGCTGGATCTCGTCGAGCGAATCGTCGACGAAACACCATTCGATCGGGCCCGACGCGACTTCGTGCACGCGCGTTTCCGGCGGCTTGCCCGCCGAGATCGCACGCACGGCGAGATCGCGGTCGGTGACCATCCCGATCAGCCGGTTGTTGTCGCACACCGGCAGCGCGCCGATGTCGTAGCGCTCCATCAGTTGCGCGGCATGACGGATCGAGTCGGTCGGCGCGATGCGCACGACGTCCTGCGACATGATTTCGTTGACGCGATGCATTGCGGTCCTCCTCGCGAATTGGGAGCCGGGTCATGCGCTGCCGCAAGCGGCGTGCCGCGGAGTGCGCGTCGCCCGGCCAGGGTCATTCGTCGCGGCGCTTGGCCGGGTCCTGCCAGGGGCCGTCGTCATGCGTGCCCGGGGGCGTGTCGGGGTCGATGCGCGTGACGCCGCCGGTCGCGGGCGGGTCGCTCGCCGGGAACGTGTCCTCGAGCTGCTCGTCGATGTGGCGCTCCGAGTGGCCCGTCTTGGTCTGATCCTGGTCCTTCAGCGGCGGCTGCGGGTCGGGATGCCGCTCCTGTTCCGGCGTATCGATGCCGGCTCGGGTCGAATCGCTCATGGCGTGGCTCCGTATCGTTGGCGTTGACGTGCCGGTGGCGCAACCGGCGTGCCTGCAACGCGCGGCGGCACACGATTTGCCGTCTGCGTGGCAGAGGACCACGCGCGGCGCCGCACGCACACACGCACACGCAGTCCACACGCAATCGAGCGGGAGGCACGATGACCATTCCAAAACGACGACCCGGAGTGCGCTACGAAGTGAACGTATGTGGCGGCGGCTTCGATTCGGTGAAGAGCCACTTCAGCGCATGGAAGCGGGAGCCGCTGATTTACCGGCCCGAGCGGCGGATGTTCGAGGGCAAGGCCGACGTGCGGCCGCTCGACGAGACCTTCGGCTCGACCGAACCGGCGCGGTTCGCGCTGCAGACCGCGTGCGAGCCGGCCGACGCGTATGCGCTCGCCGCGCGGGTGCGCGACGACGGCCGCGAGCTGTGGCTCGTGATGGCCGCGTACGAGAGCTAGCGCGATGCCGTTGAAAGAATTGCAGCGCGCGGTGTAGGGAAGACATGGAATGCGATCGCGCCGCGGCGCGCGGCGGCGGGCGGCCCGTCAGGACGCGCGTGTCGCGGCGGCATAGCGCTTGCGGGCCTTTGCGAGCCTTAGCGGGCCTGATGATCGCGCGCACGCGCGACAGCGGGCGCCGCCATGTGGAGATCGGCGCCGCTTGCGCCGACACGACGCGATGAACGACTGCCTATGAACCCGATCGTTATCCGAGAGCTGCATCGCCCCGAGCCGCCGATGCCGGACGTCGAGCCGGAGCCCGAGCCGCCCGCGCCGACCGAGGTGCCGCCCGGCGTGCCGGAACCGTACCAGGATCCCGAGGGCGACCCACCCGGGCACCCGCCGCCCGAGCGTGAGCCGCCGACCCGCGAGCCGTCGATCCGGGCGCGATGGGCGCGATGGGCGCGGCGGGCGGTGAAATCCACAACGTTGATGGAGGTCCCACGATGAATATCCGCGTGAAACCCGGCATGTTGCGCGACGTGGCCGAGACGCTCGGCCGTCATTTCGACGCACGCGAGATGCCGTTTCATGTCGAGGAGCGGCCGGCCGGCGCGCTGCATATCGGCTTTCGCGTCGACGGCCATCCGGCGTCGCTGACGGTCACGTTCGACGCCGACGCGTTCGCCGCGCTGGAACACGCCGGCGTCGGGCGGCAGCGCGGCGCGCTCACGCGCGTCGCCGCCGAATTCGACACGATGATGGCGCGCCGCGCGCCCACCGCGTATGCGGGCGATTTCCACTTCAACCGGCTCTGAGCCGGGCCGTTCAGGCCGGCGCGGTGCCGGCCACTTGTCACGGAGGATTCGATGAAACCGATCCAGACGATACGCGTGGGCGCCGTTGCGTTCGCCGCCGCGTGCGCGCTGGGCGCATGCATGCAACCGCGGCCGAACGACGCCGCCCACGCTGCGCCGCCGGCGCCTCCGGGCGCGCACGGTCCGCAGCCGACCACGACGATGCCGGACGCGAACACGCGTTACGACACGCGGCCGTCGCCGCACAACACGCTGCCGGCCGGTGCTGCCGGTGGCGAGCCGGCCGACGTGCCGCCGCCCGGACCGAACGGCGCAGAGGGCGACGCGCCGCTGCCGGGCACGCCGCCGCCGATGCAGTACTGAGGCGAGCGGTTGGTGCTGCGGGGTGGGAGCGGGCGGGACGGGGGCGCACGTGACGCATGACGCGCGCACGGCTCACGGCGCACGGAGGGCGCGCCGGACCCGCGGGATGCGCGAGAAGCGCGAGAAGCGCGAGAAGCGCGAGAAGCGCAGGACGCGCTCGACACAAGAGGCGCAAGAGGCGCAAGAGGCGGAAGACGCGCGGCCGCCAACAACGTAGCCCCCAGCGCGCGCCCAGCGCGCCACGCCCTCCGTCGCCGTCCCCCAAACCCCCGCCGCGCGCCCCCCGCCCCCGCAACCCCCGTGCCCCGCCCACCCCCGAACTTCCCGCCGCTTGTAAAAAAGCGGTCTCACGCGCCGCCCGCGCCAGGGTACGAACCCTTGAGAGCCGCGCCGGACGGCGCTTTGCCGTACTGGCACGGAAGCTGCATCGATTCCCGCATACGAATTCCGCACACCGTCAGGAGGACATCGATGTCAGTCACGCTTGCGCTCCAGATGCGACAGCACCTGGCACTCACGCCAAGGCTTCAGCAGTCGCTTCGTCTGCTGCAGTTGTCTTCGCTGGAATTCCAGCAGGAATTGCGGCAGGCGCTCGACTCGAATCCGTTTCTCGAAGATGGCCAGGGCGACGACGAGGCGCCGGCCGATACACCCGAACATACCGCCGAGGCGGCCCCGCAGGACACCGCGGCCGAACGCGACGACGTGCGCGCGCCGGACGGCGACGTGTCGTACACGGCGGCCCCGACGATGCGCGGCACGGGCCGCCAGGGCGAGGATGGCGGCGATCTGTCGCCGGGCGAATGGATGGCCGCCGAGCCGTCGCTGCATCGGCATCTGCACGACGCGCTGCGGCTCTATCCGCTGAACCGCCGCGATCGCGAGGCGGCGCGCATCGTGATCGACGCGCTCGACGAAGACGGCTACCTGCGGCAGGAACTCGGCGATCTGCTGGGCGCCGCCGATCCGGCGCTGCTGGTGTCCGAGCAGGATCTGGCGGTCGCGTTGCGGTTCGTGCAGATGCTCGATCGGCCCGGCATCGCCGCGCGCTCGCTGTCCGAATGCCTGCTGCTGCAGCTCGACGCGATCCCGGCCGGCACGCCGGCGCTCGCCGAAGCGAAGGCGATCGCCCGCGACCACCTCGAACGGCTCGCGCGCCGGGAAACGGCGGAGATCCAGCGGCGCGTCGGCTGCAACCAGCAGACGCTGCAAGCCGCCTGCGCGCTCGTGCGCGGGCTCGATCCACGCCCCGGCAATCACTACGGCAGCACGCGCGGCGACTACGTGGTGCCGGACGTGATCGTGCGTCAGGTGCGCGACGAATGGATCGTCACGATCAACCCGGCCGTGCTGCCGCGCGCGCGTCTGCACGAGCGTTACGCGACGTTGTTCGCGCAGTCGAGCGGCGAGCGCGATTCGCCGCTCGGCCAGCAGCTGCAGGAAGCGCGCTGGCTGATCCGCAACGTGCAGAAGCGCTTCGACACGATCCAGCGCGTCGGCGAATGCATCGTCGCGCGGCAGCGCGACTTCTTCCGCTACGGCGAGATCGCGATGAAGCCGCTCGTGCTGCGCGACATCGCCGAGGAGCTCGATCTGCACGAATCGACCGTGTCGCGCGCGACGGGCAACAAGTACATGGCCACGCCGCACGGCACCTTCGAGTTCAAGCATTTCTTCCCGCGCAAGCTCGAGGCAGCCGGCAAGGGCGTGTGCTCGGCATCGGCCGCGAAGGTGCTGATCCGCGACATGATCGCGGCCGAGCGCCACACCGATCCGCTGTCGGACGTCGCGCTCGCGCAGAACCTCGCGGGGCGCGGCATTCTTCTTGCGCGCCGTACCGTGACCAAGTATCGCCAGGCGATGAAGATCCCGCCGGCCGAGATGCGCCGGCGCGACGCCGCATGACGATACCGTTCGAACTGCGCGCGGCCCGCGAGCCGCGGCCACCGCGCGCGTCACCGAAAGGAGGCAAGCGATGCCAGCCAAATCCCAGGCACAGCAGCGCGCCGCGGGGGCCGCCCTGTCGGCCAAGCGCGGCGACACGAAAATGAAGGATCTGAAGCCGCCGTCGAAGTCGATGGCCAAATCGATGAGCGAGAAGGAGCTCGAGAAAATGGCCTCGACGCCGACTCACGGCAAACCCAAGCACAAGCACGATTCTTGACCGCGGCGAGCGCGCCGCCGGTCACCGTCAACCAGGAGGAATTCATGCTTCGATACGCTGTCATCTTCTTCGTCATCGCGATCATCGCCGCCGTGTTCGGCTTCGGCGGCATTGCGGCCGGGGCGGCCGAGATCGCGAAGATCCTGTTCTACATCTTCGTCGTGATCTTCCTGGTCACGCTGCTGCTGGGCGTCGTGCGTAGATGACGGACGCGCCCGACCGTTCGCAGCGCATCGCCGAACTCGAACATGCGCTCGCGAACGGGTTTCCGTCGCAGTCGACCCTCGTCGTCCACGCGGACGACGCTTCGGGCCGGCTGACGATCCAGGTGTCGTGGGTGCGCGTGCCGGCCGACGAGCGCGCACGCCAGTGGCGCTGCGTGGTCGACCTCGGCTTCGCGCCGGACGTGCTTGCGCGTTACGCGTCGCTCGGCACGGCCGACCGCCTGCGCGTGCGCACGCACGTGTGCGACCTCGCACGCCGCGCGGTGGATGACCAGAAGCCGCGCGTCGAGGATGCCGAGATCGAATGCCGCGTCGCGGTGGACGTGACGCGCGCCGAACTCGACGACGCATTGCGCGCGCCCTGACGCCGCACCCGCGGCCCGCCGCGCCATCGCGCGCGGCCGCGCCGGCTCGCGCCGCCCCGGCGCGGGCCGTTTTCCGTAGCGGCGACACGCCGTCACGTGCACGTCGTCGCTCCTGACCGAATCGATACGAGGATGCCTGCATGACGAACTCCGCTCCATCCGGCAGCCAGCCTTCCGCCGCACCGCAATCCGACAGCGCGAAGGCGCGTCAGCTCGACGAGCACCGTCAACACCCTGACGGCGAGGCGTTGCGCACCAACCAGGGCGTGCGCATCGCCGACAACCAGAACACGTTGCGTGCCGGCGCGCGCGGCCCGTCGCTGCTCGAAGACTTCATCATGCGCGAGAAGATCACGCACTTCGATCACGAACGGATCCCCGAGCGTGTCGTGCATGCGCGCGGGTCGGCCGCGCACGGCGTGTTTCGCGTCTACGAGTCGATGGCCGACTACACGAAGGCCGCTTTCCTGCAGGACCCGGCGGCCGAGACGCCGGTGTACGTGCGCTTCTCGACCGTGCAGGGCCCGCGCGGCTCGGCCGATACCGTGCGCGACGTGCGCGGCTTCGCGGTGAAGTTCTATACCGAGGAAGGCAACTACGATCTGGTCGGCAACAACATGCCGGTGTTCTTCATCCAGGACGCGATCAAGTTTCCGGACTTCGTGCACGCGGTGAAGCCCGAGGCGCCGAACGAGATGCCGACCGGCGCGTCCGCGCACGACACGTTCTGGGATTTCGTGTCGCTCGTGCCCGAGACCACGCACACGGTGCTGTGGCTGATGTCCGACCGCGCGCTACCGGCGAGCTATCGCGCGATGGACGGCTTCGGCGTGCACACGTTCCGGTTCGTCAACGCGGCCGGCGCCGAGCATTTCGTGAAATTCCACTGGCGGCCGGTGAGCGGCGCGTACTCGCTGTTGTGGGACGAGGCGCAGCGCATCGCCGGCCACGACCCGGACTTCAACCGCCGCGATCTGTGGATGGCGATCGAGCGCGGCGACTATCCGGAGTTCGAACTGGGCGTGCAGCTGATCGACCCGGCCGACGCGCGCAAATTCGACTTCGACCTGCTCGACCCGACCAAGCTGGTGCCGGAGGAGCTCGTGCCGGTGAAGCCGATCGGCCGCATGACGCTGAACCGCAACCCGGACAACTTCTTCGCCGAAACCGAACAGGTCGCGTTTCATCCCGGTCATGTGGTGCCGGGCATCGACTTCACGAACGATCCGCTGCTGCAAGGGCGGCTGTTCTCCTACACCGACACGCAGCTGAGCCGGCTCGGCGGCCCGAATTTTCACGAGCTGCCGATCAACCGGCCGCTGTGCCCGTTCGCGAACAATCAGCGCGACGCGATGCACCGGCAGACCATCGCGGTCGGTCAGGCGTCGTACGAGCCGAATTCGCTGAACGGCGGCTGGCCGCGCGAGACGCCGCCGGCGCCTGCCGGCGGCGGCTTCGAGACGGTGCCCGAGCCGCTCGAAGGCACCAAGGTGCGCGTGCGCAGCGAATCGTTCGCCGACCATTTCTCGCAGGCTGCGTTGTTCTACCAGAGCATGACCGACATCGAGCAGCGGCACATCAGCGATGCGTATTGTTTCGAGCTCGGCAAGGTCACGAAGCCGGAGATTCGCGCGCGCGTCGTGAACGACATCATCGCGCGATTCGACGCGGGGCTCGCCGCGGAAGTGGCCGAGCGGCTCGGCTTGCCCCCGCCGCAGACCGCGACGACGCCGGCCGTCGCGCGCCTCGCGCCGTCGTTGAGTCTGGTCGGCCGCGCGAAGCCGACGATCCGCTCGCGCAAGATCGCGCTGGTCGCGACGCCGGGCGTGAGTCAGGCGCTGGTCGACCAGGTGCGCAGCACGCTGGCGGCGGCGGGCGCGGTGCCGACCGTCGTCGCGCCGACGCTCGCGCCGATCGGCAGCATCGTGCCGCAGGCGACGCTCGCCGGGATGCCGTCGGTGATGTTCGACGCGGTGTTCGTCTGCGGCGGCGACGGCCGCGAACTCGCGCACAACGCCGACGCGTGTCACTTCGTGCGCGAGGCGTTCAAGCACCTGAAGCCGATCGCGGCGGTCGGCTCGGGCCGTCAGCTGTTGAGCGCCGCGCATTTGCCGGACCCGGCCGAAGGCGTGTGCGTCGGCCACGTGGCCGATCTCGACGCGGTGCTCGGCGCGTTTTCCGGCGAGCTCGGCCGGCACCGCGTCTGGGCGCGCGAGCAGCAGGCGGCCGAGCTGCCGGCGTAGCGCCGCACCGCGCGCCCGGCTCGCGCAGACGGGCGCGCCTGCGGCAAGGAGGAACAGGGATGCCACCGCGGATGATATGGAAAGGCGCGATCAGCTTCGGGCTGGTGCACGTGCCCGTGCAACTGTTCCCGGCGACGCGCACCGTCAAGCCGTCGTTCCGGATGCTCGACAGGCGCTCGATGGACCCGGTCGGCTACCGGCAGATCAACAAGCGCACCGGCAAGGAGGTCACGCGCGACGACATCGTGCGCGGCTACGAGTACGAGAAGGAGCGCTACGTCGTGCTGACCGACGACGAGATCCGCTCGGCGAATCCGGAATCGACGCAGACCGTCGACATCCTGACCTTCGTCGACGAGGACGCCGTGTCGTTCCTCTATCTCGACACGCCGTACTACCTCGTGCCGGACCGCAAGGGCGAAAAGGTCTACGCGCTGCTGCGCGATGCGCTGAAGGACAGCGGCAAGATCGGCATCGCGCTGGTCGTGATGCGCGATCGCCAGCATCTGGGCGCGCTGATTCCGGTCGGCCCGCTGCTCGCGCTCGATACGCTGCGCTGGCAGGACGAGCTGCGCCCGCTCGACGAGCTGTCGGTGCCGGCCGACGACGCCAAGCGTGCCGGCGTGACCGCACGCGAGTTCGAGATGGCGAAGAAGCTGATCGACGACATGTCGGGCAAGTGGACGCCCGACGAGTATCACGACACGTTTCGCGACGACATCCTCGAGCTGGTCGAGCGCAAGGTGCGCGCGGGCAAGATCGAGGAGATCGAGGAGCGTCCGGCCGAGACCGGACGCACGGCGACCAACGTCGTCGATCTGACCGAGCTGCTCAAGCGCAGCTTGCGCAGCGGCGATGGCGGCGGCGGCCGTGCCGCGCGCGCGCGCGATGCGGAGGACGACGGCGAAGCGGATGAGGCGGACGCCGCGCCGCGCGGCGGCGCCCGGCGCAAGCCCGCCGCGAAATCGGCGTCGAAGGGCGCGGCCGCGAAGTCAGCCGCGAAGCCCGCGGCGAAGCGGCCGGCCGCGAAGCGCGCGTCGGCGGCCGAGCATGCGACGAAGAAGACTGCCGCGCGTCGCAAGCACGCGGCCTGACGGTGCGCGATCCAGTTCACGCGAGGTGACGCGATGGCAGGCAAGCTCGATCCGTATCGCCGCAAACGCCATTTCGACGCGACGCCCGAACCGGATGGCGCGGGTGCGCGGCGGCGCGCGAAGCCGCAGCCGCAGCCCGATGGGCGTGCGGCCCCACGCCGGCCGTTGCGTTTCGTGATCCAGGAGCACCATGCGCGGCGGCTGCACTACGACTTCCGGCTCGAACTCGACGGCACGCTGAAATCCTGGGCGGTGCCGAAGGGACCGAGCTTCGATCCGGCGGTGAAGCGTCTGGCCGTGCACGTCGAGGATCATCCGGTCGAATACGCGTCGTTCGAAGGGCAGATTCCGGCCGGCCACTACGGCGCCGGCTCGGTCGTCGTGTGGGACGAAGGCACGTGGACGCCCGACGGCGGCGTCGCAGGCGCGCGCAGCGGCTATCGTGCGGGCAAGCTGACGTTCCGGCTCGATGGCGAGAAGCTGCACGGCGGCTGGGCGCTGGTGCGCAGCGGACGGCAGGAGGGACGCCAGGAGCAGTGGCTGCTGATCAAGGAGCGCGACGAAGCGGCGCGCAGCGCCGATGAATTCGACGTGGTCGGCGAGCGGCCGGGCAGCGTGCACGACGGTGAGGGCGGGGCGTCGTCGGCGGCAGGCGGCGCGGGACGGGACTCGCACGATGCGACGGCGCGCGCGGGCGGCGGCGGCAAGCGTGCCACGCAAACCGGCAAGCGCGCCGCGCGAAGCGGCGAGTGCGCCGATGACCGCGATCGCGCCACCGCACGCGCGCACGTTCGCGATGGCGACCGCGCCGCGGCCAGCGACCGTGCTGCCGCAAGCGACCCCGGCGCCGCCAGCGTCCGAGCTAGCGCCGGCGACGCCGACCGCACCCCTCGCCGTACGCGTACTCCCGACCGCGCATCCGCCGGCGACCGCGACCCCTCCACCGTCGAAGGCGCCGTGCGCGCGCCGCTGCCCGAGCGCATCGCGCCGCAACTGGCGACGCTGGTCGACGCGCCGCCCGCCGACGCCGACTGGCGCTACGAGCTGAAATTCGACGGCTACCGGATCCTCGCGCGCATCGCGGGCAAGGGCGCGCGTCGCCACGTGAAGCTGATGACGCGCGAAGGCCGCGACTGGACCGCGAAGCTGCGCGCGCAGCGCGATGCGCTCGCGGCGCTGCCCGTCGACGACGCCTGGCTCGACGGCGAGGCCGTCGTGCTCGGCGCGAACGGCCTGCCCGACTTCCAGGCGTTGCAGAACGCGTTCGGCGCCGGGCAGTCGGACGACGTCACGCTGTTCGTCTTCGACCTGCCGTATCTCGACGGTTACGACCTGCGCGATGCACCGCTGGCCGCGCGCCGCGCGCTGCTCGAGCCGCTCGTCGCCGACAGCGACCCAACCAGGCTGCGCTTTTCCCCCGATCTCGGCGACGACGTCGCATCGCTGATCGCGAGCGCCTGCGACACCGGCCTCGAAGGGCTGATCGGCAAGCGGGCGGAATCGCGCTATCGCGGCGGACGGTCGGCGGCCTGGATCAAGCTCAAATGCCGGCGCCGGCAGGAATTCGTGATCGGCGGCTACACCGAGCCGTCGGGCAGCCGCCACGGCTTCGGCGCGCTGCTGCTCGGCGTGCACGACGCGCCGCCGGCCGGCAAGCGCTCGCGCGCGGCCGCGCCGCTGCGCTACGTCGGCCGCGTCGGCACCGGCTTCGACGCGCGCGCGCTCGACCGGCTCGCGGCGCTGCTGCGCCGGCACGAGCGCGACACGACGCCGTTCGAGCCGGCGCCGCGCGAACGCACGCGCACGCGCGTGCACTGGGTCGAGCCGACGCTCGTCGCCGAATGCGAATTCGCGGAATGGACCGGCGACGGCATCGTGCGGCAGGCCGCGTTCATCGCGTTGCGCGACGACAAGCCGGCGACGCAGATCGTCCGCGAAATGCCGAAGCATGTGGAAACGGAGGGAGCGATGGAGCGACAGCACAGCACGCCCGACGCGGGCCATGAACGCAAGCGCGCGTCGCGCGCCGCCGACGATACGGGCAAGCGCAAGCCAAACGCGCGCGCGAGCGCGTCCGCGCGCAACGCACGTGAGGACGGCGACGCGGAGCTGTCCGGCCGCGTGCGCATCACGCATCCCGAGCGCGTGCTCGACCCGGCGAGCGGCACGCGCAAGATCGACCTCGCACGCTACTGGCAATGGGTGGCGCCGTGGCTGCTGCCCGACCTGAAAGGGCGGCCCGTGTCGCTCGTGCGCGCACCGGGCGACATCACCGGCGAGCTGTTCTTCCAGAAGCACGCCGAGCGCCGCGAGATTCCGTTCGTCACGCAGCACCCCGGGCTCGATCCCGGGCATGGGGCGCTGCTGTCGCTCGACAGCGTCGATGCGCTGCTCGGCGCGGCCCAGATGGGCACGATCGAATTGCATACGTGGAACGCGCACGCATCGAACATCGAGCGGCCCGATCGCATCGTGTTCGACCTCGATCCCGATCCGGCGCTGCCGTGGAGCGCGATGATCGAGGCCGCGCAGCTGGTGCGCGGGCTGCTCGACGAGCTCGGCCTGCGCTCGTTCTGCAAGACGAGCGGCGGCAAGGGGCTGCACGTCGTCGTGCCGATCACGCGGCACATGGGCTGGGACGACGTGAAGGCGTTCTCGCGCGCGCTCGCGCAGCACGTGGCGGGCGCGCTGCCCGAGCGCTTCACCGCGACGATGGGGCCGCGGCACCGGCGCGGCAAGATCTTCATCGACTACCTGCGCAACGGCCGCGGCGCGAGCACGATCGCCGCCTACTCGGTGCGCGCACGGCCGGGGCTGGGCGTATCGGTGCCGCTGCACTGGGACGAGGTGCCCGACACGACGGGCGGCGCGCAGTGGACCATCGACACGCTGCACGAGCGCCTCGACCGCTTGAAGCGCGACCCGTGGGAAGGCTACGACGACACGCGCCAGCGCATCACCGCGCAGATGCGCGCGCGGCTCGACGGGGCGTGACGCGTTCAGCGGCGACGCTGCTGCAGCCGGTAATACCAGTCCATCAGCGGCGTCGCGGAGATGCCGTGCGCGATCACCGACGCGGACACGACCGCCAGCACCGGCGCCGCGAGCGGACGCACGGCGCTCGACGGTCCGTGCTCGAGCGCGAACAGTAGATAGTAGAAGGAGCCGATTCCGCGGATGCCGAACCATGCCATCAGCCGCCGCTGCGCCGGCGTCGCGCGTGAGCCGGCGAGCGTGAGCGACACCGCGAGCGGGCGCACGGCGAAAAACAGCAGCGCCGCGAGCGCCGCCGCGCCCCACGTGACGAGCGGCGCCGTCAGCGTGCCGAGCACGCTGCCGATCATCGTCATCACGACCGCTTCGGCGATCCGTTCGAGTTCGATCGTGAAATCGAGCACCGATTCGGTCATGAACGCATGCACCTTCTCCGGATGCTTCTCGGTCGCGACCACGTCTTCGGAGTCGATCCGGCCGATCACTTCGCGCGGCCGCCGGCCGCCGCTCGCGCGGTACTCGACGCGGCGCATCGCGACGCCCGCCGCGAAGGTCGCGATGAAGCCGAAGGTCTGGGCGAGCTGTGCGGCGCCGAACGACAGCACGATCAGCGCCAGCGCGAAGAAGCCCTCGAAGCCGAGCGCCTGCGCATAGCGCGTGCGCAGCCAGCCGATCGCGCGCGTCGCGCTGGCGCCGAGCACGCCGCCGATCGCCGCCGCGCCCGCCGTGCCCCACAGCGCGGCCAGCAGGAACGTTCCCGACAGCGCCGGCTGCCCGTGCGGCATGTCGGCCGCGCCGCACAGCGCGAGCCCCGCGAGCGCGAACGGCAGCGCGATCCCGTCGTTCATCCCGCCTTCGCCGGACAGCGCGAAGCGCACGAGATCGCGGTCGCCCGGATCGTGCACCTGCACGTCGTGCGCGAGCACGGGGTCGGTCGGCGCGAGGATCGCCGCGAGCAGCAGCGCGGGGCCCCAGCCGAGCCCGAGCGCGAGCATCGCGCAGCCAGCCAGCAGCGGCACCGTGACGATCATCGCGAGCAGGCCGAGCCGGCACGGCACCAGCCACAGCTTGTCGGACAGCGGCACGCGCAGCCGCAAGCCGATCGCGAACAGCGACACCAGCAGCGCGATCTCGACGATTTCGCGCAGCAGCGCCGCGTCGCGTTCGATGTCGAGATGGAGCAGTCCCGCGCCGGCCGGGCCGAGCGCGATGCCGAGCGCGAGATAGATCATCGCGCTGCTGCAAGGCAGATGGCGCAGCGCCGAGGTCGCGACGCCCATGCCCATCAACACCGCGCCGACGATCAGATACCAGAGGGTTTCATGCATGCGAAAACGGGCAGTGGGAGAGGGAAAAAGGCGTGCGGTCACGGCTTGCGGCCGAACGCCTCGCGCAGTTTCCGCTTCGCGCGCTCGAGCGTCGCGCGACGGGTTTTCGGCAGGTTGCGGCCCGCGCGGTTCACATAGAAGTTCAGCATCGACATCGCCGACTGGAACGGCGTCGCCTTGCGGCGGCGGCTGTGCTCGGCCGAGCGCTTCAGCGACGCGGCGATCTCCGCCGGATCGTCGGACTGGAAGATGTGCGGCTCGAGGTCGAGGGCGTCACTTTTTTGCATCACGTCGGCAGACCAGCGGTTGCGGTGCTGGGGACCGTTGCTGCGCGCGCGGCCGGGGCGGCGCGACGCGCGTTTGCCGTGCGGCGGTGAAGCGGAAGCGGAAGGCATGGCGGCGACTCCGTAAGGGATCGGATGAACGGACGCGGGGCCGCAAGTGGCGTGCCGGCCGACGACGACGGCACGGGCCTTGCTGATTCGTCTGCGCATGAACGTTCCACGACAGCGGTTCCATTGAGGGAGAACGCACCATGAAGTCAGCATCCGAATCGAAATCTGCCGCCCGCCGTCTGGTCGCGTGCGCAGCCGTCGCGCTCGTCGCCGCCGCGCCGGCCGCGTGGGCGCAGAACTCGCAGCGCGCGGACCACGGCACCGGCGCGCCGATCCTGTCGCCGCCCGATACGTCGGCGCAGGACGGCGGCAGCGGCATGTCGAACGGCAACACGGCCGCGCCGCCGCCTGCGACGCGGATGAACGACGCACGCGGCAAACGTTCGCACGCGCGGCCGCATGTACGTACCAAGCCGGGCGGCCCGAGCGCAGCCGGTAAGGGTGGTAGCGGCGGTAGCGCGGGGATGGGCGGCGTGGGCGCGGGTCAGGCCGGCACCGGAGCCGGTGCAGGCGCCGGCCGCTCGTCGGGCGCGACCGGCTCGGGCGGCGGCGGTGCGGGCGGCACGGGCAGCGCGGGCTCCAGCGGGTATTGACGCGCTCATTTGACGACCACGGTGTCGCGTCGGCGTAGCCGGCGCGGCGCGATGGCGGGGCCGGCCGCGCAGCCGGCGCGCCGCCGCCACGCAGGAGGACATCATGCACTCGAATCATTGGAACTCGTTCGACCCCAACGACCTCGACGCGGACGACATCGATACCGACGATCTCGACACGACGGTGCGTCTCGACGTCGAAACCGGCAGGATCATGTTCCATGCGGCCTGGGCGTCGGCGCCCAACGCGTCGCCGATTGCCGCGCGGCACTCGGTCATGCTCGCGCTCGACTGCGACACGATGGAGCGCTACGCGAACCTCGACGAAGCTGCGCGCTTGCGCGTTCACGCGATGCTGCACGACAGCGTGCAGGCGACCCTCGAGACGTTGCCCGACACCGGCGACGAGATGACGCTGACGGTCGAGCTCACCGATGCGATGCTCGACGTGGCGCGCCATTTGCAGTAACCCGGTAACGCGATACTCGCGACACGTGCGACACCTGGCCGACGTCGCATGTCGATGCGTCGCCGGCCGGCCGCAGCGCGCGTTACACCGCGTTGCAATGTTTGCAGAGCACGCGGAGCGGCACCGCGACCAAAGTCGCTTGGGCGAGCGACCGGCATGGCGATTGCTGCGCAAGCTGCACGGCACGATGGGTGCCGCAACGCGGTAACACGACAGGGAGCGATCCATGAGCAACAAGCTGGACCAATGCAAGGTGGCGATCCTCGCCGTCGACGGCTTCGAGGAAGCCGAACTGGTCGAACCGCTGCGCGCGCTGAAGGCCGAAGGCGCGCAGGTCGACGTGATCTCGCAGCAAGCCGGCGAGATCCAGGGCTTCCGGCACGTCGACAAGGGCGAGCGCGTGAAGGTCGATCGCACGTTCGACGACGTGCGCGAAGGCGATTACGACGCGGTGGTGCTGCCGGGCGGCGTCGTGAACGGCGACGCGATCCGCATGCTGCCGGCCGCGCGCGAATTCGTGACCGCAGCCGTCGGCGGCGGCAAGCCGATCGCGGCGATCTGCCACGGCGGGTGGCTGCTGGTGTCGTCCGGGCTCGTCAACGGCCGCACGATGACGAGCTGGCCGAGCCTGCAGGACGACATCCGCAACGCGGGCGGCAAGTGGGTCGATCAGGAAGTCGTGCGCGACGGCAATCTGATCACGAGCCGCAAGCCCGACGACCTGCCCGCGTTCAACGGCGCGCTGGTGCAGTGCCTCGCCGCGCGGGGAGCCTGAGCGATGGCTTCCTCCGAGCGCCGCGTGACGCTGACCGATGCGCCGCCTGAATTCGACGGCGCGGCGCTGCAGTTGCGCTTCGTGATCGACGTCGACGGCAAGCCGCAGACGGCCGCGATCAGCGTGGAAGCGCTGGAAGATCATTTCGGCGCACGCTCCGCGCTGGAAGCCGACTTGCGCGACGCGTTCGAGCGTGGCCGTGTGCGGATCCAGGCGGCCTGCGCCGAGCTGCTGGCGAACGGCGAAGGCGTCGTCGAGCTTCACAGCGGTTATTTTCGCGTGCGCGAGACGGTCGTCGGCGAGGCCGCGCGCGCGGGCCTCGAGCGCGCGCGCCGGTCGTGAGCGACGCGCTGCACCGCGCGGCGACGGCCGGCGTGGCGGCGTGGCGGTGAAACCGTCGGCCGTTGTCCCGCGGCATTACATGGCGTTGAAAACTTTGCACCGGGGCGCGCGCAGCCCGTGGCGACAGACCACGCCGCACGCGCGCTGTGCGCCGATCTCGCGCTTCATGGCGGTTGGCACGATCCCTGCATGTCCCTATAGCTGCGGCGCGCGCCTGCGCGCCCGCGCCGACACGAGGCGCGCGCCGCACCGTATGAAGCCGTCCACGGGGGAAATCAAACATGCTGACCGCACATGAATTCGCTGCACTGTTCCTGGTGCATCGCGCACCGGAACAGATCCAGCTCGACCGCGACGACGTCGTCGCGTTGATGGAACGGGAACTGATCGAGTTGCAGCCCGACGGGTCGGGCGCACACCGTCCTGCGTTGACCGCCGGCGGCTTGACGATGGTCCGGAGCGTGCAGCGGCACGACGACCGGCGGGTCGACGGCTTCGAGCTGTAACCCGCGCGCCGCGCGCTGCCGGCCCGCGCCTCAACGCGCGATCGCCACGGAATCGTTGACCTTCACGACCGGCGGTTCGCCGTCGAACGGCGGCGCGTGCACGAAGCGGTCGATCACGCCCGGCTCGAACACCAGGCAGCAGGTCGAGCCGCCGAACTGGAAATATCCGATCTCCTCGCCCTTGTCGACGCGCTGCCCCGGCACCACCTCGATCACGCACGACGACACGTCGCCCATCCCGATGAACACCGCTGCAATGGTGCCGATGCCCGGATCGTCGCTGTCGATCGCGACGATCGCGCGCGCGGCCACGGCCGTCATATAGCCCTGCGAGTCGTTGAGCCCGGCCGGGTCGGGGCCTTCCGCTTCGGCGACGGAGTAATACGCGCCTTCCACGCGGTACGCGTGCGTGACGGTGCCGCGCACCGGCGCATGCCAGCGGTGATAGTTGTACGCGGCCAGATAGGCCTGATAGATCTCGCCGCCGACGAAGCGCTCGGTCAGCGGCTGCCACGCCGGCGTGAAGATGTCGCGCAACGAATACGGTTGCCCCTTGATCCAGAACGTGTCGCGGATCTTCACGTTCGACGCGGTGTGGTACGGCGTGGATTCGCAGGGGCTGACGATCACGTGTGAATCGCCCGGCGCCGCGACCGGCCGCATCCCGGCGCGAAAACGCCGCGTAAAGAAGTCGTTCCACGAATCGAAGCCCCAGTGCGGCTGATCTTCGCGGTACTCGAACTGCGACAGACCGAGGCGCTGTTGCGCGGCCTCGCAGAACCAGCCGTTCGGCGCGGATGTGTCGAGATGCGCGCGCGAATGCGGACCGCCGAGAAAGTCGCACCACACGTTCAGCACCTGCTTCAACTGCGCGTTGACCGCCGCGTCGCGAAACACCGCATGGCCCGACGGCATGCACATCGGCCAGTCGAGGAACGCGTTCACCGGACACACGATCAGGCTCGTTTCGCTGAACGGCGGCGCGTACGTCATCAGATGGTCGAGCACCGTCGTCAACTCGCCGATCGATGCGTAGCCGAGCCGGCGGCCCGCGGCGCGCGCCTCGTCGATCGCGCGCGTGAGGCCCATGCGCAGCACCGCGTTATCGTCGAACAATTGCGCGAGCGCCTGCACGGCCGGCGTACGCAGCCGTTCGCCGGCCTGTGTGCGCGCGTCGCTCGCGAGCTTTTCGCGGTACGCCGCCATCTGCGCTTCCTCTCCGGCCATCCAGGCGCCGAGCCGGCGTCGCGTCGAGGGTGGCGTGCTGCGGTCTGTCGGCATGGTTACCTCCGTAACGAGTTGCGATAAGGCGCTCATAGCAAGCCGCTTGCCCGGCCATCGGCACCGGAATTGCTGCTCCAGGGAGCAGCGTTTCCTTCACCGACCCAAGGAGGGCACCCATGACTGCAGCTTCCGACATGCAACGGACCGACGATCGAACCGCGAGCGGCGAGCACTTTCCCGGCGGGCAACGCACGGTCGCACCGACCCGCACGCGAGCGCGGCTGCGTGCGGCCACGTCGCGCGACGCGGCGCAACGCAAGGAGCGCCCGGACGGCCAAGGGGAAATCGCCACGAGCGGCGATCACGATACTGGCGAGCCGCTGTGGGAGGACGATCGCCCAGCGATGCCGCCGGAGGAATGGTCTTAACGGGCTCGGACAGGCAAGCGGGCACTTTTTCATGACGCAGGGCTGATTCGCCGATAACGTGCCTGTCGCGGCCGAAAATTTCACTGAAGTTTTTGCGCCGCGCACCGATATATCAGGTCGGAGACAAAATTCCTGCCATGACGGGACTGGCCCCATATTCGAACAGCCGGGACTGAGAGCCGGTTGCGTGTAGTGCTGCGCTTCTTGCCGTCTTATTGCCCTTCGATGAAGTTCGTCCTGTTATCTCGTGCTCCCGCTGCGGTCCGGCGTTGGTGGCAACGTCACGTCGTCGACGGCGCCCGTCTTCCCGTCACGCTCGGGCTCGCCTTCGTGGGGCTCGCGATGTTCGCGTCGGGGCTCGGCTACATCACGATCAGCCACAACCGGCTGAATGCGCAGCGCGTGCATGCGCTGCACGCGCGCAACGACATCGACGCGCTGCAGGCGCTCTATCTGCGCGCCAACGCCGACTTCCTGCAGGGCTTCGGCAGCACGCGCGCGGCGTCGTTCGCGTGGCCGGTCGAGCGCGTCGGTGCGGCCGTGGCCGCCTTTCGGCGCCTCGAGCAGAGCTATGCCGGCGACCGCGGCGGCATCGAGACCATCCACGCGCTGCGTCAGGAAACCGCGCGATGGGCGTGGCTGCTCGCCGAAATCACGGTCAACGCGCAGGTCGCAGGCGGTCGCGCGTCGGTCGACAGTGCCGGCTTGCTGGAGGCGAACCGCCTGCTCGCGCAGATCATCGGCCAGCTCACGGCGCTGCGCGAAGGGCAAACCCGGATCCTGCGCGCGATGTCCGACCGCGCGAGCCGCAACGAGGCGATCGAGGGCAGCGTGCTGGCGCTGTCGTCGCTGCTCACCTGTGCGCTGCTCAGCTACGCGTTCGTCGCGCGCTACCGCGCGCGGCTCGAACGGCAGCGCGGGCGTCTGGTCGCCGCCGAGAACGAGCGGCGCTTTCGCCAGTATTTCGAGCACCATCCGCTGCCGATGCTGATTTTCGACGTCGAGACGCTGGCCATCATGGCCGTGAACGTCGCCGCGGCAGCGCAGTACGGCTATCCGGCGGGCGAGCTGTGCCGGCGCGACATGGCGTCGCTGTACGCGCAGGCCGATATGCCGGCGTTCCTGCGCGATCTGCAGCATCTGCGCACGTCCGGCACGGGCAGCGGCTCGGCCGGCATTTGCCGGCACCGGCGCAACGATGGCCGCGCGATGTACGTCGATCTGTCGTATCACTTTCTGACGTACACGAAGCGCGACGCCTGCTTCATCACCGCGATCGACGTGACCGAGCGCAAGAACGCCGAGCTGGCGCTGCGGCTGCGCAGCCGCGCGCTCGACGCGATCGGCAACGGCGTGCTGATCACGCGCATCGAAGCGGGCGAGGAGATCGTCGAATATGCGAATCCCGCGTTCGAGACCATCACCGGCTACACCAGCGCGCAAGTCGTCGGCCGCGACCATGCCGGCCTCGCGCGTGCCGGGCAGCAGGGGCTGCTGTTCGAGCAGATGGCCCAGGCGCTGGCCGCCGGCAGCGCGGGCGCACGGCTGCTGCGCAGCCGGCGGGCCGACGGCTCGGCGTTCTGGGGGCAGCTGTACGTCGCGCCGGTGCGCGACGATCTGACGTATCACATCTGCGTGATCAGCGACCTGACCGAGCTGATCGATTCGCGCGATCAGCTGGTGAGGCAGGCGCGGCGCGATGCGCTGACCGGTTTGCCGAACCGCGCGACGCTGCGCGAGCTGATCGAGCAGGCGGTGGCGGAGCAGCGCGCGTTCGCGCTGCTGTTCATGGACGTGGACCGGCTCAAGGACATCAACGACAGCCTCGGCCACGGCGCGGGCGACCGCCTGCTGCGCGAGATCGCGCAACGGCTGTCCGGTTGCGTCGGCGACGACGGCACGGTGACGCGCTACGGCGGCGACGAGTTCGTCGCGATGCTCGGGCGCCCGGACGACGGCGACCGGCTGCCCGCGCTGCTGCGGCGCATCGCCCGTGCGTTGGAGCGTCCGGTGCAGATCGGCGACGCCCAGTCGCGCGTGCAGTTGAGCATCGGTGTCGCGTGCTACCCGGCAGACGGGCTCGATGCGGAGACGCTTCTGAAGCACGCCGATCTGGCGATGTACCAGGCGAAGGCGCGCGGCCGCAACACCGTCGAGCTGTTCCAGCCGTCGTTCGCGGAAGCGGCGGAGCGGCGTATCGCGCTGTCGCACCGGTTGCGCGCCGCGCTGGAGCACGATGGCTTCGAGCTTGCGTACCAGCCGCAGATCGACGTGCGCACGAGCCGCGTGAGCGGCGTCGAGGCGCTGTTGCGCTGGCACGACCCCGAGATGGGCGCCGTGAGCCCGGCCACCTTCATCCCGCTTGCCGAAGATATCGGGCTGATCGGGCAACTGGGCGAGTGGGTGCTGCGCAGCGCATGCGGACAGGCGAAGCGCTGGGCGGACACGTTGCCGGCGTTGCGCGTGTCGGTGAACGTATCGCCGCGACAGCTGGCGAGCGGCGACTTCTGCAGCGTGGTGCGGCGCGTGCTGGATGCGTCCGGGCTGCCGGCTCATCAGCTCGAGCTCGAGATCACCGAAGGCGCGCTGGTCGCGCCCGGTGCGCTGCCCGCGCTGCGTGCGCTGAACGAAATCGGCGTGCTGATCGCGATCGACGATTTCGGTACCGGGTATTCGAGCCTGTCGTACCTGCGCACCTTCCACGCCGACCGGTTGAAGATCGACATGTCGTTCGTGCGAGGCATCGGCACCAACTGCGCCGACGAGGCGATCATCCGCGCGATCCTCGCGCTCGCTCGCAGCCTGCATTTCGAAGTGGTGGCCGAAGGCGTCGAACGTTCGGACCAGTTGTCGTTCCTGGTCGCCGAGGGCTGCCCGATCGTGCAGGGCTATCACTTTTGTCGCGCGGTGCCGGCTGCCGAGATTCCGACGTACGTGCGGAGCTTCTCGATGCTGTCGACGGCGTGACAGTGAGGCCGCGCGGTGCGCGCATACCGCGCGGCCGTCGCGTTATCGGCTGGCGATTTCGATTCGACGGACGTCGCCGAGCACGAACAGATAGGACGCGACGCCAAGCGCCGCGACCGCCGCAACGTAGACGAGCGCGAGATTGAACCCGCCCGTCGACTTGACGATGAAGCCGACCACGATCGGCGCCAGCGTCCCGCCCACGTTCGCGACGAAGTACAGCAGGCCGACCATGCCGTTCGGCGCGATGTCGGAAAGCAATGCGCCCGTCACCGTGGACGCCATTGCCTGACCGAAGAACGCGACCGCCATGAATGCGATCACCACGTTGATCGACGACGTGTAGTTTGCGCCGAGAATCACGCACGACAACGTGAAGCCGATGATGATCGGCACCTTGCGGGCCTTGCTGTTCGTGAAGCCTGCGCCGACCATCCGGTCGGACAGGCGCCCGGCGATCAGCGTGCCGACGATCGCGACCAGGAACGGAATCGCCGCATAGATGCCGCCCTTGAGCATCGTCATACCCTTGCCGTTGATCAGATAAGTGGGAAACCCGGTCAGGAAGAAGAACAACGTCGTATTCACCGAGAGCTGGCCGATGAACATGCCCCACAGCTGACGGTGCGACAGCAGCTGCTTCACCTTGGTCCAGGTCGGCACGGTGGGCTGATCGTGCTGCACGTCGCCGGTCGAATCGGCGAGACCGCCGCCCGCCTTGATGAAGTCCAACTCGGCGCGACTCGCGTTCGAGTGCTGCGGATCGCGGTAGAGGGCGTGCCAGATCGCCGCGACCAGCACGCCGAGCGCGACATATTGCATCGCGGTGTACATGCCGATCGCGAGCGCGCGCTCTTTCGCCGGGTGCCATGCGGTGACGACGCGCACGTTCGCCGGAAACAGATTCTGGGAGTCGGCTTTTTGCCGGGTCCGAATCGAGCCATCGCTCCTGCGAGCTTCGCGGTCGTCGCTTCGAACTTGCGGTGAAGCTTCACCACGCACCCGCAAGCATCGACTCGTTCGGCATCCAGGCCGAGCGGCAAGGCTTCGTCGTTACGCTGTCAGCTTGCGTATCGCCACCGATTTTCGGCGCGGCCGGATCCTCATAAACGGGCAGTGCGACGAGCGTCGCATCGGTGTCGGCTGCGGGCCGGCGCGAACGAGAAAAATTACGTCCGCATCGGGCGACAGTTGCGCCGGGACCGGCCAGCTCGGCCGAACAGGTCAACCGATCCGGCGCAACGGTTCGTCGCGGGCCATCACCTCGCCACGAACCGAAACCCGTCAACTCTCGTTGAGAAAACGCCCCAGCGCGCCATACACCGACGGCCGTGCATGCCGCAGCCATATCGCGAACGCGGCACCGGCGACGGCGATGGCCGGCGTCGTCCACGGCAGAATGGACACGACCGTCGACGACGTACCGGCCATCAGCGAGACGTTGCCGATCATCGCGTACAGGAAATAACCGAATCCGGCAAAGCTGATCGCCGGAAACACCGCCCACCGGATGAACGGCGTTTCACGCTCGCGACGCATGCGGAAGAACCGGATCACCGCGAGCGCCGTCAGCGCCTGAACGCAGACGATGCCGATCGCCGCCGGAATGCTCAGATACGGCGTGATCACCATCACGGGGTCGACGCGATATACGGCGAACAGCACGATCAGCGCGATCATCAGCACGGACTGCATGTTGGCTGCGCGGATCGGCAGCCGCTTCTTGCTGCTCAACTCGCCGAGCGAGCCGAATGCGATCCCGTCGCGGCCGAGCGAATACCAGTAACGTACGGTCGCGTTGTTGAAGCTGATGATCGCCGCAAGCATGCTGGTGATGAGCAGCGCATTGGTGACCATCACCATCTGCTTGCCGAGCACGCGCTCCGTCACTGCGAACCATAGATCGGCCGGCGACTTCTGCGCCAGCGCGACCACTTCGGCGTAGCCGAATGCGTTGGACATCTGCACCGTCGACACCACATAGATCGCCATGATGATCGCGACGCTCACGTACGTGGCGATCGGAATCGACCGGTTCGGATTGCGCACGTCGTTCGCGTAGATCACCGTCGTCTCGAAGCCCATGTACGCGACCACGACGAACACGAGCGACGTGCCGAACTTGCTTGTCAGCACGTTCGCCGGATGCAGCGGCGCCAGGCTGAAGTGCTCGACGCCGCCGCCCGTGGCCGCGACCTTGACGTTGAACGCGACGATCAGCCCGATCTCGATGATCATCAGCAGGAACAGCACCGCGCCGTTGAACTGCACGTTGTTGATCGCGAACACGTGCACGACGGCCGCCGCCGCGAGCGTGCAGGCCCACCACGGCACGGCGACGCCCGTCAGGCTGCCGATGAAGTAGCTGATGTAGAAACCGAGCAGCGCGTAGCACGCGAGCGTGATCACGAAATACGACGCGACGGCCATGAACGCGGCGCCCACGCCCGCCGGCCGCCCGAGCCCTTGTCCGACGTACGCGTACAGTGCGCCCGCATTCGATACGTGGCGGCTCATCGCGGTGAAGCCGACCGCAAAGAACAGGTAGATCAGCCCCACGCACAGATAGGAGCCCGAGATGCCGATGCCGTTGCCATAGGCGACGCCGTACGGCACGCAGCCGATCAGGCTGGTCAGCGGTCCGTTGGTGGCCAGCACGAAAAACACGATTCCGAGCCAGTTCAACGGCCGCGTTGACTGGGATGCACCGGTTGCCGCTGACGTCTCCATGTCTATTCCTTGTCGATGAGAGTGGAACTGCTGAATGCGTTCGAATCCGCGGCGAACAGCGCATGTCGCCGCGGCCCGTCCGGATCGGTCTCGATCCGGCAGATGCGGTCGAAGATGCGGGTCGCGCGTTGGTCGCGCGTGTAGCGCGGCCATATCGATGCGTCGCCGGCGGACGCATCGCCGGCGCGCGCAAACCCGGCCCACGCGCGGCGCACGCGGGCGGCGAGGCGGAACCGGTCGCCGTGCGGGTCGTCGCGATAGCGGTCGCGCGGAAGATCGGCGCTGTCCCAGGCGGGCAGCGCGTAGTCGAGCGTGCCGAACACGAACGGGATTTCGGCACCGTGGATCGCGTAGCGGCCGCCGCAGCACGGGAATGCCCAGTCGAACCGGTAGACGAACGTGTCCGCGTGCTCGGCGTTACGCTCGGCGAGCGCCAGCGCGGGCATCCGGAACATCACGTCGGTCAGGTCGCGGCCGAGCGAGCGCGGCCCGAGCGCGTGCAACCGCGCTGCGGTGGCGGCTGCCGCCCGCACGTCGTCCGCGCCGATGCACAGCGGGCGCATGCCTTCTTCGAGCGCATCGCGATAGTCCGTCGAGTCGAGCGGGCTTCGCGCGAGCAGCTGCGGCGGCAGAAAATAGGCGGCCTCGTGCCGCGTCGTGCCGATCAGCATCGGCACCGATGCCGCACGCCGCCGCGACGCATCGACGACGTTGCCGTCGTCGACCGGCCAGAACGCGGTATAGCCGTATCGGTCGATCAAGCGGCGCGCCGCGCCGAGCAAGCGCGCATCGTCGATCGCGGCGAGCGAGCGCGCATCGGCGCCGAGCAGCGACAGCAGCGCGTCGGTGCGCTCGCGTGCCTGCGCGCGCGACAGCATCGTGACGAACGTGCCGCTCTGGATGATGGCCTTGTGAAACAGCCCGTCGGCCGACGGCATCATCGTCAGCGCGCAGATCTTCCCGCCGCCGCCCGATTCGCCGAACAGCGTGACGTTGCCCGCATCGCCGCCGAACGCGGCGATGTTCGCGGCGATCCACTCGAGCGCCAGCACGATGTCCTGCTGCCCCACGTTGGCGGCTTGCGCGCCATGCTCGTCTCGATCGCTCAGGTACAGGTAGCCGAACGCGTTCAGCCGATGGTTGATCGACACGACGACGACCTGCTGCTCGTCGGCGAGCGTGCGTCCGTCGTACAACGGCAGGTTCGCCGAGCCGGACAGATAGGCGCCGCCGTGCAGCCAGACCATCACCGGCAAACGGTCGCCGGGCATGGCGGCGGCCGGCGTCCACACGTTGAGGTTCAGACAGTTCGCCGAATGATCGCCGTCGAACCGCCACGCCGGCAGGTCGTCGTTGACCTGCGGACAGGCATCGCCGTACGCGCGGCAGTCGCGCGTGCCGTCCCACGCGAGCGGCGCGACCGGCGGCGCGAAGCGCCTGCTGCCGGTTGCCGGCATTCCGTACGGGATGCCAAGGAAGCGCGCGACGCCGTGCGAGCGGCTGCCGCGAAGCCGGCCGTGCGCAAGCGTGAGCACGCAGTCGCTGCCCGCGTGACGGTGGTCGATCTCGGAAATGTGCGCTTGCTCGTTCATCGTTCCATCGAAGCCAGGTATCGGACCGAAATTGGGCCATGGGACGGTCCGTCCAATCTAACTAAACCGTCCAGACGGTACAGTACCGAGATCAAAAAAAAGCGCAAAGGGTATTTGTATAATGCAGCGCCCGGCCGGTATGGCTTGCCGCATCACTTCATTCCATCAAAACCCAATGAAAGAGACCAGCGATACCGATATCGGCGCGACCAAGAGAAAAATCTTCGAAGCGTCGCGGCAGATTCTGCAGGAAAAAGGGATCTTGGGACTTACCCTTGCCGAGGCTGCGGCGGTGGCCGGCGTCAGCAAAGGCGGGCTGCTCTATCACTTTTCGAGCAAGTCCGAGCTGCTTGCCGGGCTGCTGGACTTCGAGGCGGCGACGTTCGAGCAGGCGGTCACCGAAGCCGCGCACGCGGATGGCGAGCCCGGCGCGTGGACGCGTGCTTACATCATTGCGAGTTCCGAGCAGGCGCTGCAGGGGCGCAGCCTGTCGGCCGTGATCGGCAGCCTGCTGCTGGAGCCCGGCCTGCTGCCCGTGTATGCCGGTCACGTCGCGCGCTGGGGCGAATTGCTCGCGCGCGACCAATTGCCGGAACGCACGGCCCGGCTGATCCGGTTTGCGGTGGAAGGCTTGTGGTTCGACGAAGTATGCGGCGTGCGCCCGCTGGAGGCCGAGCAACGCAGCGCGTTCATCGAAGAACTGCTCGCGATGACGCGCGTGTCCGGCGACGCGTAGCGCGCGCGCCGTGGCTACGCGTCGCCGGGCGCGTCACGCGCCGGATCCGTCGCGTGTCAAATCCGCCTGACGCGGTGCGATACGCGGCACCGCCACGCCATGTCACGCGCGGCGCGGCAGCCGCACCGCAAAGACCGTTTCCGACTCGTCGGAGCGCGCGTCGATCTGCCCGCGATGTGCGTTGGCGATTTCGCTGGCGATGTACAGCCCGAGGCCCAGTCCGACGTCCTCGCCGCTTTTCTCCGATGGGCCGGTGCCGCGTTGCAGCGGATCGAAGATGCGCTCCAGCAGACCCGGCTCGACGGGCGGACCGCTGTTGCCGATCTCGATCGTCACTTCGTCGTCGGTCGCGATCGCGGTGGCGCGAACCGGCGTTTTGGGCGTCCCGTACTTCAGCGCGTTGGTCAGCAGATTGCTGAGCAGTTGTTGCAGCCGCTGATCGTCCCAGTCGCCGCGGAGGTCGCCGCGCACGTCGACGTTGATTTCGCGATCCGGATGTGCGGCCCGCAATTCGTCGACCACATTGGCCACGACATGGGCGAGATCCGCGTCGCGGCGGATCACGTTGATGCCTAGCCCAAGCTGTGTCCGGCTGAAATCGCACAGGTCGTCGAGCAGGGACTGCATGCGGCGGCCGCTGCGGATCAGCCGGGCGGCCGCTTCCGACACCTGCTCGCCGGCATTGAGCGCCGACAGATAGCTTGCCGTCAGGCGAATCGTCTGCAACGGCGTGCGCATGTCGTGCCCGAGCATGCCGAGCAACAGGTTGCGCGCCTGCTCGACCTGCTCGGTAAAGAACGCGACCGATTCCGCGAGCGCCTGATCGATCGCTTCGTTGAAGCGGATCATGTCGTCGAGATCGGGCGGGCTCGGCCGACACTCGTCGATCCACATCCCCAGCACGCTGGCGCGCAGCGCGCGATACTCGGCCGCCAGCTGGTTGATGTCGAAGCCGCGCCGCGCGCGCAGCACGGCATGCGTCTGGGCGGCCGTTTCCGAGGCATTCGTCGGCTTGGGTGCGCGGCCGAGCGATTTTTCCCGCTGTTCTTCCCGCGTTTGTGGGGTTGCGATGTCCTTGGCAATCGCCTCCAGGATCTGGCGCGCATGGTCGCGCAGCCCGTGGGAGTCGATGGTTCTCGCGGCCGGGAGCAGCGTTGCAGCGAACGCTTCCCACTGCACGAGGATCGGTTCCATGTTGCGCGTGATGAATTCGGCTAGACGCATGTCGCCCCTCATGACGGAATGAATGGTGGACGCTTCTGTCGATGCGCACGATATCACGTCAATGCCGGGAAACGGGGTGATCCGCGGGCTGGCGCGGGAGCGAGCGGTTCCCCGGGCGCCCGGGATCGCGCGCGGCGGGGCGGTTCGATCGCGAGCGGTGGGTCGGGCGCGAGGGTAGTCGACCGGTCGGCGGTTGCCGTCGCCGGGGGAGTGCGGGCCGCCCCCCGCTTCAGCCCCGACCGCGCGTCGCGACGACCACGGCCACCGGCAGCGCCGACAAACACCGATCGAGCCGCAGCATGCCGTCATGCGTCTCGACCGCGCCGCCGCCGTTCAGGCAGTCGAGCCACGGCTCGCCCGCCATCGGCGGCAGCACGACCGCCGTATCGCCCCATTCCCGAGGCTCGATGCGCGGCAAGCCCGGCATGTCGCCGAGCAGGCGGCACGCGAGCCGCGTCACGACGACCACGACGGTCGCCGTGTCGTCGCGGCGGGCGAACGCCACCGCATGCCGCCCGAGCGGACCGCGCACGCGCAGCGGCACGTACGCGCCGTCCGCGAACGTCGCCGGCCGGTGCGCGCGCAGCGCGAGCATCCGCTCGATCAGCGCGCGCTTCACGCGCGCGTCCGGCCAGTCGCGCAGATACGCGGCGACCGGCCGATCGACCGGCTCGGCCGCGAGCTGCGCGAACGGCACCTCGCGCCGGTTGTCGGGATCGACCAGAGAGTGATCCCATAACTCGGTACCTTGATACAGATCGGGCACGCCCGGCGACGCGATGCGCAGCGCCACCTGCGCGAGACTGTTGACGACGCCGGCCGGGGCGATCCGCGCGACGAACGCATGCAGCCGATGCAGAAAATCGCCCGCACCGCGCGGCGTGAGGATCGCGCGGACGAACTGCTCGCTCGCGCGTTCGTAGTCCGCATCGGGCGCGAGCCAGTCGGTGTGCTGCTTCGCCTCGCGCAACGCCTTCGTTTGCCAGCCCACCACACGCTCGGCCAGCGCGGCGACGCCCGCCGCGTCGTCGGGCGCGAGCGTCGGCGGCCAGCAGCCCACCAGCGTCTGATACAGCATGGCCTCGGCCGCCGGCCCCGGCGTCCACGCGAGATCGCGATGCGCGGCGCCGCGATGCGGCTGGTTCAGCGCCGACCAGTCGAGCGACACCGCGAGCCACGCGTCGGGCACTTCGCTCAGCACCGCGAGCCGCGCACGCGCGTCTTCGCCGCGCTTGTGATCGTGCGTCGCGGTGGCGACGAGCGTGCGCGGCACGCTGCGCGCGCGACGCCGGTTGCGCGCGTGGAACGCGCCGCGCGACAGGCTGAAGTCGCCCGCGTCGGCGCCGACCTCGTTGCGCGACAGCAGCCGGCCGTAGCGGTAGTTCGCCGTATCCTCGACGCCCTTCGCGGCAAGCGGCGCGCTGAGCTGCGCGAACGCGACGCGCACCGCGAGCAGCGCGGCCGGATCCGCGCGCGGCACGCGGATGCCGGGCAGCCCGAGCCAGGCGGCGGCGCGCTCGAGCGCATAGCGGTCGGACGGATCGATCGCCGCGCGGGCCGCGTCGTACGCGCGTTCGAGCACGCGGCGATCGGCGTCGCCCGGTTCGTCGCCGAGCGCCGGATACATGCGGTACACGGGCAGGTGTACGGCGAGTTCGCCCAGCACGCGGTGCAGCGCGTTGCGGCTGAGGTCGCGGGTCGCCGGCGCGGCGCGCGCGATGCGGTGCAGCGCCCGCGCGAGCCGCGCATGCTCGCCCGCGAGCTGGCGCGCGAGCACGCGCCGCTTGCCGGCGATCGCCTCGTCGGCGAAGGTGCGCGTCGAGCCCGACACGGCGGCCCAGTGCGCGGCGAGCGGCGCGGCGCCGGCCGGGTCGTGCAGCAACGCGGCGACGTCGTTCATGAAGTCGTAGCCGGTCGTGCCGTCGGCGTGCCAGTCGTCGGGCAGCGTCTCGCCCGGCGCGAGGATCTTCTCGACGACGAGGAACGGCCGCTCGTCGCGCTGCGCGGCGAGCCGCGCATGCAGACGCCGGCAATACGCCCGTGGATCGGCGAGGCCGTCGACGTGATCGACGCGCAGGCCGTCGACGAGGCCCGCCGCATGGAGCGCCAGCGGCAGCGCATGCACCGCGTCGAACACCGCTTCGTCCTCGACGCGCACGGCCGCGAGCGTCGCGATGTCGAAGAAGCGCCGCCAGTTCAGTTCATCGGCGGCGGTGCGCCACCATGCGAGCCGATAGTGCTGGCCTTCGAGCAGGTGGTGCAGGCAGGCGCGCGAGCGCGCGCGCCGCGGATCGACGCCGCGCAGCACCGCATCGAACGCATGCGCGCCGTGCTCGGCCGCGTAGTCGCACAATGCCGCGTGCGCCTGCGCGAGCCGCGCGCTGCCGCGCAGCGGCGCGGCGGCGAAGCGTTCGGCCAGCGCGTTCAGGTCCGCGCGGTTCGCGATGCGCAGGATCTCCGCATAGGTCGCGGCCGCGACCGGCAGCGTGCGGCCCGGACATGCGAAGAAGAAGCGCCCCGTCTGCGGATCGACGTCGAGCGTGATGTCGCCGGCCGCGAGCGCGTCGCCGTACGGCGCGCCGAGGCAGGGCAGCAGCACCTTGCCGTCGAGCACCGCATCGGGCGGATGCCAGTCGATGTCGAAGTAGTGCGCGTAGGGGCTCTCCGGCCCCCATTCGAGCACGTCGTTCCACCAGTGGTTCGATGCGCCGCCGACGCCCATGTGGTTCGGCACGATGTCGACGATGACGCCGAGGCCGCGCGCGCGCAGGGCCTCGACCAGTCGCTCGAAGCCGGCTTCGCCGCCGAGCTCCGCGCTGATCGCGCGATGGTCGACGGTGTCGTAGCCGTGCAGCGAGCCGGGCTCGGCCGTCGTGATCGGCGACAGGTACAGATGGCTCACGCCGAGCCGCGCGAAATAGTCCGCCTGCGCGGCCGCATCGTCGAACGTGAAGCCCGCGTGCAGTTGCACGCGCAGGGTCGCGCGCGGCGTCATGCGTCCTCCTGGCGCACAGGGCGTGCGCGTTCGATCGCGGCGATGCGCTCGCGCACCGGCGCGTCGAACAGCGCGTCGATCGCGCGCGGCAGCCGCCGCAGCCAGTTCGGATGGCCGCACGGCGGGCCGGGAAGGTTCGGCTGCGCGTCGAGGGCGAGCAGGTCTTCGAGCGGCACGATCGCGAGCGGCGACGGGCTGCGCGCGACGTAGGCGACGACTGCGTCGACCGGCGGCGCAGCGGGCGGTGGCATGGCCTGATCGGCCGCCGCGCAGCCGGCGCGCTGCAGCGCGCGCCACAGCGCCGTGCGTTCGGCCGCGCGCTCGGTTTCCGCGCCGGCGGCAGCCGCCGCGAGGTCGGGATCGGGCGGCGACGGATCGCGGCCGGCGTCGGCGTCGTCGTGCAAGCACGGCGCGTTGCGTTCATCGCCATCCGCGCCATCCACGCCATGCGCGGCCGCGGCCAGCCCGACGTCGTCGCCCGCGCCGTGCGCAGGCCCGTCGTCCCGCTGCGCGTGCGCGCCGCGCCGCCATTCGAGATCGACGCCGCGCCACCAGCCGGCGACGGTCGGCAGATCGTGCGTCGACGTCATCGCGACCGTATCGCGATCCCAGTCCGACGGCGGCCGGAATGCGCCGTCGGCGTCGCGCTCGAACCACAGCACGCGCATGCCGGCGATGCCCTGCGCGGCGATCCGCTCGCGAAAGCCGGCCGGCACCGTGCCGAGATCCTCGCCGATCGCGATCGCGCGATGCCGGGCCGCTTCCAGCGCGACGATGCGCAGCAGATCGTCGAGCGGATAGCGCAGGTACGCGCCGTCGCGCGGCGAGCGGCCGTGCGGCACGATCCACAGCCGCGCCAGGCCGAGCACGTGATCGATACGGATGCCGCCCGCATGCGCGAACGCCGCGCGCAGCAGCTCGATGAACGGCGCGAAGCCGGTCGCGCGCAGCGCGTCCGGCGTCCAGGTCGTCACGCCCCACGCCTGCCCGTCGGTGTTGAACAGGTCCGGCGGCGCGCCGACCGACACGCCGCGCAACAGCGTCGTGCCGTGCGCCCATGCATCGCTGCCCGCGCAATCGGAGCCGACCGCCAGATCGGCGATCAACCCGAGCGCCATCCCTGCATCGCGCGCCGTCGCCTGCGCGCGGCCGAGCGCGTCGGACGCGCACCATTGCAGGTACGTGTGGAAGGCGATCGTGTCCGCGTGGGTCTGCGCGAACGCGTCGACCTCGGGCGACGTCGGGTCTCGCCACTGCGCGGGCCATTGCCGCCAGTCCGCGCCGATCCCGTTCTCGATGCAGAACGCCTGCAGCGCGTCGAAGCGCGCATGCGCGTCGAGCGCCGCGCCGCCGGCCGCGCGGAATCGTTCGAATGCGTCGCGTGCCGGCTCGCCGTTTTCGCGCCAGGCGTCGAAGCACGCACGCAGGCGCCGCAGTCGCAGCGGAAGCACGTGCGGCCAGTCGATCAGCGGCGTGTCGGGCGCGCGGCCGTCGGCGGCGGCCGGGTCGAGCGTGCGTCGCACGAAGTCCGCGCCCGGCACCGCCTCGCCGTCGAGATACGCGACGTTGTGCCAGCGCCGCGACGACGGCGAATACGGGCTGTCGTGCTCGGGCAGCGCCGGATAGCCGGCGTGCGTCGGGCTGATCGCGACCGCGTGCGCGCCATGCCTTGCCGCGTGCGCGGCGAGTTCGGCGAGCGCCGAGTAGTCGCCGGCGCCGTCGTCGTTGGTGCGGCGCAGCCCGTACAGCTGCGCTGCGATTCCCCAGCGTCCTTCGGTTTGCGGCATGCGCTCGCCGGCGGACGGGCGCGCGCGCGGCGGCGCGATCGCGAGCGCAATGCGTCGTGCGCCGAGGTCGAGCGTGTGATAACCGGGCTCGTCGAGCGGCGCCAGCGTGCCGGATTCGCCGCTCGCTGCGATGCGCCCGTCGACGTGCGCGCCCGATTCGAGCGTGACCCGGTAGCGCGTGCCGGCCGGCGCGATGGCGTGTGGCAGCGCGAGCGGCGCACCGGCGTCGCCGGTGACGAGCTGCGGTGGCGCGTTGCGCGCATCGGCAAGCGCGGCCGCGCTGTCGACGCGCTCGATCGGCGTGCCGCAGGGCCAGCCGAGTGCGTCGACCAGCGCGACGAGCGCGTCGTCGTCCACCCGACGCGCGACACCGCCCGCGTCGGTCCAGTCCGGTTCGAGCCCCGCGGCGCGCGCGAGCTCGGCGATCGATACGTCGGTCGTCATGTGTTAGCCGTCATGTGTTGGCCGTCGGTGCGTTCGCGCGATGCATCAGCGCGTCGTGGTTGACCGCGCCATCGCGCCAGGCGATGCAGCTGCGCGCCGGCAGTCGCCGGTCAGCGAGCCGGTCGCGCGCGCGCGGTGGCGTCTCGAACACGACCTTGCCGACCGGCAGCGTGTCGAGCACCGCATCGTGCGAGCCGGGATTGAAGGCGATCGTCAGCGTGCTGCCGTCGCCGAGCCGCCAGCGGGCGGCGAGGGCGATGGGGGTGTCGTTGGCGTTGCCGTTGCCGTGGCTGTCACTGGCGCGGACGGCGTTGCCACCGTCGTCTCCTGCAGCACTAGCGCCGTCAGCGCCAGCGTCGCCGGTACCGCCAGCTTCACCAGCGCCGCTCCCAGCAGCACCAGCAGAAGCACCACCAGCATCAGTAGCACCGGCACCCCCGGCAGCAGCACTAGCAGTACCGGCAGCGGCCCCGGCAGCCGTGCCAGCAGCACCAGCAGCACCGCCGTTACCCATCCCCTCGAAATGCGCCCCCAACAACTCGACTCCCAACGCGCGCGCTCCCGGCAAATGCGGCGTCACAAGCGCCGCCCGCACCGTCAGCGCGCTGCGGTAGAAGCGCCGCCACGTATCGGCATCCTGATGCGCGTTCTCATGCGCATGCGCCGGCGACGACCGCACGAACGTCCCGAGGTCGTTCGGATCGGGAATCGCGTCGCGATGCGCGGGGTCTGCAAACGCCGGAAACGCGGCGAACTCGCGGCGGCGGCCGTCGCGCACCGCATCGGCGAGCTCGCCGCGATAGTCGGTGAAGAACTGGAACGGCTGCGTGCTGCCGTCTTCCTCGCCCATGAACAGCAGCGGCACCTGTGGCGCGAGCAGCAGCAGCGCGGTCGCCGCGCGCACCGCGTCGTCGTTGGCGAGCGCGCGCAGCCGTTCGCCGAACGCGCGGTTGCCCACCTGATCGTGGTTCTGCAAAAACGCGACGAAGCTCGTGGGCGCGAGATGCGCGCTCGATTCGCCGCGCGGCGCGCCGTCGTGCAGCGGCGACGGCTCGCCCTGATACGCGAAGCCCTCGCCGAGCGTGCGCGCGAGCTGACGCAACGGCGCGTCGGCGTACGCGCGGTAGTAGCCGTCGCGCTCGCCGGTCAGCAGCACGTGCGCGCTGTTGTGGAAATCGTCGTTCCACTGCGCGTCGAAGCCGTCCGGCCCGAGCAGGCTCGCGGTATTGCGCTCGTTCTCCAGCACCAGATGCACGTGGCGCGCGTCGCCGACATGGGCGCGCACGCGGCGCGCCAGCTCGCGCAGCCACGCGTCGTCGTCGATCGCATGCGCGGCGTCGATCCGCAGCCCGTCGAAGCGATACTCGTCGAGCCAGTACAGCGCGTTGTCGATGAAGAAGGTGCTCGGCTGCGCGCGCGAGAAGTCGATGGCCGGCCCCCACGCGGTCTTGCAGTCCGCGCGGAAGAACGCCGGTGCGTAGCGCGGCAGGAAATTCCCGTCCGGGCCGAAGTGGTTGTAGACGACGTCGAGAAACACCTGCAGGCCGAGCCCGTGCGCGGCATCGATCAGCGCCTTCAGTTCCTCGGGCCGGCCGTACGACGCATCGGGCGCGAACGGCAGCACGCCGTCGTAGCCCCAGTTGCGCGCGCCGGGGAACGCGTTGATGGGCATCAGCTCGATCGCCGTCACGCCGAGCGCGGCCAGCGCCGGCAGCCGCCGCTCGACGTTCGCGTAGCCGCCGCACGCGCCGACGTGCAGCTCGTACAGCACCGTTTCGTGCCACGGCCGGCCGCGCCATGCGTCGTTGCGCCAGCGGTACGCGGCCGGATCGACGACCTGGCTCGGGCCGTGCACGTCGTACGGCTGGAAGCGCGACGCCGGGTCCGGCACCGCGAAGCCGTCGTCGAGCACGTAGCGGTACAGCGCACCGGCGCCGCACGCGGCGACCACCTCGAACCAGCCGTCGCCGACTGGCTGCATGTCGATGCGCTGTTCGCCCGGGCGCTTGCCCTCGAAATCGCCCTGCAGCTCGAGCGCGGCGCTGCGGCTCGCCGGCGCCCATAGCCGGAAGCGCGTGTGTCCGGCGTCGACGCAGGTCGCGCCGAACGACGACGCATACGCGTGCGTGCCGGGCGGAAGGTCGGAACGTGACGTCATGACGGCTCCTTCGTGGACAGGTCGGGCGGCACCGCCGCCACCGCGATCACGGCGGCGTGCGCGGCCACCTCGACGCCGCTGTCGGGCCACGAGCGCGGGCCGGCGTCGGGCGTCGCGGTATCGAGCAGCACGCGGTACTCGAGCGCGGGCGCCGGCTGCTGGAACGTGATCGTGTCGGCCGACGCATTGAGCATCACGAGCAGCGCCTCGGTGCGGCCGGTGCGGCCGGTGCCGACGCGCCGCATCGTCAGCGCGCGGCGCTCGCCGTCTTCCCACGCGGGCACGCTCAGCACCTCGCCGCGCTCGTCGAACCATTCGATCTCGCGCATGCCGGGCGCGCCGTCGCGGTCGCCCGACGGGTAGTGCGGCGCGGACATCACCGGATACATGCGCCGCATCGCCGCGAGCCGCGACACGAAGCGGATCATCTGCGTGCCTTCGTCGCCGTGCGCGAGCTCCCAGTCGAGCCACGACAGCTCGTTGTCCTGGCAATACGCGTTGTTGTTGCCGTGCTGGGTGCGGCCGAATTCGTCGCCGGCCACGAGCATCGGCGTGCCGAGCGCGGTGAACAGCGTCGCGAGCATCGAGCGCGCGACGCGCGCGCGCAGGTCGCGGATCGCCGGATCGTCCGTCGGCCCTTCGGCGCCCCAGTTGGCGCTGCAGTTGTCGTCGCGGCCGTCGCGGTTGTCCTCGCCGTTCGCGTCGTTGTGCTTGTGCTCGTACGACACGAGATCGGCGAGCGTGAAGCCGTCGTGCGCGGTGACGAAGTTGACCGACGCCCAGGTGCGGCGCCGCTGATGATTGAACAGGTCGGCCGACCCGGCGAGCCGCGCCGCCAGCTCAGGGCGCTGGCCGGCGTCGCCGCGCCAGAAGCGCCGCACCGTGTCGCGAAAGCGGTCGTTCCATTCGGCGAAGCCGGGCGGATGGCGGCCGAGCTGATAGCCGCCGGGGCCGAGATCCCACGGCTCGGTGATCAGCTTGCGCTGCGCGAGGATCGGGTCCTGCCGCAACGCGTCGAAAAAGCCCGAGCCGGGCTCGAAGCCGTGATCCTCGCGGCCGAGCGTCACGCCGAGATCGAAGCGGAAGCCGTCGACGTTGAACGCGGTCGCCCAGTAGCGCAGCGAATCCATCACCATCTGCACGACGCGCGGATGCGACATGTTCAGCGTATTGCCGCAGCCGGTCTCGTCGACGTGATAACGCGGATCGTCCTGCCGCAGCCGGTAGTAGCTGGCGTTGTCGAGGCCGCGCCACGACAGCGTCGGGCCGAGCTCGTTGCCTTCGCAGGTGTGGTTGTAGACGACGTCGAGCACGACCTCGATGCCGGCCGCATGCAGCTGGCGGATCGCGATGCGCATTTCGTCGAGCCGCCGCGTCGACAGGTACGACGGCTCCGGCGCGAAGAACGCCGCCGTGTCGTAGCCCCAGTAGTTGCGCAGCCCGCGGTTCACGAGCGCGCGCTGCTGGAGGAACGCATGCACGGGCAGCAGCTCGACGGTCGTCACGCCGATCGACAGCAGGTGATCGACGAACGCCGGATGCGCGAGCGAGGCGAACGTGCCGCGCTCCGGCGCGCGCAAGCCGGCGCGCCGCATCGACGCGCCGCGCACGTGGGTTTCGTAGATCACGGTATTGCGCCACGGCACGTCCGGGCGCCGGTCGGTGCTCCAGTCGAACGCCTCGTCGACGACCACCGCCTTCGGCATCGCGGGCGCCGAGTCGCGGCGATCCATCGACAGGTCGGAGCGGTTCGAATGCACGCGGTAGCCGAACAGCGCGTCGGACCAGCGGAAATGACCGACCAGCTTGCGCGCGTACGGGTCCAGCAGCAGCTTGGTCGGATTGAAGCGATGGCCCTGCTGCGGCTGATACGGCCCGTCCGCGCGAAAGCCGTACACGGTGCCCGGATGCGCGTTCGGCAGATAGCCGTGCCACACCTCGTCGGTGCATTCGGGCAGGTCGAGCCGCGCGAGTTCCTTGCGGCCGGTCGGATCGAACACGCACAGCTGGATGCGCTGCGCATGCGCGGAAAACACCGCGAAGTTGGTGCCGAGCCCGTCCCAGGTCGCGCCGAGCGGATAGCAGCGGCCGGGTTCGAGGCGGGCAGGCAGTGCAGACGGCATGGGGAGCGTCTCCGTGTTGAAAGCGTGATGGGTCATGCGGGGGTCAGCCACAGCGTCGCGAGCGGCGGCAGGTGCAACGTCGCCGACCACGGCTGGCCGTGCGCGGGCACGTCCTGCGCCCACACGGCGCCGTCGTTGCCGGCGTTGGTGCCGCCGTACACGGCCGCGTCGGTGTTCATCAGTTCGCGCCACTGTCCGGGCGCGGGCAAGCCGACGCGATAGCCGCTGCGCGGCACCGGCGTGAAGTTGCAGATCGCCACCACCACGCGGCCGCTGTCGTCGCGGCGCGCGAACGCGAGCACGCTGTTGTCGCGATCGTCACCGATCAGCCACGCGAAGCCGGCCGCATCGCAGTCGAGCGCATGCAGCGCCGGCTCGGCCGCATACGCGCGGTTCAGGTCGCGCACGAGCCGCTGCACGCCGCGGTGCGCGGGCGCGTCGAGCAGATCCCAGTGCGGCGTCGCGTCGTGCGCGAACTCCGACCATTGCGCGAACTCGCTGCCCATGAACAGCAGCTTCTTGCCCGGATGCGCCCACATGAAGCCGAAGTACGCGCGCAGCGTCGCGAGCCGCTGCCACGCGTCGCCGGGCATTTTCGCGGCGAGCGAGCCCTTGCCGTGCACGACCTCGTCGTGCGACAGCGGCAGCACGAAGCGCTCGGAGAAGGCATAGACGAGCCCGAACGTCATCCGGTCGTGGTGATAGCGGCGATGGATCGGGTCTTCGTGCAGATACGCGAGCGTGTCGTGCATCCAGCCCATGTTCCATTTGAAGTCGAAGCCGAGCCCGCCGTCGCCGGTCGGCGCGGTCACGCCCGGCCACGCGGTCGACTCCTCGGCGATCGTGACGACGCCCGCCGGCGCGGCCGCGCCGTGCAGCGCGTCGTTGAGCGTGCGCAGGAACGCGACCGATTCGAGGTTCTCGCGCCCGCCGTACACGTTCGGCACCCATTCGCCTTCCTTGCGCGAATAGTCGCGGTACAGCATCGACGCGACCGCGTCGACGCGGATCCCGTCGACGTGATAGCGGCGCGCCCACGCGAGCGCCGACGCGATCAGGAACGCGCTGACCTCGTTGCGCCCGAGGTTGAACACGCAGGTGTTCCAGTCCGGATGCATGCCTTCGCGCGGATCGGCGTGCTCGTACAGCGCGCTGCCGTCGAACTGCGCGAGCCCGTGCGCGTCGTTCGGAAAATGCGCGGGCACCCAGTCGACGATCACGCCGATGCCGGCCGCATGCGCGCGGTCGACGAAGCGCGCGAAGCCGTCGACCGGCCCGAAGCGCGCGGAAGGCGCGAACTGCGCGAGCGGCTGATAGCCCCACGAGCCGCCGAACGGGTATTCGGAGATCGGCATGAATTCGACGTGCGTGAAGCCCATACCCTTCACGTACGGAATCAGCCGCTCCGCGAGCTCGTCCCACGTCGCGCTGCGGTCCATTTCCTCGGGCACGCGCTGCCACGACTCGGCATGCACCTCGTAGATCGACCACGGCACCCGGAACCGCCGCCAGGCGTCGGGCCGCGCGTCGATCCAGCCCGCGTCGTGCCATCCGAAGCCGTCGAGCGCGGCCGTATCGGCGACCACCGACGCGGTGCGTGGCGGCGCCTCGGTCGCGCGCGCGCACGGGTCGGCCTTGTGCGGCAGCAGGCTGCCATCGGCCGCGCACAGCTCGTACTTGTAGTGCTCCCCAGGGCCGATGCCGGGCACGAACAGCTCCCACACGCCCCACGGGCGCCGCAGCCGCATCGGGTGGCGGCGGCCGTCCCAGCTGTTGAAGTTGCCGACCACCGACACGCGCTGCGCGTTCGGCGCCCATACCGCGAAGCGCACGCCGTCGACGCCGTCCACGCGGATGGGCGTCGCGCCGAGGCAGTCGAGCACGGCGGCCGGGTCGCCGGCCGCGAAGCGTGCGAGGGCGGCGTCGTCGAGCAGCGTGCCGAATGCGTAGGCGTCGTCGGTCACCTGCTGCGCGTCGGGCCAGTCGATCGCGAGCCGGTAGCGGCCGTCGTGCGTGATCGTGCCGGCGAAGCAGCCGGCGTCGTCGACGCACGCGAGCGCGCCGAGCTCGTCGCCGCCGGGCGTCACGGCGCGCACGCGCAGCGCGCCGGGCAGCAGCACGCGCACCACCGTGCGCCCGGCCTCGCCGTGCGGGCCGAGACACGCGAACGGATCGGGATGGCGGCCGCCGAGCAGGGCGTCGATATCGCGGCGGTCGAACAGCGTGTCGGTCATCGGGTGCCTCCGTGGTCGGACGCGGCGTGCGCGTCCAGCAGGCGTTCGACGAGCGCGGCGAGCCCGCCGACCGGCACGCCGAGCCAGTCGGGGCGGTTCGCGGCTTCATAGCAGAGCTCGTACGACGCCTTGTCGATCAGGAACAGCGCGAGCAGGCGATCGGCGTAGCGCGGCTCGACGAAGCGTTCCGGCGCGTGCTCGGCCGCCGCGCGATAGCACTCGACGAAGCGGTCCGCGGCTGCCTGCCCGAAGCGGTCGAACAACGCGCGCTTGCGGCCGGCCGCCTGCGGCGGCACCTTCTCGATCGCGAACTGCGCGGTCGCGCTCACGTACGACAGCGAACGCAGCAAGCCGGCGACGTCGCGCAGCGGATGCGACTTCGCGCGGCGGCGCTCGAGCGCGCGCGCCGGCTCGCCCTCGAAATCGATCAGCAGCGCGTCGCCCTGCACGTCGAGCACCTGGCCGAGATGGAAGTCGCCGTGGATGCGCGTGCAGACCGCGTCGAGGGTGCGCGGCACCAGCGCGCCGAGCGCCTGCACGGCCGCGTCGCGCGACGCGAGCAGCGTCTCGGCCGCGTCGCGGGCGCTCGGGTCGAGCGCGTCGAGCCGCGTGGCGAGCACGTCGAGCGCATGGCCGAACGAGGCAATCGCGTCGACGCACCAGCCGTCGACGTGCTCGGGCGTCGCGCGCTCCGGCGCGAACGCGGCGTCGTCCGACGGCTGCGCGAGCGCGACGTGCAACTCGCCGAGCCGTGTGCCGACGACGCCCGCGAACGCCGCGTAGCCGAGCAGCGCATCGGGCTCGCCGTCGCGCTCCGCGGGCTCGCCGTCGCCGACGGCCGGCAGCGCCAGCTCGTCGATCGCGCGCTTGAGGAAGTCGAACGAGCGCGTCCACGCATCGCCCTGGTTGTCGACGTAGCGTTGCAGGATCGCGACCGTGTGCGGCGTGCCGTCGGGATCGACGTGCACGACCTCGCCGGCGAGCGTCGCGGTGTTCGCATAGCCGATCCGCGTCAGGTAGCGGCTCATCTCCGCTTCCGGATGCACGCCGTGCGCGACCTTGCGCACCAGCTTCAGCACGATCGCATCGCCGATCACGAGCGAGCTGTTGCTCTGCTCGGCGGCGAGCCAGCGCACTTCGGCATCGTCGCCCGGATCGAGCGCCGCGAGCGCCTGCTCGGGCAGGAACTCGAGGCGGCCGCCGTCGGAAGTCGGCACGGTCGCGCCGTCGCGCAGCATCCGCAACATCCCGCGCGCGAAGGCCGGCAGCGCGAACGCGTCGGTCAGATAGCCGACCGTGTGGCCGCGCCGCACGCGCGCGAGCGCGAGCTGCGCGAACAGCGGGTTCGACGTTTCGCCGCCCCACGCGGCCGCGAGCGGCACCACGTAGCGTTCGACGTCGCCGCCGTGGGTCGTCACCCATGCCTCCGCGTACTGGAACGGCTCGTCGGGCATCGGCGTGACGACGTTCAGCCGCGCGTCGCCGATCTTGCGGTCCTTCGACGCGAACCAGCGGCGCCGCGCGAGCCACGACGACAGCGCGTCGTGCGCGAGCGTATGCAGCTGGCCGACGTCGGGCCGTTGCTCGCCGCGCCGCATCACGATCGTCACGTACTCGGGCAGCGGCTCGGCCTGCGGCTGCCGCCACGACGGCTCGCGGCCGTGCTCGGACAGCACGAACCACAGGAAGCCGTACGGCGGAAACGTCAGCAGGTAGGTGAGCTGCCCGATCGGCGGGAACGGCGAGTCCGACGTCATCTCGATCGGCACGCGGCCCGCGAATTCGGACAGATCGAGCTCGACCGCCTGCGACGCGCGCGACAGGTTCGCGACGCACAGCACCGGCTCGTGGCCGTCCAGCTCGCGCAGGTAGGCGAGCACCTTGCGGTTCTCGGGGCGCAGGAAGCGGATCGTGCCGCGGCCGAACACCTGGGTCGCGCGGCGCGTCGCGAGAATGCGGCGGGTCCAGTTCAGCAGCGAGTGCGGGTCGCGCGTCTGCGCCTCGACGTTGATCGCGTCATAGCCGTACAGCGAGCCCATCACGGGCGGCAGCACCAGCAATTCCGGATCGGCGCGCGAGAAGCCGCCGTTGCGGTCCGACGACCATTGCATCGGCGTGCGCACGCCGTCGCGGTCGCCGAGGTGGATGTTGTCGCCCATCCCGAGCTCGTCGCCGTAGTAGATCACCGGCGTGCCGGGCATCGACAGCAGCAGCGAGTTGATCAGCTCGATGCGGCGCCGGTCGCGCTCCATCAGCGGCGCGAGGCGGCGGCGAATGCCGAGATTCAGCCGCGCGCGCCGGTCGCTCGCGTAGGTCTGCCACAGCAGGTCGCGCTCGGAGTCGGTCACCATCTCGAGCGTCAGCTCGTCGTGGTTGCGCAGGAACACGGCCCACTGGTTGCTCGGCGCGAGGGCCGGCGTCTGCCGCATGATGTCGAGGATCGGGAAGCGGTCCTCGCTCGCGATCGACATGTAGATGCGCGGCATCAGCGGGAAGTGGAACGCCATGTGGCATTCGTCCTCGTTGCCGAAATACTCCTGCACGTCTTCCGGCCACTGGTTCGCTTCCGCGAGCAGCATGCGGTTCGGATACTCGGCGTCGATCGTCGCGCGAATCCGCTTCAGGATCGCGTGCGTCTCGGGCAGGTTCTCGTTGTTGGTGCCTTCGCGCTCGACCAGATACGGCACCGCGTCGAGCCGCAGCCCGTCGATGCCGAGGTCGAGCCAGAAGCGCATCACCTGGATCACCTCGCGCACGACGGCCGGGTTGTCGAAGTTCAGGTCCGGCTGGTGCGAGTAGAAGCGGTGCCAGTAGTACTGGCCGGCGACCGGATCGTGGGTCCAGTTCGAGGTTTCCGTATCGAGGAAGATGATGCGCGTGCCCGCGTACTTCGTGTCGGTGTCGGACCACACGTAGTAGTCGCGATGCGTCGAGCCGGGCTTGGCGCGCCGCGCGCGCTGGAACCACGGGTGCTGGTCCGACGTGTGGTTGATCACCAGCTCGGCGATCACGCGGATGCCGCGCGCATGCGCCTCGCGGATGAAGCGGCGCACGTCGGCGAGCGTGCCGTAGTCCGGATGTACGCCGCGATAGTCGGCGATGTCGTAGCCGTCGTCGCGGCGCGGCGACGGGTAGAACGGCAGCAGCCAGATCGTGTCGACGCCCAGCTCGGCGATGTAGTCGAGCTTCATGATCAGGCCGGGGAAATCGCCGATCCCGTCGTTGTTCGAGTCGTAGAACGACTTCACGTGCACCTGGTAGATGATCGCGTCCTTGTACCACAGCGGATCGTCCGTGCTCAGTGCGGGCTCGCGGCGCCGCGCACGGCGTGCGCGCGCGGTGCCGGCCGGTGCGACGGACGCGAACTGGGCGCGGCGCACGTCGTCGAGGGAATCTTCGCGTTTCATCATCCGTGTGCTCCCGAGAGGCGCCGGGCCTCGCCCGGCTCGGGCGCCGCCGCTCGCGCGGCGCCGGGCGACGGCGCGAGCCGCCAGATCGCGTACGGCCGCACGTGCGGGTCGAGCGATACGTATTGACGATGGCCGCGCCAGGTCTCCGCATGGGCGGCGTCCTGGTCGAGCGCGTCGAGCGGCTCGCCGTCGACCAGCCCGAAGCCGCGCCACAGCGACGCGTCCAGGGTGAAGTCGGTGGCCTGCGGATGCCAGGGGTCGAGGCTGATCGCCACCACCACGACGCTGTCGTGGGCCGGCGTCGCCTTCACGAACACGAGCACCTGATCGTTGTCCGCAGGGACGAACGTGAGGCCGAGATGGGTCTGCAGCGCCGGATGGTCGCGCCGCGCGCGGTTCAGCCGCGCGACTTCGCCGCCGATATGCGCGGCCTTGCTCCAGTCGCGCGCGCGCAGCTCGTATTTCTCGGCGTCCGCATATTCCTCGCTGTCGGGCAGCGGCGCGGACTCGCCGATCTCGAAGCCCGAATACATGCCCCACGAGCCGGCGAGCGTCGCCGCGAGCGCCGCGCGGATCACGAACTGCGAGCGCGGCGCGTTCTGCAGGTGGCGCGGATTGATGTCGGGCGTATTGACGAAGAAGTTCGGCCGGAAGAATTCGCGCGGCGGGCCGGCCGTCAGCTCGGTCAGATACTCGATGAACTCGTGCTTCGTCTCGCGCCACGTGAAGTACGTGTACGACTGCGAGAAGCCGACCTTCGCGAGCCGGTACATCATCCCGGGGCGCGTGAACGCCTCCGACAGGAACACGACGTCCGGATGCTTGCCGCGTACGTCCGCGATCATCCACGCCCAGAACGGCAACGGCTTGGTGTGCGGGTTGTCGACGCGGAAGATCCGCACGCCGGCTTCGACCCAGAACAGCACGGCGTCGCGCAGCGCGACCCACAGGCCGGGCAGCGCATCGGGCGCGTAGAAGTCGGGGTTCACGATGTCCTGATAGCGCTTCGGCGGATTCTCCGCATAGCGCAGCGTGCCGTCCGGGCGCCACGCGAACCAGCCGGGATGCGCGGCGAGCCACGGATGATCGGGCGAGCACTGGATCGCGAAATCGAGCGCGATCTCGAGCCCCTGCGCGCGCGCTGTGTCGACCAGCGTGCGGAACGACTCGAGCGTGCCGAGCTGCGGATGCACGGCCGTGTGGCCGCCGTCGGGCGAGCCGATCGCATACGGACTGCCGACGTCGTCGGGGCCGGCGCTCAGCGTGTTGTTGCGGCCCTTGCGCGCGGTCGTGCCGATCGGATGGATCGGCGGGAAATACAGCACGTCGAAGCCCATGTCGCGGATGCGCGGCAGCTGCGCGATCACGTCGTCGAAGGTGCCGTGCCGATGCGCGTCGTTGCTCGCCGAGCGCGGGAACATCTCGTACCAGCTCGAGAAGCGCGCGGCGCGGCGCTCGACCTCGACCGCGTACACCGTCTCGTCGTGCGTGACGAACGGCCGGTAGCGCAGCGCCGCGTATGCGTCGGCGAGCGCCGGTGCGCCCAGCATCGCGAGCCGCGCTTCGTGCGACGCGTCGCCGAATTCGTCGGCGAGCCGCTGCATCTGCGCGATCGCGCGGCGGTCGGCCGGCGCGGCCTGTTTCAGCGCGGTCGCGAGCAGCAGTTGCGCTTCGCGCAGCTCCAGCATCACGTCCTGGCCGGCTGCGCGCTTCTTCGCGACGTCGGTGACGAGCGACGCCCAGTCGTCGCGCCATGCGACCACGCGGAACGCGTGACGGCCGAGCCGGTCGAGCACGACGCTCGCGTGCCAGCGATCGTTCGGCTCGGCGATGAACGGCACCTCGCGCCAGTCGTCCTCGTCGTCGGCGCGCCATTGCAGCACGGTCGACAGATGCGCATGGCCGTCCGTGAAGATCGATGCGTGTACAACCAGCGTGTCGCCGATCACGCGCTTGATCGCGAAGCGCCCGCCATCGACGGCCGGCTCGACGCGCTCGATCGCGATCCGGTCGGCCGCGAGCGCCGCCGATAGCGCGGTGCGCTCGCGGGCCGCGTCGGCGCGCGTCGTCGCGGGCGGGGCGCGCCGGGCGTCGAGCACCGCATAGCCGCCCGGCTCCAGCGTGAACGCCTCGAGCGCGGCCGAGCCGCGCTTGCGCGTGCCGCCGGGCGCGGCGACGTGCGTGAAGCCGCCCGGCACGCCGGGCAGGATCGCCGCCGGGTCGACGAGTGCGGGCGCGTCCAGATCGGGATTCAGCGCGACGACGAGCGCCGTGTCGTCGTGTTCGAGCGACGGGCCGCTGCCGCGCAGCAGTACGGTCGCGGTCGCGCCGGGCGCGCTCAGTTGCGCGATCTCGCCGCGTTGCGCCGCCAGCGGCGTCGCGCGGCGCCACGCGTTCGCATCGGCCAGCGCGCCCGACAGATCGAAGCGCGCGCCGTCGAACGCGGCGCGATAGCGCGCGGCGTCCGCGTCGCGCGTCATCAGCGGCAATGCGACGCCGCGCTCGAAGCCCATCGGCACGAGCCAGCCGGTGCCGAGCGCCGCCGCGGTCCACATGGCGCGGTGGTACGCGCGCACCAGCACCTCGTCCGATGCGCCATGCCAGTCTTCCGCGATGCGCGGGCCGTCGAACGCATCGGGGCACGCGATCGGCGACGCGATGCGGCGCAGCAGCCGGTGCTCGTCGACGAACCACGGCGCGCGCAGATCCCACCAGCGCGCCGACGAGAACACGCCGTCGAAGCCGGCCGCCTCCAGCTGCACGAGCGCGTCGCGCGCATGGCCGGGCACGCCCGCGAGCACCGCGACGTCGGGGCGCGCGCGGCGCAGCGCCGCGCGCCACGCGGGCCACCATGCGGGCGGCAGACGCTGCGGCGCGTCGATCAGGAAGCCGGCCGCGCCGGCATCCGCGTACGTGACGAGATGTTTGCACCACCACGCGCCGAGCCCGTCGTGCGCGTCGTGCGGCGCATCGTCGCCGAGCTGCGCGTGCGCGACGTCCATCTCGTGCGCGGCGCTGCGCGGGTCGATCAGGGCGTCGTCGTGCGCGCGCTCGACGTACCAGTCAGGATGCTCGCTGCGCAGTGGGTTGACGCGCGCGATGCGGTCCGGCACGACTTCGAGCATCACGCGCAAGCCGTGACCGTGCGCGAGCTGCGCGAGCCGCGAGAAGGTTTCGACCGCGCCGGCGCGCGTCGCGAAGGCCGCGGCCGGCCGGTGGAAATCGGCGACGTGACGCGGAAACCCCGCGGCGCTGGCGGCCCAGAAGCTGCCGATCAGCACGTGGTCGAAGCCCATTCCCGCGATGTGCGCGAACGTGGCGGGCCATGCGTCGAGCGGGCCGACGAGGCGCGCGTCGCAGAAGTAGACATGCGGGGCGAAGGGCGATGTGACGTTCATGAGGTGCGGATGAGGATCGTGACGAAGGGCGGACGGCGGTTTGCGTCGCAACCGGCGTGCCTGCTCCGTTTGGCGCTTGGGGCCGCGCGCCGCAGCGGACGCTCGCGGCGCTGCGGCCGTCATGCTGTCGTTTTTACATGCGGGTGGCACGACATCTGCATCCCTTGCGCGGCGGCGGCCCGGCATCGCGCTGCGTCACATGCGCGGGATCGAGCGGATATCCGAGCTTTCGCCCGTGGCCGGATCGTGGTCGGTGGAAGGAATCGGCACGCCGACGTCGTGCCGCACCGGCATGCCGCGCTCCATCCGGTGGGCGAACGCCGGCGGCGTGTCGACTTCGTCGCCGAAGCGCGCGCGCACGAACGCGCGCAGCAACGCGACGCGCAGGTTCGGCGCGCGGGCCGCGCAGGTCGACGGGCCGTCGTCGAAGCGCGCATCGCATTCGACGCCGTCCGCGCGCCGCACCACGCGCAGTTCGACCGCGTGCTCGAGCACCGCGCCCGCATCGGCCCACGACGCCGACGGCGCGAACTGCGCGTCGAGCCGCCGCAGCGCGTCGCATGCGGCGGTCACGATCACCTGCGGCTCGACGGCCGTGAAGCTCAGCGTGTCTTCGGCGTCCGCGCACAATGCGCGTGCGCACCAGTAATCGAGGGCCGTTCCGGTGAGTTCGTCGGTTCGCATGGGCAAGGCTCCGTGAGGCTCCATAAAGGGACTGCGCTCAGCCCGCAAGCGGCGTGCCCGCGCCCGGCTCCACGCGCATCTGCGCGACCAGCGGATAGTGATCGGATGCGTGGCGCGCGAGCATGCTGCGATGCACGGCCACGTCGACCAGCAGCTCGCCCGGATGGATCCAGATGCGGTCGAGCGAGAACACCGGCCACGCGGTCGGGAACGTGCGCGGCGCGGGCGCGCGGCGGAACCGCGTGGTCAGTGCCTGCAGCGCGCGGCCGCGCACGAACCATTCGTTGATGTCGCCCATCAGGATCACCGGCATCGCGCCGGTGTCGAACGCGGCGAGCAGCCGCTGCACCTGCGCGCTGCGCTCGTTCGCCGACAGCCCGAGGTGGGTCGCGACGACGCGGATCGGGCCGGCGCTGCAGTCGATGTCCGCGTCGAGTGCGCCGCGCGGCTCGCGCTGATGAAACGACAGGTCGAGCGTGCGCGCCGCGCGGATCGGGCAGCGCGACAGCACCGCGTTGCCGTAGCGGCGCTCCGGCGTGTCGATGGTCGGGCCGGCGACCGCGTGCATGCCGGTCGCGTCGCGCAGATGCGCGAGCACGTCCGGCGCGCGCGTGCCGCCGAGCGGCACTTCCTGCAACGCGATCACGTCCGCATCGAGCTCGCGGATCACCGCGACGATCCGCTCGACCGCGCGCGCGGGCCATGCGCCGTAGCCGCCGTGGATGTTGTATGTCGCGATCCGCAGGTCGTGCCCGCGCGGCGCGCCGGCCGGCGCGGCGTCCGACGTGACGATGTCCGGCGGCGGCGCCGGTTGCGTGCTCAGCGCCATCGTCGCAGCGCCCGGACGAGCAGCACCGACAGGCCGACCAGCGCGATGCCGATCGCCGTGAGCCACGCGAACGCGCCCGGATCCGGATGGCTCAACGCGGCGGTCAGCTGGTGCGCGAAGGTGACCGTCAGCACGATGCCGGGCAGCATCCCGATCGCGGTGCCGATCAGGTAGTCGCGCAGCCCGATGTGCGACGCGCCGGCCACCAGGTTCACGATCGTGAACGGCGCGATCGGCAGCAGCCGCAGCACGGCCATCGCGACCACGCCGCGCCGGCCGATGCGTTCGCTGAGCCGGTTCGCGCCCGAGCCAGCGGCCGATCCCGTAGGTCGCCGCCGCGGCCGCCATCGTGCCGACCGACGCATAGGCGAGGCCCGGCCACGCGCCGAACACGAGGCCCGTTACGGTGATCAGCAGCGTGATCGGCACCGACAGCGTCGCCGCGAGCACGTAGCCGGCGAGCAGCAGCGCGGGCGCGCCCGGCAGTTGCGCGGCGCGCATTGCCGCGCGCGCGAGCGACGCGACGTTCAGCTCATGGCCGAGCGGCGAGAAGCGCCACGCGAGCGCGAGCGCCGCGATCAGCAGCACGGCCGCCCCCAGCACGAAGAAACGCGCGGTCAGCGATCGATGCTGCTCCTGCGGAACGAACTCGCGCACGAAGCGGTCCGGCTCGATCGGCTGCTCGGGGTCGAGGCGCGCGCTGACCGGCACCAGCGCATCGAGCTGCGGCGTCACGGCCGGCTCCAGCGTGCGCAGCGTGCGTCCGTCCTTCGCGCGCAGCCGGTCGAGCGCGACATTCGGCCGTTCCGGCTGCGCGAACGCGTCGGCGACGGCCGCGGGCGTCGTGCCGAGATGTTCGGCGAGCAGCCGGTCGCGCAACGCGGCGATCGCCGCGCGGATGCGCGGCTCGCCGGCCGCGACGAGCGCGACGCAGCATTCGGTGTCGAGCGCCATCGAGCGGTTGTTCAGGTTCGCGCTGCCGATCACCACGCATTCGTCGTCGACGATCGCGAGCTTGCTGTGGACGTTCACGCAGCCGTCGCCGAGGCCGTCGACGTGCGGATACAGCAAGCGGTAGCGGTCGAAGCGGTCGGCCGCTTTCAGCGTGCCGTGCAGCCGCGCGCGCAGCACGCCCATCGTCGCCTCCTGCAGCCAGCCGCTCTGCACGCGCGGCGCGACCACCGTGACGTCCGGCCCGTGCGGGTCGGCGAGGCGCGCGCTCAGCGCATCGCGCACCACCGCCGCGGTGAAATACTGGTTCTCGATGTACAGATGGCGACGGGCGGCGCGGATCGTGTCCTCCACCAGCGCGCGCACCTGCGACACCGGTTCGCGGTCGCGATGCCGCGGCGCCGTATAGGCGATGCCGAGTTGCACGTCGCGCACGTCGACCGGTACGCCGGGCGGCCAGGGATCGACGTCGTCCTCGCGATCGAGATGGCGATGCGCGCGGATCGCGATGCGGCGCCCGCACGCATTGAACCAGCGCGTGCGCGCCTGCTCGCCGATCGCGGCGGCCGCGTCGCCGTCGAACATCGCCTGCACGTCGTGGAACGGCCCGTACGGCATTCCGCGCGCGTCGCGCCGGCGCGGATCGTCGGCTGCGTGGGCCGACGTGTCCCAGCGCGCGACCGTCAGGTCGAGGCCGCCGACGAAGGCGAGCCGGTCGTCGATCACGACCAGCTTCTGATGATGCGACGCGCCGCGCGGATGCGAATCGTCGAGGCGGAAGCGGATGCCGCGATGCGCGCGCCATGCCGCGCGATAGACCGGCGGCCAGTCGCGCTCGAGCGCGTAGATCATCGCGAAGTCCCACGCGAGCACGTAGATGCGCAGGTTGTGCCGCGCGGTCGCGAGCGCGTGCAGGAACGGGGCGAGCGTGTCGGGCAGCCCGTCGTCCGCGCCGTCGGGCGCGAGCTGCATCCGGCTGTCGACGTCCCAGCCGAGAATGAACACCGTGTGGCGCGCGCGGCGCAACGCGGCGCGCAGCGTCGGGAAATACGCGGCGCCGTCCACCAGCGTCGTGAAGCGGTCCGCATGACGGATCGCGTCGCAGTTGCGGCCGCGTTCGAGCAGGCCGTGGCGCGTGGGCTCGTCCGCGGGCGACCAGGCCGGTACGGCGTCGCCGCGCGCGTTGGCCGCGAACGGCCGGTGCGTCGTCTGGTCGGGCGTGCTCATCGGGCGCCGGCGTCGCGGTTGCCGTCGATACGTTGCAGCAGCACGTCGCAGCGCGCGCGCAGCGCCTTCAGCTCGGGCGACGCGAGATCGATGCGAATCCGCTCGACGCCTTCCGGGTCGCCGTACGCGCACGCGATCTCGTAGATGCCTTGCGCGATCAGCAGCGACGCGTGCGCGATCCTGATCCGGTCGAGCCAGTCGCATTCGGCGTGATGGCAGGCGAGCCACGCGCGCAGCGCGCCGACGACCTGGCTGACGGTGAGCCACTCGCCGCCGCGCATGCGCGCCGCGAGCTGGCTCGTCACGAGGTAGGAGAGCAGGCGCGTCTGGGTCACGCGAAACTCCTTGACGAGTTGTCGTTGTCGGGGCAACAGGCGCGCACGCCGGTGATGCCTTTCAGCGTCCGGCAGATCGCCGCAAATTCCGCTCCGCTCGTGCGCGAGAACGACACGGAGATGTCGTCGGTGTCGGGATCGTCGTCGGATTGCTGGACGATGAAGCGCTTCACGCGCACGCGGCCGTTGCCGAGCGCGTCGTGCAGCGTCGCGAGCGTGAGGCCGCCGCGCTCGACGACGAGGCGCAGCGTGCGCTGCTGCCGTTGCGCGATGAAGCGGCGCTCGAGCGGCTTCACGCCGGCGAGAATCACCAGCACGATCGCGGTCGCGCCCAGCGCGGCGACGTACATGCCGCCGCCGGCCGCGAGGCCGATGCCGGCCACGGCCCACAGGCTCGCGGCCGTCGTCAGCCCGCGCACCACTTCGCCGCGCAGCAGGATCGAGCCGGCGCCGAGAAAGCCGATGCCCGACACCACCTGCGCGGCGACCCGCGACGGATCGAGCACGACGCCTGCCTGCCCGTGCACGTCCGCGAAGCCGAAGATCGAGACGAGCATCACGAGCGCGGAGCCGACGCACACCAGCATGTGCGTGCGCAGGCCCGCGGCCCAGTTGAGTCGCTCGCGCTCGAGCCCGACCACGCTGCCGAGCAGCGCGGCGAGCAGCAGGCGTCCGAGAAGTTCGATATGGCCGATCATCGTGGCCTCCCTTTTTATCTGGCGTACCGGAGCGGTGCGATGTGCAATGGGGACGCAAGGGGCGTGCCGGGCGCGGAGGCGCGGGCATGTCGTATGCGCGCGGGCAGCGCGGCGTGCGCGCCGATCATGCGGCGCGCATTTTTTTCATGTCATCGCAGATAAGCACAGGGGGCCAGCATGGAGCATCAACCCGATGCACAGGTGCGCGATCCGTATCGCGGCCACGAGATACGCGTGTGGGCGCGCCGCAACGAACGCGGCGCGTGGGCGGACGAGGTGCAGGTGTACGTCGACGGCGCGCGCATCGAGCTGTTCGTGCCGGAGCCGGCGAATCCGGAGTGGGCGTCGGAAGAGGAGGCGCTGCGCGCGGGCGTCGAGCGTGGACGTTATCTGATCGACAAGCGGCTCGACGACGATTGAGTCGCGTTGATGCACGTTGATGCGCGGCCGGCCGGTATGGCGTTTGCGGGCCGGCCGCGCACCTCGTCACCCGATGCCGGCGCCGTGCCGGGAGGAACCATGAACGATCCGCGTACGCTTCATATCTACCGTTACGATCCCGACCGCGACGCCGCGCCGTACATGCAGCGCTACGAGATCGACGTGAGCGCCGACGACCGCATGCTGCTCGACGTGCTCGGACGCCTGAAGCACGACGACGAGACGCTGTCGTACCGGCGCTCGTGCCGCGAGGGGATCTGCGGCTCCGATGCGATGAACATCAACGGCAAGAACGGGCTCGCGTGCCTGACCAACATGAAGACGCTGCCGCGCGAGATCGTGCTGCGGCCGCTGCCCGGGTTGCCGGTGGTGCGCGATCTGATCGTCGACATGACGGACTTCTTCAACCAGTACCACTCGATACGGCCTTACCTGATCAACGACACGACGCCGCCTGAACGCGAGCGGTTGCAGACGCCGGAGGAGCGCGACCAGCTCGACGGGCTGTATGAGTGCATTTTGTGTGCGTGCTGTTCGACGTCGTGCCCGAGCTATTGGTGGAACCCGGACAAGTTCGTCGGGCCGGCGGGGTTGCTGCAGGCGTATCGGTTCATTGCCGATTCGCGCGATATGGCGACGGCCGAGCGGCTCGATGATCTCGAGGATCCGTATCGGCTGTTCCGGTGCCGGACGATCATGAATTGCACGGATGCGTGTCCGAAGGGATTGAATCCGACGAAGGCGATTTCGGAGATTCGGACGATGTTGGTCAGGAGGACGGTTTAGGGGGCGGGGGGCTCAGCGATCCGGGCGAACGCGACGCGCGTACCGTATTTTTGCTGGAAACTACGGTCGCGATTTCGTCGGGATGCTGAAACTTGGCGCCGAGTTCGTGCGCGGGGAACCGGGTCTTGTCTGCATCACCTCGTTGCCATGAATACGGGCTGCTTTTGCCCGTGGATTCGTGTAACGCCGGGAAGCCGGTGATGGATTGTCCCGTCTCGTTACGGGATTCGGGTTCGCGGCAATACGATGCCCCGTCCCACGCCCCCCGCACGCATCCGAATTGACCTCACGGCCGCGCCGCCACCTCATCGAGATGCCGCAGCAAATCGGCCGGATCGTCATACACGCGCAGCGCGCCGGCGCGCTCCAGTTCGTCGCTGCCGTAGCCGCCCGACAACAGGCCGACGCCCAGCGCGCGACAGCGGCTCGCCGCAAGCATGTCCCAGATGCTGTCGCCGACCACGACGCTATGTTCGATCTGCACGTTCAACTTCGCCGCGGCGGTCAGGAACAGATCGGGGTCCGGCTTCGCATACTTGACTTGATCGCGCGTGACGACCACGTTCTTCGCCGGATCGACGCCGAGCGCCTCCAGATTGATGGCCGCGGTTTCCATGCGTCCGCTGGTCGCGATCGCCCAGCGGATGCCGGCGTTCGACAGCGCGGCCAGCAGCTCGCGCGCACCGGGCAGCGGCCGCACCTGCGCGCGCAGCCGCTGGTAGGCGGCCGCATGCAGCCGGGCGAGCCGTTCGACGCGGTCGGCGTCGATGTCGCCCGACGTTTCGCGCAGCAGCTGGTTGAGGAACAGCCCGCCGCTCATCCCGATCTTGCGATGGATGCGCCATACCGACAGCTCGATGCCTTCTGCATCGAGCGCTTCCTTCCACGCGAGCACGTGCTGGTAGACGCTGTCGACGAGCGTGCCGTCGAGATCGAACAGAAATGACGTTTCAATGCGCATGTGAATCTCCTGGCCTGGTGACATTCGGGCGAATCGTTCGCGAAGGGTTGCGCACATTATCGGCCCGCCGACGTGTCGCTGCCATGTCGCCATGTCGCCCTCGCGCCGCGGCGGCATGTCGGGCACCGCTGTACAATCGGCCCGATGCGCGGGGCGGCACTGCCCGGCACGCTCCGTTACGGCCCGCGCACGCGCGCCCAACCTTCGTCGAATTCCCGTATGGCAACTCCGGACGCCGTCAGTTTCGAGCAGTCGTGGTGGGGCGTCCTGGCCCTCGCCCTTACTGCCTTCATCTTCAACACCACCGAGTTCGTGCCCGTCGCACTGCTGAGCGCCATCGGCGACAGCCTGCAGATGCAGCCCACCGCCGTCGGCCTGATGCTGACGATCTACGCGTGGGCCGTCGCCGTCGTGTCGCTGCCGCTCACCTTCGTCACGCGTCACGTCGAGCGCCGCAAGCTGCTCAGTTGCGCGCTGCTCGTGTTCGTCGCCAGTCACGTCGTGACCGGCGTCGCGTGGAATTTCACGGTGCTGATGATCGGGCGGCTCGGCGTCGCGTGTGCGCATGCGGTGTTCTGGTCGATCTCGGTGCCGCTCGCGGTGCGCCTCGCGCCGAGCGACCGCAAGAGCCGCGCGCTGAGCCTGCTCGCGATGGGCACCGCGATCGCGATGGTCGCCGGCATTCCGCTCGGGCGCGTGATCGGCGAAGCGCTCGGCTGGCGCGTCACGTTCCTCGTGATCGGCGTGGCGGCGGCCGTCGCGTTGCTGCTGCTGCGCGCGACGCTGCCGACGCTCGCGAGCCAGGGCGCCGGCTCGCTCGCCAGCATCGGCACGTTCCTGCGCAAGCCGGCGCTGGTGTCGCTGTACGCGATCACGGTGCTGGTCGTGTCCGCGCACTTCACGTCGTACACGTACATCGAGCCGTTCGTGCAGACCGTCAATCATGCGAGCAGCAGCCGGATCACCTACGTGCTGATCCTGTTCGGCGTCGCCGGGATGCCCGCGGCCATCTGCTTCAATCGCGTGTTCCCGGAGCGGCCGGCCGATTTCCTGCTCGCGTCGATCGTGGCGTTGTCCGCATGTCTGCTGGTGCTGTTTCCGAGCGCGCTGAACATCGTCACGCTGTCGGTGCACACGCTGGTGTGGGGCGGCGCGATCGTCTGCTTCGGGCTCGCGATGCAGGCGTGGGTGCTCAAGCTCGCGCCGCACGCGACCGATCTCGCGGTGTCGATCTTCTCGGGGCTGTACAACGTGGGCATTGGCGCCGGCGCGCTGCTCGGCAACCATATCGCCGCGGATTTCGGCCTTGCGTGGGTCGGCACGTTCGGCGGCGTGGTCGGTATCGTGTCGGCCGCGATCGCGTGGGCCGCGTTGCGGCTGCATGAGCGACGCGCGGCGGCGTAGGGCGGCGCTGTGCCGGCGATGCCGGTGAGGGCGCAGTGGGCGATTTGGTGATGTGCTGGTGTGCCGACGCCCGACGCCCGGTGTGTCGACCCACCGATGTACCAATGCATCAATCGGCCCGTCCGCCCATCCGCCGCATCCCCATCCGCCGAGACGCTGATGCGCCGACGTGCCGGTTTGTCGATACGTCAATCGTCTATGCACCGACGCACCGACGCACCGGTGCGCCGCTGCACCTACGTGCCTCGCGCGATGGTCACTCAGCGATGGCCCGAGATCTTCGCGGGCCGCCGACTCCCTATACCGGCGCGATACCATCGCCGCGCGCCCCAGTCCCGCCGACGTCATCCCGGCGAACGGATAAGCCGCCGCATTTCCACTAGCGCCACGGTAAATCCTTCCATTCCGCCGTCAGGAAAACCCTGGCCGCCCCCAGCCGACCGCTGCCTTCCGCCCAGTTTTCACGACCGCGGCCTGCGCCGCCGCACGCCTATACCCGCGCGGCCCCCAAACCTCCTCCGACCGCGCTCCAGCAAGCGTCCCGGCACGCTCGACTGCCCATTCAAGGTATCGTGCGCCGCGAAATTTCCGTTCGTACGATGTATTTCGATACCTGGTGGGTATCAAATAGCCAGGACAAAAGTATTGGACGCAGCATTTCCCCGCCGCGTATAAATCCGTTCCATGAACTCGCCACACGCAACGTGCGACCTGCCGCGCAACGTCGAGCCGCACGACATCGCAACCGCACCACCGGCGTTGCCGTACCTGAAGTTTTCGGCGACACCGTCGCGTCGCCGCCCGCCGTCGCTATCCGGCGGAGACGTTTGATCCGAGCAGCCGTCGTGTTGCGCGCGCCGCACCCGTCGATCGCTTTTTCCAAAACTACACGTGGAGACACCATCATGAGCGTCAAGGTTTTCGAAACCAGGGAAGTGCAGGATCTGCTGAAGGCCGCATCGAATGCGAACGCCAACGGCGCGAGCACCGGCGACGCGCGCACGCAGCAGATCGTGCTGCGGCTGCTCGGCGACCTGTTCAAGGCGATCGACGATCTCGACATCACGCCCGACGAAGTCTGGGCCGGCGTGAACTACCTGAACAAGCTCGGTCAGGACGGCGAAGCGGCGCTGCTCGCGGCCGGCCTCGGGCTCGAGAAGTATCTCGACATCCGCATGGACGCCGCCGACGCCGCCCTCGGCCTCGACGGCGGCACGCCGCGCACGATCGAAGGCCCGCTGTACGTCGCGGGCGCACCGGTGCGCGACGGCGTCGCGAAGATCGACCTCGACGCCGACGCAGGCGCCGGCCCGCTCGTGATCCACGGCACGGTCAAGGACCTCGACGGCAAGCCGGTGGCCGGCGCGCTGGTCGAATGCTGGCACGCGAACTCGCACGGCTTCTATTCGCATTTCGATCCGACCGGCGCGCAGCGCGACTTCAACCTGCGCGGCGCAGTCAGGACCGGCGCCGACGGCACCTACGCATTCCGCACGCTGATGCCGGTCGGCTACGGCTGCCCGCCGCAGGGCGCGACGCAGCTGCTGCTGGACCGCCTCGGCCGCCACGGCAACCGTCCGGCGCACGTGCACTTCTTCGTGACGAGCGACGGCCATCGCAAGCTGACGACGCAGTTCAACATCGAAGGCGATCCGCTGATCTGGGATGACTTCGCGTATGCGACGCGCGAGGAACTGATCCCGCCCGTCACGACGAAGACCGGCGGCGCGGCGCTCGGGCTGAAGGCCGACGCGTACCAGGACATCACGTTCGACTTCGTGCTGACGCCGCGCGTCGGCGGCGCCGACAACCAGATCGTCGAACGCCCGCGCGCGAGCGCCGCCGCCTGAACACCCGACCGCACGGCCGCGCAAACACGCGGCCGCCGGTCTCCCCAGGATTCAATCGACACCGATGCGAGCGTGCTTGCAGGACGCGGCACGCGCACAGGAGGAACCAACATGTCCGCGACGATCGACCCCACCACCGAACTGGACCACCTGCTCGCCACCGCGGTGCAGGACGACAAGGACGCCGGCATCTTCCGCTGCCGCCGCGACATCTTCACCAACGAGGCGCTGTACGCGCTCGAGATGAAGCACATCTTCGAGTGCAACTGGGTGTATCTCGCGCACGAGAGCCAGATCCCCGACAACAACGATTACTACACGACGTGGATCGGCCGCCAGCCGGTCGTCATCACGCGCGACAAGACCGGCGAGCTGCACGCGGTGCTCAACGCATGCGCGCACAAGGGCGCGATGCTGTGCCGCCGCAGGCACGGCAACAAGGGCAGCTTCACGTGCCCGTTCCACGGCTGGACCTTCTCGAACACCGGCAAGCTGTTGAAGGTGAAGGACGAGAAGACCACCGAGTATCCGGTGCAGTTCAACACGAACGGCTCGCACGACCTGAAGAAGATCGCGCGCTTCCAGAGCTATCGCGGCTTCCTGTTCGGCAGCCTCAGCGACGACGTGCTGCCGCTCGAGGACTACCTCGGCGACGCGCGCTTGATCATCGACCAGATCGTCGACCAGGCGCCGAACGGGCTCGAAGTGTTGCGCGGCAACTCGTCCTACATCTACGAGGGCAACTGGAAGATGCAGATGGAGAACGGCTGCGACGGCTATCACGTGAGCACCGTGCACTGGAACTACGCGGCCACGATGGGCCGCCGCAAGGAAGACGGCACCAAGGCCGTCGACGCGAACGGCTGGAGCAAGTCGGTCGCGGGCGTCTACGGCTTCGATCACGGCCACATCCTGCTGTGGACCAAGACGATGAACCCGGAAGTGCGGCCCGTGTACCGGCATCGCGACGAGATCGCCGCGCGCGTCGGCGCGGTGCAGGCCGACTTCATCGTGAACCAGACGCGCAACCTGTGCGTGTATCCGAACGTGTTCCTGATGGACCAGTTCAGCACGCAGATTCGCGTGGTGCGGCCGCTCGCCGTCGACAAGACCGAGGTCAGCATCTTCTGCTTCGCGCCGAAGGGCGAGAGCGACGCCGACCGCGCGACGCGGATCCGTCAGTACGAGGACTTCTTCAACGTGTCCGGGATGGGCACCGCCGACGACCTCGAGGAATTCCGCGCATGCCAGGCCGGCTACGCGGGCAGCACGGCGATGTGGAACGACCTGTCGCGCGGCGCGCCGCTGTGGATCGACGGGCCCGACGAGAACGCCGCGAAGATGGGGCTGAACCCGCGCGTGTCGGGCGAGCGCAGCGAGGACGAAGGGCTGTTCGTGTGTCAGCACGAATACTGGGTGCGCGTGATGCGCGATGCGTTGCAGCAGGAACGCGGGGAGGCACAGGCATGAACATCGACTACCAGACCATTTGCGCGGCGCTGTATCGCGAAGCGCGCCTGCTCGACGATCGCGAGTGGGACGCGTGGCTCACGTGCTACGCCGAGGACGTCACGTACTGGATGCCGGCATGGGACGACGACGATCGGCCGACCGAGGATCCGCAACGCCAGATCTCGCTGATGTACTACGCCGATCGCGGCGGCCTCGAGGACCGCGTGTTCCGGATCAAGACGGAGCGCAGCGGCGCATCGACGCCCGAGCCGCGCACCAGCCACAACGTGACGAACGTCGAGGTGCTGGCGCAGCGCGACGGCGAGGTGGACGTGCGCTACAACTTCCACACGCTGAACCACCGCTACCGCGTGACCGATCACTTCTTCGGCACGGCGTTCGTCACGCTGCGTCGCGCGGGCGATGCGTGGCTGATCTCGAACAAGAAGATCGTGCTGAAGAACGACTACATCCGGCAGGTGCTCGACGTGTATCACGTCTGACGCCGATCGACCGACAGTAACCAGACGGAGACGAAGCGATGTCCACCTACCAGATCGCACTGAACTTCGAGGACGGGGTCACCCGCTTCATCGACTGCAAGGCTGGCGAGAAAGTGCTCGATGCGGCATTCCGCGCGAAGATCAACCTGCCGATGGACTGCTCCGACGGCGTGTGCGGCACCTGCAAGTGCCGCGCGGAAAGCGGCCGCTACGACCTCGGCGACGACTATCTCGACGATGCACTGAGCGACGACGAGAAGGCGGCCGGCGTCGTGCTGACCTGCCAGATGGTGCCGCAAAGCGATTGCGTGATCGCGGTGCCGGCGTCGTCGCTCGCCTGCAAGACCGGCCACGGCGCGTTCGCCGCGACCGTCGCGAAGGTCGAGCCGCACAACGACGCGGCGATCGTTCTCGAACTCGACGTCGGCGCCGCCGCGCCGGTCTTTCTGCCGGGGCAGTACGTGAACATCGGCGTGCCGGGCAGCGGCCAGCACCGGTCGTATTCGTTCTCGTCCGCGCCGGGCGACGCGAAGCTCGCCTTCCTGATCAAGAAGATTCCGGGCGGCGTGATGAGCACGTGGCTCGAGACGGCTCGCGCGGGCGACACGCTCGAACTCGACGGGCCGCTCGGCAGCTTCTACCTGCGCGAGGTCGCGCGTCCGCTGCTGTTTCTCGCGGGCGGCACGGGGCTCGCGCCGTTCCTGTCGATGCTCGAGGTGCTCGCGCGCAGCGGCTCGCAGCAGAAGGTGCATCTCGTCTACGGCGTGACGCGCGATCTCGATCTGGTGTGCGTGGAGGCGCTCGACGCGTACGCGGCGCGGCTGCCGAACTTCACGTTCGCGACGGTGGTTGCCGATGCGGCGTCGAACCACGCGCGCAAGGGCTGGGTCACGCAGCACATTCCGGCCGATGCGCTGAACGACGGCGACGTGGACGTCTATCTGTGCGGGCCGCCGCCGATGGTCGACGCGGTACGCGGGTATTTCGACGAGCAGCGCGTGACGCCGCGCAGTTTCCATTACGAGAAGTTCACGCCGAACGTGACGGCGAAGGCGGCATGATGATGCAACGATTCTCGGGCAAGGTCGTCGTCGTCACCGGCGCGGCACAGGGCATCGGCCGCGGCGTCGCATTGCGCGCGGCGGCCGAGGGCGGCAGCGTGCTGCTGGTCGATCGTGCGGAATTCGTCGCCGAGGTGGCCGCCGAAGCGCCGGCGGGCAGCGCGGCCGCATGCGTCGCCGATCTGGAAACCTACGACGGCGCGCGCGCGGCGATCGCATGTGCGATCGCGGCGTTCGGTCGGATCGACGTGTTGATCAACGGCGTCGGCGGCGCGATCCGGATGCGGCCGTTCGCCGAGTTCGAGCCGGCGCAGATCGACGCGGAGATTCGCCGCTCGCTGATGCCGACGCTGTACAGCTGCCATGCGGTGCTGCCGCATATGGTCGAGGCGGGCGGCGGCACGATCGTCAACGTGTCGTCGAACGCGACGCGCGGGATTCGCCGCGTGCCGTATTCGGCCGCGAAGGGCGGCGTCAACGCGTTGACGGCGGCGCTCGCGATGGAGTATGCGGAACACGGGATCCGCGTGGTCGCGACCGCGCCGGGCGGCACCACGGCGCCGCCGCGCCGCGTGCCGCGCAATGCGGCCGGCGACAGCGCGCAGGAACAGGCGTGGATGGCCGAAGCGGTGCGGCAGGTGACCGATTCGACGTTCTTCAAGCGCTACGGCACGCTCGACGAGCAGATCGCGCCGATCCTGTTCCTCGCCTCGGACGAAGCGAGCTACATCACCGGCACCGTGCTGCCGGTCGCAGGCGGCGATACGGGCTGAACGACGCCCGGTCAGGCGAGGCCGCGACGCCCGGTCAGGCGCGCCGCGTTGCAGTTCAACAGGAGGAACGGCCGGCGCTGTGCGCCCGGCCACGGAGACACCGATGCGCAACCGCGAAGCGATCATCCCGGCCGGGATGGAAAGCGTGTACGACAAGATCGGCTACGCGCCGGCGATCAAGGTCGGCGATACCGTGTACGTGTCGGGCCAGATCGGCCGCGACGCGGGGATGCAGTTGGTCGAAGGTCGTGAAGCGCAGATCGTGCAGGCGTTCGAAAACCTCAAGCGCGTGCTCGAGGCGGGCGGCGCGACGCTCGACGACGTGGTCGACCTGACGACGTTCCATACCGACATGCGCGACCTGCCGCTGTTCATGCAGGTGCGCGACCGTTATTTCCACGCGCATCCGCGGCCGGCGTGGACGGCCGTCGGCGCGCACATGCTCGGCGGCGCGCCGGGTTACATCGTGGAGATCAAGGCGGTGGCGGTGGTGGAGCGGTGAGCATGAGGCTCGCGACGTGCGAGGTCGTCGGTTGGTTGTATGTACGATTGCGCGCGACGCTGGCCAGTCGCGCGATGGAACCGAAATCGCTGGCACGTCGGGCCGCGACGACGCAATGAGTCCGCCGGATTGCGTCGCCGCGAGCAACGCGATCGGAGATGGGCGTGAGTGAAGGTGAGTCGGATACGTGTCGATCCGTTCGCCCACGCGCGGTATCGCCGACGATGGATCGCCGCGCGTAACCGCCTGACATCCTGTTCCGAAGCCGAAGCCGAAGCCGAAGCCGAAGCCGAAGCCGAAGCCGAAGCCGAAGCCGAAGCCGAAGCCGAAGCCGAAGCCGAAGCCGAAGCCGAAGCCGAAGCCGAAGCCGAAGCCGAAGCCGAAGCCGATGCCGAAGCCGAAGCCGATGCCGAAGCCGAAGCCGAAGCCGAAGCCGATGCCGATGCCGAAGCCGAAGCCGACACCGACACCGACACCGACACCGACACCGACACCGACACCGACACCGACACCGACCTTGGCGCCACCCGATTCACCCACCCGCGCCGCCCCTAGCGATGAATCGCCGCACGCAATCGCCGGACGTCCTGTTCGGACACCGGCGCCGCGCGATTCCCCCACGCGCCGCGCACGTAGCGGACCACCGCGGCGATCTGACTGCTCGTCAGCGCGTCGCGCATCGCCGGCATCCACTCGACGGGGCCGTTCTTGCCGGGCGCCGGCTGCGCACCTTCGACGACGATGCGGATCGTGCTGGTCGGTTGAGGTAAATGGCGATCGCATGACGATCGCCGTCGGTCAGTAGCGCGGTGCGCTTGCCGACGACCGGCGCCATTGCGCCGAATACCGCGCCGCGCGCGGCGTGGCCGCCGCGCAGGAACGCGGCGACGTCGTCGGCCGACCAGCGGCCGAGGCCGTCCGGCGCCGCGCCCGTAAGGTTCGGCGCGAACCAGTGATCGTTGATGCCGCCGGTCAGGAACGCCGGGCTGCGCTCGTCGTAGCCGCGCTCGTTGTAGGCCGGCCCGCGCGGCGTATGGCACGCGCCACAGTGGCCGAGCCCCTGCACCAGATACGCGCCGCGATTCCATTCCGCCGATTTCGACGGCTGCGGCGTGACGCGGTCGCGGTTCGCGAACACCAGGCTCCATAGCGAAAGCGCCCAGCGCTGGTTGAACGGAAACGGCAATTCCGTACGCGTTGCCGCATTCGCGGACGGCGCGACGCCGCGCATGAAGTACGCGTACAGCGCACGCACGTCGGCGTCGCTCAGGTGCGCGAACGACGGGTACCGCATCGCCGGATACAGCCGGCTGCCATCCGCGCACACGAGCGCGGGTGAGCGCGCGAGCATCGCCGCGAAGACGGCGCTGGACAGCAGCGCGAGCACGAACGGCACGCAGCTGTCGTCGGGCATCTTGAGGATCGCGCTCGGCTTCGCCGCGAGCGGCGTGACCGCCAGCGCCTCGCGGCCGTGCGCGAGCCGATAGCCGACCCGCATGCTGCTGCGCTGCGCGGCGTCGCGCGTTTCCCACAGCGGATGCCGCGACGCGACGAGTGGCAGCACCGCGAAGTTGTACGCCGGCGCGGGCGACGCGACCGACCATTCGAGCCCGGCCGCGCCCCACGGGTTCGCGCCGGCGCGCTGGCCACGCCGCGCGCTGACGAGCGGGTTGACGACGAACATCACGATGCCGATGCCGATGCCGAACGCGAACGAGCCGATCGTGGTCAGCAGGTTCGACGTGTCCCAGCCCATCCCGGACGGGTACGTGTAGACGCGCCGCGGCATGCCGAGCAGCCCCGACACGTGCATCGGGAAGAAGCCGAGATTGAATCCGACCAGCACGACCCAGAACGTCAGCCGGCCGAAGCGCTCGTTCATCATCCGGCCCGTGAACTTCGGAAACCAGTACGTCACGCCGCCGAGCACGGGGAACACGTTGATCCCGAGCAGCACGTAATGCAGGTGCGCGACGACGAAATACGTGTCGGTGAGCTGCCAGTCGAGCGGCACCGCCGCCGTCATCACGCCGGACACGCCGCCGATCACGAACATCAGCACGAAGCCCGCGAAATAGAGGAACGGCGTGCGGAACACCGGTCGTCCGGTCCAGATCGCCGCGATCCACGCGAACACGGCGACTGCGCTCGGGATCGAGATCAGCATGCTGGCCGCGCCGAAGAACGCGAGCGCGAGCGGCGCGATGCCGGTCGCGAACATGTGATGCACCCAGACCTCGAAGCCGATCAGCATCGTCGCGACCGTCGATACCGCGACGGCTTCGTACGCGACGAGCGGGCGGCGGCAGAACGTCGGCAGCGCGTCCGACACGATGCCCATCGCCGGCAGCACGACGACGTACACCCGCGGGTGCGCGAACATCCAGAACAGGTGCTGCCACAGCAGCGGCCGGCCGCCATTGCGGTCGAGCCACAGCAGCAGGAACGCGAGGCTCACCGACGGCACCGCCACGAGGTTCGCGACCGACGCGGTCAGCGTGCCCCAGACGATGATCGGCAGCCGGTCGATCGACATGCCGTGCGCACGCATGCGCAACAGCGTGACGACGAAGTTCGCGGCGCCGCCCGTCGTCGAGATGCCGAGCAGGATCATCCTGAGCGCGTAGATGTCGATGTTCGCGCCCGCGCTGTAGTCGAGCGACGTGAGCGGCACGTAGTTGAACCAGCCGCCGTCGGGCACCGCGCCGAGCGGAAAGCTCGCGTACAGGAACAGCCCGGCGAACAGGAACACCCAGTACGAGAACGCGTTGAGCCGCGGGAACGCCATGTCGCGCGAGCCGAGCATCAGCGGCCACAGGTAGTTCGCGAAGCCGGACAGCACCGGCAGCGCGTACAGGAAGATCATCGTGACGCCGTGCATCGTGAACAGCGAGTCGTACTGCGCCGGGGTGAGCACCGTCGCGTTCGGCCGCGCGAGCTGGATGCGCATCACGAGCGCCTCGACGCCGCCGAGCAACAGGAACGCGAACGCGGTGACGATGTAGCGGATGCCGATGCGCTTGTGGTCCACCGTGCCGAGCCAGCCGCGCCAGCCGGGCGCCGATTCCCACAGCTCGGCGAGCGCCCGCTCGTGCTCGGAGCCCGGCGGCGCGTCGCCGAGGTCGGGCACGCGGCTGAGCGCGGGGCGCGTGTCGCGGGCAACGGCCATCGTCATCCTCCGTTCAATGCAGGGTTGCGAGATAGGCGGCGAGATCGTCGGCGTCGCGCGGCGCGAGCGCGAACGACGGCATCAGCGTTTGCGGCTTGCGCTGCTGCGCATGGGCGATCCAGTCGCGCAGGTTGGCCGGCGTGTTCTCCAGCGTGCCGGCCGCGAGCAGCCGGCGCGAGCCGACGTGCGTCAGGTCGGGGCCCGCATCGCCGGTCGCGTCGGTGCCGCGCACCGCGTGGCAGCCGGCGCAGCGTTCGGTGAACAGGCGCCGGCCGCGCAGCTCCGGGCCGGCCGCGTCAGCCGGCGCCGGCTGACGCTGCGCGGCGAGCCACGCGCGAAACGCGGCGGGCGGCTCGGCCACGACCTCGAACGCCATGTGCGCATGCTGCGCGCCGCAGTACTGCGAGCACTGCCCGCGATAGACGCCCGGCCGGTCGGCCTGCAGCCACTGGCGATTGGTCTGGCCGGGGATCGTCTGCGTCTTGCCGGCGAGTTGCGGCACCCAGAACGCGTGGATCACGTCGGCGCTCGTCAGTTCGACGAGCACCGGTTCGCCGACCGGGATGTGTATCTCGTTCGCGGTGACGAACGCCGCGCCGTCCGCGTCGGCCGGATAGCGGACGGCCCACCACCAGTCGTGCGCGGTCACGCCGATCGTCAGCGCGGGCGGCCGCGGCGGCGCGGCCACCACCGCGAGCACGCGCAGCATGTAGACGAGCGCGCCGAACAGCAGCACGGCGATCGTCACGCACACCAACGCGCACAGCGCCAGCAACGCCCAGCCGAGCACCAGCACTGGCCGGGCGGCCGGCCCGGCCGCATGCGCGAGCGCCGACTCGCCGCGGCGGATCACGCCGCCCGGCAACGTCCAGCGCAGCGCTTGCCGGCGCGCGACCAGCAGCACGCGGCCGTTGCGACGGCAGACGATCGTCGCGCGCTCCTTCGTCAACGGTGCGAGCGGCACCGCGCGCACCGGAAAATCGGACGGGTCGGGGAGCGTCATGCGAGGCGGGTAGGTGATGAGGGCGAGGCCTATGACCATGGGCGGCAACGGGGGTGCCCGAAGCGGTGCGCGCGGTGGGCGGCGACGAAGTCGCGGCGGCGTGGTCGTCGCGCGTATAGGGCTGGACTAGACCAAACAGACAGCGTCAGATTGTCTGACTCAGTTCGGCTACAAGGTGACTTTCTGATGCACGGACCAAGTGGCCGGCCCAGTCCCGATTGAAGACACACGAAAGCGGCTCGCTCCGCCAGACTGGAGAGCAATGGTTGCCAGCTCTAGATCGCGTGCTTTCGAGCGCCGCGTACACTCGATTCTACGAGTCAACGACTTCGACCGCTTTTGCTGATGCCTAGACTCCCGGATCAAGCAGATTAGAGGAGAAGTCGCACGATTGCGCCGCAAGTCGCGCCACGGCGGCACTGAGCGAATGCGACTGTTCCGCCCGATGCATGGCGACGTACCGCACTAGCGGGAGCGCGGGCCGCGTCGGCACCACAACGAGCGCACGTCGCTCGACCATGCGCGCAAGACAGGCTTCGGGTAGGTAACTAACGCCAAGCCCCGACAGTGTGAGCCCAATCTGCGCAATCAGGCTGTTGCTCGCCAGCACTTTCTGCAACGCGACCCCTTGCTCCTCCAGAAACCGGCTATACACGTAGCCCGTACCCGACAGGCCGCCCTGCAAAATCAGCGGAAACTTCGCGATATCGGCAAGCGGAATCGCACGCTTTCCCGGCGCGAGACTGGCCGCGCACATCCACGCATTCCGGACCTGACCGACGAGCGTCGATGCATACGGCTCGACTTCGTGCATCTGCGGCACGATGATCACGTCCACCGTGGCAGCCGCCAGCCGCTCGCGCAATGTTGCATTCAGATCGACCTCCGCTTCGACCTTGACCTTAGGGTATTCGGCCTGAATCGCGGCAATGAGGCGCGGCAGCCACGTCAGGGCCGTGAGTTCCGTTACGCCAATGCGAATTTGCCGAACCAGCGCCTCTTTCGAGCTCATGCGCTCGACGATCTGGTCACGCCGCTCGAGCAATTCCCTCGCGTGCTCGAAGAATTCTGTGCCCTTCTCCGTGAGGCGCGCGCTGCGATTCGCGCGGTCGAACACCGCCATGTCGAAAGCCCGCTCCAGTTCCTGCACGCGCTTGGAGATCGCCGATTGCGTGGTATTCAGGCGCGTCGCGGCCGCTTCGAACGAGCCGAGCTGGACGATCCAGTACAAGGCTTCCATTTGCTTGAACGTCAGCATGGCTCCGGACTCACATCACTAAAAGCGATAGTTTCTCATAGAAAAAAATCGCTTTTTTAGTTCATTTTGACTGGGTACTTTTTCCTCTAACGAGTCCCTGCAGAGGCTCGACTCATCTATATCAACCGATACGTGTCTGGAGAGCGCATGGAGTCCGTCATGGAAACACCTCACCCCGAACGCGCGGCGCGCAAGCCTCGCATCGGGCTCGCGTGGCAAATTTTGATCGGCCTGATCGCCGGCATTGCGGTCGGGCTGGTGCTCAACCGTTTCCCGGAGTTTCGCGAGTCAGCCATCAACGGCTTCCTGCAACCGGCCGGCGATATCTTCATTCGTCTGATCAAGATGGTGGTCGTACCCATCGTGTTCACGAGCATGGTGATGGGCATCGCGGGCGTCGGCGACGGGCGCTCGCTCGGGCGCATCGGCCTGAAGACGCTCGTGTACTTCGAGGTCATCACGACGATCGCCATCGTGCTGGGACTCGTGCTCGGCAACGTGCTGCATCCGGGGCTGGGCACGGATCTGTCCCAGCTCGGCCACACCGATATTTCGCGCTATCAGCAGACCACGCAGCAAACGCAGGGTCATCACGGCTTCATGGCGCTTTTGCTGAGCATCATTCCCGACAACATCGTCATGGCGATGGGGCGCGGCGATCTGCTGCCGGTGATCTTTTTCTCCGTGCTGTTCGGATTGGGCCTGCAATCCGTGCCTGCCGAATATCGCCAGCCGGTGCTCGCAACCTTCAAGGGCATCAGCGATGCGATGTTCAAGGTCACCGGCATGGTGATGCGTTACGCGCCGTTCGGTGTGTGTGCGCTAATCGCGGTGACAGTCGCGAGTTTCGGCTTCGGTTCGCTGCTGCCGCTCATCAAGCTGGTTGCGGTGACGTATCTCGCGATCGTGCTGTTCGCGGTGTTCGTGCTCGGCATTACGGCACGCCTCTTTGGCTTCAACATTTTCACGCTGGTGCGCGTCATCAAGGACGAATTGATCATCGCCTTCTCGACGTGCAGTTCGGCGACGGTTTTGCCGCAACTGATGAAGAAGATGGAAGACTTCGGCGTGCCGAAGAGCATTACGACGTTCGTGGTGCCCACGGGCTACACGTTCAATCTGGATGGCGCGTCGATCTATCTCGGCATCGGCACCCTGTTCGTCGCACAGCTCTATGGCGTGCATCTGGGCGTGCAAGAACAGATCGTGCTCGTGCTCACGATGGTCGTGACCTCCAAAGGCGCGGCAGGCGTGCCCGGCTTCATGTTCGTGATCCTGCTCACGACGCTCGCCAGTGCGGGACTACCGCTCGAAGGGCTCGCGTTCATCGCAGGGGTTGACCGCATCATGGACATGGGACGCACCGCGCTGAACGTGGTGGGCAACGCGCTTGCGCCGCTCGTCATCGCCCGCTGGGAAGGCCAGTACGACGCGGAGAAAGGCAAGGCGTATATCGCGTCGCTGGACGCATGAGATTCGTTGAATTCAGTAATGACTAACATGGAACGAGGAGCAGATCCAATGAGCAGCAATCGCGGGCAGTTGTTTTCAGCATCGATGATGGAGGCCATCAAGCAGCGCTTTCATTACGTCGATCGCGATATCGACAACCGTGAGCGTCTTTTCTTCGACAACGCAGGCGGGTCGTTCAGACTGAAATCGGCACTGGAAGCATTCGCGCGAATCGATGCGCTGCCGGACTGCCCCGAGCGTATCCACGAGCGCGCGCTGTTTCTGCAGGATATTCAGGCGCGCGGCGAAGACGACGTGCGCCGCATCCTCAACGCGCGCGGCGGAAGTGCGTACCTCTCGCTGACCGCTTCGGCGGCGATGTTCGACATGGTCCGCGCGGTGATGGAGAACGTGCCGGGCACGAACGCCGTCACCACGATTCTCGAGCATCCGTCGTCTTTCGATGCGATGACGATGTACTGCGAGCGTACGAACAAGGAGCTTCGCATTGCACCGAGCAATGCCGAAACCGGCGGCGTCGATACCGATGCCATCGTCGCGCTCATCGACGACGATACGGCACTTTTAAGCGTGATGTACGCATCGAATATCTCGGGCGCGAAGCTCGATATTGCGGCCATCGTCGAACGTGCGCGAGCGCGCAAGCCGGATCTTTTTATCATCGTCGATGCGGTTCAGCATGCGCCACATGCGGTTATCGATCTGCAAAAGACCCCTGTGGACGGCATCAATTTCGCGCCGTACAAGTTCTTCGGGTGCCGTGGTTCTGGCGTGTCATGGCTGTCCGAACGGCTTGCCGAACTTCCGCATCATCGGCTCGCGGCCAAGGACAAAGGGGTTTGGGAACTCGGCAGCCCCGCGCCCGCGCAATTCGCCGTGGTGAGCGCGATCGTCGATTATGTCGCGTGGATCGGCACCCAGTTTAGCGACGCCGAAGACCGGCGCGAACGGTTCGTACAAGGCATGCAGCGCATCGAAGAGCACGAGCGCGCGCTGCTTTCGTTGTTGCTCGACGGCGTTGACGGACAGCGCGGGCTGCGAGCGATCGAAGGCGTACGCGTGTTCTGGGATCACGACGATCTGACGCGCCGCGATCTGATCGCCGGCATCGACTTCGATAACCTGGACCCGACCGCCGCCGTACGCGCCTATGAAGAGCGGGGCGTGATCGTCTATGAGCGGATTGCGACGAGCCTTTACTCGGGGCGGATGTTGAAATCGTTCAGCCTCGACGGTGCGGTGCGCATCTCTCCGTTGCATTGCCATGCGCCGAGTGACGTTGCGAAGTTCCTGGCAGTGACTGAGGACATTGCGATCGCGAGTCGGCTCGCCGGATAGCGGAGGGTGAGACAGAGACGCATCGAGATTTTATTGTGATTCTCGGTGCGTCCCCATAGCCACGTCGGAGGGGCAGCTAGTTTGCATGTCGGGAGAGTCACAGGTATCGCTTGCAAACAAATGGTCGAGTTCAAGCCAACACCCGACTGCTGATACGCCGCGTCGAGGGGCAGTTCAGGGTCGATCCCGGCCCTTGATGAAGTGACGGTCGCCGCGACCAGCGAGCCGATCACTTCGAGGTGGCTCAACTCCTCGGTCGCGATGTCCAACAGCATGTCCTTGCGGCCTGGATCCTCCTCGGTGACCGCCTGCGTGAAATAGCGCATCGCAGCGGCGAGTTCGCCCTGCGGGCCGCCGAACTGTTCGAGCAGCAGGTTCGCGAGCCCCGGATTGGGCGCATCGACGCGTACCGTGTACTGAAGCCGTGTGTTGTGAATGAACATGAAACCTCCGTTGAGGGAGGGGAGCACACCTGCGATGCAGCCGCGAGCACGACGCGCACCCTTAGTGCTGGGGCTGCTCGGGCGCGCGCATCGTTGCCGGACGGCGTTCGGGTGCTGGACGGGCGCGGAAGCCATACCGTGATGGGGCCGATGCACGGCCCTGCGCCGCATCCGTCCGCGACTTTTCAACGCGTTGTCATTTCTGCCGTCAGCGCGCGAGTGTGCGCGCAGCTGCGCGGCGATAGCACCGGGCAAGCGCAGTCAGCGCGTATCGCCGTTGCCTGTGGGCATGTGCGCCCCGGCACCATCGGCCGGCGCGCGTTCATCGGAGGGCAGCGGCTTGCCTTCGGCCGGATCGTGCGCGCTGCGCGGCGGCGGCGTGTGCGTGCCGTGACGCTTGCCTTCGGGGCCGGGCGTGCTGTCGCCGCGGTCCTGTCCTTGCGAATCGGTGTCGAGTGAATTCGAACGGGTCATCGGGCTGGCTTCCTGTCGGAACATGGGGGGAAGGCGCGCACGCATCGCCCGTGCCGGCGCCTTCGCGTGGCGATGCACACGGCCGGGCGCGCCGTTTGCTCACCCGCGCCGTCGAGGCCGGCCCGCGCAATGTCGCGCGCGGCCGTTGCCTGGAGCGATGTTCGATGTCAGATGCGACCCTGTTCCCGCTGTCCGATCCGCAGCAAGTCCTTGCCTCCCTCCTGCGTGCTTTTGCGTCTACGCCGGCGCGACGCGCGGCCGTGTGCGCGTGGCGCGCTCTCGCGCCGCCCCGCGTCGCGGTATCGGCCTACGCCGGTGGTGCGGTCGGTCTCGCACCGCGCGTCGCCGTTGCGCGCGCCGGAGACGGCAACGCGGCCGGCGGCGACGACGGCAATGCCGGCCGCGACCGCCGCGACGACCGCGATGAGCGCGACACCGACGCGCCGGGCGGCGGCGGCGGTGACGGCCATCCGCACGACGATCGCGGCGGCCGCACCGGCGGCGATGGCGACGGCGACAGCCATGACGGCGAACGCAAGCGCCCGGGGAGGAAGCCGCTGATCATCCTCGGCGCGGTGCTGCTGGTGTTGCTGATCGTCGGGCTCGCGTGGTGGCTCGCGACGCCCGATCAGGAGCGCACGGATGACGCTTATACCGACGGCAACGCGGTCGCGATGGCGCCGCACGTGTCCGGCTAGGTGCCCCGGCTTGCCGTCGACGACAACACCTTCGTGCATCGCGGCGACGTGCTCGTCGAAATCGATCCGCGCGACTATCGCGCGCGGGTCGACGCGGCGCGCGCACAGCTCGGCCTCGCGCAGGCGCAACTCGATGCGGCGCGCGTGCAGCTCGACATCGCCCGCGTGCAGTATCCGGCGCAGTACCGCCAGGCGCGTGCACAGATCGAGTCGGCGGACGCCGCGTACCGGCAGGCGCTGGCCGTTACCGCAAGGGGCTGTCGCCGTTTCTGGACGTGCTCGACGCGGAGCGGCAATGGTCGGAGGGGCGGCAACAGGCGGTGCAGGGCGAGTAGCAGACGACGACGGATCTCGTCGCGCTGTACAAGGCGCTCGGCGGCGGGTGGCAGACGTCGGGTACGGTGGCGGCTGCGAAGATGGGGGATGCGGCGTCGAGAGATGCGGTGTCGAGGGATGCGGCGCCGAGCGATGCGGCGTCGCCGTCACGCGCGGCCACATCGGCCGCGTTTCAATAGCGCGCGGCCCTCACAGGCACGCGCGCGAGAACAGCAGCGAATCGGCGTCGTTGAAGCGAACGCGCACCGGATCGGCGTAGCCGGCCTTCTGCGCCACGCGGATGGACGCGGTGTTGGTCGGCGCGATCAGGCAGACACTGCGCTCGAAGCGCTGCTGCGCATCGAGCCAACGCAGCGCGTGCGTGAGCGCTTCGGTTGCATAGCCTTTGCCGTGCGCCCAGCTCGCGAGCGCCCAGCCGGCCTCCGGCACGCCGCGGATCGACGGCTCGACCGCGCGGTGGAAGTCCGCGAAACCGAGATCGCCGACGTAGCGGCCCGACGCCTTCTCGCGAATCGCCCAGTAGCCGTAGCCGAGCAGCGGCCACAGTCCGCGATACGCGAGCAGCCGCATCCACGAGTCGCGCGGCGCCGACGGCTTGCCGTTGAAGATGTGCGCGACGACGGTCGGCTCGGTCCACATTGCGGCGAGCGCCTCGAAGTCGCCGAGCGGATGGCCTTCGAGTATCAGGCGTGGGGTGTCGAGAATGGGCGGGGACGTGACGGGCGGCAGGGCGCTGGATGTCATCGGGCGTTCCATCGGGAAGGACGGGCGAAGGCGGCACGCGGCGTCGCCTTCGGGCTGCCGTACGATACCGCGGAACGCGCTGCGGATGCGCAAAGCCCCGCCTGTATCGTGGAATCCGCGCGTGTCGACGGCCGTCGCTACCCGTCGTTCTCGCGACGCTGTCGCGTGCGATCGCGCAGGCGCTCGTCGAGTGCTGCTCGCTTGCCCGTCACGCGAGGCGTGCGGACCCGCGGACCTGCGGACTTGCTGACTGGTGGGCTTGCAATTCACAGACCCAGAGACCCGCACACTCGCGCGGCGACGCCCCGCGGAGCGTCGCCAACGAGTCCGCTCATGCCGACGTACGGCCCGCCCGCGTACTGGCGCGACGCGTCAGCGGCCGCATGCCGGCCGCCGACTACTTGCGGCTTTTCAGAAAATTGCGCCCGTGCGCGGTGATCGACGCGCCGGAGCGGCCGTTCGCCGAATGGCTGACGAAACCCGCGCCGACGAGTTCGTGCTCGACCGACCAGCCGAGCGCCGGCGCATCGCGGCCATAGCGCACGTCGGCGAGGCGCTCGAGCGCCCACAGTGCGGCGGCCGACAGGTTGGGGGTGTTGGTGGACGTGGCGTTGTCGTTCATCGCTTCCTCTGGCTGGGTGATTCGGGGTGGACGGCACGGGGCCGTGGGGCCGGACGACGCAGCGTCAGCCGGCCTGCAGCAACGGCAGCAGCGCCTGCAGCGCGGTGTCCTCGTCGCGGCCGGTGGCCAGCAACTGGGCGGACGTGCCGCCGTGCAACTGCAGCGCCGCGATCGCGGCGGCGTCCTTGGCGGCGGCGCTGACGCCGTTGGCGATCAGCAGGATGTCGCTTTCGAAGCGGCGAGCCGCCGCGACCAGCGCATCGCGCGCATGGCTCGCGCGCTTGCGGTTCCATGCCGCACCGATTTGGACGTAGACGACGGTTGCCACGATGCGGATCAGCCGCGAAGCGCGCGGTCGGAACGGCGCGCGGCGGCCGGCAGGATCGGCTGGGTGCTTGCGTCGCTGCATCGTGCGACCAGCCTGGCTGCATCATCTATCTCGAACATGTCGGCATCCTCGGTTAAGCGGCGATCAAGTCCGGCGAACGATCGGAACGGAGGATTATAATACGTACACCAGTTTATGTGTATGGCATTATAATGTTGTGCGCATGATCTGCGGCCTGTCGAACGTTGGCGGGCCGCTGCGACATGCGATCCCGGCGCCGGTTTGCGCGCCGGTATTTTTTTGTCGATTGACCCGAACCCCCCACCGAATGGAAGCTGCAATGAACGCCGCCCCCGCCTGCCCGCAATGCGCGATGGAAAACACTTACCCGGACGGCACGCTGTACGTGTGTCCCGACTGCGGTCACGAATGGTCGGCCGGCGCTGGCGCCGAAGCGGGCGACGAGCCGGCGGGCGACGTCGTGAAGGATGCGAACGGCAACGTGCTGTCGGACGGCGATTCGGTCGTCCTGATCAAGGACCTGCGCGTGAAAGGTTCGTCGATCACGCTGAAGATGGGCACCAAGGTGAAGAGCATCCGGCTCGTCGGCGGCGATCACGAAGTCGATTGCAAGACCGACATGGGCGGCTTCATGCTGAAGGCCTGCTACCTGAAGAAGGTCTGAGCGCGTCATGGCGCGGAGCGCCAATCGCAAGGCTTGCCGAACATGAGCGACGATCGGGCATCGTACGATGCATTCCTGCGTTTTCTGGCGACGCCGTTGAGCGACGGGCGTCCGTTCGTGCTCGAGACGAAGCACGCGGTGTCGCTGCATTTCGATCATTTCGGCACGCAGAGCTTCATGTCGCTGAAGGATCCGGTCCGGCTCGAACTCGGCTACACGCGCGTGATGATGGGCTTCCTGCTGCTGCAGCCGGCGCCCGCGCGCATCAGCATGCTCGGGCTCGGCGGCGGATCGCTCGCGAAGTACTGTTACCGCCACTTGCCCGGCAGCGCGATGGAGGCGGTCGAGATCAATCCGCAGGTGATCGCGCTGCGCGACGTGTTCCGGATTCCATGCGACGACGCGCGCTTCGCAGTGGTGTGTGCGGACGGCGCCGACTACGTCGCGCGTCCCGACGTGCGTGCGGACGTGATCCTGCACGATGCGTTCGTCGCCGACGGCACGGCCGGCCGCTGCACCGGCGCCGAATTCCTCGACGCATGCCGCGCGCGGCTCAGTGAAACGGGGGTGCTGGCGATCAACTTCATGAACGACGATCCGGCGCTGCCGCGGCATCTCGAACAGCTGCGCGCGGTGTTCGACGATTCGTACTCGCTGGTGCCGTGCGGCGACGACAACAATTTCATCGCGTTCGCGTGGAAGAACGGCAACCCGTTGCCGTCGTTGCGCGTGCTGCTCGAGCGTGCGCTCGCGTTCGGCTCGGCCGGCGAGCTCAAGCTGGCGTCCACCGCGCGGCGCATGAAGGCGGGCGAGGGTATCGACCCGGCGCGGCTGGTGTGGCGCGCGCGCGAACATCCCCGCTGGGAAATCTGCACGTGACGGCGGTGCGCGCGACGGCGCCGCCGCCATGCGCGCAGCGTTATTTCCGTACCCGCTTCGCGACCGCGCTCTTGGTCTTGTAGCTGATGCCGTGCGTGTCGAGATATTCGCGGATCAGCTGACGCACGACTTGCGACGGCGTGAGATCCTGCTCGGCGCACAGTATTTCGAAGGCTTCCTTCTTCGCGGGATCGATCAGGACGGTCAGGCGGGCGGTTTTCGTTTCCATCGTCAGGCGTGCGTATTCGATAGGTTGATCGGATTGAAATTCGTCGGCATTGGCGGCCGGGCCGGGGCCGCGCTCAACGCCGGCGTTCGAACCATGTGAGCAGATCGTCGATCACGGGCATCGCGGCGAGCATGACCAGCACACCGGCGAGCGGCACGGTCGACACGTAGCCGACATGCTTGAAGCCGATCGCGCCCATGAGCCCGCCGATGAAGAACGACGCGAGCATCGTCGCGTGAATCTTCAGCTTCGACCGGTTGGCGATCACCGCATGCGCGTCGACGACCATGGCCGAGCGGTTCCAGTAGAACAGCTTGCCCAGCTCGATGCCGAGATCGGTGACGATGCCGGTCATGTGCGTCGTGCGGATTTCGGCGCCCGACATCTTCGTGATCGTCGCGTTCTGCAGCCCCATGATGAAGCAGAGCAGCGTGACCGTCGCCGGCACGAACAGCCCTTCCCACAGCGCGAGATGGCTGCCGAGCAGGCCGAACACCAGCAGCAGCACGGCTTCGACCAGCAGCGGCAGCACGAACTGGCTCTGCAGCCCGCGCCGCCGCCCCCAGTTGACCAGAATCGCCGAGCAGCCGGCGCCCACCAGGAACGACGCCAGCGAGCTGACGCCGGCCAGCGCGAGCGGGATGTCGCCGAGCGCGGTCTGATCGGCGATCGCCGACACGATGCCGCTCATGTGTGACGTGTATTGCTTGACCGCGAGGTAGCCGCCGGCGTTGGCCGCGCCGGCCACGAACGCCAGCGAGAAGCCCAGCTGGCGATTGGCGGGTGCGCTCCGGTGTTTTCCGGTCAGACTCAGAAAGTACTGCGCTGGCATAAGGGTTCGGGGTTCGCTCGATCGCCCGGATCGCCGGGCACGGACAGGGCGGCACGCGCTGGTGCCGGCCCCGGACCTGCGGGCCGGCGGCAAACGGTGCCGGATCGCTTGCATCATCTGCGATACATGATAATTACATTATCATACTCTGTTAGTCAGACTGCACTTTAAGTACAATGTCTCGCGATGCCGACGGAGCGTGTTTTTCGGCCGGCATCGTTCGTGCAGCCGGTTGCCGGCTGCTTCCGGATCGACCCGGCCGCACCCGCCACCCGTTCGCAGTTCGCTCGATATCCGCATCATGACCCCCATCAAGTTCGTTCTCCGCTACACGGCGATTCCGTTCGTGGCTATCGTGGCCGTCGTCCTGTGGGCGGTCGTGCCGTCGTCGAAGGAAATCGACGCGCGGCAATATGCGGCGCTGTCGCGCGGATACGCGAACTTTCCGCTACCGTTGCGGCATGAGATCTCGGAATCGATGGCCGACGGGCGGATCAGCGACCGGCGTTATCAAGCGCTCGTGCGCGATTCGCTCGGCAATGGCGTCGCGCTGGACTGGCCGGCATCGGGCGTCGCCGACGTCGCGGCCGAGCGGCAAAAACTCGCCGAACTGCTGAAGGCCGATCACGGCCTGGAGGACCATCCACAATGAAGGTTGCACTTGTTTCAACGGCTTTCGTGCTGATCATCGGAAGCCTGATCTTCGCGCTGTATTTCATGAACCACGACCGCGGGAAGAGCAAGCGGATGGCGTGGTCGCTCGCGGCGCGCGTGGGCTTGTCGGTCACGCTGTTCCTGTCGCTGTTGATCGCGTACAAGCTCGGGTGGATCGAGCCGACCGGGTTGCCGATCGGGCGGTGACGGGCGCGACGTGCGGCGGATTTCTGCGCTGTCAGGGTTCCGTATGTGACGGCAGCGGCGTGGCGAGAAGATCGCTCGAGCCGCTGGCCGTTCGACCGAAGCCGTGGTGCGAAGGCGGTCATGCGACGCGTTGGTTTGCGCGCGTCGGCTCGCCACGCATCACACGGCGGTTTGGTTCAATGCGCGGCGCGTTGCCGCCATCCGCGCGTCGTCGGTAGCCTAGCCGCGCCCCCCGCGTAACGCCCGCCCCATCTCCGCGATCGGCATCGCGACGATCGAATTCAGCAGCCGCATCTCGCCGGCATCCGGCTTCGCCAGCTCGCGCACCTCATCGAGCGTCTGCGCGACATGACGGTCGAGCGGTTCCAGAAAGCGCTGGAGTTCGCTCGCAGCCGCCTTCTCCCTGAGCCCCAGCGCCTGACCGAACGCCATCAGCGCATTCGCGTCGATATCCGCAAACCGCGTCGCCGCGCCGAGCGGCATCGTCAGCTCGCAGTCGGGCCAATGATCGCCGCGCTGATCGGGCCGGTGCGTCGGCGTCTGATAGACGACCGTGCTGACGATGTCGTAGAACGGCGCGAGCCGGTAGCCGCGCGCGTCGACGAAGAACGACAGGTTCTTCAGATGCGCATCGCCATTGCCGACCACGACGTTGAACACGGTCCAGCGGAACACCGACAGACGCGCAAGCGCCCGCGTGCTGGTGCGGTCGATCGCGCGCGCGAGCTCCTGCGCGTTCGCGCGCTGGTACTTGAAGCCGCGGTCGTAATTGAGCAACTGCATCGCGTCGATCGTGTGCAGCCGCCGGGCCGGCTGCGCGGCGACGTCGCGATCGAACCGGTCGATCACGTAGCACGCGGACGGTGCGCGCAGGAAGTGCACGTCCGGCACGTCGAGGCCCATCCTGCCCGCGAGCTTCATGCAGAAGAATTCGTTGATCGCCGAATGCGGATAGCCGGCCGCGCGCATGTCGGGCTTGAGCAGGTGCATCGACGGCTCGCTGCCGATCGGCTCGTACAGCGCGTAATCGGGCGCGTCGCCGCGCAGCACCACCAGCAGCTTCTGCTGCGCGCCGGCCGCCGACATGCGCTTGGGCGCAGTGGCCGTCAGCGCGCGCTCGGGCATCGCGCGGATGCGTCGCTCGAGCTCGTCGAGCGGCAGCGGTTGCAGAGCGCCGGGCGCTTCGTGCTCGCCGTCGGCCAGCAGCGTCAGCGCCCCGGCCGATTCGCGCCCGAAGTACGCGAGCAGGCCCCATGCGTCGGCGGCGGCGACGTTCGCTTCGCGTGCGAGCGACGTGCGCATGCCTTCCTCGGGCAGCAGGTTGTCGAAGAACCACTGGACCGGACGATCGCTCGACGTGTCGGTGAAGGCGCCGCCGCGCAACGCGAACGCCGGCGACAGCGGATACGCGGCCGCGCTCGCCAGCCATTGCGCATCGTATTCGAACGACCAGATTCCTTTGTCGTCGGCGAGCGTGCCCATTCGCACGCCGTTGGCGGACACGACCAGCGTTCTAGCCGCCATGGCTGCTCCTGCGGCGTTGCGCGGCCTTCAGCGCCGTCGCCTCCGAAATCTCGACCGACGATTCGGCATACAGCCGCACGCCCAGCTCGCCGAGCAGCAGCATCACCTTGCCGATCTGCGCGGTCGGCTTGCCGGCTTCGACCTGGCTGATGAATTTCGGCGACAGACCGGTCGCATTCGCCAGCTCGTCGCGCGTGAAGCCCTGCTGCAACCGGGCCGCGCGGATGAGATGGGCGAGCGCGCCGAGCGTGTCGACGGACTGGGACTCCGACATGACGTTCTCCGTGCTTCGTATCTGATCGGGAACAGTATTGCACAATTCGGGTGTGCAACCGCGGTTCGTATCCAATCGGAAACGAAAAGCGATTTGCGGGAGTTGAATCGAGGTTCCGTATCCGGTCGAATACGGAACGAGCGCGACGAGGCCTACACGGCGATGCCCGTATCCGCTCGGGTACGCGCGTTCAGGCGACGCCGGGCCGGCCGGCATCGGGCATGCGAGGGCGGCCACCAGCAGCGTGCGCCGCGCATCTACGCCGCGAGCCGCCGCTCGCCGAATCCACGCGCGAGCCGCTGCGCGACCTCATTCGGCGAACAGATCGGGCCCGAACACCTCGTAATGAATCCGCGTCTCGGGAACGCCGAGCTGCTTCAACGCGTCGTGCTGCAACCGCATGAACGGCACCGGGCCGCAAATGTAGTAATCGGCATCGGGCAGCAGGAGCGCGTCCTTGATCGCACTCACGTCGACCAGCCCTTTCAGGTCGTAGTCGACGCCTTCCACATCTTGCGGCAGCGGTCGTCGTAGAACACGACGAGCTTGAAGTTCGCATAGGTGCTGGCCGTCTCGCGCAGCCGGTCACGCATCGCATGCACGCCGCCGTTGCGTGCGCCGTACACGAACACGGCCTGCCGGTGCGGATCCTGGATTGCGCGCTCGAGCATGCTGATCATCGGCGTCGGGATGCGCGTCGAACAGCTTCCTGTAGAAGCACGTGATGATGTCGTAGCCGTGTTGGGCGAGGACCGGGGCCGTCGCCTTGACGATGTCCTTGGTTTTCTGCGTGAGCATGGTCGAACTCCTTCGTGACGAGGTGCGGGCGAGCGTCGCGCGCCCGATGCCCGTTTCTACAATTGCGCTTGCCGCGCTACACGGTCCGCGCGCTCGGGCCGGTACGCGCATAGCGGGTCCGAACCTTGCGACGTACGCGGCGTCGCTCGCGGCCGCGCCGCGCCGCATGACGCTCGACGATTTGCAAGGAGGCGCGCATGGAGCCGATGCCCGTCGTACTTCAGTGGGGCGACGTCGTCGCCAGGATCGTGCTCGCGCTCGTCGCGGGCGGGCTGGTCGGGCTCGATCGCAGCGAATCGGGCAAGACGGCCGGGCTGCGCACGACGATCCTCGTGTGTCTGGCCGCGTGCCTGTCGATGCTGCAGGTCAATGCGCTGCTGCTGCAGGCCGGCAAGCCGCAAGGCGCGTTCTCGGTGCTCGACCTGATGCGGCTGCCGCTCGGCATCCTGACCGGGATGGGCTTCATCGGCGGCGGCGCGATCCTGCATCGCGACGGCCTGGTGTCGGGCGTCACCACGGCCGCGACGCTGTGGTTCGTGACGGTCATCGGTCTGTGCATCGGCGGCGGCCAACTGCTGCTCGGCGCGCTCGGGCTCGTGCTCGCGCTGCTGGTCGTGTGGCCGCTACGCTTCGTCGAGCAGCGCCTGCGGCGCGTCATGAGCGCACATGTCACGGTCGAATATCCGCCCGGCTCGGCCGCCCGCGAACAGCTGAACGAGAAACTGCGCGCGGCCGGCTTCACCTGCCGTACGCGCGGCTTTTGCGAAACGGCGGGGCGCGACGTGCGCGAGGAAGAGTTGATCGTGCAGTGGCGCGAAGCCGCTTCGAGCGACGCGATGCTGCAGCAGTTGATGCGAATCGTCGCCTCGGCCGGCCTGAGTTCCGCGCGCTGCTCGGCGCAGAGTTGAGTCCGCGGAACGCGCGATGCTCTGGCAGCAGGCCGCCGTGGGCGGCTTGAACAGGAGCCAAGCATGACCTCTGTATCTGAAGTGATGACACGCGATGCGGCGACCATCGCGCCGACCCAGACGCTGCGCGAAGCGGCGCAAATGATGGACGCGCTGAACGTCGGCGCGCTGCCCGTGTGTGACGGCACGCGCCTCATCGGCATGCTGACGGACCGCGACATCGTCGTGCGGGCCGTCTCGATGGGCGTGCGGCCCGACGAGCCGATCGAGGGCGTCGTCAGCGGGCCGGCGAACTGGTGTTACGAGGACGACGACATCTCCGCGGTGCAGAACAAGATGGCCGAAGCGCAGATTCGTCGCGTTCCGGTGGTCGATCGCGACAAGCGGCTGATCGGCATCGTCGCGCTGGGCGATCTGGCCACGTCGGCCGACGGCGGGATGTCGTCGACGCTCGGCGCGGTGTCCGCGCCGTCGAAACCGGAACGATAGAACGTGCAATCAGCTCAGGAGAATCGGATGAACGAAGACAGGGAAACGCAGATCAGGGAACGTGCGTACCGGCTGTGGCAGGCGGACGGTGCGCCTGAAGGGCGCGCGGACGAATACTGGCAGCGCGCCGAGCGACAGCTCGACGCCGAGGGCGGCGACCCGGACGGCGGCGGCGAGCTTGCCGCGGACGTGTCGATCGATCAGTCGACGAAGCGTCGCAGTCCGGGGGAACCGCTGCAGGATACGGATGCGGTACCGGCCGCGGAGGTCGCGCGGGAGAAGCGGCGCACGCGGTAAGGCACGGCGTAGGGCGCGCCGGCCATCGGGCGTAAGGGCGCTGCTCGACGGCGCTGGCCGTCGCTGGCGCCGCCGCGCGCGTGGGTCCGAACTCAAAGAAGCGCGGTGGCTGCGGAAGCATCGGCAGTCGCCGCGCAGCACCAGCACGCATTCCCCGAGCGCACGCCCGGCGCTGCGCCCCCTCCGTTACGTCGCGATCGACGCGCTCACCCATCCTCCCCGACTTCAGTCGGATCGGGCAGCTCGGGCGGGTCGTCGCGACGCTCGGACGGCGGATTGCCCGGCTTGCCGGCGTGGCCGCCTTGCTCGTCGTCGTCGGGTGTCGGATCGGTCGGGTCGCTCGGGTCGCTCATCATCGTTCTCCTCGGTCGCAAGGGCGCCGGCGCGGCCGGCATGCCGATCTCGAGCATCGACCGTGCCGCGGCTCAGCGCCCGGCTTGCGGACCGTCGTGGCTGGGCGTCCCGCCTTGCGCGCCGGTGCGGCTCATCGCGAGATGCAGCACGGCCGGATCGACCGGTTTCACGAAATGCTCGGCGAATCCGGTCGCGAGACAGCGCTCGCGATCCGAGTGGCGACCATAGCCGGTCAGCGCGAGAAAGACGCACGGCGGGACTTCGTTGATCGCCTTCAGCCGCCGCAGCAGTTCGTAGCCGTCCATCACCGGCAACCCGATGTCGAGGATCGCGACGTCCGGACGATACGCGCGATACGCGGCCAGCGCCGTCACCGGGTCGTGCACGACCGCGACTTCGTGGCCGGCGTCGCGCAACCACTGCGCGAGCGTCGATGCGGCGTCCTCGTTGTCGTCGACGAGCATCACGCGCCGGCCGCTGCCGGGTGCGGCCGCGCGGATGCCGGGCTCCGCCTGCGGCGCGGCCGCGGCGCCGGCGCGCGGCCGGAATTCCGGCAGCACGATCGTGAACGTGCTGCCGCGGCCGGGCCCGGCGCTGTCCGCGCGCACGGTGCCGCCATGCAGGTTCACGAGGCTGCGCACCAGCGCGAGGCCGATGCCGAGGCCGCCGTGCGCCTGCTTGTTGTCGCCGTCGATCCGGTAGAACGGTTCGAAGATGCTCTGAAGGCGGTCGGGCGGAATGCCCGCGCCGTTGTCGTGCACTTCGATCAGCGTGCTGCCGTCCGCGCCGCGTTGCGCGTGCACCGCGATGTCGCCGCCCGGCAGCGTGTATTTCGCCGCGTTCGTCAGCAGGTTCGCGACGACCTGCGACAGGCGCACGGGGTCGCCGTGGCAGCGCGCCTCGGGGTCCGTGTCCACGTGCAGACGGTGGCGGCGCTGCTCGAGCAGCGGGCTCGCGACCTCGACCGCGCGGTCGACGATGTCCGCGAGCCGCACCGCTTCCTTCTTCAGCGTGATCTTGCCGCGCGTGATGCGCGACACGTCGAGCAGATCGTCGATCAGCCGGACCATGTGGTCCAGCTGGCGCTGGATGATCGCAATCTCGTTCGGCGTGGCCTGGCCGTCGCGATTGCGGATCAGCTCCAGCGCGAGCGAGATCGGCGTCAACGGGTTGCGCAGCTCGTGGCCGAGCACCGCGAGAAACTGGTCCTTCGCCTGGTTCGCGTCGCGCAGCTCGCCGAGCAGCCGGTCGCGCTCGGCGTTGGCCGCGACCAGCTTCTCGCGCGCCGCGACGTGTTCCGTCACCTCCACCGCGCTGACGATCACGCCGAGCCCGTCCGCCAGCGGTTGCGGATTGAAGTGCAGCCGGTACACGCGCGCGCCGTCCGCGTCGGTATCGTCGGTATCGGGCCGGTCGTGGTGCTCGCCGATCGTCGTCGAGCGCCCCTGCACGCGCGCCGCTTCCAGCGCACGCGCGATCGCCGCGGTGTCGCCGCCGGGCAGCACCGACGTCAGTGGCCGGCCGACGATGTCGGTTCGGCCGCACAGCGCGGAGAAGCGGTGATTCGCGAGCACGATCCGATGCGCGGCGCCCGACAGCAGCGCGATCGGCAGCGGCGCATGCATCAGCACGCCGTTGCGTTGCTGCTCGGCATCCTCGCGGCGGCGGATCTCGTCGGTCAGCGCGCGCGCCCGTTGCTGGGACAGCGCGAGCGTCAGATGCAGCGCGTTCTCGTCGCTGCGCAGCGACGCGGCGGGCAGGATGCGCCGGTGCAGCGCACAGACATGGCGGAACATCTCCGACTGCTCGGCGCTAGGAAACGCGTCGTGCGGATAGCCGCAGTACAGCGAGAAGCGATATCGCTCGATCAACTCGTTCCACAGCGCTTCGAGCCGCAGCGCACCCGCGTAGCGATGCTGCGCGCACAGCAGCGCGACCATTTCGCCGAACGCGTGTACCGGCCGGCCGGCGCGCACGGCCGCTTCGACGATGGTGCCGATCGAGCGGCGAAAGCGTGTTGGGTCGGGCAGGTCGCCGTCCATGAAGCTGTCGAGCAGCGCTTGCGCGCTCGACATGAAGACGCGGTCGCGCGCCGCACTGCCGCTCGCTCGCTCGAGCGTGCCGAGCCGCGCGTAGACGGCCGCCAGCCGCTCGGGCCGCGCAATCACGATCGCGCTGCCGCCGTCGCGCAGCGCGTCGGCGGAGAACGACGCGACTTCCGACACGAGCTGCTCGTCGGAGTCGTAGAACTGAACGAAGTGGTCGGTGCGCATCGGCGCCGATTTCAGCAGGGTAGAGGCAGATTTCATATCTCACGACACCACGACGCCGCAGGCAGCCGGCGAACTGGTACGGCCGGCCTATCCCGGCCGGCGTGAGCAAACTGCGTGCCGCGCCCGGATTCCCGTGCGGCGGGCGTCGCCGTGCCGCCATGCGGGTGCGCGCGGTGCCGGGTGGCGCGGCGTTTGTAAATTCTGCAGTGCAATGGTCGGATGGATACGTATATTGCACGGCCGCATGACGGCATGGTGCTTGCTGAAAGCGGGAATCGTCGCACGCCGCCGCGCGCCCGCGATTCGAGCGCGTTCTGCATCGCCGCGGCGGCGTTGCGCCCGCTCATCCGCACACGGAGAAAGCCATGACCCGAGCCAGCCAACCGAACGATCGCGACGCACGCGGCCCGGCCCGCACGCCGGAACCGCGCGGCGGCACGCAGGCCGAACCGGCGCGGCCGCCCGGCCACGCGCCCGGCGGCGGCGAGCTCGATTCGATTCCGGACGACCAGGCGCGCAAGGTCGTGCCCGACGATCCGCGTCAGACCGCCGCCCGCGATCCATCCGACAAGCCCTGGCCCGACGGGCACGACGCGCCCGACGACGCAGGCGACCGGCCGCGCCCGCTGTAATGGGCCGTTGCGTTGCGTTGCGCGCGCCGCACCGCAGCCGCGGCTCGGCGCGCTTCGGCATCCATCGCTATTCGTGTAGATCCCGCACCGGAGCACACCATGTCATCAGACGAAGTATCCGAATCGCGCCGCAAGTGGATGCAGGGCACGACGGCCAGCCTGGTCGCGAGCGTCGCGATTCCGGCCGTCGCGCAGAATGCCGGCGCGACCGATGTCGGCGACACCGCGCCGCACGACCCGCGCACGCTGTATCCGCACGCGCCGTTTCCGCAGCAGCACCAGCCGTGGCCCGGCCTCGCCGGACGCATGACGCCGCGGCCCGATCACGGTGAACGCAGCTACCGCGGCAGCGGGCGGCTCGATGGCCGCAAGGCGCTGATTACCGGCGGCGACTCCGGGATCGGCCGCGCCGCCGCGATCGCGTTCGCGCGCGAGGGCGCGGACGTCGCGATCGCCTATCTGCCGGACGAGGAGCCCGATGCGCGCGAGGTCGTGCAATACATCCGCAGTGCGGGCCGCAAGGCAGTGCCGCTGCCCGTCGACATCCGCACCGAAGCGGCGTGCGGCAAGCTCGTCGAACAGGCGGTCGCGGGCCTGGGCGGACTCGATATTCTCGTGAACAATGCGGCGCGTCAGCAGAGCCACGATTCGATCCTCGACATCAGCACCGAGCAGTTCGACTGGACGTTGCGCACCAATTTGTATGCGCTGTTCTGGATCACGCGCGCCGCGATTCCGCACATGCCGCCCGGTTCGGCGATCGTCAACACGACCTCGGTGAATGCGTACGATCCGTCGGCGAACCTGCTCGACTACGCGATGACGAAGGCCGCGATCGCCAACTTCACGAAAGGGCTCGCGAAGCAGATGATCCAGCGCGGGATTTGCGTGAACGGCGTCGCGCCGGGGCCGTTCTGGACGCCGCTGCAGGTGAGCGGCGACCAGACCGAGAAGAACGTCGAGACGTTCGGCCAGCAGGTGCCGATGGGGCGGCCGGGGCAGCCGGCGGAACTCGCGTCGATCTATGTCGAACTGGCGTCGTCGCGTGCGAGCTATGTGACGGGGCAGATCTACGGCGCGTCGGGCGGCGCGGGGCAGCCTTAGCGGTGCGGCGCAAGTGCTGATCGGCTGGACCGCTCCGGCGATCAGGCGCCGTTCGAACCGATCTTCAAGGCGTCGAATTCGACGGCGAGTTCGGCGCCGAGGCTTGAATACAAGTAGGCGATGGTCGCTCCTCGACGGCCGGAAAGGCGTTCGCCTTTGGCCAATTGGGCCGATACCCGCGCATAGTCGTGATCGGCAGGATTCATCAGCCGAAGGCTATACACGATGTTCAAAAGGCCGAGCCGGTCGAGCTGAAAGCACGTCACGCCTTCGAATGTCACCGTTGCGCGCCGATTGCCAAGATAGAGCCCAAGCGTCAGCGTGCGCGGCTCTTCATTGGGGCCGATTGCCACGATGTCGAGATACCAGTCGTGGAAGTGGCCACTATCGTCTAGGGTTGCTGTAGTTGTCATCTAGCTCACCACGGGTCGTCCGCGATTTGACGTTCCATTTGCTCGCGCGTGTCGCGATCCGCAAACGGGCTCCTGCGCTCCCGATAGCTCCAGTCTTGATAGAACGCGCTCACTGGCACGAGCGCGCATTGCCACGTGCCGATAGCAAGCGGGACATGCAGGCTGTTGTAGTTCATGGGCACGTGGCCTCATCCAGTTGTGGGCCCGCTGTGCATGCTAGCGCAAACCCGGACACCCCCTTCCCGGAAGTCAGAGAACGTTAAAACAATCCACCGATCTGCGTTCCCGGGTTCCCGAGCGTGGCAGCGCCGATCTGCCGGTCAAATTCGAAAAAGGGAGAGATGTAGCTGAGTTCGCCGTCATATCGATCGATGCAATCGTTCGATCGGCAGCCGTGCGATGCGGGAACGCGTGTGGGTTGCGCAGGCGCGATGGCTGTGGTCAGCGCAACATGCACGCATCCACGCCGCGCGTATCCCCTTACGAAAACGTGGTCGCGATCATGATGCCGAACACCACGCCGATCGCGATGCCGGTCAGCCGGCCGTAGATCGACGCGCGCACGTTGTCGTCGAGTTCGAACGGCGAGCGCTTGTGCTTCCATACCGTGCTGAAAGCGAGCGGGCGCGCGAGCAGCAACGCGCACGCGATCAGCACCGGTGTCGCGACCAGCAGCGCGATGCGCGCGGCGTTCCAGTCGACGCCGTGCATCAGCAGCGATACGACGGCGGCGAGCGGCACCTCGACGCACAGGCCGAGCAGCGATCCGCCGACGAAGGAATCTCCCGGTGTTTGGAACATGAGCGTCGGTCCGTTCGAAGGAATTGCGCACCCGCTTCGGGTCACATGAGAAAGCGACCGTGGTCGATCGTGTGGCCGCGATGTTAAGGCAATTTGCCGGCCGGTTGCCGGCGACTCACGCTATTTAACAAAGCGCCGATGCGCCGTGACGTCATATGCGCGCGACGCACGCGCGACACTCGACGGCGCGCGGCTTCGGCCCGACAATACGCTCGCGCGTCGGCCGCTCGATTCGGCGAAACGCATGACGGAGCTTGCCGATTCGACGGCCATCGCGGCCGTCGGCGGCGCGCTCGAAGATCCCGGGGAGACCGAAACATGTTCGAAGACATCACCCACTATCCGACGACGATCGCATGCAAGGTGTGCGCTGCCGAAGCCGACATCTGCGGCGTGGTCGACTTCTCGCGCTGCGGCGCCGACATGATCGCGGGGAACAAGATCGACCCGTTCGTCGGTGTGCCGATCTACTACTACGCATGCCGGCAATGCGGCTTCACGTGCACGCCGGCGTTCGACCATTGGACGCACGACGACTTCGCGCGTCATGTCTACAACGACGATTACGTGCGCCATGATCCCGAGTATCTCGAGCATCGCCCGCAACAGCATGCCGACCTGATCTGCACGAGCTTCCCGGAAATGCGCGACGGCCGCATTCTCGATTTCGGTTCGGGGTTGGGGCTGCTCGAGCGCAAGTTGTCGGCGCGCGGGTTCGGCGACGTCACGTCGTACGATCCGTTCAGCCATCCCGTCGCGCCGCAGGGCACGTTCGATGCGGTGCTGTCGTTCGAGGTGTTCGAGCATCATCCGCAGCCGCGACGCCTGTTCGCCGACATCGTCCGCTACCGCGGCGTCGCGGGCGCGCTGCTGTTTCAGACCTCGCTGATCACGCCGGAGATCCGCGCGCGCGGCATCGAGCAGTGGTGGTACTGCGTGCCGCGCAACGGACATATTTCGTTCTACACGAGCGCGGCGCTCACGCTGCTGGCGACGGAGCACGGGCTCGAACTGGGATCGTTCAGCCCGGAACTGCACGTGGTGTTCGATCGCGCGTCCGCGCCGCGGTGGGTGTCGAAGTTCTTCTGAACGATGCGGCGCGCAACGCGCTACGTGGCGTCCGCGTTCATACCGCAATCCACCGCCGCTACGACCATGCTACGCATGGCTTTCCGAATCGAGCCGCTTCACCGATTCCAGCGCGCGTGCACGCGCGCACTGATGATCGACGATCGGCATCGGATAGCTTCGCCCGAGCGTGACGGACGCGCGTTGCAACTGCTCGCGCGACGCGGCCCATGGCGCGTGGACGGTGTCTGCGGAAAGCTGCGCGAGCTCGGGCACCCAGCGACGCGTGTAGTCGCCGTGCGGATCGAACTTCTGCGCCTGCAGAACCGGATTGAAGATGCGGAAATACGGCGCCGCGTCGGCGCCGCTGCCCGACACCCACTGCCAGCTCGCGGGATTGCTCGCCTCGTCGGCATCGACCAGCGTATCCCAGAACCATGCTTCGCCCTGTCGCCAGTCGATCAGCAAGTGCTTCGACAGAAACGACGCCGCCACCATGCGCACGCGGTTGTGCATCCAGCCGGTGTGCCACAGCTCGCGCATGCCGGCATCGACGAGCGGGTAGCCCGTGCGGCCCGTCTGCCACTTGCGCAGCGACTTCGCGTCGTCGCGCCACGGCATCGAATCGAACTGCCGGCGGAAATTGACCTGATGAAGCGGCGCGAAGTGATACAGGAGGTGGTACGAGAATTCTCGCCAGCCGATTTCGCTGAGGAACTTGTTCAACGGCCCGTCCTTTGAGTCGATGCCGCGCACGGTGTGCGCACTTCGCATTGCATCGGCCGCCGACAGCGTCGCGTACCAAACCTGCCGAACCGATATGTTGCCGAAGCGCAGATACGGCGACAGCCGGCTCGTCGCGCGAGCGGCCGGAAAATCGCGCAGCGTCGGATAGTCGGACAGCGAATTCTCCAGGAATGCTTCGAGTTGATCGCTGGCGGCTTGCTCGCCGCACTGCCAGGTCTCACGCAGCCCGCCGGCCCAGTCGGGAGCCGACGGCTGCAGCTCGAGCTCGCGAAGCGTGCAGACGTGTGGCGTCGCGTGGGCTGGAACCGGAAAAAACCGGATGTGCGACGGTGCCGGCAGCGGAACCGGCGGGAAAAAATCGTCGCGCCGAGCGGCTCTCCAGTACGCGCTGAAGACCTGGAACGGCAGGCCTTCGCGCGTGGTCACCGTCCACGGTTCGCGCAGCAGGTGCCCGTTGAACGTCGACACGGCGATCCCGCGGTCGATCAAGTCTCTCTTGATCGACGCATCGGTGCCGGTCTGCGCTTTCGCGTAACGCCGGTTCCAGACGACCATCGCCGCGCCGATCGCCGAGGCGAAACCGGTGATCGCTTCATGCTCGTTGCCGCGCAGCAGAATCAGCGAGCCGCCATGCGCCGCGAGCGCGTCGTCGAGTTTGCTCAGCGATTCATGGAGCCACCAGCGCTGCGCGCCGCCCATCGCACGACCGTGTTTCGGCGCGGCGTCGTGCACATACACGCAAACGACCGGGTGCCCGGTGTCGAGCGCATGCGTCAGCGCGGGGTTGTCGGCCAGCCGTTGGTCGTCGCGGAACCATACGACGACGGGGCGAGCTTCGTGCGGAAGGTCGGAGCGGGTCATGAGTGTGTCGTGAAGAGTTGCGGTTGCATGGTGTGAATGGGATGGGGCCGAGCCGCGCGACGTATCCGAACGATGGCTGCGTTATTCATGTCGCGGCCGTCCATTGCCTATGCAGACCGGCGCGGTCACGCCGTCCCAACGCGCTGCGATCGCGATCGCCGCCGGCAGGATGAGCGCCCAGCCGGCCGCAATGACGACGAGCGCCGTCGTCGGCTCGTTGACATGGACGGCGCCCAACGCAGCGCCTGCACGATACGAAGCCGGGCCGCCAATTGCGCCGACGAGCGCCGCGATGAGCGGCCGCTGCCGGAGCCAGCGCAGGACGGTATTGAGTTGAATGGCGAACAGCGCCCACAGCGCCGCGAGCCAGTAAGGCGCCGAACCGTTCAGCACGACGCCGTTCGGGTATTCGAGCAGGCCGGCATGCACGACGGCGCTGTCCCATACCCATCCGGACGCCGCGATGGTGACGACGAGCCGCGCCTCGGATGACGGCCGCTGCGCGAACGTCAGATGGCCCGCGGTCGCGATCAGCGCATATGCGCATCCCCACCATGGTCGTTGCGCTGCAGCGCTCATCACGCAGACCAGCCAGCCGATCTGCGTCGTCGCGAGATAGACGCCCATGTGAGCGGCTCGCAGCGGCCGCTCATGCGATGTTCGTCGGTTCGGTGCAGTGCTCATGATCGTCTGTGGCCGCAGCGAAGCGCGCGTCGCATCTCGACAACGCGTGCAACGCAATACGTCGTTCGCAGGCGCAGCCGAGCAGCGCCGAAGGAATAGGGCGATTCGCGGACGATGGCTTCATCGGGAGCGATGGCGGGCATGCGGGCTCCGTTCGTTGGTTCATGCGTATACGGCGGTGCGCGGCGAACGGATGCATCTCGTGCCGACACGAGCGGAACGCGCGCCTGCATCCGCCTGCGCTCCGGCGACGTATACGCGGGTATGCGACCCGCGTGGTCACAATTGGAGATTTGCATGAACCTCAAGGTGGCGCTCGCCGTGCTGTCCGTGCTGGTCGCAGCCGCTTTGCTGGCCGCGCACAGTCCGCTGCGGCTTCTGAATGCATTGACGCCGACCAACACGTTCCGTCTTTTCGCCGATATCCCCTACGGGCCCGGCGAGCGGCAAGTGCTCGACGTCTACTTGCCGGCGCGCGTGGCGCGCGACTGGCCGACCGAGCCGAATGCCGGCGCGCCCGTCGTCGTGTTCTTTTACGGGGGAAGCTGGCAGTCGGGCAGGCGCAACGACTATCTGTTCGTCGGCGAGGCGCTGGCGTCGCGCGGCTTTGTCGCCGTGGTGCCCGACTACCGCACCTATCCGGCCACCACCTTTCCCGGCTTCATCGACGACGCGGCCCGTGCGGTCGCATGGGCGCGCGGGCACGCGGCCGCGTTCGGCGGCGACCCGCGGCGCGTGTTCCTGATGGGGCATTCCGCCGGCGCGCAGATCGCCGCGTTGCTCGCCACCGACGGCCGCTATCTGGCCGCGAGCAAGATGCGCAACAGCGAGATCGCGGGCGTGATCGGGCTGGCCGGCCCATACGATTTCCTGCCGCTGCGCGATGCGACGCTCGAACGGATCTTCCCCGGCGACCAGCGTGCGGCGAGCCAGCCGATCCGCTTCGTGCGGGGCAACGAGCCGCCGATGTGGTTGGCCGTCGCCGAGAACGATACGGTGGTCGAGCCCGGCAACACCGATCGATTCGCGCGGGCGTTGCAGAACGCCGGCGATAGCGTCGTGGTCACGCGCTACCGGCATCTGACCCATGCCGCGCTGGTCGGCGTGCTGGGCGCGCCGCTCAGACGCGCGGCGTCGGTGCTGGACGATCTGTCGGCATTCGTCGAGCGCGCGGGCGGCGCGTCGAACGCCGGAGTCGCGAGCAGCGACGCAAAGCCGCGTGCTGCGACGGTCGCGTCGCCGGTTTCGGCGCAGTGAGCGGTGGTGAAATGAAACGGGCGTGGGCGTGGGCGTGGGCGTGGGCGTGGTCGCGCATCCCACGTCGACGACGCGCGGCGCCACAACTCAACCCAACCGCTGGCTGGCGATGGCCGCCCTAGACCGACTTCGGCGCTTGCGCCGCCGCGTCCAGCCCTTCTTCGCGCAGGATGACGGCGAGCGCGGTTTCGAGCAATTCGGCGGCCCGATTCGCCGCGTCGCCGAGATGGCGGTGCAACAGCGCATCGGCGGGCGAGCGCGACACGCATTCGTCGCTGTAGCGCTCGAACGCGCTGAGCTGCATGATCAGTTCGGACAGATGGCGCGGGCACTCGCATTTGACCGTCGTCGACAAGCCGCTCAGCGACGCGAGCGTCGCTTCGTCGAAGCGGCGCTGCGTGCGCAGCCACAGCCCGCGCTCGGCGTCGTTCGCCTGTCGCGCCTTGACGACCGCCTGGGCGAGTTTCGAGATGATCGAGGCCGAGTTGGTCTGGCCTTCCGTCGAGCGGAACAGCTCGAACCCGGACAGCCGCGCCAGCTCGACTGCCTCCGCCGTGCCGAACCCGTATATGACGGCCACAGCATGTGCATTGAACGCTTGCGCCGCGCTGGCCAGTTGCGACACGACGTCTTCATGAAGCGACGTGGTCGTCGCGATCAACGCATCGGCGGACGGACCGGTGTGCCGGCTCGCTTCGTCGATCGATTCGATGCGCGCCGCGATATGGATGCCCATGCGCTCGATAGCGGAGGCCGAAATCGGCAAGGCGCCGATGACGGCCAGGCTCACGCCCGTTTCGGGCAGCGCCGCGCCGCGTGTATCGGTCAACGACAACGCCTCGAGTTCGTCGCGGCTCAGGCTCGCGATCGAGCCGATCGCATGGCCCTGGTTGACGAGGGCCTTTAGCAAACGAATCCGCTGCACGTCGTCGTCCGAGTACATCCGCTGCCCGGACGGCGTCTTCGGCGGCGCAACCACGCCATAGCGCCGCTCCCAAATCCTCAGCGTGGCTGCTGGCATGCGTGCCAGGCGCGCGGCCTCGCCGCTGCGATAGCGGTGCGGCGTATCGCGATCCTTGCGAGCGGACATCGGTGCTCTCCTGAAGTCGATGGCTGATGTATCAGGATTTTACGCAGTTTTCCGGAAATTTGAAGCAGGAAAGTGATTCAATGTGCGTAATTTTGGTCGGAAAGATGGTTCGTGAAGCGCATGCGCGGCTACAATGTATCGGCGCGGCGGGCGTTGTGCGCGAAGTTGTAAGTGAAGGATCGTGACGCATGCGGCGTCGCGATGCGCCCGCCTCGACACCCCATGAACGACCAGCGATCGCAAAGCATCCCATGACCACCTTGAGGCTCGTTCTCGGCGACCAGCTCGACCCGCATCACTCCTGGTTCGCCGAGGTCCGGCCCGACATCGTGTACGCGCTGATGGAGATTCGGCAGGAGACCGACTACGTGCTTCATCACGCGCAGAAGCTCATTGCGGTGTTTGCGGCGATGCGCCGCTTCGCCGAGTTGCTGCGCGAGGCAGGGCACGTCGTCCACTACATCGGGATCGACGATCCGCTCAATCGCCAGACCATTGCGGCGAACCTCGACAGGCTGGCCGACCGCTACGGCGCACGTCGCATCGAGTATCTGCTGCCCGACGAGTGGCGCGTCGACCGGCAACTGCAGGCCTATGCGGCGTCGGCGCGCGTGCCGGTGCAAGTGCTCGACACGAACCATTTCTACACGACGCGCGACGAAGTCGCGAGCCTGTTCGGCAACAGCCGCACGTGGGTCATGGACCGTTTCTATCGAAGCATGCGCGTACGCCATCGCGTGTTGCTCGACGCGCAAGGGCGTCCCGCAGGCGGGCAATGGAACTACGATGCCGAAAACCGCGAGGCGTGGTCCGGTACGCCTGCCGAGCCGCCCGACTGGCGTCCCCATCACGACCATCGCGCGTTGTGGAGCCGGATCGTGGCCGCCGGCGTGCGCAGCTTCGGCGCGCCGTCCGCCGGCGAGTTCCGCTGGCCGGTCGACCGCAGCGAGGCGCTCGCGTGTCTCGAGTCCTTCATCCGGCATGGGCTGCCTTTCTTCGGACGCTTTCAGGATGCGATGCACCGCGATGCGCGACGCCTGTTCCACTCGATGCTGTCGTTCGCACTCAACGTGAAGATGTTGAATCCGCGCGAAGTCGTCGAGCGCGCGGAGCATGCGTATCGCACCGGCACCGCGCCGCTGGCCGCGGTCGAAGGGTTCATCCGGCAGATTCTCGGCTGGCGCGAGTTCGTGCGCGGCGTGTACTGGACGCGCATGCCGGGTTACGCCGACAGCAACGCGTTCGGCCATCGGCGCGCGTTGCCGCATTGGTTCTGGAACGGCAGCACGCGCATGGCGTGCATGGCGCATGCACTGACGCAATCGCTCGACGCTGCGCATGCGCACCATATCCAGCGACTGATGGTGATCGGCAACTTTGCGCTGCTGGCCGGGCTCGAGCCGCGCCAGGTGCATCAGTGGTATCTCGGCGTCTACATCGATGCGTTCGAATGGGTCGAGCTGCCGAACACGCTGGGCATGAGCCAGTACGCGGATGGCGGCGCGATGGCGACCAAGCCGTACGTTTCCAGCGCCGCGTACATCAACCGGATGAGCAACTACTGCAAGGGCTGCGCGTACGACCATCGTGCGCGCACGGGCGAGCACGCGTGCCCGTTCAATGCGCTGTACTGGGATTTCTTCGACCGGCATCGCGGCGCGCTGCAACACAACCACCGGCTGTCGATGGTCTATCGGCAACTCGCGCGTTTCGACGACGAGGCGCTCGATGCGATCCGCGCGCAGGCGGAGCGCGTGGTGCGGGATATCGAGTCGCTGTAGGGCGCGTTAAGGGGCGGCGGATGGGGAGCGCCGCTTGCGTCGAAATGCCGAAGTGCGCGGGCGCCGTGTGTTGCGCCCGTGTCGCATATCGAGCACTGCCGCGGCGCCGCACGCTCGCTCGCCGTATGCCTTAAGCAGCAGAGAGCATCGCGGAATATGCGCGCGCCTCATCCTCCAACGTTCGCGAATCGATCAACGATCGGAACTGGGTGTCTCAACGCGTGAATTCCGCGCGCCCAACGCATCGACCACGGCGCCGCCGAGCCCGCTGCCGCTCAACCATGCACCTTCGACCTTGCCGCCGCCCAGCCAGTCCCCGCACAGCCCGACCCCCGCCGTCGTCCGCCATGCAAAGCGGCCGTGCGTCGAGGCCGTGGCAGCGGCCGGCTCCGCATAGCGCCACCGATGGGCAGTCGCCGACTCGGCGCCAGCGCCCGTGATGTCCCGAAACGCCGCCAACAATGCGTCGGTCACCCATTCGGCCCGTGCTTCCAGATGAGCGTGACTCCAGTCGGGCGTTGCATGCAGCACCCACGTGTCGATGCCGGCGCGCCCGGGCTTGGACGTGTCGTTGGCGATCCAGCCGAGCGGCCCGGCATTGACGAAGGCCGCGTCGAAGCCGACGTCCGGCAGCCCGCGGCACTGCGCCATCACCATCCACGTCGCACGCATCTCGCTGCGCTGTGCGATGACGGCAAGCCCTGGCTCCGCATGCCGCAAGAGCGGCACGGCCTGCGGCGCCGGGACGGCGACGATCACGGCGTCGTGGTGCGCGTCCAGTACGCCGTGCTCGGCCGACGTCGCGCGCCAGCAATCTCCGTCGCGAATCAACTCGACGATCGTCGTTTCGCAGCGCGTTCGAATGCCGGCCGACAGACGCCGCGCCGGCGCCGACATGCCCGGCACGCCGACGTACCGCAGCGCAGGCGCGAGCAACGCGCGCGGGCCGAGCGAGCCGATCGACGCCACGCGCGCCTCCCACGGGGCTGCTGCTCCACTTGCCACCCAGCGCGCTACTTCGGCGACGAACGCCGGATGTTGCGCGGTGAAATACGGCGCACCGTGATCGGCTTGCCAGAGCGCGGTACGGCGCGTACTCATGCGTCCGCCGACACCGCGGCTCTTTTCGTAGACGGTCACGCGGTGACCCGCGTCGGCCAGCACGCGCGCGCAGGCCAGCCCCGCTATCCCGGCGCCGACGATCGCGATATGTGCCGATGAGTCGGAAAACGGCGGCATGTGATTCATCGTGGCAACCCCGTACGTTGGGAGATCGCCGCAGCGCGTGCCGCATGGGCATCGGCACTCGACGTCGAACTTCTGCGACCGGGCTGGCTCATTGCTCGAGGTAAATCCTGAGCCGCAGCAGGCTGCGGCGAATCCAGCTCTTCATCGTGCCGAGCGGAACCTGCATGCGTTCGGCCAGCTCGGCATACGACGCGCCGCCGTGAAACGCTTCACGCAGCACGTAGGCTTGTCGCTCGCCGAGATGGGCGAGCCCGCGCTCCAGGCGCTGGCGTTCCTGGCTTGCCTGAGCGCCCGCGTCGGGCGTCGGGCCTTCGTCCGGTATCAGCAGCGCCTGTTCTTCGTCGAGCGGCGCGTCACGGTGCTGCCGGAGCCGATCGATGGTTCGATTGCGGGCGAGCGTCAGCAGCCATGTCATCGCGGTGCCGCGTTCGGCGTCGAACGCACCGGCGCGCCGCCATGCCGTCGTGAACACCTCCTGAAGCAGATCTTCCGCTTCATGGCGGTCACGTATCATCCGCACGATCAGGCCGTACAGCCGTGCCGACGTCAATCGGTACAGCTGCGCGAACGCCTGCTCGTCGCCGGCGGCGACGCGACACAGCAGGCTGTCGAGCGCCGCGTGCCAGACGGCTTGCTCGTCCGGCTCGCGCTGCGCCGTGTCGTCGGCGAACGCGTCGGCGCCTGCCGCATGCGATCGGGGATGAGCGGCGCCGCGGCGTTGCTGTCTGGCCGAATGGAGCGGCTTCGCGCGCCCGTGCGCCGACGACGGGCGGAGTGACTCGTGCGAACAGTTCATCTGCAACTCCGCATGCTGTGAGCTTCCTGCTTTTGCGCGTCGCGGTGCGAGCGGACGCCGATCATGAGTGAACACCAGGCCGGTGGATTCATTGCGCGTGGCTCCGTGCCGGCCTACGCGTCCTTGCCGGACAGAAGGGCAAGGAACTCGCGGCGAAGCGACGCGTCCGCGAGGAACTTGCCGCGCATCACGCTGTTGGTCATCTTCGCTTGGTCGTCCTTGGTACCGCGCCAGTGCATGCAGAAGTGGTCGGCCTCCAGCACGACGGCAAGCCCGTCGGGCGCGATGCGCCGTTCGAGCAGGTCGGCGATCTGCTTGACCGCCTCCTCCTGAATCTGCGGGCGCGCCATGACCCAGTTCACGAGCCGGCCATACTTCGACAAGCCGATCAGATTCGACGTGGCGCTCGGCAGCACGCCGATCCATATCCGCCCCATGATCGGGCAGAGATGATGCGAGCACGCGCTGCGCACGCGCAGCGGGCCGACGATCAGCAGTTCGTCCAGCCGCTCGACGTTGGGGAACTCGGTGACGGGCGGCGGTGCCTCGTAACGGCCGGCAAACACTTCGCGGACGAACATCTTCGCGACGCGCCGCGCGGTGTCGCGCGTGTTGTGGTCGTGATCGACGTCGATGACGAGCGAGCGCAGCACCGCTTCCATCCGCTGTGCGACTTCGCTCTGCAGCGCGTCGAGCTCGCCGTCGCGCAGGTGCGCGGCGATGTTGTCGTTCGCATGAAAGCGCGCGCCCGCATGCTCGAGCCGACGACGAATCAGTTGCGACAGAGGAATGCCCTCGTCGATCGCGGTCAACGTGTGCTCGGGCGCGTCGATTACATTTCCCATTTCGGTTCGTTTCTCGAGGTTGAATGGTGGTGCGGCAGATCGTGATCCGGTGCGATGCCGTGCGTGCGCGAAGAGGTATCGGCCGCGCGTGGCTCAGGTGCGAACGCGCGCGCGTGCCTGCCGAGCGGGCCGGCCCGCGCGCTCGCGACGGCGGCGGGCGTGCGATGTGCGGTGTCGCGCGGCAGGCGTCGTGTCGTCGCGATGCCGCATGCGCGGCAACTCCGGTTCGCTGTCGGTTCGTTCCGGCGCGAACGTGGCGGCGACCGCGCGTTTCAGTTTCGCCAGCACGAACTGACGGTCGACCTGACCGTCGGCCGCACGGAACAGATCGAAGCCGGCGACACGCAGCAGCTCGACGGCGCGCACGCTGCCGTATTCGTAGACGACCGAGGCTGCACGGACGCGACGCCCGTGCGCCAGCGACACGAGGAGCTGCGCAACGTCGCTGTGCAGCCACGTGACGTGCGCGACGAATGCATCGACGAAAAGCTCCGGTTGCCGCAGCGCCTGGAACACCGACTCGGCGCGCTCGCTTATGCGCAATCCGGGCGGCGCGGCCGGCGCGACCGGCATGTCGGCGGCGAACAGGTCGCCCATCACCAGCAGCGTCGGATAGGCGGGCGTACCGAGGTCGGCTTCGGCGAGCGTCGTTTCGTCAGTGCGGACGAACGTCGCTTCGGCGCGCGCGCATCGGTCGTTCGCCTGTGGCTGCGGGCGACGACGGCGTTCCCCGCGCGTCAGCGCCGCGAGCCGCTGGCGCGAAGCAGGTTCGTCGGCGTTCGCGGCGGGACGGTGCGAGCGCGCGCGCGCGGTGGCGGCGGCCGCACGCATCCGGCCCGCGGCCGCACGGATGGCGAGACGGCTCAGCTTGATGTGGTCGTTGCGTGTTGGCACGGAGCCTCCCTTGGGTCGATACCTGCGTCACGGCTCGATTGTATGCAAATTTTCGGGAATGTGAAGCAGAAAAGCGAGTCAAGAGTTGTGAAAATGCGAATTTAGTGTGTCATTGCCTCTGCGGCGTGGGGTATTCGTGCGGAATTGTGCGTGTGATATGGCCTATCGAGCCGAATCTGCTTCAATTTCGCGTCTATTGAAACGGAATTATGAGTCGCTAATCGTGATGAATCTGCGCCAAATGATCCGATTCATACGGATGCGAGCCAATGGGATGGGGTGTGTTGGGCGTCTGACTCAGGATATGACTCAGATAGATGAGTCAATGGCTCAAATTCGATTCATCCAGCCGCAGTGATGCGCTCGACCTCCAACTGCTGGCCCATCTCGACCGGACACCGACAGGGACAGCCGGCGTGCAGCTCTTTCGACTTGCATCAACCGCGGAGAACGCACGGCGCGCATGGGCCAACAGCGCTCAACCGCGCGACGAGGTTCACCCCTGATTGGCCCGGCGCGATGCGCGACGAGCCAGCGCGACCTCAATCGCGCGAACCGACCGACTTCCTCCTCGCGGTCGACCGCCGATTTCGCCGGCAGCGATCCGAGCAATATCGGACGTCCTCCCACACTGCCTTCCACTTCTTTCTCCAGCTGAAAGGCAACCCACAGGCGGCACACCTTTTTCGAGGCAAGTGAGTCTTGTCGACCATGGCGAACGACGCGTTGAAAGCGATCCCGACGAAGTTCGATCACGCGGCAACGCGGCCGCGTGCGGTATTCGGCCGGCCGCGACTGCCGGCCGAATCAGCGTGCGTCGTCGCCGAGCAACTGGCGGCGCAGCGATGTCGCGCGTGTGCGCGGATCGAGCCAGATCTCGAAGAACGCGCGCGCGAACGCCGGATCGGCCACTTCCGCGGTGAGGCGGCCGTTCGTATAGAAGCGTGCGCCGCGCTCGGGCAGATACACGCCGCAGAGCACGTCGCCGCGCGACACGTCGGTGAACGCGCGGGCGATGTCGCGGCGCCACGCGTCGCGCGTCGCGGCGGGCAAGGGCGCCGCTGCGAGGCGCTCGATTTCGTCCATGCCGGTCGATACGAGCCGCTCGCCCTTCACGTCGTGGCGATAGGCCAGCGACAACGCGAACGGCGTGTCGAACGCGCCGGGCGCGCGACGCGCCCACAGCTGCGCGTCGTACAGACAGATCGCGAACACGCAGAAGCGGCCCGAGCCGATCAGCCGCGCCGACGCGACATCGTCGACGCAATTTGCATCGGCGGCGCCCGGCATCGCGAACGCCGCCCACGCCGCAACGGCCGCGAGGGCCGCGAACCGGCGCGTCATGTCAGCGGCCCGCCGACACGACGAAATGCATCACGTCGGTCCGCCGTTCGGCAAATCCCGCTTCGCAATAGGCGAGGTACAGCCGCCACGTGCGAATGAAGGTCTCGTCGAATCCTTGCGCGCGCACCAGATCGGCGTGTGCATCGAACGTGTGCCGCCACGTGCGCAGCGTGCGCGTGTAGTCGTCGCCGAACGCGTGCACCGGTGCGGCGGCGAGTCCGGCGCGGCGCGCTGCGTCGACGAAGCGCTCGGCGCTCGGCAACATCCCGCCGGGAAAGATGAATTCGCGGATGAAGTCGCTCGACGCGCGGTACGCCTCGAATTGCGACTCGGCGATCGTGATCGATTGGATCAACGCGCGTGCACCGGGCTTCAGACGCCGCACGAGCGTGTCGAAGTACACGGGCCAGAACTTTTCGCCGACGGCTTCGAACATTTCGATCGACACCGCCGCATCGTATTGGCCGTCGACGTCGCGATAGTCGCGCAATTCGATCGTGACGAGATCGGCCAGCCCCTCGCGCGCGACGCGTTCGCGAGCCAGCGAATATTGCTGCTGCGAGATCGTCACGCCGTGCACGCGGATGCCCTGACGCGCCGCGTGTACGGCGAAGCCGCCCCAGCCGCAGCCGATCTCGAGCACGCGCATGCCGGCGCGCAGGCCGAGCGTCGCGACGATGCGCTGATACTTCGCCGCTTGTGCGTCGGCGAGCGGGCGGCGGTCGTCGCCGTCGAAGCATGCGCTCGAATAGGTCCACGTGTCGTCGAGCCACAACCGGTAGAAGTCGTTGCCGAGGTCGTAATGCGCGTGGATGTTGCGGCGGCTGCCCGCGCGCGTATTCGCGCGCAGCCGATGGCGCAGCGCGTACCACGCGCGTGCGAAGGGGCCGCCCGTCACGGTCTTGGCGATCACCGGCTGATTGCGGATCGCGACGCGCAGCAGCGCGACCGGATCGGGCGTGTCGACCCAGCCGGCGCGATACGCGTCGGCAAAGCCGATGTCGCCCGCGCGCAGGATCGCGCGGCAGGCGCGCCAGTCGCGGATCTGCAGCGTCGCGGCCGGCTGGCGGTGCGGATCGCCGAACACGTGTTGTGCGCCTTCGGGCGTCACGAGCGTGAGATGGCCGTCGTGGATGCGTCGCATCAGCGCGATGAACAACCGGGCCGACAGCGGCAGCGCCGCTTGCGAGGCGGCAGAGAGCAGACGCAGCAGGGTCATGGGCGGGCCTCGTGATCGGACGTCGCCGGACGGCCGCGCGACGACGCGTCCGGCGAGCGGGACAGGGACGAATCGGCGCCGGCCGAATGGCCCGGCGGCGTCTTGCCGTAGAACGGCACGCGCGCGAGCCACAGCCGCAGCGCCTGCCAATGGATGCGGATGACGACGTTCACCGCGTTCAGCGGCTGGCGAGCCAGCGCGCGCCACGCGCGTGCGGCGGTCAGCGGTTCGGCGCGCATGCCGAGCGCCGTGCGCAGCAGCAGGCCGTCGTCGTCGCGATAGTCGATCGCGACGCTCAGGCGGTCGCCGCGCTGCCGCACGCGAAACGCATAACTGCCGACCACCTCGCAAAACGGCGAGACGTGAAACGTCTTTCGGCAGACGAGGGCGGTGCCGGCGTCGATCGGCGCGTGATGCAGCGCCGTCAGCAGATAGCCGTGGTACGCGCCGAAGGTGTTGCGCACGTCCGCGTAGAGCGCGCGCAGCCGGCCCGTGCGGTCGTAGCAGTACCAGAAGCTGACCGGGTTGAACGCGTATCCGAAGATGCGCGGGATCGTCTGCAGCCAGATCGGGCCGTCGGCCGGAATGCCGGCCCGCGCGAGCAGATCGCGCATCCATGGCCCGAGCGGCCGCCCGTCGCGCGGGCCGTAGTCGCGCGATGCGAGCGCGAGCGGGCGCCAGCGGTCGACGCCGAACCAGCGGCCGTCGATCTCGTCGAGCCGTTCGACGTCGCAGCAGACCTGGAAGATCGGATACGTGAACGCATGGTGCACCGGCCGCAACCGTTCGTGCATCACGTGGCCGACCAGAAGCCGCGCGGCATGGCCGTCGCGGGCGAACGGCGCGTTCATGGGCGCGCCCAGACCGGCGCGATGCCGAAGTCGGCGGCGACGCGCAACGCCGATTTCAGCCCGTCCTCATGAAACCCGTAGCCCGTCCACGCGCCCGCGAACCACGTGTTGCGCCGTCCCTGCAGCGCGGGCAGACGTTGCTGCGCGTCGACGGCCGCGAGATCGAGCAGCGGATGCTCGTAGTCGTAGCGCCCCAGCTGCGTGCCGGGCGCGGGCTCGTCGACCGGATTCAGCGTGACGACCACCGGCGAACGGAACGGCAGCGGCTGCAACTGGTTCAGCAGATAGCTGACGCACACCGGCGCTACGTCGCCGCCGCCCGGCGCGGAGCGGCCGCTCAGGTAGTTCCAGGCCGACCACACGCGCTTGCGGCGCGGCAGCAGCGCCGTATCGGTATGCAGCACCGCGACGTTGTGCTGATAGCGCACGGCGCCCAGCACGTCGCGCTCGGCGTTGCTCGGGTCGGCGAGCAGCCGCAGGCTCGTCGGCGCGTGGCAGGCGAGCACGACCGCATCGAAGCGCTCGTGACCGGCCGCGTCGGTGGCGACCGTGACGTAGCCGTCTTCGCGCCGGATCGCGCGCACCGGCGTGCTGACGCGCACGTCGTCGAGCGTCGCGGCGATGCGCTCGACGTACTGCCGCGCGCCGCCGGCGACCGTGCGCCACGGCGGGCGGTTGTTGACCTGCAGCAGCGCGTGATTCAGGCAGAAGCGCAGGAACGTCGCCGCCGGAAAACGCAGGATGTCGTTGGCCGCGCTCGACCAGATCGCCGCCGCCATCGGCAGCAGATAGTGATGCTGGAACGGCGCGCCGTAGCGGCCGGCGGTGAGCAGTTCGCCGACCGACAGACGCTGGCGGTGCGCCGCTTCGAGATGATCGCGCGCGGCCGCGTTGAAGCGCAGGATGTCGCGCAGCATGCCGAGAAACGTCGGCGAAAACAGGTTGCGGCGTTGCGCGAATACCGTGTTGAGATTGCTGCCGGCCCATTCGAGCCGGCCGCCGTCGACCGACACCGAGAACGACATGTCGGTCGCATGGGCCGCCACGCCGAGTTCGTCGAACAGCGCGATCAGGTTCGGATAAGTGCGGTCGTTGAATACGAGGAACCCCGTGTCGACGGGGTGGCGCGCTCCGTCCAGTTCGACGTCGACCGTATGCGTGTGGCCGCCCAGATAGTCGGCGGATTCGAACAGCGTCACGCGGTGACGGCGGGCCAGCAGATAGGCGCTTGCGAGGCCCGCGATGCCGGCGCCGACGACGGCGATTCGTCGTCCGCGCGGCAGCGAGCCGATGTATTGCGGGTGCATCGCGAAGGGTCTCCGTCAGTCACAACAGCGGAATCGGAAATGACATGTCCGGATATACGTGGCGCGCGTGCGTGCGGATGCACGGCAAGCCGTCAATCGCGCCGGCCGGGCGACGCGAAGCCGGGTTGGCCGAGCTGGTCGGGCGTTTGCGGCACGCGCCTGAAGCGCGACGTGTCGTAGCCCATCGCGTCGAGCCGCGCGAGCAGCGACCGATAGGTGGCGTCGTCCATGGTCGGCTCGCGCGAGAAGATCCAGCCGAGCGTCTTGCCCGGGTAGCCGAGGATCGTGTAGCGATAGTCGGCGTCGACATACAGCGTCAGCTGCGTGACGTACACCGGCCAGAACAGCCGCACGCGCCATTCGCCGCCGCCGCTGCCGGGCTTGACCGAATCGACGAACCGGTAGCGCGTCTCGGGTCGATCGAAGCCGCCTTTGCGGCCGACGAACGCGTCGTCGATCCGGCCGTCGTCGCGCAGCCGCCATTCGGCCCGGCTGCCGACGAAATCGCGCTCCGCGAAATACGGAATGTTCGCGATCACGTACCAGCGGCCCATATAGCGTGGCAGGTCGACGGGAACGGTCGACAGCGGAACGCCGGCGCGCGGATTCGGATTCGGCGGAGCGTCGGAGCAGCCGGCGGCGCCGAGCGCGAGAGCCATCGCCATCGCGACGGCCACGCGGCGCACCGCGCCGTGCGACATGACGGGCCTCACGCGCGCCCCCGGCGCTTGTCGAACAGATAATGGGCGACGCCCCATTCCTGCCCGCCGGCATAGCCGAACAGCTCGGCGACGGCCATGTAGAACATGCGCCAGCGCTGGAACCAGATGCGCGCGTCGGCGCCATAGACGGTGTCGAAAATCGGCATGATCCGGTCGCGCGCCGCGTCGAGCGACGCGAGCCACTGGTTCGCCGTGCGCGCGTAGTGCGTGCCGTCGAGCCACCATTGGCGGGCGATGCGCACGTCGTCCTGGAACCGCAGCAGCAGATCGGCCGACGGCATCGTGCCGCCGGTGAAGAAATGGCGCGACATCCAGTCGGTGTCGTCGCGCACCGCGAAGTGATAGGCGAGCAGCTTGTGCGCGAAGATGTGCACGAACAGCTTGCCGTCGTCGCGCATCCAGCGCGCGATCTTCGCGAGCAGTTGCCCGTAGTTCTTCATGTGCTCGAACATCTCGATCGACAGCACGCGGTCGAAGCCGGCGTCGTCGGCGTCGAATTCGAAGTCGACCACGTTGCCGGTCATGATGCGCAGATTGGTCAACCCGCGCCGCGCCGCGCATTGCTCGATGAACAGCCGTTGGCCGTGCGAGTTCGACAGGCCGACGATCTGCGCGTGCGGATAGCGTTCGGCGAGCCACAGCGACAGCGAGCCCCAGCCGCAGCCGAGGTCGAGAATGCGCTGGCCGTCCGCGAGCTGGGCGCGCTCCACGTACAACTCGAGCATCGCGCCCTCGGCCTGCGGGAGCGTTTCGGTGCCGCGCGGGTAATAGCCGCACGAATACTTGAGCCGCGGGCCGAGATGCGCCTCGAAGAACGCGCCGGGCACCTCGTAGTGCTGCGTGTTCGCTGCTTGCGTGTCGATCGCGATCGGGCTCGCGCTCAGTTCGCGCACCAGCGCGTCATGGGCCGCCGCGCGCCCTTCGCCGTCGTAAGCATGTTCGGCGCGCAGGCGGTCGCGCATCAGCGAGCGCATTCCGGCGCGGATCAGCGGGTCCGGCAGCCAGCCGCGCTCGCAACAGCGGATCAGCCAGGAGTCGTTGGGTGCCGGCAGCGTGGCCGGCGACGGTGGCGAGGTGGTAGCGGTCATCAGCGTGAGCTCCGGTCTTCGGGGTGATCGGTTGGCGCGGCGGAAGTGCCGCGCATCGGCCTGGGCGGCCACGGCACGAGCGCGCTGGTCGTGCGCATGTAGTCGCGGTAGCCCGGCCGGGTTTGCACGAGACGCGCTTCGAGCAGCGGCAAGCCGGATATCTTGACCAGCAGCACGGCCATCAGCAGCGGCGGCAGCAGCGTCAGCCAGCCCCACGGCATCGCGATCGCCAGCGCCGTGTACGCGAGCCAGTGCACGCACTCGAAAAAGTAGTTGGGGTGCCGCGAATAGCGCCACCAGCCGACGCGGCAGACCTGGCCGCGGTGGCCGGGATCGGCGAGGAAGCGCGCGAGCTGCCGGTCGGCTGCCGTCTCGCCTGCCACGGCGGCGATCCAGATCGCGACCGCGGCGGCAAGCGCCGCCCCCGACGGCGCTTCCGCGCTATAGGCGGGGACGAAGAACGCGATCGACAGCAACATCGAGATCAGCGCTTGCAGCTGGAACAGCCAGAACATGTTGCGCGGCGCGGCGTCGCCCCATTGCTCGCGGAACTGGCGATAGCGCGGATCTTCCGGCTGCCCGCGATTGCGCCGCCACAGATGCCGCGCGAGTCGCAGGCCCCAGACGCCGCCGCCGATCGCGACGAGTGCGCGATTCGCGGCGAGGCCGGTGCCGAGCGCGGCGACGAACACGGCTACGCCGCCGAGCGTCGCGGCCCAGACGGGGTCGATCATTGCGGCGTTGCGGGAATGCAATTGTTCGATCCATACCGCCGTGAACGACAGGAACAGACCGATGAAAGCGAGCAGGGCAACGGCGACGGCGGGCATACGGGCTCCGAGGACGCAATGTCTTCGATATACGGAGCCGTGGGCCGAACGGATGCAGCAGGCAGGATGCAGCGCGGTTCGGCGGTGTCGGGAAGGGTTGGGTGAGACGTAGTCGCGCGCCGCGCGGTTGCGCGGCGTGCGTCATGTGGTGCGCGTTATGCGGCGTGCATCGGCCCGGTGGCGAGCACGGGCCCGGTCGGTTGACCGGTCGGCGAGCCGCCGCGCGGCTCGAGCGACACGGCGAGGACCGCGCGCGCGCCGAGTTGCGCGACGATCGCATCGGGCAGCGTCATCGACGCCGGCGCGTTCGGCGCGAAGACGCCGAGCGAAATCGGCTTCGCATTCGGCGGAATCAGCCACAGTTCGGTCGAGCGATCGGCGGCGATCGCCGGCGTGTTCGCCGGTACGACGACCATCGTCGCGCGCCGCAGGTCGACCGTGGCCGTCCAGTCGGCCACGCCGTCCTGCCGCGCGAGCGTGGCGGCCATGTAGGGCGTGCCGACGGCGGCGCGCTGCGGCGCCTCGCCGACGCGGAGCACGTTGACCGCGAGCAGCCCGAGCGCCGCGGCGCTCGCGCCGATGCCGACCCAGCGCCACAGTTGCAGGCTGTTCCACCATCCGCTTGATCGTGCGTCGCCGTGAGCGGGCGGCGCAGCGGCGAAGTCGAGTTCGTGCTGGATTTTCGTCCAGACGCGCGCGGGCGGCGCGACCGGCGCGACGTCTTCGGCGAGCGGCGCGAGACGGCGCTGCCAGCGCTCGAGCGTGGCGCGGAACATCGGATCGCGTGCGGCGGACTGCTCCAGCTCGCGGCGTGCGTCGGCGTCGAGCACGCCGAGGGCGTATTCCGCGCAGCGCAGTTCGGGATCGTGATCGGGCGGCGTATTCATTGCTCCAGACACACCTTTAGCTGCATCAGGCTGCGCCGGATCCAGCTTTTCATGGTTCCGAGCGGCACGCGCAATTGCGCGGCCAGCTCACTGTAGGTCGCACCGCTGAAGAAGGCTTCGCGCACCGCGCGGCCGTGATGCGGATCGAGCCGCTCGAGGCAGCGCTCGAGGCGTTGGCGCTGCTGACTCGCCTCCGCGAGCGCGGCCGGCGTCGGAGCGTCGTCGGGGAGCGTCAGCCAGTGTTCGTCGTCGAGCTGCGCGTCGCGATGCTGCCGCAACCGGTCGATCGTCCGGTTGCGCGCGAGCGTGACGAGCCATGTCATCGCGCCGCCGCGCGCCGGGTCGAACGCATCGATGCGCCGCCACGCGGTGGTGTAGACCTCCTGAAGGAGATCCTCGGCTTCCCCGTGATCGTGCACCATCCGCACGATGACGCCGAACACGTGCGCCGCGCTCAGCCGGTAAAGCTCGGCGAAAGCGGCCTGATCGCCGAGCGCCGCCTGCGACATCACGCGATTCAGGTGTTCGCGGCGCGCGGCGTCCGCGTCGCCGTCGCGCGCAGACGCCGACGGAGCGACGCGCCCGGCATCCTTCGGCCTGTCGTTCATGCGGAGAAAATGGCGCGCAGAGCCATGGCTTGAATGTGGAGCGAAATATAGCACTGTCGGACGTACCGGTTGAGCGATCGCGGTCGACACGCCGCCTGTCGTGCAGGCCGGCGGGCGTCGCAGGATCTTCAGTCAGATACGAGCGTCGCGCGCGTGCAGATGCAGCCGTCGTTCGCGGGATGCTGCAGCATCCCGCCGGTCGGGTGCAAAATGGCCGGACATCGTGCCTGGAGAGCTAGTCAATGAAGCAAAGTATCGTCCGTAGGCCCGCGCGTGCGGTGTGCATGATCGTCGCCGGCGCAGCACTGTTGCTCGCCGGATGCACCGGCCTGGCCGGCGGGCCGAGCGGCAATGCGCAGGTGCCGCAACCGGCCAGGCCCGTCGATCTCGATCGCTACGTCGGCCGATGGTACGAATTCGCGCGCTACGAAAACCGCTTCGAACGGGGATGCGACGGCGTGACGGCCGCCTATGCGAAGCGGGAGGATGGCCTCATCGGCGTGCGCAACAGCTGCCGCGAAGGCGGTCCGAACGGCCCGGTGCGGAGCTCCGAAGGGCGGGCGAGAATCGTCGCCGGCAGCGGCGACGCGAAACTGAAGGTGTCGTTCTTCGGGCCGTTCTTCTTCGGCGATTACTGGGTGCTCGATCACGCCGACGACTACTCATGGTCGATCGTCGGCGAGCCGTCGGGCCGGTTCCTGTGGATCCTCACACGCAGCGCGAAGCCTTCTGCCGACGAGGCCGCGGCGCTGATCGAACGCGTCCGCACGCTCGGTTACGACACGAAGATGTTGCGCCGCACCGCGCATTAGGGCGGCCGCGCGAGGTCGGCTCAGGGAGGCGACACACGCAAGCTGCATGCACGCGGCCGATCGAAGCGCATGGCGGGCGCGTGCCGACCGGCCTGCGACCCGGCTCGCGCCGGGCCACTGCCGGCGCAAGCCGGTAAGCGACTAAACCTGCCCGCGATCGCGCGCGTTCACGGCGACCACCGACGGCGATTCCGCAAGCGGGACGAAGCGCCGCGTCGCGCCGTCGAGCGCGTCGATGCCGCCGCTCTCGATGTCGTAGACCCAGCCGTGCAGGTTCATGCGGCCTTGCTCGAGCGCGAGTGCGACCGACGGGTGGGTGCGCAGGTTCGCGAGCTGCGCGATCACGTTTTCGCGGACCAGCCCGTCGAGCTTGGCGCGCGGCGTGTCGTATTCATGGGCGGCATTGATGACCTTCGCGGCATCGGCATGGCGCAGCCAGTTCGCGACGGCCGGCAGATGATCGAGGCACGTGCAGCGCGAAATCGCGCCCATCGCGCCGCAATCGGAGTGGCCGCAGATCACGATGTCGCGCACGCCGAGGACGGCGACCGCGTATTCGACGGTGGCCGACACGCCGCCCGGCTCGGGGCCGTACGACGGCACGATGTTGCCGGCATTGCGGATGACGAACAGTTCGCCGGGTTCGCGCTGCGTGAGCAGCTCGGGGACGACGCGGCTGTCGGAGCACGTGACGAACAGCGCTTTGGGGCTCTGTGACGTGGCGAGTTGCTTGAACAGCGCCTCGCGTTGCGGAAAGATGTCGCGCTGAAAACGCAGAAAACCGTCGATGATGTCTTGCATGCTTGCTCCAAGGCTTCAAGTTCGGATGCCGGCGCAGAAGCGGCACGTGCCCCTGCGCGGCGCGCAATATTATCCCGATATCGAGCCGGTGTGGTATCGCGCCTTCGCGAGCCTTCGTGTGGGGGCAGAACGCTCGCGCGCAAATGCTGCTGCGCAGATTCCGCTGGATTTTTGGGGTCGCACCGAAAACGAGAGGGTCGCGCGAAGCGTGCCGATCGGCACTCGGCGCCGTTTTCCCGGCTCGCCGTATGGCCATTCTCCCGCGCCGGAAAAATCTTGTAGCATCGCCGGCGTGCCAGCGGGCAGGCAGCGAGCGCCGCTGCCTGCCGGCTTTTTCCTGTTTGTCGCGGTCATGCCGGGTGGGCCGGCGGTGCCGATTCACATGAGGTCAGTATGCGTCGCATTGGGCTCGTCCTCGTCCCGCAGTTCCAGGTGATGAGTTTGCTAGCGTTATCCGTGTTCGACATCGCCAATCTGCGGGCCGGGCGCTCGCTGTACGAGGTCAGCGTCATCTCGGAGGATGGCGGCCCGGTGGAGGCGTCGTTCGGCATGTGCGCGTCGACCAGGCCGGCTCACGCGGCGGAGCTGCACACCGTATTCGTCGGGGCGTCGTTGTCGAAGCCGCCGCTGACCGACGGCATGCGCCAGTTGCTGCTCGATCTCTCCGGCAAAGTCGAGCGGATGGCCTCGATCTGCCTCGGCGCATTTCTGCTGGCCGACGCCGGCCTGCTCGACGGGCGCCGCGCCACGACGCACTGGGCGTACGTCGACCAGTTCAGGGAGCGCTTTCCGGCGGTGAGCGTCGAGAAGGACTGCATCTTCGTGCGTGACGGCAGGATCTGGAGTTCGGCCGGGATGAGCACGGCCATCGACATGGCGCTCGCGATGCTCGAGGAGGATCTCGGCGCGGATGCCGCGCTGGAGGTCGCCAAGGATCTCGTGATCGAACGGTGGCGGCGCTCGGGCGCGCAGCCGCAGACGTCGGTGCTGCTCGAGCATCCGGCGCGCAGCAACCGGATCCACGACGTCATCACCTACATCCGGCAGCATCTCGGCACCGAGCTGACCGTAGAGAAGCTCGCCGACGTGGCGCGAATGAGCAAGCGCCAGTTCACGCGTCGCTTCAAGGACGAAACGGGCCTGACGCCGGCCAAGGCGGTCGATCGCATCAGGCTCGAAACGGCGCGCGATTTCCTGACGAGTTCGTCATGGACCATCGACACGATCGCGCGCGAAACCGGATACGCGGATCCGGAGCGCATGAGGCGCTCCTTCGTGCGCGCGTTCGGACAGCCGCCGCAGGCGCTGCGGCGGCCGGCCACGGCCGAGCCCGTGGATCCCGACTGACGCGTGCCGGCGGATGTCGCCCCCAGCATGGCGCGAAACGAGGGAACTGTGTCCCTCCGCGCGCATCGTTGATAAATAAAATGAGCGCTGTCCGGATGGCATCGGTTCCGGGATGTCGCCGGCCGGGGCCTCGCAGCCGATGGGGCGCATCCAGCTGATCTCGCGTCAACCCGTCGACATCGTTTCCGCCAGTTGGACAAACTTTCCGCACCCGATTTCAGTGCCGCGCTCGGCTGCGTTCGCGCATGGGGGGCGATGCTGGTGCTCGCCGATCCGGCGACGGCGGCCCGACCACCTCGATGCGACGCGACGCTCGCAGCACGACGGCCGGCCGCTGGTTCGGCGGCGAAGGGACGCGGTCGGTCGGGCGCGTGCCGGGTACGCGCGCGAACGCGCTCGTCCGCCGCGCAGCGCACGCAATTGCCCGCGGCAAGCATCGAGCACCGGTGACGCAAGCGCCGTCGGACACGCCGGCGCGAGATGCGTCGCGGCCCGCATTCGCGGCACTGAACCATGACTGAATGGACCGTTGAGACGCAGGATATGGCAGAGGTAGCGACGCAAGACGGTTCGACGCCGGTCGTGTACATCGTCGACGACGATGCCGCGGTGCGCGCGTCGCTCGATACGCTGTTGCGCTCGATGGGCATGCGCGTCGCGACGTTTGCGAGCACGGCCGAATTGCGCGCGACGCAATGGGCGGACGCGTCGAGTTGTCTGCTGCTCGACGTCCGGCTGCGCGGCGAGAGCGGGCTGGTGTTCCAGCAGGCGCATGATCGGCCGCCGGTGCCGATCGTCGTCATCAGCGGCTTCGCCGACGTCGAGGTGTGTCGCAAGGCGCTGAAGGGCGGCGCCGTCGATTTTCTGGTGAAGCCGTTTACCGACCAGGAGCTGATCGACGCCGTGAACCTCGCGCTGTCGCTCGATACGGCTCGGCGTACGAACGACAGCACGCGCCGGCGGCTGCAGCAGTTGTTCGAGCAGCTCACGCGGCGCGAGCGCGAGGTGCTCGCGCACGTGGTCAGCGGGGCGTTGAACAAGCAGATCGCTTCGCAGCTCGGATTGAGTCTGATCACCGTCAAGCAACATCGCGCGTCGGTGATGCGCAAGATGAATGCGTCGTCGCTCGCCGACCTCGTGCGCAAGTCGGAAGCCATCGGCGTGCATGCGCCGGTGGCGGGTTAGGCGGCGCGGCGATGACGGCCGTTCGGTGTGGTTTCAGTTCGGCTTGCCGATCGAGGTGCCGGGCTCGAACCTGTCGGTGACCGTCTATGGGGGGCGGCCGTCGTGTTGATCCGGCGCTTGGGCGAACCGCGCGTTAAGCCGCCCCGCGGCGACGAGGGCAAGCGTTCAGCAAAACTGCGTCCGGCGCTACGGCGTTCTTCACGCGTCGGCGGCGTCGGCGGCGTCAGCCGGACGGCGCGCCGGTAGCGCGAACGAGAAGCGGCAGCCCGCGCCCGGTTCGCCGTGTGCCCATATCCTGCCGTGGTGCGCGTCGACGATCGAGCGAGCGACGGTGAGGCCCATTCCCATGCCGTCGCACTTGCTCGTGAAGAACGGCTCGAAAAGCTGGTCGATCGTCGCCTGTTCGACGCCGGGGCCCGTATCGCAGACGTCGAACACGACTTCGTCGGCATTCGCGGTGACCGACACGCTGAGCACGCGCTCGCGCGACGAACCGATATCGATCGCCTGGATACCATTGAGCAGCAGATTCGCGAGCACCTGCTGGATCAGCACCGGATCGGCGAATACGCGCGCGTCCGGATCGATCGAACGTTCGATGAGGACGTCCTTTGCGCTGGCTTCGGGCGAGACCAGAAACAGCGCGGCATGCACGGCGTCCGACGCCGCGAACTCGACGAACTGGACCGGCGCCTTGGCGATGAAGCCGCGAATCTTGCGGCATATCTCGGTCGCGTCGCGCGCCCAGCGCGCGGCGCGGGCGATGGCGGCCGTCGCTTCGCCGATGTCGGGCTCGTCGCGAGCGAGCCAGCGCAACGCGGCTTCGGCCGATGAACCGACGGCCGACAGCGGCTGGCTCACCTCGTGCAGGATCGATGCCGACATCTCGCCGAACAGCGACACGCGCGCGGCACGCGCGGCTTCCGCGCGCAACGCGTCGAGCCGGTCGCTGTGCTCCTTCTGTTCGGTCACGTCGAACGCGTAGAAATGCAGGCGCCGGTAGCCGTCCTCGTGCTTCGGCAGCGAGCAGCGCCACACGATCGGCACGCTGCGGCCCTTGAAGGTCAGCAGCGTGCGCTCGCCCTGGCACGCCGGGCGAGCGTCGTAGATGGCACGCAGCACCGCGCGGTTGCTCAATCGATCGGGCGGCAACAGGATCTGCGCATGCTCGAGGAAATGCGCTCTCGACTCCGCTTCGAACAGGCTCACCACCGCGTCGTTGACGGCTACCAGCGTGTGCTGCGCGCGCAGCTCCGCGACGGCGTGCGGATGCTCGTCGAAATAGCGGTCGAGATCGACGATGCCCGACCGCCGCAGCGCCTGCACCGCCCAATAAACGTGCGACCAGTCTTCGATCAGGATCGGTATCGGCGCCGACAGAAAGAACTCGCTTTCCGCCGGAGGTGAGCCGCCTGGCGGCTCGATCGTGAGGGTTGCGGACGTGGGCATTAGGACCAGGTGCTTGCGCTGAGGGCTCGCGTTGCGCGCGAAAAACCGGATGGACGGACGTGACGCATCGGGCCGGCGAACGATGCGTTGCATGTGCGTTCGATGCAAGTGCAACTATAAGGGAGATCGTTGCGCGTTGCAGCGCGTGCCGCGGGCGACGGATCGACAACCCAAACCTTGGTATGAGATGGAATCCACCACCGGCTGATGGTTCAGACGAAATCGTTCCACTAGACTCGCCTTCGACGTGAGTGAAGGGCGTGGTGCCGCGAAGCGGGGAATCGCCGAGGCGGGAGCTTCGCGGTTTCTTCGGCGCAACGCACCGATGGCGGGCGCTGCATGCGCGGTCGATGCGAGGGGAACGGAAGATATGACGCAGCCAACGTTTGCATACGACGATGTGTTCGAACGTGCACTGATGCGCTTGCTCGATCCGTCGAGAGGCGCAGGCGCGTGCGAGGGCGTGGCCGACGCGGCAGGTCGGCGGACGCGGCGCGGGGCGACCGCCGACGCTGCGGCCGACGTGGCCGACATGACCGCGCCTGCGGCCGTCAAGATCAGGATCGTCGAGATTCTGTCGGCGACGTCGGTCAGTGTGCGCTGGAGCGATCCGAGATTCGGGCATTTCGGCGAACAGGTATGGCGCTGCGTGACCGCGCGGATGGCGTCGCGCTGCGTGCTGACCGGTGTGCCGATCCATTGCGGCGATCGTGTGTATCGCCCGCAGGGGCGCGGCCGTACCGTGCCGTGCAACTGGGACAGGATGATCCACGCGGCAGCCGTCGCGCCGGGCACTTCGTGCATGGCGGACGACCAGTGACGCACGAGGGACCGCGGCCGGTATCGCACACTTCCACCTGGGCATGACCGTCGCGGCAGCGCGCCGGCGATACGTTGCCCGAAATCCGGTTGCGTTCCCGGCCCGGCCGGCGAGCGTGGCGTCACGCGAGACATGCTGTGCACGACAAGACGGTTTGCATCATCGACGATGAAATGGCGGTAAGGCAGTCGCTGGAATCGCTCGTGCGCTCGATGGGCGCGCGCGTGATGTTGTACGCGTCGGCCGAAGCGTTTCTCGCGCACGGAAGCGGCGGGCCGTTGCACTGCATCGTATGCGATATCCAGATGCCCGGTATGTCGGGCATCGAACTGCTCGCGTGCCTGCGCGCGCGCTGCTGCGACGTGCCGTTCATCTTCGTGACCGCGCACCTGAGCGCGCGGCGGCTGGGCGACGCGCAACGTCTCGGCGCATTGTGCGTCCTGGAGAAGCCGTTCGATCCGGGGGAACTGGTGCAGCGGCTGATGTGGGCGCTCGCGGATTGCTGACAGGGCGGCAGCGGAACACCTTCACTGCGTGCATGCGCTCTGACGGAGGCGCGGGTTGCGCCGCTGCCACCGTGGTCGCGATTCATTCGCCGGGACGCGTCGGCCGTGTTGCCGTGCAGCGTGCGAACCGGATGTGGGCCATACCATCACGATCGTACGGCGCCGACGAGGCGGCGCGCGCTGCCATATCGAGCGCCGCCCGACGCGCCGCTCGCGTCGTGTCCGCCATGCTCCACGGCGACGCACTGCCACGAGCGGCTGTCACTTTACGCAACACGTGATCGGTGGCGCACCGTCACGCGCGCGCCGCCTGCTGCGCTTCGAACATGCCGTGCAGAAGCTCGAGCGAGATCTCCGCGATCGGCGTGCCGTCATCGCTCAGGATTTCATACAGCAGTTCACCGGGCTGCGGGCGCATGCTGAACAGTACGATGGCGCCCTCATCGCCACCGCCCTCGCGATGCGGCGTCTCGGCCGCCGGCGTGATCGTGTAGATGCCGGTCGGACGCGCTTCCCGCAGGCTGCCGTCGTGTTCGTAGATGCGGTGCTCGCCCTGCACGACGAACGTATGGTTCAGCGATGTATGGCGATGCGAAACGATCTGCCGGCCCGCATCGAACCTGAAGATCACATCGGCGATTCGCTGCTCCATGTCGACGTTCATGATGAAGAACGCGAAGTGCGGGAATTCGCCGAAGGGCTGCCAATCAATTGCGCTGGCGTCGAAATTGCTAACGGTCATGCGTCTGTCTCCTGAATGGATCATGTCCGTTTACTTGGGGTGGGCGGAAACGTCCCATCAAGATATGCGCCGGATCGCACCCACACTTGCCATTTCGCGCCACGTGCCGATGCGGTGGTTCACCGGATCGGCGCGATGTCGGCTGTAGGCCTGACGCGCGCGCGGTCGATGGGGCCGCTGGTCGAGGCCGTGGTGCTATGCGGCGTTTCGGTCGAGCGCGCTGTTCGCGCGGGCCGGCTTGCCGCCGCGATTGATCGACGATCCGGACCATCTGATTCCGCTGCGGGACCAGTTGGCCCTGGTCGAGCATGCGCGGCGCGGTGGCGAAGCTCGCCATGCCGATGAACTGCTCGACGCGCCGAATCCGATGCGCACAACCGGCCCGCTGCACATTCCGCCGTCGCTGCCGGACGAGGACGACTTCGTCTGTACCGTGACCGAATTGGTTCGTACCAGCACGTTGCTGGACCAGCAGGCTCGCGTCGACTGGGTAGCGAAACGGCTCGGCATATCGAGCCGAATCCTGCAACGGCAGTTGGCGATGCACGGGCGCGATTTCCGGAGGATTCGTCAGGATCCGTCAGGCGGTTTCCTGTGAACGGGCGCACGCGATGCTCGCAACCGGGATGCGCGTGACCGAGATCGCGTATGAACTCGGCTACAGCGATCCCGCGCATTGTTCGCGCGCGTTTCGCGCGTGGACCGGGCGGCCTCCGCAGCGGTGGCGGTAGCGCCGCATTGGCAGTGCGTCGAGGTTGGGATCGCGAACGCGGAAATTCAGCAAAGCCGCGTGCTTCGGAGGCGATGCGACGGGGAGCAGATCGCGGCCACCGTCGATGCAGAGAACGCGCGCCTGTCCGCAGCGAATCCGGTCAAGAAGTTCGCGATATGCGTCACTGCGTTTGCCGAACGGTGCAACTCGATTCGCTCGGGTGGCGGTTCCCTGAGCCTAGCCTGGCCCATCGCTGGCGGCGGCAAGCAGCGGTACGACCAGATCGCTGATCGGCGTCGGAATGCCGTGAGATCGACCGAATCGCTGCACGACGCCGTTCCGGCAATCCCATTCGAGCGGGTGACCGTGCTGCCGGTCGGCGAGAATGGACGTGCCCAGATCGGGCGGATAGCGCCGAAATGCATCGACGATTTCCTGCGGCACGTCGTCGCCCAGCTTCGCCCCTTCCGCGCGGGCGACCACAAGACATTCGCGCAGATAAGCGAGCGACAGATCGGCGATGTCGCTTCGCGCGTACATTCCGGCGCGACGGCCGGTCAGCACCATGAGCCCCGCGACCGCGTTCTGCAACAGCTTGCGCCACGCGAGCGAGATGAAATCCTCGGCGACGTCGACCGAGCAGCGCGTGCCGCGCAAGGCCGACACCACCACGCTGCTCGCCGGCGTATCGGGCACAGTGAGGCGCGGCGCGGCGCGCAGCCACACCGACGCGCCCGACTCGCGTTGCGCCGGAAACCAGACCACCGACGGCACGACCGTCGCGCCCGCCGCGTACGGGGCGAAGGCGGCTTGCTGCTCGACGCCGTTCTGCAACACGCAGACGACGGAGTTCGTATCGCTGAGCGCGGCGAGCCATGGCGCGGCGCTCGCCACCTGGGTCGACTTCACTGCCACGAACACGAGATCGAACCGTTCGCGGATCGAATGCGGATCGGTGATGACGGGCCCCAGCACGACGATCTCGCCGCCATCGAAGCGCAATTTCAGTTGCGCGTGCGCCGAGCGGCCGCAGATCGCCGGCGTGCGGCCGGCTTCGTGAAGCGCGGCGGCGATGGTGGTTCCGATCGCGCCCGGGCCCACGACGGCGATGGTTGGGTGGTCACGCTTGGTCATCGTGTTCCTCCTGATTGGTCATGCGCCAGATGCGGACGCAGTGCGACGGCGAACGGAAAGATCGCCAGCGCGGTCAACGCGGTGGCATAGGTCGCGCCACGCACGCCGATCGCGTCGCCGAGGAAGCCGTAGAGCACCGGCGAAAGTGCGCCCGATGCAATCGTCCCCGTGTAGAAGATCGCGAACGCGCGCTCGGTGCGGTCGGGCGACGACATCTCCGGAACGGTTCCGTACAGCACCGACGATGTGCCGTTGAGCATCATGCCGAGGATCGGCAGCAGCACCATGGTAAGCGTCAACGGCAGATACATCATCGCGACGATGCACGCGGCCGTCCCGCCCTCCGTGAGCAGCACCGTGGCGACCACGCCGGTGCGCGCGCCGAGCCAGCCGCACATGAATTTGCCGGCCGCCCCGCCGATGAACACCAGCGCGAGCGCCGTGCCGACGAGTGGCGGCGACACGCCCTTTGCGTTGAGCAGGAACGGCAGAAACGTGAGCAAGCCCATGCGTACGGCCGTATCGAGCACGCCGATCGAGAACAGGGCCCGGAATCCGCTTCCCACCGCGCCGTCGCGGCGAGCCGGCGCCGCGGCGCCGGCCGTCACGTCGCGAGACGCCGACGGCACCGCGGGAAACGACGACGCGATGACCGCGGCGAGTACGCAGCCCAATCCGGCGACGATCCAGAGCGCGTGACGCCACGGCATCATCGTCGCGAACAGCGAAATGGCTGCCGGCAGCGCGGATTTCCCCAGATCGCCCGAAAAGTTGTAGATACCGAGCGGGCCTCTCGCGTCGCGCCCATAGCTGCGCGACACGGCCGCCGATGCGATCGGGTGCTGCGTGCTCGACCCGACGCCCGAAAGCGCCAACGCCGCGGACAAACCGAGCAGCCCGCCCGACATCCCCGCCAGCGCATAGCCCAGCGCGGCCAGCAGCGTGCCGACGGCGAGCGTGGCGCGACTGCCGAAGCGTTCCGCCAGACGCCCCGCAGGCAATTGCAGCGTCGCCATCGTGCCGGCATAGACGCCGCGCACGATCGCGAGCGCGGCGAAGTCGAGCCCGAACTCCGCCTGCCACACCGGCAGCAAGGCGTAAATCATGTCCGTATAGCCGTCGTGCAATGCGTGCGCAATGCACGATAGCCACAGCACGCGCGGCCGCGATTGCGCAGCGTCCGCGGCCATCGGAGGGGAAAAATCCGGCAAGCGCATCGTGGTTCTCTCCGTACGCGAGGGAGGTGGGAGCCGCTCGTGGTGTCGATTTCAGCCTCGCCGTGCGAATTCTATGACCGAGCTCGAGGGCATTTCAATTGAGCTAAAATCGCGCCACCAGAGAGAAAAAGTCACGCCATGAGCGGAATCGGAGAAATTGCGAAGTACCGGGACGAGTTGCCGCCGCTCAATGCGCTGCGCGCGTTCGACGCGGTCGCGCGGCACGGCAGCTTCGCGGGCGCCGCGGTCGAACTGCACGTCACCCACTGGGCCGTAGGAAAGCAGATCCGCTTGCTGGAAGACTGGTTCGGCCGCCCGTTGTTCGACCGTCGCCCGCGCGGCGTCGTGCTGACCGACGACGGCGCCGCGTTGCTCGGCGACGTCAGCAGTGCGTTCGAGCGCCTCGGGACCGCGGCGGTGCGGCTGCGCCAGCACGCGTCGACGCAGCGGATATCAGGTGTCGTGCGGGTGAACGTGCCGATGAGCTTCGCGTTTTGCTGGCTGCTGCCACGGCTCGCCGATTTCCATGCGCGTTACCCCGACATCGACGTGCGGGTGTCGACGACATCGCGCAAGCTGCGCTATGTCGCCGACGCGTTCGATATCGGCGTCCGGTCCGGTGCGGAGGAAGGTGCGAGCGTGGTGTCGCGATCGTTGATGGCCGACTTGCGCATGCCGGCGTGCAATCCCGCATTGTTGCGTCAGCATCCGATACAGAGCGTGACCGACCTGCGCCATCACACGCTGCTGCATTCGGCCACCACGCGCTCCGCGTGGTCGCACTGGTTGAAGGCGGCCGGCGCCTCCGATCTGCGGGCGGTGCGCCACGTCGAATTCGATCACGTGAACCTTCAGCTATGCGCGGCCGTCGAGGGGCTCGGCGTGGCGCTGGCGTCGCTGCCGCTGATCAGTCGCGATCTCGCCGAGGGGCGGCTCGTGTGTCCAATCGCAGCGCCGGTATGGCGCGCTGACGACTACATGCTGGTGACGAATGCCGATCGCAGCGCAGATCCCGTGGTAGCCGCGTTCGAGCAATGGATCGAACACATGGCCGGCCGCGACGGCGGCGCGTGAGCGCGTGGCGCAACGACAGTGTGTGTGGTCGAGCGCCTCGGTTTGACCGGCCGCCGGCTTTCGCGGCGATCCGAAGCAACGCACCCGAGGACGCTCTCGAGAATTGAAATGCCCGACCTGACGGGTCAGCTGAGGAAGACGACCTTGCCGCCGACCAGGTGGTACATGGCGCCGACGATCTTGATCTTCCCGTCCTTCTCCAACTGGGCCAGCACGCTGCTGCGGCGACGGATCTCGCTGATCGTCAGTTGAACATTGGTCGTCGCGACCGCGTCGACGAACTCGTTGTTCTTGCTGCTTCGGTCGCCGGTGTACGTGGTGCTCTCGACCGCGGGTTTGATTTTCGCGAGCAACTCGGTCAGATTTCCGAGTTCCGCGCCGTCGATGGCTCCCTTGATTGCGCCACAGGACGTGTGCCCCATTACCAGCACGACTTTCGAGCCGGCCACGGCACAGGCATATTCGAGACTGCCCAACAGGTCGTCGTTGGCGACGTTGCCGGCGACGCGGGCATTGAAGGTATCGCCGATGCCGGCATCGAGAATGACTTCCGCCGGTGCGCGCGAGTCAATGCAGCTCAGAATCACGGCGGCAGGGTATTGACCGTTTACGCTGGCCCGCTTCTGGGCGAGGTAATCATGCGTATGCATTTTGCCCAATCGGAATCGGTCATTACCCTTCTTGATCATCTCCAGCACGTCGTCGGGCGTCATCGCGTCACGCTGGGCCTTGGTCAGCGCAGCCGCTTCCGCGGCCCCGGGAAATATCCCGCCGACGATTCCGAGCGCCGCGATGCCGAATGCGGATTTCAGGGTGGCGCGACGCCCGATGTGGTGCGCGGTACAGCAATCGCTATCTTCGTGATTCATTGATACCTCCGGAGTATATTTTCCCGTAATTGAAACTTGGCGCCCATGAAAATTACAGCGCGCAATGAGGCGTTGCAAGAATCGTTTTTGATATAGATCAATTGCGTTGTGGAATTTCGGTATTTCAAATTTCCAGACTGCTAAACATTAAATGAGGATATCGTTTTGTTTATCAATCTGATATCGTTATTTAAAGTATTGTATTCCGATTTTGTGCGTGACATTCTCGCGCTATTTGTGGTATTGATTTGGCGCGTTATGCATGTAAATTGAAGCGCGCCGTGTATTAAGTCGACGACGCGGCGCGATACCGGGAAAGCGCGTACGCCGGAGGCTCTGACGGATAGACGTGCCCGCGCGGCAGGCGGCGGGCGCCGGTTTTCATCGCGATAAAACGATTTGGATCACATACGAAATCGACCGCGAGTTCTACTCACGGTAGAATGCGAGCATACAAGCCCGCATGGAACGTACACAAGCCCATCTTCTGACGACGCTCGTGTGAATACTCGCAATGGACGACAAATGCGCGCGTGAAACTGCGAAGCGGGGATTGCAGGCGCCGTTGGGTCGGGTCTAAACGCGCAGCGCGTTCGACGGCCCGCGGTTCGACATCGAGATTGTTCCGGAGTCGGCCTGTCACGTCCGCTAGAGGCCATTTCGTTTTTCTGCCGTTTTTGGAGTTGTCATGTCCCACGTCGCATTGACCACCAACGTCGCGGTTGCCGACGATCACCCGATCGTATTGCGCGCCGTGACGAGCTACTTCGACTCACTGCCGGGGTTCCGCGTGGCCGCGGCGGTCTCGTCGGGCAGCGCGTTGCTGGATGCGCTCCGCGAGCAAAAGGTCGATCTGGTCGTGACCGACTTCGCGATGCAGCAGGGCGATGACGACAAGGACGGATTGCGCCTGATCTCCCAGTTGATGCGGGCCTACGAACACACGCCGGTGGTCGTCTTCACGATGCTCACGAATGCGGGCTTGATCAATCAGCTGTGCAGGATGGGCGTGGCCGGAGTGGTCGGGAAGGAAGAGGAGATCGGCGAACTCGGCCAGGTCTGCAGAAAGATCCTGAACGGCGCGACGCAATCGTTGTCGCCGGGCATGGCCCACCGGCTCGCGCTGGCCGGCAGTTTGAAGCCCGGCATGTCGGACTTCCAGGCATTGACGCCGAAGGAGCTCGAGGTCGTGCGGCTGTTCGTGACCGGCGTGGCACTGACGGACATCGCACGCATGCTCAATCGTTCGCTCGGGACGATTTCCACGCAAAAGCGTTCTGCAATGCGCAAACTTCATGTGGAGACGAACGTCGATCTGATCGACTGCGCGCGTGAGCAGGGACTGCTCTGATGCAGAGCATTCTTCAAGAATCCGACGGCTCGCCGCTGAAGAAATTCTATTCGGTCGAATCCAATCTGACGCGCGAGCGTCGCGTGTTTTCCGTCGTCATTGCGCTGCTCGTGGCGCTTGCGCTGGCCGTGTCGATCATCACGATCGTCGGATTGTTCCAGACGGCGTTCAGGCAGGAGGAGCAAGCCGCGCGCATTCACGAGAGGGAGGTGGTCGATACCTTCCTGCAGCGGCGCATGGTGCTCACGACGGCCGCGCTCGTACTGCAGTTGCGGATGAACGGCACACCGGCGATGACGAGCGTGGCCGCACCGAACACGTGCACGGCGATCGACCAGAACAAGGTCGACGACAACGCGCTGCGCGAGAGCTGCGACTACACGGTGCAATTGCTGACGAACACCGGGCAGGCGCCCAGCATCGGCATGGTCACCGCGGACGGCTCGGTCGGCTACGGTCATCTGTTTCCGATGGGCGACCTGAGTGCGCTGCGTTCGAGCACGCCGGCCGAACTCGTCGCCGCCGTGCTGGATCGCTACAAGAGGCGCGGCATCGACCCAGCGGAAGCCGCCCGCAAGAAACAGATCCTCTGGTTCGCAGTCGGGAGCGGCGGGCAGGGCGGCGAGTTGCACATGGTCGGCGCTTCCGTGGTGTTCAGGGGCGACGAGCTCTATGCGATCGTGCTGACAAGCGTGGATCTGCACAGCCTGATCGCGACGATCGAGCGCGCGGGGCGCGTTCAGCAGCCGGTCGTGGTGGATGCGGACGGCGTGCCACTGGTCGATGCGGCCGACGTCGCGATGGTCCGCCGCGTCGACGCGAGCCTCGTCACGAAACAGGATGGCCTGTATCACTGGGTGCCGGGATTCGGCTGGGCGCTGCGCCGCCCGGCGCTGTACGCGGGGTTCGGGCACATGATGTACCTGCTGCCGCTCGAGCTGCAGCTGCGGTCGATGCGTTACGAGCTGTGGCTGATCGGCGGCGCCACGATCGTGCTGATCGCGCTGCTGTTCATCGCGTTCCGCTACTGGAACTACCGGTTTCTGACGCGCATCTATTCGGAGGCATCGCGCGCGCTCGAAAGCGAGATGCTCAATCACTTGCTGGTGCATGCGACGCCGGTGGGCCTGTGCATCGTGCGGCGCGTGACGCTCGAGATCGTGGTCGCGAACCCGATCGCGCGCACGATGCTCGGGCTGCGGATCGCTGACAAGCATCTGCCGCCCGAGTTGCAGAACACGTTCGAATCGGCGCTCACGGACCAGGACGCCGACGCGGACGATTCCCGCATTTTCCAGTTCCCGTTCGCGCTGTCGCGCGCCGGGCATGCGGCCGTCTACATCGAGATCACCTACGCGCCCGCGACGCTGAACGGCCAGGAGGTGTTCTTCTGCGCGATCACCGACATGACGGTCCATCATCAGGCGGAAATCCTGCTGAGGGAGGCCAAGCTGACGAGCGATGCCGCCGCGAAGGCCAAGGTCGCCTTCTTCGCGTCGATGAGCCACGAGATCCGCACACCGCTCGCGTCGCTCGTCGGCAACATCGAGCTGCTCGCAGGCGGCGCGCTCGTGCCGGAGCAGCAGGCTCGCGTGAAGGCGATGGAGACGTCGGCCCGCGGGCTGATGCAGATCGTCAACGACGTGCTCGACTTTTCGAAGATCGACGTCGGCGAGCTGAGCCTGATGGAAGAATGGGCGTGCGTCGCCGATCTGCTCGAGCGTCTCGCGCTGTCGCACGCATCGCTCGCGACGCAGCAAGGGTTGAAGTTCTATACGGTGTTCGAGCGCAACCTCCCGTCGCGGCTCTACTTCGACCCGATCCGCATTTCGCAGATCGTCAACAACCTGCTGAGCAACGCGCTGAAGTTCACGCCGTCCGGGAAGATCGTGCTGCGCGCGAGCTGGCGCGCGGGCGAGCTCGAGATCAGCGTGACGGACTCCGGCATCGGCATTCCGGACGACCTGAAACAGCGACTGTTCCTGCCGTTTACGCAAGGCGACAGCAACCGGCTTACGCAAGCGCGCGGCACCGGCCTCGGGCTGTCGATCTGCGCGCGCCTGTGCGACTTGATGAAAGGACAGATGGATTTGCAGAGCACGGTGGGCGTCGGAACGCGCATCACCGTCACGCTGCCGCTGAAGGCCTCCGAGGGCGATGTGAGCTGCGCCGGCTGGACGCTGCCGTATCGTCGCGTCGCCGTGCTGTGCCGCGCGCAGGAGAACCTCGAATGGCTCGGCAACTTGTTCGACCCGGCCGACGCAGTCGTGACGGCCGTGTCGAATCCGGTGGACCCGATCGACGCGCATGCGCACGAGTTCCTGATCGTGACGGACGAGTTCGCGCCGGCGGAAGTGTTGGCGTGGTGGCCGACGCCTGGCTCGATCGTGTGGGCCGCGCAGGCCGGGCCGCTGGTGCCAAGCCGGCGCGACGACGGCGGTATCGAGATCAGCATCTACAGCCTCGAGGGATTGAAGTCGGCGGCACGGATGCTGACGGCGGGACGCGACGTGCCGATCGGCGTGGCGAACCTGCGCGGCGGCGCCGGTGCCGCGACGATCCTGATCGTCGAAGACAACCTGCTCAATCGCAGCTTGCTGCTCGATCAGCTGACCACGCTCGGCGCGCACGTGATCGAGGCGACCAACGGCGAGGAAGCGCTGGCGCTGCTGTCGAAGGAGACCGTCGACATCGTGATGACCGACATCGACATGCCGGTGATGGACGGATTCCGGTTGCTCGCCGAGATGCGGGCGCAGGGTTTCGCGATTCCGGTCTATGCGGTCAGCGCGAGCACGCGGCCGGAAGACATCGCCGAGGGGCGCGCCCGCGGCTTCACCGACTATCTGGCCAAACCCGTTCCGCTCGAGACGCTCGCGGCCATCGTGCGGCAAAGCGCCGAGCGTGGCCGCTGTGACAAGCGGCGGGGCGACGAAGGTGATGTGGCCGACGCGCTTCCCGACGTACCCGACGTGCCGCAAGCGTACGTGGAGGCCTTCCGCATCCAGGCCGGCCGGGAACTCGCCGAGTTCGACGAGGTGATGCGCGAGCGTACGCTGACGCGGCTCAGGCACTGGCTGCATGGCGTCGCAGGCGGGCTTGCGGTGCTCGGGCCGTCCGGGTTGTACGAGCAATGCCAGGAGCTGCGGACCTACGCGCGCGAAGCGGTCGAATGGGATCGCGAAGTCGAATTGCAGGCGATGGCCATCCGCGATCAGCTTGCGTACATGGCCGCGGTCCTGGCGCGACGCTGATCGTCAGCCGCGCGACGTTGCGCATTGATCCGGCGCGCGCGATTTGGCGCGCCGGGCCCGGTCTGTCGCAAAGCACGTGCTCGTCATCCTCCCGATCTCTGAATCTAAGAATTGTGATTCGCGCGCCGCTGTGCCCGGTTTACCTTTGACGGAAGTTCGCGCGCGCATCGCAGCAAACGCTTCGGATCAGGGGTGGCACGATGCGACGTCGCGCGCGACGGACATGAGGCGCCGCAATCGCGGCCCGTCGATAACGGCGTCTTTGGGAGAGCAACATGGGAGCGGGCATCCCGCATCATCGGGACGCATGGACCGCTTGGGAGCACGAGGTCGACTTCCCGTTCCGGGCGGCCGAGCTCGAGCAGGCGATCGAGCTCGGTGAGTTCGCAATCGATTACCAGCCCATCGTTTCGACGTGGTCGGCGGCCGTGACCGGCGCGGAAGCGATGGCGACATGGCATCACCCGCGATGGGGTGCATTGAGTCAGGCAGTTTCGTACGCGATTGCAGATCGGCTGGGCGTATCGGCGAGCATCAGCGAATATGTCGTGCGTGAGGTGTGCCGGCAGTTGGGCCAGTGGTACAAGCAGCGCAGTGGCGCGCTGCCGATCTCGCTGAGGCTGTCGGGCGCGCGGCTGTGTGCCGACGGAATGTCGGAGCATCTGGCGCGGTCGGTCGCGGAATTCGGCGTGGCGCCGGCGCAGTTGACGCTCGACATTCCGGAGATGCCCGAGCGCGAGGAATCGCAGTCGTTGCTCGACACGCTCAAACGTTTGCGACGAAAGGGATTCGGCATCGTGTTGAGCGATTTCTGCGCGCACCACACGGCGATGTCGACGTTGCTGGTGTTGCCGGTGACGGGCGTGAAGTTCAGCGAGCCGTTCACCGCGCGCTTGCCGCAGTCGACGACGGCCGAGGCTATTCTGTCGAGCGTGTCGCGCCTTGCACATGACCTGCGCTTGACCTTGACTGTGTCCGGCGTCGACAGCGCAAGCCAGCTCGAATTCCTGCGAAAGTACCGCCACATCGACTTGCAGGGCGACGCGCTGTTCAAGCCGATGAACGCGCAAGCCTTGCTTGCTTGTGCCGACGGGCGCGGGTCGTCATGAGGCTCTTGTCGTGAGGCGCTATGCCCGCTTGTCGCTCGCAACGAGTTCCGGGAACCCGAGGTACCGCAGTAACGCGGCGGCGTGACGCCGCCGCATGTGCCGCTGCTCCGTTCATACGATCAAGGCGCCGCAATGCAACGCGTCGAGTACGCTGTTGTGTCAAGTCCCGCACCGGGATGTCGGCGAAAACATCGCTCGCAGCAATGCGCCGGCGTTCGTGAGCGCAATGCGGAGTGCGCGTGATTCAACGCGTGTTCATGCCCACCAAGTTGGAACATCGTGTATCCGGGCTTCGCATGAAGCGCGGCGTCGATTGGATAGCGATCGAGCAGCGATGAAAGGCGTTTCGCCGCCAGTCGCGGATCTGGTTCACTCTTCGGTTTGAACTCCATTTGCCAGCGGTGCGACCGATCCGAGGTACGCGTCCCTGCGCGTGCAGGTGCGGCGAAGCGCGCGTGCCAGGCGCAGCCCGTGGAAATACACGACCGGTTCAATGGAAAATCGCCGGTCTGCCTGAGGTGTCGTCGACGCGCGTGCTCGTAGCTCTTCAAGGGCGACTGTCGACAGCTTGCTGCGCTTCTATCATCTGATCCCTGTTTCGGCTTCGTGACCTGAGTCGCTGCAGGCTCGCGTCGATATCCATCTGTCGGTTGCCGTTCGTACATACGTACTTGTGTCGCTGCGGATTCGGACGTGTACGGAAAATTAGAACAATTGAGATATTCTGATTTTCTGTATCTCGATATCTTTGAGTCTAGATCTCGCGGGGTGATGTGAAGACATTCTGTCCTTGGCGAGCCTTCTCGATTAATCCGATGTGCCGGGTTAATTCCATGTTCTGACCGTGTCGTTGACGACGCTTCCGGCTCGATTCGAGTCATGTGTGTCCGCCATCAACGTAGCACTACGAACTAAATTCGTGGGAGGATTGCATGAACAAGATTTACAAAACGGTGTGGTGCGAAGCGACGCGTACGTGGCTTGCAGTGTCGGAGAACGCAGTAGGGCACGCTGGCGGAACGTCGAAGATCGTCGAGCCTGCGCTCGAAACGAAGCGCTTTTTGAAGGTGACGCTTCTGGGTGCGGCAGCATTGCTTGCGCTCGGCATGGTCGGACCGTTTGCCCCCGAGGCGCACGCTGCATCGAATACTGGCTTGTGTTTGACGTACAAGGGCGGCACCAACAACGTCAGCGGCAACGGTGGCGTGCTGTCCAACGGCTGTAATTCGGCAGCCTGGATCAATGGCTTGACGCCCGGTGGATCGACCGATTGGGTCGGGTTGACCGCGGACGATACGCAGGTCGTTCTCGACGGCAATGCTGGCAAGATTTACTTCCGCACGGGCGGAGCGAATGGCAACGTATTGACGATGTCGAATGCAACCGATGGCATATTGCTCAGCGGTGTGGCTGCCGGTGTCCGGTCGACCGACGCCGTCAACATGTCGCAGCTGAACTCGCTGTCGACGTCGACTGCGAGCAGCGTCAGTTCGCTGTCTACTTCCACGGCCAGCGAAATCGCATCGTTGTCTACTTCTACGGCTGGCGACATCGCATCGTTGTCGGATTCGACGGCAAACAGCCTCGCCTCGTTGTCGACGTCGACAAGCGGCAGCATTGCATCGTTGTCGACTTCGACGAACAATGGCTTTGCATCCTTGTCGACTTCGACGGCAAACAGCATCACGTCGTTGTCGACGTCGACGGCGGAGAGCATTGCATCGCTTTCGACCAGCATGCTGTCAACCGGCACGAGCGTCGTGACGCAGGATGCGACGACCGGTGCAATCAGCGTCGGCGCCGAGTCGACCGGCCGCACGGTGGATTTCGCGGGCAGCGAAGGAACGCGTACGCTGACGGGTATCTCCGCCGGCGTCGAGGATACGGACGCCGTCAACGTCAGCCAACTGCATTCTCTGTCGACCACGACGTCGAACAGCCTGACTTCGCTGTCGACAGGGTTGTCATCGAGCGAACGTGACGTGTCGTCGTTGTCCACGTCGCTGCTTGGCACTGCGGACGAGGTCGCGACGCTGTCGACGAGACTCAGCACGGTCAACGCGAACCTGAGCGATCTCGGCGCGACTATAAACGGTCTCCAGACGTCGATGGGCAACGCCGTGTCTTATGACGATTCGTCGCGGGCATTCATCACGCTCGGCGGGGTAGGCGCCACGAACGCAGTCCTACTGACGAACGTCGCGGCCGGTACGATTTCGGCTACCAGCACGGATGCGGTCAATGGCTCGCAAGTGCACACTCTGCAGCAGGACTTCGCCGCGCAGTACGACGTGCTGACGTCGCAAGTGTCGTCGCTCAGCACAGCGGTAGTCGGCCTGGAGAGCGCCGCGAGCGAGAACGCCGCCGTGTCTCCCGACAGCAGCACCGCGTCGGGCGACAACAGCACGGCGACGGGTACGAACTCGACGGCGACCGGTGAGAACAGCACCGCGACCGGCACCGACTCGACCGCATCCGGCAACAAGACGACGGCGACCGGTACGGAGTCGATCGCATCGGGCGACAACAGCACGGCGACGGGCACGAACTCGACGGCGACCGGCGAGAACAGCACGTCAACCGGCACCGACTCGACCGCATCCGGCAACAAGACGACGGCGACCGGTACGGAGTCGATCGCATCGGGCGACAACAGCACGGCGACGGGTACGAACTCGACAGCGACCGGTGAGAACAGCACCGCGACCGGCACCGACTCGACCGCATCCGGTGTGGGCTCCACCGCAACCGGTGAGAAGGCTTCGGCAATGGCGGACGGCACGACGGCCACGGGCAACAACTCGACGGCCTCGGGCACCAATAGCACGGCGAACGGCTCAAGCTCGGTTGCCTCCGGCGACAGCAGCACGGCATTCGGCGCGAGCTCGGCGGCGACCGGCGAAGGCAGTACCGCGCTTGGCGTGAATTCGGTTGCGTCCGGCACGAACGGCGTCGCGACCGGCTCGGGTGCGGTTGCGGCGGGCTCGCACAGCTCGGCGTACGGCACGAACGCCAGCGCGACGGGCGAGCGCAGCGTCGCGATGGGCGAGGGCGCTGTCGCATCGGGTTCGAATTCGGTGGCGCTCGGAACGGGCTCCGTCGCGAACGAGGCCAATACGGTGTCGGTCGGTTCGTCCGGCAATGAGCGCCGCGTCACCAACCTCGCAGCGGGCGTGGCCGATACGGATGCAGTGAACGTCGGGCAGTTGAACGCCACCGTTTCCGGCATCCAGAACCAGTTGTCGAGCATGCAAGGCCAGATCAACTCGGTCGCGCGTGATGCGTACTCCGGTATTGCAGCGGCAACGGCACTGACGATGATTCCGGACGTCGACGCGGCGAAGACGCTGGCGGTCGGTATCGGCACCGCGAACTACAAGGGGTATCAGGCATCCGCGCTCGGTGCTACCGCACGCATTACGCAGAACCTGAAGGTGCGAGCCGGCGTGAGCTACAGCAGCAGCAATTATGTCTGGGGTGCGGGCGCGTCGTATCAGTGGTAAGTCGCCGGCTGCGACGCTCGACGCTGGCAATCGACCGTACGGTCGAGACGCCAGCGTCGGCGTTGCAGAGCGCGTATGTGGTGGTGGTCTGCTCCTCGCGTATGTCCGCGAAACGTGACGCAGTGGGGCCCCGCGACATGGCCTTGAATGATCGGTTTGCCGGGCGAGGGCATTCTCCACATCCTCGCCAAGCCGGGTGAGTACCCGCGCGATAGTTGACTCACAGCTCGTAGAACCACGCGCAGCGCTTCGCAATGATCCACAACGCGTGTCGTCAACACCGAATCCTGCCCGCGAACTACGGCGGCGTCGCTGCGGCGATAGATGCCGGCAACCGTTGCCTGTCGCGAGTCGCTCGAACAGCTTTGGCACTTGCGAGCCCTGCTGCGAAGTACGCACTGTCGTGACAAGCCACCTGGCATGTCGTTATCGAAGCGAGCTCAAGCCAGGTCGAAGCTATACCGTATCGCGCGCCGGGCAAGTGGCTGGTGAGCGGCTCGTGAGTGGCGTGCAGCGAGCGCGGCACCGAGCGGGGCACTTCAGCGGTGAGCGGCGGCACGTCGGGCCGAGCCTCGTTCCACCACCCTCGACACGCATGAAGACATCACCGGCGACATGTCGCTGGACTTCTTGCTCTGTCCATTGACGGATCAGTTAGCGGTGTCGCTCGATCTCGAACGACGCCGATCGGAGGTTTGAAATGCTCGATCAAACGACGTCGACCCGTTTTCCATCTTCCACGCGATGGCACGCCGATGATGCATGGGACAAGACTTCGCGATGGGTGCTGTTCGTCGTGCCCGCAGTCTTCGTGATTCTCTGCGTGCTGTTGGTTTCGCTCTGGTGCGTCGACCTGCTCGACGGCTGGTTGATCGTCACGTTTGTATTGCTGATCGAGGCGATGCTGTTGGGCGTCTGCGTTTTCGTGTTCGCGTTGACGACCGTGTCCCGCTTGCGTCTGCGTAGGGCGAAGGACAGCATCTGCTGCTCGGGGCGGCCGATCGATGCGGATGCGTCGGCGTCGCCTGACGAGTTCGAGGGCATGCAGGCGGTTCGCTGCATGCCGAATTCGGGGTCTGCCGATGTGTTCCAGGTGCGCTGTTACAACACCCATTGCCCGCGCATCGGTTGTCGCGGTGACCTTGCCCCGGTCGCGCACCCTGCCGGAACGCCGGCTGCAAGTCCGCACGACGAAGCACGCGATGAAGAAGTCGCGGATCTGGTTTGATGGCACGGCGATTTGGAATGATAGGCACACAGTTCAGATCCACGAGCGCATTGCGCGACGATTCAGCGAACTCGCTCACTTATACATGATGCAATAACCAAGATCGAGCGATCCGATTCCTACGTTCCAGACCCTGTCCTTGAACAGATTCATATCGAACAGTATGGAGTTGCCTTTATGAATTTGTATCAGAAACGGATCGTCTTTGGGCAGGTCGCCCGAACCGGAAAAGTCCGTGACGACGCCAGACAACAGGATGCGCTCGCGTGAAGCTTTTACCGAAGTCTGGCCGAGTCGAATCTGCCTTATCGCCGACGCATGTCCATTGGCATCCATGTAGCGGAACTGCGCGCTGCCGTCTGCGGGCGATACTGAATAGACGAGCGTATGCATTATCACGCCATCGTTACCCGACATGGATATCGTCTTTCCCTCGCATTCAATGAGGGAATCTTTCTTGATGTCGCCTGCCGTGAGGCGTATGTAAACGCCATATGATGCAGCGATCGTGACGGCCGCAGTCAGTAAAAATAATAGGTAACGCATGGGAGCCGGGTTTGGGGTTCGTAAACGAGCATTTGCATCACTGAGGGTGTTTCCTCAAAATAATAATCAAAGCTCCGCGGTTCGGAATCGCATTGATTTTCCGGGTGTGCCTTCGATATATAGAAGGCGATCAACTCTGACGACAGCGCCGAATCCCGCACATATACTCGCATGCCCGATACATTGCGCTCTATCCATGGCTTCGACTTTTTCCCGGATGGGGCTCGTGTGTACGATACGCTCAAATAGACGCTGATCAGCGCTACGCCCATCGTTGCGAGCAGTATCGCCAGGTATCGCGCTCGCGCGATCTGCGACAAGAGGCCGAATCGGCCGCGCGGCGTCGGCTTTGCTTCAGCGCTTGCCGTCGTCGGGCCAACGCTGTCGTTCTCCGCACCTGCGGCAGCCGGCTCCGGAACGGATTGCTGATCCGCACACGAGGCGTCCGGTGCTGACGCGACGCCTGCGTTTTCCGCTGGTGTGTCGATTTCACCGCGTTCGGGCTCATCGTCGAGCGACTCATCGTCGAGTTCGGCACGATTTGGCACGAGTTCGAGCCCATACCGCGGAATAGTCCGAAGAATCTTCCTGGACAAACTGAGTTCTTCGAAGCTGTTTCTTACCTGCGTGACCAGCTGGTAGTAGCTCGCGTCCGTCACGACAACACCGAGTTCGCCCCAAACGCGATGAATCAGCGCTTCTTTGGTCTGCGGCCCTTCCAGCAGCAATCCCAACAAGCGCGCTTCGTTGCGTGACAGAAACTTCTGGTCGCCGGTCGCTGGATTGCTCAACATCCGCTCGTCGAGATGAAACGGGAGCGAATCGGCGGCAAGACCGGGTTTTTGGCTTTCGTCCGTCATTGTGCCCCTACAGGGGAAGGACAAAACGGACCGCTTGGGCGTCGAATTCTGTCGGTTAAGGTAATGGTCATACTATTTTTGATGTGCTTCCAACTGCATTGCTGTACGAGGCGGAAGCCGTGAATCGACTCTCCGAACCTGATATTGCAGCGGCCTTTCCGTGTCTGTTGCACTGGCAGACGTGGAAGCCTCACGTTGACGAAAATTAACCATATTGTACATGCTGACGTTCGTCGTGCTGAAGGAAGGACGGCTGGTATTTCGGACTGCGCGAGCTTTTCGGTTATCGGACTGTTACTTCGGCGCCCGATGGTATCGACACGCAAGACGCGATACACCGTTGCGGTGTAGCGCACCGGGCGAAAACTAGGCGCCGCGCGGGATGCAACAGCTGTGGGCATTTGACTGGTGCGGCCTGATTCTGAAAAATTTCTGAAGCGTTTCTGATTCAGGGGTGCCGCACCTCATGCAGCTTAATCATTCGGTGGTTCATGTCCGGCGGATTGATGTGTCATTCACGGCTACGGGCGTGGAACACCGTCTTTACGGGGGCGGTAAAAATTTCACAATTGTGATATTCGCTGCTAAACAGAGCGAGACATGAGGCGGAATAATGCGAGGCAGCAATTCTGAATCGTAAGGTGCCGCTGATGAACCGTCAGAAGGGGCGTCGGCTTAATATCTGAAGCGCTTGATGTGCGTCGAATGTCGCCCGGCAGTATGTTGGTCTTACAAAATGCCCGTTCGCGAGCGCGTTGGTCGTCAACGCCCCCGGCCTGACGGGGCGGACGCCGCGTCAGGCCGGGGCGGTTGATGTGAAATCAGAATTATTCATATATCGATCATATATTCCTCACGGCTCGGCGTTTCTCGCTCAAGTAGACTGCTGTTTCGTTGGCATGGCGCTACTCCGTTTGCGGATCGACCATTATCCTGGTTTGGTCTGGTCTTGGTCGTTTTGCGGTGACGTATTTGAATCTTCCTGCCGCGATTGCCCCATTAGGACAGGGCGCGATTCGGGGCGGCGGCTGCCGTCATCGTTTGACTTTCAGGCGAGAATATTATCGAAGACGGCGTGGTATGAAATCGCGGTGTGGTGGAAATGACGATTTCTTCGGTTTCTCTGGCGAAACGTTGATTTTGAAGTTGGTGCGCTCAGGATCGCCGGACTTGTATCCGTCGCGTATGTGGGATGCACCCCAATATATCGGGTTGTACGCGGTCGCCGCCGCCCGACATTGGAACGCCGATTGATTAAAGGATATTTTTAGGCCGTCACCTACGACGCTCCGATCCCCCGCGGAGCAAGGTGGCTTTGCGATCGCCGGTTCGGCGATCGCCTTTTTATTCAGTACGTTTCGACGCGTGCATCGCGCGTGCCGCGCCGACTGGTGTCGCGGGAAAATCGAATGGCGCGTCGAAACGCTAATTATCTGGAGGGTGTTGTGGCAACTTATGAGGAATTGAAGGCACAGATTGACGCGCTCACCCAGGAAGCCGAAGCAGCGAGAGCGCGCGAAATCTCTGCGATCGTTTCAGAAATTCGACAGACCGTGCGGACGTATCAAATTCGACCGGAGCAGATCTTTCCGCAAGGCGCTCGTCGCCGGCCACCGACCACCCGGCGTGAACCGGCGCCAGCGAAATATCGGAATCCGGTGACGGGCCAGACGTGGAACGGCAGAGGCCGAACGCCGAAATGGCTGTGCGACGTGCGTCGCGACGAATTTCTGGTCGATGGGCTTTCGTGAGCGCAGCCTGACATTCGCCGCGTATTGGGCCGCCGGGCAACATTCATTAGTCTGGCTTGCGTTTGTCCGGTGGCGGAACCGGGGCGCTGCGGACGCCCTCGTTAATGGATAGTTCTGAGTCATCGCGCCGGCTGCAAGGCGGGAGAGCTTTTTCGAATGTCGCTTGCGTCGTGCGCGTCGCCTTGCGAACTTCTGCGTAGTACTACCCGGAGCGCGTACGCCCGGAAAGTGGCGGGCGCGATGCGAGTAGAAACTGCGTTACGACGCGACCGTTGAAGCTCCCGCGGTACACCGCACCGCGGACTTGGCCGATCGACTCTAGCCAGCTTGCTGTTCGATTGCCGGAGAAAACGCCGAAGCTCGTGCGGAACTGAGCGTGCGATGTGACTCGCTATCGAGTAAAGGAGTGAATCGCTGACGCGTTGGTTTCGATTGGTGTGGTGATTTTTTTAAAGTGGCTAATTGAGCGAGGGTATTTTGAGCAAGAATTGCAATGTGGATTGGTGTGAGTCGGTAAATGCGTGTGGTGTGGGGGCGGAATGTGCAGCGGGATGCAGTCAAGGCACTTTGAGGCGGCGGCAGAATGCATTCACGCTTTCGCGTGTCGGTGTCACATTGCTGCTGCTTGCGGGTATTGTCGTCGGGCCGTTTGCCAGCGAAGCGATGGCCAACGGCAAGGACTCGATCGCCAATGGCGACGGCGCGACAGCCAACGGCAAGGACTCGATCGCCAATGGCGACGGCGCGACAGCCAACGGCAAGGACTCGATCGCCAATGGCGACGGCGCGACAGCCAACGGCAAGGAGTCGTACGCCAATGGCGACGGCGCGACAGCCAACGGCAAGGACTCGACCGCCAATGGCGACGGCGCGACAGCCAACGGCAAGAACTCGGACGCTGAAGGCGACGGCGCGACAGCCAACGGCAAGGAGTCGTACGCCGAAGGCGACGGCGCGACAGCCAACGGCAAGGACTCGTACGCCCGAGGCGATGGCGCGACAGCCAACGGCAAGGACTCGTTCGCCCGAGGCGATGGCGCGACAGCCAACGGCAAGAACTCGTTAGCCGATGGCGACGGCGCGACAGCCAACGGCAAGAACTCGTTCGCCGATGGCGACGGCGCGACAGCCAACGGCAAGGACTCGTTCGCCCGAGGCGACGGCGCCACAGCCAACGGCAAGAACTCGAAGGCTCTCGGCGACGGCAGCACGTCCATCGGCAAGAACTCGGACGCTGAAGGCGACGGCGCCACAGCCAACGGCAAGAACTCGAAGGCTCTCGGCGACGGCAGCACGTCCATCGGCAAGAACTCGGACGCTGAAGGCGACGGCGCCACAGCCAACGGCAAGAACTCGAAGGCTCTCGGCGACGGCAGCACGTCCATCGGCAAGAACTCGGACGCTGAAGGCGACGGCGCCACATCCATCGGCAAGGACTCGAAGGCTCTCGGCGATGGCAGCACCGGACTCGGCAACCAATCGAACGCATCGGGCGATCGCAGCACGGCGCTCGGCAACCAATCGAACGCATCGGGAAATCGCAGCACGTCCCTCGGCAACCAGTCGAACGCGTCCGGAGATCGCAGCACGGCGCTCGGCGACCAATCGAGGGCGTCCGGCCAGAATTCCGTCGCGTTGGGTGCAGGCTCGGTCGCTGACGAGGCGAACACGGTATCGGTCGGGTCGTCCGGCCACGAACGCCGGATCACCAATGTCGCGGCAGGTGTCCACGACACCGACGCAGTCAACGTAAGCCAGCTGAACAGCGTCAGGAGCCAGATCAGTGCGGTCGAGCACGGTGCGTATTCGGGCCTTGCCGCCGCAACCGCGTTGACGATGATCCCGGACGTGGGTGACGGCAAGACCCTCACGGTTGGCGTCGGCACCGCGAACTACAAGGGTTATCAAGCGGTCGCGATCGGCGCTACGGCGCACGTCACGCAGAACATCAAGGTCAGAAGCGGCATCAGCTATAGCGCGGACAACATGCTGTGGGGCGCCGGGATGGCTTATCAGTGGTAATGCGGTCGCCGCAGGCTCTCCCGACCGGCGTTGGATCGAGCCTGCAGCATTTCGCACGCGTTCTGCAAAGAGCGAAATACCGGCTCGACTGCGAGGGTTCGAACCGACTGGCGGTCGCTAAACCGGCGCATATCTGCGCGACCGACCAATCAACGACCGCCGGGCGGCATGGGCAATCCGAATGGCTGGCGCTATCGGTCGCGATGCCGCTACCGCCGTTCGGAAACGGCGCGACCCATCGCCGTAGATGAATCGCAGATTTTCTGCAACCCCGGCAAACACAGCTATCTGCCGGTAAGCAAGAAAAGCCACGCATCGCAAGAAAGCTAGACGTTTTATCTCGACATCATTGGAAACTCTGATGAAGAAGCAAATATTCTGGGCCGTCCTTATTGCATCGATGTGCTGCTGCATCGCGATCGCGCTGTTCGAGCCGGCATGCGAGCGTCGATTTTCCGGTAACGATATCGGGCGCATCAGATAAGCGTATGGGAATCCCATATTGCATACGGCACTGAACACGCATTCCGCGCGCAGCAAGCGAGCAGTCGTTCAATGCACACACCGGCATATCAATCAATTCAACTCAACAGGAATAAAAACGAACATGTGTAAATCCGATACTTGCAAAACGGCAACGAACCATCCGGCCCGCCGACAATTCATCCGGATGGCAGGCGTATCCGCACTCGGTGTAGCCGCAAGCGGTGCTTCGCTGACGAGTTTCGCCGCGACGCCCGATACTCGTCCGCTGCCGAAACCGCTGAATGCGATGAGCCCGGATGCCGCGATCAGCCGGCTGAAGGAAGGCAATGCCCGCTATGTCGCAGGTCTGATGCTTCGTCACGACTTCGCACACGAGCGTGAATCGCTCGGTACCGGACAGAATCCCTATGCGGCCGTCCTGAGCTGTGCAGACTCGCGAATCGCTCCCGAGTACGCGTTCGATAGCGCGCGAGGCGACCTGTTCGCGGTGCGCGTAGCCGGCAATTTCGTCAATGACGACGTGCTGGGAAGCCTCGAGTACGCAGTTGCCGTACTGAAAACCCCGGTGATCCTCGTGCTCGGCCACGACAAGTGCGGCGCAGTGAGCGCCGCCGTCAATATCGAGACCAAAGGAACCATTTACCCCGGAAAGATCCAGGACCTGGCGATGGCCATGTTGCCGTCCGTCAGACAAGCGCAGCGGGCCGGCGGCGTACCGCTGGATGCTGCGATTGCACAGAACGTCAAAGACTCCGTTCGCCATCTGTCCGCACGCTCGACCATCATTTCAGGCGCAAAGCGGGATCGAAAGCTGAAAATCATCGGCGGCATTTATCGACTGGCGACGGGTCACGTCGATTTCATCGTCTGACCGTTCGGTGTCGCTCACCCGGCCGTCATTGAAGAAACAGTCCAATCAGTTTGAATCCTCGAATCCGGCCGACGAGAGAGCGTCGGCCGGCGAGTGCGCCAAAACACAGAAACAGCACGGCACAGCAACGACGCGGCTGCCCCGGTGACTCAAGGAAAGTGCGCCATGAAGCAAGACATCAACGACATCATCGTGAATATCCTCTCGGTGACGCAAAGAGAGTGGGCCATCAACCAGGACATCAAGCGCATCGTCGCGCAGATTCTGCGCCTGAGCGGCCCCGACCAGGTGGCCGACTCCGCGTCGCTGTTCCGCGAACTCAACATGAGTCCGATCGACTACGTCGCGCTCTGCGACGCGCTGCACACCAAGGTGGACCATCGCGTCAACCTCGACAACCTGTGGCCGTTCGACCACATGCTGCTCGACCCGCAATGGCACACGGGCACGGAGTGGACCGACGCGGGCTGGAAACAGGTCTGCGACCTGATGAACTGGCCCGCTCGCGACAAGTGCGGCGCGCAGAATCTCGACGAGCACTTCTCGGTGAACTACATCGGCCGCCGCATTGCGCAGTTCGGCTGACACGTGCGCGGCACGTTCCACCCGAGCGCCCGCATCACCGTTTCTCGAGCAGCCGGTCGCCGATCCACAGCGCGTCGATGTCGTTGCGCGCGAAGCCGCGCAGCGCATCGGCCGGCGTCTCGACGAGCGGCTCGCCCGCGACGTTGAACGACGTATTGAGCAGCACGGGGATGCCGGCCACGCGTTCGAACGCGCGCAGCAACCGATGGAGATGCGGGTTGTCTTGCGGCGAAACGGTCTGCGGCCGCGCGGTGCCGTCGACGTGCGTGATCGCGGCGAGGCGCGCGCGCCACTGCGGCCGGACCGCGCAAATCCGCAGCATGTACGGGCTCGGCGTGTCGAGCTCGAAATAGCGCGCGGCGTCCTCCACCGGAACGCATGGCGCAAACGGTCGGAACGCCTCACGCCGCTTCACCCGCAGATTCATCCGGTCGCGCGCGTCCGCGTGCGCGGGACTCATCAACAGCGAGCGATTGCCGAGCGCGCGCGGGCCCATCTCGGCGCGCCCGGCGTGCAGCGCGACGCACTGCCCGGCGGCAAGCAGCGCCGCCGTGCGTTCGGCCAGTTCGTCGATCGTGCCGCGCGTGTCGCGATAGCGCGCCCGGTCGGGCAGTGCGGCGAGCGCGGCGTCCACGTCCGCCTCGCTGTACGGCCGTCCGCCGTACGGAGAAAACGGTCCGGGGCGAAACGGCACGCCCTGCACACCGTGATACCCCCACAGCGCCGCGCCCAGCGCCGTCCCGCAATCGGCGCCGGCCGGCCCGGCGAACACCGCGTCGAAGCCTGCGTCGCGCCACACCAGATCGTTGGCGCGCCCGTTGAGCGACACCTCGCCCGCGAGACAGAGCCGGCGTATCCCGGTCATCTCGCGCACGGCCCGCGCGAGATGCAGCATGGCGCGCTCGCATTCCCGCTGTGCCGCGCGGGCGAGCGCGGCGCGCGCGGTCAGGCTTGCGTCGTCCGTCGCGCCCGCGAGCGGCGACAGGCCGAACAATCGCGCGCCGTCGGCGTCGCAGCGGGCGCCGTAATCCACGGCCAGGCCATCGAGGCGTCCGCCGAGGTCCGGTGCGGCCGCATCGTCGCCATACGGCGCGAGCCCCATCGTCTTGCCGGTTTCGTGCGCGCCGAAGCCGATCGCGACGGTGACCGCCTCGTACAGCGCGCCGATGCCGCACGACGCGCTGCGCATCACGGGCTCGATGCGCCCGTTCCAGCCGATCCACACGCTGTGCGACGACGGCGTCGCGCCTTGCTCGCGTCGATGGCCGTCGACGACGAGAATCGCGGCTTCGTCGAACGGCGAGCAGTAGTACCCGGCGGCGGCATGGCAGAGCGCGTGTTCGACGCGCAGCTGCGGCACGGTATCGACATATGGCGGCAGCGGCGCGGCCTGCCCGGTGTCGACGCACGCGACGAGCGACGGGCGCGCGTCGGCGGGCAGGTCGAGCGCGATGCGGCAGGCGTCGACCGCGGCGGCCGGATACGCACACGACTGCTTGATGCGGTCGAAACGCTCCTCCCCCGCATGCGCGATGCGGCGAGCGCCGGCCGCCGTCGCGACCCATGCGGCGCCGGTGTTCGGCGCGGGGCCGGTCTGCACGCCCAGCACGCCATCGGCGTGCGCGGGCGGAATTCTGTGTGACATCAACGACGTACTTCCCTGAAAATCGCGACGCCTAGCCGTGATCGTGCTCGGCGAGCGGCGCGAAGCTGCCGCGCCTGAACCGATAGATCGCCGCGCACACGAGCCAGCTCGCCGCGCACAGCACGACGATCGCGTAGCCGAGCGCGCCGAGATGCGCGTTCAACGCATCGACGACATCGCGGAACGCGCCGCGGATCCCGAACGTGTCGCCGAGCAGCGCGAAGCCCTCGACGCAGCCGATCAGCAGCGCGACCGCCGCGGACAGCGCGGTGATCCCGACGTTGTAGTAGAGCTTGCGCACCGGCTCGCGGAACGCCCAGCCGTACACGCCGAGCATCAGCATGCTGTCGGCGGTGTCGACGAGCGACATGCTCGCGGTAAACAGCGCCGGAAACACCATGATCGACCACGCGGACATCCCGTGCGCCGCGCTGGTCGCGGAGATGCCGAGCACGCCGATCTCGGTCGCGGTGTCGAAACCCAGCCCGAACAGCGCGCCGAGCACGTACATGTGCCAGCTTTTCGTGACCATCCGGAGGACCGGCCGCAGCAGCCGTGCGAGAAATCCGTGGTGGTGCAGCGCCGTGTCGGCATGCGCGTCCGCATATCGCTCGCCGCGTTTCACGCGCCGCAGCGTGCGGACGACCGAATGCAGCGTCACGAGGTTCGCGACGGCGATCGCGAGCAGGAACGTCGTCGACACGAGCGTGCCGATCGTGCCGGCGATGTCGTGAAACGCGGCGAGGCGCTCGCGCAACCCGAAGGCCGCGGCCGCGATGGCGGCCGACGCGACGATCACGATGGTCGAGTGCCCGAGCGAGAACATCAGCCCGACGGTCAACGGACGCCGGCCTTCGTGCATCAGCTTGCGCGTCACGTTGTCGATCGCGGCGATGTGGTCGGCGTCTACCGCGTGGCGCAGCCCGAACGTGTAGGCGAGCACGCAGGCGCCCATCAGCGTGGGCTGGCCGCCGAACACGGCGACGGCCCAGCCCCAGGCGGCCAGGTTGAACGCCGCGAGCGCCGCGAGCAGCAGGACGAGCTTGCCGCGCGCGCCGCTTGCGCGAACGCCGGCGGCGGGCAGGACGGGGGCGGTCATGACGGCCGCCGGCGCACGGACGGTACACGGGCTGCCGCGTGCGGTGCGGCGCGCTCACCGTGGCGTGACGGCGCAAGAGGCGCGGCGCATGAGCGTCGCTGCGGCGGGGGGAAGGCGTTCACGGGAAGTTCCATCGTCTCTGAGTCGAAGCGGTTGCGTTGCCGCGCAATGGCCAATGGCGCGCGCAGCAGCGGCCCGCATTGTGCCGCTTTGCTGGACCGCGCGCCATGAGCGGCACATGAGCGCGCGGCGCGACAAAGCCGTTGACTCATGCAACTTCCGTTCCAATCGGAATGACGCCCGACCGCGCGCATATGCCGCCGGGCATCGCCGCCGAGCCCGGCGCCGCGTGCCGCCGCGCGGCCGTGCGAACGCGCTGGTCACGCCATTGCCAGTTTGGCCGGCCAACCGGATGCGCCGTGACTACCGGCCCATCCGGCGTGCGCCGCCGCCGCACCGGCCCCGGCGCCGATTTTTCCTTTTTGATACAGATCAATGGCGTCGAGTGGGCCTGCCCGTACCGTGTCGGCGCGCCCCTGGCACGGTTCTTGTTTTAAAGCACGGCATTCACGCCGAAGCCACGCTCCGGCGCCCGCTCCGGCAGCGCCCCCGCATGCCGGGCCGTCGGCCAGATGGCCATCAAGGAACCACACCGTGATTGAAACGTTTTATGAGGTCATGCGCCGCCAGGGCATCTCGCGCCGCAGCTTCCTCAAGTTCTGCTCGTTGACCGCCACGTCGCTCGGCCTCGGGCCGGCCTTCATGCCGAGGATCGTCGAGGCGATGGAAACGAAGCCCCGCACGCCGGTGCTGTGGCTGCACGGCCTCGAATGCACGTGCTGCTCGGAATCGTTCATCCGTTCCGCGCATCCGCTCGCGAAGGACGTCGTGCTGTCGATGATCTCGCTCGACTACGACGATCTGCTGATGGCGTCGGCCGGCCATCAGGCCGAGGCGATCCTCGAAGAGGTCATGACGAAGTACAAGGGCAACTACATCCTCGCCGTCGAGGGCAATCCGCCGCTGAACCAGGACGGGATGAGCTGCATCATCGGCGGCAAGCCGTTCGTCGATCAGCTGCGCCGCGTGTCGAAGGACGCGAAGGCCGTGATCTCGTGGGGTTCCTGCGCATCGTGGGGCTGCGTGCAGGCCGCGAAGCCGAACCCGACGCAGGCGGTGCCGATCCACAAGGTGATCACCGACAAGCCGATCATCAAGGTGCCCGGCTGCCCGCCGATCGCGGAAGTGATGACGGGCGTCATCACCTACATGCTGACGTTCGACCGCGTGCCCGAGCTGGACCGCCAGGGCCGCCCGAAGATGTTCTACAGCCAGCGCATTCACGACAAGTGCTACCGCCGCCCGCACTTCGACGCCGGACAGTTCGTCGAGGCGTGGGACGACGACGCCGCGCGGCGCGGCTACTGCCTGTACAAGGTCGGCTGCAAGGGCCCGACGACCTACAACGCGTGCTCGACGGTGCGCTGGAACGGCGGCACGAGCTTCCCGATCCAGGCCGGACACGGCTGCATCGGCTGCTCGGAGGACGGCTTCTGGGACAAGGGATCGTTCTACGACCGCCTGACCCACATCAACCAGTTCGGCGTCGAAGCGAACGCCGACAAGATCGGCGGCACCGCGGCCGTCGTCCTGGGCGCCGCCGCCGCCGCGCATGCAGCCGCCTCGGCGATTCAGCGCGTCAGCTCGAAACGCGATCGCGACGGCCGCTAGCCGTTAGCCGCCCGACGCCACGCGCAGCCCCCACACGCACAGGAACTACACAACAGCATGACAGCCTATTCCACCCAGGGTTTTCAGCTCGACAACAGCGGACGCCGGATCGTCGTCGATCCCGTGACGCGCATCGAAGGCCACATGCGGGTCGAAGTGAACGTCGACTCGAACAACGTGATCCGCAACGCGGTGTCCACCGGCACCATGTGGCGCGGACTCGAAGTGATTCTCAAGGGCCGCGACCCGCGCGATGCGTGGGCGTTCGTCGAGCGCATCTGCGGCGTCTGCACCGGCTGCCACGCGCTGGCGTCGGTTCGCGCGGTCGAGGACGCGCTCGACATCCGGATTCCGCCGAACGCGCACCTGATCCGCGAGATCATGGCGAAGACGCTGCAGGTGCATGACCACGCGGTGCACTTCTATCATCTGCACGCGCTCGACTGGGTCGACGTCGTGTCCGCGCTGAAGGCCGACCCGAAGCTCACCTCCGAACTCCAGCAGCGCGTGTCGCCGTCGCATCCGATGTCGTCGCCGGGCTATTTCCGCGACATCCAGACGCGGCTGCGCAAGTTCGTCGAAAGCGGCCAGCTCGGCCCGTTCATGAACGGCTACTGGGGCAACCCGGCCTATCTGCTGCCGCCGGAAGCGAACCTGATGGCCGTCACGCATTACCTCGAGGCGCTCGACCTGCAGAAGGAATGGGTCAAGATCCACACGATCTTCGGCGGCAAGAACCCGCACCCGAACTACCTGGTCGGCGGCGTGCCGTGCGCGATCAACATCGACGGCGACCTCGCGGCCGGCGCGCCGATCAACATGGAGCGCCTGAACTTCGTGCGCTCGCTGATCGACCAGGCGGAGACGTTCTGCCGCAACGTCTACGTGCCCGATCTGCTCGCGATCGGCACGATCTACAAGGCGCGCGGCTGGCTGCATGGCGGGGGCCTCGCCGCCACCAACGTGATGGACTACGGCACGTATCCGCTCGTCAACTACGACCCGTCCACCAACCAGATGCCGGGCGGCGCGATCCTGAACGGCGACTGGGACAACATCCTGCCGGTCGACGCGCGCGATCCGGAGCAGGTGCAGGAGTTCGTCACCCATTCGTGGTACCAGTACCCCGACAACGACCGCGGCCTGCATCCGTGGGACGGCATGACCGAGCCGCACTACGAGCTCGGACCGAACACGAAGGGCACGCGCACGGCGATCGAATCGGTCGACGAAAGCGCGAAGTATTCGTGGGTGAAGGCGCCGCGCTGGCGCGGCCACGCGATGGAGGTCGGGCCGCTCGCGCGCTACATCCTCGGCTATGCGCATGCGAAGCAGGGCAACCCGCACGGCGCGCGGATCAAGGAGCAGATCGACGCGGCGCTGCAGTCGGTCAACCAGGACATGCCGAAGCTCCTCGGGCTGCCCGAGACGACGCTCGGCGCGAAGCAACTGCTGCCGACCACGATCGGCCGCACGCTCGCGCGCGCACTCGAAGCGCAGTACTGCGCCGAGATGATGTCGGACGACTGGCAGCGGCTCGTCGACAACATCCGCAACGGCGACACCTCGACCGCCAACGTCGAGAAGTGGGACCCGTCGACGTGGCCGGCCGAGGCGAAGGGCGTGGGCACCGTCGCCGCGCCGCGCGGTGCGCTCGGTCACTGGATCAAGATCAAGGACGGCCGCATCGAGAACTATCAGTGCGTCGTGCCGAGCACGTGGAACGGCGGCCCGCGCGACGCGAAAGGCCAGATCGGCGCGTTCGAGGCGAGCCTGATGAACACGCCGATGGCGAACCCCGAGCAGCCGGTCGAGATTCTGCGCTCGCTGCACTCGTTCGATCCGTGCATGGCCTGCTCGACGCACGTGATGAGCGAAGACGGCGCGGAAATGACCACCGTCACGGTGCGTTGATCGTGCAGCGCCGCTGGCGATACTTCCCGCGTCGACGCACCGTCGCCTGACGCACCACCGGTAACAACAGGACGCCGTCGCGGCCGGCTTCGGCCGGCCCGCGCGGCAAGGAAGAATGATGACGATGCAAACGCAGTCGCGGCGCGGCCGCGCGCCCGATACCGTTCCGGCCGCCAAGGCGATCTACGTGTACGAAGCGCCGGTGCGCATCTGGCACTGGATGAACGCGGCGTCGATCGCAGTGCTGTCGATCACCGGCTACCTGATCGGCTCGCCGCTCGCGACGCAACCGGGCGAGGCCAGCGCCCATTTCCTGATGGGGTACATCCGGTTCGCGCATTTCGCGGCCGCGTACCTGTTCGCGGTCGGCCTCGCGGGCCGCGCGTACTGGGCGCTGGTGGGCAACCACCACGCGCGCGAGATGTTCTGGGTGCCCGTGTTCACGCGCGACTACTGGCTCGACGTGTTCGGGATGCTGCGCTACTACATGTTCCTCGGCCCGTGTCCGCGGCAGTACAGCGGCCACAATCCGCTGTCGCGCTTCGCGATGTTCTTCGTGTTTCTGACGGTCTCGCTGTTCATGGTCGTGACCGGTTTCGCGCTGTACGGCGAAGGCGCGCAGGCCGGCTCCTGGCAGCAACGCACGTTCGGCTGGATCCGGCCGCTGCTCGGCCAGTCGCAAGGCGTCCACACGTGGCACCACCTCGGGATGTGGGCGATCCTGCTGTTCGTGATCCTTCACGTGTATGCGGCGATCCGCGAGGACATCATGGGACGCCAGAGCGTGGTCGGCTCGATGATCTCCGGCTACCGCACGTTCAAGGACTGACGCACCGATGGACACTTCCCCGCAAACCATCCCGTCGGCGCAGGACGGCGCCGCGATCGTCGCGCTCGGCATCGGCAACGTGCTGTGGGCCGACGAAGGTTTCGGCGTGCGCTGCATCGAGGCGTTGCAGCAGCGCTTCGAATGCGCGCCGAACGTCACGCTGATGGACGGCGGCACGCAGGGCCTTTATCTGATCCAGCACGTGCAGGCGGCCGACTTCCTGCTGATCTTCGATGCGGTCGACTACGGCCTCGCGCCCGGCGAGCTGAAGATCGTCGAGGACGACGAGGTGCCGAAGTTTCTCGGCGTGCGCAAGATGAGCCTGCACCAGACCGGCTTCCAGGAAGTGCTGATGCTCGCGCAGCTGACCGGCAAGTATCCGCGCCGCGTGGTGCTGATCGGCTGCCAGCCGGAAGAGATCGAGGACTACGGCGGCAGCCTGCGTCCGTGCGTGAAGGCGGCGCTCGAGCGGGCGCTGGACGCGGGCGTCGCGTATCTGCGCGAGTGGGGCGGCGCGCCGCTGCCGCGGCGCACCGCGCTGCGCGACGACGAAGCCGTCACGCTGCACCATCTGGCGCTGGCTCGCTACGAAGGCGAGCGCCCGAGCGAAGCCGACGCGTGCCGCATCGGCGACGAGCGCGTGCTGGTGCGCGCGCTCGCCAAGGAGCCGCCGTCATGTGCATAGGGCTGCCGATGCAGGTCGTCGACGCGCAACCCGGCCATGCATGGTGCGTCGGCCGCGGCGTGCGACGCCGCGTCGACACCGCGCTGGTCGGGCCGTGTGCGCCCGGCGACTGGCTGCTGGTGTTTATCGATGCGGCGCGCGAACGGCTCGACGCCGCACGCGCGGCCGAAATCGACGCGACGCTCGCGCTGATCGAGTCGGTGATGGCGGGCGAGGGCGGCGCGGCAAGCCCGGCCGCGTTCGCGCTGCCGTCGGCACTCGGCGTGGATGAATTGACCCGGCTCGTCGGCGGCTCGCAGCGCGCGGCCGGCAGCCTTGCTGTTCCTGAGGAATCGAAATGAGCGAAACAAGCGGCTCCGTGCCCGGAGCAACGCAGGCCGAGGTGCCGAATGTGCCGAGCGCAGCGGCGGCCGGCCAGGATTGCCCGGCCGTCGTGCAGCGGCTGATCGAGCAAGCGCACGCGACCTTCGTCGACGAGCACACGCTCGACGGCTGGCTCGCCGACGGCGGCGAGTGCGTCGTGCTGCTGATGGGCGATCCGGTGCGGTTTCCCGAATCGCTCGACGTCGCAGCCGTGCTGCCGGAGCTCGCGCACGTCGCGGCGGTCCGCTTCGGCCGGGCGCTGCGGCTGGCGGTGGCGACGCGCGCCGGCGAGAACGCGATCGCGCGCCGCTTCGGCTCGCTGCGCTGGCCCGCGCTGCTGTGGCTGCGCGACGGCCAGTACGTGACGGTGCTGTCCGGCATGATGGACTGGGACGACTACGTGAAGTGCGTCGCCGACGCGCTCGCCAGCCCGACCACGCGCGCGCCGTCGATCGGCATTCCCGTCAACGTCGCCGGCGGCTCGTCCGGCTGCCACTGAATTCACGCTCGCCGACCATGCAGATGAAAACCTTTCCCGTCCCCGTCGTGCCGTTCGGTCCGGGCAGCCAGCCCGAAGGCGATGCGGTGCTCGACTACATGCCGATGCCGCAGGCGATGCACACGTTCGTCGCGCCGTCGCTGCCCGAGCGCGCCGACGCGCGTGCGCTCGACGTGGTGCGCGGCATCCTGCTCACCGTGCTCGACGCGCTCGACGCATGCCGCCGCGGCGAACAGCCCGCGCCGATCGATCTGACGGCCTGCGACGCCGATGCGCTGCGCATCCTGAACGCGGTGCTCGGCGAAGGCGAGGTCAGCGCGCGCATCGACACCGCCGACGCCGGCAGCGTGCTGATCCAGGAGACCGTGTTCGCGGGCGTGTGGCGCATCGCCGAGGACGGCCCGGCCGGCCGCGCCGAGCGCATCGAGGTCGGCGGCGCGCCGGCCGCGCTGGCCGTGGCCGCACATGCAGCGGCCGCGCCCGAGCTGCCGGTGTCCGACACGCACCCGAGCGGCGTGATGAACGCGCCGGCGATCCTCACCGAAGTGCGCGACCAGGTCGCCCGCTGGCGTGCCGGCGACGCGCCGCACGTGATCAACCTGACGCTGCTGCCGCTGTCGTCCGAAGACGGCGCGTTCATCGACGCGGTGCTCGGCGGCGGGCCGGTGTCGGTGTTGTCGCGCGGCTACGGGAATTGCCGGATCGCCAGCACCGGAGTCGTCCATTGCTGGCGCATCGCGTACTTCAACTCGCAGGACACGCTGATCCTGAACACGATCGAGATCACCGATCTGCCCGAAATCGTCCAGGCGGCGCCCGAGGACATCGACGACTCGCACGAGCGTCTCGCACAATTGATCGACTGGGTCGAGGAGGCGTGACCATGAACCAGACCGCGGCGCTGTTCGAAGGCAGCTATCTCGGCGATCGCAGCCGGATCGCGGCCGATACGCGGCTCGAATGCAAGATCTGCTGGTGGATCTACGATCCGCGCCAGGGCGATCCGGTTTGGCAGATTCCGCCCGGCGTGCCGTTCGCCGCGTTGCCGGCGCACTGGCGCTGCCCGACCTGCGACGGCGATGCGGAGCAATTCATGGTGCTGAGGGACTGACGTTGACCACGCGAAGCCCGACCCGCGACGGCGATGCGTTGCGTGCGTCCCTGCCGGGCGGATCGTCCGATCCGCGCATCGGCGCGCTCGTCGCGTACTACACGACGGTCGCGGCGACCACGATGCTCGGCATGCCGGTCGTGCATCCCGGCTTGCGGGTCGAGGCCGTGGCGTTCGGGCCGTATCCTGCTGGCGGCGATGCCAGCGGCGATCTGCTCGGCATCCTCGTCACGCCGTGGTTCATGAACCTCGTGTGGCTGCCGGGCGCGAACGGCGCGGCTCAGCCGTGCCCGTCGCCGGGGCAGCTGGCCGCGCGTCGCGTGGGCGCCGTCGAGTTCGACTGGATCGGCGCGCACGTGCCGCAGGCCGGCGCGCACGCGTGCTGTTCGCTGTTTTCGCCGATGTTCGACTTCAGCGATCACGCGAGCGCGGTGGCGACTGCGCGCGCGGTGCTCGCCCAGCTGCGCTCCGCGGCCGCCGACGCGCCACCGCGCACGAGCCGGCGCGCGTTCCTGCTGCGCCGGCCCGCGACGCGCGAGGCCGGCGCATGACGGGCGGCGCGAGCACGAGCGAAGATACGTCCGGGTTCGCCGCGCTGGCCGGGCGATACGTCGTGCGCCCGGGCCGCTCGCCGAGCATCGACGGCGGCCGGCCGCCGCTCGCCGGGCTGCTGCTCGCCGGCCAGCCGGCCGCGCTGGCCGCGCCGCGGCTGTCCGCGGTGTTCTCGCTCTGCGGGCGCGCGCATGCGCTGTGCGCCGAGCTTGCCGTGACGGCGGCCGGCGCGTATGCGAATGCGGGCGGCGCGGCTGGCGATTGCGGTGGCGAAGGCGATGGGGATCGCAATGGCGCGGGCGATGACGATGGCGCGGGCTGTGGCAACGGCGAAGGCGATGGCAAAGGCAACGTCGATCGCAACGGCGCGGGCGATGACCATGACGCGGGCCGTGGTGAAGGCGAGCGCGACGGCGAAGACGCTCGCTCAGCCACGCTCGCGCGCGAGACGATCGCCGAGCATCTGCGCCGGATCTGGCTCGACTGGCCCGCGCGCCTCGTCGGCGGTGTGCCGTGCGCGCTGCCCGACGTACGGGCGGCCGGCACGCGCGAATGGATCGAACGTCACGTGCTCGGGGAACCGGCCGACGGCTGGCTCGCCCGCTGGGATCAAGATCCGCGCGCCTGTCTGAGCGCATGGACGGCGCGCGCGACGAGCTTCCCGGCGTCGCTGCTGCTGCACTGCCGCACGGTCGCCGACGCGCTGCGGATGCCGCCCCGCGCGCTGCGTATCGACGGCGCGGACCGCGCGCGGCTGCGCCGGATCGGCGCGGCGATCGCGGGCGACCCGCGCTTCGCGCAGCGGCCCGAACAGGACGGCGCGCCGGCCGAAACCGGCGTCTGGACCCGCTGCGGCGATCCGCACGCAGCCGCTTACGACAGCGCATGGCTGCGGCTCGGCGCGCGTGTCGCGGAGCTCGCGCGGCTCGCAGCCGGCGGTCCGGCCGCGTTCGCGCTGCGATCGGGCGCGCTGGCGCTCGCGCCCGGCGAGGCGCTGGCATGGTGCGAGACGGCGCGCGGCGTGCTGATCCATTGGGTGCGCCTCGTGCCCGGCGACGCCGCGCGCGTCGCCGACTATCGCGTGGTGTCGCCGACGGAGTGGAATTTTCATCCGGACGGCACGCTCGCGCACGCGCTCGCACGCGTCGATGTGCGGCCGGACGGCGGCGGCGATGCCGCGCTCGCGGCGCGCGTCGGCGCATTGATGGGCGCGTTCGATCCGTGCATCGCCTATGCTCTCGAAACCGCCGCGCCGGTTCGGCGCGACGATGATCATACGAATGGAAACCGATCGACATGCATGAAGTGAGTCTGGCGGGCGGCGTGCTCGCGGCGGTCGAGGCAGCCGCCGCGCGCGAGCGTTTCGCGCGCGTCAACGTGCTGCGGCTCGAAGTGGGCCGGCTCGCGGGCGTCGAGGTCGACGCGCTGCGCTTCGCGCTCGACGCGATGGCGCCCGGCACCTGCCTGGCCGGCGCGCGCATCGAGATCGCGGAGCCGCCGGGCCGCGCGTGGTGCCTGAACTGTCATTGCGACGTGCCGCTGGCCGCGCGCGGCGAGCCGTGCGGCCGCTGCGGCGGCTACTGGCTGCAGCCGAACGGCGGCACGGAATTGCGCATCGTCGACATGCTCGTCGACGATGCCTGAAATCAACCGAATTGCGGAAGGAGAACGACATGTGCGTGGTATGCGGCTGCGACAGCCCCGACGGGGCGCACCGGGATCGGCACGATGCGCATCACGCGCACCACGACGCTCACGCGCACGTGCGCGCCGATGCGGCGAGCGGTGACCTGCATTACGGCCTCGGGCCGGCCGGCGTCACGGTGCATGGCCTTGATCAGGGGCGCACGGTGCGCATCGAGCAGGACGTGCTCGGCGAGAACGATCGCCATGCGGCGCACAACCGGCGGCATTTCGCGGCGCACGGCGTACGCGCGCTGAATCTCGTGTCGAGCCCCGGCTCGGGCAAGACGACGCTGCTGTGCGCGACGATCGCCGCGCTGCGCGCGCGCGCGCCGGCGTTGCCGATCGCCGTGATCGAAGGCGACCAGCAAACCGCGAACGACGCCGAGCGCATTCGCGCGGCCGGCGCGCCGGCGATCCAGGTCAACACCGGCAAGGGATGCCATCTCGATGCGGCGATGGTCGCGGCGGCCTATGAACGGCTGCCGCTGCACGCGCATGGTCATGATCACGGCCACGCGCATGGCCACGGCCACGAACATCACCACCACGATCACGATCATCACCACCCGCACGACGCGCACGCTTCGTCCGAGCGCCGCGGCGCGGCGCAGCAGCCCGACAGCGTGCTGTTCATCGAGAACGTCGGCAATCTGGTGTGCCCGGCGTTGTGGGATCTCGGCGAGGACGCGAAGGTCGCGATCCTGTCGGTGACCGAAGGCGAGGACAAGCCGCTCAAGTACCCGGACATGTTCGCCGCCGCGCGGCTGATGATCGTCAACAAGACCGACCTGCTGCCGTACGTGCAGTTCGACGTCGAGCGCTGCATCGAATACGCGCGCCGCATCAATCCGGCGCTCGACGTGATCTGCGTGTCGGCGACCACCGGCGACGGGATCGACGCGTGGCTCGACTGGGTTCTGCGCACGGGCGACGCGCACGATCCGCTGGCCGCGCGAATCGGCGAGCTGGAGGCCGAGCTGGCGGCGCTGCGCGCGCAGCAGCGTCGCGCCGGAGACGCGGCATGACGCTGCGGCGCGAACGCCTGCCGCGCGCGTGGGGCGCCGACACCGTGCTCGCGACCGGCGCGTGGCTGAAGAATGCCGCGTGCGTGTACGTCGACGGCGACGTGTACTGGTCGCCGCTGCACGGCGATCTCGACGATCCGCGCCATTGCGTCGCGCTCGAGGCCTCCGTCGCGTCGCTCGTCGATGCGGCCCGGCAAGCCGGTCGGCCGGTGCGCGCGATCGCACATGACCTGCATCCGGATTTCCACAGCTCGCGGCTGGCCGTCGAATGGAGCGAGCGCCTCGGCGTGCCGGCGATCGCGGTGCAGCATCACCATGCGCATATCGGCGCGGTCGCGGCCGAGCATGGGCTCGCGGAGCCGGTCGTCGGGCTCGCGCTCGACGGCGTCGGGCTCGGCACCGACGGCGCCGCCTGGGGCGGCGAACTGCTCGAGGTCGCGCCGGACGGCTGGCGGCGGCTCGGGCATCTGACGCCGCTCGCGCTGCCCGGCGGCGACGTCGCGGCCCGCGAGCCGTGGCGCATGGCTGCGGCGGCGCTGCACACGCTCGGCCGCGCGGACGAGATCGAAGCGCGGCTCGGCGGCGACGTCGGCACGCGCGCGGCGCGCACGATCGGCACGATGCTGGCGCGCGGCCTGAACTGTCCGCCGAGCACGGGTGCGGGCCGGTGGTTCGACGCGGCCGCCGGCTTGCTCGGCATCTGCCGCCATCAGCGCACCGAGGCGGAAGCCGCCATCGCGCTCGAACGACACGCCGCCGACTATCTGCGCGACCATCCCGAGCCCGATACGGACGGACTGTGGCGCATCGCGGACGACGGCGAGCTCGACCTGCGCCCGCTGCTGGTTCGCGTGCTCGAACTGGCCGATGCCGGCGCGAGCGCGCACGGCGCCGCGCTGTTTCATCTCGCGCTCGCCGACGCGCTCGCCGCGTGGGCCGCCGCGGCCGCGCACGGACGTGCCGTGCTGCTCGGCGGCGGGTGCTTCGCCAACCGGCTGCTGTCGGCGCGCTTGCGCGCCGCGCTCGACGCGCGCGGCGTGCGCAGCTGCGCGCCGTCGTCGGTGCCATGCGGCGACGCCGGCCTGGCGTTGGGCCAGGCATGGGTCGCCGCGCATACATTGACGTCGGGCGCCGTGCGCGCGACGTCCGAAGGAGTTTCGACATGTGTCTAGCCATTCCCGCACGCGTCGTCGAGCTGCGCGACGCCGACATGGGCGTCGTCGACCTCGGCGGCGTGCGCAAGACGATCTCGCTCGCGCTCGTCCCCGACGCGCGGCTGGGCGAATACGTGATCGTGCACGTGGGCTACGCGCTCGGCAGGATCGATCCGGACGAGGCCGAGCGTACGCTCGCGCTGTTCGGCGAATTGGCGCACGCGGCCGGCGACGGCGACGTGCATCCGAGCGGAGCGCCGCAATGAAGTACATCGACGAATTCCGCGACCGCGCGCTCGCCGAACGCATTTCCGCGCGCATTCAGACGGAGGCGCAGCCCGGCACGCGCTATCACTTCATGGAATTCTGCGGCGGTCACACGCATGCGATTTCCCGCTACGGCGTGACCGACCTGCTGCCCGACAACGTGCGGATGATCCACGGCCCCGGCTGCCCCGTCTGCGTGCTGCCGGTCGGACGCGTCGATCTCGCGGTGCAGCTCGCGCTGGAGCGCGGCGTGATCGTCTGCACCTATGGCGACACGATGCGCGTGCCGGCCTCCGGCGGGATGTCGCTGATGCGCGCGAAGGCGCACGGCGCCGACATCCGGATGGTTTATTCGCCGCTCGACGCGCTGAAGATCGCGCGCCTGAATCCCGACCGCGAGGTCGTGTTCTTCGCGATCGGCTTCGAGACCACCACGCCGCCCACCGCGCTGATCGTGCGCGACGCGGCCGCTGCCGGCGTCGACAATTTCAGCGTGCTGTGCTGCCACGTGCTGACGCCCGCCGCGATCACGCATCTGCTCGCGGCGCCGGCCGTGGCGGCCGACGCCGTGCCGCTCGACGGCTTCATCGGCCCCGCGCACGTCAGCATCGTGATCGGCTCGGCGCCCTACGAGGGCTTCGCGCGCGACTATCGGAAGCCGGTCGTGATCGCGGGCTTCGAGCCGCTCGACGTGATGCAGGCGATCCTGATGCTGATCCGCCAGGTCAACGACGGCCGCGCCGAGGTCGAGAACGAATTTTCGCGGGCGGTCACGCGTGCCGGCAACGCCGCCGCGCAGGCGCTGATGGACGACGTGTTCGAGGCTCGCGAGAGCTTCGAGTGGCGCGGCCTGGGCGAGGTGCCGGCCAGCGCGCTGCGGATCCGCGCGAAATACGCGCGCCACGACGCCGAAGCGCGTTACGGGCTGGTCTACCGGCCCGTCGCCGACCACCGCAAATGCGAGTGCGGCGCGATCCTGCGCGGCCTCAAGCAGCCGCGCGACTGCTCGCTGTTCGGCACCGTGTGCACGCCCGAGAATCCGATGGGTTCGTGCATGGTGTCGAGCGAGGGCGCGTGCGCCGCGCATTACTCGTATGGCCGTTTCAAGGACATTCCGCTGGTACCCGCATGAGCTCGACACCGACCCCTCGCACCAAGCCCGCGTACGTGCGGCCCCTCAATTTCCGCGACGGCCGGATCGACATGGGTCATGGCGCGGGCGGCCGCGCGTCGGCGCAGCTGATCCGCGAACTGTTCGTCGCCGCCTTCGACAACGAATGGCTGCGGCAAGGCAACGATCAGGCCGCGTTCGCGCCGCCTGCGACGGCGCCCGGCGAGCGCGTGGTGATGGCCACCGACGCGCACGTCGTGTCGCCGCTGTTCTTTCCGGGCGGCGACATCGGCAGCCTGGCCGTGCACGGCACGGTCAACGACGTCGCGATGTCCGGCGCGCGGCCGCTGTACCTGGCCGCCAGCTTCATCATCGAGGAAGGCTTCGCGCTGGCGGACCTGAAGCGCATCGTCGAATCGATGGCGAACGCGTCGCGCGAGTGCGGCGTGCCGATCGTCACCGGCGACACCAAGGTCGTCGAGCGCGGCAAGGGCGACGGCGTGTTCATCACGACCACGGGCGTCGGCGTCGTGCCGGCGGGCATCCGGATCGACGGCGCGCTCGCGCGCCCGGGCGATGCGGTGCTGCTGTCGGGCACCATCGGCGAACACGGCGTCGCGATCATGTCGACGCGCGAGGCGCTCGAGTTCGACGTCGAGATCAGCTCCGACAGCGCCGCGCTGCACACGCTGGTCGCGAGCATGCTGGCGGCCGTGCCGGGCGTGCGCGTGCTGCGCGACCCGACGCGCGGCGGGCTGGCGACCACGCTCAACGAGATCGCGAGCCAGTCGGGCGTCGGCATGCTGATCCGCGAGGACGCGATTCCGGTGCTGCCGCAGGTAGACGCGGCATGCGAGCTGCTCGGCCTCGATCCGCTTTATGTGGCCAACGAAGGCAAGCTCGTCGCCGTCTGCGCGGCCGAGGACGCGCCCGCGCTGCTGGCCGCGATGCGTGCGCATCCGCTCGGCGCGCACGCCGTGCAGATCGGCGAGGTGACCGAGGACGCGCACGGTTTCGTGCAGGTCGAGACGAAGTTCGGCGGACGGCGGATCGCCGACTGGCTGTCGGGCGAACAGCTGCCGCGCATTTGCTGACGCCGCGGAACGGCGAGGATCGTCCGACGCGGGTATCATGCGCGTTGTCAGGCCGCCTGCTGCCGCATTCCGCGTGCGGCGGGCCTGAATCGGCCGGATCTGCACGGCCTCGATCGACCCATGAGCTCGCCTTTACCCGTCCATCCCAGCACCGACCCCGAACCCGATCCGGCGCCGCTGCGCAGGCCCCCCACCGTGCTGGTCGTCGACGACGAGCTGCGCGCGCAGGAAACCATTCGCCGCGTGCTGGACGAGGAGTTCGAGGTGCTCACCGCGAGTTCCGCCGACGAGGCGCGGGCGATCCTGCAACAGCAGCCGGTCGCCGTGATCCTCTGCGATCAGCGGATGCCGGGGCGCACGGGCGTCGAGTTCCTGTCCGAAGTGCGCGAGACGTGGCCCGACACCGTGCGGATCATCGTGTCCGGCTACACGGATTCGGAGGACATCGTCGCGGGCATCAACCAGGCCGGCATCCACCGCTTCGTGCTGAAGCCGTGGATGCCCGACCATCTGCTCCACACGGTGCGCCAGGCCGCGGAGGCGCAGTCGCTGCAGCAGGACATGCATCGGCTCGACCTCGAGTTGCGCAACAGCGTCCCGCTGCTGCGGCAGCGCAGCCACGAGAAGCTCGCGCAGGTGCAGAACACGCTCGGCTTCGATGCGATCGTGCGCGCGCCGGGCAGCCCGCTCGATCCGATCTGCAAGCTCGCGTCGAAGCTCGCGCGCTACGACCTGTCGATCCTGATCCTCGGCGAGTCCGGCACCGGCAAGGAGATGCTCGCGCGCGCGATCCACTACGCGAGCCCGCGCGCGGCCGGCCCGTTCGTCGTCGAGAACTGCGCGGCCGTGGCCGACACGCTGCTCGAATCGGAGCTGTTCGGCCACAAGCGCGGCGCCTTCACCGGCGCGGTTCACGACCACGCGGGGCTGTTCCAGCGCGCGAACGGCGGCACCATCTTCCTGGACGAGATCGGCGACACGTCGCTCGCCTTCCAGGTGAGGCTGCTGCGCGTGCTGCAGGAAGGCGAGGTGCGGCCGGTCGGCGCGACGCGCGCGGTGCCGGTCGACGTCCGCGTGATCGCCGCGACGCATCGCGACCTCGAGCGCGAAGTCGAGGCCGGGCGTTTCCGCGAGGATCTTTACTACCGGATCGCGACGGCCACGCTGGCGCTGCCGCCGCTGCGCGAGCGCAGCGGCGATCTGGTGCCGATCGCGCACCGGCTGCTGCAGGCCATCGCCGAGCACGAGTCGCGCCCGGCCGGGCTGGACTTCGCCCGCGATGCGCTGGCGGTGCTGCTCGGCTATGCGTGGCCGGGCAACATTCGCGAGCTGCGCAACGAGATCTACCGCGCGGTCGCGCTGAGCGACGACGACCTGATCCGCGCCGACGCGTTTTCGCCGAAGGTGCTGCGCGGGCAGTCGGGGCCGGCCGCACGCGGGCCGGAAGCGCAGATTGCGTCGGCCGGCACGTTGCAGGAGCGGCTCGATGCGATGGAAACGATGTTGATCAAGGAGGCGCTGTTGCGGCACCGGTGGAACAAGACGCGCGCCGCGTCCGAGCTGGGCCTGTCGCGCGCCGGGCTGCGCCAGAAAATGCAGCGATTCGGTCTGGAGAAGAAATGAGCGTCGATACCCGCGCGCCCGACGGCACGGGCGCGTTCAACGTGTTGTGGCTGCAGTCGGGCGGCTGCGGCGGCTGCAACATGTCGCTGCTGTGCGCCGACACGCCGGACTTCTCCGGCATGCTGTCGCGCGCCGGCATTCGGCTGCTGTGGCATCCGTCGCTGTCGCTCGAAACCGGCGCGGACGCCCGCGACGTGCTGCAGGCGTGCCTCGACGGTACGGTCGAGCTGCATGCGCTGTGCGTCGAAGGCGCGATGCTGCGCGGCCCGAACGGCACGGGGCGTTTTCACGTGCTGGCCGGCACCGGGGTGCCGATGATCGACTGGGTCGCCCGGCTCGCGAGCGTCGCGCATTACACGGTGGCGATCGGCACCTGCGCCGCTTACGGCGGCATCACCGCGGCCGGCGCGAATCCGGCCGATGCCTGCGGGCTCCAGTACGAGGGCGATCAGCCGGGCGGGCTGCTGGGGGCGGCGTACCGGTCGCGCAGCGGCTTTCCGGTCGTCAACGTGGCCGGTTGCCCGACGCATCCGGATTGGGTCGTCGAGACGCTGAGCGCGCTGTCGATGTCGCTGCTCGATCCGGCTGCGCTCGATACGCTCGGCCGGCCGCGCTTCTATGCCGACCAGCTCGTCCATCACGGTTGCACGCGCAACGAGTTCTACGAGTACAAGGCGAGCGCCGTGCGTCCGTCCGATCTCGGCTGCATGATGGAGCACATGGGCTGCAAGGGCACGCAGGCGCATGCCGACTGCAACACGCGCCTGTGGAACGGCGACGGCTCGTGCACGCGCGGCGGGTATGCGTGCATCAACTGCACGGAGCCGGGCTTCGAGGAGCCCGGTCACGCGTTCCACCGCACGCCGAACGTCGCCGGCATCCCGATCGGCTTGCCGAGCGACATGCCGAAGGCATGGTTCGTCGCGCTCGCGTCGTTGTCGAAGGCCGCGACGCCGAAGCGCGTGCGCGAAAACGCGACGGCCGATCATCTGAAAGTCGCGCCCGCGGTCCGTTCGCGGCCCCGTAATAAATAGGTGTCTTGATGTCTCGACTCGTGATCGGTCCGTTCAATCGCGTCGAAGGCGACCTCGAGGTGCGCATCGAGGTCGTCGACGGCCGGGTCAGCGACGCGCATGTGAACGCCACGATGTTTCGCGGCTTCGAGCAGATCCTGCTCGATCGCGATCCGCTCGATGCGCTCGTCTACGTGCCGCGCATCTGCGGTATCTGCTCGGTGTCGCAGGGCGTGGCGGCCGCGCGCACGCTGGCCGACCTGGCCGGCGTGACGCCCACGCCGAACGGCCAGATCGCGACGAACCTGATGCTCGCCGCCGAGAACCTCGCCGATCACCTCAGTCACTTCTATCTGTTCTTCATGCCGGATTTCGTGCGGCCGGTCTATGCGGCGCGCACGTGGCACGCCGAAGCGGTGTCGCGCTTCACGCCTTATCAGGGCGAACGGCACCGCGCCTCGCTTGCCGCGCGGCAACGCTGGCTGCGCCTGATGGGCACGCTCGGCGGCAAGTGGCCGCACACCGGGTCGATCCAGCCCGGCGGCAGCGCGCGCGCGATCGACAACGCGGAGCGGATCCGCCTGCTCGGGTTCATCGGCGAATTCCGGCAGTTTCTCGAAGAGGTGCTGTTCGACGCGCCACTCGAGGAGATCGCGCAGCTCGACAGCGAAGCCGCGCTCGCCGCCTGGCGCGCGCGCGGCGAACGGCGTGGCGATTTGCGGTTCTTCCTGACGCTCGCCGGCGATCTCGGCCTCGACCGCCTCGGCGCCGGCCCCGGCCTGTACCTGTCGTACGGCGCGTATCCGCAACCGGACGGCGCGCACGCGTTCCGCGGCGGCGTCTGGGACGCGCAGCGCAAGCAGGCCGATGCGCTCGATCTCGACGCGATCACGGAAGACGCGACGCATGCATGGCTGGACGATGCGGGCGGCGCGCGGCATCCGTTCGCGGGGCTCACCGAGCCGCGCGCGGACAAGCCGGGCGCTTACACCTGGAACAAGGCGCCGCGGCTGAACGGCGCGGTGCTGGAAACCGGTGCGATCGCGCGGCAGCTGGCGGATGGTCACCCGTTGATCGCCGACGCCGTCGCGCGTTGCGGCGGCTCGGTGTACACGCGCGTGCTGGCGCGATTGCTGGAGCTGGCCCGCGTCGTGCCGATGATGGAGCAGTGGGTGCGCGCACTCGCGCCCGGCATGCCGTATTGCGCGGCCTTCGCGCTGCCGGACGAGGGCCGCGCGGTCGGGCTCAACGAGGCCGCGCGCGGCAGTCTCGGCCATTGGCTGGCGGTGAAGGACGGCAGGATCGCGAATTATCAGATCATTGCGCCGACGTCGTGGAATTTCTCGCCGCGCGATGCCGGCGGCCGTCCGGGCGCGCTCGAAGCCGCGCTGATCGGCGCGCCGGTCGAGCCGGGCGAGACGACGCCCGTGGCGGTCCAGCACATCGTGCGGTCCTTCGACCCGTGCATGGTCTGCACGGTGCATTGAGCCGGCCGCCACGGTCGGCCGAACCCGGATTACGAACAGCGTACTGACAGCGTCATGGCGAGCAATCGATCGAACCCACCCAAACCGGCGGCGAAGCGCCGCGCGGCGCCCGGCGCGGATGCGCTGAGCCACGCCGCCGCGGGGCCGGACGCCCGGCCCGATGCCGAAGGTCTCGACGACGCAGCCTGGCTCGAAGTGATCCACAAGATGGACGAGGTCTACTCGCAGCTCGTGCAGGACGAGATTGCGCTCGAGGAGAAGAACGCGCAGCTCGAGCAATCGCAGCAGTTCATTCTCGGGCTGCTGTCGTCGATGTCGGACGTGCTGGCCGCGTGCAATGCGCGCGGCGAGGTCGAGGAAACCAATGCCGCGATGTGCGAACTGCTCGGGCAGCCGGACAGCGTGCTGCGCGGATCGCGCTTCGAGAGCTGGCTCGCCGACGACGCGAGCGTCACCGCGCTGCGCGCCGTCACGGCGTCGGGCACGCCGGCGCAGGGCACGGTGGTCGAACTGAACATGCGCGATCGGCAAGGCGCGGCCGTGCCGGTCGACTTCAGCTGTACGCCGCGCGGCGGGCCGCGCGGCCGCAGGCTCGGCTACCTGCTGGTAGGCCGCCCGACGGGCGAGCTCAAACGCGCGTATCGGCAGCTGCGCGAAGCGCACGACGCGCTCAAGCACGCGCAACAGCAACTGCTTCACTCGGAGAAAATGGCGGCGCTCGGGCGTCTGGTCGCCGGCGTCGCGCACGAGCTGAACAACCCGATCAGCTTCGTGCTCGGCAACGTGCATGTGCTGAAGCGGTATGGCGAGCGCCTGACGCGCTTCATCGATGCGACGGCGCAGCCGCTATCGGCCGCCGAGCGCACCCGGCTGCGCACGGAGTTGCGGATCGATCCGATTCTGGCCGACTTGCCGTCGCTGGTGGACGGAATGGTCGAAGGCGCGCAGCGCACGGCGGACATCGTCAGCGCGTTGCGCAGGTTCTCCGCGGTCGATCGCGAGGAGCTCGGCGCGGTCGACATCAACGAGGTCGTGACGCGCGCGATTCACTGGATCAGGAAAGGCGCGGGGCCGGATTTCGACGTTCACTGGTCGCCCGGCGAGCCGCAACTCGTGCACGGCAGCGCGGGGCAATTGCTGCAGGTGATGATGAACCTGATCCAGAACGCGTGCGACGCCGCGTCGAGCGCGCATCGAGGCACGCCGGAGATCTGGATCGACGCGACCCACCGTGACGGCCAGGTGATCGTCACGGTGCGCGACAACGGCACGGGCATCATGGACGAGCATCTGCCGCACGTGTTCGAACCGTTCTTCACGACCAAGCCGCAGGGGCGCGGAACGGGGCTCGGGTTGTCGATCAGCTACGGCATCGTCGATCGTCACGGCGGAACGCTGACGGCCGGCAATGCGGAGCAGGGCGGCGCGATCTTCACGCTGGCGTTGCCGCAGAGTTGAAGCGGCGTCGGGCGGGGCTCGGCAAGTCAGACGCCAACGAGCGATTTTGGAAACACCGAGGCGAAGACCAACGCCCGTCTCGCTGCAAGAAAATACCGGCCATCGCGACGGCAAGATTATCGCCACATCGAGACGCGACAAACCGCTCGTGGAATCGTATCTCCGTATCGAATCGGGAAACCCCGCGACGTAATTGAATACCTCCGCGGCGGCTGATACTGGATTCGGATAAATGATCCGCATTGCGCGTTCTTCGGCGCGCTCGAAATGCCCGCGACTACATCGCCGGTTGCGCCAGACGCATCAGTGTCAGGAACGAGGCCCGCGGTTCGACGCAACGGTGCGCCCGGCGGCGGCATGCGCACGCATAACGCGTCGAGACGCGCGCCCGAATGGACACCGGCTATCCGGTTCACCGCATCGCGCTCGCCGGTTATGCGCTCGACCGCTAACGCGTTATACTCCCGACCGTTTGACGCTTTCGAATCGAGCGTTTCATAACAATTGACAAATCGGATTAAATATCGTCTGACGCCGGCGTCGGCGCGTTGATTTCGCACGACGGTCCTGTTACAGTCTCGCCGAAACAAGACCGCCCGACGGTCGGCCGTCCGTCGATTGTGTTGCGTGACGCCGCGATTTCCTGCGTGATCGGCTGTATGGCTCCGGGGAGCCGGTAAGCCGATGTCTCGAACCGCCGAGTCCGACGTGCAGGACGGCATGCTGGATGAAACGGCATCTGACTGCGCATCGCGAGCGGCGCATTAAAAAAACTACCCTCAGCGAAGTAACCGTAAAGAGAACAAAAAAATGGCCGATTTGCATTGGACCATGCCAATCGCCAGATGGACGTCGATTTCGACCGCGGGGGCACCGGGCGTCGAAGCCCTCGATCCGATGGTGCGACGCCGCTTGAGCCGGCTGTCGCGTGTCGCGCTTCAGGCAGCGTACGACTGCGCAGGATCGGACGACGATCCGCTGCGTATGGTGTTCGCATCGCGCCACGGGGAGCTGGCGCGCACCACCGGCATACTCGCCGCCATCGGCGCGCGCGAGCCCGTGTCGCCGACGGCGTTCAGTCTCTCGGTTCTCAATGCGGTCACCGGCATCTTCGGCATCGCCAGGCGCGACCGCTCGCCCGCGACCGCGATCGCGGCCGGACACGAAACGCTCGGTTACGCGCTGCTCGAAGCCTATTCCCAATACGAAACCTCGCCGGCGTCGCCGGTGTTGCTCGTCTATGCGCACGAGCCGGCCGATCCCGTGTACGGCGCGGTCGACGACGATCCGGAGAGCGTCGGCCTCGCCATCCTGCTGGGCGCCGCCGAACCGGCCGGCTATCTCACCTGCGAGATGGCCGCCGAGGATGCGGACGACTGCGCGGACGAAGAGGCCGACGACGCAGCCGGCACGCAAAGCGCCGCGCTGCTGCGTTGCCTGTCGACGCGCACGACGGCGTCGTGGCGCAGCCGCCATGCATCGTGGCGATGGAGCTGGAATGATCGCGCGGCTTGACTACGGCTGGCGCCTGTTCGCGACCGGCGCGAGCCTGGCGTTTTTCGCGCTGTGCGGCTCGGCTTTCTCGTTGCTGGCGATCGTCGCCAGCGCCCTGTGGCCGCATCGCCGTTCGCGTCAGCGCGGCGTCACGCTCGTCATCCATCATTTCTTTCGCGCGCTGGTCGCGCTGCTGCAGCGCGTCGGCGTGATGAAGCTCGAACTGAGCGGCGTCGAGCGTCTGGCGCAGCGCGGCCCGGCCATCGTCGTGGCGAACCACCCGACCTGGCTCGACGTGATGGTGCTGCTGTCGCTGACGCCGAAGGCCTGCTGCGTGGTCAAGCGCGGCCATTGGGGCAACCCGTGCTTCTGGGGCATCGTGCGCGCCGCCGAGTACGTGAGCAACGCGGACGCCACGGAGCTGGTCGACGCCGGCGCGCGCCAGCTGGCGGCCGGCTACACGATGATCATCTTCCCGGAAGGCACGCGCAGCCCGGGCGGCAATCGCCTGCACGCGTTCTCGCGCGGCTTTGCGCACATGGCGCTGCAGTCGGGCAGCAGGATTCAGCCGGTGCTGATCGATTGCGACCCGCCGGTATTCACCAAGACGCTGCGCTGGTATCACGTGCCGTCTCGTGCGTTCCGCATGCGCATCGACGTGCTCGAACCGATGGACCTGGACCGGCTGGCAGCGAACGTCGCGTCGCCGTCGATCGCCGCGCGCAGCATTGCCCGCGAGGTGGAAGTGCACATTACTCAAAGTCTCATTCAGCATGGTTACTTTAAAACTGCAAATTAAGCAGCTTCTGATCGAGACGCTCGATCTCAGCGACATGACCGTCGACGACATCGACGACGATGCGCCGCTGTTCTCGACCGACGGCATCGGGCTCGATTCCGTCGATGCGCTCGAAGTCGGCATCATGCTGCGCAAGAAGTTTCATCTGACGATCGCCGCCAACGACGAGCGCACGAAGGCGCATTTCCGGTCGGTCAACACGCTCGCGGCGTTCATCGCCGAGCAGCAGTCTCATCAGGCATCGCACGAAGCCGTGCTGGAAAAGGGGAGTCTCTCGTGACCGACGCAGAAATCCTGGAGCGCATCCGCGCCATCTTTCACGAGAACTTTGCGATCGAGCCCGAACAGGTGCAGCCCGACACGCACCTGTTCGAAGAACTCGACCTGGACAGCATCGACGCCGTCGATCTGGCGATCAAGCTCCAGGAAATGACCGGCAAACGCATCAAGCCCGAAGAGTTCAAGTCCGTGCGCACGGTCGGCGACGTCGTGGCCGCCGTGCACGCGTTGCTCGCAGACGCGTGACGATGGCGGTGACGGGCATGCGCGCGACCACCGGCACGCGCGGTTCGCGGCGGCTGGCCGTCGCGGGCCGGGCGGTGCTGGCACTCGCCTATCCGCTCGTCATCCTGTTCGCGTGGCAGAGCATGTCGCCGCGTTACGTCGGTTGCCTGCTGGTTGCGCTGCTGTGGCTGCAGCGCACCGTCGGCAACGGGCCGTTCGCAAACGCGCTCAGACGCCTCGCGCTGCTCGACTGGTGCGTCGCCGGCGCATTGACCGCACTGTCGGTTGCGATCGCCGTCACCGACAGCGAGCGGCTTCTTCATCTGTATCCCGCATGCGTGAGCGCCGGCTTGCTGATCGCGTTCGGCGCGACGCTGCGGCACGGTCCGACCATGATCGAAAAATTCGCGCGGCTCACCTATCCGGAGCCGAGCCCTGAAATCGTCCGCTACACGCGCCGCGTGACCCAGGTGTGGTGCGCGTTCTTCATCGCAAACGGCGGCTTCTCCGTCTACACGGCGCTGTACTGGCGCCCGGCCGCGTGGGCGGTCTACAACGGGCTGGTCGCGTACGTGCTGATCGGTGCGCTGATCGCCGGCGAGTGGCTGTGGCGCAGGGCCTTCATCGCCGCCGCGCGCAAACGGGCAGGTGTCGCATGATCGCGCTGCACGAGATGCTCGCGGCCGAAGCGGACAGCGGCGCGGCCGTCTGTCGCGACGGCGCGCAGGTGCTGACGCTCGGCGACCTGCGCGCCCACGCCGACGCCATTGCGCGGCGCGTGGAGGCGAGCGGCGCGCGGCGCGTGGCGATCAGCACGGACGATCCGTTCGCGTTCGCGTGCGCGTTGTTCGCGGTAGCGGCCGCGCGCGCCGAAGCCGTGATTCCGGCCAGCAATGCGCCCGGTTATCTCGCCGAGCTGGCCCACGCATACGACCTCGTGCTCGATGCACCCGCGCTGGCCGCGTGTGCGCCGGCCGCGGGCGGCGAGGCCGCACCCGCGGCCCGCACGATCGACGCCGACGCCGCGGTGACGCTTTACACGTCGGGCAGCAGCGGCAGCGCGAAGCCGGTGCGCAAGTCGCTCGCGCAGTTCGACGCGGAGGTGCGTACGCTGCAGCGCGAATGGGCCGAGCGCGTCGGTGCGGCGGTCACGCTGTCGAGCGTGCCGCATCATCACATCTACGGATTGCTGTTCAGGATTCTGTGGCCGCTCGCGGCCGGCCGCGCGTTCGACCGGATCGCCGTGCTCGAGCCGTTGCAACTGCAGCAGCGGCTCGCCGCATACGGCGGCGGCATCGTCGTCTCCACGCCGGCGCAACTGGCGCGCTGGCCGGCGCTGCCGGGCTTCCCGATGCAGGCGCCGGCGCCTCGCGCGTTCTTCTCGTCGGGCGGCCCGTTGCCGGCCGATGCGGCAGCCGCGTATGCGAACGCGTTCGGCGCGGCGCCGCTCGAAATCTTCGGCAGCACTGAAACGGGCGGCATCGCATGGCGGCGTCAGGACGTTTCGCCCGCATGGCAGCCGTTCGCGGGCATCGGCGTGCGCTGCGACGACGACGGCGCGCTGTGCGTGCGCTCCGCGCATCTCGGCGACGATCGCTGGCACCGCACCGACGACACCGCGCAGTTCGATGCGTCCGGCCGCTTCGTGCTCGCCGGGCGGCGCGATCGCATCGTCAAGCTCGACGGCAAGCGCGTGTCGCTGCCGGAGCTCGAGGCGCGGCTGCTCGCGCACGCCTACGTCGCGCAGGCGGCGGCCGTGGTGGTCGACGGCGCGACGCGCGCGCACGTCGGCGTCGTCGCGGTATTGTCCGCGGCCGGGCGCGACGTGCTGGCCGCCGACGGACGGGTCGCCGTGGCGACCGCGCTGCGGCATGCGCTCGGCGACTATTTCGACGCGGCCGCGTTGCCGCGCTACTGGCGCTTCCTGCACGCGATGCCGTTCGACGCGCGCGGCAAATTGCCGGCCGCCGCGCTCGCGGCCGCCTTCACGGCCACGCCGGAAGGTTTCGAACTGCTCGCGTCCTGGCGCAGCGACGACGCGTTGCATTACGAGCTGCGCGTGCCGGCCACGCTCGCGCATTTCGACGGACATTTTCCGGGGCTGCCGATCCTGCCCGGCGTCGTGCAAATCGACTGGGCGGCGCGTCTGGCCGCGCGCGAGCTGCCGGCCGTGCGCGAGCTGCGTTGCGTCGAGCATCTGAAATTCAAGGCGCCGGTGCCGCCCGGCGCGGTGCTGACGCTGCGCATCGCGCATGACGCGGCGCGCGGCCGCGCACGCTTCGCGTTCCGCCGCGGCGAGCGCGAATGCACGTCGGGCGTGCTCGTCTACGAGGCGGCGGCGCAATGAGCGGCACCTGCATCGTCGTTCCGATCTACAACCATCGCGACGCGATCGGCGGCACGCTGGCGCGGCTCGCCGTGCATGGCCTGCCGATTCTGGTGGTCGACGACGGCAGCGATGCGCCGACGCAACAGGTGCTGACCGCGCTCGCCGCGCGCTACGCAGGCACGATGACGCTGCTGCGGCTGCCCGCCAACCGCGGCAAGGGCGCGGCCGTGATGGAAGGATTGCGCGCGGCGCGCGCGCGCGGCTATCGGCACGCGATTCAGATCGACGCCGACGGCCAGCACGACGCCGCCGACGTGCCGAAGTTCGTGGCGGCCGCGCAGGCCGAGCCGGACGCGGTGATACTCGGCCGGCCGCGCTTCGACGACAGCGTGCCGAAGGCGCGCCTGTACGGCCGCTATCTGACCCACGCGTGGGTATGGATCGAAACGCTGTCGCTCGACATTCCCGATGCGATGTGCGGCTTTCGGCTCTATCCGGTCGACGCGGTCTGCGAGCTGATCGACGCGGTGCCGCTGCCGACGCGCATGGCGTTCGACAGCGAAATCCTGGTGCGTCTGCACTGGCGCGGGCTCGCGTTCAGGACGATCGAGACGCGCGTGATCTACCCGGCCGACGGCGTCTCGCATTTCGACGTCTGGCGCGACAACGTACGCATCAGCGCGAGCCATACGCGGCTCGTGGCCGGCATGCTCATGCGCGCGCCGCTGCTCGTCGCGCGCCGGCTCGTCGGGCGGCGCGGCGCCGCGCCGACGGCGCGCGCACGCGCGTGGTGGCGCACGCCGGAGCGCGGCAGCCGGCTCGGCATGGCCCTGCTGGCGCTCAGCTGCCGCTGGTTCGGCAAGCGCTTCACGTCGTGCTGGCTGCATCCGATCGTCGGCTATTTCGTGCTGACGAATCGCACCGCACGCGCGGCATCGCATACCTATATCGCCCGCCTGCGCGATGCCAAGGCCGCGGCCATGCCGCAGCCCGGATGGCGCAGCGCGTACCGGCATATGCTGGCGTTCGCGCAGGCCGGCTTCGACAAGTTCGTCGCGTGGTCCGGGCGGCTCGACGAACTCGACGTGCGTTTCGACGATTCGTCCGCGTTCGATGCGCTCGCGGCGAGCGGCCGCGGCGCGCTCGTGATCGGCGCGCATCTCGGCAACCTGGAGATGACGCGCGCGCTCGCGTTGCGCGACGCCCACACGAAGGTGACCGCGATCGTCTACACCGAGCATGCGAAGCGCTTCACGGGCGTGCTCGCCGGCGCGAACCGCGACTACGGCAAGCACCTCGTCGAAGTGTCGGACTTCGGGCCGGACACGGCGATGATGATGCAGTCGCGCATCGACGCGGGCGAGCTGCTCGTGATCGTCGGCGATCGCGTGCCGCCGAACGATTCGGGCAAAACGGTCGACGCCCGGTTTCTCGACGCGACGGCCGCGTTCGCGCAGGGCCCGTACGTGCTCGCGCATGCGCTCGGCTGCCCGGTCTATCTGTTCTTCTGCCTGAAGGAGGCGCGCGGCTATCGGCTCTATTTCGAGCCGTTCGCCGAGCGCATCGAACTGCCGCGCCGCGAGCGCGCCGCGCACGTCGCGGCATGGGCGCAGCGCTATGCCGCACGGCTCGAACACTATTGCCGCAAGGCGCCCTACCAATGGTTCAACTTCTTCGATTTTTGGGCGCGGCCCGATGGAGGTCCGCGTGGCCGAGCATGAGATGAGCGACGTCGCGGCAAGCGCCGCGGCGGCAGCGGGCCGGGCGGCCGTCGTGGTCGGCGCACGGCATCTGACGATCGAGGACGTCGTCGCGATCGCGCGCGACGGCGCGCCGCTCGCACTGAACGCGGCGCCCGCCTGGCGCGCGCGGATCGAGCGCGGCGCGGCGTGGCTGCGCGACCACCTCGCGAACGGCGGCACCGTGTACGGCGTCACGACCGGATATGGCGACGCGTGCGTCGTCGACGTGCCGCCGTCGCTCGTCGAAGCGCTGCCGCTGCAGCTGACGCGCTATCACGGCTGCGGAATGGGCAACTGGTTCGACGCGACCCAAACGCTGTCGATCGTCGTCGCGCGCCTGAACTCGCTCGCGTTCGGCTACTCGGGCGTGCGCTTCACGTTGCTCGAACGGCTGGCCGACATGGTGAATCACCGCATCCTGCCGCGCATTCCGTCGGAAGGTTCGGTCGGCGCGAGCGGCGATCTGACGCCGCTGTCGTACGTCGCCGCGGCGCTGGTCGGCGAGCGTAGCGTCGGGTTCGCCGGCGGCGAGTGCGACGCGCGCGACGCGTGGCGCGCGATCGATCGCACGCCGCTGACGCTCGCGCCGAAGGAGGGGCTCGCGCTGATGAACGGCACGGCCGTGATGACGGGCCTCGCGTGTCTCGCGTTTGCGCGCGCCGACCACCTGACGCGCATGGCGGCGCGTCTGACCGCGTTGACGACCATCGCGCTCGACGGCCGCGCCGGACACTTCGACGCGCGGCTGTTCGACGCGAAGCCGCACGCGGGGCAGGCGGAGGCGGCGGCGTGGATTCGCGCCGATCTGGCCGGGCGCGACGAATTGCCGGGCCGCCGGCTGCAGGACCGCTATTCGGTCCGGTGCGCGCCGCACGTGATCGGCGTCGCACGCGACGCATTGTCGTGGATGCGCCGCGATATCGAGAACGAACTGAACAGCGCGAACGACAACCCGCTGATCGACCCGGACGAAGGCTGCGTGCTGCACGGCGGCAATTTCTACGGCGGGCACATCGCGTTCGCGATGGACGCGCTCAAGACCGCGGTGGCCAATCTGGCGGACCTGATGGACCGCCAGCTCGCGCTGCTGGTCGACGACAAGTTCAGCAACGGCCTGCCGCGCAACCTGAGCGGCGCCGCGCCCGAGCGTGCGGCGATCAACCACGGGTTCAAGGCCGTGCAGATTTCGTCTTCCGCATGGACGGCCGAAGCGCTGAAGCACACGATGCCGGCGAGCGTGTTCTCGCGTTCGACGGAATCGCACAATCAGGACAAGGTCAGCATGGGCACCATCGCCGCACGAGATTGCCTGCGCGTGCTGGCGCTCACCGAGCAGGTCGCCGCCGCGCACGTGCTCGCGACCGTGCAGGCCGTGCGCTTGCGGCTGCGTGACGATCCGCACGCGCAGCTGACGCCGGCGCTGCGCGCGTTCGTCGACGACGTGGGCCGGCAATCGCCGCTCGTGGTCGAGGACCGGCCGCTCGAAGCGGAACTGCGTGCGCTGTGCGCACGGCTCGCCGCATGCGAACCGATCGGCGCATCGCGCGACGGCATCGGGCAGGAGGAGGCGGCATGAACGAAGCTCGTCCGGCGCTGACCGCGACGGCACGCGTCGAAGTGCTGTTTCACGACGTCGATGCGATGAACGTCTGCTGGCACGGCCACTACCTCAAGTATTTCGAAAGCAGCCGCGCGGCACTGCTGCGCATGATCGACTACGACTATCCGACGATGCTGGCGTCCGGCTACATGTGGCCGGTGGTCGAGGCGCACCTCAAGTACGTGCGTCCGGCCCTGTACGGCCAGCAGCTCGACGTGCGCGCGACGCTGCTCGAATTCGAGAACCGGCTGAAGATCGGTTACGAGATCGTCGATGCCGTGTCCGGCGAGCGTTTGACGAAGGGGTATACGGTGCAACTGGCCATCGACGCGACGACGCGCGAACTGCAGTTCGTGTCGCCGCCGGCCTTGATCGAACGGGTGCGTGCGCAATGGGCCTGATGCTGCGTAACGGACGGCTCGTGACGATGTTCGCGGCCGCATGCCTGACGCTGGCCGGCGGCGCGGCCGCGGCCGTGGCCGCACCGGCGTCGGGCGCGGCGTCGCAATCCGCGAATGCCGCGCTCGTGTCGAACATCGCCGCGCGGCTTGCGCGGGTCGGCGCGATCCGCGCGGAGTTTCGGCAGACCCAGACGCTGTCGGCGATGAAGCAGCCGCTCGTCAGCACCGGCTCGATGTTGTTCGATCGCCGGGCCGGCGTCGTGTGGCGGATCGAGACGCCGTACCGGGCGACTTACGTGATCACCGACGGCGGCGTGCGCGAGGTCGGCGCGGACGGACGCCTCGTCGCAGCCGGCGGCGGTGGCCGCGGCGTCGCGCAGGTGTCGCGGATGATGCGCGACATGCTCGGCGGCGACCTGTCCGCGCTGTACGCGCAGTTCGACGTCGAAGCGAGCGGCACGCCCGAACGATGGCGGATGGTGTTGCGGCCGAACCAGCCGCAGCTCGCGCAGGCGGTGCGCGTGCTCGAAATGAGCGGCGGCGCGTATCTGGGCCGGCTCGACATGACCTTCGCGAACGGCAACGCGAGCGCGCTGGAGTTTGCTCGGCCGACGCCGGTCGACGCACCGGCGCCGGCCGAGCGCGCATGGCTGGAGGCGCGCTGATGAGCACGGCGCGCGACGTGAGCGGCGGCGCACCTGCACGCGCGCGACGGCGCATGCTGTGCGGCGCGTGGCTGCTCGTCACGCTGGCTGCCGCGGCGATCATCCTGTGGCGCTTCAGCGGCCCGTCGCCGCTGCAGACGAACCTGCTCGCGCTGCTGCCGGCGACCGAGGCGAACCCGGTCGCGGAACGCGCGGTCGATCTGCTCGGCGATGCGCTCGGCAACCGCACCGTGTTCCTCGTCAGCGACCGTGACGCGGCCCGCGCGAAGGCCGCCGCGAAACGCTTCGGCGCGCGGCTCGCCGCGAGCGGCGCATTTCGTTCGGTGACCGTCGAGGTGCCGCCGTTCGACCTGTCGCAGATCGCGGCCACCTACATGCCCGCGCGCTTCGGCTTGCTGACTGATGCCGATCGCCGGTCGCTGGAGCGCGGCGACCCCGCGCTCGGCGAGCAACTGACCCGGCGCCTCTATGCGCCGCCGGCCGACGGCCTGCAGACGCCCGTGGCCGACGATCCGTTCGGCTGGCTGCAGCACTGGCTCGGCGCGCTGCCGCTGGCGGCGTCGGATCTGTCGATGGAAGACGGCATGCTGGTGTCGCATCGCGACGGCGCGACCGGCGTGCTCGTGATGACCTCGCTGCCGGGGTCGGCCTATGAATCGACGGTGCAGCACGCGGTACGCGTCGCGACGGACGATGCGCAACGTGCGCTCGTGGCCGACTTCGCCGGCGTTCGCGTCGACCGCGCCGGCGCCGTGTTCTACGCGCAAGCGGCGCGCGCGAGCGCCGAGCGCGACGTGCACGTGATCGGCGCGGTATCGCTGGCCGGCATCGCGCTGCTGCTGATGAGCGTGTTCCGTTCGCCGCGCCTGCTGGTGCTCGCGTTTGCGTCGACCGCGTTCGGCATCGTCTGCGCGCTCGCGGCGACGCTGCTCGTGTTCGGCAAGCTGCACCTGCTGACGCTGGTGTTCGGCGTGAGCCTGATCGGCGAGGCCGTCGATTATTCGATCCAGTATTTCGTCGCGTATCTGTCGGCGGGGCCGCAATGGGATGCGCGCCGCGGCGCGGCGGCGGTGAGGCCGGCGCTCGCGGTCGCGCTCGCGACCAGTCTGCTCGGCTACGCGATCCTGATGTGGGTGCCGTTCCCGGCGCTCAAGCAGATCGCGTGCTTCGCGATCGTCGGCATCGCCTGCGCGTTCGCCGCGGTGACCGGCTTCCTGCCGCTGATGCTGACACGGCCGCCGCGGCGCGTGCCGGCGCGCGTGTTCGCGAACGCGGCCCGCTTGCTGCGCGGCTGGCAGTCGCTGCTGGCCGGCCGGCGCGCGGTGGCCGTCGCCGTGCTGGTGGCGCTGGTCGCCATCCCGGGCTGGGCGCTGTTGAAAAGCGACGACGACGTTCATCTGCTGATTCAGCGCGACGCGGACCTCGCGCGGCAGGAAAGCAGCATTCGTGCGGCGGTGGGCCTCGCGAACACCGCCCAATTCTTCGTCGTTCAGGGCGCGTCCGACGAACAGGTGCTCGAGCGATCGGAGGCGCTGATCGGCGCGCTCGATGCGCAGCGGCTCGGCCGCGTGCAGTCGATCGCGACGTTCGTGCCGTCGGCGCAGCGGCAGGCGCGCGACCGTGCGGTGCTCGCCACGCAGGTATTCGCCGACAGGGCCGCGTTGCGCGCGACGCTCGCGCACGCGGGCTTTCGCGACGAGGTCGCCGACGCGTGGCTGCGCGCGTTCTCCGCCGACGCCGCGGCGACGCTGTCGGTCGACAGCTGGCTCGCGGCGCGCTGGTCGGCGCCGTTCCGGCATCTGTGGCTCGGTCGAATCGACGGCGGCGCCGGCCCGGTCAGCGCGGCGCTCGCGATTCCCGAGCGCGTCGATGCGGCGAACGTCGCGACGTTCGCGGCCGTCGCGCGCACGTTGCCGGGCGTGTCGTGGGTCGACAAGGCCGCGAGCGTGTCGAGCCTGTTCGGCGCGTATCGCGTCGATAGCGGCCTGTGGCTGGCCGGTGCGCTCGTCGTGGTCGCCGCGCTGCTGATGTGGCGCTACGGCGTGCGCGGCGGCATCGCGACGACGTTGCCGGTCGTGTTCGCGATTGCGTTGACGCTCGCCGCGTTCGGCTATGTGCGCGTGCCGCTCACGCTGTTCAACTGGCTCGCGCTGATGCTGGTGCTCGGCGTGGGCGCGAACTACGCGGTGTTCCTGCGCGAAGGCTGCATGCGCGACGCGGCCGGCCTGGGCGCCGTATGGACCGGCGTGCTGCTGTCGGCGGCCACGACGCTGCTGTCGTTCGGCATGCTCGGCGCGAGCGCGATGCCCGCGCTGCGCAGCTTCGGCACGACGCTCGCGCTGGGCATCGTCTTTTCGGTGCTGTTCGCACCGCTCGCCACGCCATCCGGCCAGGAGCGCCGCGCATGAATTCGACTCGTACGGCCGTCTACCTGTCGGCGCCCGGCATGATCAACGCGCTCGGCGCCACGACCGACGCGATCGTCGACGCCCTGGGCCGCGGAGTCGCGCCCGGAATGGCGCCGCGCGCCGATGCGCCGGCCGGCGGCTGGGTCGGGCGCGTGACCGCGCCGCTCGAGTGCGCGCCGCCGGCCGCGCTCGCGCATTTCGACTGCCGGAACAATCGGCTGTTGCTCGCGGCGCTCGCGCAGATCCAGCCGCTGGTCGATGCGGCGATCGCGCGTTACGGCCCGCGCCGGATCGGCGTCGTGATCGGCACCAGCACGTCCGGCGTCGACGCGGCGGAACACGCGCTCGCACGACGTGCCGCGACCGGCGCGATGCCCGCCGGCTTCGATTACCGGCAGATGGAGATCGGCACGGCCGCGCCGTTCGTGCGCGCGGTGCTCGGCGTGACCGGGCCGGCGTACACGCTGTCGACGGCCTGCACGTCGAGCGCGAAGGCATTTGCGGCCGCGCGCCGCCTGCTGCAGCTGAAGATCTGCGACGCGGTGATCGTCGGCGGAGCCGATTCGCTGTGCGAGCTGACGCTGCAGGGCTTCGCGTCGCTGGAATCGGTCAGCCCCGGCCGCACCAATCCGATGAGCCGCAACCGCAACGGCATCAACATCGGCGAAGGCGCCGCGCTGTTCGTGGTGAGCCGCGACGAAGCGGCGATCCGGCTGGCCGGCGTCGGCGAGTCGAGCGATGCGCACCACATCTCGGCGCCCGACCCGGCCGGCCACGGCGCGGAAGACGCGTTGCGCGCGGCGCTCGCGGACGCCGGCGTGGCGGCATCCGCGATCGGCTACGTGAATCTGCACGCGACGGCGACGCGTCTGAACGACGAAATGGAAGCCAACGTCACCGCCCGGGTGTTTCCGCACGGCGTGCCGGCGAGCGGCACCAAGCCGCTGACCGGCCACATGCTCGGTGCGGCGGGCGCGACCGAGCTCGGCTTCGGCTGGCTGACGCTGGCGCGCCGGATCGCGCTGCCGGCCCACGTGTGGGACGGCGAGCACGACCCGGCGCTGCCGGCGCTCGACCTCGTGCGCGACGAACGGCGGCTGGCCGGCGACGCAGCGGGACGCTACGTGATGAGCAATTCGTTTGCATTCGGCGGCAGCAATGCCAGCCTGATTCTGGGGGCCTGACATGGATGCCGGACCATTGACCGATGCGCTGCACGCGGGCGCGGACATCGCGGTCGGCGACGTACCGGAGGTGTTGCCGCATCGCGGCACGATGCTGCTGCTCGATGCGATCGAGCGCTGCTCGGAAACCGGCATCGAAGTGCGCGCGACCGTGCGCCGCGACGCGTGGTATGCGGACGGCAACGGCGCGATGCCGGCATGGATCGGCATCGAGCTGATGGCGCAGGCGATCGCCGCGCACGTCGGCCTGCTCGCCGCCCATGAGGGCGGCCGCGCGAAGCCCGGCGTGCTGCTCGGCGCGAACCGCTATGTCGCGCATCGCCCGGCGTTCGGCGCGGATACGGTGCTGCGCATCGTCGCGCGCGAACTGCTGCGCGGCGACGAAGGGCACGGCGCGTACGACTGCGCGATCCATGCCGACGGCGGCTGTTACGCGGAAGCGGTCGTCAAGGTGTACCAACCGCAGGACTTTCAATCTTTCATCGAAGGGAGCTTCAATTCATGACTCGGCGAGTTCTCGTGACAGGCGCGAGCCGCGGCATCGGCCGCGCCGTGGCAATGCGCGTGGCGTCCGACGGTTTCGCCGTGACGGTTCATTGCCGCAGCGGGCGCGCGGACGCGGAGGCCGTCGCCGAGACGATTCGCGCGCAGGGCGGCACGGCGAGCGTGCTGCAGTTCGACGTGCGTGATCGCGCGGAATGCCGGCGTGCGCTGGAAGCCGACGTCGCAGCGAACGGCGCGTACTACGGCATCGTCTGCAACGCGGGCGTGACGCGCGACGGCGCGTTTCCCGCGCTGTCCGAAGAGGACTGGGACATCGTGATCGAAACCGGCCTGGACGGGTTCTACAACGTCGTTCATCCGCTGACCATGCCGATGGTGCGGCTGCGCGGCGGCGGGCGCATCGTGACGATCGCATCCGTGTCGGGCGTGATGGGCAATCGCGGCCAGGTCAATTACAGCGCCGCGAAGGCCGGCCTGATCGGCGCGACCAAGGCGCTGGCCGTCGAGCTGGCATCGCGCAGGATCACGGTCAACTGCGTCGCGCCCGGCCTGGTGGATACCGGCATGCTGGGCGAGGTGCCGCTCGAGCACGCCCTGAAGACGGTGCCGATGGGCCGCGTCGGTCAGCCCGACGAAGTCGCGGCGGTGGTGGGCTTCCTGATGTCGGATGCGGCGAGCTACGTCACCCGGCAAGTGATCGGCGTCAACGGCGGGATGGTGTGATGAAGCGAGTGGTCGTGACGGGGATGGGCGGCGTGACCGCCTTCGGCCAGCACTGGCACGAGATCGACGCGCGCCTGCGCGAGCGGCGCAATGCGGTGCGGCGCATGCCGGAATGGGATTGCTACGAAGCGCTGCATACGCGGCTCGCGTGTCCGTTGCCGGCGTTCGAATTGCCGAAGTCCTATCCGCGCAAGAAGACGCGCTCGATGGGGCCGGTGTCGATGTATGCGGTGCGCGCGAGCGAACTGGCGCTGGCGGACGCGCGGCTGACCGACGATCCGACGATCCGCGACGGCCGGATGGGCGTCGCGTACGGGTCGTCGTCGGGCTCGGTCGAGCCGATCCGCGCGTTCGGCACGATGATCGAAACGGGCTCGATGCGCGACGTCACGTCGAACAGCTACGTGCAGATGATGCCGCATACGACCGCGGTCAACGTCAGCCTGTTCTGGGATCTGAAAGGGCGCATCGTGCCGACCTCGTCCGCGTGCGCGTCGGGCAGCCAGGCGATCGGCTACGCGTACGAAGCGATCGCGACGGGCAAGCAGGCGCTGATGCTCGCGGGCGGCGCGGAAGAACTGTCGGGCCCCGCGGTGGCGGTGTTCGATACGCTGTACGCGACCAGCACGCGCAACGATACGCCCGACCTGACGCCGCGTCCGTTCGATGCGGCTCGCGACGGCCTGGTGGTCGGCGAAGGCGCGGCGACGCTGGTGCTCGAGGAATACGAACACGCGAAGGCGCGCGGCGCGACGATCCACGCCGAGATCGTCGGGTTCGGCTGCAATTCCGACGGCGCGCACATCACGCAGCCGACCGCCGACACGATGGCGATCGCGATGCGGCTCGCACTCGGCGATGCGGGGCTCGACGCCGGCGCGATCGGCTACGTCAACGCGCACGGCACGTCGACCGACCGGGGCGACGTGGCCGAGAGCCATGCGACGGCGTCGGTGTTCGGCGAGCGCATGCCGATCAGTTCGCTGAAGAGCTATGTCGGCCACACGCTCGGCGCGTGCGGCGCGCTCGAGGCGTGGTGGACGATCGAGATGATGAAGCGCAACTGGTATGTGCCGACGCTCAATCTCGAGACGGTCGATCCGGCCTGCGCGTCGCTCGACTACATCGTCGGCGACGCTCGCCCGATCGATGCGGAATTCGTGATGAGCAACAACTTCGCGTTCGGCGGGATCAACACGTCGTTGATCTTCCGGCGGATGGCGCCGTGACGACGCGCGTCGTCGTCACGGGGCTCGGCATCGTGTCGTGCCTCGGCAATTCGCTCGATGAAGTGGCGGCCGCGCTGCGCGCCGGCCGCTCGGGCGTGACGCGCGTGCCGGCGTGGCGCGACCGCGGCTTTCGCAGCCAGGTCGCGGGCGTGGCGTCCGTTGCCGCGGCGGCGCGCTTCGCGCGCAAGCACGAACGCTTCATGGGCGACACGGCGCGCTTTGCCGCGCATGCGGCCGCGGCCGCGCTGGACGATGCGGGCCTCGACCCGGCCGGGCTGCGCTCGCCGCGCGCCGGCGCGATCGTCGGCTCCGGCATCGGATCGATCGCCGATTACGACGACGCGATGGCCGTCGCGCAGCAGCGCGGCATCGACCGGACGCCGCCCTACGTCGTGCCGAGAGCGATGAGCAGCACGGCGTCGGCATGCGTGGCGCAGCTGTACGGCATCGAGGGCGTGTCGTACTCGCCGTCGTCCGCGTGCACGAGCGGCGCGCTCGCGATCGGCCACGCGACGCAATTGATCCGCCACGGCTGCCAGGACATCGTACTCGCCGGCGGCAGCGACGCGCTGCACGACAACATGACGTTGATGTTCGACGCGATGGGCGTGCTGTCGAGCGGTTTCAACGACACGCCGGACAGCGCGTCGCGCCCGTATGCGCTCGACCGCGACGGCTTCGTGATCGCGTCGGGCGCGGGCCTGCTCGTGCTCGAATCGCTCGACCATGCGCGCTCGCGCGGCGCGCGGATTTATGCGGAGGTGAGCGGGTTCGGGCAATGCACGGACAACGCCGGCATGGCGACGCCGCATGCGCGCGGCATCGCCCGCGCGATGCGCGATGCGGTCGAAGCCGGCGGCGGACGGCGCCCCGACTACGTCAATACGCACGCGCCGTCGACCCAGCCCGGCGACGTCGAGGAGTTGCAGGCGCTGCGCGACGTGTTCGGCGCCGACGTACCGGCGTTCTCGTCGACGAAAGGAATGACGGGCCATCCGCTCGGCGCGAGCGGCGCACATGAAGCGATCTACACGATGCTGATGATGCGCGACGGTTTCGTCGCGGGAACGGCCGTCGCCGGCCGACCCGATCCCGCTATCGCCGGCATGCCGCTCGTGCGCGACGCGCGCGACGCGACGATCGGCCGCGCGCTGTCGGTTTCGTTCGGCTTCGGCGGCAGTTGTACGAGTGTGTTGTTGGACGCCTGGAAGGGCGATTGATCTGAACCTGATGAGCTGAGAGGGCGATAACCATGAAACAAGCAGGACTTCTGGCCGGCATGCTGGCCGCGGCCGCGTTGCTGACGGGGTGCGGCACGGTGGTGCGTTCGCTGCCTTTGCCGGCAGCGGCGACGGCGGCGGACAGCAGCGGCGTCGCGGTCTACTTCGGTGCACAGCCGCATCCGGACGTGAAGGCCGTCATCGGCCCGCATTCGGCGTCCGTGCGCGTGCAGCGCGGCACGCTGAACGAGCAGCCGACGTGCGAGCTGGCGCTCGCCGAGGCATTGAACCGCCTTCGCACCTATGCGAAGAATCATGGCGGCGACGCGGTCATCAACGTGACGACGCGCTTTCACGAGAACCAGTCGAATTCGACCACCGGCTATACGTGCGGCGTGAGCCCCAGCGCGGGCGCGATCGCCGTGTCGGGCGATGTCGTGAAACTGAACGCCCGATAACGGAGTACCGATGAAACATCGCATGGCACTGGCGTTGCTCGCCGCGTCGTTTGCTGCCCCGGCCGCCTACGCGCGCGACACGATCGACACCTATCCGATCGACAGCGCACTGACGAGCGAGCCGGGCAAGGTCGACGACAGCATCGCGCTGTATTTCGGCGATCGGCCGCATCCGCGCGTGCTCAAGTCGTACGGGACGTTCGCGACCAACAAGAAGACCAACGCGTTCGGCAAGAGCGACGAGGCCGCGTGCCAGCACGTGTTCCTGTCGGCCGTGATCGAGCTTCAGGCGCGTGCCAAGCAGGAAGGCGGCAATGCCGTCATCGGCATCAACAGCAACTATCGGAACGTGTTGCACTCGAGCACGAGCGCGTACACCTGCGGCGCCGGCGCATTCGTGGCCGGCGTGGCGCTGACGGGCGAAGTCGTGAGGTTGAAGCGGTAACGCGCGTCGATCTGCAACGGGCCGCCGCGAGGCGGCCTCGTCGGGCTCAGGCAGGCTTGCGTGCGGCGACGTTGACGAGCGTCTCACGACGCTTGCCGGGCTTCGGCGTGTACAGGCCGATGCGCTCGAGCAGGCCGAAGTCTTTCGCGCGGCTCCACCACAGGTACGGGAACGACACGTTGCGGGCGTCGAAACCGAAGCCGGCATCGCGCAGCATCGCGAGGTAGCCGTCGGCGCTTTTCTGAACCTGCATCGGGTGGCGGAACAGCAGCCGGATCACCCACGACTTGATGTACGCGTCGGTCGATTCGGCGAACAGCAGCACGCCGCCCGGTTTCAGTACGCGGCGAAACTCGGCCAGTGCCTCGTCCTGATGAACGAGGTGGTGAAAGGTCTGGTGGCAGAACACGACGTCGACGCTCGAATCGGCCAGCGGAATCTGCGTGCAGTCGGCCCGATGCAGCTCGACCGGCGTGGCGCAGCGGCCGGCTTGTTGCGTCGCTTGCGCGAGCGATTCGTCGTGGCAGTCGACCCCGATGATCTTGCCGGGCGCGAACGCCTCGCTCAGCAGCCGGAACGACTTGCCCTGGCCGCAGCCCGCATCGAGGAGCACCGGCGCGGCCGGCAGCGGCGCGGCGAGGAGCCGCTTCAGGTCGGCGATCGCCACCCTGAGCACGTGATGCTCCCAGGTGTGCGTGCGCAGAAACCAGACGCCGAAGCGGGTTTCGGAAACATAGGCGGGAGCGTGCGTGCGGTGGGACGTCATGGGCCTTGGTCGGAATCCGGGATTTGTTTGGCGCCCATTGTAGTTTGCAACGCCATGTTGCGGCGTGAGAAACGTAAGATACCCAATCAATCGAAATGAACGGGCAAGCATGAACGAAATGAAATCGAATTCGGTCGACGTCGCCATCATCGGCGCCGGGCCGTCCGGCGCCGTCGCCGCCGCGCTGCTGCGCAATGCGGGCCGCTCGGTGCTCGTGCTCGAGCGCCAGCATTTTCCGCGCTTCTCGATCGGCGAGAGCCTGTTGCCGCAGAGCATGCGGTATCTCGAAGAGGCCGGCATGCTGCAGGCCGTCGTCGAGGCCGGCTTCCAGTTCAAGAACGGCGCGTATTTCGTTCATCGCGACCGGATGTCGTCGTTCGATTTCCGCGACAAGTTCTCCGACGGCTGGGGCACGGCCTATCAGGTCGAACGCGCCGCCTTCGACGATCTGCTGATCCGCTGCGCGGAGAAGCAGGGCGCGCAGGTGCGATTCGGTCATACCGTGCGTGCGTTTCACGCCGGCGATACGCCGCGGCTCGACGTGGTCGACGAGGCCGGCCACGAATATTCCGTTCAAGCGTCGTTCGTGCTCGACGCGAGCGGCTTCGGCCGCGTGCTGCCGCGGCTGCTGGGGCTCGAAGCGCCCACCGGCCTGCCGACGCGGGCGGCGATCTTTTCGCATGTCGAAGATCGTTTGCCGGCCGGCTCCACCGATCGCGACAAGATCTGCATCGCCGTGCATCCCGAGCGGCGCGACGTCTGGTTCTGGATGATTCCGCTGACCAACGGGCGCTCGTCGGTCGGCTGCGTGGCCGATGCGGCGTTCCTCGACGTGCCGGAAGCGGAACAGGAAGCGCTGCTGCGCGAATTGCTGCAGACCGAGCCGACCTTGTCTCGGCTGGTCGGCAGCAAGCCGTTCGTGATGCCGGTGCGCCGCATCTGCGGCTATGCGTCGAACGTCGAGTCGCTGCACGGCCACGGCTATGCGCTGCTCGGCAACGCGGGCGAGTTTCTCGATCCGATCTTCTCGTCGGGCGTGACGATCGCGCTGCGCTCGGCCCATCTGGCGGTCGCCACGCTGGAACGGCAGCTGCGCGGCGAGACGGTCGACTGGGCACGCGATTACGACGTCGCGCTGCGCAAGGGCATCGACACGTTCCGCGCGTTCGTCGAGCGCTGGTACTCGGGCGCGCTGCAGGACATCGTGTTCCACGAAGACAAGGCATCCGACGTAAAGCGCATGGTGTGCTCGATCCTGGCAGGGTACGCGTGGGACGAGACGAATCCATTCGTTCGGGAGCCGGCGCGCGGCCTCGATATCCTCGCGCAATTGTGTTGCCCGACGGGGGCGTCCGGCAACGCCGCTCAAGCGGCGACGCCGGACGGGGCGCGACGCCGTTGAATCCGACGGCGTTCCTGCTCGCACAAGCACGGCGTTTCCGCTCCCCGAAGCGTCGCAATCTTCCCGCGAGGAGCAGGACGCAAAGCGGACCGGCGCGAATGCGCGGGCGTTACTTGCTGGCCGTCCGCAGTTTCTCGCTCGCCGCGCGGAACGCGGCGTAGTGATCGCCCTCGTCGGCGGCGATCTGCCGGAACATCGCGGCCACTTTCTTGTCGCCGGCCGCATCGGCCTGCTCCGCGAACTTGACGTACATCTTGGTGTTCTCGTAGTGCTCGCCGGCCATGCCGTCGGCGAGGTTGGCCTCGTCGGACTTCGCCAGATTCAGCGCTTCCGCCTCGCGTGCGAAGTGCTCGTTGGCCTCCACGTTCGCGCTCTCGTCGAACAGCTTCGCGATCTCCGGGTGGCCGCTCTTGCGCGCATGCTCGGCGTAGGCGAGGTACTTCAGGTGCGCGTAGGCCTCGCCGTGCATCGCGGCCTCGAGGTTCTGCTTCGTCTGGTCTTTCAACGGACCGTCGGCGAACGCGGGAGCCGCGACGAACGAAAGCGCCGCCAGCGCGGCGACGGGCATCTGTTGCTTGAAGCGTTTCATGATCGGTATCCTTTTCGGGAACGTCGCCGACCGTGGCGACACCGACCATGTTGTCGTGCAGGATTGACAATGTCCTGACGTGCGCCACGACGTGCAACGACCATCGGTGTGTGACGACGCGCATCGGCGCGGGTTTGTCAGGACATGGTCAGAAGGCGTCTCTAAGCTTGGCGATGAGCGCGCCTTGCGCTCGCCGTTTCAGGCAATAGGAGCCGCAACATGAATCGCAACCGCATCGGCAGCATCGTCGCTATCATCCTGCTGGGCAGCATCGCGGGCCAGGCCGTCGCCAGCCCGACCTGCACGCGTCAGCCCGAATCGCAATGGCTGAGCGAGACGGAGATGCAGAAGAAGATCAGTCAGATGGGCTACAAGGAAATCAAGGTGTTCAAGAAAACCACGTCCGGTTGCTACGAGATCTACGGTCGCACGGCCGACGGCCGCAAGGCCGAGGTCTATTTCAATCCGGTGACGGGCGCGGTCGTCGAAAGCAACGTGGACTAGCCATGCTGCCGCTGCATCGTCACGACACGCAGATCACTCCCGCCGCCGCCGGACATGACGCGAACGCGCGGTCGATCCCGGTGTGGGACCTCGTCGTGCGCATCTTTCACTGGAGCGTCGTGGCCGGCGTGCTCGCGAACTACGTGTTTCTCGAAGCCGGCAAGGCGCCGCACCGTTACGTCGGCTACGCGGTGGCCGGCGCGCTCGCCGTGCGCGTCGTGTGGGGCTTCGTCGGCAGCACGCACGCGCGCTTCGCGGACTTCGTCACGACGCCGCGCGCGGCGGCGATGCACATCGCGAGCGCTGCAACCGGGCGCGATCGCCGCTATGTCGGCCACAACCCGGCGGGCGGCCTCATGATGCTCGCGCTGATGGCGCTGCTCGCCGCCGTCTGCATCACGGGCTGGATGCAGGGCCTCGACCGCTTCTGGGGCGAGCAATGGCTTCAGACCACGCATGCGTTGCTCGTCGACGCCGTGCTGGTCATGGCGGCGCTGCACGTGACGGCCGCGGTAGTGGAGAGCCGCCGACATCGCGAGAACCTCGTGCTTGCGATGGTGACCGGGCGCAAACGCGCAGCATCTGAAACGGACGTCGATCATGCGGCTGCTGCTCGTCGAAGATAACGCCAGGCTCGCGTCGCTGCTCGCCGACGGGCTGGCGAAGGAAGGCTTCGCGGTGGACTGGTGCGCGACACTCGATCTCGCGACGCGTGCGTTCGCGTCGACCCCCTACGACCTGGTGCTGCTCGATCTCGGCATGCCGGACGGCAACGGCGTGACCTTCGTGAAGGCGCTGCGCCGCGGCGGCCATACGGTGCCGGTGCTGATCATCACGGCGCGTAGCAGTCTGGACGACCGCGTGATCGGGCTCGACTCGGGCGGTGACGACTACCTGGTCAAGCCGTTCGAGCTGCGCGAGCTGACGGCGCGGTGTCGTGCGCTGCTGCGCCGGCCGGGCGCGTGCCTCGGCACCACGCTTGCGGTGGCCAATCTCGAACTCGATACGGCGGGGCGGGAAGTGCGCGTCGCGGGGCGCGTCGTGCCCGTGCCGCCGCGTGAGCTGGGGCTGCTCGAATGCCTGATGCGGCGGGTGGGCCATGTGGTCACGAAAGGCGCGCTCGAGGATTCGCTGTACGCGCTCGAAGCCGAGGTCACGCCGAACGCGCTGGAGGCAGTGGTGTCGCGCTTGCGGCGCCGGCTCGCCGCGGCGCATGCGCAGGTCGCGTTGCACACCGCGCACGGGATCGGCTACATGCTGACCGGCACATCCGCGTCCGCGTCGGACGACGGCGACGAAGCGCAGCGCAATGGTTGACGGGGCGGGCACGCGGGTGCGGCGACGCCACACGCTGTTCTTCACGATCTCCGTGCGGCTGGCCGTCGTCGGTTGCATCTTCATGCTGGTGCAGTTGCTCGCCGTCATGTGGATGTACGTGCGCAACCCCAACGAGCTCGATCAGTTGCTGATCTCGGCCGAGGCGACCCGCATCGCGCGCGCCATCGCCGCCGACGGCGCGGATGCCGGCCTCGCGCGATCCGCGGATCTCGCGCAGCCGCTCGCGCCCTACACGCGCCGCGCGTTCGTCGTTCACGAGAAGGGCGGCGCGATCGTCGCGCGACATGACGACGGCGAGGTGCGGATCGAACAGGAGGCGCCCATGTCGTTCCTGGTGATCCGCACGCAGCGCGAAACATGGGGCGACCGCTTTCTGCTCACGGGCACGCGGCGCGTGACGGTGGCCGACCGCCCGTACTGGGTGACGGTGGCGATCGCCGGCCGCGGCTTCAAGCCGTTCGTTCCGGTGATCTTCGACGAGATCCGCTTCCATGTCTTGCTTCCGCTCGCGCTGCTGTCGGGCTTGCTGCTGCTGTTCAACTTCAGCGTGGTGCGCAGCACGCTGAAGCCGCTCGATGAAACGATTGCCGCGGTGGATCGCATCGATCCGGCGCAGATCGCCACGCGCATAACGGATGCGACGCCGCTGTGGGAGGTGCAGGCGCTGGTCGGATCGGTGAACCGCATGCTCGACCGGCTGCAGCTGTCGGTGGAAACGCTGCGCGAGTTCGCGGGCGACGCTGCGCACGAGTTGCGCACGCCGCTGGCGATCCTGATGCTCGGCATCGGAAGCCTGCCCGACGGAGAGACGAAGACGAAGCTCACGCGCGACGCGCAGCGAATGAAGCGGCTCGTGGACCAGATGCTCGACATGGCGCAGGCGAGCACGGTCGAAATTGCCGCGGACGATCGCGTCGACCTCGGTGCGCTGGCGCGCGACGTTTCCACCGACCTGCTGCCGCTCGCGGTGGCGCGCGGCCGTTCGATCACGTTCGTCGATGCAGGCGGCGCGACGATCCGCGGTCACACGGAAGCGCTCGGCCGGGCGCTGCGCAACGTGATCGAGAACGCGCTCGAGCATACGCCGAGGGGCACGACGGTCGAGGTGGTGAGCGGGCCGGGCAGGTGTTGCTCGGTCCGCGACCACGGCCCGGGGGTTCCGGCGCGCGAGCGCGCGAGAATATTCGATCGCTTTTATCGGGTCGACCGGAGTCGCAACGCAGGCGCGGGGCTCGGACTCGCGATCGTCGCGACGATCATGGAAGCGCACGGCGGCTGGATCGAAGTCGACGATGCGGCGGATGGCGGCGCGTTGATGCGTCTGCGGTTTTAGGGCGGCCATGCGGGCGCGGCGTAGCGGGGATGCCGACGACATGCACGCTCGCTTGCATTCACGCCGCCTGTCGCGCGACGCCGAGTGCGAGCGCCGCCTTCGCGAGCAGCCGACGCAAACGCTCGGTGGCGGTCGCGACCGCGTGAAGCGGCGCGCGCGCCAGTTGCCGATCGTGCAGCGTCAGCAATTGCGCGACGTGCCCGTGGTCCTGCGCATCCATGCGCCATTCGCCCGTGGTGTGGCCGCGGTCGGTGCATCGGCGCAGCGCCGCTTCCATCTCCGCGAACGCGGCCTGGTCGCCGTCCCCATAGCCGGCTTCGTGAAGAAACTCGGCCAGGAACAGGATCTCGACGAGCCGCGAGAGCTGCCGCTCGTTGCCGTGGCCCGCACGGATCGCGGCCAGCACGAGGTGGTACTCGAGCGATTGCCGGTCGACCGTCGCACGCGGCGTCGGCAGCAGCATGGCCTTGTTGCGCGAGCGAACCGGCGAACGTCGAAGCGTCATCGTGCGGGATCCTTCAGGCGGAACATCGGACCGCGAATAGCCATGCACCGGCGCATGCCGCGTATGCGGAGCGGCCGAGCGGCCGGTTCCGCTGCGTTCCACTGCGAACCATCTCGACCTCCTTCATGCGCGGCCCGTCACCGTTCCGGAACCTGGGCGAGCAGCGCATCGACGACGCCGTACCCGACGCGATCGGCCGGATCGAGCGCGCGCAATTTCTCGACCAGCGCGCGCGCGACGCGGTACTCGCCCAGCCGCACGCTGATGAACGCGAGTGCCTTCAGCGTGAACAGCCAGAAGCGGGCGGGGCCGGGCACCGAAAAATCGGCGTCGCTCACGCGCACCGTGCGCCAGTCGCGGGCGAGCGACGCCTGCTCGGCCGCGACCGCGAGCGCCTTGATCGCGACCTGTTGCGCGTGCGCGAGCTCGCCGGCCGCCGCATGGAACTTGTAGAGCAGGTAGTACGCGGGCAGGCTGCGCGGCGCGCTGAGCACGGCTGCCCACAGCGCCGCGCCGGTCTCGTCGCGCGTCGCCCCGCGCGCCGAGTCGATCAGATGCCGGATCGACGCGGGCACGTCGCCGCCGAACAGCTCGGCGGACTCGGATCCCGTCATCAGGTTCACCAGATCTCCCTCGGCGCGAGCAGACGTGCGACCGGCTCGCCGCGTTCGAGGTGGCTGGAGAAAATCTCGTCGACGTCGGCCGGCGTGACGCCGCTGTACAGCACGGCTTCCGGATAGACGACGACATTCGCGCCGCGCTCGCACGGGCCGAGGCAGCCCGCGTAGGTGATGGCGACCGTGTCGTAGGCCTGGCGCTTCTGCTGCTCGGCCCAGAACGCCTGCAACAGCGCGGCCGAGCCGTGGCCGCCGCCGCAGGAGCCGCGCGGATGGTTCGGCGGCCGGTTCTGCGTGCAGACGAAGACGTGTCGTGTCGGACGTGGCATCGCGGTATCCCTCCTTCAACCGAACTTGAACAGGATCCCGTGGCCGCCCCGCGGGTACTCCCATTCGATGTTCTGATGTTCGCTGCACAGGATCCGGCAGCTCCCGCACTCGAGGCAGCCGTCGGTGATCAGCGTCACCGCGCCGTTGCCTTCGGCCTTGTAGCACGACGCCGGGCAGACGAACGTGCAGCTCTTCTGCCTGCAGTCGTTCAGGCAGACGTCCGTGCTCTTGATGCGGATGTGGGGCCGGCCCGCGTCGACGCGGTAGCGGTTCTGAAACAGCTTTTCCTCGACGTTGACTGTCACGGTGCTCATCGGAATGCCCTCCAGATTTTGAACGCGTCGCCGACCAGCCCGGCGAACGAACGGCTCTTGCGGAAGCTCGACACGATCGCGCGCTCCTTGGTCTTCTTGTCGACGCCGTCGACGGTGATCATCGTGCGCGCGGCGTTCGCGACCAGATCCGGATAGGTCGTGAAGAACTGCGGATTGCGGTGCAGCGTGTCCGGCATGTCGCGGTACTTGTACAGATCCTTCATCACGAAGCTGTCGTCGAGCTTCGCCTTGTACGCCTTCAGCTCGCCCGCGCGATAGCCGCGGCCGGCCGCCTTCGCCGCGATCACCGTCTCGGCCGCGAGGCGCCCGGTCGTCATCGCGAGGTTCGAGCCTTCGCGGTGCGCGGCGTTGACGAAGCCGCCCGAGTCGCCGACGATCATCCAGCCGTTGCCGTACACGCGCGGCACCGCGTGGAAGCCGCCTTCCGGGATCAGGTGCGCGCAGTACTCCTTCATCTCGCCGCCCTCGATCAGCGGCGCGATCGCCGGATGGCGCTTCATCTGCTCGATCAGCACGTACGGGCTCGTGCGGTTCGCGTTCTGCTTGAAATCGGACAGCATGCAGCCGACGCCGATCGTCAGCGATTCGCGGTTCGTGTACAGGAAGCCGGTGCCCATCATGCCGTCGGTGATCCGGCCGACCATCTCGATCACGACGCCTTCGTCCTCGCCGATGTTGAAGCGCTGACGGATCGTCTCCTCCGGCATGAACAGGATTTCCTTGACGGCGAGCGCGACGTTGCCGGCGTCGATCTCGTCGTGGAAACCGGCCTTGCGCGCAAGCGTCGAATTCACGCCGTCGGCGAGGATCACGACGTCGGCGTACACGTCGCCCTGCTCGCGATCGCACTGCACGCCGACCACCTGGTCGCCGTCGAGGATCAGATGGTTGACGGTCGTCTCGCAGATGACCAGCGCGCCGGCCTCGCGCACCTTCGACGAGAACCACTTGTCGAACTGCGCGCGGATGATCGTGTAGCGGTTGTACGGCGGCTTGTTGTAGTCGTCGCTGCGCACGTGCGTGCCGACGAACGACGTCTCGTCGAGCATCCACAGGCGCTGCTCGATGATGTGACGCTCGAGCGGCGCGTCGTCGCGAAAGTCGGGGATGATCTCCTCGAGCGCCTTCGCGTAGAGGATCGCGCCTTGCACGTTCTTGCTGCCCGGATACTCGCCGCGCTCGATCTGCAGCACCTTGAGGCCGGCCTTCGCCATCGTGTAGGCCGCGGCATTGCCCGACGGCCCCGCGCCGACGACGATCGCGTCGAATTGCGACGGTTTTTTCATTTCGCTGCTCCTTATGCGACCTGCTTGCCGCGAACCGACAGGTGTTCCGCGAACGCTTGCGTGAGCGCGGGCAGCACCTGCATCGCATTGCCGACGATGCCGAAGTGCGCGAAGTCGAAGATCGGCGCGTTCGGGTCGGTGTTGATCGCGACGATCACGTCCGCGCTCTCCATCCCCACGCGATGCTGGATCGCACCGGAAATGCCGGCCGCGATGTAGAGCTTCGGCCGCACGGTCTTGCCGGTCTGGCCGACCTGCCGGTCGGCCTCGACCCAGCCGGCCTGCACGCACGGGCGCGTCGCGCCCACCTCGCCGCCGAGCACCCGCGCGAGCTCGAACACGAGGCGGAAGTTCTCCGGGTTCTTCAGCCCCTTGCCGCCGCTCACGATCACGTCGGCATAGGGCAGGTTGATGCGGTTGCTGTTCGCGTCGGCGATGAAGTCGAGCAGCTTCGTGACGATGTCGGTCTCGACCATGCCGAACGTCTCCTGCACGATCTCGCCGCCGCGGCCCGGCTCGGCGCGCGGCATCGCCATCACGCGCGGGCGCACGGTCGCCATCTGCGGCCGGTACGCGAGCGTCATGATCGTGCACAGCAGCGAGCCGCCGAAGGTCGGCCGCGTCGCCGCCAGCGCACGCGTGGCCGGATCGATGTTGAGCGCGGTGCAGTCCGCGGTCAGTCCGGTCAACAGCGTGGTCGCAACCGAGCCGGCGAGGTCGCGGCCCATCGACGTCGCGCCGAGCAGCAGGATTTCGGGCTGGTAGCGATTGACGAGCTCGGTGAGCGCCTTCGTGAACGGCTCGTTCCGGTAGCCGTGCAGCACCGGCGCGTGAATCACGTAGGCCTTGTCGGCGCCGTAGCCGAACGCGTCGGCGGCGAACGCCTCGAGCGCTTCGTCGGGGCCGCCGAGCAGCACGACGGACACGTCGCTGCCGAGCTTGTCGGCGAGCTTGCGCGCCTCGCCGACGAGTTCCCACGACACGCCGTGCACGTGGCCGCGGTCGTGCTCGACGAACACCCAGACGCCCTTGTACGCCTTCAGGTGCTCGGGCAGCTCCAGATTGCGGCCGCCGGCCTTCCTGACGGGCGCGGCGGGCGGGTTGGCGGCGGTCGTCATGTCGACTCCTTCATCAGCAGGTCGGTTTCGAGCGTCGGATGACGCGTGAAGATCTTCTGCAGCAAGGTCAGCGACACGTCGCGCAGCGTCGACGTGTCGAGTTCGAGCAGGTCGGCCTTCTCGCTGCGCGGGGTCGGGCCGAACACCTTGCTGACGACGGTCGGCGATCCCTTCAGGCCGATCTTCGTCACGTCCTCGATGCCGGCGTCCTCCTTGTTCCATCTGCGCACCGGGAAACCGGCCGCGTGGATCATCGCGGGCATCGTCGCGAAGCGCAGCTCGTTGGTGTTCTCGAGCATCGTGACGAGACACGGCAGCGCGGTCTTCAGCACCTGCACGCCGCCTTCCGCGCGACGCTCGACGACGATCGTGCGCGCCTCGGGATCGATCTCGACGATGCGCGACACGTAGGTCAGCAACTGCATCCCGAGCCGCTTCGCGATGCCGGGGCCGACCTGGGCGGTGTCGCCGTCGATCGTCTGCTTGCCGGTGAACACGATGTCGACCGCCTGTTCGCGCGCGATCTGGCGGATGCCGGCCGCGAGCGCATAGGAGGTCGCGAGCGTATCGGCGCCCGCGAACGCGCGGTCGGTCACGAGGATCGCGTCGTCGGCGCCGTAGCTCACGCATTTGCGCAGCGCGTCCTCGGCCTGCGGCGGCCCCATGCACAGCGCGGTGACCATGCCGCCGAAGCGGTCCTTCAGCCGCAGCGCCTCTTCGAGCGAGAACAGGTCGTACGGATTGGGGATCGCGGGCACGCCCTGCCGCATGATCGTGTTGGTGACCGGATGAACCCGGATCTGCGCCGAATCCGGAACCTGCTTGATGCAGACGACGATGTGCATGGTGGGTTTCTCCGTCATGCGGTGCCGCGCGCCGGCAGCGACGCGCGGAGAGTGTCGACGGACACGTGCTGGCGGCCGTCGACGTCCTGGAATACCTTGAAGACCTTTTCCTCGGCGGGCGTCGACGCGACGAAGTCGCGGTAGGCCCGTGCGAGCTGGTCGCGGTAGGCGGCGAACAGCGCGGCTTCGGTGTCCTGCGGGATCGACGCCTGCTGCCGGATGTACTGGAAGAAGCGCTTGAGGATGTGCAGACGGCAGACGTCGACCACCTTCTGGTCGAACGGCACGCCAAAGAACTGCAGGAAGTCCTCCGCGGAGGACAGGTGTTTCAATCGTTCGGCGAGGGGCGTCATGGCGAATCACTCCGGACGGCGGGACGGGGATGGCGCGTGCACGGCGTCCATGCAGCCGTCGCCGCAGCATGGTTCGCCGGGTGCGCCGGGACGCGGCGGCAGCGGGCCGCCTGGGCTGGACTGCTCGAGCCGGGCGACGCGATCGAGCAGGCACGCGAGCGCCTTGCCGACCGGGTCGGGAATCAGGTGATGGTTCAGGTCGTAGCCGTGCGCGGTGCGCCGGTCGCGCGGCGCGACGACGCGCGCCGGAATCCCGACGACGGTCGCGTGGTCCGGCACCGCGTCGATCACGACCGAGTTCGCCGCGATCCGCGCGCCATCGCCGACCGCGATCGGGCCGAGGATCGTCGCGCCCGCGCCGACGATCACGCGCTCGCCGAGCGTCGGATGGCGCTTGCCCGCGTGCAGGCTGGTGCCGCCGAGCGTGACGCCGTGATAGAGCGTGCAGTCGGCGCCGATCTCGGCCGTCTCGCCGATCACGACGCCCGAGCCGTGATCGATGAACAGGCGCGGGCCGATCGTCGCGCCGGGATGGATGTCGACCTGCGTGACCATGCGCGCGACGAACGACAGCACGCGCGGCAGGTAGCGCCAGCCGCGCCGCCACAGCGCATGCGCGACGCGGTGCGCGGCGAGCGCGTGCAGCCCCGGATAGATGGTCCAGACCTCGAGCCGGCTGCGCGCGGCCGGATCGCGCTCGAGCACGCAGCGTGCGTCGCCGCGCAGCAAGGCCCACCATGAGCGGCCGGCGGCGCGCTCGGCCGCCGCCGCCGCGGATGCGGTGCGCGGCACGGCGCTCATGACCATTCCTCGATGAGTTCGCGCGTCTCGACCAGGAACCGGTACAGATCGGCCGCGTTCGGCGCCTGCTTCGTCTGGGTCGCATGCTGACGGATGCGCGCGAGCAGCAGCGGCACGAGCTGGTCGGCGACCGGTAGCCCGAGCGCCTCGTACGCATGGCGCACGCCGTGCGAGCCGGAATGCTTGCCGAGCACGAGCGAGCGCGCGCGGCCGAGCTCGGCCGGATCGAAGCTCTCGTAGGTCGTCGGATTCTTCGCGAGGCCGTCGGTGTGGATGCCCGACTCGTGCGTGAACACGCCGCCGCCGACGATGCTCTTGTTGAGCGCGACCTGCCGCCCGGACGCATGCTCGACGAGCCGCGAAATGCCGACGAGCGCGGTGGTGTCGACGCCGGTGTCGCGGCCGAGCAGATGGCGCGAGCACATCACGACCTCCTCGAGCGCCGCGTTGCCCGCGCGCTCGCCGAGGCCGTTGACCGTCGTGTTCGCATGCGTCGCGCCAGCCCGCAGCGCCGCGAGCGTGTTGGCGGTGGCGAGCCCGAGATCGTTGTGCGCGTGCATCTCGATCTCGATGTCGACGGCGTCGCGCAGGCGCGCGACGGCTTCGTAGGTCGAGAACGGATCGAGCACGCCGAGCGTGTCGGCGAAGCGGATGCGCTGCGCGCCGCATTGCTGCGCGAGCCGCGCGACGTCGGCGAGGAACGCCGGGTCCGCGCGCGACGCGTCCTCGGCGCCGAGCGAGATCTTCAGGTCGCTGCGCACGGCCTCGCCGATTACGCGCTTGATCTGCGCGAACACCCAGGCGCGCGGCTGGCGCAGCTTGTATTGCAGATGGATGTCCGACACCGGCACCGACAGGTGAATGATGTCGGGCCGGCTGCGCAGCGCCGCGGCGAGGTCGCCCGGCGTCAGGCGTCCCCAGACCATGACGCTCGCGTCGAGATTCAGGTCGACGATCGAGCGGATGTCCGCAATCTCGTCGGCGCCCATCGACGGGATGCCGATTTCGAGTTCGGGCACGCCGGCGTTCGACAACGCGGTCGCGATCGCGCATTTCTCCTCGACGGTGAACGCGACGCCGGCGGTCTGTTCGCCGTCGCGCAGTGTCGTGTCGTTGATGATCGGAATGGACATGGTTGCGATTCCAGAGGGCGTTGCGATACGTATTTGCAAAGGTCGTGCCAATTGCGCATGGGTGCGCGAGAGGCCGTCGCGACGCGGGTTTGCGCGAATCGCGCAGCGTGCGGATGGCGGCTTGCCGCCGACGCGTGTCGCGAATGTGCTGTTTCGGACAGCGGTGCGTCGGCTGGATGTCGGGTCGTTGGCGCGCGGTGCGCGCGACGTTGCGCGTGCAACGTGTCGCGCAGGAGGACGTACGGGCGGGATGAGCGGCAGGCGCGTGACGGAGAGACGAACGGCGGCCCGAGGACGGCCCGCGCGCTCAGCGTTCGCGTGCGAGATTGCGCGTGTGGCGCGGGAGTTCGATCGTCAGGTCGTCGTTGCCGAGGCTCACGCAGCACGCGAGCCGTGACTGCGCGTCGAGCCCCCACGCGCGATCGAGCTGGTCGTTCTCTTCGTCGTCCGGCGGCGCGAGCGACGCGCCGCCTGCGCGTACATACACATGGCAGGTCGCGCACGCGGCGACCATCTCGCACGCATGCTCGAGCGCGATGCCGCTTGCGAGCAGGCTCTCGCACAACGACGCGCCGCGCTGCGCATCGAATGCATGGCCGTTGGGACACAGCGCAGGATGGGGCAGAACCCGGACGCAGGGCATACGCGCTCCTCGATATCCGTTACGCGAGGCTGTCGAGTGCGCGCCCGGCGAGCGCGCTGCGGATCGACGCATCCATCCGGCGCGCGGCGAACTGCTCGGTGGCGCGGGACAGCGCGTCGGCGGCCTCGCGCAGCGCGTCGAGCGGCGCGGCCGTGCCGAGCGCATCGGCGACGCGGAACAGCGCCTGCCGGACCGCCGCGAGTTCGTCGGCCGCCAGCAGCGATGCATGCTCCGTCAGCGCGGCTTCGGTCGCGTCGAGCATCCTGCGCGCATCGACCTGTGCTTCGCGCCACGCGCGCAGCTGCATGTCCGCCACGGACGTGTCGATCGCATCGCGCAGCATCGACGCGACCTGGTCGTCGCTCAGGCCGTAAGACGGCTTCACTTCGACGTGCGCATCGACGCCGCTGCGCTGCTCGCGCGCGGTGACGGCCAGCAGCCCGTCGGCGTCGATCTGGAACGTGACGCGGATGCGCGCGGCGCCGGCCACCGCGGGCGGAATCCCGCGCAGCGTGAAACGCGCGAGCGAGCGGCAGTCGCCCACCGATTCGCGCTCGCCCTGCACGACGTGAATCGACATCGCGGTCTGGCCGTCCTTGAACGTCGTGAATTCCTGCGCGCGTGCGACCGGAATCGTCGAGTTGCGCGGAATGATCTTCTCGACGAGGCCGCCCATCGTCTCGATGCCGAGCGACAGCGGGCACACGTCGAGCAGCAGCCACGCGTCGCTGCCGGCGTTGCCGGCGAGGATGTCGGCCTGTTTCGCGGCGCCGAGCGCGACCACCTGATCGGGATCGATGTCGGCCAGCGGCTCGCGGCCGAACAGGCTGCGCACCGCGTCGCGCACGACCGGCATCCGCGTCGATCCGCCGACGAGGATCACGCCGTCCAGCTCGCCGATCGCCAGCTGCGCGTCGCGCAGCGCGCGTTTGGTCGCCGCCAGCGTGCGCGCGACGAGCGCTTCCGCGAGCCCCGCGAACGCCGCGCGCGACAGCGTTTGCCGCAGCTCGACGCCGCTCGACAGCCGGATCGCGAGATCGGCGCTCGCCGCGTGCGACAGCGTTTCCTTCGCCGCGCGCGCGGCGCTCAGCATCGCGCGCTGGTCGCCGGGCGCGTGCGAGGCGAGCGTGTCGACGCCGTGCGCGCGGCACAGCCAAGCCGCGATCGCGTGATCGAAATCGTCGCCGCCGAGCGCCGAGTCGCCGCCCGTCGCGAGCACCTCGAACACGCCGTTCGCGAGCTTCAGCACCGACACGTCGAAGGTGCCGCCGCCGAGATCGTAGACGACGTACGCGCCTTGCGCACCGCGATCGAGGCCGTAAGCGACCGCGGCGGCCGTCGGCTCGTTCAGCAGGCGCAGCACGGTCAGGCCGGCGAGCCGCGCGGCGTCCTTGGTCGCTTGCCGCTGCGCGTCGTCGAAATACGCGGGCACCGTGATGACGACGCCGGCCAGCTCGCCGCCGAGCGCCGTTTCGGCGCGCACGCGCAGCGCGCGCAGGATCTCGGCCGACACCTCGACGGGCGTGCGAACGCCGCCGGCCGTGTCGAGCGCGACCATGCCAGGCCGTTCGACGAACCGGTACGGCAGGGCGTCGGCGCCCGCGACATCCGCGAGGCCGCGGCCCATCAGGCGCTTCACCGACACGATCGTGTTCTGCGGATCGTCGACCTGACGCAGCTGCGCGAGCCGGCCGATCTCGGTTGCGCCGGACGGCAGATAGCGCACGATCGACGGCAGCAGCGCGTGGCCGTCCGCATCCGGCAGCACGCGCGCGAGCGCGCTCTGCACGGTCGCGACGAGCGAGTTGGTCGTGCCGAGGTCGATGCCGGCGGCGAGCCGGTGCTGATGCGGTGCGGCGGCGCGGCCGGGTTCGGCGATCTGCAGCAGGGCCATGACGGGTCTCCGTGCGGTCGGTGCGAATGTCGCGTGCGGGCGTGCTCAGACGGCGAAGCTCTCGCCGCAGCCGCAGTTCGCGGTCGCGTTCGGGTTGTGGAACTTGAAGCCTTCGTTCAGGCCCTCGCGGACGAAGTCGAGCTCGGTGCCGTCGAGCATCGGCAGGCTGCGCGGGTCGACGACGACGGTCACGCCGTGCGTCGCGAAGCACAGATCGTCGTCGTTCGGCGCGTCGACGAATTCGAGCGCGTAGGCGAAGCCGGAGCAGCCGCTCGTCTTGACCGCGACGCGCAGGCCGAGCCCGGCGCCGCGCTTTTGCAGCGCTTTCTCGATGTGGCGCGCGGCCGCTGGAGTGACGGAGATGGCCATCGCGCGCTCACACGGAAAAGGAACTGCCGCAGCCGCACGTGCTCTGCGCGTTCGGATTCTGGATCACGAAGCGCGAGCCTTCGAGCCCGTCCTCGTAGTCGACGCGGGCGCCCGCGAGGTATTGCCGGCTCATCGCGTCGATCAGCAGCGTGACGCCGTCGGTGACGACTTGCAGGTCGTCTTCCGCGACCTGGTCGTCGAACGCGAAACCGTATTGAAAGCCCGAGCAGCCGCCGCCCGACACGTAGAGCCGCAGTTTCAGCTGCGGGTTGCCTTCCGCGTCGATCAGCGCCGCGACTTTCGCGGCCGCGTTGGGCGTGAAGTCCAGAAAGGCCGGCAGCGGGACGGGCGCGGCGTCGGCGGACGGTTGCAGGAGTTCCATGGGGCGATCCTCGAAGGAGTGAAGCGTTCAGTTCGGCGTGGACGTGCAGACCGGCTGCTCGGCGAGCGTCTCGCCGCCCGCGCCCGGATGCCGCGAGCGGAAATCGGCGACGGCGGCCTTGATCGCGTCCTCGGCGAGAATCGAGCAGTGAATCTTCACGGGCGGCAGCGCGAGTTCTTCGGCGATGTCGGTGTTCTTGATCGCGAGCGCTTCGTCGAGCGTGCGGCCGCGCACCCATTCGGTGACGAGCGAGCTCGACGCGATCGCGGAGCCGCAGCCGTAGGTCTTGAATCTCGCGTCCTCGATCACGCCGTCGGCATTCACGCGGATCTGCAGCCGCATCACGTCGCCGCATGCGGGCGCGCCGACCATGCCGGTGCCGACGTCGTCGGCGCCGGCGTCGAATGAGCCGACGTTGCGCGGGTTTTCGTAGTGGTCGAGGACCTTGTCGCTATAGGCCATTGCATGCTCCGCGTGGAGGGATGACGACGGTGGGTTGACGACCGCCGGATTTGCAACATCCATGCCACGCTTTTTTTTCGCTTGATATCGTGGATGTCGAGCTGCGCATTGTCGAGTTTGTCGCGCGCACCCGGCGAACGGCGCGCGACCTTGTCGCCTTTGTCTGGTCTTTTCTCGCCTGTGTCGGCTTTGTCGTCGCGGGCAGGCGCCGCGATCCCGCGGCACGAGATGGGCGCAGATATTGCTTCGCCATTACGTCGCGCCGGAGTGCTGCACGCGCGGGCGAGCCATCGCAGGAGCGAAAGCCATGCCGAATTCCCATGCAAGCGAGCATCGCCGTGATCTCGACGTGGTCTATGAAGTGGGCAAGACGCTGATATCGTCGCTCGACGTCTCGCAGACCTTCCTCACGTCGCTGCGTTACCTGTCGTACACGCTGGGCTGGCGCTCGGCGTTCGTCGTCGTCGTCGAGCCGGACGGCTACCTGCGCGGCCTGTGCTGCACCGGCCTCGCCGACGACTGGCGCCAGCGCGTGCGCTTCCTGCCCGGCGAGGGCATCGTCGGACGCATCTTCACGAGCGGCTCGCCGGTGATCGTGCCGGAAGTGCGCGACGAGCCGCTGTTCCTCGATCGCACGGGCGGCGCGGGCGAGCCCGACGACGGCTCGGTCGCGATGCTCGGCATGCCGATCCGCCACGAGCAGCGCACGCTGGGCGTGCTGGTCGCGTTTTGTGCGAACCCCGATCGCAACCGCGTGTTCGCGAACGACCTGTATCTGATGAAGATCGTCGCGACGCTGATGGGGCAGGCGATGCTGCTACATCGCAGCGTCAGCTGCGCGCACGACCGCCTGCAGGACGAGGTGCGGCGTATGCAGAAGGCGATCCGGCCGGTGCAGCAGCTCGATCAGGTGGTCGGCGTGTCGGCGCCGATGCAGCAGGTGTTCTCGCAGGTCCATCAGGTCGCGCCGGCTCGCACGACGGTGCTGCTGCGCGGCGAGAGCGGCACCGGCAAGGAGGTGATCGCGCGCGCGATCCACCGGCTGTCGCCGCGCAACGACCACGCCTTCATCTCGGTGAACTGCGCGGCGCTGACCGAGACGCTGCTCGAAAGCGAGCTGTTCGGGCACGAGAAGGGCGCGTTCACCGGTGCGCAGGGATTGCGCAAGGGGCGTTTCGAACTGGCGCATGGCGGCACGCTGTTCCTCGACGAGATCGGCGACATCTCGCCGTCGTTCCAGGCGAAGCTGCTGCGCGTGCTGCAGGAGCGCGAGTTCGAGCGGGTCGGCGGCGCGGCGCCGGTGAAAGTCGATGTGAGATTGATTCTCGCCACCAATCGCAATCTCGAGCGGATGGTGAAGGAAGGCGAGTTCCGCGCCGATCTCTACTACCGGATCAACGTCGTCAGCATCCAGTTGCCGCCGCTGCGCGAGCGGCGCGACGACATCCCCGCGATGGCCCAGCACTTTCTCGATCGCTTCAACCGCGACAACGGCCGCGCGCTGCGCTTCAGCGAGGACGCGATGCGCGTGCTGACGAGCTGCTACTGGCCCGGCAACGTGCGCGAGCTCGAGAACTGCGTCGAGCGCACCGCGACGATGACGCATCACGACACGATCGACCGCCTCGCGTTCCTGTGCCAGGAGGACCGCTGCCTGACGAAGGTGCTGCATCACATCGAGCGCGAGGACGCGGTGCGTCCCGCGCGGCTGCTCGACATTCCGATCTGCGAGGTGCCCGCGCCTGGCGCGGGCGATCACCGCGGCTTGCCGCGCGACGGCGGCTTCGCGGACGACCCGTTCGACGACGCGTTCCATGAACACGAGCACGACCACGACGACGCGTTCGCGATGAACGGCGACGACGAAGGCAAGCCGGAGGGCGAGCGCGAGCGGCTGATCTGGGCGATGGAGCGCTGCGGCTGGGTGCAGGCGAAGGCCGCGCGCCTGTTGAAGATCACGCCGCGACAGATCGGCTACGCGCTGCACAAGTACGGCATCGAGGTGCGGCGGTTCTGACCGGCGCCGCCATGCCGCGCGTGCGCTGAGCTGCACGCGCGGCGCCTGACTGCGCGCTTGCGCCGCCGCATGCGCGCACGCCGCTTCCGCTTCCACTTTTCTTCCCGACCGACCTCACGCGCACGCCCGCGGTCCCATCCCGCTGCAGCCGCCGACGCATCGGCGCGCTTCCCTCTGCCGCTTCCCGATTGTGTCGTTTGTCGCAACCGCGACAGCGGCGGCCGCCGTTCTCGTCGCGGAACACGCGCCGGCCCGACAAACCGGACATCGGATCCGCCGCTCAGGCGCGCCGCTGCGTGCGTCGCGGCGTGGCACGGTTCTGGCTTTTAACGTCGCACGTCGTCCCCGTCGAATTCCAGGAGAAGTCCATGCACAGCGCACAGAACGTCGGCATGCCCCCCGCGTCGGCCTATATCGGCATCGGCGAGATCAAACCGCTCGGTATGCCAGCGGACGTCCCGGCAGCGGGCGGCGGTTGCGGCACGCAGGGCGGCGACGGCAAGGCGAGCTGCGGCTCGTCGGGCGGCCCCGACGACATGCCGGCCGAGATCTGGGAGAAGGTCAAGAACCACCCGTGCTACTCGGAAGAGGCGCATCACCACTACGCGCGGATGCACGTCGCCGTCGCGCCCGCCTGCAACATCCAGTGCAACTACTGCAACCGCAAATACGACTGCTCGAACGAGTCGCGCCCCGGCGTCGTGTCGCAGAAGCTCACGCCCGAGCAGGCGGTCAAGAAGGTCGTCGCGGTCGCGAGCGAGATTCCGCAGATGACGGTGCTCGGCATCGCCGGCCCCGGCGATTCGCTCGCGAACCCGCAGAAGACCTTCGACACGTTCCGGATGCTCCAGGAGCAGGCGCCCGACATCAAGCTGTGCCTGTCGACCAACGGCCTCGCGCTGCCTGCGCTGGTCGACGAGATCTGCCGCTACAACATCGACCACGTGACGATCACGATCAACATGGTCGACCCGGCCGTCGGCGCGAAGATCTATCCGTGGATCTTCTGGGATCACCGGCGCGTGACGGGCTACGAGGCCGCGCAGATCCTCCACGAGCAGCAGATGAAGGGGCTCGAGATGCTCACCGCGCGCGGCGTGCTGACCAAGATCAATTCGGTGCTGATCCCCGGCGTCAACGACGAGCACCTGATCGAGGTCAACCGCGAGGTGAAGAAGCGCGGCGCCTTCCTGCACAACATCATGCCGCTGATCTCCGAACCCGAGCACGGTACCTATTTCGGCCTGAACGGCCAGCGCGGACCGAGCGCGCAGGAACTGAAGGCCGTGCAGGACGCGTGCATGGGCGGCGCGAACCTGATGCGGCACTGCCGGCAATGCCGCGCGGACGCGGTCGGCCTGCTCGGCGAGGACCGCAGCGACGAGTTCACGCTCGACCGGATCGAGGAGATGGAAGTGGTCTACGACCTCGATCGCCGCCGGGCCTATCAGGACCGCGTCGAGGCCGAACGCAGCGCGCAGCATGCGGCGAAGCAGGAGGCGCTCACGGCGTCGATGGCGAGCGACGTCGCCACGGATCTCAAGGTGCTGGTCGCCGTCGCGACGAAGGGCGGCGGGCGCGTCAACGAGCACTTCGGCCACGTGAGCGAATTCCAGATTTTCGAGGTGTCCGCGTCGGAAGCGCTGTTCGTCGGCCATCGCCGCGTCGACCTCTACTGCCAGGGCGGGTTCGGCGACGACGAGCAATTGCCGTCGGTCGTGCGCGCGATCAACGACTGCCACGCCGTGCTGGTCGCGAAGATCGGCGCGTGCCCGCGCGACGAGCTGGCGCAGGCCGGCATCGAGCCGGTCGAGCGCTTCTCCGGCGAGTTCATCGAGAAGGCCGCGCTCGCATGGTTCGACGATTACCGCAGCCGCGTCGCGTCCGGCGCGGTCGTGCATGCGGATCGCGGCGACGCGGCGATCCGGCAGGGCGCGTACACCGGCAGCGCGGCGGCGTAACGCGCGCGTCATCAGGATCTCACCCACAACAGGAGCGTCACCATGTCCCTGAAGATCATCGCTTCGACCTGCACCGGCTGCTCGGCGTGCGAACCGGAGTGCCCGAACGTCGCGATCGGCGAAAAAGGCGGCGTATTCGCGATCGATCCCAAGAAGTGCACCGAATGCGAAGGGCACTTCGACAGCCCGCAATGCGTCGCGGTGTGCCCGGTCGACGGCTGCATCGTGCCGGCGTGAGCCGCGTGCCGACCGCCGTCCACGCGTTCAATGCGTTCAACGACAAGGAGTGAATCGCGATCATGCTGCCGAATGTCACCATCACCGCCGCGGCGGACAAGTTCATGCGCCGTATCGTGCGTTTCTCGGGCTTGCCGGCCGGCGCGGGCTTCCGGCTCGTCGTCAGCGCGGGCGGCTGCTCGGGCTATAACGCGGCGTTCAGCGCCGAGGCCGCGCCGCAGGCGGGCGAGGCGGTGCTCGACGCCGACGGCCTGCGCGTGTTCCTGCCCGCGGAAAGCCGGATGCTGCTCGACGGCGTGACGATCGATTTCGTCGAAACGGCGACGCAGTCGGGCTTCACGTTCACGAACCCGAACCAGGCGCCGTGTGCGTGCAGCAGCGCCGCGCCGGCGGAGCCCGGCGTCGCGAAGATCGGCATCGACGCGATCGGCCGCGGCCGGCCGCCCGAGCTGTCGCGCGCGTCGTGACCGACGGGAGCGGACCATGTACGGCGAATCCCGCACGCTCGACGACGCACTCTCCGCGTTCGCGTGTTCGGCGCTCGGCGGTGGCCTGCCGGCGCCCGTTGCCGCATGGATCGACGCCGCCGGGCGCTTGCAGCATCGCCCGGACGACGCGCTGGCATTGCTCGAACGCGCGCGGGCGGCGCTGCCCGCGCATCCTGCGCCGCTGATCGCGTTGTACCGCTTCCATTTCTACGGCCATCGGCTCGCGCAGGCGCGTGCAGTCGGCGAGGCAGCGCTTGCGCTCGTGCGCACGGCGCTCGGCCCGCGCGTCGGCGATGCGCCGCCGACGGGCGACGCGGTGCGCTACGACGCGACGGTGCGCTTCCAGCTGTTCGTGATGAAGGGGCTCGCATACCTGAACCTGCGGCTCGGCGAGCGCGCGGCGGCGCGCTCGCTGCTCGACGAATTGCGGCGCCTCGACCCGGACGACCGGGTGGGCGGCGCACTGCTGCTGCACGTGCTGACGCGCGACGAACGCCGCGCGGACGACGATGACGACGACGCGCTGCACGCGCATCCGGCGCGCCGCTGGGCGGAGACGCCGAGATGAACCGCTCGCCACGCTCCCCGCGCGCAGGGCGGTCGCCGCGCGAGCGCGCCGCCGGGCCGTCTCGCGATAGCGCGCTCGGCCGGGCGCGCAGCGTCCCGGCGCAGGCCGACGCGAACGCGCCGGCCGCGCCCGCCGGCGACATCCCGCCGCTGGACTGGCAGGGCGGCGCGCTCGACTGTGCGCGCTGCCCGTACGCGGCGCTGCGGGGCCGCGCGGGCGAAGCCGGCTGCGAGCCGGGCCGCGCCTGCATGCAGGACGCGTATGCGCGCCGGATCGACCGCTTCTTCAGCTGGCATCCGGCACTCGCCAACGAACAGCTCGCGCACCCGTATTTCGAGGTGCGCGCGATCGCCGCGCGCTACGCGGACGTGTTCCGCCTGCCCGCGCTGATCGACGATCCGGACGAAACCGTGCGGCTGCAGGTGGCGCTGCGCCTGCCGCACGCATATCTGTCGCGGCTCGCGGGCGATCCGCACCGCGAGGTGCGGATCCGCGTCGCGCAGCGCGTCGATCCGGCCGTGCTCGCGAGCATGCGGACCGATCCCGACTACGGCGTGCGCGACTGGGTCGCGCGCCGCCTGCCGGTCGCCCTGCTGCCGTCGATGGCGCGGGACGCCGATCGCGGCGTGCGCATGCGCGTGGCCGAGCGGCTCGACATGCCGGCGCTGCTGTGGATGGTGGACGACGCCGACGCCGAGGTGCGCCGGCGCGTCGCCGCGCGGCTGCCGGCGCCGCTGCTCGGCAACCTGCTCGGCGACGCGGATTGGCGCGTGCGCTGGGAGATCGCGCGGCGCGCGCCGCCGGGCATCGTCGTGCTGCTGCTCGACGATGCGGACGACGAAGTGTGCGCGCTCGCCAGGCGCCGGCTGCGTTCGGACGATCCGTCGCAACCGCTGGAACTCGATAGTGGAGCGGACCATGGCTGACATCAACCGCGACGACGACGTGATCGAGGTCGCCCATCCGCCGCGTTTTTCGTTCGGCGAGCGGGTGGTCGCGCGCTCGGTGGTGCGCAACGACGGCACCTACAGCGGCAAGGACATCGGCGAGGTGCTCGTCAACAAGGGCGACGTCGGCTACGTGACGAGCATCAACACGTTCCTGCAGCAGTTCTATATCTACGCGGTCGACTTCGTCGACACCGGCCACCGGGTCGGGATGCGCGCGAAGGAGCTGTGCACGCTCGACAACCTGCCCGACGACGTGCTCGCGAAGCTCGGCGCGCACGCGAGCCGGCTCGGCGAGCTCGGGCGGGCCGTTGCAGCCGACGGGCCGCACGCCGCGGCGCGCGAAGAACCGGAGACGTCATCGTGAACATGATGGAGCCCATGCGGGAGCCCGAGTATTCGTGGGGCATGCGCGTCGTCGCGCTGGACGATCTGTGCAACGACGGCAGCTATCCGGACCATGCGCCCGGCGCGCGCCTCGTCGACGCGGGCGCGGTGGGCGAGATCGTCAACGTCGGGCAGGTCGTCGACACGGGCGAGCCCGTCTACTTGGTCGAATTCGGCCGGCAGGTGATCGGCTGTACCGAGGACGAGATCGCGCCGGCGCCGGCCGGCCTGCTGCCCGAACACGACGGGGCGGCGCGATGATGACGCAGGGGCGAGCGGCGCCCGGGCGCGGCCAGCCGGCGAGCGTCGTCGATTTCACGCAGCGGCGGATCGAACGCGCGCTGCGCGAGCGTGCGCGCTATCGCTACGTGAGCCCGCGCGTGCTGCGCGACGCCGACGGCTTCCGGATCGAGAGCCCGTGCTGCTCGCGCAACGTCGATCCGGGCGGCGGCGTGATCGACATCGCGCGGCTCGCGCGCGGCCCCGCCGGGCGCTGGAGTCTGTACGCCCGCGATCATGCAGCGCACCGCTGGTCGTGGCGGTACGAAAGCGCCGATCTCGACCTGCTGCTGGAGCTGCTGTGCGTCGACGCCGAGCGCGTGTTCTGGCCGTGACGCACGACGGGGAGCGACGATGATCTATCTCGACCACAACGCGACGACGGCACCCGCGCCGGCGGCGATCGACGCGATGCTCGCCGTGCTGACCGACGTGTGGGCCAACGCGTCGTCGCAGCATGGCGCCGGACAGCAGGCGAAGCGCACGCTGGCCGCCGCGCGCGCGACGATCGCCGGCGCGCTCGGTTGCAAGGCCAGGGAAGTGGTCTTCACGAGCGGCGCGACCGAGGCGAATCATCTCGCGGTGCTCGGGCTCGGGGCGTCGGCCACGGCCTCGGCCGTGCGGCGCAGGCTCGTCTTCGGCGCGACGGAGCATGCGGCGCAGCTGAAGCTCGCGCACGCGCTCGCCGCCCAGGGCCGTCCGGTCGATTTCATCGCGGTGCGGCCGGACGGCGTGCTCGATCTCGACAGCGCCGCGCGCGTGATCGGCCCGGACGTCGCGCTGGTGTCGGTGATGGCGGCGAACAACGAGACCGGCGTGCTGATGCCGATCGCCGACGTGAAGGCGCTCGCGCAGGCGGCGGGCGCGCTGCTGCACGTCGACGCGACGCAGCTGGTCGGCAAGCTGCCGTTCGATTTCGCGGCGCTCGGCGCCGACGCGGTGTCGCTGTCCGCGCACAAGCTGCACGGGCCGAAAGGGATCGGCGCGCTGCTCGTGCGCGACGGCGTGCCGCTCGCGGCGCAGTTTCCCGGCAGCCAGGAGCGGCACCGGCGCGGCGGCACCGAAAACCTGCCCGCGATCGTCGGCTTCGCCGCGGCGCTCGAGCGGCTGGCCGATGTGCTCGCCGACGCCGCACGGATCGCCGCGCTGCGCGACGCGTTCGAGGCCGGCCTGCGCGCGGCGCTGCCCGGCGTGCACGTGTACGGCGCGAGCGCGCCGCGCGTGCCCGGCACGAGCTGCCTGCGCGTCGGCCGGCTGGACGCCGACACCGTCTTGCAGTGCTGCGAGCAGATCGGCGTGTGCGCGTCGTCGGGCTCGGCGTGTTCGTCCGGCGGCAGCGAGCCGTCGCACGTGCTGAGCGCGATGGGCGTGCCGCGCGACGAGGCGCTCGGCGCCGTGCGCTTCTCGCTCGGCGCGGCCACCAGCGCGCGCGACATCGATTACCTGCTCGCCGCGCTGCCTCCGTTGTTGAAGCCGTTGCTGGCCGAAGCGGCCGTGCAGCCGACCTGAACCCGTCGTATCCCCGGAGTCTTTATCGTGAAAGTGATGATTCGCAGAGACAGCAAAGGCGTGCTGAGCGCCTACGTGCCGAAGAAGGACCTCGAGGAGCCGATCGTGTCGATGGCGCGGCCGCAGATGTGGGGCGGGCTCGTCACGCTCGGCAATGGCTGGCAGCTCGAGCTGCCCGAGATGGATGCCGCCACGGCGCTGCCCGTGACGGTCGAAGCGCGGCGTATCGCCGGCGTGGAGGAATGACATGGCGCTCACCGCCGAGCAAGTCCAGGCCGCGGCCGAGCTGATCGGCTCGGCGTCGACGCTCGACGCCGCCGCGAGCCGGTGGCGCGAGCGCTTTCCGGACGTGCGCACGATGCAGCTCGGCGCGGCCGACATGTGCGGCGAGACGCCCGCCCTGCGCGTCGGCGCGCGGGCCGTCTACTTCGTCCGGATCGCCGGGATGTGCCTGTCGATCACGGCGCATGCGAGCGAAGCGAACGCGCTGATCCTCACCGACGCTGGGAGCGGCCATGGAACTTGACGAGATTGCGCTCGCCGAGCCGGCGTGCGGTGCGCGTGAAATCGAGCTGGTGAGCGCGGTGCTGCGCTCGTCGCGCTGGAGCGACGGCCCGATGCGCGAAGCATTCGAGCGCGCGTTCGCTGGCTGGGCCGGCCGCGCGCATGCGGTCGCGGTCGCGAGCGGCACGCTCGGCGCGTGGCTCGCGCTGCGCGCGCTCGGCATCGGGGCCGGCGACGAGGTGATCTGCGCATCGCACACCTGGCATCAGGTCGCGCAGGCGATCACGCTGGCGGGGGCGACGCCGGTGTTCGCGGACATCGATTACTGGAGCGGCTGCCTGAGCGCCGACAAGGCCGGCTCGAAGATCGGGCCGCGCACGGGGGCCATCCTCGCCGGCAACACGAACGGCCATCCCGCCGCGTGGGGCCCGCTGCGCGAGCTGGCCGATGCGCACGGGCTCGCGCTGATCGAGGACAGCACCGAGGCGCTCGGCTCGCGCTACCGCGGCCGCACGGTCGGCTCGTTCGGCGACGTCGCGATTTTCGAGTTCTCGGCGCCGAGCGCGCTGTGCGCGGGCGAGGGCGCGATGCTCGTCACCGACGACGACGCGCTCGTGCACGAGCTGCGTTATCTGCGCGAGCGGCGCGTCGCGGACCGCGGCTCGGTGTCGGTCGGCGCGCGCGTGCCGCTGCAGGCCGGCATCAGCGAGCTGACGGCGGCGCTTGGCCTCGCGCAGCTCGCGAGCCTCGACGAGCGCCTCGCGCAGCGCAAGCAGGTCGAGCGCTGGTATCACGAGCAGATGCGCAGCTTCGAAGGCATCAAGCCGCCGTACACGGCCGACGACGTCGACGAGGTGAACTGGATGCTGTACGTCGTGCACCTCGGCAAGCGCTTCACGCAAAGCGCGCGCGCGCAGATGATCGACGACCTGAAGTCGTGCGGGATCGAGACCGCCGCATACAGCCATCCGCTGCACGAGCAGTTCCACTACATGCAGGCGGGCGACTCGATCGGCCGCAAGCGCGGCGTGCTGCCGGACACCGAGCGCATCGGCGACCGCGCGCTGGCGCTGCCGCTGCACACCTTGCTCGACGCCGACCAGGTGAAGTTCATCGTCACGACCCTGAAGGACACCGCGACCAACGTGGGCGCGGGAGCCGCGATCTATCTGTGAGGAAGCCGTTCATGAGCATGTCGATCGAGCACATCGCCCGCCGGATCGAGGCGGGCAGCATCATTCCGTATCTCGGCCCGGGCCTGCTCGCGCTGTGCGCCGACGTGCGCGTGCCGGCCACCGCGGAGGCGCTGGCGCGGCTGATGACCGACAAGGTCAGCGTGCCGCACAAGATCCGCCACCGGCTCACGCAGGCCGCGCAGTTCATCGAGAACTTCAAGCATCGCAAGTCGGTGGTGAGCCTGATGAGCGACGCGTTTGCGGCCTCGCCGGCGCCGTCGGCGCTGCATTGCGCGCTCGCCGCGAGCGGGGGGGGCCTGTATGTCGACACCTGGTACGACGACACCTTCGCGGCGGCGCTCGCGCGCATGCGGCCGAGCGGCTGGGCGCAGGTGCAGGGGCTGTCGCAGTCCGAGCACTTCGGCGAATGGTTCGCCGGCTACGACGCGCACGGCGCGCGGCTGCCCGAGGTGCCGTCCGCCGGCGCGCTGCTCTACAAGCCGATCGGCGCGCATGCGCCTGCCGCGAACTATCTGGTGTCCGACAGCGACTTCGTCGAAGTGCTGACCGAGATCGATATCCAGACGCCGATTCCGCCAGCGGTGCAGGCGTGGCGCAGCGGCCGCAGCTTCCTGTTCGTCGGTTGCCGCTTCGACGACCAGCTCGCCCGCAGCTTCGCGCGCCAGATCATGAAGCGTTCGTCCGATACGCACTGGGCCGTGCTGCCCGACGAGCCGACGCGGATGGAGGCGCGCTTCCTCGACGAGCAGCGCATCGAGCGGATCGCGATGCCGCTCGATGCCTTTGCTCGCGCGCTGGTCGCCGAGTTGAGGCACGCGCTTCCCGCGTGACGGCCGCGGCGCGGCGTGTCGTCACGCGGTGGTTTCCGCCGTTTTCCTTGTTGTCTTTCTCGTCCCGTGAGTATCTGACCATGACCATCCTGACCGTTCTTCCTTCCGGTAAATCCTACGATGTCGCCGTCGGTGCGACGCTGTTGCAGGCGCTCCTCGGCGTCGGCGAGGCCATCGCGCACAAATGCGACGGCAAGGCCGAATGCGGGTCGTGCCATCTGTTCGTGCAGGAGGGCCGCAAGAGCCTGTCGAAGATTCAGCGCACCGAGAACGAAAAGCTCGATGCGATCGTCGGGGTCGGCTCGAAATCGCGGCTTGCGTGCCAGGCGGTGCTCGGCGACGAACCGGTGACCGTCGAGCTGTTGAGCTTCGTGTGAGGCAGACGTGAGGCCGTCGTGAGGCGGCATGCGGAGGCGGGCGTCGATGTCGCGAGCGGCTCTTGAGAACCGCATCGCGCTCATCGCCCGACCGACGCGCCCCCGTCATTCCGCTACTTCAGCAGCTTCGCGCGCTCCGCGGCCGAGAAGTTGCTCAGATGGCCCTCATGGGCCGCCTGCCGGCGGGCCTTCCTGACGATCTCGCGCGAGCGTCCGGGCGGCGCGGGCGCGCTGACCTGCTTGTCGAGCGCGGTGCTGCCGCAGTGCGGACACGCAGGCGACGCGCCCGCCCGCACCAGCGCTTCGAAGGTCCGGCCGCAGTCGCGGCACCGATAGTCGTAAAGAGGCATGGCGGCTCTCCGGTCAAATTGCATTCAGGCCGACGCGGCGGCGCAGCCCGTCGTCGCGGCCGCACAGCCTTCGAGCGAACCGGTCGTCACGTCTGCCGCCGTCAACGGACCGAGGCCGATCCACGCATGCACGCGCGCCGCATCGAAGCCGACCATCCGGCCGTCGCCCGCTTCCATCAGCGGCCGGCGGATCAGCAACGGTTCGGCCAGCAGCAGCGCGAGCGCGGCCGCGGCGTCGAGCGCCTCGGGGACGATCCGGCCGGCTTTCACGTCCGGCGCCGCGCGGTTGAACCATTCGTGCACCGGCAGCGGCTCGAGAAACGCGAACAGCGTCTTCGGCGTCCACGGCCAGCGCAGCAGATTGCGCGCCTCGAGTGTGTGGCCGGCGGCGACCAGCAGCGCCTTCTGCGCCGCATTGCCGCCGCAGCCGGGTTTTTCGTAAAACGTGACATGAGCCATCGCAAGATCCTTCATCAGAGTCGGCGCAGCAATTGCAGGCATTCGGCCGTCGCGGCCATGTCGAGGGCGGTGAAGCCGTCCCGCGAGCGGATCGCCGGATCGGCCCCCAGCGCGAGCAGCGCACGGACGACCTCGGCCTTGCCCGACGATGCCGCGTACATCAGGCAGGTCGCGCCCGTCACGTTCGCATGGTCGAGCGGCACGCCGGCCCGCGCGAGCCGCTCGATGCCGGCCGGGTCGCCATGCACGCATGCGAGCCACAGCGCGTTGTTGCCGTCCGCGTTGATCGCATCGACCGCCACGCCGTGCGCCAGCAGCGCGTCGACGGCGTCGCGCGCGCCGCGCCACGCGGCAACCATCAGCGGCGTGTTGTCGTGCGCGTCGCGCGCGCTCGGGCCGACGAAGCCGACGCTCGTGAGCCACGCGGCAAGCGCTGGCTCGACCGGGCTGCCGGACGGGTTCGCGCCGGCAACGCTCGCGGCCCATGCCGCGTGCCCGCCGATCAGGTCGCAGACGACCGTGAAGCCGAAGTCCGCGAACATGCGCGCCCAGGCCTGGCTCGCGTTGCCGCGATGGCAGTAGATCAGGATCGGCCGGCCGCGCCGCGTGCGCAGCAACAGCTCGTCCTGGTTGTCGCGCGACAGCCGCACGGCGTCCGGCCAGCCGGAGCGCGCATGACTGTCGGCATCGCGCGCGTCGAGCACCAGCGCATCGGGATGACGGCCGCGCCACGCGCCGAGCTCGTTGACCGTGAGACGTCGAAAGACGCGCTGGCCTTTCATTGCGAACGCTCGCGCGGCGTGCGCTTGCCGACGACGCGTGCGTCCGCGAGCGGCAGCGGTTCGAGCGGCGCGCCCTCATCGCGCGGGAACGCGGTGCGGTATGCGTCGCGGCTCGGTCCGGCTGCATGGCGCTCGTGCCGGAATACCGTCCGGAGCAGATGGTCGAGCGCGCCCGCCGCATCGGCGAGCGTGTAACCCGAGGCCGGGCGACGCGAAGCACACGCGCTCATGCCGCGTCGTCCTGCGCCGCATGCGCGAGCCGATGCGATTCGCGCAGCAGCTGCAGCGCACGATCGGTGGCCATGTCGCGCGCGCTGCGGCCGTCCGGCGCGCATAGCGTCTCGCTCGCGCCGCATGACAGCAGCAGCTGCATCACCTCGATCCGGCCGCTGGCGGCCGCCTGCATCAGACACGTGACGTCGTCGTCGTTCGCGTGGTCGACGTCGGCGCCCGCCTCGATCAGCCGCAGGATCGGCGCGGGCGCGCCGCCGATGCACGCATACCACAGCGCGCCGTTGCCGGCGTCGTCGAGCGCGTCGAGCCGCGCACCGTGCGCGAGCAGCGCGTCGAGCACGCCGTCCTCGCCTTGCAGCGCGGCCAGCATCAGCGGCGTGACGCCGTCGATGCCGCACGAGTGCAGATCGGGAAAGTCGTGCCACGCGAGCCAGGTGGCGAGCGCGGCGGGCATCCGTGGGCGCGGCGGGTCGTCGTCGCGCACCGCGCGCAGGTTGCCGCCGCGGCGTGCGACGAAGGAACTGTGCAGGGACATGGTCGTGCTCCGGCTCCGGTTGACGGACAGGGTTCGGCCAAGCGGCGCCGCGGGCGCCGATGCCGGCGCGCGGGAAACGCCGGGCCGCCCCACGTTGCTCAGGCTCGCTCGCGCGCGAGGCCCGAATCGACAGGTTCGCGGCCGCTCATACGGGCCGGTTCTCGTTCGGGTTGCGCACCGGCCCCATCAGTTCGAGCCCTTCCGCGTACGTGATCGTGTCGAACGTGACGTCGAACTTGAGCGCCGCGTCGGCGACGGCGTCGAGCTTGCCGGCGGTGTCCTTCTTCTTCAGCTCGCTCTTCTCCAGATAGAGCAGCTCGAGCATCTCGTTGTAGACGGTGCTCTCCAGAATCGGCAGCACATAGAACATCGCGCCCTTGTATGGCACCTGGTAGCGCTTGCTCAGGTCGATGTTGTCGCAGAACAGGAAGTACTTGCCGCCGGCGCTCAACGTGTCGCCGAGCACTTCGGCGACGTCCTTCAGATATTCGAAGCTCAGCAGGAAGCCCGCGAAGAACGGCAGGTGCGGCTCGCCGAAGGTCGCGACGGCCATCACCTGATCGCAGGTCAGCTCGGGCGGGCGCGCTTCGTCGGCGAGCTTGGCCGCGAAACGCAGCGCGAGTTCGCCGCGGAATCCGACCCGCCCGAAGGTATTCGTGAGCCCCTTCAGCACGGGGTTGAGCAGACGGCCTTCGGCTTCGAGCCGCGCGAACGCGGTGTCGTCGAGCGTGGTGCGGGTGAGCGCTTCGGTCATGATGAAAAATCCTCGGTGTCGTCGTCAAAGGTGAGGGCGAACGTCATCGCCCGGTGTTGCGCAACCAGTCGGCCAGCTTGAAGAGCGCCTGCATCAGTTCATCCCGCAGTGCCGGCTCGACGCCGCATTCGTCGAGCGCCGCGCGCATGCAGGCGAGCCACGCGTCGCGCTCGGCCATGCCGATCGCGAACGCGCGATGCCGCATCCGCAGACGCGGGTGCCCGCGCTGCGCCGAATAGTGACGCGGGCCGCCGAGCCACTCGCACAGATAGGTGACGAGCACCGTCTTCACCGGGCCGAGATCCGCGCCGTGCATCGCGCGGATGCCGGCGGCATCGGGCCGCGTGTCCATCTGGCGATAGAACGCATCGACGATGCGCGCGAGCGCGGCTGCGCCGCCGAGACGATCGAAAGGCGACGGCGGCGCGTGCGCCGCGTGAAGCGAATGAGCGGAGTGGGCGGGCGTGTTCATGAAGCCGCTTGGTGCAACAACCGTACCAGGCGAGATGCGCCGGGCCGCAGCGGACGAAGCGGACAAAACCACGCACGGATGCGCGACAACTGCGTGTCGTTTGCGACGCTGCGCGCGGCGTTTGTCGGGAATCCGACACGACGAAGGAAGCCGGCGCCGACCTCGCGCCGCGCGCAGCCGGCCCGTCGCGACGGGCGTTGCAACGAATGTCGTGCGGGTTGGCACGGAAGCTGCAATTGCTGGGCTGCGGACAACTCCTGGCCGATGCGCGGTGCGACAGAAGAAGACCAAAGGCGATACGGACACGGCAGGCTGACATGGTCGCGATTTCGCAACCCTGGTTTCAACCTCTTTTCTCAATGTGGAGCACGCAATGTCTCAACTTCGGCAAATCGCCTTCTATGGCAAAGGCGGCATCGGCAAATCGACCACGTCGCAGAACACGCTCGCGGCGCTGACCGATCTGGGCCAGAAGATCCTGATCGTCGGCTGCGACCCGAAGGCCGACTCGACGCGCCTGATCCTGCACGCGAAGGCGCAGGACACGATCCTGTCGCTCGCGGCGGAGGCCGGCTCGGTCGAGGATCTCGAGCTCGAGGACGTGATGAAGATTGGCTACAAGGACATTCGCTGCGTCGAGTCGGGCGGCCCGGAGCCGGGCGTCGGCTGCGCGGGGCGCGGCGTCATCACGTCGATCAACTTCCTCGAGGAGAACGGCGCGTATGACGGCGTCGACTACGTGTCGTACGACGTGCTCGGCGACGTGGTGTGCGGCGGCTTCGCGATGCCGATTCGCGAGAACAAGGCACAGGAGATCTACATCGTGATGTCGGGCGAGATGATGGCGATGTACGCGGCCAACAACATCTCGAAGGGCATTCTGAAGTACGCGAACAGCGGCGGCGTGCGCCTCGGCGGCCTCGTCTGCAACGAGCGTCAGACCGACAAGGAGCTCGAGCTCGCCGAAGCGCTGGCGGGCATGCTCGGCACCCGGCTGATCCACTTCGTGCCGCGCGACAACATCGTGCAGCACGCGGAGCTGCGTCGCATGACGGTGATCGAGTTCGCGCCGGATTCGAAGCAGGCGAACGAGTATCGCCAGCTCGCCAACAAGATTCACAACAACGCGGGCAACGGCACGATCCCGACGCCGATCACGATGGACCAGCTCGAAGATCTGCTGATGGAGCACGGGATCATGAGCGCGATCGACGAGTCGCAGGTCGGCAAGACCGCGTCGGAATTGACCGCGTAACGCGCGTCGCGCGACATGCCCCGCCGCGCGGCGCGCGCGGCGGGGCGCGCAGTGGAGAACGACCTCACATATGGAGCATGCTATGACCGCCACGGTTGAAGAGCGCAAGGCCGCGAACAAGGCCCTGATCGACGAAGTGCTGAAGGCCTATCCGGAGAAGATGGCCAAGCGGCGCGCCAAGCATTTGGGTACCTTCGAGGAGGGCAAGCCCGACTGTGGCGTGAAATCCAACATCAAGTCGCTGCCCGGCGTGATGACGATCCGCGGCTGCGCGTATGCGGGCTCGAAGGGCGTCGTCTGGGGGCCGATCAAGGACATGATCCACATCAGCCACGGCCCGGTGGGCTGCGGCCAGTACTCGTGGGCGGCGCGCCGCAACTACTACATCGGCACCACCGGCATCGACACGTTCGTCACGATGCAGTTCACGTCCGACTTCCAGGAGAAGGACATCGTGTTCGGCGGCGACAAGAAGCTCGACAAGATCATCGACGAGATCCAGCAGCTGTTTCCGCTGAACAAGGGCATCTCGATCCAGAGCGAATGCCCGATCGGCCTGATCGGCGACGACATCGAGGCGGTGTCGAAGAAGAAGGCGACCGAATACGCCGGCCACACGATCGTGCCGGTGCGCTGCGAAGGCTTTCGCGGCGTGTCGCAATCGCTCGGCCACCACCTCGCGAACGACGCGATCCGCGACTGGGTGTTCGACAAGACCGATCCCGACAAGCGCCCCGCGTTCGAATCGACGCCGTACGACGTCGCGATCATCGGCGACTACAACATCGGCGGCGACGCATGGTCGAGCCGCATCCTGCTCGAGGAAATCGGGCTGCGCGTGATCGCGCAGTGGTCGGGCGACGGCACGATCGCCGAGCTGGAGAACACGCCGAAGGCGAAGCTCAACGTGCTGCACTGCTACCGCTCGATGAACTACATCAGCCGGCACATGGAGGAGAAGTACGGGATTCCGTGGGTCGAATACAACTTCTTCGGCCCGACGATGATCGAGAAGAGCCTGCGCGAGATCGCGAGCCACTTCGACGACACGATCAAGGCGAACGCCGAGAAGGTGATCGCGAAGTACCGCCCGCTGATGGATGCCGTGATCGCACGGTACAAGCCGCGGCTGCAGGGCAAGAAGGTGATGCTGTTCGTCGGCGGCCTGCGTCCGCGCCACGTGATCGGCGCGTACGAGGATCTCGGGATGGAGGTGGTCGGCACCGGTTACGAGTTCGGCCACAACGACGACTACCAGCGCACGACGCACTACGTGAAGGACGGCACGCTGATCTACGACGACGTGACGGGCTACGAGTTCGAGCAGTTCGTCGAGCAGGTGCAGCCGGACCTCGTCGGTTCCGGGATCAAGGAAAAGTACGTGTTCCAGAAGATGGGCGTGCCGTTCCGGCAGATGCACAGCTGGGACTACTCGGGCCCGTACCACGGCTACGACGGCTTCGCGATCTTCGCGCGCGACATGGACATGGCGATTTCGAGCCCGGTCTGGAGCCTCGCGAAGGCGCCGTGGAAGAAGGCCGCCTGACCCCGCCCGCCGACGCTCGCTGCAGACGCCGGCACCGCGCCCATCGCCCATTTGACGACTGAATCAGGAGTACGTGATGCCACAATCCGCCGACAAGATCCTCGATCACGAGTTGCTGTTCCGCGAACCCGAGTATCAGGAGATTTTCCGCACGAAGAAGGAGCAATTCGAGTTCAACCATCCCGACGAGGCGGTCAAGCAGATCGTCGAGTGGACCAAGACCGAGGACTACAAGCAAAAGAACTTCGCGCGCGATTCGCTGACCGTGAATCCCGCCAAGGCGTGCCAGCCGCTCGGCGCGGTGTACGTCGCGAACGGCTTTCACAAGACGTTGTCGTTCGTGCACGGCTCGCAGGGCTGCGTCGCGTATTACCGTTCGCACTTCTCGCGCCACTTCAAGGAGCCGACCTCGTGCGTCAGCTCGTCGATGACCGAGGATGCGGCGGTGTTCGGCGGCCTGAACAACATGATCGACGGCCTCGCGAACGCATACAACCTCTACAAGCCCGAGATGATCGCGGTGTCGACGACCTGCATGGCCGAGGTGATCGGCGACGATCTCGATGCGTTCATCAAGAACAGCAAGCAGAAGGGCAGCGTGCCGGAAGACTACGACGTGCCGTTCGCCCATACGCCGGCGTTCGTCGGCAGCCACGTCACAGGTTACGACAATTCGCTGCTCGGCATCCTCAAGCACTTCTGGGACGGCAAGGCCGGCAGCGCGGCGCCGCTCGTGCGCGTGCCCGACGACAGCGTGAACTTCATCGGCGGCTTCGACGGCTTCGTCGTCGGCAACATGGCCGAAATTCGCAGGATCTTCGCGCTGTTCGACGTGAAGGTCAACGTGATCTGCGATCCGTCCGAGACCTGGAACACGCCGACCGACGGCGAGTTCCGCATGTACGAGGGCGGCACGACGAAGGAAGAGGTCGAACGCGCGCTGCACGCGAAGGCGACCTTCGTGTTCCAGGAGTACTGCTGCGAGAAGACCAGCAAGTTCATCGCCGAGCACGGCCAGGAAGTCGTCGTGCTGAACGCGCCGGTCGGCGTGGCGGGCACCGATCATTTCCTGATGGAAATCTCGCGCGTCACCGGCAAGCCGATCCCGGCGGAGCTCGAGAAGGAGCGCGGCCAGCTGGTCGACGCGATGGCCGACAGCCAGGCGCACCTGCACGGCAAGCGCTACGCGTTGTACGGCGATCCGGACCAGATGCTCGGCTATACGCAGTTCCTGCTCGAACTCGGCGCGGAGCCCGCGCACGTGCTCGCGACCAACGGCAACGAGGCATGGGCGGCGAAGGTGCAGGCGATGTTCGACGCGTCGCCGTACGGCGCGGGCTGCAAGGTGTATCCGAAGCGCGACCTGTGGCACATGCGCTCGCTGCTGTTCACGGAGCCCGTGGATTTCCTGATCGGCAACACCTACGGCAAGTATCTCGAGCGCGACGCGAAGACGCCGCTCGTGCGCATGGTGTTCCCCATCTTCGATCGCCACCACTACCACCGCTATCCGACCTGGGGCTACGCGGGCGCGCTGCGCACGCTGATCATGTTGCTGGACGAATTCTTCGAAGCGCTCGACGCGAACACGATGGTGCCGTCGAAGACCGACTACAGCTACGACATCATCCGTTGACACGGAGGCCGCGATGACGGAACGGGTACTCGTCAAGACGACGCAGGACGGCCGCAAGGTCGAGGTGATCGACGGCTGGGTCTGCCTCGCAGGCGTGCGCGAGACCGATCATCTGGTGCCGTTGGCCGAGCATCCGAACCGCCAGGCGATCGCCCGCACGGTGCGCTGCGCCACGCACGTGGCGGGGCGCCTGCCGCTCACGCACGACGAGGCCGCGATCGCGCAGGGCGCGCTGTCGGCCGCGCAGCGCGCGTTCGACGCGAGCCCGCAAGGGATCGCGCAGCGCATCCGGAAGGCCGTATGGGCGAAGACGGCAGCAGAGGGCGTCGAGTGAGCGCCGGCCGTTGCGATACGACGGCGTTACGACGTGGCGTCGCTCGGTCGCGGCGCGATCGGTCGGTCGGTCGGTCCAACAGGGTTTTACCTCGCGAAATTTGGCCCGCCGCCGGTATGGGGCGGCTTTTTTTCGGCGCGGCGATCGAGCGGCGCGCGTGACGAGGATTCGACGGCGTGCGCCGCGGCAGCGATCGGCCATCGCCGGGCCGCGATGCATGGCCCGACGCATGCGCCGTGGCCGCAGCGGCCGGATGGCGCCAGGAGGACGCGGTGATCTACGTGCTTGAACTGCCGGAAGCCGGCGCGCCGAACGCATGGTTCGCGTACGACGACGCCGATTTTGCGCGCAAGGTGGCGGCGTCCGACCCGCTCGCGCGCGACGAAATCCACGACACGCTGACGGTGCGCGAGCTGCTCGCGTTCGACGGCGCCGAACCCGACGCGGCGCTGTGCGCGCTCGGCGACGCCTATGGCTGGGACGCGACGCTCTACCGGGCCGACTACGTGCTCGGTCGCGGCGTCTGCGGCAACCAGCCGGTTACGCTGCGCGACGCGGCGGCGGCCGCGCTCGCCGCACGCAGCGCAGCCATCGTGTACTGGACCGACGACGACGCGCTCGCCGCGTTCGAGGGCGGCGATCCGCGCGTGGCGGGCGAGCGAAACTGGCGGGCGAGACGGGCGCTGTACGAGCAGCTCGTCGCGCTCGACGTACTGGCCGACGACAACTGACCGGCGGCGCACGAACATGAAGAAACGGCGAACCGCACGAACTCCGGCCGATGCGTCGGCGAACGCTTTCGCGACCGGATACGGGAACGAGCGATCGCCCGCTCGCACCGGCGCTGCGCCTTACAGCGTTCGCCGCTCGAGCGCGACTCGCGCGTTGTCGGGTTCCGTTCAAAACCGTCCAAAGCGCGTCCGAATCCCGACAACGCGCGCGCCCCGTCAGACCGCATCGAACGGTGTTCATGGGGCTGAGCCGCATGGTATGGAATTTGCGGATATCCCGTTGCACGAACCTGAGAGGAACCCGTCATGTCCGCATCGCTGAAAGCCAAGATTGCCGAAGTGTTCGACGAACCGGGTTGCGACAAGAACCAGGACAAGAGCGAGAAGGCACGCAAGAAGGGCTGCACGAAACAGCTTTCGCCCGGCGCGGCGGCCGGCGGCTGCGCGTTCGACGGCGCGAAGATCGCGCTGCAGCCGATCGTCGACGTCGCGCATCTCGTGCACGGCCCGATCGCGTGCGAAGGCAACTCGTGGGACAACCGTCACTCGGCATCGTCGGGCTCGCAGCTGTACCGCACCGGCTTCACGACCGACATCAACGAGCTCGACGTCGTCTACGGCGGCGAGAAGCGGCTGTTCCGAAGCGTGCGCGAAATCATCGAGAAGTACGATCCGCCCGCCGTGTTCGTCTACCAGACCTGCGTGACCGCGCTGATCGGCGACGACATCGAGGCCGTCTGCAAGCGCGCCACTGAGAAGTTCGGCAAGCCGGTGATTCCGGTCAACTCGCCCGGCTTCGCGGGGCCGAAGAACCTCGGCAACAAGCTCGGCGGCGAGGCGCTGCTCGACTACGTGATCGGCACGCGCGAGCCCGACTACACGACGCCCTACGACATCAACATCATCGGCGAATACAACCTGTCCGGCGAGCTGTGGCAGGTCAAGCCGCTGCTCGATGCGCTCGGCGTGCGCATCCTGTCGTGCATCTCCGGCGACGGCCGCTACGACGCGGTGGCGAGCGCGCATCGCGCGAAGGTCAACATGATGGTGTGCTCGAAGTCGATGATCAACATCGCGACGCGGATGCAGCAGCGCTACGGGATTCCGTACTTCGAGGGCTCGTTCTACGGGATCGGCGACATGAGCGATACGCTGCGGCAGATCGCGACGCTGCTCGTGCGGCAGGGCGCGCCGGCCGACCTCGTCGAGCGCGCCGAGCGTCTGATCGCGAGCGAGGAAGCGCGCGCGTGGGCGCGCATCGCGCACTACAGGAAGCGCCTCGCCGGCAAGCGCGTGCTCCTGATCACGGGCGGCGTGAAGTCGTGGTCGGTGGTCGCGGCGCTGCAGGAGGCGGGGCTCGAGATCGTCGGCACCAGCGTCAAGAAGAGCACGAAGGAAGACAAGGAGAAGATCAAGGAGATCATGGGCGACGACGCGCACATGATCGACGACATGACGCCGCGCGAGATGTACGCGATGCTGCGCGACGCGAAGGCCGACATCATGCTGTCGGGCGGGCGCTCGCAGTTCGTCGCGTTGAAGGCCCGCATGCCGTGGCTCGACATCAACCAGGAGCGCCACCATCCGTACGGCGGCTACGAAGGGATGGTCGAGCTCGTGCACGAGATCGATCGCGCGATCTTCAACCCGGTGTGGCAGCAGGTGCGGATCCCCGCGCCGTGGGGCGACGACGGCGAGACGCTCGGCGCGGTGCGCGCCGGTGCCGCGGCCGCATCGGCACCGATTCCGCATGGCGTGCATGCGTGGGCGATGGGGCTCGAACCGGGCGTCGTCGCCTGAGCGGGCCGGGGAGAGCTGCGATGGCTGAAGTCGTCGATTCGAAAAAGGCTTGCGCGGTCAATCCGCTCAAGATGAGCCAGCCGCTCGGGGCGAGCTATGCGTTCATGGGCCTCGACGCGTGCATGCCGGTGATGCACGGCTCGCAGGGCTGCACGTCGTTCGGCCTGGTGCTGCTCGTGCGTCACTTCAAGGAGGCGATCCCGCTGCAGACGACCGCGATGAACGAGGTCACCACGATCCTCGGCGGCTACGAGAACATCGAGACGGCGCTGCTGAACATCCGCAAGCGCGCGGCGCCGAAGATCATCGCGATCTGCTCGACGGGGCTCACCGAAACCAAGGGCGACGACGTCGAAGGCTATCTGCGGACCGTACGCAAGCGCAAGCCGGAGCTCGACGATACCGAGATCGTCTACGTGTCGACGCCCGACTACGTCGGCGGCTTCGAGGACGGCTACCGGCTTGCGGTCGCCGCGATCGTGCGCGCGCTCGTGAAGCCGCTGCCGGCGAACGCGCGGCAGGTCACGCTGCTGCCGGGCAGCCACCTGTCGCCGGCCGACATCGACGAGCTGCGCGAGATCATCGCGGCGTTCGGGCTCAACGCGATCGTGCTGCCGGACCTGTCCGGCTCGCTCGACGGCCACATCGCGCCGGACTGGCGCGGCACGACGCTCGGCGGCACGACGCTCGAGCAGATCCGGGCGGCGGGCGCGTCCGCGTTCACGATCGGCGTCGGCGAGCAGACGCGCATGGCGGCCGAGACGCTCCATGCGCTGACCGGCGCGCCGTTCGAGATCTTCGAGCGGCTCACCGGGCTCGAGCCGAACGACCGGCTGCTCGTGCGGCTCGCGCAGCTCGCCGGGCGGCCGGTGCCGGACAAGTATCGGCGGCAACGCAGCCAGTTGCTCGACGCGATGCTCGACGGCCACTTCTACACGGGCGGAATCAAGGTCGCGCTCGGTGCGGAGCCGGACCTGCTGCTCGCGCTCGGCTGCCTGCTGCACGAGATGGGCGCGGAGCTGCGCTGCTGCGTCAGCACGACCGCGTCGGCCGCGCACGCGCTGCTGCCCGCGCCACACGTGCTGCTCGGCGATCTCGAGGACCTGGAGCAGCGTGCGGCGGATTGCGATCTGCTGATCACGCATTCACACGGCCGGCAGATGGCCGAGCGGCTCGGCAAGCCGCTGATGCGCGTCGGCTTCCCGGTGTTCGACCGGATCGGCAACGCGCACCGCTGCCAGGTCGGCTATCGCGGCACCATGAACCTGATCTTCGAGATCGCGAACCTGATGATCGAGCGGATTGCGCATCACGGCCCGGGCGACTGGCCGCTGCCGCCGCACGCGGTCGATCTCGCTGCGCGCGATCCCGCGCGCACATTGGACATTCCGATCGTCGCCCAACCGATATTCGACCAGGAGCACACCGCATGAAGATCGCCTTCGCGACCCAGGACAAAGAGCATGTCGACGCGCATTTCGGCTGGGCGAAAAGCATCGTCACGTACGACGTGCGGCCGGACGGGCACACCTTCGTCGAGTCGTTCGAGTTCGGCGGCAAGCTCGAGGAGGACGGCGACGAGGACAAGCTCGCCCCGAAGCTCGACGCGATCAGGGACTGCGCGATCCTGTACGTCGCCGCGATCGGCGGCTCGGGCGCGGCGCGCGTCGTCGCACTGAAGATCCATCCGATCAAGGTTCCGCAGCCCGAACCGATCGGCGAGATCCTGGTGAAGCTGCAGGAGGTGCTCAACGGCACGCCGCCGCCATGGCTGCGCAAGGCGCTCGCGAAGGACGGCGGGCGCACATTCGATTTCGACGAAGACGACGAGGTATCACATGGCTGACGCCACCATCGACACGACGCCCGACGCGGCCGCGGACGAAGCGCTGCTCGCGACGCCGTTCGTGCAGCAGCTGATCAAGCAGCTGCGTGCACAGGACCTGCACGGCACCTGGGAGAACCGCAGCGACCTGCAACTGCTGAAGCCGTTCATCCTGAGCGCGGACGAGCGGCGCGCGATTCCGATCATCGGCGACCCCGATCCGGAGACGCTGTGGCGGCTCGAGCTGTTCTACGCGGCGGTTGCGGTCGCGATCGAACGCGAGACGCGCCAGATGGTGTCGCCGATGATGAAGATGAGCCACGAGGGCTTCGGCCGGATGGTGCTGATCGCGGGGCGGCTCGTCGTCGTCAACAAGCAATTGCGCGACGTGCACCGCTTCGGCTTTCCGTCTCTGGAGAAGCTCGCGGCGGCGGGCGGCAAGTTCCTCGACGACGCGATCGAAATGATTCGCGCGTACCCGGCCGTCGCGCAGTACGGCGCGTGAGCGGCGCAACGCGGAGAAAATCGATGACCAACCAAGCCGACGAACTGAAAGCGCGCCTGAAGAAGCTCAATGCCCAGGCGACGCAGGCGAAGATGGATCTGCACGACCTGTCCGAGGAACTGCCGACCAACTGGGAGCAGATTCTCGCCGTCGCGCAGCGCTGCCACGACGCGCATGCCGCATTGATGGAAGCGCGCAAGGCGAGCGCCGCGTGACGCGAGGCACCCGACCATGAGCGAAACCTTCAACGTGAAACTGCCGAGCGGGGAGACCTGGACGCCGACGTTCGTGTCCACGCTCGACGAGGCCAAATGCATCGGCTGCGGCCGCTGCTTCAAGGTGTGTCCGCGCGGCGTGCTCGAGCTGGTCGGCGTCGACGAGGACGGCGAGCACGTCGCGCTCGACAGCGACAGCGACGATGACGACGAGTACGAGAAGAAGGTGATGACGATCGCGCACCGGCAGCTGTGCATCGGCTGCACCGCGTGCGCGAAGATCTGCCCGAAGAAGTGCTATACGCACGCGGCGGCGCAGGTTTGACGGGGCGAGCGGCGATGGACGTGCGCGCGATCCTGATGCGTTGTGCGGTCGACGAGCAGGATCCGACCGTGCTCGCGTTCGTCGGCCCGCTCGCGGTGGCGTTTGCACGCGGCGAGGCCGACGCCGCGACGACCGTCGGGCTCGACGCGACCGATACGCACCGCGTGCTGGACCGCTGGTTTCCGGGCGCACGAGCGGCACTCGCGGCGTGCGCCGAGTCGCCCGGCGCTGCGCTGCCGCCGATGCACACGCAACCGCACACGCCGCGTGACGACGAGTTCGACGATCTGGTCGCGCTCTTCGTCGAGCACGCCGACTCCGATGCGGGCACGCGCGACGAAGCGCGCTGCGTCGCCCACGTGCTGGCGGCCGCCTGCGCGGGCGACAACCATTTGTGGCAGGACTTGCTGCTGCCGTCGCGCCGCGAGCTGTCCGCGCTGATCGGGCGGTGGTTTCCACGGCTCGCCGCGAAGAACACGCGCGACATGAAGTGGAAGAAGTTCTTTTACAAGCAGCTGTGCGAGCGCGAAGGACTGTTCGTCTGCAAGGCGCCGAGCTGCGGCGCGTGCGCCGATTACGCGCACTGCTTCGGACCGGAATAGCGGCGTTTCGCGCGATGTGGCGCGGAACCTGCTTCGTTTCGGACATCGTTATGTAGCGCGATATATAACCGACAAACCGAACAGGGAGCCGACACGCTCATGAACCCGAACCCGGGGGCTACGCCCCGCGCACGCTGGACGCCGTGTACGCGCGCCTGCTATCGGACGCTGCAATGGCCGGCCGCGCCTTTTCCACATGAGCGGCGCGACGCCGTCGGGCCGACCGTATGCCCGACGCTGCCCGCTCCGCCGCACCGGCTGCTCGCGATCTGCACGGAAGCGGGCCTGCGCGATCTGGTGGCGTGCCACATGGCGCGCTTGAAGACGACGCCGCTGTTCGCACGTGCCGGCGACTGCTTCGATTGCATCGTCGAGCGCGTCGCGGACTTCGTCGTCGAATCGTGCGGCGGCCCGCTGTACTTCAGTCAGCGTCACGCGCGTCTGCAGGCGGGCGCCGGGCTGCCGCTGCTGCTCGACGAGGAGGGGCGGGAGCTGTGGCTCGTGCATTTGTGGCATGCATTCGACGACGTCGGCTTGCCGAGCGCGTTGCGCGCGGATTTCTGGCGCTGGGCGGAACCGCTGTCGGTGCAGCTGCTCGCGCCGCATGCGCGGCACGACCGACTGACCCGCTATTCGTACGACACCGTGCAAAGCTGGTTCGCGATGCCGCCTGCGCAGCCCGACCCGCCGGGCCGGGATCGCACCGGCGCGCGCTGATCATGCCGCGGCCGGCGATGTGCGCGCTCGAGCGCAGCACGCAGCGCGCGTCGCAATCGCTGCGCGAGCACGACGAAGCGCTCGCGCGTCTCGCGCGGGTACGCGCGCATGCGGCAAGCCTCGCGCACGAGCTGCAGGCGGTCGAGCAGGTCATGCTCGACGGCGACTTGCTGTCGGCGATGCTGGTCGGCCGCCGCTTCGTCTACGTCGGCGGCCGGCCGGTGAGCAACGCGGTATTGCGCGCATGGTCGAGCGCGTCGGGCGGCGAATTCGTTCATCACGTGGCGCGGATCGACGACGACGGCGGCCCACGCGCGCAGCAGTTCGCGGCGCTGCTGCAACGCGCCGACGCGGTGCTGTGTCCGCTCGACACGATCGATCCGGACTCGCTCGCCGCGCTGCGCGCACACTGCGCGCGCCGTCGCGTGCGCTGGATCGCGCTGCGCACGTCGAGCGTCGCCAGCTTCATCGCCGGTGTGCTGAAGGCGCAGCGCATCTCGCGCGCGGCGCGTGCGGCGGCATGCGTGTGTCCGCGTCATGGATGACACCGGCGCTGCACGGCATTCGTGTCATGTCGGGAATCGGACATGTCGGTTTCGTTACGTCGCCTCGGTGTCTTTCTCGATGTCGAGAACGCGTGCGGCGACGAGCGCCGGGTTCGGTGGCCTGGCACGCTGCGCAGCGCCGATTCGTCGCGTGGCCGCATTGCTCCGCCCGCATCGGCAGCTGCTCGAGCCGGCCGCGCGTGACTTCGAACCTGCGCAGGGCGCTCGCGCGGCTCCCGGCGCGCCTCGGTCGGAGTTGAGGCTTTCCTGCCGGCCGACGCCTCGCGATGGAGGATGGCCTGCATCTTGCAACGTCGGTGATGTAGCCGAGTTCATCACGAAAGGTGTCGCAAATGTCGGGTTTCCTACAACGCATCGACTGGCCGCCGCTGTTGCTGTCGCTGAAAGTCGCGAGCCTCGCGACGCTGCTCGCATCGATCGCCGGCATCGCGCTCGGCTGGCTGTTCGCGCGCCGTCGCTTTCCGGGGAGCGCGATCGTCGAAGCCGCCTGCATGTTGCCGCTGGTGTTGCCGCCGACCGTGATCGGCTACGGGATTCTGATCGTCGCGGGCCGGCGCAGCGCGCTCGGCAGCTGGCTCCATGAACAGTTCGGCTACACCTTCGTGTTCAACTGGCACGGCGCGGTGCTCGCGTCGACGATCGTCGCGCTGCCGCTGGTGCTGAAATCCGCAAGCGCCGCGTTCGCGGGCGTCGACCGCTCGCTCGAGGCGGCCGCGCGCACGCTGCGGCAGTCGCCATTCTCGACCTTCGTGCGCGTCACGCTGCCGCTCGCATGGCCGGCGATTCTGGCGGGCGCGCTGCTCGCGTTCGCGCGTGCGATGGGCGAGTTCGGCGCGACCTTGATGATCGCGGGTGACATCCCGCGCGAGACGCAGACGCTGTCGCTCGCGATTTACGACGCGATGCAGGATGGCCGCGACGGCACCGCGTTCTTTCTCGCGTGCGTCACGTCGGTGCTGTCCGTCGCGGTGCTCGTGTTGTCCAAGCGCTTTTTCACACTACGTTGAGCCGGAGAGGGATTCATGAAATCAATGATTCGATGCTTCGCGAGCCTGCTGTGCGTGCTCGCGCCCGTCGTCGCGCTCGCGCAGCAACTGACCGTGTCGGCCGCGGCCAGCATGACCGATGCGTTCAAGGAAATCGTGCCGCGCTTCGAAGCCGCGCATCCCGGCGTGACGGTGCGGATGAACTTCGGCGCATCGGGCACGCTGCTTCAGCAGATCCGCGTGGGCGCGCCGGTCGACGTATTCGTCAGCGCCGATGCGGCGACCGTCACGCGCGGCATCGATGCGGGCATCTTCGACGGCGCGACGCAGCGCACGCTCGCGACGAACACGCTGGTGCTGGTCGTGCCGGCCGGCGACGCGTCGCCCGTGAAGTCGCTCGCCGCGCTAGCGGACCCGGCCGTGCGACGGATCGCGATCGGCAAGATCGCGACCGTGCCATGCGGCCGGTATACGCAGCAGGCGCTCGAGCGCGCGAAGCTGTGGGGCGCGCTCGGGCCGAAGATCGTGGAGTCCGACAGCGTGCGGCAGGTGCTCGACTACGTCGCGCGCGCCGAGGCCGACGCGGGCTTCGTCTATCGGACCGACGCGATGCTGATGCCCGATCGGGTCGCGGTCGTGCAGACGGTGGACGACCACGATCCCGTCGTTTATCCGGTCGTCGCGGTTCGCGCGAGCAGCGCTCCTGCGCTCGCGAAGGCATTCATCGCGTATCTGTTCGGCCCGGACGCACAGGCGATCCTGAAGCGGTACGGCTTCACGCACGCGTGACGGAGTGTACCGGTGATCGACGTCGACTTCGATGTGGCGGTGTCGGACGGCACACGGCGTTTCGCGCTCGCAATGCGCTTCGCGTCCGACGCGCGCGTGATCGCGCTCTACGGGCCGTCGGGCGCCGGCAAGTCGTTGACGCTGCAGACCGTCGCCGGGCTGCTTGCGCCGCGACGAGGGCACGTGCGCGTCAACCGGCGCACGCTGTTCGACGCGGACTGCGGAATCGACGTGCCGCCCGAGCGGCGCGGCATCGGCTGCCTGTTCCAACATTACGCGCTGTTTCCGCATTTGTCGGTGCGCGAGAACGTCGCGTTCGGGCTGACCACGTGGTATCGACGCCGCTTGTCGAACGACGCGCGTGGGCGCGTCGACGAGCTGCTGGAGCGCTTCGGTCTCGCGTCGCTCGCCGGCAGCCGGACCGACGGGCTGTCGGGCGGGCAACGGCAGCGTGTCGCGCTGGCGCGCTCGCTCGCCTGCCAGCCCGGCCTGCTGTTGCTCGACGAGCCGTTTTCCGCGCTCGATCCACCGTTGCGACGCGACTTGCGACGCTATCTGGACGAGGTGCTCCGCGAGTGGCAGATCCCCGCGATGATGATCACGCACGACGTCGACGATGTGGTGGCGCTTGCCGACGTCGCGTTCGTGATCGAGCAGGGCCGGGCGGTGCGCGAGGTCGACGTGCAGCGCGGCGTGGCGACTTCGCTGGAACGTATGTGCGCGGACGCGCGCCCGCCGACGCCGCACGAACAGCGTGTGCGCGGTTTGCTGCGTGCGTCCGCGATCGACTGACGCGGTGGACGGATGCGAGAGACGGGCGGTACGCGCAACGATGCGACGCTGTTGATCGGCGAGCTGAAGCTCGCGGGCCGCCTCGACGAGCGGTTTTTCGCGCTGCTGGAGGCGATCGACAACACGGGTTCGATCAACCGTGCGGCGCGCGTCGCCGGTTACAGCTACAAGGGCGCGTGGCTGGTGCTGGAGAGCGCGTCGAATCTTGCGAGCCAGCCGTTGTTCACGACGGAGACGGGAGGCAAGGGCGGCGGCGGTACACGACTTACGCCGGCCGCACGGGAGTTGCTGTCTGCATGGCGGGTGCTGCAGGTGAGGACCCGACGGTTCCTGCGGGAACAGGAAGCATGGCTGGTTCAATCTCCGGCGCTGTCCGGATTACTCAGGAGAATCGCAGTGAAAACCACCGCTCGCAATCAGTTTTCGGGAACCATAGCCGCGGTCAGCGATGGACCGGTCACGACCCAGGTGACGTTGAAGATATCGGGCGATCAGGAGATCGTTGCGACGATGACCACGGCCGCGGCGAAGCGGCTCGGTCTCAAGATAGGGCAGGACGCGATCGCGCTGATCAAGTCGTCGGCCGTCGTGCTGGTCGCCGATTTCGCCGGCTACGTGCTGTCCGCGCGCAATCAGTTCAGCGGGTCGATCTCGCGGATCGAGCGCGGCGCGACGACGTCGCTCGTCGTCGTGACGCTGGCGGGTGGCGTGAACGTGACGTCGAGCGTCACGAACGACGCGGTCGATGCGTTGGGGCTTGTCGTGGGGCAGCCGGCGACGGCGGTGTTCAAGGCTTATTCGGTGATGGTGGCGGTGGCGGCGGCTTGAGGCGTCATCGTGGTGAAGAGCGCCTTTCCGCCGGCCGTGCGGATGCAGGCGATCGCCACGCAGCTCACGCTGCCGACCACGGCCTTCGTGATCGAACGGTAGCCGGGCGACCACGCAATACGCTGGTTCACGCCGGGCGCCGAGCTGAACGTCTGCGGTCACGCCACCATCGCGACGATGGGGTATCTGTACGATGTCGAGCAGGTTCGGGCAAGCGGTCCGCTGTGCTTTCATACCCAGTGCGGACCGCTGCATGCATACGACGCCCGCCGCGCTACCGCCGCGCCTCCACGCGTCGCTGGGCTCGACGATCCACCATTTCGCGCGCGCGGTCGACGACTTTCTGGTGCTGCTGATTCGGAGGAAACGGTAAGCGGGCTCACGCCCGGCTTCGACGCTCTGAAGACCTTCGACTGCCGCGGCCATGTCGTCACGGCGCCCAGCCGGCGCACCGGCGTCGATTTTGTGTCCCGTTCCTTCTTTCCCGCGCTCGGGGTGAACGAGGTTCAGGTATGCGTGTCGGCCCATTGCAAACTGGCGCCGTTCTAGGCCGGGCGTCTGGAGCGGCGTCGCTTGTCGGCGCTGCAGGGGCCCCCGCGCGGCGGCCGCCTGATCGTTGAGGACGGGGAAGACCGCGTGCAGTCGCGGGCACTGCGGTCGTGCGGGCGCGGCTGACCCTATAAAATGGTCAGCCGCCCCGCAAGCTGAACCGCACCGAATTTTGTGGAGGCTCGGATTCTTGAGAGAATCGAGCCATGAACAAGAAGGCAACCAAGTTTTCCCCGGAAGTCCGGGAGCGCGCAGTGCGTCTGGTACGTGAGCAGCGTAGCGAACATCCGTCGATGTGGGCGGCGGTCGAATCGATTGCGCCGATGATCGGCTGTACGCCGCAGACGCTGCTGGATTGGGTCAAGCGCGAGGAGATCGATCGTGGGGAACGTGATGGCGTGAGCACGGCCGAGCGTGAACGCATCAAGGCCCTGGAGCGTGAGGTCAAGGAACTGCGCCGTACCAACGAGATTCTCAAGCTGGCGAGCGCGTTTTTCGCCCAGGCGGAGCTCGACCGCCGATTCAAGTCCTGAAGGCCTTCGTTGATCAGCATCGCGACACCTTCGGGGTCGAGCCGATCTGCAAGGTATTGCGGATCGCCCCGTCGGGCTACCGACGCCATGCTGCGCAGCTTCGTGATCCGTCCAAACGCTGCGCTCGTGCCAAACGCGATGAGGTCCTGCAACCCGAGATCAAGCGTGTCTGGCGGGCCAACATGCAGGTCTACGGTGTGCCGAAGGTCTGGAAGCAGATGAACCGGGAGGGCATTGTGGTCGCACGCTGCACGGTCGGGCGGCTGATGAAGCTGCAGGGCTTGCGAGGCACAGTTCGCGGCAAGCGAGTTCGCACGACGAATCCCGATACGAGCGCCCCGCGCCCGCTGGACCGGGTCAACCGGCAGTTCAAGGCTGAGCGCCCAAATCAGCTCTGGGTGTCTGACTTCACCTATGTCTCGACATGGCAGGGTTGGCTGTACGTGGCGTTCGTGATCGACGTGTTTGCCCGTCGCATCGTCGGTTGGCGCGTCAGTTCGTCGATGAGCACGGACTTCGTTCTGGATGCGCTCGAACAGGCGCTGTACGCGCGCCAACCGGGCGACGATGGGACCTTGATACACCACTCCGATAGGGGGGCTCAATACGTCAGCATTCGGTATAGCGAACGTTTGGCCGAGGCGGGTATCGAGCCGTCCGTCGGCAGCCGTGGCGACAGCTACGATAACGCGCTGGCTGAAACGATCAACGGTCTCTACAAGACGGAACTGATTCATCGGCGCGCCCCTTGGAAAACGAGGGAATCCGTCGAACTGGCAACGCTGGAATGGGTCGCCTGGTACAACCATCATCGGCTGATGGAACCGCTCGGCTATATCCCGCCCGCCGAGGCTGAGGCAAACTACTACAGGCAACTCAGAAATGCTGCTGAAGTGCCTGCATTAACTTAAACCAACCGGCCTCCACGATTCCCGGTGCGGTTCAAGCAAGGACACAAGATGAAGAAAAAGCGCCTGCAGTTGAATGTCGTCAACGTCGAAGATGTCGAGGCGGTCGATCACATGGAAGGGACGCACTGGGGCGGGTCTTACAAACCACTTACGCCTGTGCTCGACACGGTTCCCGGCAGAATCGGCGTGAATCTTTCACGCGTGCCGCCCGGCCGCACTGCCTGTCCGTTTCACACCCATGCGCGCGAGGACGAGGTCTTCTTCGTGCTGTCGGGACGCGGGGTGTTCCGCTATGGCGATACGCTGCGCGAAATCGGTCCCGGCGATTGCATCTCGTGCCCGGCAAGCAGCGGCATCGGACACCAGCTGGCGAATCCGTTCGACGAGGATCTGGTCTACCTGGCCATGGGGTTGAACGATCCGCACGAGGTCTGCACCTATCCCGACAGCGGCAAGGTGATGATTCGCAGCCTTAAGACGGTCGGCCGGATCAACACGGTGGATTACATGGACGGCGAAGCGAACGTGCCGCAGATCTTCACGATGCACACGACAGCCGGTCCCGCACCGAGGAAGCGCAAATCGTCCGGCAGACAGAAAAGCAAAAAGGCCTGACGAATCGGTGGGGTTGCGGGCGCCGCCGCACAGGGGGCGCATCCGGCGTAAACCGGCGACCAAGGAGCCACTTTATGCCACGCAAACGCAAGGAAGAAGTGACGATTGAACCGGGCAAGGGCTTGAACCTGGACCCGGAACTGATCAGACAACTGGTACCCGGAACGCTGGATCGGGAGACGCTGCCCCAAGCGCCGTTTCACGGGAGTACGCATTGACCGGCGCCGGCTTCGATACTCGCGAATGCCCCCGGCAATTTTCCGTACAATTTGACGAGCCCGGCAAATTTCCGTACAGTAGCGCAAGGAGGTAACACCTTATGGCTACTACTCGCTTTGAAGCACGCGTCGAGACCGACGTGCTGGCGGTGATCCGCCGGGCCGCCGAGATCCAGGGGCGCACGATGTCGGACTTCGTCGTGTCCGCTGCGCGCGAAGCCGCGCAACGCGCCATTTCCGACGCGGACTTGATTCGCCTGTCGGTGGCGGATTCGGAGCGCTTCGCCGCGGCGATTCTATCGCCCGCCAAGCCCACGGACGCCTTGCAGCGGGCACTGGGTCGTCATGACCAGTTGCTGCGTAACGAGTGACCGGTCCGCAGCTCACGGTGGCCGTGCTCGACGCAGCCCATGATCGAGCCGGTTTTGAATGTGGCACGCCGGCGCTTGACCGCTACTTGCGCGAAACGGTGACGCAGGACGTTCGCCGTCGCGTCGCCGCGTGCTTTGTAATGCTTGACGGCAATTTCGTTGCTGGCTATTACACGCTGTCAGCCGCCAGCGTCGCGTTGGCGGATTTGCCCCATGAAATAGCGCGCAAGCTGCCGCGCTATCCCACGATTCCGGCGGTGCGCATGGGGCGACTGGCCGTTGATCGCCGGTATCGGGGCAGGGGGCTGGGTGCCGCTTTGCTGGTCAATGCGCTGCGGCGCGCGACCAGCTCGGAAATCCCGGCCGTCGCGTTGACCGTCGACGCGAAGGACGAGGGCGCCGCGGCGTTCTATGGCCACTTCGGCTTCCAGCCCCTCACGCACGACCCGTTGGCATTGTTTTTGCCGTTGGCGACGGTCAAGTAGGGTAGAGCATTGAATCTGTCGCGACGTGAGCTTGTCCAGCTTATTCTCGAGATAAGCGGAGGGCTGACTGGCGCCATATCTACGATCCTCAACGAAGCACCAGAGTGGGCGATCAGGAGCGGTGACGAGTGCATCGATATCGCTCGCCTTGCACGAGTTGCCCGCGCGCATGTTTGACACCCCCTGGCCGTGGCCCATCGCACCTCGGCCCTTCCTGGAAGAGGCGTTTGGTAGCTGGTTGGGTCGAATCGCGGCGCGGTATCAGACGAGCGTGGACTGGATCTGGGAATCGGGCACAGGCGTAGCGATGCCTAGCCTGACCAAGGCCGGCTGGATCCTCGTTCCCCCCAGTTCCATCCCCAACCCTGTGCCGTCTATCTCGCGTAGCGCGGCTCAACGACGGCATTCTGCGCATGATCCAGACGCCGCATGAGTGGGTCTTCGGCCGGAAGTACTTGGTGTATTGCTTCAGATGTCTTGTTCTGAACGACGCCGATGTCACTGCATCACGGTGGAAGAGGGAGTGGCTCGATCCGTCAGCCGACTACTGCCGGGTGCACCACAGCCTGCTCGAGACTGTTCCGCAATCGATTTTTGCCAGAGCTCCGAATTTCGATGCCGCGCTGCTGGCGATATCACGTTATCGATGCCCACGCAGAAAGGAACCGTCACGCAGCTTTGGACCTGCGCCTTGTTGACGCGCCTTCTTCGATTCTCGCCAGTACACGCTTGCCGGAATCCACCACTGTCGAATCATGTGTCACCAGATAGCGCACAATCATGCCTTCCACAGAATAATTTCATTCAGTACCAGCGCCCTAACGGGCCGGTTCGGCGTCTCCGCAATCCGTCGACGATCTCCTTCACGATCAGCTTCAATGTGTGCGTTGATTCGATGCACCAAGGATGGACGCGACTTTCAATAGTGTCAAAGTCTGGTTTGCGATAGAGTCGATAGGAATGACCAATAGATGAGGGGGTGCCCGTGCTGCTCCGTCACATCCGCTACTTCCTTGCAGTGGCAGAACAGAAGAATTTCACGCGCGCTGCCGAGGCACTTCACGTATCGCAGCCGACCTTATCGCAGCAGATCCGGCAACTCGAGGACACCTTGGGAACACTGCTGTTCGACCGTTCCGGCAGAACTGTTCACCTGACCGACGCGGGAGAAGCGTGGATGCGTTACGCCAAACTCGCGCTGCAGGACCTTGACGCAGGGGTGAGGGCGATACACGACGTGGCGGAGCTGAGCAGGGGTAGCCTGCGTTTCGCAGTAACGCCGACCTATACGGCATCCTTGGTCGGGCCGATCGTCGATGACTTCCATCAGCTGCATCCTGGCATCAGAATCGATATTCGCGAACTCACGCAGGACCAGATGGAGGCGCAGCTTGCGGACGACAAGCTCGATATCGGTGTTGCATTCCATCCGGCCTTTTCGGCCGACATAGAAAGCCAATCGCTTTTCGAGGAGACGCTGAGCTTGGTAGTCGGCCACAGCCACCCGCGTGCGTCGCGCCGCAGGGCACTCGCGGGGCGTGACTTTGGCAAGGAACCGTTGGTGTTGTTGAACGACACGTTCGCGACGCGCCGGTTCATCGATGAGCATTTTGCGCGTCACGCGATTCGACCGCTTGTCGCAATCGAAGTGGATACCATCGGTGCAATCGTTGAAATCGTGCGTCGCGGGCAGCTGGCGACGGTTCTCCCTGATCACATCGCACGCGTGCAAGAGGGCCTGCATCCCGTGCCGCTCGATCCACCTCTGCCGACGCGCACGGCCGCCGTTTTAGAGCGCAAGGGTGGGTATCGCACCGCAGCAAGCAGGGCGTTCTTAAAGCTGCTCACTGATCGGTTCGGGAAGTCGACCTGACCTTCTCCGACATCGACGGTGTCGAGTAGTTGAGAGACTTGCATCGGAGCTGATGCAGCGTGAGCGGATTTGCCTACGACAGCGGTTTTTGCCGAGATCATCGACAGGAAACCCGCTTTTGATGACCCGTCGCGGCCTCGGTAACGATCCAACATTTCAGTGGCGAGCGGCCTTGCCGCCGCTGCGTTAGCATGCGCGTCGATCGCGACACCTTCATCGCAGGGCGCTTAGCCAAACCGTCAACCCCGTGCTTGATGGCTGTAGATCCGGCCGCGTCAGCAAATCCGACGTGGGCTCTGGTTGAAGAATTATTCACGATCGAATTCGCCGTGATCGTTAACGCATTGAGTGCTGCAACTGACGATCCACTGGACAGAGACACATCGAGGCGACTCGCTTCGCCGCAGCCGCTTGGTCTGGCGTCACGAGCCGTGGAAGACCGTGTCGTCCAGGCGTTGCAGAGTACCGTCCTGCCCGGCCTTGATCATGTCGTTGATCACCTCGCCGCGGGTCATTGCGCGCTGAGCTTCCGGCGCCGCATTCCGCTGAATCAACGGCGCAGCAGAGTGGTAACCCGGTGAAGCCGCTTCTGCGGAAGATGCAGCAAGCGCGGTCGTGGCGGAAGCAGCCAGCGTGAGTGCCGACAGGACGTAAGAAATGTGACGGATTCTCTTGTTCATGATGTTTCCATTTCCTTGTTTCGATAAGGTCAGTTTTACTAATGGTAGTGCTGTCGCGGTTCGAAGACTCTGCTAACAGTGACCATAGATTCAGCTAGCGGGAAAACCAGCGCCGCCGCCGTTAGAAAACCCTGAGAGCGACGGTCTCCTCGTCTCCGCACGCGATGCGCGTCGGGTAACAGAAGGGGGATGTCCGGGCGAAGGTTTTGCTATTGCGCCTTCATGTCGGATGTGGTTCACGAGGCAGCGGATCACTTCCTCAGCTAGGCCTTCGTCGGCCCGAAGTAGCGGAGCCGCCAGACGAGATTCGCGCACCACTCGACACAACCAGTAGTACCGTTGAACTTCAACACACGCCCAACAATCCGTTGTGCTTTGCCACGAGATTGTTGGGCGCGAACCGCTCATTGCGGCTCTAACGCGCCGGGCGTCAAAGTCCCAACTCGCTCAGTCCCGGATGATCGTCCGGCCGACGGCCCAAGGGCCAGTGATACTTGCGCTCGGACTCTTTGATCGGCATGTCGTTGATACATGCATAGCGGTGTTGCATGAGGCCGTCCTCGCTGAACTCCCAGTTCTCGTTGCCGTAGGAGCGGAACCAGTTGCCCGAGTCGTCATGCCATTCGTAGGCGTAGCGCACGGCAATGCGATTGCCGCCGAATGCCCACAGCTCCTTGATCAGACGATACTCGTGCTCCTTCTTCCATTTGCGCTCGAGAAACGCCTGCGCTTCCGTGCGATTGTTCGCGAACTCTGCGCGATTGCGCCATTTCGTGTCGAGCGAATAGGCGAGCGCGACCTTGGCGGCATCGCGCGAATTCCAACCGTCTTCTGCGAGACGGACTTTCTCGATGGCCGTCTCCAGCGTGAACGGCGGAAGCGGCGGACGAACTGCTGCGGATGAGGTCATTTCGGATCTCCTTGTGGGGGACAGCGCGTTGTTGGTGCTCGACGTGGAGCGCGGCACCGGTGCTCAGTAAGAACTTTCGTCTTTGCATCATGGGTTCAGAACGGCTTGGTCGGCAGATACTTGCCGTCGAGCGTGACGACGGCACGCTCGCCGCCTTCCGGGTCCGGAACCTTCTGGATATCGAGTTTGAAGTTGATCGCGCTGATGATGCCGTCGCCGAATTTCTCGTGAACCAGCGCCTTCAACGTCGAGCCGTACACCTGCACCATTTCGTAGAAGCGGTAGACGGTCGGATCGGTCGGCACGCCACCCGGAATGCTGCCGCGCACGGGAATGGTTTGCAGCAGGCGCACGGCGGCGGCGTCGAGCCCGAGGCGTTCGGCGACGAGCTTCGCCGCATTCTCAGACAGCGCATGCTGACCGAGCAGCGCAGCCGTCGTGTATGCGAGGCTCAGGCCCGTGCCTTCGTTGATGGCTTCGAACGTGAGGTTCTTGCGCACTTTCGCGTCGACGATCGTTTCGGTCAAAGCTTCGCGCGCGTTCGGTGTGACTTGCGATTGGGTCATGATGTTGCTCCTTGAGAAAATCAACCTGGTGAGATCGGCCGTCGGTTTGACGAGCCGGGAATCAGAGCGCAGCCACGCACTCGGCGGGCGTCGCGGTGACATCGGGATGCGCGGCGAGCGGCACGAACTGGCGAGTCGCGGCGTCGAGCGCGTCGATCGAGCCGGATTCGATGTCGTAGACCCATCCGTGCAAATTGAGGCGGCCTTGCGCAAGTCCCAGTGCAACGGAGGGATGGGTCTTGAGGTTGTCGAGCTGCGCGATGACGTTCTCGCGCACCATCGAGTCGACGCGCTCGCGTTCGCCTGCATGTTCACGCGCCTGGTTGACGAGCTTCGCCGAGTCGGCGTAGCGCAGCCAGTTCGCGACGGCGGGCATATGGTCGAGGCCCTTGCACGTTGCGACGGCCGTCATCGCGCCGCAGTCCGAGTGGCCGCAGATCACCACATCCGTCACGCCGAGCGCGGCCACTGCATATTCGACGGTTGCCGACACACCGCCCGGCTCGGGACCGAACGAAGGCACGATGTTGCCGGCGTTGCGGATCACGAACAGGTCGCCCGGTTCGCGCTGAGTGACCAGTTCGGGAACCATGCGGCTATCGGAACAGGAAATGAACAGAGTGCGCGGCGTCTGGCTGGTGGCCAGCTTGCGGAACAACTCCCTGCGAGCGGGCATGATGTCCCGTTGAAATTTCAGAAAACCGTCGATGATCTCTTGCATGGTCAGCTCCATTCAGTCTGGCGTTCGTCGCCGCGTCGGTCAGTGCGATGCGTTGAACAGAGAATGGACCTGTTGCATCATAGTGTCCAAGACGGGTTTATGATGCCAACCATAGGCAAGACCAATTGTTCTCGGGTGCGAGGAAATTCGCCATGCTGTTGTGGGCTATCCGTTACTTCCTGGCCGTCCCGGAACACCGCTATTTCACGTGCGCCGCCGAGGCACTGCACGTTTCGTAGCTCCCGCGGTCGGAGCAGATACGTCAACTGGAAGCCACGCGGCGCACTGAGCGAACTGCTGAGTGGATTCAGCATCGCTACGCGTGCCGCTGACGCGACGCGTCTGAAAGGCCCGCCGCGAAGCGAAGACTTCCCGCGCACGCCGCGAGGTGTCTTTACCAGGTCGTTGAATTCGACGGGCACCGGCTCGATATCCGGCTCAAAGGTCGTGATGCTCGATCAGCCCGGTTTTGCCCGAGAGTTCGAAATCAAATCGAACCCGTTTGGCTGCTGGTAATCATTGACGTATGCCATAGCCGAGCGTCAGGCCGCGCGTGTAATGTCGGGAGCGTTACGCGGCGGTGCCGCCCGTATGAACGGCGAGTTGCGCCCTAACTGGACCACGTTTGCGGGAACGATCGGAATGAATGCGGCTTCGCGCCAGCGCGGTCGAAGCGGGACCCGGCATTGCGCAGATCGCCGCAGCCGCCACTCGCCCCGAGCTCGAGGAGCGACACGATCGCGTGCGACACGGTGGAGTGCAACCCGATGAAGCCGCAGGCGAGGGCGACGCTACCGTCGACAGACGGGGCGAGCGGTTGCAACGACACGCGTCGCTCGAGCGGGCGGCTGCCACCGACGGCGCAGGCCCGCTGGTCAACCAGGCTCGGCGACAATCCGTGCGGCACATCGGGCAGCAGAAAAACGACTTTACCAGCGGCAAGCGGGATGCTGCCGCGCCTGTCGGCATAGTGAAGCCACGCGGACCCATGCAGGATGATGTGGAAGCTCGCCTTCGCGCAACCGGCGGTCGATGCCTGCCAGTTGCTGCAATACTGGGAAGAAGATCAAATTGCCGAGCGATCTCGCGTCGTGAACCCACATGAAGCAGTAGTCGTTCAGCGATCTACGTCCTTCTCACGATAGGGTGCAGCACGGGTGACATCGCCCTGATAGAACGCCGCAAATCGTTCCAACTGCCGCCGGGCCGCTTCGCTGTCGGAGCCCTCCTTCAGTACCGCACTCGAAAAACCCATGCGCTCCATCTGCTGCAATTGGTCGACGAGAACCTCACCAGTGGCCCGCAAGTCGCCCTTGAAGCCGAGCCGTCGGCGCAGGTAATAAGCCTGGCTATACGCTCGCCCGTCAGTAAACGACGGGAAATGCAAATCGACGCGCGTCGCGGTTGCGATCTGGAGCGCGTACACGCGCGGGTCGGCATCGTTCGGCAACGTGAGTACGGATGGGGCGGCGTCGGCGGCATGTTCGCCCGCGTCGAGAAGACGAATGCGTGCAACGGCGTTCATGCAAGAGTCTCCGCGGTTGTGCGAGCCGCATCGGCAGCCGACTTGAACGGTTCGAGTCCGACCCGGCGCAACGTTTCGATAAAGGTCTCGTAGCGTTCGCCCGACCGCGCACGTAGCGCCAGATAACAATCGAGCACCGCCTCGACGGCATCGGTTATTTCATGTGCCGCGAACGACGGGCCGATGACCTTGCCGGGCCGTGCAACGCCGCTGCGCGCGGAGCCGTCTGCTCCACCCAGTGTGATTTGGTACCACTCGGCGCCGTCCTTGTCGACGCCGAGGATGCCGATATGCCCGCTGTGATGATGTCCACACGAATTGATACAACCGCTGATGTGGAGGTCGATTTCGCCGATGTCATTCAGTTCGTCGAGATCCTGGAAGCGCTCCATGATGCTTTGCGCAACCGGTAGCGACCGAGCATTGGCGAGCGCGCAGAAGTCGCCGCCAGGGCACGAGATCATGTCAGTGAGCAAATGTACATTTGCGCTTGCGAGTTGCACGGCAACCGCCGCGTGCCAGAGCGGGAGCAAATCGTCGACATGAACCCAGGGCAGCACGATATTCTGGCTATGGGTGACGCGTGCTTCGCCTGCCGAGAAGCGATCCGCGAGCTCTGCGATCCGTTCGAGTTGCTCTGCAGACGCATCTCCTGGTGACTGCAATGGTCGCTTGAAGGAGAGGGTGACGATACGCAGCGACGGATCGCGGTGTGATGCGACGTTACGCTCGAGCCAGCGCGCGAAGTGGGGAGACTGCCGTGCAGTTGCCGTACGCACACCGTCCGATTCCGGATCGGCGGGGCGAATCGCGGCCACCTCGGGCGGCACCGCGAAGTACGACCTCATGCGATCTAACTCTGCCTGCGGGATCGTATGGGGCCCCCCGTCACAGTCCACGATTTGCCTGAATTCCTCTTCGACCTCGTCGATGAAACGCTGGCCTTCAGCCTTTGCGAGGATCTTGATCCGAGCTTTGTATTTGTTGTCTCTTCGGCCGAACTGGTTGTACACGCGGACAACGGCCTCGATGTAGTTCATGATGTGCCGCCACGGAAGGAATTCGCGCAGCACGACGCCGATCACCGGCGTTCTGCCCATGCCACCACCCACCAATACGCGAAATCCAAGTTCGCCGTCCTCGTCTTGGACGAGTCGTAGTCCGACGTCGTGCCAGCCCGTTGCCGCACGGTCCTCGGTGGAGCCGGAAATGGCGATCTTGAACTTGCGCGGCAGGAATGCGAACTCAGGATGCAGCGTCGTCCATTGGCGCATCAGTTCTGCAAAAGGCCGCGGATCTGCAATTTCGTCCGGCGCAACACCTGCTCGCTCGTCGCAGGATATGTTTCGGATGCAGTTGCCGCTCGTCTGTATGCCGTGCATGTTGACGGTTGCGAGAAGATCCATCACGTCGGCGGCTTTGGAGAGCGGAATCCAGTTGTACTGGACATTCGTTCGGGTCGTGAAGTGCGCCTGATGCGTCGGCAGGCGTTCGGTGCCAAGTTTACGCTGGGCATCAAGCGCTCGACGGTAGACTTCGGTATCAGGCTCGTCGTACTCGCGAGCAATGCGTGCCAAAACGCGAATCTGCGCACTTGAGAGTTCGCCGTACGGAACGGCGACACGCAACATCGGAGCGTGACGCTGCACGTACCAACCGTTTTGGAGACGCAGTGGCAGAAACTCTGCGTCACTGAGTTTGCCACTTTGCCAGCGCTCGATCTGATCGCGAAACTGAGCGGCGCGATTCGCCACGAAGGCCTTGTCGAATTCGTTGTAACGATACATGGTGGCTGCAGAAATGCCGGGATCCGGTGGACATGGAGCGTTCACGTTATCGTGCCCCGGAATGCAGTTAAAGCAGCAGACGACACTCAAACGAGCGTAGCAGTGTGAGATAGTCGAAAAGCTGACCCGTGGTCGACATTACAAAGCACCGTTCGTCATTCGTAAGCGGTAGATTGGCAGTCACATTGGGGGTAATCGTCCTTTTCGTGCAAAATCTGGCGGTTTCGCCGCAAAGCCTTCTGTAGCAAGGCCTTGCGGTCGATTCCGGCTACCGTCGGCAGTCCCGGCCGCGATCTGCGGTAAGCTACGTGCCCGCAATTTTCAATTGCGACCGTGACGGGAGGCAGCAGATGCCAGGCCTGGAATTTCGGTATGTGGAGCAAGATCGCTTGCCCGCGCGACTGTCGGAGTTCGACGTCCAGTGCTACTTCGCGCTGAACGACAGCGACGTAGCTGCGATCAACGAACGTTTCCGGCGCGATCGTCGCGCGGGCGCCGCCGTTCAACTGGCTTTCTGCGGGCCAGCGGCCACACGCAGGACCACGTTGGCACCCTTCCACGGCAACTGTTGCGCTATGTCGGCGAGCGCCTCGGTCTGCCGACGCCGTCGATCGCATCGCTGCGCGCGCTCTACCAACGCTACAAGACTCAATACGAGCACCAGGTGTGGGCGTGTGAATGCCTCGGCCTGACGTCGATCCGCGCTGACCAGTGGACCGGCCTCGGAACATGGATGCGTCAGGATGCGGCCGAATCGCTGACGCTCGACGAACTCGTCCAGCATGCGCATTACTGGCTGTACGAGCGGCGACTGTTGATTCCTGCCGAGCGAACGCTGCGGGATTTGGGGCGAGCGATCTGGGTGGAGGCCGAACGCGGTCTGCTCGCCACGATTCAGGCGACCGTCAGCGACTCCGAATTGATGCGCGCCGATGCGGTCTTGTCCACGCAACACGGCACGTCAGGAATGACCGTGCTCGAATGGCTGAAGACGCCGCCGGCACGGCACAGCCCGTCGACCATTACCGAAACACTTTCGCAGGTCCGTTTTCTCAAGTCACTCGGCACTCGTACGTGGAACTTGGACGCGGTGCCGATCGAGAAGCAGCGTGCCTATGCACAGTGCATACAGGCCCGGCGTCCCGCCACGGTTCGTGAGCTCAAGGCGTCGACGTGCACGATCGAGCAGATCATTTTCTGCACTTCACGCTGCTGGAGTTGACCGACGCGCTGCTCTACCAAACGGGTCGCCGCGTGTCCGATCTCGTTCGGCACGTCTACGATCGGACGACTGTCAAGCACGCCCGGTCCGCTGTCGAGTACGGCCAGCAGCTGATGTCAATCAAGGTGCTCGTCAACGATATAAGCCGCTCCGCAGAAGAACGGCTCGACGACATTGGCAAGTTGCTGGAGGATCTGTCAGACAAGCCGCCGACGAGTCACGCAGCCAGCGTTCGCGAAACGCTGACCGACGATCATCATCGCATCCGCAACCTGCTGGTGCCGTTACGCGAACTGGAGCTGTCCGGCAGGGAGGCTGAGCCGAGCCTGCAGCAGCTCGAACTCCTCAGCTCACTGCACGACCGCGGCGTGACCGAACTCCCGTCCGACTGCGAGGTGCCAGTAAGCGCAAGCTGGCGGAGACCAGCCGGCACCAGCACGACCCACAAGATGCTGATCGTGAGCCGGACCCCGTTGAGCAGCGGCCCGGCGATGGCCGGCAGCATGATGTGGATCAGCGGTTCACGGCGGTCGCCGCCAGGCTTGAGCCGAACTGCAGCCACTACCGCTCGATCTGCGTGGGCGCGCCGGCGGAGTATGCGTGGTAATAGCTGCTTTGACATTTGCAGCATGCCAATAAGTCGATATCGTCAGGCTGATAAATATATACGGACCTTTGCCCGCCAAACAGCAGCATGTCAGCATATTTGCTGATTAATCAGCAGCGCTGCAATCGAATTCGGGTGATCTCAATGCGGTTCCGGTGATGGTGCGTGATGGCACGGCTTCTGCTTTAGTCCTGGCATTGCAGCCATTTCTGATCTGCTGGAGCCAATATGACCGCATCAAATCACCTTAAATCCGTCCAGTCTTTCGATTCGCAATTATCGACAGGCACGGATTATGAGCGCCTGGCAGAACGCTTTCGCCCGATTTTCGCTCGTATTGCAGATGGTGCGCTCGAACGCGAGCGTTCTCGCATGCTGCCGTATGAGCCGGTCGAATGGCTCCGAAAGGCGGGGTTCGGCGCCGTGCGAGTGCCCGTCGAACGAGGCGGTGCGGGCGCGTCGTTGCCGCAACTGGTACAGCTGCTCATCGAACTGGCCGCCGCCGACTCGAACGTGCCGCAGGCGTTGCGCGGGCACTTCGCTTTCGTCGAGGATCGGCTCAATTCCGAACCGGGTGCTGCGCGCGACGAATGGTTCCGCCGCTTCGTCGCGGGTGAACTCGTCGGCAACGCGTGGACCGAGGTCGGCAGCGTTGCAATAGGCGATGTGATCACACGCGTGCGGCGCGATGGCGACGGCTGGATTCTCGACGGGGAGAAATACTATTCGACGGGCAGCATCTTCGCGGACTGGATCGACGTATTCGCGCGCGACGAAGACGGCCGGGACGTGATCGCGGCCGTGCGAACGAACCAGCCCGGCGTGCAACGCAGCGACGACTGGGATGGCTTCGGCCAGCGCACCACCGGTAGCGGCACGACCCGCTTCGACGCGGCACGCGTCGAAGCGGAGAACGTCATCGACTTCGCGACGCGCTTCAAGTACCAGACGGCGTTCTACCAGCTCGTGCTGCTCGCGGTGCTTGCGGGTACCGGACACGCCGCGCTACGCGACATCGCGCGAGAGGTGGGCGCACGCAAGCGCATCTTCAGCCACGGCAATGCGCCGTTGTTCGCGCAGGACCCGCAGATCCAGCAGGTGGTCGGCGAGGTCGCGGCGCGCGTATTCGCGGCCGAGGCGACGGCGGTGCGCGCGAGCGAGGCGGCGCAGCGCGCATACGAGGCCCGCTTCGGAGGTGACGAGCAGGCCGAGCACCGGGCGAACGTCGACGCCGAACTCGACTCCGCACGTGCGCAGATCGTGGTCTCGGATCTCGTGCTGCGCGCGACGACCGATCTGTTCAACGCGCTCGGCGCATCGGGCTCGAGCGTCGCGAAGGGGCTCGATCGCCACTGGCGCAATGCGCGCACCGCGGCCTCGCACAATCCACTGGTGTTCAAGGCGCGCATCGTCGGGGACTGGGAGATCAACGGCACTGAGCCGCCGTATGTCTGGGCCATCGGCAGCGGACCGGCCGCGCAGGGCGCTTCCCAGGCCGCCGCCTGAACCGGCGTAGGGAGCGGCACGGATGCATCCCGCTGCCGTTCCCGGACGCGACAGACCGTTGCATCAGAAACGATTGCTGCATACCGGGCAAGTGTCCGGCATGGTTGCTTGTCGGTACGTATGCGGATCAACGCCGATCGGATATCGATCGTGCCTTACGTAATGCCGCCGTTTGAACGCCGGCTGACGCTTCGACAATGTCGAGGTCAACGGCATGTATGGGCTGACGCCCGCGCTCGCGCTGGTCGGCAACGACGGATTCACGTCCGGCAAGGCGTCGCAGAACGGCAGGTCGGATTCGCTGCGCCGGTACTCGGTTACTGCGGGCGCGGATTATTCGTTCAGCAAGCGTACCGATGGCCTATCGAGCGTCTATCCGGCCGGTATTTACCAGCATGCAACGGGCATTGACCAGCGCCCGTGCGGAGCGTGCTACTTCAGCGCATTGATTTCCTTTGCCCGGATCAGACGCGCGCGCAGTACGTTGCGGCTGATGCCGAGCAGTTTCGCTGCCTGGATCTGATTTCGATGACTGAATTCAAAGGCAATGCGCATCACGGTATCTTCGATATGCTCGAACAGATTGTAGTGTTCCTCGTCGAACAGGCCGCGTAACGCCTGCTCGAAATTTTCCTGGGCATCATGGTGTTGAAGCGGATCGCTGCGAGGCGTGAACGGCGTGTCGCCGTACCTGATCTGGAGATCGGATTCCTGCAGCAGATCATGGCGGCTGACCAGGAGCGCGTGGTGGATCACGTTCTCCAGCTCGCGGATATTGCCGGGCCAGTTGTGCGCAAGCAGTTTCTGTTCGGCTCGCACGTCGATATCCGCGGGGCCGTATCCGAGGCGGCTGCGATAGTCCTCGATGAAATAGCGTGCGAGCGGCAGGACGTCGCCAGGGCGTTCGCGTAGCGCGGGGATCGCGAGCTGCACGACGTTGAGCCGATAGAACAGATCGCCGCGGAAGTGGCCTGCGGCGACCGCATCGTTGAGGTGGACGTTGGTCGCCGCGACCACTCGAACGTTGATCGGAATGCTGTGGCGCGACCCGAGCCGGACGATTTCGCGCTCCTGCAGCACCCGCAGCAGTTTGACCTGCATCGACAACGGCAGGTCGCCGATCTCGTCGAGGAACAAGGTGCCGCCGTTGGCCGCCTCGAACCATCCGGGCTTCGCGCAGAATGCGCCCGTGAACGCTCCTTTCTCGTGGCCGAACAGTTCGCTTTCCACCAGCGTTTCCGAGAACGCGCCGCAGTTGACCGCGATGAACGGGCGGTCCTTGCGGTGGCTCAGATTGTGAACGTGGCGCGCAACCAGTTCCTTTCCGGTTCCGGTTTCACCGACGATGAGCACGCTTGCATCGCTGGGCGCGATCATGCGTATCTGGTTGAGCAACGCGAGCGAGCGGGGATCGACGAAGACCTGCGCGCGCGCCCGGATCGACGTGGTGAGCGCGTGCCGGTCCGGCAGGGTCAGCACCGCCGAGTCGGCGGTCCCGGCCGGTTCGCTCAGCTGGACAGGAGGGAGCGGACGGTTCATGAGTAGAAGCTCGGTTGGGGGTAGGTCCGTTTGAGTGCCCACTCGCCGAGTTCGCGCAGCTTGTACGCCAACGGATCGTGCAGCGAGTGGGTTCGCAGGTTGCGCCAGTGTCTGTCGAGGCCCAGTGCGCCGTGGGTCGCGCGTGCTCCTGCAACGTCGAACATCCGGGTACAGATGTCGAGTCCGGTCCGGATCGACGAGACTTTTGCGCTCGCGACGGCCACCGCGACTTCTCCACGTTGGTCTTCGCCGAGTGCCGCGCCGAGCGCCCACGCGTCGTCGAGCCGGGCGGCCGCGCGGTCGGCCAGGACGCGTACGGCTTCGAGCCCGACCCAGAACTCGCCGTACTGGCTCAGGATGTAAGGATCGTCGGCGGTTCGTGCGACGCGCGTAGCGGGCCATGGCCGGGCCTCGTGCAGCGTGTAGTGTTGCGCGTCGTTGAAGGCGGCTTCGCTGATGCCCAGATAGATGTTCGTGAGCACGAGTTGCGCGATCAACGGGCGCAGGCACGCAAACGGTGTGGAGAGCGGCCCGGGATTGGCGAGAATCTCGCGATGCTCCACGCGCACCCGTTCGAACGTGACAGTTCCGCTGTCGGTCTGGCGCTGGCCGATGTTGTTCCAGTCTTCCGAGATGGAAATGCCGCTGCGTTGCGTCGGCACGGCGGCCACCAGCAACGCATTCGTGTCGACGGCGCGCGCGGACGCGATCAGCATTTCCGAATCGAGCGCACCGGAGCAGAAGCTTTTCTGTCCACTGAATTCCAGCCAGCCATTGCGCGGCGAACTGATCGTGCGTTCGTCGAGCGGGTTGAGCGCATTCCCCCAGAACCAGTCGTGGGTGGCCGTCTGCTGGAACCACGGCTCCCATTGCTCGGGCGCGCCGAACAGACGGGCGGTCGCAAGCAGCAGATGATGAAAACCAAACACGTGGGCGATCGAGCTGTCGGCGCGAGCCAGCGTGCGCACGATATCCAGCGTGGTGAGCCAGTTCGTGCCCAGGCCGCCATACGCAGTCGGAATGCTGAGCCGCAGCAGCCCGCTCGCACGTAACGCATCGCGTTCGGCCTTCGGCGTGCCGCCGGCACGATCACGTTCGGCGGCGGTTCGCGCGAATTGCGTGGCGAGTTGTTCGGCGATAGCCAGCGGATCGGGGTGCGCGCCGTTCGGCCCGGTCGTAGGCGGATAGGTCGAGAGTGTTGCCATGTGAAAGGGGGATGAGTGAGATGAAACCGAGCGTCCCAGTCCAACGATTCTGTTTGTCTCGGTGCTGCGTGGGAAGCAACAAATTGTCATATTCAAATCAGATGCCCGGCTTTTAGGCAGCAAGCGCTGAAGAATTGCGGATCGAGCAGCAGTTTGCTGGCGCGCTGCTGCCAGACAAGCGCGGCGGCTCCGGTTTCGACGTCTTTCGAGCCCATTCGCCCGTGGCATGGAACCTGCATGAACGCCAGCTCGAATAATCTCGATCGGAAGGCGTCTTGCTAATGAAGCATATCGGTGCTGAGACAGTTGCATTGGCGTCCTGGCAGCCGGCGGTGGAGTCGGTTGCGCAGGAACTGGAGCGTACGGCCGTTGCGCGTGACCGGGCCGGCGGGACGCCATTGCGCGAGCGTCGCATGTTGCGCGACAGCGGCCTGCTGGGGCTGAGCGTGCCTCGTGCGTATGGCGGTCATGGCGCGAGCTGGTCCGAGACCCTGGCCGTCGTACGGCGGTTCGCGCAGGTGGACAGCTCGCTCGCCCATCTATTCGCTTTTCACCATCTGCATCTCGCGACGGTGCGCCTGTTCGGGTGCCCACAGCAGTGGGAACCATGGCTGGAGCAGACCGTCTCGCAACGCTGGTTCTGGGGAAATGCGCTTAATCCGCTCGACCGGGGCACGCGTGCGGAACCGGGCGGTGCAGACGGATGGAATTTCGTTGGACGAAAGAGTTTCTGCTCCGGCGCGGCGGATTCCGATCGTCTGCTGGCCTCGGCTTTCGATGCGCAGGGACGTTTGCTGATCGGCGTGGTGCCGACTGCCCGCGAGCGGATCGTGATTCTCTACGACTGGGACAACATCGGGCAGCGCCAGACCGATAGCGGCACGGTGATATTCGAACGCGTGGCGGTGGCGCGCGATGAAATCCTCGCCGATCCGGGGCCGCTGTCTTCGCCGTTTGCCTGCTTGCGGCCGTTGTTGGCCCAACTGATCCTGGCGCATATCTATCTCGGCCTCGGCGAGGGCGCGTTACGTGCGGCGCGGGATTTTACGCGGGAGAGCACGCGCGCGTGGATCGCATCCCCGGCGCGCCATCCGACCGAAGATCTTTACGTACAGGGGCACTACGGCCGGTTCTGGCTTGCGCTCGAGGGTGCGGGCGCACTGGTGGAGCGAGCCGCCGCCGCGTTCGATGCGGCGTGGACGCGTGAGGCCGCGCTCACCGAGATCGAGCGCGGCGAGGTCGCGATTGCCGTTGCGGCGGCAAAGGTCTCGTCTGCGCAGGCCGGCCTCGATGTCACGCAGCGCATGTTCGAGGTAACGGGCGCGCGGGCGACCACCGCGGCGCTGCGGTTCGACCGCTTCTGGCGGAATCTGCGTGTCCATACCCTGCACGATCCGATCGACTACAAGATTCGCGAGCTCGGGGACTGGGCGTTGAATGAGCGCTTTCCGACGCCGTCCTTTTACTCCTGATGCTGCTCATGAAGCAGTGAGGAAGCAGCTTTGCTGCCGCTCGGTCATCTGCGCCGGCGATATGGTTTCCAGTCTGCCCGGAATGACGCGTGGATCGTCTCGCGAACCACGCATGTCGTGAATATGCGGCGAATCGCGGCCGGTTTTCCTGTCGTGGAACGAGAACGAGGCCGTTTGGCACGGTATTCGCTAAATGTTTGGCCTGCACGGCTGGCTGCAACGCTGGCGTCACGCAGCACATGAAAAGGAACGCACGATGGGCAAGAAGATTTACAAGGTGGTCGTTGTCTCGGGCAACACGTCACGGCCTTCGCGAACGCTCGCACTGACGGAGGCGTTGCTGTCGGGCCTGCGTGCGGTGCTGCCGGTCGAGCCGCATTTGATCGAACTCGGAGAGATTGCGCCGGTGCTGTCCGGCGTGCTTTCCCGAGCGGATGCTTCCGCCGAGCTGGCGCTTCAGTTGCGCGCCATCGAGGAGGCCGACGTGCTGATCGTTGGCAGTCCGGTCTACCGGGCGTCGTACACGGGGCTTTTCAAGCATTTGTTCGATCTCGTGCATCACGAGGCGCTGATCGACGTGCCCGTGCTGCTGGCCGCGACGGGCGGCAGCGAGCGTCATACGCTGGTGATCGACCATCAGTTGCGCCCGCTGTTCAGTTTCTTCCAGGCGCGGACCTTGCCGCTCGGTGTGTTCGCATCCGAGCGGGATTTCCACGACTACGCGATTACGAGCCCGGAGCTGCTCGATCGCATCCGGCTTGCCGTCGAGCGGGCCGTACCGCTCGTGCAGGAAGCCAGTCGTCTCGAACCTGCGGTGGCCGCGTCGGCCGCGTGAGTTTCAACATCTTCTGAACAGGACCTTTCCATGAGCAATGCCACTTCTTCCGACGAAGCCGTCAAGTTCGCCTACTGGGTGCCGAATGTGAGCGGCGGCCTTGTCGTCAGCACGATCGAGCAGCGTACCGACTGGAGCCTCGAATACAACCAGAAGCTCGCGAAGACCGCCGAAGACGCGGGTTTCGAATACGCATTGAGCCAGATCCGCTTCACGGCCGGTTACGGCGCCGAGTATCAGCACGAGTCGGTGTCGTTCAGCCACGCGCTGCTGCACGCGACGACCAAGTTGAAGGTGCTTGCCGCGATTCTGCCGGGGCCGTGGCATCCGGCCGTGGTCGCGAAGCAACTGGCGACGATCGATCACCTCACGAACGGGCGCATCGCGATCAACGTGGTGAGCGGCTGGTTCAAGGGTGAATTCACTGCGATCGGCGAGCCTTGGCTCGAGCACGACGAACGCTATCGGCGCTCGAAAGAGTTCATCGAAGTGCTGAAAGGTATCTGGACCCAGGACAACTTCACATACAAGGGCGACTTCTATCGCTTCCACGACTACACGCTGAGCCCCAAGCCGCTGCAGAAGCCGCACCCGGAGATCTTCCAGGGCGGCAGTTCGCGCGCGGCCCGCGACAACGCCGCGAGCGTGTCGGACTGGTATTTCACCAACGGCAATACGCCGGAGAACCTGAAGGCGCAGATCGACGACATCCGCGCGAAGGCGGCTGCGAATGGCCATCGTGTGCGCATCGGCGTGAACGCGTTCGTGATCGCGCGCGACACCGAGGAGGAAGCGCGGGCCGTGCTCGACGACATCATTGCGCATGCGCACGTCGAGGCGGTCAATGCGTTCGGCGACGCGGTGAAGCAGGCGGGCAAGGCGTCGCCGGAAGGGGAAGGCAACTGGGCGAAATCGACGTTCGAGGATCTCGTGCAGTACAACGACGGCTTCCGCACGAACCTGATCGGCACGCCGCAGCAGATCGCGGAGCGGATCGTCGCGCTGAAGGCGATCGGCGTCGATCTGGTGCTGACGGGTTTCCTGCACTTCATCGAAGAGGTCGAGTACTTCGGCAAGAAGGTGCTGCCGCTGGTGCGCGAACTCGAAAGCCGGCTGCAGCCGGTCGCGGCCTGAACGGGTGCCTGACACATGACGCAGACCGCGCCGCCGCTGCTCGCGCTCGAGCGCATCTCGCTGTTGTTCAAGGGCGTAAAGGCCGTCACCGACGTCAGCTTCGAGGTGGCGGCGGGCGAAATCTGCGCGCTGATCGGACCCAACGGCGCGGGCAAGAGCTCGCTGCTCAACGTGATCAACGGCGTGTATCGCCCGCAGCAGGGCGCGGTCCGCTTCGACGGACACACGTACCGGCACATGGACCCGTATCGCGCCGCGCATCGCGGCATCGCGCGCACGTTCCAGAACCTCGCGTTGTTTCGCCGCATGAGCGTATTCGACAACGTGCTGACGGGCCGCAACCTGCATCGGCGCAGCACCTGGCTGGAACAGACGCTGCATGTCGGCCGCGCCCGCCGCGACGAAGCCGCGCAGCGCCGGTATGCGGAGCGTGTGATCGAGAAACTCGACTTGCAGGCGTATCGCGACGCCGTGGTCGGCTCGCTGCCGTACGGGCTGCAAAAGCGCGTCGAACTGGCGCGCGCGCTCGCGGCCGAGCCGCGGCTGTTGCTGCTCGACGAACCGATGGCCGGGATGAATGCCGACGAAAAGCATGCGATGGCCGAATACGTGCTCGACGCCAACGCGCACTTTGGCGTGACCGTGGTGCTGATCGAGCACGACATCGGCGTTGTGATGGGCGTGTCCGATCACGTGGTGGTGCTCGACTACGGCAGGAAGATCGCCGACGGCAGACCTGATGAGGTGCGGGCGCACCCGGACGTGCTGGCTGCCTACATGGGCACGCATCACTGACGGAAACGGACAACGGGGAACGTGATGGCGTTTTTTATCGAGGTGCTGGTCGGCGGGTTGCTGGCGGGCGTGATGTATTCGCTGGTCGCGATCGGTTTCGTGCTGATCTACAAGGCATCCGGCGTTTTCAACTTTGCGCAGGGCGCGCTCGTGCTGTTCGGCGCGCTGACCTATGTGAGTCTCGTCGAGCGCGGCTGGAACGGATGGCTCGCGTTTGCCGCCACGCTCGTCGCGCTGGTCGTGATCGCGATCCTGACGGGGCGGCTGGTGCTGCGCCCGCTCGTGAACCGGCCGCCGATCGTGCTGTTCATGGCGACGTTGGGCCTGAGCCTGATACTCGAGGGCGCGGCGCAATTGTTCTGGGGCGCGCAGGTCCACGGTCTCGATCTCGGCATCGACGATCGGCCTCTGCATCTGGCCGGTGTGATGGTCAGCCAGTTCGACCTGTTCGCGGCGGCGACGGCCGGCGTGCTGGTGCTCGGACTGTCGCTGTTCGCGAAATGGTCGCGGCTCGGCCTGTCGCTACGCGCGGTGGCCGACGATCCGCTTGCCGCACTGGCAGTCGGCGTCCGTCTGCCGCGTGTATGGGCGGTGGTGTGGGCGCTTGCCGGATTCACGAGTCTGGTCGCCGGCCTGCTGTGGGGCGCGCGGCTCGGCGTGCAGTTCTCGCTTTCCCTGGTCGTGCTCAAGGCCCTGCCGGTGCTGATCATCGGCGGCTTTTCGTCGATTGGCGGCGCTATCGCGGGCGGGCTGCTGGTCGGCGCCGCCGAGAAGCTGGCGGAAGTTTACGCGGGCGGGGTGATCGGCGACGGCATCGAGAACTGGTTCCCGTATCTGCTGGCGATGCTGTTCCTGCTGGCGCGGCCGTACGGCCTGTTCGGCGAGCCGGCCGTCGAGCGTGTCTAGGAACGGACCCAGGGGAATTCACATGGATTTGACCAATACCGCTTCGATTCCCGCGTCGCGTCGCCTGGCCTGGCGCCAGTGGGTCGGGCCGGGCATGCTGGCGGTGGCCGCATTCGTCGGCGTGCCGCTGTGGGCCAACGATTACTGGCTCAATGCGATTCTCGTGCCGTTTCTGATCCTGTCGATCGCGGGACTCGGCCTGAACTTTCTGACCGGCTATGCGGGGCAGCTTTCGCTCGGCTCGGCGGCATTCATGTCGATCGGTGCATACGCGAGCTATAACCTGCTCGTGCGCGTGCCGGCGCTGCCGTTGCCGGCGGCGCTGCTGCTCGGCGGGGTCGCGAGCGCAGCGGTCGGTGTGCTGTTCGGGTTGCCGAGCCTGCGCATCAAGGGTTTCTATCTGATCGTGTCGACGCTGGCCGCGCAATTTTTCGTGGTCTGGTTGTTTACCCGCGTGAGCTGGTTCTCGCACGACGACATGTCCGGTGTGCTGAGCGCGCCGCAGCTCGCGATCGGCCGCTGGCACATCGACAATCCGGCATCGCGCTATTTGCTGGTGCTTGGCGTGGCCACCGTGCTGTTCGCACTGGGGGCGAGCCTCGTGCGAAGCGAACTGGGGCGGCGCTGGATGGCGGTGCGCGACATGGATACGGCGGCGCGCGTGATCGGCATCCCGATCGGGCGTACCAAGCTGCTCGCATTTGCGCTCAGTTCTTTCGTGCTGGGCATCGCCGGCGCGCTGTGGGCCTTTGCGTATCTCGGCACGATCGAACCGGACGGCTTCAGCCTCAACCTGTCGTTCCAGATCCTGTTCATCATCATCATCGGCGGCATGGGCAGCATCGGCGGGAATTTTCTCGGCGCCGCCTTCGTCGTGCTGCTGCCGATCCTGCTGTCGAACGCGGGCAGCGAACTCGCCCGCATCGGAATCGGCAGCGACCAGTTGCAGAACCTGCAGAAGATCGTGTTCGGCAGCCTCGTGATCGTGTTTCTGATCAAGGAGCCGGACGGATTGGCACGCCTCGTCCAGGTGGCGCGACAGCGGTTCAGACACGCGAAATGAATCCGTATCGACCGGGAATGACGTTTTTTATCATCATATAAATAAGGAATATCGATCATATGGGAAATGTTCGCAGGCACCTTGGCCGTTCGGCATGGAAAAAACGGGCTGGCACATTCATCGCTGCGCTCGCGCTGTGCTCGGCGGCGCTGCCGCAGGCACACGCGGCTGCCGAGGAATATTTCCCGCTGCAAAGCTACCGTGTCGGCCCGTATGCGGCCGGCGGCAGCGGCTTTTTCGGCGGCTTCATCGATTACATGCAACTGATCAACGCGCGCGACGGCGGCGTCAATGGTGTCAAGCTGGTATGGAAGGAGTGCGAGACCGAATACGTCGTGGAGAAAGGCGTCGAGTGCTACGAACGCCTGAAGAACGGCGGCCCGGACGGCGCACCGGCAGCTGCCACCAATCCGCTGTCGGTCGGTATCGCGTATGCGACGCTCGACCGTTCCACGGCCGACAGGATTCCGCTCATCACGATCAACCACGGGCGCACCGATTCGACCGACGGGGCCGTGTTTCCCTACGTGTTTCCTCTGCAGCTGAATCCGTACAGCGAAGTCTCGGCGATCGTCAACTACATCGGGCAGCGCTCGGGCGGGCTGGCCAACCTGAAGGGCAAGAAGATCGTCGTGCTTTATCACGGCTCGCCATATGGCCGCGAGACGATTCCCGTGGTCGACCTGCTGGCGAAGAAATACGGCTTCGACGCGATCCAGATCGAGGTGCCGCACCCGGGCAACGAGCAGGGCTCGCAGTGGCTGAAGATCCACCAGATCAAGCCCGACTGGGTGATCCTGCGCGGCTGGGGCGTCATGAACCCGGTGGCGCTCAAGAGCGCGCAGAAGGTCGGGTATCCGGCCGACCACATCATCGGCAACATCTGGAGCAATTCGGAAGAAGACGTGCGCCCGGCCGGCGATGCGGCCAAGGGCTTCGTCTCGATCACGACGCACCCGTCGGGCACCGATTATCCGGTCCTGCAGGCGATCAACCAGTACGTGATCAAAACCGGTAACGGCAACCTCAAGGACCCTGCGCGCTTCGGCACCGTCTACTACAACCTCGGCGTGGTGAACGGCATCCTGAACGTCGAGGCGGTGCGCGTCGCGCAACGCAAGTACGGCAACAAGCCGCTCACGGGCGAACAGGTACGCTGGGGCTTCGAGCACCTGAACCTCGACGATGCGCGGCTTCGGCAGCTCGGCGCGCTCGGTCTCGTGCAGCCGCTCAAGCTGTCGTGCTCGGACCACGAAGGCGGCGGCGCGGTGCGCTTCCAGCAATGGAACGGCAGCAAGTGGAACGTGATCAGCGACTGGGTGCAGGCCGATCGAGCGCTGCTGCGCCCGATCATCGAGAAATCGGCGCTCGCCTATGCGAAGGAAAAGAACATCACGCCGCGCGATTGCAGCAAGGAGCCTTGAGCATGAGCGAACCGATCCTGCAGGCCGACGAGATCTCCGTGACCTACGGCGGGATCATTCCCGCGTTGCGCGGGGTGTCGCTGACGGTGCCCGAGCGCGCGATCGTTGCGCTGCTCGGCGGCAACGGGGCGGGCAAAACCACCATGCTGAAGGCGCTTTCGAGCCTGGTGCGCGCCGAGCGCGGCGAATTGACGGGCGGGCGTGTCGTCTATCGCGGCGAGGACGTCACGCGTCTCGAGCCCTGGACGCTGGTCGAGCGCGGTCTCGTGCAGGTGCTCGAAGGGCGTCGCTGCTTCGGGCACCTGTCGATCGAGGAGAACCTGCGGATCGGATCGTTCGCGCGACGGCCGAAGCGGGCCGAGATCGACGCCGATCTCGAACGGATCTACACGATTTTTCCGCGCTTGAAGCAGAAGCGCGGCGCGTTGGCCGGCTATGCATCGGGCGGCGAGCAGCAGATGGTGGCGATCGGTCGCGCGCTGATGGCGCATCCGTCGCTCGTGCTGCTGGACGAGCCGTCGATGGGGCTGGCGCCGCATGTCGTCGAGGACATCTTCGAGATCGTCGCGGCGCTCAATCGTGACGAGGGCGTGAGTTTCCTGCTCGCCGAGCAGAATGCTTCGATTGCGCTGCGCTTCGCCAGTTGCGGCTACGTGCTCGAAAGCGGACGGGTCGTCGCGCATGGCACGTCGGCGCAACTGCGGGAGCTGGATGCGTTGCGAGATGCCTACCTCGGCGGTGCGCCGGTGGATTACGCGGCGAGGCGTGCGCAACGGGCGGCGGCGACGACCGGCGTATGACCGTGTTTCGGCAGCCGTGGGGCTGATTTTGCAGGACCCCGGCATCGCAGGATGTCACGGGTGCGGTGGATGATCATTTAACGAATACATCATGAGTCTCGATATTTTCTGGTTCCTGCCCACTTCGGGCGATACGCGTTATCTCGGCAAATCGGATTTCGGCCGTCAGGCAACGAATGCATACATGCGCCAGATCGCGGTGACGGCCGACCAGCTCGGCTACGACGGGCTGCTGATTCCGACGGGCGCTTCCTGTCTCGATCCGTGGGTGACGGCGGCCAGCCTGATTCCGGTCACGCAGCGTATCAAGCTGCTGGTGGCGCTGCGCACGTCGCTCGGCAATCCGACGGCTTCCGCGCGCCAGGCGGCGACGCTCGACCAGGCGCTCGGCGAGGGGCGGTTGCTGCTCAATGTCGTGCCGGGCGGCGATGCGACCGAACTCGCTGCAGACGGCGTGTTTTACGGTCACGACGAGCGCTACGAGGCCGGCGACGAATTTCTGACGATCTGGCGCGGCCTGCTGTCGGGCGAGAAGGTCGATTTCGACGGCAAGCACCTTAAGGTGCAGGGGGCACAGAATTTCTTTCCGCCCGCCAGCAAGCCTTATCCGCCGCTGTATTTCGGCGGGTCGTCGCCGGCGGCGCACGAGTTGGCTGCGAAGCATGTCGATGCCTATTTGACCTGGGGCGAACCGCCGGCCGCCGTGGCCGAGAAGATCGCCGACGTGCGGCGGCGAGCCGAGCGGTATGGCCGCAAGATTCGGTTCGGCGTGCGGCTGCATGTGATCGTGCGCGAAACGAGCGAGGAAGCGTGGGCGGACGCGGATCGATTGATCAGCCACCTGACGGACGACGATATCGCGGCGGCACAGCGCAATTACGCGAGCATGGATTCCGTGGGCCAGAAGCGCATGGCGGCGTTGCACGGCGGCAGCCGCGACACGCTGGTGGTCGGCCCCAATCTGTGGGCCGGTGTCGGCCTCGTGCGCGGCGGTGCGGGCACGGCGCTCGTCGGCAGCGCCGAAGAGGTGGCCGCGCGACTCAACGAGTATGTGGAGCTCGGCGTCGATAGCTTCGTGTTGTCCGGCTATCCGCACCTCGAAGAAGCGATTCGATTTGCGGAGCTGGTGTTCCCGTTGCTGCCCGGCAAGACGCCGGTCACGTTGCGCGACCGGACGCTCACGGGCGGAGCGTTCGATATCCGCGCCACGCCGCAAGGCGCCGGAGGGAAACACTGACGGGTTCGCCTGTCCGAATCCATTTCTTCGGCCGCAGCGTGATCGATCCGCGCTGCCGGCCAGCCTATCAACCTGACGTTTTCGGGGCGATCGCCGAGTCCGAGCGCGAATCCATCGTGCGCTGATTGAACCGGCGCACGGGTATCGAACGGTGCGAGCGGAAGTGGAGCGTGATCGCGCGGATCTTGGCGTGTCTTGGCCTGACGAACCCGAATCGCGCGTAGTAGACGAGAAGGAACCAGACCTGCGTTTTGGCGCGAAGGCCAGCGACGTCAATGTGGTCACGGCAATCGAGGTTGCGCCGCGTTGGACGATGCAGCGGCTTGAGGGCCGCGCGTCGGCCCGCTATGCGGGCAATCTCTGCGCACGCAAGATCGCCGCGAAGGCATCCTTCTCTTGGCGCATCGGAAACCGCGGTCCAAGGGCTGGCGGACCGACGCCGCGCCGGTCCGTCCTTTCGCAAACCCCTGTCTTTGGCGGCCGTGCGCCAGCGCCGTGCGCGGGGACACGCGTCATTCGTCGGTGTACAGCCCGCTCGCGTGCTTCTTTGGAAATGAAAATTTATTGGTTCGCCGTTCGCGGACGCTCGCGCATCATCGTTTCCTGATGGCTATAGACGGCTTGCCGTGAAACGGCCATGTAACGAACCCGGGAGGCGTAATGGCAGCAGTACTCGAAGAACGACCGGTCCACGCAGCACTCGAGACGGCACGCGAACAGGCGGCGAAGGAAGGGCTGGCCTACGCGGGCGGCGTCGCGCCGCGCGATGCATGGGCGCTGGTCTCGGCAGGCAACGCGGTGCTGGTGGATGTCCGCACCGCCGAAGAGCGCAAGTTCGTTGGCTATGTGCCGGACAGCGTGCATGTGGCGTGGGCTACGGGGACGAGCTTGACGCGCAATCCCCGTTTCGTGCGCGAGCTCGAAGCGAAAACAGGCAAAGATGTCGTCGTGCTGCTGCTGTGCCGCAGCGGCAACCGGTCGGCGCTCGCGGCGGACGCGGCAGCCAAGGCCGGTTTCGCACACGTGTTCAACGTGCTCGAAGGCTTCGAGGGTGCGCTCGACGACGCGCAGCACCGCGGCGGCCAGAACGGCTGGCGTTTCCATGGGCTGCCGTGGGTGCAGGACTAGCCGCACGACTGCGGTGGATCGCTCGGGCGCATTATGGGGATGGCGGTGCGATGCGCTTCGGTCGAACCATGCTCGGTCACGTGCCGGCGATGAATGACAAGGAGTAAAGCCTGTGGCCGTATTCGAAATCGATGAAATCGTGGGCTCGCTGTACACGGTCCGGCAACGGTGGCGCGACGAGCAGAAGCGCGCGCTGGAGCCCGGCGGGCGAGACCTGCCTTCGCGGGATGCGTTGTCGGAAGTCGTCGACGCGCTCAAGGGCGTGCTGTTTCCGATGCGGCTCGGGCCGCCCAGCCTGCGTCAGGACAGCGAGAACTTCTACGTCGCACATGCGCTCGACGCCGCATTGCATGGGCTGCTCGCGCAAGCCAGGCTCGAATTGCAGTACATCGCGCGGCGCGAAGCCAAAGACAGCGAAGCCGTGGAGGCGCGCGCCGTGCACGCCGTACGCGCATTTGCGCAGCGTTTGCCCGAGATTCGCGCGCGGCTGGATGCCGATGTGATCGCCGCCTATCACGGCGATCCGGCGGCAGGCAGCGTAGACGAAGTGCTGCTCTGCTATCCCGGCGTGCTCGCGATGATTCATCACCGGCTGGCACACGAGCTGTATCGGCTCGGGCTGCCGTTGCTCGCGCGCATCGTGGCCGAGCTCGCGCACGCGCAGACGGGTATCGACATTCATCCAGGCGCGCAGATCGGCGCAGGCTTTTTCATCGACCACGGCACCGGCGTCGTGATCGGCGAAACGTCCGTGATCGGCCAGCGTGTGCGTCTCTACCAGGCGGTGACGCTCGGCGCCAAGCGGTTTCCGGTCGATGCAGACGGCCATCTCGAAAAGGGGCTTGCACGTCACCCCATTGTCGAGGACGACGTCGTCATCTATGCCGGTGCGACGATACTGGGCCGCGTGACGATAGGACGCGGCGCGACGATCGGCGGCAACGTGTGGATCACGCAGGACGTCGCGCCCGGCAGCCACGTGACGCAGGCCAGCTTGCGCAGTGAAGCGGCCCGGCCGGCTGGCGCGGTAGTGGTCGGCCTGACGGCGGGAGTGCACGTATGACCGCACTCGTTCGCAATTTCGGCGCGGCCGTGCGCGCGCAGCGGGAAGCGCATGCGTGGTCGCAGGAGCAGCTCGCGGAGCACGCCGGCCTGAATCGCTCGTATGTCGGCGAAATCGAGCGCGGTACGGCCATCGCGTCGATCGTGACAGTCGAGAAGCTGGCTCGCGCGTTCGGCGTGCCCATCTCGACGTTGCTGGGCGTGCCGCCCACCGCTTCAGCGAGCGTGCTCGCGCCGGATCGCGGTCCGGCCACACCTGCGCCAACCTTCTGATTTTCATCGGCCATGGCCGGCCGGCGGCGTCGCACCTTGCCGGTCGACCGGCCGGTGATGGCTATAGCATGTTGAGCGCCATTTTCAGGCTCCCGATAATTCCCCATCGCAATAAGCATTCCCGTATTTCTTCTATCGACCAGGAGCCTCCGAATGTCGACGATCGTGAGCGGCCCGACCGCGCTCGGCGATAACGCAGCACGGCAACTCGCCAATGCCACCAAGACCGTCCCGCAACTTTCGACCATCACGCCGCGCTGGCTGACCCATCTGCTGCAATGGGTGCCAGTGGAGGCCGGTATCTATCGCCTGAACCAGGTGAAGAACCCCGAAGCCGTGCGCGCCACCTGCACGGCACGCGAAGACGAAGGGACGCTTCCCACCACCTTCGTCCCGTACGAAGAAAACCCGCGTGAATACTTCCTCAATGCGGTGAGCACGGTGCTCGACGTGCATACGCGCGTGTCGGACCTCTACAGCAGCCCGCACGACCAGATCAAGGAACAGCTGCGCCTCACGATCGAGACGATCAAGGAATTGCAGGAAAGTCAGCTCATCAACAATCCGGACTACGGCCTGCTCGCGAACGTGGACGAAGAGCAGCGCGTTTTCCCGCTGACCGGCGCGCCGACGCCCGACGATCTGGACGAACTGCTGACGAAAGTCTGGAAAGAGCCGGCGTTCTTTCTCACGCATCCGCTCGCCATCGCCGCATTCGGCCGCGAATGCACGCGCCGCGGCGTGCCGCCGCCCACCGTCAATCTGTTCGGCTCGCAGTTCATCACGTGGCGCGGCATTCCGCTGATTCCGTCCGACAAGGTCCCTGTCGCCGACGGCAAGACGAAGATCCTGCTGCTGCGGGTGGGTGACAAGCGCCAGGGCGTGGTCGGTCTGTACCAGCCGGGTGTGGCGGGAGAGCAAGGTCCGGGGCTGTCGGTGCGCTTCATGGGCATCAACAATCAGGCGATCGCGTCGTATCTGATCTCGCTGTATTGCTCGCTCGCAGTTCATTCGCCTGATGCACTGGCGGTGCTCGATGACGTGGAGATCGGCAAGTACCATGACTACGCTGACACCTACCGGTAACCTGCGGCCAGGCGACGCAGCGCCCGATATCCCGCCCGCCACGGTGCCGGCCGGACTGCCCGATGCGGACACGCTCGCACGCCTCGCCAACGCGTTTTTCTCGACGTTGCCCGGCAGTGTGGCGTCGCCGGAGTCGCCGTCGGCCGTAGGCGGGCTGCCGTCCGCGTGGCCCGCTGCGGTGCCGGTGGTCTCCACGCTCACGAACCCGGCGCCCGCCGGCTCGCCGCTCGCGGGGCCTGGCGGAGCGGGCACGGGTGTGCCCGGCGCGTCGCTGCCGGCAGGGCGCGTGCCGGGCGGAAATTTGTTGCCCGCCGCGCCCACGCACGTGCTCACGCTCGGCAACCGTGCACCCGCGTTGGCACCGCATGCGGTCGCGCAGACCGGGGTGCCCGACAACGTGGCGACGATTGCGCCCGCCCTCGAACCGCGTATCGGCGGTGCCGCGCTCGGCGTGCCGCCGGTGCAGGCGCCGGCGCCGGCCGTTGCCTCTCACGAGGCAGGGGCTGCGGCGTCTTCATCGTCCGCGGGGAGCGCACCGTACTACTTCATCGGCGCGCCGGAACATGGCTGGCAGCGTCCCGCGCAGGATATCGTCGTGCCGTCGGCGGCGGGCGTGACGCCGCAGTCGTTCGGGCTGCCTCACGAAGACGATCTGCGTTCGCTGCTATCCATTCATCGCTTCGCACCGGGCGTCGAGCCGCATCGTCACGCAGCTCACGGCGTACCGTACTTTCTCGACGGCGAGCGTGCCGCGCTTGATCCGCGCGGCGCAGGCCCAGCCGTGCCGGCCGCGCATCCGCCGTTCGACATCAACGCGATTCGCCGCGACTTCCCGATTCTGCAGGAGCGCGTGAACGGCAAGCAGCTCGTCTGGTTCGACAATGCGGCGACGACGCAAAAGCCGCAGGCCGTGCTCGACCGCCTCGCGTATTTCTACGCGCACGAGAACTCGAACATCCATCGCGCCGCGCATGCGCTGGCGGGCCGTGCGACGGATGCCTACGAGAACGCGCGGGCCATCGCGCGGCGTTTCATCGGCGCGGCGTCACCGGACGAAATCGTGTTCGTGCGCGGCACGACCGAGGCCATCAACCTGATCGCGAAGACCTGGGGCGCGTGCAATGTGGGCGAAGGCGACGAGATCGTCGTGTCGCATCTGGAGCATCACGCGAACATCGTGCCGTGGCAGCAACTCGCAGCGCAAGCGGGCGCGAAGCTGCGCGTGATTCCGGTGGACGATTCGGGCCAGGTGCTGCTCGACGAGTACCGCAAGCTGCTTTCCAGCCGCACGAAGATTGTGTCCGTCACACAGGTGTCCAATGCGCTCGGCACCGTGGTGCCGGTGCAGGAGATCATCGAGCTGGCCCACCGTGCGGGTGCGAAGGTACTCGTGGACGGCGCGCAGTCGGTGTCGCACATGCGGGTGGACGTGCAGGCGTTGGACGCGGACTTTTTCGTGTTCTCCGGCCACAAGATTTTCGGGCCGACCGGCATCGGCGTGGTGTACGGCAAGCGCGCCATTCTCGACGACATGCCGCCGTGGCAGGGCGGCGGCAACATGATCGCGGACGTGACGTTCGAGCGCACGGTGTTCCAGCCGCCGCCCAACCGCTTCGAGGCCGGCACGGGCAACATCGCGGATGCCGTCGGACTCGGCGCGGCACTGGAGTACGTCGAGCGGATCGGTATCGAGAACATCGGTCGCTACGAACACGATTTGCTCGAGTACGCGACGAGCCGGCTCGGTCCGGTGCCGGGCGTGGGGCTCGTCGGTACGGCGCGGCACAAGGCGAGTGTGCTGTCGTTCGTGCTGAAGGGTTACGAGACGGAAGAGGTGGGGCGTGCGTTGAACCAGGAGGGCATCGCGGTGCGCTCCGGCCATCATTGCGCTCAACCGATTCTGCGACGTTTCGGGCTGGAAGCAACCGTGCGTCCGTCGCTCGCGTTCTACAACACGTGCGACGAAGTGGACGCGATGGTGTCGGTCATTCGGCATCTGTCCGCGCGAAGCGCCTGAAGGGAGCGGCTCCTGACGTGTCGGGCGGCGTGCCGTCATCGATTCGATGACGGCACGCCATGCTCGATGGTCGGGGCCGCTTCTTCCCCTGCAAGGACGTTCGTAAGCGTCGCCCGTCCCCCTCGGGCGATATGCCGTGCAGGACGAAAACGAGCCGGATGCGCCGGTCGTCATCCGGCCAACGATCCGATCGCTCGATGCTCATGCTCCCGCGTGATAGCGAGTCGCGACGCGGCGCAAACAACAGCGCTCGGTGCGACGCGCAGAGCCGCAATTCGCGCACCGTCATTTGCTTTGCTCTAAACATCGGTTCACCGACGCGCATGCGGCCGTTAGCATCGGCTGTCCGACTGCGTGAATCGGGCTGTATGCACTGCCGCCCCTTTCGCTGCGGCACACGCCCACTCCATACGACCGAACCGGGGAAATACCATGAAGCAATCGAGCCGCGTCGGCTTCGCGCGCGTACGGGCGGCCGTCGCCGCCTTTGTGGCCGTCGCCTTCACGATGCTTACCGCGGCGCTCCCGCCGCGTGCGGCTCATGCCGCCGAGGCCATACCCACGGAACTGAAGCTCGACTACGCGTACTACTCGCCCGAAAGCCTCGTGATTCGCCACTACGGCTGGCTCGAGGAAGCGTTTGCGCCCGACCACACGAAGATCACGTGGGTGCTGAGTCTCGGCAGCAACCGCGCGCTGGAATACCTGAACAGCGGAGCGATCCAGATCGGCTCCAGCGCGGGGCTTGCCGCGGTGCTCGCCAAGGCGAACGGCAATCCCATCCGCACCGTCTACATCTTCTCGCGCCCCGAGTGGACGGCGCTGGTCGTGCGCAAGGATTCGAACATCCAGTCGCTCGCGCAGCTCAAGGGCAAGAAGATCGCCGCGACGAAGGGCACCGACCCGTATCTGTTCACGCTGCGCGCATTGCACACGGCGGGCTTGTCCGCGAACGACGTCGAGATCGTCAATCTCCAGCATCCCGATGGACGCACGGCGCTCGTCAACGGGCAGGTGGACGCGTGGGCCGGGCTCGATCCCCACATGGCCGCGGCGGAAGTGGACAACGGCGCGCGCCTCTTGTACCGGAACGTGGACTTCAACACGTGGGGCTTCCTGAATGCGCGCGAAGACTTCATCAGGCAGTACCCCGGCACACTCGCGCGCGTGCTGAAAGTCTACGAGAGAGCCCGGCTGTGGATCGCCGCGCATCCGGACGAGACCGCACAGATCATCGCGAACGAGTCGAAAGTGTCGCTCGCGGTGGCGAAGCTACAACTGAGCCGCAACGATTTCAGCCAGCCGCAGCCGGGGCCGAAGCAGATCGCCGCGCTCAAGGCCGCCGCGCCCATCCTCACGCAGGAGCAACTGGTGAAGCCCGGCACGAAGGTGGAGCAGGTCATCGATGCGCTGATCGACGTTCGGCCGGCCCAGACAGTCATCGCGTCGACGGGCGCACATTGAAGGGTCACCTTAAAGGAACACCCTGAAGGACCATCCGATGGCTATCGACGACGCGCTCACGCTGCGCAACAGCAGCGCATCCGGCGCCGTGCCCGCGCACGAAGCACACGAGCGGGGCGCCACGCAGGCGGCCGCCGTTTCGCATGCCGTGACGGCGCGCCGTGACGTAGCGGAAGCCGGGCACGGCGAGACTGCGGAACAACGCCTGCGACGCTGGCATTGGGCCGGCCTTGCGTTGCCCGTGGTGTTTCTCGGCGCGATCGAACTGCTGGTTCGTGCGCAGGTATTGCCCGCCAACCTGGTGCCCGCGCCTTCGGCGATCGCGGGCACGATGATGCACATGGGAGGCGAACGGCTTCTGCGCCACGTCGTCGCCAGTACGCTGCGCGTGCTGGCGGGCTTCGGCCTGGGTGCGGCGCTCGCTGTGCTGATTGGCGCGGCGATGGGGCTGAGCAGCAGGCTCGAGGCGCTCTTTGATCCGTCGTTCCAGGCGCTGCGCGCGATTCCGTCGCTGGCGTGGGTGCCGGTGTTGCTGCTCTGGATGGGCATCGACGAAGCACCGAAGGTCGCGCTCGTCGCGATCGGCGCTTTCTTTCCGGTCCACCTCGCCGTGGTGGCGGGCATTCGCAATGTGGAGCGCAAGCTCGTAGAACTCGGCGCGGTTTATCGGCTGAGTCCGGCACGCATGCTGACGCGCATCCTGTTGCCGGCCGCGCTCCCGCAACTCTTCACGGGGCTGCGCACGGGCCTGAGCCTCGCGTGGATGTTCGTGGTGGCCGCGGAACTGATCGCCGCCACGCGCGGCCTCGGCTATCTGTTGAGCGACGGGCGCGAAACCGGACGGCCCGACATCGTGTTCGGCGCCATCATCCTGCTGGCCTTGATGGGCAAACTGACGGACGGCGCGATGAAGGCGCTCGAAGCCCGCGTGCTGGTGTGGCGCGATACGGATACCGGCGAGAGGCGAGGATGAGCGATTCCGTGCTCCATGTACGTGTGCGGCTGAAGCGCTACGGCGGCCGCGCGGTGCTGAACGATACGCAGCTTGCGGTGCGCCCCGGCGAGATCGTGAGCCTGCTCGGCCCGAGCGGCTGCGGCAAGAGTACGCTGTTGCGTATCGCGGCCGGGCTCGATCGCGATTTCGATGGGGTAGTCGCGCTCGGAGGCCTGCCGCTCGATGGTCCGTCGCCGGCGCTTGGTGTGATCTTTCAGGAGCCGCGGCTTTTGCCGTGGCTCGATGTGGCGAACAACATCAGCTTTCCGCTGCGTGCTCGCGACGAAGCCGCCGACCGCGTCTCGGCACTGCTCGCCGAGGTTGGCCTGCCCGGGATCGAGGCGCGCTGGCCGAAGGAGCTATCGGGCGGTATGGCGCAACGCGTGGCAATCGCGCGTGGGCTCTTTTCACGACCGAGCGTGCTGCTGCTCGACGAGCCATTCAGCGCGGTCGATGCCATTACGCGAATGCGCTTGCAGGATCTGTTATTGCAGGTCACGTCGTCGCATCGGATGGCCGCGCTGGTGGTGACGCACGACGTGGACGAAGCCCTGCTGCTCTCGGACCGCGTGCTCGTGATGCAGTCCGGGCAAGACGGCGCGGGTGGCGGCATCGTGCACGAGTTGCGGGTCGATCTGCCGCGTCCGCGTAACCGGCAGGCAGCAAGCGACGGTGGATTGCGAACGGCGTTGCTCGATCGGTTGGCTGAGTTGTTCGCACAACCGGCTTGAAACCGGCTCGAGCTGTTGCCCTGAACCGGCACGAGCGCCACGACGATGACGGTTGGCCGGCGCCTGCGGGCGCCGGCATTTTCCCGTCGAGGGATTAGAACTCGAAGCCCGGACCGCCCGCGCCTGCGCCAGCAGGCAATGCGGAGGGCGCCGCGTCCTTGGGCGCTTCATATACCGTCGCATCCGTCGTCAGCAGCAGACTCGCCACGGAGGCCGCGTTGAGCAGCGCCGTGCGCGTCACCTTCGTGGGATCGACCACGCCGGTTTCCACCAGATCGCCGTATTCGCCGGAGGCCGCGTTGTAGCCGAAGTTGCCCGAGCCCTCCGCCACCTTCGCGACAATCACGCTGGCTTCTTCGCCGGCATTCGCGACGATCTGGCGCAGCGGCTCTTCCAAGGCGCGGCGCACGATGTTGATGCCCGCGTTCTGGTCCGCGTTCGCACCTTGCAGGCCGGCAATGGCCTGCTTCACGCGAATCAACGCGACGCCTCCGCCCGGCACGATGCCTTCTTCCACAGCGGCGCGCGTGGCGTGCAGTGCATCGTCGACGCGGTCCTTCTTCTCCTTGACTTCGATTTCGGTCGCACCGCCCACCTTGATGACCGCTACGCCGCCCGCAAGCTTCGCCACGCGCTCTTGGAGCTTCTCGCGGTCATAGTCGGACGTTGCTTCCGCGATCTGCACGCGAATCTGCTTGACCCGCGCCTCGATGTTGGACTTCTCCCCGCCGCCGTCGATCACGGTGGTGTTCTCCTTGCCGACCTCGATGCGTTTGGCCTGGCCCAGTTCGGCAAGCGTCGCTTTTTCGAGCGTCAGGCCGGTTTCCTCCGCGATCACTTGGCCGCCCGTGAGAATTGCGATGTCTTCGAGCAACGCCTTGCGGCGGTCGCCGAAGCCCGGCGCTTTCACGGCCACCGTCTTCAGGATGCCGCGAATATTGTTCACGACGAGTGTGGCGAGCGCTTCGCCTTCCACGTCTTCCGCAATGATGAGCAGGGGCCGGCCCGACTTCGCGACCTGTTCGAGTACGGGCAGCAGGTCGCGGATGTTCGAAATCTTCTTGTCGTGCAGCAGCACGAAGGGCTCTTCCAGGATGGCGAGCTGCCGGTCCTGATTGTTGATGAAGTAGGGCGAGAGGTAGCCGCGATCGAATTGCAGCCCTTCGACCACATCGAGTTCGTCGGCAAGCGACTTGCCGTCTTCCACGGTAATCACGCCTTCCTTGCCGACGCGGTCGATGGCTTCCGCAATGCGCCGCCCGATCGACTCTTCCCCATTGGCCGAAATGGTTGCGACCTGCGCGATTTCCTTGCTGGTGGTCGTCGGCTTGCTGATCTTCTTCAGTTCCTCGACTGCCGCGACCACGGCTTTGTCGATGCCGCGTTTCAGATCCAGCGGGTTGAGGCCGGCTGCCACGTACTTCTGGCCCTCGCGCACGATGGCCTGTGCGAGCACCGTCGCGGTGGTCGTGCCGTCGCCGGCGTCGTCGCTCGTTCTCGAGGCGACTTCCTTGACGAGCTGCGCGCCGATGTTCTGCAGCTTGTCGGCCAGCTCGATTTCCTTGGCGACGGATACGCCGTCCTTGGTCACGACGGGGCTGCCGAAACTGCGTTCGAGCACCACGTTGCGGCCCTTCGGACCGAGTGTGACTTTCACGGCATTGGCGAGCAGGTTCACGCCTTCAACCAGTTTGGACCGTGCGTTGTCGCTGAAGGCGACTTCTTTGGCTGCCATGTTTGACTCTCCCTCAGGATTGAACGACTGCGACGATGTCTTCTTCGCGCAGCACGAGCAGTTCGTTGCCGTCGACTTTCACCGACTGCCCCGCATATTTTCCGAACAGGACGCGTTCGCCGACCTTCAGGTCCGGCTCGATACGCCTGCCGTCGTCGCCGCGACGGCCCGGACCGACTGCGACGATTTCGCCCTGATCCGGCTTCTCGGCGGCGCTGTCCGGAATGACGATGCCCGATGCCGTACGGCTTTCCTGATCGAGACGCTTCACGATCACGCGATCATGTAACGGACGTAGACTCATTTGCTGTTCCTTTCTGGACGAGTGACGGAGGGTGATGCCCCTGCACCTTTGCTGGATCTTCGACTGGCACTCTCGGATGGTGAGTGCTGACCGGAAGCCGAGTATAGAAACGGCGTGCAAACGGCTCCAATAACCGATTGGCAGAACGTTTGCGGGCAGCACGGGATTTGCAATGCACGGTTTGCGCTAAAGGGCCAGGAGGAACGGCCCGCGTGAATCCGCACGGAGGGAGCTTTCCTATCGCGAGCGGCGAAAAAGCATCGAAAGAATGCTTGGTTGTGCGGCCGTGCGACGGTGACTAGATTGAATGCGTGAACGCCAGATGACCAGGAGGTGCCGTCATGTCGATGAGCCTCGCATTGCTCTCTCGCAACGCGATATCGCGGCTGCTACACAGCGTGCGGCGACGTTCGAGAGACCACGCCGCGTCCGTTGTCGCGCGGGAAAGCGCACGCCCTTTTGCAGCACGGCGGCTGTCCGCCCCGCAGGGCCATGACGCCGAGCACTTCGAACGCATTGCGACGTACGCGCTCGCCGGCTACTTCAACATGGGCTACACGCTCGAAGTGTTTCACGTGAGCGACTAACTTTCGCCGACGTAGAGGGAGCCGGATTCAACTACCCGGTTCTGAATGGCGAGTGGCCGGCAACTTGCGCGTATGAGCCACCTGAGGGGCTGCCGAGCCTGCGGGGTGTGCCGGGTGCGCCATTACGCAGCGGCGTCTATCGCGCGCAGCGCTGACTGACCCCGCGCGCCTGACCGCCGATACGGCGTTCGACGATCCATCTGCGCTACCCGATGCGCCGGCGCGCCGCAGCATCGAATCGCACTCGCTACTGTTCTTCCAGGCGAGCGACTGCCGGGCGCGCGATGGCGCCCGGATCAGGAAGCGACACAGAACTGCTGATAAAGCACATCCATCACGGCAAGCGCCTCGGCACTCGCCACCGAGTAGAAAATGTTCTTGCCCTCGCGGCGCGCAGTGACCAGACCATTTTCCCGAAGCACGCCCAACTGCTGGGACAGGGTGGGCTGGCGGATGCCTAGCTGATCCTCCAACTCGCCGACGGACAACTCGTCCTGAGACAAACGGCACATGACCAGCAAACGATCCGAGTTGGCGAGAACCTTCAGCAGGGCGCAGGCATTTTTCGCAGAAGCCTGCATGGTGCGAAGGTCGATGGTGGAATCGGAAGAACTCATTGAACGATTACAGTTTATATGTTGATAATCTATCTAAAGCTTATGTGAAAAATTTGGTTTGAGGCGCGAACCCTGGTCAATAGACTCTGCCCCGTTGGCTGTTAAACATTATTCGGGGAAACGTATGAAGCTACAAGGGACCTCACGCGCACTCCTTGCTGTTGTCGCGGCAATACCGGGCCTGGCATGGGCGACCAATGGCTATTTTTCCAACGGCTATGGCGTGGCGTCGCAGGGCATGGCCGGCGTAGGAATCGGGTTGCCGCAGGATGCCCTGTCCGCGGCGGCCAACCCTGCAGGCATTGCCTTCGTCGGCAACCGGTTCGATGGCGACATCAGCCTCTTTCTGCCGAAGCGCGGCGCGGAAATTTCGGGCAACGGCTTCGGCGCTGACGGCAGCTACGCAGGCAACAATCGCTCGATTTTCGCGCTGCCCGAATTCGCCGTGACGTATCAGGTTCTGCCGAACACTTATGCAGGTCTCGCACTGTACGCGAACGGCGGCCTTGACACGGGCTATGCGCGCAATCCCTATCGTGCCTTCGGTGCCACGGGATCGGCCGGCGTGGATCTCGAGCAGTTGTTTCTCTCCCCGACGATTGCCTACAAGTTGCTGGACCGGCATGCGTTCGGTATCGGCCTGAACATCGCCTATCAGCGCTTTACCGCAAGCGGGCTGCAACCGTTCACGGGCATGTCGGTCGCCCCCGGCAACGCCACCGATCGCGGAGCCGATTCGACAGTGGGAGTGGGCGTGCATCTCGGCTATACCGGCGAAATCACGCCCACGCTGACGGTCGGCGTGACGTGGGCTTCGAAGATTCACGGACGGTTCGACAAATACAAAGGTCTCTTTGCCGATGGCGGATCGTTCGATATTCCGGAGAACTACGGCATCGGCCTCTCCTGGAAAGTCACGCCGGCATGGACAGTGGCGGCCGATTTTCAACGCATTCTGTACGGCAATGTGAAGTCGATTGCGAATCCGCTCGCCAACCTGTTTTTAGGCAACACAATGGGGTCGTCCAACGGGCCGGCTTTCGGCTGGCGCAATACCAACGTAATCAAGATCGGCACCAGCTATGACGTGACTAGCCACCTCACGCATCGTGCAGGCTACAGTCATTCGAGCCAGCCGGTCGCCAGTACGGAGACCTTCCTGAACGTCCTCGCGCAAGGTGTCGTGCAGGATCAGGCGACGCTTGGCTCCACGTGGAAGACCGATGCGAAGACGTCGTTCGGTGTGTTCTACGGCCATGCGTTCAAGAAGACGGTCGACGGCAACAACTCGATTCCCGCAGCCTTCGGGGGCGGCAATGCAAATTTGCATCTCGCCGAAGACGTAGTGGGCGTGTCCTTCGGAAAATCGTTCTGAGTCTCGTCGTCCGGCGAAACCGCACGGGTTTCCGGCTCGGCTCGACGCGGCTAGCCACGCGATCCGATCGCTCGGCCAAGCGCATACGTCTGACGTTGCGCATTCGCGAAGCGGCCGCCCGTGTCGGCAGCGGTACCATGCTGCTGGTTGCGACGAGGCGCAGAGGGACGACGAAAACGAATAGCAATGGCTGCATGGCGCTCACGGCGCACTCGATCACCAGCAAATCACGCTGTTCACGTTTCTCGTCCGCCAACAGGAACTGTTTTGCGAGAGAACTGCCTCGCAGATTGCCGGTAAGACCGACCCCGTCGCAAACCTCTGTTCAGCGAATTTCGCAACAGCTTCTTGAACCAATCAGCCCCACGATTCCCGGTGCGGTTCAATCGGTCGCGCAGGATGGCCGCATCGTGCAGGCGACCTCGCGGCGCGGGTAATTTTGCGGACGCATCGATTTGTCAAAGCCAGATTCAAATGTCCGGGTTTCGGCTAGATAGAAATGTCCAGTTTTGACGTCGTTTTTGCCTTGGTTCCGTTTGTGTTTTTGGGGTGGGGCGGCGCAGCCACCTCCGTTCCCTCACTTCTTTTGCGCTGATATCGAGAACGGCCTGGTTCAGGTCGGCGACCTCGATGGCACGCTGCTTCTTCAGCCCGACGAGCGCCTTCTTCGCACGGACCGCTTCACCGATATGCGTGCGGGAAGGCGAGCCCGCCGCGCGCCGGTCATCACGTATCGCCTGAACCTGCCGCGCCACTTCCAGCGCGCTCGCGAGCCGCTTGTTGTCGATTTCCGCGCCCTGGTCGATCTTCGTGATGCGGTCATATTCGGTGTGCGGCAACACCGTGCGGTCGGCCTGCACCTCGATCACGCCATCGGGATACTCGACGACCTCCACGTACTCATGGATCAGGCGGCGATTGACCGCCGTGTCTTCCAGCAGGTACATCACACGGTCGTACTGCACCGTGAGTGAATTCGTTACCTTGCGCGGCACGCGATAGGCCAGGATCTGCCGCAGGTCCTCGTCATCGCGCAGTGGCCGGTGCGCGTTGTAATCGCTCGCCGGCGGCTTCGCGAAACGCCTGTCAAACGCGTTTGAAATCTGAGCCACTTCGCGCCTGATCGCGCAAAGTAAAACTGAGCCAGTCGCTACTTCTTCGATGTCGGGACGTGCCCGGCTTTGCGTTGCTGTTTCAGTCTGTAGCTGTCTCCTTTGATCTGGATGATGTGGGCATGGTGGAGGATGCGGTCGAGCATCGCTGCAGTGAGGGTGGTGTTGCCGCCGAAGGTTTCGTCCCACTGCGCAAACGGCAGGTTGCTGGTCAGGATCATCGAGCCACGCTCGTAGCGCTTGGCGACGATCTGGAAGAAGTGACTGGCCTGATCGCCCGAGAGCGGTAGATAGCCGATCTCATCGGCGATGAGCAGCCTCGGGCCGAGAATGTTGTGCCGAAGAACGGCGTCGTATCGCTCCTGTCGGCGTGCAGCCTCGAGCTGTAACATCAGATCCGCCGCCGTGATGAACTTCGTCTTGATGCCGGCCTGCGTCGCTGCATATCCGATGGCGATCGCGAGGTGCGTCTTGCCCACGCCCGACGGACCAAGCAACACGGCGTTCTCGCCTCGCTCGATGAAGCGTAGCGTGGCAAGCTCGTCGATTGCCTCGCGCGGGACCCCGACGGCGAAGCTGTAATCGTAGTCATCCAGTGTCTTGATGGCGGGAAACCCGGCCATGCGCACCAGTGTGTGCCGCGAACGAACTTGCCTCGTCTCTCGTTCGTGCGCGAGCGCGTTCTCGAGGAAGTCGAGGAAACTCCATTGCTTGGCCGCCGCGTCGCTGGCCAGAGCGACGTATCGGTGCATGAGTCCCTCGAGCTTCAGGCTTTGGCAGTGCCCGTCGATGCGTTCCTGCTGCAAGTTCATGCGCGCACCTCGGTCAGTAATTGCTGGTAGATGGACAACGGGTGCTGGATCGACATCGCGGGATCAACGCGCGGCCGAGCGACGGCGCGAGCCGGCAATCGGGGCAATGTGTAGCCAGGCATATCGAGCAAGCAAGCCCGTTCTCGTTGCTCCAACAGAATCGCGGGTGCCTGCCCGGTAACCGGATGCACGCGCTGGTTGGCCACGTCGCGCAGCCATTTACTCACCTCGACGTTCGCAGTCGCGGCATCGAGCATCAAGCCGGATTGTTTAAGCTGGCTCGCCAGCGGCACATAGAAATTGCCGCGCAGATAGCGGTGGAATCGCTCGACCTTGCCCTTGGTCTGCGCGCGGTACGGTTGGCACAATCTGGGCAGGAAGCCGTACCGCTTGGCCAGATCGAGCAGGCAGGCGTGCCAGCGATGTTGGCCGTCGCCATAAGCATCGCGTTCGACAACGATGGTCTTGGCGTTGTCGTAAAGGATCTCGCGAGGAATGCCACCCAAGGCTTCGAACAGCGCATGATGACAGGCAACCAGCGTCTCGGCGCGTTCATCGGTGGTGAAGCGTGCCCAGCGCCAACGACTGAAGCCGAGCGTGGCGGTGAAGGCGTAAAGCGGGTTGGTGCCTCGTCGGAAGACAACGAAATCGCACTGCATCTGCCGGCCGGGCTCGGTCTCGAACCTTACGACTGGATCGGGCTTCGGCATGGGCTTATGCGTGTTCATGAAAGCCTGCAGGCTTCGCAGTTGGCCCTCGTAGCCGCGCGCCCGCAACTCGCGCAGCAGCGCCGGCGCTGCGATGATCTCCGGTGCTGCGGCCCTCATGCGCTCGATGATGTACGCCTCGAACGCTCCGAGCTTGGTTGGCCGCGGTTCACGCGGCTTGTAGCGCGGCACTTCCTCAGCCGACAGGTACCGCGCCACCGTGTTGCGAGAAATGCCCAGGCGCCGCGCGATCTCGCGCTCCGATACGCCTTGGGCTTTGAGCACATGGATTTGCATCCACTGTTCCTTCTGGAGCATCGCCAGCCTTTGCGCGCAAAAGGCTGACTGTACTGAAAGGTGGCTTAGATTTACTTCGCGCGAAGTGGCTCATTATTACTTTGCGCCCAACAACGCCGGTTGAAGTCCACGATGAAGGAGGGCGCGTACGCATTGGCGGCTTCCCGCGTGCTGATGCCGCGCAGCCGAAGCTCCTTCACGAGCCGGTCCTGCAGCGTACCGTTGGCGCGCTCGACGCGCCCCTTCGCCTGGCTCGAGTTCGCACAGAACGTCTCGATGTTGAGTTCGTACAGCGCCCGCCCGAACTGCGTGACGCCTTTGCCCGCGGTCTCCGAGCGCTTCTTCACGTAAAAAACGCTGGCCTTGTCGCTGTAGAACGCCACCGGCTTGCCGTGCGAATCCAGATACCTGGACAGCGCCTCAAAATAACTGGCTCAAACCGGACATTACTACTTTGCTCTTACAACCCATTAATTTGATAATAGTTATTATGTAAAATTATGGATACCTAACCGATTTGAACCCCGCATGCGCCATTGAAATATCGATGCCGCGACACCGCATCGACCGATCGGGCATCCACCTGCGTCGACCGGCCAACGCGACCGTACTAGATTCCCGTGTCAGAGGACGGTCATGTGTCGCGCTTCAAATTGCAGCTTGCTACCATCCGCAAACACGCAAATGTCCACGCACAATTGCGGAGCCTCTATCGACACAGCGAGGTCGCACGCGGTGTCATACGCTCTGCAGACATCGGCGTCCATGCTGATGCACTCGGCGGTCGTGTATTGCGGTCGGTCCATCTTTTCGTATCAAAGGTCGAAGAACGGCTTCCCTACTCAAATCGCAGGCAGGTCTGGCTGGATTAGGAACGCCGCAGGATCATTGCCGAGCCACGCTGGTTGTCGCCCTCTTCCAGACCACGTCTTCCCTGTTGCAGGATCGCGGTACTTCGGAACGGTCGACATACGCTTCGAGTTGCGCTTCTGCACTCTCTCTTGCAGATCCAGAACGCTGAGATCGAACTCCTTCATCAGTGCCTTGATCTGTCCGATCGCCACTTCGCGTTCGGCCTTGCGAGCAGCGATGATTTGCGCATCCAGTGACTCTCGTTGCGCAATTAAAGCTAGGTAGCCTGGCGATTTCGGGTCCATGTTCTCTCTTCCTTGCACCGGCACGGCCGGCGTGTTCCTATGCCATCTGAATCACGAAATTCGCTGCTGCGTAGCGGACATTACAGCTCCACACTTCCTCGTCGCTTCGATAGAAGTAAGCCCAACCGCTCCTAACGACCATCCTGGCTTGCGGAAACACGGCACTATGACCATTGAGTGCAGCTGAAATCTCATTTCGTTCGCGGCACGTCGCCCAATAGTCGCCATCGGGCAACAAGTCCGGGTCCGGTCGCCTTGATTTCGTCACGGTGTTTTCCGAGCCCTTCAGACTGGAACTACCGTGAAGGGCTTGCCCGCCTTGAGCGCTTGTTTGATCGCCAGAAGAATCACTTCGTCAGGCGTGTCGTTGCTGAACGTCAGGACGCCTTGACCGGCTGCGAACTGCGCGTCGATGACCGCCTTCATGTCTACTTCGTCGTCGCGTTCAATCGCGTTGCTCATTTTGATTTGCTCCAACCGTTTTCCGATTCAATCTCGCACGCCTTACAACGGCTTATCGTCGTCGCAATAAGTGCCGAGATCGATCCTGGCTGCCGAACCATCCTGCGAGTAAGAAACAGTCTTTGCGTACTCATTGCACACATGACCGTCCGGACGTTGCCATTTTTGCAGTTGGACGTTGGCGCTTCCGGCTGAGAATGTGCTAACGGACAGCAGGGTTCCGTTGACCGGAGACGCTTCTGCTGCAACCGCTGCGCCACTGATTGCAAGCGCGCTCAATGTGATCAGGATTTTTGCCATTTGTTTCTCCATTCGTGCTGGCAACCGGCCAGCGTTCGGGGCGCTCGCGCGCCAGTTGAACTGCATTTTCCTATTCATAGGCGCGCAGCAGGACAAGCGAATCACTGAGCATATTTGCGGCATCGGCGTGAAGCGCGGCAATTGCGCGGTCGAGGTCAGTACCTGAAGGCATCTTGCGTGATTCCGCTGAGTCGCGCAGTACGTTGATCGCGAGACGAAGCGCGTCGGCGAGGGTTCGGCATGGATGACGCCTCAAAGCGTCGCCACCTTTTTCGTCATTGCTCCCTCGCCCGCGCAATTGCTTCGCTCGCAACGGCCTGCGCCTTCTGCTCTGCCATCTTCTGCTGCTCAAGGTCGCAAGCGATCCGCTGCTTCCGCACTCCACTGGACCAAACGAATATCCCAACCGCGCCCAGCGCGAGGCCCAATAGCCACGCCGATGCCGTATAGGGCAAATCACACACGACCGACTGAAACGCGTACACGAACAGGCCAACGCCTGCGAGCATCATCAAAACACCAATCACAAGCTCAGCAACTCCGCTACCTCGGTATGCGCCGCTGTTCGTTGCCGTCATCAGTTCCACCCTCGTGTTTTCCCGGGGTTAGCGTGCGTCGAAGACGCCTGCCGCTATGAGCCGTGTCGCGTCACCTTCGCTCACGATCGCACGCGCGGCGCCGCAAGAAAATACAGGGCCAGATGGATGATCGCCTTCGATTCGAGCTTTGCCGAACTCGATACAGAACGTCACCGAGTCGAGAATGATTATGCTGGACGGAATGTGAATTTCAACGTTACTTACCATGCTTTTCTTCGTGTTTTTCTTGGTGCCGGCAAAGCGCCGGCGTTTTCCTATAGCTCAGGATGGCGCTTCAACCAAACAGCGAATGCTTTCATCTCATCCGAGAACGGCCCGCCCAGCGGCTCTACCATCGGAACCGCACGCATAATCATCGAGACTGGCTGAATCCGGTCCACTTCAAACTCAGTCTCGGAAGGATCGCCAGCATGCTTCGCTTGGTTTCTCGCGTCGTTCAACACGTGCGTGATGAACTTACGGTGCTCGCTGTCCGTCTCAGCTTCGGTTTTGCCCCGGTAATAATCGACAACGAAATCTACAGCGTTGGGCAGCCCTGCTCTTTGAGATAGCGCACCAAGGATGCCCTCGGCCGCTCCGGCTAGGGTAAGCGATGAAACATAATCCCCATCAAAAAAGAGCCGTATTGCAGCGTCGAGTTGGATAGTTGCAACTTGAAGCTTTGTGATGGATACGGGATCCGTTGCCTGGGCATACTTCTGGATCGCGATCGCCACACGTTGCTCGCGGGTGCCTCGCCGTTTCGCCTCGCCCATGACGCCTCTGTCTTCCGACTTATTAGGCGCTGCCGGCGCGTTCTCGGAAAGCATCGATAGTCGCCAGGTGAACGCGGTAGAGTTGCTGCCCGTGCGCACTAAGAGACAGCTCGTCAACGAACGACGGCTGCACATGGAACGTCGGGTCTCCGCTGATGCGAACCCCAACGACGTACCAAAGAAGCGTCACGGGAGATCTGCCAGGTTCTCGGTTTTTCGTCTCGACGTCTTCACGCACTACTTTGGTCAGGGCCGCCATGGCGGCCTCACGCCCTTGGTCAGCCGAGAGAGTGAGAATGCGATCCAATATCAGCCCCGGACAGCTGACAAACGAGATTTTGCTGTCTTCCATGTTCGACGTCTCATCTCCGGCTTCGGGCCGTTTCCGGGCGCTCGGCGCCAATGTTTTCCGACCTCTCAGTAGGCTGCATTTCCCCCTCACTTCCATTGCACAGGCTCGGGGACGTTGCAAATCACAAGGTACTCATGCCGCCATCCGATGCCCCACATTACGCCCGATCCCGCGGATCGAGATGACCCATCGGGCGGCGAGTTCCCGGGCGGCACGTTCAATCGCCGAACTCGTCCTCGGGCACGAATGCCAGTTGCAGCAGCATCGTCGCGAGATCGGTCTGAATCCAGCCGTTATGCGTCGAAGCGCGCCAGAAATTCGGCTTGTCGAAGTCGATGAGGCTGCTGTCGGTCATCACGTTCCATAAATAGCCATAGGCCGGCATCGAACGTGTGCTTGGTCCTGAATCAAAATCCTTCTTGAATCGCCCATTGCAGACGTTCGTCTCGATCGTGCGTTTCATTGCGTCTGTCACCGGATATCGATTTAACAATACGCAGTGCATTAATGCTGGCCAGCCCTGCGAGGTGGCAGGGCCGTAGGTCAGCGCAGCATCGCCAATGTCGCTCGATGTCCACGGCGACGAGGGCAGGTTCACGAGCAACGATGCCGGGCCACACGATGTCCCGCCATGAGCATCCGGGGCGCCGCAATCCGTAACGCCGAGTTCGTGTGTGATGTACGGCTTATAGTGGCCAATCGTCTGTCTCGTTACGCGGTGACCACGATCGATGCGTGGGAGTAGTCCGGTCCAGATAGCGGTTGGATAAATCTTCGATGTCGCCCAGTCGTCGCTCGAAGTAATATTGATCCAGCGCGGTCGGCGCACGCCGACACTAGTGCGGGATGGCGCATAAAGCGAGCGATACGCGTCCGCGTCGATCGCCGCATTCACGGTGACTACCAGCACACCGGGGCCGAGCAGTTCAGGGTCCGGGTGTTCGAGCTGGCGAAGGAACGCACGAGATAGCAGACGGCCGCCGAGCGAATGGCCCGTCACGATCATCCGGTCGGCCGGGTTGGTCTGGCGCATCGCATCCGCAACTTCGTGCAAATCGGCAATGACATCGCTCGGGATCGCCCCGTCCGGGCGATCGCCCAACGCGACGCGATCGGATACGTGCGCCCGGTTGCCGATCGAAAGCGTAGTCAGTATCGGCGCTGTTGTGATCTCGCCGGGCCAGCCGACGTACACGCCAAACACATCGGTATTCGCCAGATTGGCGTGCCGCAATCCGTCAGCGTATCGCGCGAGCAGCAGCGGGAAGTCCCGAGCGTTGCTGCTCGCCTCTGACGCATTGTGATGCCAGCCGTGCACGTACGTGACGATCAGCAGTTTCTTGCCAGATGCGCCGACACGGCGGATCTCGTCGACGATCGCGGTCTTTTGGTGCGGATCGTAGCGATGCCCGTCTTGGTCGTACTCAAGATACGCGAGCCGGACATGCGCGACACCGGATTCGCCTCCGGCCACCGGGCCGGAGGGGCGTTCGGGTTCGCAGACCGCTTCGCGTCCGATCGGCGACAGCGTGCAGCGTTGTGCAACGATCGCGCTCTCGAGACGGTCGGGTTGGCAAATCGCGTCGCCTCCACAAACGAGGTGCGATGGAACATCCTTGACCACACATCCCGACAATGCCACGGCGCACGCGAGCGCGAAGCCCGCGCGTGATCCCATTAGTCTCCCGGTCATCAGAGCCCCCTCGGTTTGTTTTGTCGATGGTTCTGCTCGGCGTCGCCAGTCGGTCGGGCGCGTTGCTTGTTAGCCGTTCCCGGCCGCATCAAAATGAATTGAGTATCTACCGGTCGGGGGATTCATTCATTAATAGTGGACCCTTGACCACGTCTCGACAAGATACCCGAGTTTTCCTATTGTGGCTTCCGTTCGTCTGAAACAGTGTAGTGCCCGCAGGTGCATTGCACCGCTCGCCCGCGGAGCGCTTCAGCGCAGACGTAGTGGACATTTTCCAGATCGGCTTCCGACGGCACGCCGTCGACCTGATAGTCCCCGACCGTGAGAACGCGTCCGCAGTTCGCACACTGGATCGTCTTCTTGATCGTCGTCATCTCTCTACCCCGTCGCATCCGCTTTTCCTGGGTGCCGGCCGGCCCAGCGTTTTCCGGGCAAATTACGCGGGCAGCTTCGACGGCACCGCAGACATGCCGTACATCGTCTTGCCGATTGTGAAGTGGTGCCCGTTGCGCGCGAGAGCGGCGCTCTCTGCGGCTTCCGTGGCGGCGACGGATGCAGCAAGTCCATCGCGCAGCTTCACGGCGTCAGCCAGCGTCAGTTCGGTAGCAACGCCATCGAGCGTGATCACGACCGGATGCTGGACGATTCCCCCGGCAACCGTCCGTGCCTGAACTCCACCTTCAAATGTCTGTTCGTTGTACATGTTGATTTTCCGTTGTCCGATCACATTGAAAAGTAATGCGCCACGCCCGCCGCAGCCGTACCGATCGCGAGGCCGACCCCGCACACCGCGACCAGCTCCCACAACTTCCGTTGAGCAATGGCGCGGCGGATCGCTTCCTTGTCTGCGACGCTACGCGCGATGAAATACGCCGTCGCCCCATGTTCATTGGGGACGGTACGCACCGTGCCATCCGCAAGCGCCCTTTGGAGTGCCGCAGGCATGGGTACGTAGGTTGCGAGCATCCACTGAATTGTCTTCATGGGCGTTTTCTGTCCCGATCAGCGATGGCAGCGCACCATCTGCGTCCACGCCTCGATGACTACACTGATGCCGAAAGCGGCGATGAAGCCGAACGCAACCAACTCCAGCAACAGCATGAGTTGCGCGGCAGAGGGCATCGCGAATAACGGCATTCCCCAACTCATGATGATCGTGACGAGTAACGTCCACGCCACGAAAACCCACCAACCTATCTTCTTCGCCTTTGACCAATGGTTCATGTTGTTTTCCTACCGGACAGTGCCGTTCTTGCAGTTACCGCACCACATCCCCTTGCTTGCGCTGCACAAAGCAAGACGGCCGCAGTGCGGACAGCGGATCGAGATTGCTCCTAGATACATAGCGTTTTGCTAGTCGGTCTCAGATCAGAGGGTATCCGCCGCATCCCGAGCGTCGTCCAGCATCTCCGAAGCGATAGCGACGACCTTAGCCTCAGGCGCTGCAGTGCTCGGCGATGGGAACTTATTTTCAATGGACCTTGTTCCGGTCACATCGCCGCTGGCAGCCGTCTCCTCTCGATACCATTCGGTGACAGCTCTGATTGCATCAGGACGGGTCATATCACCGGCCGCGACAAGGCGTGCCGCACCGTTTGCAATTTCCTCCGCGAGGCGTTCACGGTGTGATTCCTCTTCATCTCGAACACCCTGATTAGATCCATAACCCACTTTTTCTTCTCCTTGACGCTGACCAAGCCGGCTTGTCCTTGGGTCGGCCAGGCCGACGTTTTCCTACGCCTTCTGAATGTTGAAGTTCGCCGCCGCGTACCGTGCATTGCACGTCCAGACTTCTTCCCCGTTACGGTAGAAAACTGCCCAACCCTTTGCGACGGTCATGCGGGCTTGCGGAAACACGGCGCTATGACCATTGATGGCAGCTGACATCTCATTTCGTTCGCGGCATGTTGCCCAGTAGTCGCCGTCGGGCAATAAGTCCGGATCTGGGCGCCCTGATTTCGTCACGATCTTTTCCCGTATGGCCCGCGCATCGAGCACGAGCGTTTTCCGATACGCTCACACGACTGCGCGTTCCATCGGGATCGATTTCCCAGCCTGAAGACCGATGCGAGCAGCCACACTGTCCTCTACCTCGAATCCGTGCTTTTGGAAAAGAGGAACCAGATCGGCATAGGCGGCAGTCAATGTGAGATGATTGTAGCCGCGCGCACGCGCGTATGCGTCCATGTTGTCGATGACCGTACCAAGGAGCCCCAACCCCTTATGGGATTGAAGGGTGTAGACGCGGTCAGCGGGTGCGATCGCCCGCTCGGGATCACAAAAAGCTACGTCTCCGAGATGAAGTTCGTCCTGGTAGACGTCGGCGATCATAAGCTCCATGACCAGGTTTGCCTTCCGCGGCACCCCTCTCCAAGCCTTGACCATCAAGATGTCGCGTATCGCGTTCTCGCCGATAACCTTGCTGATGGCGGAATGCAGCTTAGGATCGCTGCGCTGAAACTGGGAGCGCAGCTGCATCGGGTCAACGTCCTTCCACCCTCGGGTGACGATCCGATTCCAGATGTTGCCGCCTAACGCATGCATGCCAAGGGGTTTGGCTTTGATGATCTTAGAAAGCTTCTCCCGATCAAAACATTCGACGGTAAGGCTGTCTCCAAAGCGGGCGCGGAGTTGAGGCAGCGGAACAATATCTTCTAGCATGGGCGCTTCCTTATTTCTTCAACCGCCGCGTCGCCGCAGCGTGTGTTGTTTTCCGTTCTTCCAACCCATCAACGATTTCCAAGTAATGCGGTGATATTCTCGACCCCGGCCGCCGAGAACACGGCCGGCCCAAGATGCATCACGTGTCCGTTCACGTGCTTCCTGAATGACGCAACCACGGGAACGACTCGGTGCGGGATCTTCGCTGCGGCAGAGACGTTCCAGTCGCTATCGAACACTACTGCGATCAGGAAGTCAAAATGCGCTCCAGCCAAGTCTCGAACAGGACTCATCTGCGTCGACGGGTTCGTGGGGGTCACTCGGCGCGCCTTTATTTCGTACCTCACCTTCTGCGCATCTATCGCGTCGTATCCCTTGCACGATTTCGCTGCAAGCTCCAGTCCCAATCTGGAAGAGACTAGCCATTCCGCGTAGTCGCCTGTCGGGTTATTGCCAGACCGAAGAACGCCGCGTCGTTGCAGCTCCGCGATTACAATGCAATGCGTGGCGAGGAGGTCGGCGATCGACAGTTTCGGCAAATCGACGCTGCCTGTAGCAGCAACGGGCGCTTGGCGATCCATTTGCTTCCCCCCGTTTTCCTATGAATTCTGTTGTGTATCGCAGAGCGTCGCCGACTTTTCCAACTCCCGGCGGGCTCTCCGTAGGCAGAAAAGGCTTCGGGCGCTCCAACCGAAGACAGCAACGAAAAAGACCGCGATCGCTGACAAGATGGTCGATCGGTCCCAAACGCCACGCGCTGTCATGCAAAAACCCAGGATGCTCCAAGCGCAAAGGAAAATCGGCCGACCTTCAGGCTTACACACGATCACGCCGTTCTCATGGTCACGCCAGCCAGTCAAGGTCTGCCAGTTGCCGGCTTCCGTAAGATAGGCGGTGATCGTCATTCCCGACTCGATACGGGGCTTGCCTGGCGCGGCCACCGAATGCTCCTTCCGGCCTGCGCTTTCGAACCCGAACAAAGTGACCTGCTCGCGGTTTTGCGAGGTCTGCACGACGCCAAACACGCGATCTAATCGAACTGTTTCAAGCGGCATGTTCGAGTTTTCCTACCGGACAGTGCCGTTCTTGCAGTTACCGCACCACATCCCCTTGCTTGCGCTGCACAAAGCAAGACGGCCGCAGTGCGGACAGCGGATCGAGATTGCTCCTAGATACATAGCGTTTTCCGATTAGAGACCGTATTTCTCGGTCAGCGCGGCGATGCGCTTGACGTCGGCCTGGTGCGCTGCAAGCGCCTCCGGAGAAACCTCTTCGAGCCGCACCCTTCCGCATGCGATCGTCGTATCCCATTCGGTCGCACGTTTTACGCGCTGCATCAGTTCGCTCAGCTCTCTGCGCATCGTCTCGAACATCGTCTGCTCCTGTTTTTCCTATTCGAGTGCCTTGCGGACACGCCCCCTGACTTTTAGAGCATCGAGGATAGTTTCATCAAAGTAGCGGTGTACGCACTCTTTGAAATACTGCGCCTTTTCGACACTCGAAAACGTAACGATCACCGAACCGTCTTCATCGAACAAGTCGTTCGTGAGACCCGATATGCGCCCCCAACCATCGACCGCGCACATTAAGCCCCGTAGCATCCCTGCGATCTCGTATCGATCTTCCTGCGGAACATCGTCCATGTTGATCGAAATGCGCTTGACATACGGATTGCCATTGCCATCAACTAATTCTCTTAGCTTCATCTTGTTTCTGTTTTCCAGTGCCGCGCGTGGCAGCGAATTTTCCGATCAATTACCGAATACCTTGGTCCATTGAAAGCCCCATCCATTTCCCCGCGATCACATTCCCGGCATCGTCAAGTCCACAGAGCAAAGTCGTCGTGCTGCTCGGCTCGCGCTGTCCCTTATCACGATATACAGCTACGACTCTCACGATTCTCAAAGTCTTCTCCTTTAGGGCGCTCTTGTCAGTCGCCTACGTCCGGGCGTGCCGGTATCGCGCTCTTCCTCTATGCGAACGGCATATTTTCCCTGGCGCCGGCCGCGCCGGTGAATTTTCCTTGTTGCCGGCGCCGGCCGGCGGTTTCCCTTCTAACGGGACGCGGATTGTCCCGATGGTGTGTTAGCTCGCACGCTCAGCGCCGCGAATCGGTTTTTCCCTGTCCGTGTTATCGGCACACGTGCGCCGACCATGAGGCAATCATATCGCCACACAATTACAAATGCACCACCTATGTTGCATTTGATTTAACGGTAAGCACTAGTCCCCGATATGCGTCCGCCTCCTTCACGGGCACTTCCTGCCCGGTTTTTTCGTATCGGCCGATTTGTTGGCGAGTCAAGCCCCAACGCTCCGCAAGCTGCGTTTGGGTCAATCCGGCCTTCTTGCGCAGGGCCTGCGCGTCTTCGCCGTAAAGCACGTCGGTATCCCTCATGGGCGTTTATCAAATGGAACATAGGTGTTCCACAATCTTACCTCACCCGCGGGCGTCATAACACTTCGCAGAACATCTGCCAGAGCCTTCTTTCGGACACGGCCAGATAGGGCAAAACGTGGTCCAGTTCCGCATGACCTAGAAGCTGCTGCACCGTTTCGATATCGTGCCCTTGCTCAACGAGGTTACTGGCAAACGAGCGCCGTCCCGAATGGGACGATCCACCGCGTATCCCCGCATCCCTGTAGAGCTTTGTGACGTAGGCTTGGAGGCTGTCACACGCCGAGTAATCAACCGGCTCCCCGGCCTCGTTGATGCGCCGCTTGGTGCTCATCGCAAACTTGCGGCCCGTGCCAGCAAGGACCAGGCAAGTTGACGGCGCGAGTCCTCGATAGCGCTCTGCGGTTAGCTCGGTTCCCATGCCGCGTGCAATGCGATGGTTCAGATAGCGCTCCAGGGCCGAAGCCGTTTTCGGATGCGTGAGATAGACGCATCGTTGCCGACAACCCTTCGTGATTGCGGCACGAAGACTGACCTCTGAACGGATTGCGCCCGATGGGAACAACACGTCTTGAACTTCGATTTGAGCTATTTCGCTGACGCGCATCCCGCATGTAATGCCTAGCAGGAGAACGAGACAATCGCGTTCGGGGTGGCGCGATGGTGCAGACGTGACGGCGAGTAGATGCCGGATTTGAGCCGGGCGAAGTGTTGCAGCTTGGGCCATGCGTTCCTCTGAACTGGACAGGTTAATGACGTATTCAGAGAGAGATTTGGTCGGGGTCTTTTTCGAGCCTATCACGGCTTGTTTATTCACAACCTCGGAAAATTCGGCGCGGCGCTGAGATTCCATTACCATTTCGCTCTATTGCAATAACTCGAGCACGATCGTGACGACCGAACTACAAGACCTACAGGCTCAGCTCCGCGACTTGAATATTCGACTCGCGGACGTGAAGAAGGACGAGAAGCAGGCGTACTTGGCCGGCGTCCAGGAGCGCGTTGCGGTCTACGGCATCACCGAAGATGAACTGCTACGCGCGGCCGGCTTCCGGAAAGCGCGCAAACGGCAGGCGCAAGCGAAGTACTACGACCCCTCGTCGGGTAAGCAATGGTCGGGATTAGGCCCGCGACCGAGATGGCTCGAAGGCAAGAATCTCGACGACTACCTGATTGAGCGTGCTGCGAAACCGTGGTGGCCCGGAGAAGACGCCTGACGACGCGCGCAAGCGAATTTCGCACCGATAGAGTGCTCCACGGTCGGGGCGTACCTGACGACAGCGATCGCCACCGGCAACCCGATACTTGCGTTACCCTGTTTCGGTACGGTTGAACCGCACCGGGAATCGTGGAGGCCGGTTGGTTTAAGTTAATGCAGGCACTTCAGCAGCATTTCTGAGTTGCCTGTAGTAGTTTGCCTCAGCCTCGGCGGGCGGGATATAGCCGAGCGGTTCCATCAGCCGATGATGGTTGTACCAGGCGACCCATTCCAGCGTTGCCAGTTCGACGGATTCCCTCGTTTTCCAAGGGGCGCGCCGATGAATCAGTTCCGTCTTGTAGAGACCGTTGATCGTTTCAGCCAGCGCGTTATCGTAGCTGTCGCCACGGCTGCCGACGGACGGCTCGATACCCGCCTCGGCCAAACGTTCGCTATACCGAATGCTGACGTATTGAGCCCCCCTATCGGAGTGGTGTATCAAGGTCCCATCGTCGCCCGGTTGGCGCGCGTACAGCGCCTGTTCGAGCGCATCCAGAACGAAGTCCGTGCTCATCGACGAACTGACGCGCCAACCGACGATGCGACGGGCAAACACGTCGATCACGAACGCCACGTACAGCCAACCCTGCCATGTCGAGACATAGGTGAAGTCAGACACCCAGAGCTGATTTGGGCGCTCAGCCTTGAACTGCCGGTTGACCCGGTCCAGCGGGCGCGGGGCGCTCGTATCGGGATTCGTCGTGCGAACTCGCTTGCCGCGAACTGTGCCTCGCAAGCCCTGCAGCTTCATCAGCCGCCCGACCGTGCAGCGTGCGACCACAATGCCCTCCCGGTTCATCTGCTTCCAGACCTTCGGCACACCGTAGACCTGCATGTTGGCCCGCCAGACACGCTTGATCTCGGGTTGCAGGACCTCATCGCGTTTGGCACGAGCGCAGCGTTTGGACGGATCACGAAGCTGCGCAGCATGGCGTCGGTAGCCCGACGGGGCGATCCGCAATACCTTGCAGATCGGCTCGACCCCGAAGGTGTCGCGATGCTGATCAACGAAGGCCTTCAGGACTTGAATCGGCGGTCGAGCTCCGCCTGGGCGAAAAACGCGCTCGCCAGCTTGAGAATCTCGTTGGTACGGCGCAGTTCCTTGACCTCACGCTCCAGGGCCTTGATGCGTTCACGCTCGGCCGTGCTCACGCCATCACGTTCCCCACGATCGATCTCCTCGCGCTTGACCCAATCCAGCAGCGTCTGCGGCGTACAGCCGATCATCGGCGCAATCGATTCGACCGCCGCCCACATCGACGGATGTTCGCTACGCTGCTCACGTACCAGACGCACTGCGCGCTCCCGGACTTCCGGGGAAAACTTGGTTGCCTTCTTGTTCATGGCTCGATTCTCTCAAGAATCCGAGCCTCCACAAAATTCGGTGCGGTTCAGGTTGCCCTGGGAGTCGGCGATGTGCTATTCGGCAAAGATCCAAGCCAACTATCGTGAGTACGTGCGACGTTACGGTGCCGAGATGGACATCGAGACGTTCCGCCGCCTGTTCTTCGCGCGTGCGGCCGGGAGCGACATCAAGATTCCGAAGGCGGTCGACGCGGCGCTCGTAGGTGTCGACGAGGAAATCTCGGCCGCAATCGCCGCGTATCGAAGCCAGCGAACACAGAAGCTCGAGACGGATCTGTTCGAGCAGCGCACTCGGCTCGCCGCGGCAGAGAAGAAGCTCGCCGTGAAAATCACAAAGAAGGCTGGCGAGGACGTCAGGATCGCGACCGACAAGATCGAAGCCGCGCAGCGCGGGCTGGATGATCTTCGCCGTCGGGATCTACAGGAGCGCGATTCCCGGATTTTCCCCGGCTGGTACGTCCCCGTGCTCATCGAGCTCGACGGCAAGCGCGTTGTTGTGCCGATGCGATACCGGTGCCGTCTGCCAGGCTGGACCGAGGCAGACGAGAAGCAGAAGCCCGGGACTTACAACGCGCGGCTGGACCGTCTGTCGACGGCTTGGCGCAAGGTCTTCGGATTCACGCATGGTCTCGTACTCGTCGACGCCTTTTTCGAAAACGTTAAGCGCGACGGCCAGAACGTCGTGCTGCGTTTCGATCCGACGCCGCCGCAACCGATGCAGGTCGCGTGCCTGTGGACGCGCACCGAGATCCAGGGCGGCGACGACTTATGGTCGTTCGCCGCGATCACCGACGACCCACCGCCGGAAGTGGAGGCAGCTGGCCACGACAGATGTATCTGAATACTACTAACTGTTAGGTAATCGTAAGTAGTTGATCTAGCGTGTACTTCCACAACGTTCCGCCAACTATCGATATGGCCCGTTTCGGCCGTTGGAATGTGGCCAATCGGGCGCTGCGGCAAGCCATAGCTCCACGCAGTCGGCGTCATTCCGAGCGAAGCGCTCGTGCACATCGAACTCTCGTGTGCCGTAGTGATTGGCATCTGATAATCCGCGCGTCCTCCGGCACGATCTACCAGTAAACCCGGCATCGTCATGTTCGGCTATCGGCCAGCCTTGAAATCCTGAAAGGTTTGCCCTACACCCCAATCAATACTTCAAGAAACATAAAAATCTTGGGGCAGCAATTCGTCTAAGAAGTTGCGGCCCCAACCGTTTCGATTGGAATCCAGTTCGTACACGCGATCAAGCAATCCGCCTGTCAAATTTCGAAATGGAGGAGACCATGAGTCTTAATCGCAGGCAATTTCTCAAGCTCACCGGCGGGGCGGCCGCTGGCGTAACCGTGGCTGGAGCTCCACCGGCACAGGCCGCTCAGGCCCCTCATGCCGATGCCGGACGAACGACGCTGCCCTATACCCCCAAAGTGATCGCCCGAGCCGGGCAATTGCGACCAAACGTTCCCCTGGCGTTTACCTTTCCGGATTCGTCGTCACCATGCGCAGTAGTCAAAATGGGGACCCCCGTCCCCGGCGGCGTCGGCCCCGATAAAGACATCGTCGCGTTCAGCGTGTTGTGCACGCACATGGGCTGCCCGGTCGCATACGATGCCGCCACACGCGAATTCAATTGCCCTTGCCACTTCAGCAAGTTCGATGCTGAAAAAGCCGGTCAGATGATTTCGGGACAGGCAACGGAAAAGCTTCCCTCGATCGTGCTCGACTACAACGCCAGCAACGGCACAGTGCGCGCGATCGCAGTGGACGGATTGATCTACGGCCGCCAAGCCAATCTGCTGTAGAGGGGGCGATCATGGCTACCAACAAGGATCGGGTCGCACTGCCGCCCGTTCAGGCCCAGCGCACGAATCTGACCTGCCACTTCTGTATCGTCGGATGCGGGTACCACGTGTTCAAATGGCCCGAAAACACCGAGGGCGGACGAGCACCGAACCAGAACGCATTAGGGCTGGATTTCCGCACCCAGTTGCCGCCGCTGTCGATCGTCATGACGCCGGCGATGCAAAACACGATCACCGACAAGGACGGTCGCCGATGCAACATCATGGTCGTGCCGGACAAGACGTGTAGCGTCAACCGCGGATTGTCGTCGACGCGCGGCGGCCAGCTCGCGAAGGTGATGTACAACCCCGATGGCGGTGTCGCCAAGGAGCGCTTGCGGAGCCCTCGCATCTACCTCGCCGATCAATGGATGGATACGAGCTGGGACGACGCGCTCGCGCTGTATGCCGGCCTTACGAAGAAGATCCTCGATCGCGACGGCCCGTCGGTGCTCGCTTTCGATTGCTTCGACCACGGTGGCGCCGGCGGCGGCTTCGAGAACACCTGGGGCACCGGCAAGCTGATGTTCACCGCGCTCAAGACGCCGCTCGTGCGTATCCATAACCGGCCGGCGTACAACTCGGAATGCCACGCCACGCGAGACATGGGCATCGGCGAACTGAACAACAGCTACGAAGATGCCGAACTCGCGGACGTCATCATGGCGATCGGCTGCAACTCATACGAAACGCAGACCAATTACTTCCTCGCGCACTGGTTGCCGAACCTGCAGGGGCAAACGGTCGACAAGCGCAAGCAGCGCTTCGCCGGCGAGAGTGTCGAGGCCACCAAGATCATTTTCGTCGATCCGCGCCGGACCACCACGGTCGCGATCGCCGAGCATGTCGCCGGCAAGCAGAACGTCCTGCATCTGGACATCGAGCCCGGCACCGACATTGCGCTCTTCGACGGCTTGCTGACCTACGTCGTGGATCAGGGATGGCACGACAAGGAATTCATCACGCAGTACACCAACGGATTCGGCGATGCGTTGAAGACCAACCGTCTTTCCTTGGACGAAACCAGTCGCATCACGGGTGTACCGGTTGAGCGCCTGAAGCAGGCAGCTGAATGGGCGTACAAGCCGAAGGCGTCGGGGCATCGCCCACGGACCATGCACGCCTATGAGAAGGGAATCATCTGGGGAAACGACAACTACCTCATCCAATCCGCGTTGGTCGACGTCGTGCTGGCGACGCACAACGTAGGTCGGCGCGGCACCGGTGTCGTGAGAATGGGCGGCCACCAGGAAGGCTATACGCGCCCGCCGTACCCGGGTAACACGAAGATCTACGTCGATCAGGAGATCATCCACGGCAAGGGCATGATGTACACCTCTTGGGGCGCGAATCCATTCCAGACGACCCTGAACGCGCAGGAACATCGTGCGGTCATCTTGCACCGCGCCGGCATTGTTCGGGAAGCGATGTCGCGCGAGCGTGGTGCGTCGACCGCGCAACTCGTCGACATCGCCTATGACGCCGTGAAGAACAAGGGCGGGCTTTTCTTCACGAACATCAACCTCTACCCGACCAAGCTTGCGGAAGCTGCGCATCTGATGTTGCCAGCGGCGCACCCAGGCGAAATGAACCTGACGTCGATGAACGGCGAGCGACGCATGCGTCTCTCGGAACGCTTCATGGACCCGCCCGGCACCGCGATGCCCGACTGCTTGATTGCGGCGGCAATCGCAAACACCCTCAAGCGCATGTACGTGGCTGAGGGCAAGCAAGACATGGCCGCCCGGTTTGCCGGCTTCGACTGGAAAACCGAAGAAGACGCATTCAATGACGGCTTCCGGCAGGCCGGGCAAGCCGGCGTCGGGCCAATCGACAGCCAGGGTGGCAAGACCGGCAACCTCGTGACATACGCGCGGCTTCATGCGATGGGCAACAACGGCGTCCAGTTGCCCGCCAAGTCATATGAAGGCGGCAAGCTGGTCGGGACCGAGATGCTCTACATGGACGGCAAGTTCGACACGGCCGACGGCAAGGCCCAGTTCAAGCCGGCGAAATGGACGGGGCTGCCCAAGACGGTGGCGGATCAGAAGGCGAAGTACAAATTCTGGATCAACAACGGCCGCGTCAACGAAGTCTGGCAGACCCTTTATCACGACCAGTACAACGAGTTCGTGCGCGAACGTGTACCGATGGCCTTCCTCGAGCTCAACCCGGACGACGCGCGCTCGCTCGGCATCACGTCGGGTGACGTCGTCGAGGTCTATAACGATTACGGTTCGACCTACGCGATGGCCTACCTCGAGCCGGCGATCAAGCATGGCCAGACGTTCATGCAGTTCGGGCATTTCAACGGGATCATGGGCAACGTGACGACCCCGTGGACGGACCGGAACGTCGTCCCCTACTACAAGGGCACGTGGGCGAACCTGCGCCGAGTGGGGTCCGTTCAGGATTTCAAGGACACAGTGAGCTTCAAGAGCCGACGTATCGACGCAACCTGAGTGCGCTTGAGTTGATTCCCGATGTAACGCGGCGCGATGGCGGCTCAACCGCTGTCGCGCCGCTTTTTGTTGGGGATGTGATCGGGGTATGGAGGGGCTGTGCAATCTTCAATATTTCAACTATGATTGAAACATGGAAACGAACTCTGTCGTCCGCGCCCTTGGCGCCTTAGCTCAGGAATCCCGGCTTGCCGTCTTTCGACTGCTCGTGGAAGCGGGTCCCGGAGGGTTGCCCGCCGGTCAGATTGCCGAACGGTTGGGCATCGCCCCTTCGTCATTGTCTTTTCACATGAAAGAACTGACCTACGCCAACCTCGTCACGGTCGAGCAGCAGGGGCGCTACATGATCTATTCGGCTAACTACACGTCGATGAATGATCTGATGGCGTACCTGACGGAGAACTGCTGCGGCGGCAATCCGTGCTCGCCCATCGGCACCGGCAGTTGCAAACCCGTGAAGGAGAAAGCGTCGTGAAACGTCTGCACATTCACCTTTCCGTTGAAGATCTGGCGGCCAGCATCCGGTTTTACTCGGCGCTGTTCGCGAGCCAGCCCACCGTTGAAAAGGCCGATTACGCCAAGTGGATGCTCGACGATCCACGCGTCAATTTTGCGATCTCGCAACGCGGCGCCGTGCCGGGGCTCGATCATCTCGGCGTTCAGGTCGAGAACGAGTCCGAGCTTGCCGAAATGCATGCGCGTCTGAACGATGCGGCCCTGCCCGTCGACGAGCAAATCGGCACGGCGTGCTGCTACGCACGCTCCGACAAATACTGGACGGTCGATCCGCAAGGCATCGCCTGGGAGACATACCAGACGCTCGGCGAGGTTCCAACCTTCGGTGAATCCCGTCACGCGTCGGCGGCTGAGTCGAATGCCGACGCTTCTGCTTGCTGTTCCCCCGCGCGCGGCAAGCCGATCGGCGTGCCGGTGAAATCTTCCTGCTGCTGAGGTCTAACCATGAGCGACAAGCCCTACAACGTGCTGTTCATCTGCACCGGCAATTCCGCCCGATCGATCCTGTCCGAAGGTCTGATGAACCAGCTTGGCGACGGGCGTTTCGTAGCCTATTCCGCCGGCAGCCATCCGAAAGGTGAGGTGAACCCGTTTGCATTGCGCGAACTGGCACGTTGGCACTTGCCGACCGAAGGGTATCGAAGCAAGAGCTGGGACGAGTTCGCGACGCCTGAAGCGCCCCCACTCGATTTTGTCTTCACCGTGTGCGACAAGGCCGCCGGCGAAGTCTGCCCGATCTGGCCCGGTCAACCGATCACCGCGCACTGGGGTGTGCCCGATCCGGCAGAAGCCGAGGGCTCCGACGAACGGAAGCAGCAGGCCATGCACGACGCCGCGCTGACGTTGAAGCGTCGGATTGACCTGCTTCTGTCATTGCCGATCACCAAACTCGACAACGTCGCGCTGCAGAAGTCCGTGACCGAGATCGGGCAAAAGTAACTTTGGATCGTTAACCCATGACCACGAACGTACTGATCCTCTGCACCCACAATTCGGCGCGCAGCGTGCTGTCCGAAGGGATGCTCAATCATTGGGCCGCGAAGCTCGGCAAGGATGTCCGCGCGTACAGCGCCGGCAGTGCGCCGAGCGGCAGGCTCAATCCGTTCGCGCTGGAAGCGCTGACGAACGCTGGCGTCGACGTGAGCGGCTACCGCAGCAAGAGCTGGGACGAGTTCACCGGTGATGGCGCGCCCGAAATGCGCGTCGTCATCACGGTGTGCGACAGCGCGGCCGCCGAGACGTGCCCGTACTGGCCCGGCAGCCCTGTCCAAATGCATTGGGGCTATGCCGATCCGTCGAACGCGTTGGGCGGTGACGAAGGCAAGCGCCTCGCCTTCGAACTGACGCGCCAGGCAATCGGCTATCGCATGCTGCAGTTGCTGGCGCTGCCGCTCGATCGGATGAGCAACGCCGAACTCCAGACTGCGCTGACCGAGATCTCGCAAAACTGACCATTCGGATGGCGGCTTGCCGAAACGCGCGGCCGCCAACGACTTCAAGACCGAACCCTGTCCAATGAACACGTCCAACGTCGCCCCGCCGGGCAAGGCTGTCGCAAAGCCTTCCATCAACTTCTTCGAACGCTATCTGACGGTCTGGGTGGCGCTGTGTATCGTCGCCGGCATCGCGCTCGGCCAGGTGCTGCCCGGCCTGTTCCAGCAGATCGGCCGGATGGAGTACGCGCAGGTCAATCTCCCGGTCGGGCTGCTGATCTGGGTGATGATCATCCCGATGCTGGTCAAGGTCGACTTCGGCGCGCTGCACGAAGTGCGTCAGCACGTGAAAGGCATCGGCGTCACGCTCGTGGTTAACTGGCTCGTCAAGCCGTTCTCGATGGCGTTCCTCGGCTGGCTGTTCATCCGCCATCTATTCGCACCGATGCTGCCGGCGGACCAGCTCGACAGCTACATCGCCGGCCTGATCCTGCTGGCCGCTGCACCGTGCACGGCGATGGTGTTCGTGTGGAGCCGGCTGACGGGCGGCGATCCGCTGTTCACGTTGTCGCAGGTGGCACTCAACGACAGCATCATGGTGATCGCGTTCGCGCCGCTGGTCGGCCTGCTGTTGGGGATGTCGGCAATCACGGTGCCGTGGGCGACGCTGCTCACGTCTGTCGTGCTCTACATCGTCATCCCGGTGATCATTGCGCAGATCCTGCGTAAGCGGCTGCTCGCGAATGGTCAAGCTGCATTCGATGCCGCGATGGCGAAGATCGGCCCGTGGTCGATCGCCGCGCTGCTGGCCACGCTCGTGCTGCTGTTCGCGTTCCAGGGCGAAGCGATCCTGAAGCAGCCGCTGGTGATCGCGCTGCTCGCGGTGCCGATCCTGATTCAGGTGTTCTTCAACTCGGCGCTCGCATACTGGCTCAACCGCGCCGTGGGCGAGAAGCACAACATCGCATGCCCGTCGGCGCTGATCGGCGCATCCAACTTCTTCGAGCTAGCCGTCGCGGCCGCGATCAGCCTGTTCGGCTTCCATTCCGGCGCAGCATTGGCGACCGTCGTCGGCGTGCTGATCGAAGTGCCGGTCATGTTGCTGGTGGTGCGCATCGTCAATCAGTCGAAGGGCTGGTACGAGTGCCGGACCTGACATGTCCACGCATGCACCCCGCCCGCGCGTCTGGCTGACGCCGTCGCTCGGGCTGACGCAGATCGTCGGCTGGGGTTCGATGTTTTACGCGTACGGCGTCCTGATGCAGCCGATGCAGGACGAACTCGGTCTGTCGAAGCCGGCCGTCGTCGGCGCCTATTCGGTGGCGCTGCTGATCTCGGGGCTGTTGTCCACGTCCGCCGGCAGCATCATCGACCGCGTCGGCGGGCGTGCCCTGATGGCGAGCGGGTCGTTGCTGGCGGCGCTGATGCTTGTCTGCTTGTCACGGGTGAATAACGTGGTCGGGCTGTATCTCGTGTGGGCCGGCATCGGTATCGCGATGAGCGCAACCCTGTACCAGCCTGCGTTCGTCGTCATCACGCAGATATTCGGCAACGACTATCGCCGGGCAATCACGTACCTGACTCTATTCGGCGGCTTCGCCAGCACGGTGTTCTGGCCGCTGACGCAAACGCTGTTGCAGCACGTCGGATGGCGCGACACATGGGTGCTCTATGCCGTCGCGAATCTGGCGATCTGCGTGCCCGTCCATATCGCGCTGCCAAGGCGTTCACGCGCACCGCATGCAGCGACGCCGGCTCTAACGGAACAATCCGGCGCCAACCTCGCCGCTGTCCTGCGCGATCCGGCGTTCTATCTGCTGACCGCAGCGGTCACGCTCAATGCGCTGGTGTTCGCTGCGATGTCGCTGCACATGATCCCGGTCCTGCAGGCGCACGGCATTTCCGCCGCGAACGCGGCATGGGTCGGTGCGCTGGTCGGGCCGATGCAGGTGCTCGGCCGCGTGCTGGAAACGACGATCGGCAAGCGCGCGAGCACGCGCCAGGTCGGCATGGCCGCGATCGCGCTGCTACCGCTTTCACTGATCCTGCTCTTTGCGTCCGGGCAGTGGTTGCCCGTGTACGTCATTTTTGCGGCGCTGTATGGCATCGGCAACGGCGTCATGACGATTGTCCGCGGTGCATTGCCTGCGGAACTGTACGGGCGAGCCGCCTACGGTGCGATCAGCGGGGCGATGGCGACGCCCGTGCAGATTGCCATCGCCGCCGGTCCGTTCGTTGCGTCGCTCCTGTATGTCGCCGGGAATGGCTATCCTGGCACGCTATTGGCCCTGGCCGGCATCGGCGCGACGGGTGCGGTCCTGTTCCGCTACGCGGTCCTGCATCTGCGCCATCGCGCGGTCCCATTATCGAAGCAAGGAATCTCGACATGAGCAACATCACGATCTATCACAACCCGGACTGCGGCACGTCGCGCAACGTGCTGGCCCTGATCCGCAACAGCGGCGAGGAACCGGTTGTCATCGAGTATCTCAAGACGCCGCCGTCGCGGGAAACGCTGGTCAAGCTGCTGGCCGATGCCGGCCTGACCGTGCGCGAAGTGCTGCGGGAAAAAGGCACGCCATATGCGGAACTCGGTTTGGGCGATCCGAAGTGGACTGATGAGCAACTGCTCGATTTCATCGGGCAGCATCCAATCCTGATGAACCGGCCGATCGTGGTTACGCTGATCGGCACGAAGCTGTGCCGGCCGTCGGAGGCCGTGCTGGATATTCTGCCGAACCCGCAGACCGGGCCGTTCAGCAAGGAAGATGGCGAAGTCGTGATCGATGCGGAGGGCAAGCGTGTCTGAGCAACTGAACGACCTGCCGCAGCTCGACGCCACGCTGTTCCGCGTGCCGGACGCCGCTCAACTGCGGCCGGCGACGCCATCGACCCATCCGCCTCGGCTCCTGCTCTTGTACGGCTCGCTGCGTGAGCGTTCGTTCAGCCGTCTGCTGGTCGAGGAAGCTGAGCGTCTGCTCACGGCGATGGGGGCCGAAGTTCGTGTGTTCAACCCCAGCGGCCTGCCGCTGCCCGATGATGCTCCCGAGAGTCACCCGAAGGTGGTCGAGCTGCGCGAGCTGGTGATGTGGTCGGAAGGCATGGTGTGGTGCTCGCCGGAACGACACGGCGCGATGACCGGGATCATGAAGTCGCAGATCGACTGGATTCCGTTGTCGGTCGGTGCAGTCCGGCCGACGCAGGGTAAGACGCTGGCAGTGATGCAGGTCAGCGGCGGTTCGCAGTCGTTCAATGCCGTGAACCAGATGCGCGTGCTCGGCCGCTGGATGCGCATGCTGACCATCCCGAACCAGTCGTCGGTGGCGAAGGCGTTCGCGGAATTCGACGAAGCCGGCCGGATGAAACCATCGGCCTATTACGATCGTGTTGTCGACGTCATGGAAGAGCTAGTCAAGTTCACGCTGCTGACCCGGGACATCGGCCCGTATCTCGTCGATCGGTACAGCGAGCGAAAGGAAAGCGCCGAGGAACTGTCGAAGCGCGTGAATGAGCGGAGTATCTAGAACTCAGTCCAAGGAGCGCAAATGGAGATCCGTCCCGCCACTGTCGACGACCTATCGTCGATTAAAACGTTGCTGCATCAATGCGGTCTGCCCATCGTCGGTGTAGCCGACCATTTGCAGGATTTTGTGGTCGCGATGGAAGGTTCGACGATCTGCGGGTGCGGCGGCATCGAGCATTACGGCGACGCTGCCCTTTTGCGCTCCATTGCGGTGGCGGAACATGCCCGTGATTCAGGGTTGGGGCTACATATCGTTTCCCAGCTAGTCGCCGCGTGTCGCTCGCTCCAAGTCCGGTCGCTGGTGCTTCTCACCACGACCGCAGAGCACTATTTCAGCCGTCAGGGCTTTGTGCGCGTTGCGCGCGGCGACGTACCGCCCTTGGTGTTGGTGTCGAGCCAATTTCAGGGCGTATGCCCGGGGTCGGCGGTTTCGATGTTGCGAGTTCTGTAGGCTTGGACAGGAGCGCCCGGGAACCAACGCGACATGAGCGACGTACCATTAGTCCAAACCGCCTCATCGGGCTCGTGCCGCGCTCTGCCGCGTGGATGGCGCGAGGAAGTATGCAGGTCAAGGACGATCTATTCGAGCCGCGCCGTCATGTGGGGCGCATGCGCAACTTGAGTGCGCGAAACAGGCTTAAGCGTGCTTCAGAGGGGGCAAAACGGCCATCTTCCCGGAAGCCGCAGCCCGCAGCATTGCGATCTCCTGACGCAGTGTTTCATTGATGGAGGCCAGCCTCGCGACGTCGGCAAGTGCAGCGTCTCGCTCCGTGCGCATGGCCTTCAGCCGTTCTCTTACCGCCTTGACCTCCGCCACCTTGGCGTCGCGCTGCTGCCGAGTACCCCGTCCGACTTGAGCGCGGATCTCTTCGGCGATGTCGGGGTACGTGTTGTGGACGAGGCCGGCGCTCACGCCGGCCTCGGTGGCGACTGCGGAGATGCTCAGCCTCAGTCCCTTTTTCTTGACCCGCAGCATCGCCAGTTGCAACTCCTCGCGCGTCTTTGCTCTGCTCCGGCGGCGGGGCGCCGCCCCGGTCTGGGCCTCGGCGGGCGTGGTGCCTGCGCGGGTGCTCATGCGCCCTCCTGCGCGGCCATGTACGCCTGGCCCTGGTCATCGGTCGGCAGCGCGCAGCCTAGATCCTGGAGCACCTGCGTCGAGCGCTCGATCGCACGCCGCGCCTTATCCGCCACTTCGGGGCCGCAATCGGTGATCGCCGCTAGCCGCAGGTTGTCCAGGTGGATCATCTGCCACGCAGATGCTTGCCCCTGGTCGATGACGGCCTGCGAACAACCTCCGCACATTGATGGGTCGTACACCCCTTGGCCGTGACAGCCGTGCGTGCCACTGATGCACCACGCGTGTCCGGTGCTGCGCAGTTCGACCGACTCGGCCGTTTGTCTCAGGAGCTGCTTGATATCTCGTGCGGCACGCGTCCGCGTCTGCAAGATCTTCTTGCCGGCGCCCCCGCTAAGCAGTGCATCGGGATGCGCCCAACCTTCCAGCAGCCCCAGCCGCGCCTCGAACATCTCCTCCTCGAACTCACGATATAGCGCGTGATCCTGGTAGGGGCTGGCGGCGTAAAGCTGCGTCCACGACATCGACGCATGTTTGAGTTGCCACTTCAGGAAGACGAGGCCCATTCGCCCCAGACGCGAGTTCGCGACGTTGTAGGCGAAGGTGCGACGGCACTGATGGTTGGCCAGGTCCCACTCCGTCCCGGCAGCCAGCGCCAGTTGCTTCAGTTGGTAGGCGCAGGAGGCAGAGCTCAGCACCTCGACCCGCGACCCGGTTCCCAAGTGGTCAGAGGCTTTCACGTTCAGACCCAGAACCAGATGGTGGCCAATCCCGCGCACATGGTTCAGGCGGTGCACAGCCTCAACTATCTTCATGCCGTTGCCCAGGTGACCGGAGAGATCAGCGCCCTGTGCCAGCAGGTCTTCGAGCCATCGTGCCTCGTCGGCCAACCGCGCCTGCAGCGGTTGGGCGTAACGCTGCAGAATCTCAAGCGCGCGAATGGCCTCCGGCGGCACCAGGAAGTCGACCTCGGTTCCGCCAGTCGTCTTGATTTCGCGCGTGCGCACCCAATGATAGGTCACGCCATTGCGCTGTTCGGTACGCCAACACCCACTCGTGACGCCGGTGCTCTCGGAGTTGCGCATTCCCGACGAGATCTGCAGCAGGTACAGGACCGCATTGCGGATCGCGGCGATCGCGGGGCGCTTGGGGGCTCCGATCTCACCCGCGTCTCGAGCTCGGAACAGGTCGTCCGCCTGAGCGAGGATCGCCTCGCAGTGGCCAAACAGCACGCGCTGCACCGCGCGCGGAATCACGGGGGTCATGCCAGTGCGGCCCGATGGCCCTCGGTCGCCCTCGTTGCCGCCGCATGCATCCCAGAGCGCCAGTCCCCCCCACGGGTGCTCGGGCAATGGATGCAGAACTTCCATGTGGAACGACCAGATGAGGTTGATAATTTCCAGTCGTGCATGCACAGAGTTTGGCTTGAGCGTGCGCCGCAGATCCGCAATGTGATCAGACAGGTGCAGCGCTCGTACCTGTCTGAAGTCGCCCAGCCCTAATTGGGCGAGGTGCCTCAGCATTTGGACGGCGCGGCGACCAATCGCCGTAATAGAGCTACCCGACCACTGCCGACCACGAGGGCCGCGTCGCCGAGCGCAGTAGAGTGCCGCCTTGGCATCGTCGACCAGCGCTTTCGGGACGTCGTCCGGCCAGACGATCTTCAGGGCTGAACCCTTGCGGTTCTTCGCCTCGACCTCCGACGCAAGGTCCCAGACGCGGTCGCCGAAGCGGCTCACTGGGTGCTCGTGGCCGGCGACATCGGCCACGGCAGTCACCACGATGGCGTCACGATCAGCCGGCGGGATGCCGACCAAGCTGATCGGCTGAGCCGCCAGCAACTCGAAGGCCCGCAGGGCACGTGGCGCGGGCGTGGAGCTGACCGGCTCAACGAGGGCCCCAGAGCGCTCCCGGGGCGCATCAACGACCGAGGTAGAAGTGGCACTCATGACCGGCTCGTTCTGCGCGCCTGTAGTGCCACAGTATCGCCTTGCGATCCATTACAGCGCGGTTCCGGCGCTAAAGCGCGGCTGCGTGCGCGGCGGCTCATGGTCATCTGATGCTGCCAGTAGGGATGCAAGCCTGAGGCAGTCCGGGCGCGGGCCTGGGCGACCCGGCTGCGCCCGAACTGGCGGTGAGTGAAATCGTCGATGTAGGGAATGGCCACCCGGTATCGGTCGCGCAGATCCTCAAGCAGGCGGTCGGCCGTGCGCTCCGGACCCAGGGCTTCGTCAAGGTGGTCAAGCTCGGCCTGCGCGAACACCTGGAAGCTGAACAGGCGCCAGAGTTCGTCCACGGTGCCGACGATGGCGAAGCTCGAGCAGAACAAGCACATGACGTAGCGGTCGCAGTGACTGTGCCCGTCATTCGGCGCATGCTCGCCGTTGATCGAGTCCGAGCACGCGGAGACTGGCGTCGGAGTCGGCATGGCGCTTGCGCCGTCTTCGCCGAGCTTGAAGGGTCGCACTTGCACTGGCTGGATCTCAGGCACCGTCGGAGCCAGACCTTCGGTCCGCATCGAAGCAGTGTAGTCGCCGCTCATGAAGTTCGCCGCTTCGGCCTTGCGCGCCGCATTCATAGACGGGTAGTTCGCCCCGGCCACCCTCGGCGTATTACCCATCAGATTGGCGGTGATCGCTATGTCGCCGTCGGCGGTACGCAGTGCGCGATCGAAGCGACTTTTGCGTAGGCGACTAAGATTGAGGCGCAACGGCAGCCCGTCGTCTCCCAGCAGGTTGTGGCGCTGAATGACGGCTTGAATGGCCCGATTGAGGGACTTGCTGTCGAGGCAGGTGATGTTGCCCCTCTTTGTCGACCCTGCACTTGCTTCGGCGCGATACAACCAGATTCGCTGCTTCAGAGCAGGTCGTGCCTCACACACCAGTTCGCGGGTGCTGGCGATGGCTTGTTGCAACACTGCACCTTCGGAGAGGTCGAAACAAAGATCTTGCTCGGCGGCCTGCCCGCTCGGTTTAGTTGGCGTTTGCCGTTCAAGAGCAGCGCGGCCGATACTGGAACGGATCTTCTTGCTGCGATGCTTGGCAGTGCGCATGCGGATCGTGCCAGGTAGGAATCCCGGCTCCAACGCGTCACGGCACATCTCGAGCAGGGGTGTCGGGTTGAGCCCCTGGCGATGCGCCACCAGCAATAGCCTGAGGCCCTGCACGGCACCTTGCTTCAGCGGTAGGCGGCCGTGGTGAACGTCAATGAGATCGGACTTGATAGCCTTGGCTAGGCGCTCTTGCTCCGCGTCACTCAGACTAGTCTGTAGACTGTCTTCGGAGCTCCACGGTAACGCACCGTGCCGGAAGAAGCGCGAAGGCTCGCCCTCGATGAAGCCCTGTGCGAACATTTCGGTGAGTACGGTCTTGACGGCCCGGTAGGTATTGCGCGTCGAACTCGGTCTCCAATCTGCAGCCTGCGCCCGCTTCTGCAGCCAGCCGATGAAGTGCTGGACGTGCTGCGGAGACAAGTCCGACGGGAGCTTCGGCCTCGGGGACACTGCCGTTTGCGAGCTACATGTGAGGTACTCGAACAGGTAAGGCAATTGCCCGAAGTACGTGGTGACGGACGCGGTCGCGCGCGCCCCAGAGAGCAGCATCGCCTTGAGGCAGAAGCCGGATGAGCATACCCAGTCGTCGATGCCACGACCCAGCCAGTCACGAAGGTCGAGCGTTTTGATTCTCTGAGGGAAGCGTGCTTGTGGCCCCAACAGCGCCACCATGTCGATCCAGGCGTCGTCAGCACTGGGCCTCGGCCGCTCGATCGACGCCGATGTGGCATCGACCGGCGCGGCGCGATTCTCGCTGACGTTGTAGTTCTTCATTCTGACCATGGCGCGGCTCAGTGTCGAGGATCGACTGTGGACGCCTGCGGCGTCGAGGCCAAGGCGTTGCTCACCCCGTAGAGCCGGTCAAACTCGTCCATCATCGCCAGCGCCTCGGCGCCCAGCAACCGCTCGATCTGCTGCAGATACACCATTGTGGTTTGGACGCTCGCGTGGCCGAGGCGGTCGCGGACGTACATGAGCGGCTCCAGCTTGATTTCGGGACGGCTGCGCAGCAGCAGCAGGGTATGGATTGCGTAGCTGTGGCGCAGCATTAGCGGGCGCACCCGGAAACCGAGCCGGTGACTGAGATCCATGCAGACCTTCACCGCGGATTCCTTGCTGTAGCGCTGTCCGTGGATCGTCAGGACCAGTTCCTTGCGCTCCGCCGCGCCTATGAGACCGTTGCGCTCGTATGTCGCGTATGCGTACATGTCCTCCATCAGGCTGTATGGCACGTGCACGACACGGGCCTTGTTCAACTTGATCTCCATGTCCCGCGGGTCGAGTCGCACGTCGATCAAGGTGCCTGGCTTGAGAGCCTTTTGGGCACTGGGATCAAACACGTACGACAAAGGGAAGGTGCGCGCCTCGACTGAGCGCAGACCAACCCTCGCCATCAGGTTGAACAGCAGCCGCTGCGATGCAGAGCGTATCGATTGCCGTGCGATCTTCAGTTGCTCAACGGTCAGGAACGCAGGTTCCTTGTCCCACTCGTTGAGCAGCACATCTGGGCAGCTCAGCGTCTTACGGCCACCTGTGACATGGGCCAGATCATGCTCAATGTCGTTCATGGCGATTTCGGAATAGTTAAAGGGCAAGCGGTCGATCCGCCCGCGCTCATGTGCCCACTCGTACATCGCCGCAACCAACCTCAACCGGTCGTTGATGGTTGCCGGGTCCAGTTTGAGATCCTGAGCCTGCCAGTCGCGGTAGACACGCACGACGCTCTGCCCGACCGAAATAAACGGATCGTTCCAGCTCCAATCGTTCGCTTGAAGAAATCGCGCGAAATCCCATAGCCGGCGCCCGTACGCCTCCCAGGTCTTCGGATCCAGTGCCTTGCCACGCTCAAGCAACCGATACAGCAGGTAGTCGTGGAACGGCTGGGCCGGTTCCATCGACTCATCAAGGAGCAACGGAAATCCTGACCGCGGTCGTCCGGCGAAGACGAACTCCTCGGTGGCGCGTACGAACCTCACGCGCCGGCCTCCCGCAACATCTTCACCGCTTGCTTGAACGGCACGCGCCATAGGTGCATCACGAGGTCGACGGCACCTCCGCCACCCTTGCGTTCGCGCGTGTTAAAGAAGCGAGCGCCGTCGACCATTAACTCCCAGTCGGCGCCGGCCGCAGTCACGTAAACGCGTCGGGTGTTGAAGGAGCGCACGGGAGCGAAGTCCCGGTCGAGCTTCGTGTATTCGGCCATTAGGTGAAGCACATCGAGTACTGCGAGGCCACGAAGCCGCTCTAGTTCCGAGTTATCCACAGGCTGCATCCCTTCCCCCGGCCCCCATCCCGCTACTCGCCTCAAGGAGATTGAATAGCAGTACAGACTGCTATGTCTGTCAACCCATTTCTTACTAACAAAAAGAAGTATTCGTACAGATGTATCGTCCCCATTAAATCCTCGAACGTCGACGCCTGGCTCGCACCGGACCCAAGCCGGCGCGCGCAGCTGCGCGAGATCCTTCTCGATCGCGAGCGGCCGCACTACGAGCACCAGCTCGCTGCGTAAATTCAGGCCTCCGCGGCTGCCGTGCGCGACACGTCGCCGGCGCCCTCGCGACTCGCGCTGGCGCCGAAGCGCGATAGCGTCGAGGTCACGTTCGGGAGACGTTGTGGTCCCGCACGTAACACGGCTCTGTTCGCTCCCTTGCCCCCTCGCCGATTTTGTTGAACCACCCGTGCAAGCCTCGATCGGCATGTATCCGCCACACCTTCTTCGCGTATTCCGTGCCGTCAAGACAACATTCCACGTCCATTGAGAGGCTTGACGAGAGATCACGATGTCCAATCGACGCGGACGCTCACCACTGCATCCACAACCTTCGTCTCGCGCGAAGATCACGCGAACCTTGTTGCTGCCTATGCCCCGACAGAAGGCGGAAGCGCTTGCCTTGCAGTATCACGCGGCGTTCCAGGCGCTGCGCATGCGCCGCGGCTCGGCGCATGGACCGGCAGTTCTGCTGCAGCTGGTCGTGCTTGCGGGTTTCGTTGACGAAGCCTCCAAACACGAGCTGCGCGCCGAGGTCCTGGTCGCCACCGAACGCGGCATCAACGTGGCGCTCGACCGGGGCATCGCGAGCGAAGAATGGACCCTGGGTCCGCAAACGGACGAGCTCGTCGCGGCGCTGCTCGCGTGGCATGACGATCAGTTGCGCGCGGTGCCGCTGGCGGTGTTCGCCGAGGCGCTCGAGCGGCTTGAGCGGATGCGCGACGGCCGATCCTACGATCGGCCTCCAACGCGGCCCGGAGGCATCGGATCCGCGCTCGGTTGATGCCACGGGTGCGACGTCCGGCCGGATCTTGCGTACCGCCCACACCCCTGATATATATACAGTGTTACGGTCGCAATGGCCGCCGGACGGTGCGGAGAACGGAATGGACAATCTGATTCGAGTAGTCGACGTTCGCGATCGCGGTGCCTTCGCGCAGCCGTTGTACGAGTTCGCCAGCATGCGCGCGCACCTGGTCCACACACCGGGGAGTCGAGCATGATCGCCGCGCCGATGCTCGAGCAACGCGACACCATGGTCGCACTCGGATGGACTGTGGTCAGCGACTACGGCTATTCGCATCGCAGCGGCTGGACGATCGGTGTCTGCCGCGTGCGCGATAAGTGGACCGTCGAGCTGTGGGATGGAACGTCTCTCCATGCCGTCGTCGACTCGCCGGTGGCGGCCATCAGGCTACATCGCGAGTTGGTGACGGAATCTGAGTCAAGCCCCCCTCCTGATCTCGGAGGGCAGCACGAGCTGTCGAGCTGACCACGCCAAGCGATCGGTACTGCCGGCCCGGCGTGCGCCGCGGTCCCCGTCGTAGGTGAGATCGTGCCAGGGTCGCGACGTCCGGCCACCTGACCCGAGCTGGCCGCGCGGCAGTCGCAAGATGGCGATCTCGTGCGCGTTCGTCGCGCACGAGATCGCCCTAACTACCCGGCTCTTTCAGATAAGGCTAGAGATGAGGTGACAACCGCATGTCGCCCGATGTCCGTGCCGGGCAATCGGGATACTGTCATCCGTCAAGGAAGCGTCGCCTTCTTCGATGACATTCGGTGAGATGCTCGGATGCTGCGGGCATGAGACAAGGTCTCCCTTACGGGCGACAAAGCGACCATCGAAGCGCATCTTCGTCGATCCGGTTTCGACCTTTCCGCCGTGGTCAGTGGCGTCGCCTATCCGAATAAGATTGATCACTCAGGATCACCAATTTTTAAAGAAATTCAGCCTGGCTGTGCAGACGTCACGCTCCTCGTGTAGCTTCGCGGCCGTCATCTTGCAGTTCAGGGTTACATATTTAACCCAATTCGGATTGTTTCCATCGGAGGTATTTTTTATCAGTTTCGTTACTACCTTACCAGTATCTCCATTTTCATACAAATTCGCCATTACAGCCAGCGATCGCCTAAATACATCCATTCCGACCGCCGACCCCAAATAACGAATTTCATCCGTTCGCGCCTCGGTCACTGCCGTCAAACAAGTCCATTTGTCAATAGCCGCCTCCGCCCCCGGAGCGGTAGCATCAAAAGCCGCGCCGCAATATTTCTCCTTATATACAACCCATGCCCTCTGAGTTGCAATGAGATTTTGCTTATCCGATGCGGCGATTTTCGCCAGAAAATCATTGTAGCTTTTATTTAAAATTCTATCTGCAGCATCGTAATTTGTTTGCGCGCAATTGGTCAATTCTGCGTTGGTTTGGCCATTGCAAGCCACCTTCGAAAAGGCGGCACCGGAAACAAGCATAAGGACACAAAAGACAATATTCTTCGTCACAGTCTATCTCCAGCAGTCACAAGTCATACCTTTCTCGAACAGGACAGCCTCCTTCTCTCGTCGTTTGAGTAGGCCATCGTTCCCAGTTCCTTCCCACAATACTTTCATGGCACGTAACTGCGCCGCAACTTCAGGTAAATTATTATTCTGAATGGCAGCCTTAATATTTCTCATGTGAACCCGCGATCTTTGACCGGGCTTATCTTCTAATTGAGATCCACGGTTATAGACCAAGCTGAGCAGCGCTCCTTGACAATGCGGATGCAATTTCGTAATACCGGGAAATGCGTCGACGGTAAACTGAGCGTAGCGGCGCTTAACCTTCTTAGCCATCTCAAGCGCCTTTGGCTCGGATATTTTTATGTCACTAAATGATGAAACAACGGCGCGCGCCCCATCCCCATGTTTTCCGATCGCAGTTAAGAGCCGGGTGATCTCTGCCTCCGTAAAAAAACCATTCAAATCGGCGCTAGCCGTCGCTTCGGGTTGTTGCCCCAAATCATAACCGTAGCCAATTGTTACACCGCTAGATTGATCTTTTTTGCTCCCTGGCACGTAAGGAACTTCACCAAATCCTTCCGAGTCGAGGATAAGATGAAACGCCTCTACTGATGTATAGTACATTCCCTCTGTAGTGGAAAAATCCAGCACGTCGGTTTTGCATTTGTCGCTACAACCAGCCATGAAATTCCCAATCAACCCGATCGGGTGAAAATGCCACGGCTTCGGCTCTTTCGGAAGAATCTTCGCGTCAATCCCTTGAACCTCTTCCCACCACTGCAGCTTCTTGATCCGCTCCATCTCGTTGACCCACTTCCACGGCACGAGCTTCATATGAGGCGTGATGTCCTCCCACTTCCCCATGTTACCGCCCCACTCGCTCTCGCTCTTCACGACCATGTGCGAGATCGCCTCGGCCAGCCATTGCTTTGTCTGCGCATCCGCCAATTCCGCGGCGGTTACCTTGCCATCGTGATTAGCGTCAATGGCCATTTCGAGCTTCTGGATGAGGTCGCTGGTGGCCAACGCATCCGCGCTCGGCTTGAAGTTGTCTTGATCCTCTCCCATGGCCAGGCCGGCGACGAACAGATACCGCTTGAACATGTCGACCATTTTGGTCGAACTGTTGTCGACGAGATCGAACCCAGGCCAGTCCCACGGGCTGCACAGCTTCACTTTCGGATGATCCTGCTCGCGCACCCAGCCTTGACGGGTTCCGCCCTCTTTCGTACCGACTGTTACGTTCCACCAGCGTTTCGTTTTACCGCTCGCGTCCTTGTCTTCTCGTGCCAAGATTTGCGGCCCCTGCTTGTCGAGATCGACCACCCGGAGCACGTTGCGGAAGTCCGTTTCGGGCCCGTCCGCCTGGCTGACCTTCAGCGGAAAGCTTTTCCAGCCCTTGACGGGCGCCGTCGTCATTTGATTGACCAGGCCCAGGCTGCTGTCGATCCAGAACGGGCTGCCGGTCGGCGTCTCGATCGGCGCCTGCTTTTTCGGTGGCTTCTCCTTGTGCTTCTTCCCCTTGCCGGCCGGCCCCGCTGGCTCCGGCTGCTCGGCAGGCATTTTGACGGTCTTGGGCTGCACCTTGACCCATCGCGATTTCGGATCGCTGACTGGTACCAACTTCAAACCCGTCTGCTCGAGGGTGTAATCCGAATCCGGAACTTTCGTCACGAGTTTTGCGCCCGCCAGGATCTCCAGAAACGGCTTGTCTGTATCCGGCAGTTCTTTCGCGCGTGCCTGGCTCTTGGCGATGAACGCCGGAAGATCGGAGCCCGCAAAGACTTCGAGATGCAGCAACGGCCGACTCGGTACGGGAGGAGTGAGCTTCGCTTCCCTGTAGCGCTGGTATTGCCCGAAATGCGCGACCACATCTCCCGCCTTGACCGGGTAAGGCTTCTTGAGCACGACCACCTTATCGACGGGGCCGGACTGAGGAATCGGCTCCAGTTCCGAAAGAAACACGTAGCTGTACTGCAACTGCACATGCGGTGGTTGACCGACAACGGGGCCCACCGGATCGCCTTTAATGATCTTCGTGATCTTTACCCACCCCTTGTGGCCGCCGTTATCGGCCTCGTTCACGGTGAGTTCCGTCCCCTCGGGTAGCAAACCGAGGAGCTTGCCGTTCGGGATAATACGAACCCGAACACCCGAGACAGGCGCCGGCAGCGCATCATCCGCACCTTGCTGCTGAGGCGGATCGTCGCCGAGCGCGTCGGGATTGATTGGCTTCGGTTTGGGAAGGTCCTGCTTGTTCGGCTTCAGCGCTCGATACGAGCGGTCAGCTTCCCAGTACGGAAGAGGCTTGAGCCGCGGTGCCTTGGGATCCGCGTTTTCCGATTTGGGCTGATCAAGCGCCGCCTTATACGTTTTCCAGTCGAGCGTATGCATGTACAGACTGAAGAACGTCAGCATTTCATCGGGAGGCGGACTGGACGGCGCAGGAGCCTGCGCCGGGGCTGGCGCAGACGCCGGTGCCGGCGGCGTCCCATTGGCGCCCGACGCGGGCGATGTGGGCGGCGCATTCGAGGGTGCAGGAGCCGGGTCCGGCTTTTTCGGTGCGGGCGGCAATTGCAGGGTATGGCGAATCAGCACAAAGCCCCGCGAGTACAACGCGTTGCGTTTGTCCTGGTACGCCAACGTGGGGCACTCGTTGTCGAGCCGGTAAGCGACGATCTCCCCGGTGGCGATCGCGCGTATGCCCTCGTCCTGTTTCAGTGCCTCGCCGGTCTTCTGACCGAAGTGAATGCCGCCATGCCAGATGCCGCTGGCTCCCAGCGGAAAAAAACCATCCTCGGCGGTCGCGAGCACCTTCATATAGGTCATGGGATCCGTGGCATCCGACGCCGCGCCTTCCTTGGTTGCGGGCGAAAACGGATAGCTCCATGCAAGAGGCGTATACGCGGGCTTTGGTTCGGGCTCAGGTTTCTTCGGCGGTTGTTTGGGAGGGTGCTTGTCCGTCATGGCAATTAGAATCGCAAGTCGTTATCGTGTTTCTCGTACGGGCCGAATCCGGATCACCCGGAAAAATCGTCCGCGTAACCGCCGTGCTTCGACACGGGCGTGCCGGTCAACGGATCGCGCAGCGTCATGGTTGACGCACCGGGCTTGTCCCACGATGCGCATTTCTCGAGAATCTGACCTGACGTCCCGTTCTCGATCATGTTCGGCGTGATCTTGATATACGAACCACCGACATTCAGAATCAGTTCCTTTTCCGCGCGCAGAACCATCCGTCCGGACGCGCTCTCGATGGTGATGTCCTGCTGCGCGAGCATCGTCAACGCATCGTTCTGAGCCTGGATCTCGACAGGGCCTTTGGTCGCGAAGATCTTGATCCCGAGGTTTTGAGCGTACAGACTGATCTTGTCCATGACGCTTGCGAGAAGCGACTTCCCGGCCGCAACGTTGACGTTCCGTCCCGACACCAGGTTGACCTGTTGATTCGCCGAGGCGTGAAGCGACTGCTGGCTGGAGATCCCGACACCCGCCGGACTCGACAGCAGCATCGCCGGCTTCGCAAAGCCGTTGGCACTTCCCGTTCCGCCCCCTGCCGTGCGACCACCTTTCGTGACGCCCGGAACGCTGCTCTGCGTCATCTCGGTAAACGCCTTCAACGCATCGCTACCGTCCTTCAGGCTCTCGGCCCGGTTCGTTTCGCTCGCCTGCGAGACGGTCTCGAACACAGCTTCCGCAGCTGCAAGCTGATCAGTCGCGGCCGACACGTTCATAGGCTGTACTGCGGCCGGATGGGTCGAGATCGACAGGCCTCGTACCGCGCGAATCGCACCATGCGCCTCCGACTTGAGATCGAAGCCGCTGCCGACGAACGCGCCGCGCGTGTTGTCGGACTGCTCGATCAAGTAACCCAGATGAAGGTGAGAGCTGTAGCTCGACGAGTAAAGTTGAGCCCGATTCTGACCGCTCGAGTCGTCCATCACGAGCTGGTTGAAGCCGTCGCCACCGTATTCGCGAGACCTGAAGCCGGACAGCAGGCCATGCGTATGCCATACGGGCATCGTCGCGCCCCCATGCAGCCTCGAGATGATCACCGGCCGGTCGCAATCGCCGTTCACGAATCCCAAGAGCACCTGGTCATCCTTGCGCAGCGGGAAGTAGCCGCCGCGCTTCGCGCCGGCGTCCGGCATTGCCGCGCGAATCCACGTCGTCGACTTTGTATTGCGATCGTTCCGGCTGTTCGATGTGCGGACCCGCACGCGGTTGCCATCGTCGGTGAGGATTTCGTCGTCGCTGTCCGTCACGACGATCGCCGTCTGCAGGTGCATCTCCGGCTTCTCGTGCTCGAACGGACTGCGGAACGGCGTTTTGCGGCGCTGCGCCTCGATCTCGACGTGGAAAAATCCGACACCGCCGTCGCGATGACGCACGGTCGCGCCGGTCCCGGCCGCCTGAGCCTGCTCGATTTCGCTGCGCAGGCTGCGCGGAAACCGCGTGAGCGCGTCCACACCCGGCAGGTTGTTTTGAATCAGCCAGTCGCTCGCAATGATCGACAACTCGCGCTCGTCCTCCGGCTGCGTGTCGAGAACGGGATGCCCCGACAGCTTGAACCAATAGCCGGGTAGCGCGTACCGCGGGCTACCGACTGCGAAATAGCGCTTCGACCGGGACGCCCATTCCTCGGTGCGAATGCGAGCCTGACGCTCGCCGACGTCGGATGCGTCCCAAGTCTGCGAGCCGGTATAGAGATAGTCCTCACCTTGACCTGGCAAATCCTCGAGGTCGGCCGCCGGCATGCCGACCTGTTTGTCGAGATCCGGCCGCTTGTAGTCGGCTGTGCCGAGCGTCAGCGACGCGCTTTGTGCGTCTTGCTGCTCGCTCAACTGGGTGAGCCCATCGAAATCCTCGTCGGTACCGGCATGACTGAACGTCATCTCCGGGTTCGGCAGCGACGGCCCGAAATAGAGGTCGTCCATCATGACGACCTTATGCGACTTGCCGTCCTTCGCGAAATCGAAGCGCGGAAACACGCCGATCTCTTCCAGGCTTCGGTGCACGAAGTTCCAGTCGGTTTCCCACTGCACGCGGTGCGAATACGACGGGATCGTCCCGCGCAGCTCGAGCCCATAGTGGCCGTTCGCCTGCGGATGCTTGTTCAGCACGTCGGTCAGGATCTGCCAGCCCGAGGTTTCCTGCCAATCTCGCCGGTCGCTGCTCAGTTTGAGGAAGCTCAGCCAGGACGCGAAGCGGAGCTGAAAATACGAGAGAGATCCATCACTTCCCAGACGCCGAACCTGCTGCACGTAGCCGTGAATCGGCAGATACCCACCGTCCGTCTGGCGAATCCAGAGCGTGACGGGCTGCAGCATCAGCGCGTTGAGCTTGATCTTGTCGCCGACGACCGATGACGCGTCGACGACTACCTCGAAATTCCGCCCGAGCCGCGCTTGAATCTTGACGTACAGCGGCACGAGCCAGTCGTCGCCGAGCGGTGTATCGAGTTTGACGATGCGTTCGAACTGCGCGTGCCCGCCGCGCAGCGCCTTCAGCAAGACTTCGCCGCTCATGCTGACATCCCATGGTAAGCAATCTCGGCCGGTATTGCCCTCTCAGAACCGCGACTGCAATTATTAAACAATGCGACGAATTAGTTACATATTCTTTCACCACCTTGCGCTTCGCGTGCCAATTAAGTCGTGGCGCGTGAGTCGTGATTCGAATCGCTTCGTCGAAGAATGCAAACTCAGATCATATGGCAATTCGCCCATGTACGTTAGGATGAGCTGTCGGCAGAAGTATCAGCAATAGTTAAACTTCGTTCGAGTACCCGCCCAATTCCCCGGGTGCTGATGCGCTCATTGAGATTTCATCCAAGCCGCTCCCGCATAAGCGCGGCGGAATCATCATGGTTCATGTCAACCCGTTTGCCGATGCGGCACGGCGGATGTTCAACGCGTGGTCGTGGAACGGTCAAAACGGCGGACGGGAATACGAGGCCGATGTCGAGCTGCGGGCCGACGGCAATGCATTCCACGTTGGCGCCGACGGTTGTCAGCTCGATTTCGCGATTTATGGCGCGCAGATGGAAGTCGAGCAACTGTAGCGCCCAGGCTCGCGTGGCCGAGCGGCTCCTGCAGGTCGCGGACGTCAGCGCCGGCATCGAGCCCATGGTTCGCGAAGGTGTGGCGCAGCCAGTGCGTGCTCGCGCGGCGCAGGTCGGCGGCCGCGTTCGGGTAGGTGGCCGCCAGCTGGTCGGCGGCCCGCGTGAAGATCGCCTTGAAGAGGCGCCCGACCACGTCCGGATGCAGCGCCTCACCGGTCACCAGATGGGCGGTCAGCGGGGTGTCGGCCGGCGCGGTCTCGAGCGTGAGCGGCACCGGGCGCGTGCGCAGCTGCGCACGCAGCGCATCGACCAGGCGCCGCGGCATCGGCACGGTGCGTGCGCGCCGGCCCTTGCCCAGCACGCGCAGGCTCCACGCGTCGTCGAGCGCCCCGTCCAGCGCGGTGCGCGTCAGCGCGCCGGTGGTCGCCGCGGCAAGCTCGGCGCGGCGCAGCCCGGTCGCGTAGGCGAACAGCAGCAGGAACGCGTCACGCGCGGTCGCGGCGTCGTCGCCCGACACATCGAACGCCGACTGTGGACGCAACACCGTCTGCAGCACATACTGCCACTGCGCGCGCGTGAGCGTGCGCCCGGTGGTGTCGAGCGCGACGGCCGGCGCGGCCGGCAGGCCGCCGAACGGGTTCACGCGCAGGTACTGCTGGCCGAAAAGCCACGCGCCCATCGCATTGAGGATCCGCCGCGCGGTGTCGCGGCTGCGCTCGGACAACGGCCCGACGAACGGCCGCCACGCCGGATCGAGCCGTTCGACGCGGCCGCGCCCGGTCCAGCGCTCGGCCGGTTGCGGGTCGCGCAGGAAGCCGTCGAGGTACTCCGCGCAGTCCATCGTGTTCAGCGACGACAGCGGCTTGCCCTTGGCCACGATCGCCCACAGCAGCAGCCGCTCGGCTTCACGGCGGTACGCGCGGCGGGTCGCGTCGCTGCGTGCGCCGCGGGTTGCGATCCACGCGTGGACCGCCTGCAGGTCGGTATTCAGTTCGGCCTGGTGCGCGGGCGCCGGCGCGCGGTTCAGCCCGGCCGAGCCGTCGAGCGCGGCCGGCACGCGCAGCGCCTCGAGCGGCACCACGTCGGCGGCTGCGCCCGGCACCGGCTGCAGCGCCGGATGGCCGGCGACCAGCTGCCGGCGCGGGGTGACCGCGAGCGGCGACAGGTAGCCCAGCGTGTCCGGATGCTGCGCGATGAAGTTGCTGATGCGCTGCGCACCGATCGCGCCCAGGCGCGGCACCGCGCGGTACCAGCGCTGACGCCGCGCGCGCATCAGCGCGAGCAGCTCGGCAAAGGTCGTGACGCCGGCGGCCGCGAGCTGCGCGACCAGGCGCGCGTCGAACCAGCCGTCGAGCGTGTGCTCCGGCTGCGGCGCCTCGACGAGACTCGCCTCCATGCGTGCGAGCGCGGCGTCCTGGCGATCGCGCAGGCGGCGATTGCGGGCACCCTTCCGATCGAGCGCTGGCGACGACGCCGGCGGATAGGTTTCGACGTACAGCGCGACGAGCTCGCGCTCGCTGTAGAACGCATCGGGATCCACCTCGGCGCGAAATGCCTCGAGCGTCGGGACTTCGCGGCCGGCCGCCCCTCCCGCTGCGCCGCCGGCGTGCGCGTCGCGCGGCAAGCTGCCGGGCTTCAGGCGCAGCAGGTGTGCCGCGTCGACGTCGCCGGAGCGCCCCGCGGCAATCGTCAGCGTGTCGCGCAGCATCGCGAGCGTGCGGCGCGTCACGCGCACGTCGGTGCCCGGCACGCCGTAGTGCGCATGCAGCGTCGCTTCGTCGAGCCCTTCGAGGTACGCGCGGTACAGCGCGAAGTGGGCCGGCGTCAGGCGCAGCGTCGCGCGGGTGGGTGAAGCACGCACGTCACTCGTAGACCAAAGCAAAGTTGTCACCGTTTGCAAAGTAAAAATGTCACTTCGCCGGACGGCATCGGCTGGGAAGCGGCGAACTCTCGGAAGTTCATGAGGTTGCGCATTGCGCACTAAAGTTGTCACTGTCCGCGGCCTTGCGAAGACCAGTATCAACTCCCCCGCGACGCACTCCCAGCGCCGGCAGGGGCGGTCACGCGTTCCGCGAAATCCAAGTTTGAACCGACAATAGTGCCGTAGCGATAAGGTTCATCTCGTTACTAGGCCGTTCGGCGATGTCGGCAAACAAGCCAGCGCGCCGTCGAGCGGCCGTTCTGGAGCCGTGCGAAAGGCGCTTCGCGACCCTGAGTGGTCATCCGACCGGGCCGATTGCGGACACTCAAGGACGTTGCTTCGATTGACCAAACCAGCGATTCCAGAGATTCGAATCTTCCTTGCCTATCTCAAAGATACGCTCACGAATTTTCGTACCAATTCCATCGTGAAGATCCAAGTGTAATTTCACAGATTTAAATACACCTTTCAGATCCACGTCATTCGCGTGACAGAGTTCGGTGAACTCTTCGATCGCTTGATGGTACTTAACTTCGGAGACGGCAATAAATCTAACCTCTGTGGCCGCCTGTTTTCTGGCGGCGTACCAATCCATCACGATTTCCTTCCATTCGCGCATTTCCTGAATCAGATCGTCTGGATTAGTCAGCTCCATGGAAAGCACGATCATGAACAAGTCTTCCTGCAGCTCGCTTTTCTTCACAGCTTCTTTGTATTGCATAGGAGATGCCTGTCGCCCCTCAAGGTAGTATTGGCCTGGTGAGACGGTTCCTGAGTGCGTTGGTTACCGACCAGGGCAGCTTGCCGCTCAGCTTGATTGAAGATTGGCTACGCAGTCGTGGATTGCCGGCGCGACCTGGGGATTGGACAAATTCGGCCGACACGCGCGAGCGAGAGCAACAATTGCTCGACGCCTTCAACAACCCCAACTATGCGCCCGTTTTCCACGGGATCGCCAGAGCTAGCTAGTGCTTCCGGCAAGTTGGATTCAATACTTGCGATTCCGTCCTCAACCCAGAGGTCGATTCCGAACGGCAGCAAAAACGCTCGATTCTTATCCATTCTTCCGATCTCGTCCTGGTCGAAAGCCGCATTGTCAACGATCCAGGAGGCGAAGTCGAACGTCCGCTTCTGGCCGGGAGCAGCTGTCGCAGTTGACCCCGAATGTCCCGCATCACTACTTTTCCAGCATGCGTGACCGAGCTTCAGGCAGAGAGCGTCCTGTCTGAACTCAGCGCATCGACCGGCCCGGCGGTGCGTCGGGAATCGGTCAAGAAATCAGGACGTTACCGCCGGAACCCTTGCTCCACGACGCGAATTGACAAATTTAATGCGGACGTAGGCGAATTGACGACATTCTTTTGATGGGGCCGTCAATGAAGTCGTCAATTCGCAGCCCGGAGGCCTTGATCCATGGGAATTCCGGAGTGACGGAATTATTTTGCTCTACGCCTGATGGGCCATTGCCGAAGCATGCCCGCAGTCTCGATCAGACCGCGCAGCCTATCCTCAGCAAAATCGCGGCGCACCTACAACAGTCGCCGGCACGAAAAACAGGCTTCGGGGTGCTGGTTCAACCTATTTCGTCATCGCTTCGAGAAGCTTCGCAAAACCAGGGTGGGTACGACTCTCCATAAAGATTTGGGTGACCGCCGGGGGGAATTATTGCATTATCGTAATCTATGGATGCGATTAGCAGTTTACAAGCCATTAAACAAAGCATGCCATACGGAAAATTTCCACAATAATCAATTTCTTGTTGAAAATCGCATCTGATCATATACGCTGAAATGCGCGCGAGATACGGGTGGGTCGCCTGACATGGCAAAGCGAAACATTCCAGAAATTGACGCGCCTTTTGTTCAGTATTTTTAACCATATCAGGAGAAAGAATCATGACAGCAGCGTCGCGCGTTATGGCTTCCCGCGGTGCAGAAATAGAAGTGAACCTCCTTCGCGAGCAGGGTGCCTTTCATCTTACCGCCGTTGCGTGCGGGGATTTCGCGGCGCTCGATCGGGTCTCTTGGCCGGTCAGCCAGATGCAGCTGCGCGGCTACGGCAAGAGCGTCGCGCAGGACCGACTGGCTGCGCCTGCGCTAAGCGACTACGTCGCCGATCTCGATACGGTTACGGCCGCCAGAGCAAATGGGAAGACGGTGCTGTTCGGTTATTCCCATGGCGGCTATTTCACGACGGCCTATGCGCTTGCACATCCCGACCGGGTCGGTGCGTTGATTCTGGTCGAGCCGGCACTCTACACGCCGAAGGAAGACCTGCTCGAGCGGGCACGGAAGGCCGCCGCGGGGGACAAGGCGGGCGCGGTCGAGCGCGTGCTCCGATACGTCGATCCGACCGTCGGTCTGGTGCATGAGCGTGCGACGCAGGTCGTTCAGTCGATCGTCACGAACATCAACAGCGACAGTCAGCTGGCCCACGAATTCACGATTCGCGCGGAAAACCCGATCTCCGACGACAACCTCGCGCAACTGCGGGTGCCGGTCCTGCTGATCGGCGGGACCGACAGCCATGTGAACTTCATGGTCAAGCGCGCGGCGCAGGTGATTCCGTTCGCCTCGGTGTTCTGGGTGCAAGGCGCAACCCACCTCGACCTGCAAGGCGACAAGCATGCCGACGCGATCTCGGGCGCCGTGGAGGCATTCCTGAAGAGCGTCGGGTAAGCGGCGACGCTCCGCTCCGCGCGGCCGGCCGGACCTCGCCGGTCGCGCGCGGGCGGCTCAGCTCAGCGCATCGAGCACGACGCCGACGATCTGGTCGACACACGCGTCGAGCGATTCATTGGCGGTGTCGACGCGGACCTCCGGATGCAGCGGCGGCTCGTACGGCGACGAGATCCCCGTGAAGTCCTCGATCAATCCCGCCCGCGCCTTTCGGTACAGCCCCTTGACGTCGCGCTGTTCGCAGACCCGAAGCGCGCAGTCGCAATGGACCTCGACGAAATCGCCCGACGCGAACAGCGCGCGCACGCGATCGCGATCCTCCTGGAACGGCGAAATGAAAGCGGACAGGACGATCACGCCGGCATCGACGAACAACCGGGCGACTTCGCCCGCGCGGCGGATATTTTCCGTGCGGTCGTCGGCCGAAAAGCCAAGGTCGTTGCACAGGCCGTGCCGGAGGCTGTCGCCGTCCAGCACGTAGGTTCGCTTGCCGGCAATATGCAGACGCTGCTCGACCGCCGCCGCCAGCGTCGACTTGCCCGCGCCCGACAACCCGGTCAGCCAGATGGCGAGCGCACGGTGCGCCTGCTGTCGTTTGCGGTCGCGACGGTCGATCGATGGCGTTTCACCGGCAGAATGCAGCATTCTCATCAATTTAAGTTTCCTCAAAGGGTGTCAAGCGAGATCGCGCCTGCCGGATTCCCGATAGCGGGCCCGCGATGTCCTTCCTGTCCGAAATCAGCGAGCGCCAGCGTTGGCGCTGTCGACGGGCGTCGCCGACCACCCTCCCCCGGTCGCCCGGATCACGTCTACGGCCGCGAGCAGGCGCCGGGTCTGGGTCTGCGCGGCGGCGCGGTCCGCGGCGAGCTGGCTGCGCTGCGCGTCGACGACGTCGAGGTAGGTGGCGATGCCTCGCTCGTAGCGGGTCAGCGCCACCTGGTAGGCGCGCGAGGCCGACTCCTGCGCGATTTTGCGCGCGTCGGCCTGCAACGCGTGCTGCTCGACGTCGGACAGCGCATCCTCCGTTTCGCGCAGCGCCTCGAGCAGCTTGTTCTGGTGATCGGCGAGCGCTTCCTGGTAGCGCGCATTCGCCGCCGCGAGGTTCGCGCGATTGCGCCCGCCGTCGAACAGCGGCAGCGTCAGCGCGAGCGGCCCGACGTTGAACTGGGTGGAATCGCCGTTCGTCAGTTCCCGCAGGTTGCGCGATGCGTAGCCGAAATCGCCGGTCAGTTGCACGCCCGGATAGAACGCGGCCTCCGCCACGCCGACCTGGGCATTCGCGGCGCGCAGGTTCGCGACGCTCACGCTCAGGTCCGGCCGATGCGCGAGGAGTTGCGCCGGCAGGCCGACCGGGATGCGCGGCGGTGTCGGCAGCGGGGCATTCGCGCTCACGTCGAGCGGCCGCGACGGCGCTTCGCCGACGAGCACCGCCAGCGCATGCTCGAGCGCATCGCGCTGGCGAACCACCTCGTGCAGTTCCGCCTCGGCATTCGCCTCCTCGACGCGCGCGCGCGACAGGTCAAGCTCGTTGGCGAAACCGGTGCGAAAGCGCGCCGTCACCAGCTCGCGCGTTTCCCTACGCGTCGCGAGCGCGCTTTCGAGGATGCGTTGCTCGGCTCCCACGCCGCGCCACTGCCAGTAGACGCGGCCGACCTGAGTGGACAGCAGCAGCGCGACGCCCGCGTAGTCGGACTGCGCGGCGCGGAACTGCGCATCGGCCGTTTCGACAACGCGCCTGACCCGGCCCCACAGATCGATCTCGTAGGTCATCGACAGGCCCGCGGCGACGTTGTTGCCGAGGATCAGCTGGCGACCGAATACGATTGCCTGCTGCGTGTTGAGGGAACTGCGCATGCGCTGCGCGGACGCATTCGCATTGATCGCCGGCAACTGCTGGGCACGGGCGACGCCCAGCAGCGCCTGGGCCCGCAGCAACCGTTCGGCGCCGGCTTTCAGGCTCGGGCTGTTGCGAAACGCGCGTGCCTCGAGCGCGTTTAGCGCGGGGTCGCCGAACACGGTCCACCACTCGTCGGGCAGCGACACGGACGTCGCCTCGGACGCCGCATGCCGGTAGCGCGCCGGGGTGGTGTCGGCGGGGGCGACGAAGTCGGGGCCGACCGTCATGCAACCGGACAGCAGGGCGAGCATGGCGGGCCACGCCAGGGAAGTGAGTTGTCTCGACATGAAAATGACTTGGCAAGCGTTGGAGGTACCGGAAGCGCACACAGCGGCGGGCCACTGCCGTGCCTGCCGGGGCCTGTTGTTGGCGGAACAGGCCCTAGCGGGACGTGCCGGATCGGGACGGCGTCTTGTGAGCATCGGCGAACCAGACGATGCCCATGCAGGCGAACAGCAGCAGGCCCATGATCAGGAAGCAGTCGTTGAACGCCATCACGTAGGCATCGCGGCGCACGCCCGCATCGATCAGGCGCGTCACGCGCTCGTCGGCCAGCGGCCACGGATCGTCGCCGCGCGCCAGCAACGTGCGCGTGAGCTGCCCGATGCGGAGCAGCGTTTCGGGCTGCGCGGGCGAGATCCACTCGACCAGCCGCGACGAGTGGAAGTGTTCGCGCCAGGTCAGCAGCGTCGACAGCACCGCGATGCCGACCGATGCGCCGAGATTGCGCGTCATGCTGAAGAGCGCCGACGCCGACGCGGTTTCCGCCGGCGCCACGCTCTTCATCGCGAAGTTCGCGATGATCAGCATGATGAAGGGCTGGCCCAGCGCGCGAACGATCTGCGACATCATCAGCTGGTCGTATCCCGTGGTGGCGTCCATGGTCGTGTTCACCAGGCAGGACACGCCGAACAGCAGGAAGCCGAACGCGCACAAGAGGCGGTTGTCGACGCGGCTCGCGAGCGCGGTGACGATCGGCATCACGAGCAGTTGCGGCAGGCCGGCCCACATGATCACCTCGCCGATCTGCATCGGCGTGTAGCCGGCAATCCGGCTGAGAAACATCGGGATCAGGAATGACGAGCCATACAGCGCGACGCCGGACACGGCCGACAGGATCGCGGCGACCAGGAAATTGCGCCGGCCGTAGAGGCCGAGATCGACGAACGGTTCGCGACGGAAGTGGTCGTTCACGACCCACGCCAGCACCCCGGCGAAGGCCAGCGCCGCGCAACCCATGATCAGCGGCGAGTCGAACCAGTCCTTGAGATTGCCTTCCTCGAGGAACACCGTCAGCGCGCCGAGGCCGACGGCCATGCAGCCGATGCCGGTCCAGTCGGCGTGCCGGAGCAGCCCGGGCCGCGTCTCGCCCGGCTCGAGCCCGTAGACGACGCCGGCGACGAGCAGCAGGCCGGGAAGCCAGTTGACGTAGAAGATCGACTGCCACCCGTAACTTTCGCTCAGGTACGCACCGAACGTGATGCCAAGCACCGGCGCGAGCGTGCCGGTCAGTCCGAACATGCCCATGCCGGCGGCGCGGCGCGTCGGCGGCAGCCGCGTCATCAGGAGCGTCATGGCCATCGGAATCATGCCGCCGCCCGTGAACCCCTGAAGCGTGCGCAGCACGATCATGCTCTCCAGGTTCCAGGCGAGGCCGCACAGGCTGGACGTCACCAGGAACGCGACGGCCGTGCCGATCAGGTAGTTGCGCACGCCGAACACGCGGCCGAGCAGGCCGGTGAGCGGGATCACGATGATCTCGGCCACGAGATACGACGTCGAGATCCACGAGCCCTCTTCCGGGGTCGCGGACAGCGCGCCGAGGATGTCCTTGAGCGACGCGTTGGTGATCTGGATGTCGAGAATCGCGATGAACGCACCCATCATGCTCGCCAGGACCGCGATCCAGGTTCGCACGTCGACGTGCTCCGGCGATGCTTGCGTGCCGCGCACGCCAGTGGAAACCGTGTTCATGGCCGTCCGTGTCAGCGTGCGTCGGCGAGCCGTACCGGCCCGGATCGATCGGCGCGCACCTCGACCCGCGCGGACATGCCCGGCACGAGACGCCCCTTCAGCGCCGCCACGTCGGCCGGCGCCAGCGCGATCTTCACGGGTATCCGCTGCACGATGCGCGTGAAGTTGCCGGTCGCGTTGTCCGGCGGAAGCATCGAGAACTGCGCGCCGGAGGCCGGCGAGAAGCTGTCCAGCGTGCCGACCAGCGGACGGTCCTTCAGCGCGTCGACGATGACCGCGACCTGCTGCCCGGGATTCAGGCGCGCCAGTTGCGTTTCCTTGAAGTTTGCGGTCACCCAGACCTTGTCCTCCACCACCGCCGCCATGTGCTGGCCCGCCTGCATCGCGATGCCGACCTCGACGATCCGCTTGCCGATCCGCCCGGCCGCCGGCGCCCGCACCGTGTGGTATTCGAGGAATTGCCGCGCGTCCTTGAGCTGGGTCTGCAGCACGCGGATCTGCGCCTCGTCGACGTCCCGGGTGGCAGCGACCGAATCGACCTGCGCAGCGGCGGCCTCGACGGCCTTGCGGCGCGCGTCGACATCCGCCGCGGCACTGGCCTGGGTGGCCACGGCCGCGTCCAGCTCGGATCTAGCGACGGCCTTCATCTGTTCGCCATACAGCTGGCGATAGCGTTCGGCGTCCTGGTTGGCGCGCCGCAATTGCGCCTCGGCCTGCTTCAGTTGCGCGCCGGCGCCGCCGACCTGCGCGCGCATCTGGACGACCTGCGCATCGTCGCGCAGCACCTGCTGCGTCGCGCTGTGGATCTGCGCCTCGATCTGCTCGATCCTGGTGCGCTGATCGGTCGGGTCCAGCTCGGCAATCGGATCGCCCTCGCGCACGAACTGGTTGTCGGTCACGAACACGCGCGACACGACGCCGTTGATGCGCGGCGACACGATATGCACGTGGCCTGTCACGTAGGCATTGTCGGTCTCGACATAATGCGCGCCGCGCCACGCCATGCGCGCGGCAACGCTGAGCGCGACGAGCACCAGCGCGCCGGCCAGCCAGACGACGCGGTGGCTGCGCCGCGCCGGCGCGGCTGGATTCGGACGATCCTGTACGACAGACATCTTCATTCTCCGATGGTGAGTGGCGATGCGCGATCACCCGACCGGGAATCGCCATAGGTAAAACGATCGTCTTGCGGGGCTGCGGCGAGCACGGCCAACGTGCCCACGTACGCGGGCGCCGGCGGCTCGTCGAGCACGAGGAAATGGGAGGCGCGCGCGGGCGGCGCCGCGCCGTCATCCAGCAGCGCGAATGCGCGCGCGTCGGCGCCGACGCGCAGCCGGAAGCTGTCGAGGCGTCGCCTCAGTCCCTGGCCGGTCGCCTTCAGATAGGCCTCCTTGGCGGTCCAGAGTCGTGCGAACGCGCGCGGATCGCGCGGCGTGCCGCCGCGTTTCGCCAGCGCGGCCGCCTCGAACGCGTACAGCCGCCATGCGAGCCTGTCGTAGGCGGCACCGTCCGGCGCCTCGAGATCGAACCCCACCGGGAACTCGCCGAGCGCCACACCCCCGAACGGCCCGCTGTGGGACAGATTGAAATGCAGCCGCGGATGGTCCGGCAGCGCCGGCTTGCCGTGCGCGTCCGGCGCGATGACGAGCGCGCGCGAAGCGACGCCCAGCCACTCGGCCAGCAGCACGCGCAGCGCCGCGTGGTGCCGCGCGTACGCAGCCTGCCGCTCGAGCGGCAGGCGCCGCATCCGTTCACGCTCGCGCGCATCGAGCAGTGCCGCGCAACCGCGATCGTCCCAGTCGCCGTGCGCGACGGACCACACGCGGCATTCGATGGACGCCTGTGGCACATCCGCGCTCAGCCGGCGGGTCGGCACGTCGCGCCACAGCCCGCACGCATGCAGGTGCTGCGTATCGGTGCGCCAGCGGGACGCGTGGGCAACCGGGCTCATGCCGCGCGCCAGTGCCGGCAGGCGGCACGTTGCTCGGCGTCCGGCGCGGCGGCCAGCGCCAGCGCGCCCTGCAACGGCGCGTCGCCGCCGTGCGGCGATAGCCGGATCTCGGGCATCGCGAGCGGTCGCTTGAGGAAAGTCGTGCCGAGCGCGCGCGCGACGGCGTCGGGCAGCGCGGGAAAGCGATGCACGAGCCCGCCGCTCAGCGTGATGCAGGTGCTGTGGAACAGCTCGACGAGATTGGCGCTGCATGCGGCGAGCGCATCGGCCGCACCGTCGAGCCAGCGCGCCGCGGCGACCTCGGCCGGGTGCCGCTCGGCGAGGCGCTCGAACGCGCGGCCGGATGCGTAGGCCTGCAGGCAGCCCTGCCGACCGCAACTGCACGGCGCGCCATGCGGATGCACGATCAGATGACCGAGCTCGCGGTCGCGCAGCACGCGGCCGTCGACGCAGATCCCGCCACCGACGCCGGTGCCGAGCGAGAAGTGAACCAGGTTGGGCGCGCCGAGCGTCCACGTGTCGGCGAGCGTCGCCGCCGTGCCGTCGTCGCACCACACGATCCGCTCGCGCGCGAACGGCGCGAGCGTCGCGACGACCGGCGCCCCCTCCCACGCGGGACGATTCGGCCAGCGCTCGACCCGGCCGTCTCGGTCCAGGTTCGGGGCGCTGGCAATCGCGATCGTGGCGGGCCGGCCATGGGCCGCGCATCGCCGCTCGAGATACACGGCAAGCGCCGCCAGCACCTCGTCCGGCGCGGGATGCGTGTCCAGCCCGACGCGATGCTCGAACAGCGTGTGCGAGCCGTCGCGCGCGGCCAGCGCGATCTTGCTGCCGCCGATGTCGATACCGAGCCGCACCATCAGAAGCGCGCCGCGCCGTCGACCGGCACCACCACGCCGCTGACGTAGGACGCCTCGTCGGATGCAAGAAACACGACGGCGGCCGCCACTTCGCGCGCGTTGCCGAGCCGGCGCAGGCCGATCTGCTCCTTCACGCGCGCCTCGTCCTGCTCGGTGTAATGCGACTGACCGGCACTCGACAACGCGCCGGGCGCGACGACGTTCACCGTGATCCCGTGGACGCCGGCTTCCTGCGCGAGCGAGCGCGCATAGGCGTGCAGCGCCGCCTTCGACGCCGCGTACACGCCCTGCCCCGCCAGCCCGCGCTCGCCGGCCGTCGAGCCGATCAGCACGATGCGGCCGCTGCGCTGCCGGAACATCGGGCGCAGCACGCCGCGACACAGCTGGGCAACCGCCTTGAAGTTCAGGTCGAGCAGGCGATCGCAGTCGTCTTGCCCGGTCAGCAACGCCGATTTGCGCAACGTGGCGCCGGCCGCGCAGACGAGCACGTCGATCCGGCCATGCGACTTCAGTATCTCGCCGAGGGCGGCCGTGACGTCGTCGGCGCGCGTGACGTCGAGCCGGACCGGATGGATTCGCGCCCCGGCCGATGCGTCCGCACGTGCCGCGTCGAGCCCTTCGGGGTGCGTGAAATGGCAGGCGACGACCGTCGCGCCCTGCGCGGCTAGCGCGCCGCAGATCTGCGCGCCGAGGTAACCCGAGGCGCCGGTGACGAGGCAGATTTTTCCGTGGAGATCGAACATGTGTCTATCCGAAGTTGACGTGCCGGTATGGCGACGGGGCGCGCCCCGTCAGGCGCCGATGGACGTGGCGCCTACCGGCGCATGCAGCGGCGACGGCGCTTCGTCGCCGGCCGCCCGGGGTGTGCCGAATGCGGTCGGCAGCGAGACCGCCAGCGCCTGGCCGTCCATGATCACGAGCGGCTGGCTCATATACGGCTCGTCGACGTAGCGATCGAGTACCGGCGCGCCGTGCGCGTCGTAGTGGTCGATCACGCACAGCCGGTGCAGCACCGCGCCATTGCTCCGATGCGCGGGCCACGCGGCGGGATCGAGGCGGCACGCCGCATGCAGCATGCCGAGCAGCAGTGGGTCGAACGCAACCCATTCGCCGTCGATGCGGAACTCGGTCCAGTAGTGCCCGGTCGAGAACGGCGTGGCCAGCAGCAGTCCGAAGCATTGCCGCGCATCGAGGCCTTGCTCGCGGGCCTGCCGCAGCATGCGCTTCGACGCGCCGCCGCATTCGCAGACGCGATGCTGCTCGATGAAGTCAACGTCCCACCGGCACGCTTCCGGCAACATGAAGAAGCGATAGCCGGCCCACGCATCCAGCAGCGCCCTCACCGGGCCCTCCGCGTAACGGGCATGCTCCGCGATCGGCACTTGCAGCACCTCGAGTGGATCGGCCGTCGCGCTGTCCGCGCCGATCGGAAGGACCTTCACGGTGGCAGCGTCGATCCGGCGGCTCGCCGCCAACTGCAGCGCCCGCGCCCACGTCCGCATCGCCAGCCGCTGGATCGACGGCAGCCCGAGGTGCAGCGCAAGGTTCGACAGGTCGAACTGGTCGTAGCGGTGCGCGCCATCGGCCCCCTCCCACGGCAGGCCGCGCCGCGTCAGGTTATCGAGCATCACGGGAGGCATTCCGTAGTGGCGCGCGGCGGTGTCGGCGTCCGTGTCGAAGCGCCGCACGCTTGCCGGAATCGCCGTGATCAGGCCGAGCAATTCCTGAGTAAGGTCAGTGGTATTTCGCATAGCAGTCCCGCCGGCACGGCGGCAGTCGATCGTTCCAAAGGTGGATCCGTCAGGCAGACGACGCTTGAAAGAGACGTCCGTTCGCGCGAACGGGGCGCGCCCGATCGCTTTGTTTCATCTTTCGCCGTGTTTTATTTAATTGTTTCTTTGTTTTAAAAGTCAGCACGGATTCGTCTTGTATTTACTATTCCGTCGAGACGGGATTGAAAATTCCGGTTGCGAATAATAACAGCGCATGAATATAATTCACAGGTGTATCAATGAATTCATGATGAACCGGCGAAGTCCAGGATGACGGGGAACTCATCCTGTCATGTTCCGCCATATATATAGACAAACGACTGAGAGAACCGTCCGTGTCTGGCTGGACGACGGATGCGTGCTTGCCTGAGGAGGGATAATGGACAAGAGCCTTGATTTGCAGCTTCGTGAGCTCTATATACGCGCGCTGCGACTGCATCGCCAGGCGGAGGCCTTGCCGCCCGACGGGCTTCTGGCCGCCCTCTCCATCGATTCCGTCTCGATGCTGGAGATCAGCATCGGCGTCGAGGCGAAATACGGCATCGAAATAGCCCCGGACGACCTGACCGCGAATCTGCTGGATTCGTTCGAGGTGCTCGCGCGATATATCACGGATAAGCAGGCCGCCTCGACAATCGGCTAGGCGCGCGATCGCGCGCCCGGCGAAATAATAGACGATTCCAAGATCAATTCCGATTCATTCAGAATTGCGAGGTCGCTCGCCCATTTAAATAGAATCTACCTATTGAAGCGCAAACCGATTTCCGCACACCCAATCCATCCAGTTATTTACAAAAATGGTATCAATCCCGGATTCGGCTGGCTTCGGTGATCGGTTGCGCAATTCGACTCGTTGGTCTTCTCTCTAAACTGGAATGCTCATGTCGACAACCCTCGATCATCGCGACACGCACTGGAAGGATCTGGCTGGCTCCTATGACGCCATCATGGCCAAGGTGCCGCAGATGCACGATCTGTTCGCGGAAATCGTGCGCCACCTCCCGGTCGATGCCGGCCGCATCCTCGATCTCGGCGCGGGCACGGGCAACCTGCTGAAAGCGGCCGCGACGGCCCGGCCCGACGCGCAACTGATCGCGCTCGACCCGGCCGAGCCGATGCTCGACATGCTGCGGACGAAATTCGACGGCCAACAGGACGTCGCGTGCATCGTCGGCTCGGCGCATGCGATCGACCTGCTGGACGGCTCCGTCGACGCCGTGGTGTCCAACTATGCACTGCACCACCTGACCCACGACGAGAAGCGGATCTGCGCACGTGAAGTGATGCGCGTGCTGCGGCCGGGCGGCAAGTTCATCTATGGCGACCAGCACTGCCGGACGATGGGGGGGCCCGACGATCCCGCGTGGGTCGCGGACATGTTCTCGCTACTGTCGGACAAGGCAATGCACTACCTGCGTACCGCGGGACTGGCGCGAATGCTGCTGCAGATCGAACTGATGCCGAAGTTCCTGCGCGCCGACGGCGAAATGCCGGTGCCGGTCGACTACTGGCTCGAATGCCTCGACGCGGCGGGCTTCCCGCCGGCCACCGTGGTCAATATGGCGCCGGCTGAATTGCTGAACTGCGTGATCGTGGCGGTCAAGCCATGCTGAGTGCGCGCAACGCAAGCGAGGCGGCGGGCGTCGCCGTGCTGGGCGCCGGCGTGGTCAACCCAGTCGCCGCGACGCTGGAGAGCTTCGTGGACGCCCTGTCGAGCGCGCGCGCGCGCGTCGGCGTGCTCGACGGCATGCCGATTCCCCGCGGCAAGGCGCTCGCGGGCCTCGTGAGCGACGCGGCCTTCGACGGGCCTGACAAGGCGTTCCGGATGGCGCACGCGGCGATGGCGCAGGCGATCGACGCGAGCGGGCTCGACCTGTCCGCGCTCGACGACGTCGGCGTGATCCTCGCGACGATGGGCGGCGAAAGCCATGCGGCCGAGCAGTGCTACGCGACGCTCGATACGTCGTCGGCCATCGACGACGCGGCGCGCGCGGCGCTCGGCGCCTATCCGAACGGCGTGCTGCTGCAGCGCCTGTGCGCGAGCGTCGGCGTGCTCGGGCCGCGCTTCGTGATCAGCAACGCATGCGCGTCGGGCAACATCGCGATCGGTCTCGCGCTGGATTTCCTGCGGGCCGGCAAGTGCAAGGCGATGATCGTGGTCGGCGTCGAAGTCATCAAGCCCAGCATGATCTGGGGCGCGGAGCGCGCCGGCTTCGTCGGCACCCGGCTTGCGCCTTTTCATCCCGATCGCGACGGCGCGATCCTCGGTGAAGGCGCCGCCGCGCTGGTGCTGGCCGAGCCGGCGCTGGCCGGCCATGCGCCCGCGCTCGGCTGGGTCGACGGCTTCGGCAGCGTGTGCGACCGCGGCGCGGCGCCGATCACGCTGGCCGAAGACGGCTCCGGCCTGTATCGCGCGATGCAGCTCGCGCTCGACGACGCCGCGCGCGGCCGCGAGCAGCTCGACTACGTGAACGCGCACGCGCCCGGCACCCGCATGATCGACGCGATCGAATGCGGCGCGATCGCGCGACTGCGCGGCATCGGCGAGCCGGTGCTCGTCAATTCGACCAAATCGATCACCACGCATCTCGCGGGCGCCGCCGCGATCACCGAAGTCATCGCCACGCTCGTGCAGATGCGCGACGGCTTCGTGCACGGCAACGCCGGCCTCGATCGTCACGACGACGCGCTGGCCTTGCGTCCCGTCGGCACGGCGAGCGTGCGCCACGCGTTCGCGTTCGGCCTGTCTAACGCGTGCGGCGGCGGCGGCTTGAATACGAGCGTCGCGCTGTCGTCGGCCGCGAACGGGCAGCCGCGCCGCCACGCATTCGCGCCGCGCGCGGACGCGCCGCTCGTGATCACGGGCAGCGGCGCGATCGCGGCCGACGGGTTTTGCTGGCGGCCGGTGGGCGAAGACCGCCCGCGCCCGGCCGCGCGGCTCGGCAAGTTCGACATCTATCGCCACTACCCGGTCGAATCCAACTACCACTACATGAACCGCGCGGCCCAGCTTGCCGCCGCGTCGAGCGCCGACGCGCTGCGCCGCGCCGGCATCGCGCCGGACACGCTGCCCTGCCCGGACGATCGCTTCGCGGCGATCTTCGGGAGCTGCGTCGGCGGTTCGCCGGAAGCCAGCCGCGTGATGTGCGACGGCTTGCGGACGAATCCGTCGGCCATCACGCCGAGCATGTCGCTGGACCACGGCATCCACCTCGGCGCCGCGCTCGTGTGCCGGCATTTCGGCCTGACCGGCACGACCTATACGCTGACGGGCTCGCGTCGCTCGGGGCTTCAGGCGCTCGAAGTCGCGGGGCTGTCGATCCGGGCCGAGCGGGCCGATGCGGCACTGGTTGCCGGCTACGACGCATGGGATCCGCTGGAAGCGGCGCTCGCGCCGCATATGCCCGGGCGGGCGGAACCGGCCGACGCGGCCGGTTCGCTGGTGCTGGAAACCGCCGAGCGGGCCGAGGCGCGTGGCGCGCGGGCGCTGGCGCGCCTGCTCGACGTGCGCACGCTGAGCGGTCGCGACGCGGCCGACGGCGCCCGTCCGGCGCTTGCCGAACGGCTCGGCCGCCATCTCGAGCAATACGCGCCGGACCGCGTCTATCTCGCGGCGCACGAGGCCGGCCGCTACTTGCCGCTGCTCACGCGCGCGCTGGATGTCTGCGGCCACGCGCCGGCCTGCCTGACGCTCGGCGACGGCTTGCCGGACCCGCGCGCCGCGCTGTCGATGCTGGCGATCGACGATGCGATCGCGCGCGGCGCGACTTCAGCGATCGTCGCGCCCGGCGCGGACGACACCGTGCTCGTCGCGATCGTCGCCGCCACGGAGAACGCGCAATGAGCGCCGTCGAGCATCGGATCGACGCCGATGCGGCCTTGCGCGCGCCGTCGGGCAATCCCGCCATGTTCTGGGCGATGGCCTACAAGATCAGCGACATCCTGATGACGCTGACGGAGACCGGCGCACTGGCGCGGCTGCAACAGGCGCCGGCCACGGCCGAGGCGCTCGCGGCGGCGATCGGCTGGCGCGCCGCGCCGCTCGCGCGGTTTCTCGAACTGCTGGCGACGGTCGGCGTGCTCGAGCGCCGCGGCGCCGCGTATTCGCTGCCGTCCGCGACGCGTGCCGTGCTGCCGGTCGTGGCGATGGAATCGCGGTTGCGCCGGTGGCATGCCGACCACGGCTCGCTGCGCGCCGCGCTCGAGGCCGGCGTGGCCGAGCGCCCGCTCGAACAGATCGACGACGCGGCGTTCCTGACCTGCTATCAGCAGGCGATGGCGGCCTCCGCGCGCGCCCTCGCGCTGCACGTCTACCGCTACGCGGCGATGCCGGTCCATGGCGCCATCCTCGATATCGGCGGCGCGGACGGCGCGCTCGCCGGCGAACTGGCGGCGCTGCTGCCGCACACCCGCTATTGCATCGTGGACCGGTCCCCGGTCGCGGCCCATTTCGATGCGCGCGTCGCCGGCATGGCCGATCGCGAACGCTTTCGCTTCGTCGCGGACGACATCACCCGGCCGCAGGCGCTGGGAACCGAAATCGCCGTGGCCGACGCCGCCATCGTGTCGAACGTGCTGCACCTGCTGAGCGACCGCGAGATCGACGCGCTGCTGGACGCACTGCGCGGCGGGCTGCGCAGCGGCGCGCGGCTCGTCGTCTACGACCAGTTTCTCGATCCCGCCTGCTTCAGCGCCGCCGACCTGATGACCGTCGACTGGGCCTGCGTCGGCGCCGAGTTCGCGCTGACCGACCGCGCCATGTGCGAACGGCTCGCGCGGCACGGCTTCGCCGCTGTCGCGAGCCTGCGGTTCCCGCTCGTACCCGGCGCGCTGGTCTGCGCGTCGGCGCCATGAGGTGCGCGTCATGCACGAACCGATGACGACGGAAGACGCACCGCACGACGCCGATCCCGCCGGATGCGAGGACGTGACGCTGCTGCCGCTCGCAATCACCCAGGTCGACGCGACTTACGGCTGCGCGGCCGGGTTGACGCCCGAAGGCCGGTGGCTGAGGCCCGAACCCGTGTACCTGGCCGACGTGGCCGGCGACGCACCGCGCTACGCGTACGGCCGCCCCGTGCATTGCCGGCTGGCACCGTCCCGCGTCGCGGACCGGCGCCCGGAGGATCGCGAACGCATCGCATGGCTGCCCGCGGCACAGGCCGTCGGCGACTGGGACACGTCCCGGCTCGAGGCCTGGCTGTCGTCGCACTGCGACGCGAGCGTCGCAGCCGGGTTCGCCGGCGCGCGCAGCGCCGCCCTGATCAAGGCCACGCCGGAGCGTATCGAACTGCTGCGCACGACGCGTCAGCGGCATCTCGTGAAACTCGCGTTCCGCGACGCGTCCGGCGAATCGCACGCGTGGATCGTGCCCGATCTCGCCTTTGCGCAGGCCGTGACAGCGATCCTGCGCGATGCGCCCGACAGCGCCGCGAGGGCGGACCGGCTCGTCGAGTGCCTGGCCGCGACGCACATGTTCCTCGCGATCGTCCTGACCAAGCCGCTCGGTCATGCGCGCGGCGTGATCCGGGGATGTCAGCCGCTCGTGAGCGGCGTACACACATTCCCCCCGTACCAGAGCGGCTTCGCCGCCCTGTCCGGGGAAGGCGCGGCGCCCGCCGCTTTTGAAAACCGTTCCACACCCGAGGTGAAGTGATGCAGCTTGGTTATGTAATCGTCTATACGAACGATGTGTTGCAAACGGTGGCGTTCTACGAGCAGGCTTTCGGCCTGACGCGCCGCTTCGTGCATGACAGCAATCAGTATGCCGAAATGGAAACCGGCGACACGACGCTCGCGTTCGTCTGCGACGAACTCGCGGCAACCAGCGTGCCCGTGCAGTACCGCAAGAACCTGGCCGGCGAAATGCCGGCCGGCATCGAGGTGGTGCTGGTCAGCCGCGAGATCGAGGCGGCCTACGCGCACGCGATCGCCAACGGCGCCACGCCGGTCAAGACGCCGATCGAGAAGCCCTGGGGGCAAAAGGTCGGCTACGTGCTCGACAACAACGGTGTGCTGGTCGAGCTGGCGACGCCGTTGCGCTGATCGCCCGGCGCGAGACATTTGCCATGCACCACGATCCCAAGCAACTGCAGACGCCGGTGATGCTGGCCGCCCCTGATCCGAACGCGATCAGCTTCCGGCCGATGTTCGGCGGCGTGATGGCGTATGCGAACGGCAAGCCGTTCGCGTCGCTGTCCAACGTCGGCCTCGCGATCAAGCTCGATCCGGTGCACTACGCCGCGCTGCTGCAAGAGCGCGGCGCGCGGCCGCTGCGGTACGAGCCGGCCAGCCCGCCGAGCCGCCAGTACGTGCTGGTGCCCGATGCGATGCTGGACGACACCGCACGCCTGAGCGTGTGGCTCGCCCACTCGATCCGGTTTGCCGGCCAGCCCGGCAAGCCGCCCCGGAAACGATGACGCTCCGGCCGCCGCACGCGGCGCCGGACACCTCAAACCCTCACCATGGAAGCGCGGCACGCGCCGCGCCACAGTCGATGACGACATCGAATGCGCTCAAACTGCTGGTACTCGGTATCGACGGCGCGTCGGCAACGGTCCTGGATGATCTGATCGCGCGGGATCGATTGCCGAATTTCAAGGCGTTGCGTGCGCGTGCCGCATCGGGCGTGCTGCAATCGACCTTTCCGCCGCATACCGCGCCGGGCTGGGCGTCGATGTTTACCGGCGTCGAACCGGGCGAGCACGGCATCTACCAGTTCTGGTCGACCCAAGCCGGCGATTACTCGGCGCGCGGCATGAACGTCGCCGACTACGGCCGCGAACCGGTATGGCGCACGCTGGAGCGCCACGGTTACCGCGTCGGCGTCTACAACGTGCCGATGACGCATCCGCCCGCGCCGCTGCGCGACGGCTACATGGTGAGCTGGCCGCTGTCGAAGACGCTGCGCTATACGGAACCGCCGGAGCTGATGAGCGAGCTGGCCGCCGCGGGCCTGCACTACCACTCGGACATCGTGACGATGTACCGCGGCCAGGACGACTACGTCGAACGTGCGCGCCGCTTCATCGACGATCGCGCGCGCACCTGCCTGCACCTGCAACAGCACCGCCCCGTCGACGCGCTGTTCGTGGTCTTTACCGAGATCGACCGCGTGAGCCATTACTACTGGGGCGAGGACGCACGCCCCGGCCCCGACGTGGAACGCATCTACGCCGACGTCGACCGCGCGCTGGGCACGCTGCTCGAGCTGGTGGACGACGACACGCTGTTCGTGGTGGCGTCGGATCACGGCTTCGGCCGCTGCGATGCCGATTTCAACGTGCACGAGCTGCTGGAGCAGCACGGCCTGCTGGCGACCGAATTCGCACCGGCGAGCGCCGCCGGGCAACTGGCCAACGACGACGCGACGCAGCGCGCGTGGTTCGACTCGCCGGTCCATTATCGTCGCACGGTCGCGTGGGCGAAGACCCGCTTCTACATGCCGACGCCCGGCTGCTTCGGCCTGAACGCGAACCTCAAGGGCCGCGACGCGCACGGCACGCTCGACGCCGACACGCTGCCGGACGCCGAGCGCGCGCTGGCCGACGCGCTCGCAACCGTCGTCGACGCGCACGGCCAGCCCTGGTTCCGGCTGGAAAAGCGCGAGCACGTGTATCGCGGCGCGCGGCTGGCGGGCGCGCCCGACTACCTGCTGATTCCGCGCGACTTCAGCGTGATGCCGACGCCGAACCTGACCGGGGCAATCTGGAGCGAGCCCGCGCAGCGCGGCGTGCACCGGCCGGACGGCATCGTGTTCGTCGCCGGCCCGGCGTTTCCGCGCGGTGCGGCGCTGTTCGCCCGCATCGAGGACATCTACCCGACCCTCCTCGTCCATCTCGGCCTGCCGGTGCCCGATCGTCTCGACGGCCACTGGCTGGTCGAGCCCGGCGACGATGTCGCCCGCGAGGCGGCGCAGCAGCACGCCGGCGGCCGGCGCATGACCGACGCCGAATCGGCGTTCATGGACAGCCAGTTGCAACAGATCGGCTATTTCTGACATGCCGTCTGCGCTTCACATCAAGCCCGTGATTCCGCTGATGCCGTTCGTCGCGCCCGACGACGAGGACGGCGATCCGCTGCGCTCGGCCGTCGACTTCACGCATCCGCGGCCGATGCGGGTCTGCTTCCCGGTGCTGCTGGACGGCGATCTCGTGGTGAGTTCCGAGCATCTCGGCGTCAGTTATCTCGTCGCGATCCTGCGCCACCTGAGCATCGACTGCCGCATCGTCGAGGTGCCGGCAGGCGGCGTCGGCGATGCCGCCGCGATCAAGCGGATCCGGGCATTCCGGCCGGACCTCGTCGGCCTGTCGCTCACGACCGTCAGCATTTCGCATGCGACGGCGTTCGGCCAGGCGTTGCGCGCGCGCCTCGGGCCCACCACCGCGTTCCTGGCCGGCGGCCCGCTCGCGACCTCGCTCGGCTCGCAGCTGCTGCGCAATCCGAACTGGTCGTTCCTCGACGCGCTGGTGCGCGGCGAAGGCGACGTGCCGCTCGTGCGCTACGTCGAGGCCCTCTGGCAGGACGGCGACTTCGCGAACGTGCCGGCGCTGAGCTGGCGGCGCGCGGCCGACGACTGTGTCGACAATCCGGTCGGCCACACGGTCGTCGAGCTCGACATGCTGCCCGAGGCGATGCGGGACCAGTACGAGGCGAACGACGGCCGCCTGTCCAGCATGCGGCTGGCGACGACGCGCGGCTGCAGCGGCAGCTGCACGTTCTGCAACGCGCCGCATGCGGGCAACAAGATCAACGGCGGGAAGCTGTGGCGCACTCGCTCGACCGGGCGGATCCTCGACGAAATCGAGCGGCTGCACCGCCAGTACAGGGTCGACACCTTCGAGTTCGTCGATTCGACGTTCGAGGATCCGGGCGGCGGCACGCTCGGCAAGCGCCGCATCGGCGCGATCGCGCAAGGCATACTCGATCGCGGGCTGCGCATCCACTACAGCTGCTGCACGCAGGCGCGGAGCTGGCACGAGGCGGATCGGCCGCTGCTGGCGCTGCTCCATCGCTCGGGGCTCGAAAAAGTGCTGATCGGCATCGAATCCGGCTCGCAGCGCGGCCTCGACCGCTGGAACAAGAAATCGACGGTCGAGGACAACATTCGCGCGATCGGGCTGTTGCGCGGCGCCGGCATTCACATCGAATTCGGTTTCATCGCGTACCACCCGTGGTCGACGTTCGACGAGATTCGCGCCAACAACGCGTTCCTGCACCGCTTCCTCGGCCAGCATCTGCGCCGCTTTACGACGCCGCTCGAGCTCTACCCCGGTGCCAGCGTGCTCGACACGTTGCGCTCGGAGCGGCTGCTGCACGACGACTACGCGCTGTCGCTCGACCCGTTCGCGTACGACTTCCAGGATGCGCGCATCGCGGCGCTGGCCGCATCGATGCCGCTGCTGTTCAGGAAGGACGCCGCGTCGATGGACGGTGCGCTGCCCCCCGTATTCGAATTCGAGCGCAACGATCCGGCCTTCAGCTTGCGCCTGTCGCGGTTGAAGCGCCGGGCCGCGACGCCGGCCGGCGCGCGCGCGATCGCGGCGGCTGAAGCCGGCGTGCGCGCGCTGCGCGACGCGCTCGCCGAATTCAACCTCGCGCTGATTTCGCGGCTGACGCTGCGCGCCGAACAGGGTGCGCTGACCGAAGCGGACGTACTCGCCGAGCGGCCGGCCGTCGACGCCCGGTATCGCGCGGCGCTCAACGCGCTGCTCACGCTCGACGCCGAACTCGCCGCCGGGTGGCGGCCGGCCGACTCCCGACCATTCCATTCCCAACCCGACGAGGCGGTCCGACCATGAATCCACTCGCGCATGAACCCGACGTCGCCAGACAACTGCTCGGCAACGACCTGGTGATCAACGAGAACGCGTGCAACCTCAGTTGCGAATACTGTCTGACCGGGCAGAGCAACCTGAAGGCGTCGCACGAACGCAAGCTGATCTTCCAGACGCCGACGATCACCCGCTATGCGCAAGACAACGATCTCGGCACGCGGCTCGACACGATCGTCGAGCGTGTCGACGAAGCGCTCGCCCCGCCGTTGCTGAAACTCACCGGCGGCGAGATCTTCATCGTCAAGGGAATCATGGCGTTCATCGAGAAGATGGCGCCGCGCTATGAAACGCTGATCGTGCAGACCAACGCGCTGCCGCTGACCGACGACAAGATCGAGCGGCTCGTCAAGCTCGGCAACATCACCGTGCAGGTGTCGCTCGACAGCAGCGACTACCGCGGCAACAGCTACCGCGTGCAGTCGGAATCGATTCATTCGATGGTGCTCGACCGGGTCCGCCGGATCGTCGAGGCCGGCCTGCCGCTCGAAATCTACGGCGTGCTGAACGATCGCAGCGCACCCTATCTGCGCGCGCTGGTCGAATGGTGCGGGCAGTTTCGCGAGAATCCGCCGCAGCTGTTTCCGTTCCCGGTACGCGGGCCGGACAGCGAGCCATTCCAGGTGCGTCCGGACCAGTACCACCACATCGACGCGCTGCCGTCGATGCTCGCGGAATTCGCGCACGTGCTGCCGCCGAAGCCGTATCTCGACCGGTTGATCGCGTTCTATCGCGACGGCGTGCGCTCGTGGCGCTGCCACCTGCCGCGACTCGTCGTGTCGACGTTCGACGACGGCGTCGTGACGCCCTGCCCGAACATCTGGTTCCACAAGATGGGCGACTTGACCACGGACAACTGGGAAGCGGCGCTCGAGCAGGTCAACCGCACCGGCTTCTACGAACTGCTGCTGGGCGAGCGCCCGCGCCTCGACGCGTGCAAGGGCTGTTTCACGCCCTGGGACACGCTCAGCCTGTATTTCGAGGACCAGATCACGCTCGACGAGTTGTGCCGCGCGCCGTCCTATGCGCCGCCCGGCGTGCGCCGCCTGCTCGAAGCCAAGAAGGCCCACTATGTCGGACACTAAATTCATCGCGCGGCCCGCGCCGCCGGACGCCCCGTCGTTCGAGCAGGTGGCGGCCCGCCATGCCGGCGCGGCGACGTTCGCCGCGTGGCGCGACGCGCTGGCCGCCGAGCACGGCATCGGCACGCGGGCGGTGGTCTACGTCGACAACACGCTGCCGCATGCCGCGCTGCTGTTCTTCCTGCTGGCGCACGGCATTTCGCCGCTCGTGCTGCCGGCCGACAGCACGGCCGACGAGGCGCGCGGCTACGCGCGCGAAATCGGCGCCGACACGCTCTGGCGCCTGGCGGACGGGCAGTCGCTGACGATCGAGCGCATCGCGGCCCCGCCGGCGCGCACCGGCGACCACCCGCCAGAAAGTGGTCTGCACCTGCTGACGTCGGGCTCGACCGGCCGGCCGGCCGTCGTGTTCCGTCCGGTCGCGAGCTGGCGGCAGGAAGCGCGCCGCTACATCGACCTGCTCGGGCTCGCGCCCGAACATCACGTGCTGCTCGTCGCACCCGTCTACCACGCATACGTGCTGGGCTGGCTGTGGGCCGCCGCCGATGCGGGCTGCGCGCTCGAGATCTGTGCGCCGACCCAGCTCGGCCGCACCGTCGACGCGCTGCGACAGCGCGCCACGCATTGCGCGCTCACGCCGTTCATCGCGTCTCTGCTGGCGCGCCGCGCCGGCAGCGGTGCCCGCCCGGCGCGGCTGCGCGTGGCGATGGCGGGCGCCGGGCCGGTCGACGCGCCGCTCGACGCGCAGTTCCAGGCCGCGTTCGGGCTCGGGCTGTCGCGCAACTACGGCAGCACCGAAACCGGCGCGCTGTTCGCGGGCATCGCGCCGCTGCCGCCGCTGTGCATCGGCCGACCGATGCCGGGCCTGCGGATCGCCGCGAGGCCAGGCGACGCGTCGGGCTTCCCGCTCGTGATCGAACTCGAGGACGGGCGCCTGCATCCGACCGGCGACCTGGTGAGCGAAGGCGAGCACGGCTATCAGATCGTCGGCCGCGAAACGGCCGCGATCCGCCGCGGCGAGGCGTGGATCTCGCCGTTCGAGATCGAAGCGGTGCTGCGCGAGTGCCCGCTCGTCGACGATTGCCAGGTGCGCAGCGTGAAGTCGCGCCGCGGCGACGGCAACGACCACATTCTCGCGTCGATCGTGCCGCGCCCCGGGGTCGCCTGGGACGAGGGCGCAGTGCGCCGGTTCTGCCGAGAGCGGCTGCGCGAGAACAAGGTTCCGGACGTGTTCGAAGCCGTCGACGCCATCCGCCGCACCGCCAACGGCAAGGCCGCGCGCAGCCCGGTCTACCGCTGGGCGGCGCCGGAACGGCTGATCGAGGCGGCCGGCGCGTACAAGCGCTCCGCGCTGCTGTTCGCGCTATGCGGCTCCGGCGTGCTCGAACGGCTCGACGGCGTCGCGAACGTCGACCAGCTCGCGTACGAAAGCGGTCTGCACGCCGACGCGCTGGGCGAGCTGCTGTCGGTCGCCGCGCAATGCGGATTGTTGAGCGACGCGCCCGACGGCGCGCCCGCGCCGCTGCCGGACGCGGTGGCCGACCTGGTGCGGCTCGAAGCCGACGCCGCCGCCAGCTGGAACCGCGCCGAGGATCTGCACGCGATCCTGCAGGCGGGCCGTCGCGCGCGGCCGCTCGCGACGCATGCGCCGTCGCCGGCGTTCATCGCGCGTTACCAGCGCGCGATGAACGGGCCGCACAAGCAGCGCGCCGCGCTGCTCGCGATGCGACGCCTCGCGGCGCTGTACCCCGGGCCGTATCGCGTGCTCGACGTCAGCGCGACGTCGGGCGCCTATTCGGCGCGCCTCACGGCGCAAGGCCTGATGCGCGACGGCCGGTGCGTGCTCGTCGGCGGGCTCAATGCGGAACCGGCGCCGGGCGTGCGGTGCTGCACGCTCGACGACGCGTGCGCCGGCGCCGGCGACCTCGACGTCGTGATCCTCGACAACGCGGTGCACCACCCCGACGTCGCGTCAAACCTGCTGCGGCTGGCGGAGCGGCTGTCGCCCGCGGGCGTCGTCGTTGTCGACGAGCTGTTCCTCGGCGACGGCGCGGGCGCCGCGATCGGCGTCGACTGGATCACGCACGGCGGCACCTGCCATCCCACCGAATCGAGCATCGACCTGCTGATGCTGAACCTGGGCTTCCGGAAGCAGGACGTCATGAAGGACGACGCCACGGTTTCCCATCGTGTGAACTTTTACTCAAGGACCTGAGCCATGCAAATTTCCGAACGCCTGATCAACGTGTTCTCGGCGGTCACGCAACGCGACGTGACGCTGGACGCGCTGCGGGACAAGAACCTGATCGAAACGCTCGGCCTGAACTCGGTCGACGCGCTCGAAGTGCTGATTCGCGTCGAAGGCGAATTCGGCATCCAGATCGACGACGAAGACCTGTCGATCGAACTGGTCAGCTCGGTCGACACGCTCGAGCAGTACATCCGCAACCGGCTGCCGGCGGCCACCGCATGAAGCGACGCACGCACCGCGCCCGCCCGGGAAGAACGGCATGCTGAAATCCCTCCCGTGCATGGAAGTCCTCGCGAACGATGCGTGGGGCGACGATGCGGTCACCGTCGTCTCGGGCCTGCCGCGCTCCGGCACGTCGATGCTGATGCGCGTGCTCGCGTTCGGCGGCATCGAGCCGTTGACCGATCACATCCGCGAAGGCAACTCGCGCAATCCGCACGGCTATTTCGAATGGGAGCCGATCAAGGAGCGGCACGGCTACGTGAACTGGATCGACAGCGCGGCCGGCAAGGCCGTCAAGGCGGTGTCGCGCTTCGTGCGGCACCTGCCGGCCACGCGCTGCTATTCGATCCTGTTCCTGCACCGGGACCTCGACGAAATCGTGCGCTCGCAGCGCGACATGGCACTGCATCTCTCCGACGCCTCGTGGGACGACGCGGCGGCGGACAAGCTCAAGGACGTGTACCGCCGCCACGTCGACGAAACGCTCGCGTGGACCGACGCGCGGCCGAACATGCGGCTGCACACGCTGCACTACGAATCGATGCTGGCCGCCCCCACGCAGGAGATCGACCGCATCCGCGCGTTCCTCGCGCCGCGCCGGCTCGACATGGCGCGCATGCTGACGGCCGTCGACCCGACCTTGAACCATGCGGCTTCGCCGCGGGAGGCATCGCATGCCTGACACGTTGTCCGCGGTCATCTTCGATCTGGACGGCACGCTGATCGACAGCAAGGACGTGATGCGCAGCGCGTATTTCGCCGCGTATGACGAGGTGGTCGGCGACGGCATGCCGCCGCCGTTCAGCGAATACTGCCGCTATCTCGGCCAGAGCTTCCCGAACATCATGCGCCAGATGGGTCTGCCGCTCGAGATGCACGCGGCGTTCAAGCGCGAGAGCATCCGCAACATGCATCGGGTGCGCGTGTTCGACGGCGTCATCGCGATGCTGGAAGCCCTGTCGCTGCGCCGCGTGCCGATGGCGATCGCGACCGGCAAGGATCACGCGCGTACCGTCGCGCTGCTCGAGCACCTGCGGATCGACCACCATTTCGCGATGGTGCTCGGCAGCGACGACGTGCCGAACCAGAAGCCGGCGCCCGACATGGCGCTGTGCATCGCCGACGCGCTGGCGCTCACGCCGGCCGACACGCTGTTCGTCGGCGACGCGGCCGCCGACCTCGAATGCGGCGCGCGCGCCGGCATGAAGACCGCGCTGGCCCTGTGGGACCATCCGCCAGCGCACGTGCTGGCGATGCCCGTCGACGTTCGGCTCGCTGCGCCGGCCGATCTCCTGTCACTGCTGAGGATGCCCCTGTCATGCGCACTCTCCTGATGATCAACGGCCCGAATCTCGGCCGGCTCGGCAGCCGCAAGCCGGACATCTACGGCACGGCCACCCTGCACGACATCACGCGGCGCCTCGAGGCGCTGGCCGAGGCCGACGGGTGGTCGGTCATCGCTTTCCAGAGCAATCACGAAGGCGAAATCATCGACTGCCTCGAGGCGCGCCGCGACGTCGACGCGCTGATCCTGAACCCCGGCGCGCTGATGATGAACGGCTGGGCGTTGCGCGACGCGCTCGAGGATTTTCCGGCGCCGTGGATCGAAGTCCACCTGTCGAACATCTGGAGCCGCGAGAGCTTTCGCCATACGTCCATCCTCGCGCCGCTCGCGGCCGGCGTGATCGCCGGCCTCGGCAGCGAAGGCTACCTGCTGGCCGCCACCGGGCTGATGCGCGGCGCTGGCCGGCCGGCCGCCGAACCGGCCGCGCGCCCCTGACCTCCTGTCCCATGAAAGCACTCGTCATCATCGCCGAAGGCATGGACCCGGCCGTCCTCGAGCAGCAGGTGCAGCGCGGCCACCTGCCGTGGTTCGCCGAACGCCTGCGCGCGTCGCGCTACCGCCGCCTGGATTGCGGGCCGGTTCCGTACGAGCCGAGCAACCTGGCCACCGCGTTCTCCGGCGTCAATCCCGGGCGCCACGGCTGCTTCTCGTACTGGAGCACCCGTGGCGACGGGGAGCTGCCGCGCGTGCTCGAGACGGGCGACGTGAAGGCCGCGCGCGTGTGGGAATGGCCCGAGCTGGGCGACCTGCGCTTCAGCGTCGTGAACGTCCAGCTGACCCATCCGCCCAAGCCGCTGAACGGCCGGCTGGTGACGTACCCGATGTCGTATTCGCTGAACACCAGCTATCCGCGTAGCCTGCTCTCCGACCTGCACCGGCGCGGCATCCGCTACGCGCACGACGTGACGCTGTTCTACACGGGCCAGCCGTTCGACGCGTTCGCGCAGGATGCCTGGCGCGTCGCGTCCGCGCAGCTCGACACCGCGTTCGAGCTCGCGGCGGACACCGACGTGATGATCGTCAACCTCACGCTGATCGATCGCGTATCGCATTTCCTGTGGTACGAGATGCGCGAGGACGATCCCGCCCGCCGGCCGGTGGTGCTGCAAGCGTACGACTTCGTCGACGCGGCCTGCCGGCGCCTGCAGTCGCTCGAGCCCGACGCGACGCTGGTGTTCTCCGAGATCGGCTTTGGCGATCTCGACGGCTTCCATTCGATCGACGCTGCGCTGCAGGCCGGCGGCCTGCAGGTGCTCGCGGGCGACGGCCAGGTCGACTGCGCGCGCAGCCTCGCGATGGAGACGGTGCAGGGCTCGCACGGCATCGCGCTGCGCGGCGACCTGCTGGGCGGCCACGGCGTGCGCGACGGCGAAGTCGACGAGGTTCGCGCGTTCCTGCAGGCGCTGCGCTTCGACGACGGCACGCCGGTGCTCGCGAGCGTGCATCACCGCGACGAGCTCTACGTCGGCGACCACCGGCATCTCGCGCCCACGCTGATCGTCAAGCCGGCGAACGCGAAGCGCCCGCCGCTCGGCGATCCGCGCTGGGCGCGCCACGTGCGCCGGACCGCCCAGTCGGGCTGGCACCGGGACCAGGGCTTCGTGCTGGTCGACAGCGCGCACGCGCTGGCCGACCCGGGCGGCGACGCGCAGTTGCAGCAGATCGCCCCGACGATCGCGCACCTGCTCGGTCGCGCGCCCGCGTCCCAATGCGAAATGGGCACCTTGCTGCAATGACCAACAGGGGGCGGCGCATCGCGGCCGCCCCGATCTCCCGCAATCTTCCGGAACTCATTCACATGAAACTTGCAATCGACGGCGGCAGCCCGGTCAAGACCGGCGCATTTCCAGCCTGGCCGCACTACGACGAACATGAAGAAACCGCGCTGCTGCGCAGCCTGCGCCAGGGCCAGTGGTGGCGCGCGACGGGCCAGGAAAACCTGCGCTTCGAAGAGGAATTCGCCGCGCATCACGGCTGCGAACACGCGGTGACCGTCACGAACGGCACGGTCGCGATCGAGCTCACGCTGCTCGCGCTCGGCATCGAACCGGGCGACGAAGTGATCGTGCCGGCTTTCACGTTCATCTCAACGTCGATGGCCTGCCAGAAGATCGGGGCGGTGCCGGTGCCGGTCGACGTCCTGCCGACGACCTACTGCATCGACCCGAAGGCGATCGAGGCCGCGATCACGCCGCGCACACGCGCGATCATTCCGGTCCACATGTCCGGTCATTTCAGCGACATGGACGCGGTGCTCGCGATCGCCGGCAAGCACGGGCTGGCCGTCATCCAGGACGCCGCGCACGCGCACGGCGCGCGAGGCCCCCGCGGCCTGCGGATCGGCGAATGGGGCACGACCGCCTGCTTCAGCTTCCAGAACTTCAAGCTGATGACGGCCGGCGAAGGCGGCATCATCACCTGTCCGGATGCCGCGCTTCGCGAGCGGATCTTCCTGTACAGCAATTGCGGCCGGCCGCAGGCCGACCGCGCCTACCAGCACACCGTGGTCGGCACCAACGCGCGCATGAGCGAGTTCTCGGCCGCCGTGCTGCGCACGCAGCTCGCGCGCCTCGATGCGCAGACGCAGACCCGCGAGGCGAATGCCGCGATCCTGCGCGACGCGCTCGCCCGCATCCCGGAAATCCGCCAGCAGCAGCACGGAGAGCATGCGACCGTTCATCCGCACTACATGACCATCCTGACCCTCGAGCGCGATCGGCACGGCCGCCCGTTCGATCGCAACCGCGTGGTCGACTGCCTCATCGCCGAGGGGATCCCGGCGTTCCGCGCGTATCAGGCGCTGTATCGCATCCCGAGCTTCTGGATCGCGCCGGCGCCCGCGACGACGCACGACGCGCTGGTCCAGGCCTGCCCGGCGACCGAGCACATCGCGGCGAACGGCATCTGGATCCACCATCGCGCGCTGCTGGGTTCGCGGGAGGACACCCTGGCCATCGCCGAGGCGCTCCGCAAGGTGCTCGACGGCGTCAACGCGTCGTGACCGCGATGCGCACAGCGACGATCGGCGGCGGCTGGGTCGCCCGCACCGTCTGGCTCCCACTGCTCGAGGAGGTCGGCGCCGCACTCGCGAGCGTCGTCGATCCGTCGGCTGACGCGCGCGATGCGGTGGCGGCGCGCTTCCCGGGCATCCGCGCTCATCACGCGCTGGACGACGCGGCGCTGGACGGCTGCGATCTCGCGCTGGTCTGCTCGCCGAACGCCCATCACGTCGAGCACGCCGCGTTCGCGCTGGAGCGGGGCTTGCACGTCATCGTCGACAAGCCGGCCTGCTTCAGCCTCGCCGAGGCCGAGTTCCTGATCGGCCTCAGCGAACGGCGGCAGCGCGGGCTGTGGGTCACGTCGGCCTCGTCGCGACGCGGCGACGTGCGCAGCCTGTACGAGCACGCCCGGCACGGCGCGCTCGGAGCTCCGCATTGCATCGACGTCGGCTGGCGTCGCCGCGCCGGCATTCCGCGCCCCGGCTCGTGGTTCACGCGTGCCGGCAGCGCGCTCGCCGGATCCGGCGGCGACCTCGGCTGGCATCTGCTCGAAGTCGGCCTCGGCCTGCTCGACTATCCGCTCGTGCAGGCCGGCTTCAGCCACCCGGTCATGACGGCCGGCAACCCCGCGACCCAGTTGACCGCGTGGCGCGGCGACGCCGCCACGGCGCCGGACGCCGAGCTCAGCGTCGACACGCAATTGTTCGGCTGCCTGCTCGCCGACACGGGCGCGATCGTGCGTGTATCGACAGCGTGGGCGTCGCATCGCGAACACGATGAAACCGTGATCCACGCGTACGGGCAGAACGGCGAACTGGCATTGCGCTGCACGTTCGGGTTCAGCACCGATGGCGTGCGCGAGCCTACGCTGACGCTGACGCGGGACGGCGCCATGTACGCGCTTGCCTGCCCTTCCGAGGAGCGCATCGCGCCGTATCGGGCCTTCGTGCACGACGCGCTGGCGCTCGCTGGCCGCGCGGCGGCGGGCGAGCGCGCGGCGCTTTCCGCCGACTATCGGAAGCTGCGCTCGCTCGGCTCGGCGATGGCCGCGCTTTACCCGGCGGCCGCGCGGGCCGGCGCGGGCGGCCCGGCCACCGAACCGACGCGGGCCGGCGAGGTGGCGGCATGAGCCTGAGCGTCATCGTTCCGGCGCACAGCAAGGCCCCCCGGCTGGCGCTGACGCTGGCCGGCCTCGCCGGCCAGTCCGGGTGCGGCGACGTCGAGCTCGTCATCGTAGCGGACAACGCGACGCCGGCGGTCCGGCAGGTGATCGCCGCCGCGCCGCCGGCACGCGTCGTCGAGACGCCCGGCGTCGGCCGCGCGGCGGCTCGCAACGCGGGCGCGACCGTCGCGCGCGGCGAATGGCTGGTGTTCGTCGACGACGACATCCTCGTGCAGGCCGACTTCCTGGCCTGCCACCGGTCCGCCCAGGCGGAGCGGCCCGGCCTCGTGCACGGCATGCTCAGGGAGCTGATCGGGCTGTTGCGCGTCGACGATCCGGCGCTCGGCGGCCCGTCCTGCCCCCCGATCGACGCGGCGGCGTTGCGCGCCGGATGCTGGTCGCCGGGCACCGCGCGCGCCGTCGCCAATCCGCTCGAACAGGCGGCCGAGCACGCCGAGGTGGCCCGCTGGCCATGGCTCGCGTGCGCCGGCGCAAACCTGTCCGTGCCGCGCGCGACCTGGCTTGCGAGCGGCGGCTTCGACGAGGCCTATGGCACCCGCTGGGGGATGGAGGACATCGATTTCGCGTTCCGCCTGTGGGCGTCCGGGGTGCCGGTGCGGCTCGCGCCGCAGGCGCGCGGCTACCACATGTCGCATTACAACGCCGCGCGCTGGGACGAGCACCACGACAACCTGCGGCGGTTCCAGCAGCGCGCGGCCTGCCCGGAGGCGGACGCGCTCGATGCGCTGCTGGCGCCGGCCGGCTCGGTCGAGCGCTACCGTCAGCGCGTCGACCAGATCAGGCAGCGCGGCGTATCGCCGGCGTAGGCCGACAGCGCATCGATGAAACGCGCGCGGCCGCCGAACAGCCGGATCACCTGGCTGCGATAGCAGAGGCTCGCGTCGACCCACGCCGGCCAGTCGCATTCGAGCGCGACGGGCATCGCCGCCAGCCCGAGCGCGCGAACCTGCTCGGCGAGCGTGGCGGCATGCGCGGGCGCGTAATACGGAAACTCGGCGTAGTACGCGACGGTGTGCGGCAGGCGCCGCGCGAGCAGGTGGGCGATGCAATGGTCGACGTGGCCGCCGAAGCCGAGCGGCGCGATGACCTGGTCATCCGGGCGCAGCCATGCGCGCAGGCGCGCTTCGAGCGCGTCCGGCACGGCGGGCGCGCCGGCGCCGCCGGGCGCCGCGAACAGCGCGTCCGGCGCCGGGCATTCGAATTCACCCGCCGGCGATGCGCGCAGTGCGGCGTCCCGGTGGCCGAGGCCGATGCGCGCGCACCCGAGCATGGCCGCGGCGCGCACGTCTTCGTCGCGCCGCGCGGCGACACCGCCGAACACGCGCCAGCGATGCGCGGGCTCGGTCAGGCGCGCGCCGACGGCAGGCTCGGCGTCGCCGTCGCACAGCGTGACGATCGTGACCTCGCGGCCGCGGCGCCACGCGGGCACCGCGCCGCCGAGCGACCACACGGCGTCGTCGAGATGGGGCGACAGCAGCACGAGGCGGGCGTCAGAAACGAGTCGGGCGGTCGAGTTCATGCGGGATCGAGTGGAGAAACGAGCGATGCAATCCGGATGGGCCGTGGCGTCATGGCGGTCATGCGTGCGCGGCGTGCGCCATGCCGTCGGCCAGCGGGATAAAACCGTCGAGCGCTTCGATGCGCGCGATCCACGCGCACAAGCGCGGATACGGGTCCAGCGCGAACCCGCCCACCGGCGCGTGCGCGAGGTACGTATGGCAGGCCACGTCGGCGATCGACGGCTGCGGGCCGAGCAGGAAATCGCGGCCCGCGAGATGTTGTTCGAAAAACGCGCACAGCCGCTCGGACAGCGCACGCGCGCGCACCAGATCGTGCTGCCCGCCGAACAGCGCGTGACGACGCAGCACGGCGGGACCGAACGCGAGCTCCCCCGCCGCGAGCGATAGGAAGCGCTGCACGGCGCCGGGCGGGGCGTCCGTGCCGCGCCAGTGACGCGCGCCGTAGCGCTCGGCGAGGTAGACGAGGATTGCATGGGAGTCCGACAGGACGAGCGGACCGTCCTCGAGCACCGGCACCTGACCGAGCGGATTGAGCGCGAGAAAGGCCGGCGTGCGGTGCTCGCCGCGCAGCAGGTCGACTTCGATCGTCTCGATCGGAAGCTTCAGCAGCGATGCGAACAAGGCGACGCTGTGCGAATGGCCGGACAGCGAGAAACGATGGAGACGAATGGATGGTTTTGAATGCATGACTTCGGGCAAGTGAATACGGCAATGAACAACGCGGCGGCGCGACCGACACGGGCGCATCCGGCCTTCCCGGCCTTTCCCGCGCCGCCCCCCTTTTTTAACGACACGAGCATAGTTCTTTCGAGGCTGACCATGCAATTAATCGATATGCGAAATGAGCCGATCGAGCGTGAATATCATTTCGAGCTGGACTCGCGCGTCACCGATCCCGGCCGCTTCAAGGTCGCGTTCGTGATATTCCTGGAGGGTGACCTCGTGATGTCGCCGGAGCATCTCGGCGTCGCCTACATGGCGGCGGTGCTGCGCCGCGCCGGCTTCACCTGCGTGATCATGGAAGTACGGGACGACAAGGACGCCGCGCTCGACACGCTTGCCGCGTTCGCGCCGGACATGACGTGCTTTACGCTGATGAGCCTGAACATCGTGACGTTCGGCGGCTTCTCCGAGCAAGTCCGCGCGCGCCTGCCCGGCACGCGCATCGTGTGCGGCGGGCCGGCCGGCACCTATGCCGGGGTCGACGTGCTGCGCAACTGCCCGCACACGGACATCGTCGCGGTCGGCGAAGGCGAGCCGACCATCTTCGAGCTGGTGCAGCGGCTGTACCTCAACCTGCCGCTCGATACCTGCCCGGGCATCTGCTTTCGCAACGCAGATGGCGAACCGGTACAGACCCCGTTGCGGAGGATGATGCACAACCTCGACGACCTGCCCTTCCCGTCGCGCGACCAGCTCGAGCTGCACGGCGGTAAGTTGGAGTACATCCGCATCAGCACGAGCCGCGGCTGCGTCGCGCGCTGCACGTTCTGCAGCGCGCCGCACGCGGGCAACAAGATCCAGCCGGGCAAGGGCTGGCGCGGCCGCTCGGCCACGTCGGTATTGGACGAGCTCACCCATCTCGTCGACACGTACCAGTTCCGCACGTACGACTTCATCGATTCCACCTTCGAGGATCCGGACGGACGGCGCATCGGCAAGGGGCGCATCCGGGAAATCGCGAACGGGATCCTCGACCGCAAGCTCGACATCTACTACAACGTCTGCATGCGCGCGGAAAACTGGACCGACGACGATGCCGAGCTGCTGCAGCTGCTGTTCGAGTCCGGCCTCGAGAAGGTCAACGTGGGGATCGAGTCGGGCACCACCGAGGAGCTCGCTCTGTGGCAGAAACGCGCGACCGTCGAAGACAACGAGCGGATCATCCGGCTGCTGCGCGATAACGGCATCTATCTCGCGATGGGATTCATCCAGTTCCACCCGTACTCGACCGTCGACACATTGCGTCGGAATGCTGAATTCCTGCGCCGCAACAACGGCCACAATCTGCGCCGGCTCACCGAGCGGCTGGAAATCTATCCGGGTACGCCGCTAATCGGCAAGATGGAGCACGACGGCCTGTTGAACGCGAATTACTGGCAATCGCTCGACCACTACGGTTATCGCTACCAGGATGAAGCGGTGGCGAAGCTGGCGCATCACTTCGCGTCGCTCTACAACAACGACGACTATCACGAGCGCGGCGTCATCACCGATCAGTCGGCCGTGTTCGAATTCGAGACCTTCAACGTGGTGCTGTCAACCTTCCTTTCGCGCACCCAGCGGCGCTTTTGGCACAACTCGTCGGTCGTCGAGCTGATCCGCGAGTTTCGCTCGGGGCTGTATGCGAAGCACAAGGAGATGTCCGAGTTCAATTTCGCGTTCTTCACGTCGAGCCTCGACGCGGTGCTGGGGGACCGGCTGGATGCGGAAACGCACCGACGCGACGTCGCGGACGTCGAGCAGTATTTCCGCGCCGCGATCAACGAGATCCGGACCCGCCAGTTGCGGCTCGGGCGGGCGCTGCTGCGGGCCGGCGCCGACCTGAGCCAGATCACGTCGACCATCGACACGCGCAACTTCCCGGTCGCCAAAACGTATACTGGCAGCGGCACGCCCTGCTGGTGAAACGGGCGGCGGCTCCATTCCCGACCGACTCCACGATGAATCCCGCCAAGGTAGACCGAACCCGCGTCGTCAAGCTGACCGACTTGCCCAACATCGGCCCGGCCGCCGCCGCCGACCTCGTGCAAATCGGCATCGGCCGCCCCGCCGATCTCGTCGGCCGGTGTCCGTTTTGCCTTTACGACGAGCTGTGCATGCGCACTGCGACGCACCACGACCCGTGTGTGATCGATGTGTTCATTTCCGTGACCCGGTTCATGGCGGGTGATCCGCCAGAGCCGTGGTGGGCCTTCACCGACGCGCGCAAGCGCGTGATGAGCGGCGCGGCGCCCGCCGCCTGCGACACGTCCGCCGGCCTGCCGTGCGCGGTGTGCGGGCGGCGGCTGGCCTGAGCCGGAAGGCCGCCCCGCACCTCGCGCTCCCCCCGCTCGAGCACGCGCACCCCATCGTTGGTGCCTTTCGGTGCGACCTTCATCTTGAACGTCGACCATCGGCGCGGCGAGAGCATGCAGCGGGAGACGCGCCCGTTGCTGCTCATAGACCAAGCGCCGCGAAGAACCGTGTCAACTCCCCTATGCTGCCGAGACAGCGCGGCGATTAATGTTACGCGTTGCGCGAAACCTCAGGTTGAGAGGACAAGCGGACCGTAGTGATAAGGTTCCCTATCTCGTCGGCACGTTCATCCTGATGCCAGAAACTGGACGCGACAGTGAATGGCGGTTCTACAGCGACGCGAACGGCTCTAACGACCGTGTCGTCACGCGCATCCCCGCATGCCGAGCGCCCAGCAGCCCCAAGCTCACGTTCGTTCGAGGCAGCCCCTGTCCTAAAACGCATCAATCGTCAGCTTCGTTTGCGCCTTGCCGTCTGCCAGGATCGCCATGCTGCACGCGAGCGGCCGACAGGAGGTGTGCCACTACCCAATCGCCGCGTCTGTTGGAACCGCAGCGCCAGCGCCACAATCGCGCGGCGGTAGCTGTCCTGCGAATGGCGCTTTCGCAGGGTGCTCAATCCCCACAGGAGCGAGCCCAGCATCGCCGTGCCCCACAGCAGCGCGACCAACAGTTCCGTGGTCACGATGCCGTGTACCCGCACGTAACGACTCACCATGGCTGGGTCGATTTGATGACGCAGTGTTGATTTCCACCGAATCTTGACCCACCGGGGATGCGGACAAAATCTTGGACTACTTTGGAGGTAGTCCATGTATTCATACGAAGACCGCGTTCGGGCGGTCGAGCTGTACCTGAAACTCGGAAAGCGCGTCAAGGCGACAATCCGCCAGTTGGGTTACCCGACGAAGAATTCTCTCAAGGCGTGGTGCGAGGAATTCGAGAAGAGCGGCGATCTGCAGAAAGAGTATGTTCGCGTAAAGCCAAAGTACTCAGAAGAACAGAAGAACCTGGCACTTGAGCATTACGTCAATCACGGGCGCAGCTTCAGCTTCACCCTCAGGGCATTAGGCTATCCCTGTCGGCAGATACTGACGGCGTGGGTTCGCGAGCGCTATCCGGAAACCAGGAAACGCGTGGTTGGCAAGGCAGGCCGACCGGCCGTGTCATTGGCGACCAGGCAGCTCGCGGTGTACGAACTGTGCACACGGGAAGGAAGTGCACAGGCGGTGGCGCAAAAGCTGGACGTCGACAGGGTGTCGCTGTACAACTGGAAAAACCAGTTACTCGGCCGAGGGGCCCCTGCATCCATGAAGCGCGACAAGGGATCACCATCAGAGACGGATCGGGACGAACTGGAGCGGCAGGTCGAAGAGCTCCGGCGCGACATTCGCAATCTGAAGCTTGAACACGACCTGTTGAAGAAGGCGAATGAACTCGTAAAAAAAGACCTGGGCGTCGACCTGCCACTCCTGAGCAATCGGGAGAAGACGAAGCTGGTTGACGCCCTGAGAGAAGAATACGGTTTGACTGAGCTGCTTGAGCGGTTGGACCTGGCGCGCAGCTCCTATTTTTATCATCGGTCGCCCATACGGGTTGCCGACAAATATGCAGATGTCCGTCGTACCGTTGCAGAGATCTTCGAGGACAATCACCGATCCTACGGCTATCGTCGGGTGCAAGCAGCGCTTATCAGGCAACGAGTTTTTCTATCGGAGAAAGTCGTGCGTCGCCTCATGAAACAAGGCGGCCTCCACGCAGCAAGGCCCAAGCGGCGCCGATATCGCTCTTATATCGGGGAAATCAGCCCTGCCCCAGATAACATCATCAATCGCGATTTCCACGCGAACGCCCCCAACGAAAAGTGGGTGACGGATATTTCCGAGTTCCAGATTCCTGCGGGGAAGGTATATCTATCGCCCATGATCGACTGCTTCGATGGGATGGTAGTCAGCTGGTCGATTGGCACAAGCCCCGACGCAGAGCTCGTGAATTCCATGCTAGATGCGGCTATTGAGACCGTGACCGTGACCGAGGACGACGAGACGCCGATCGTGCATTCCGATCGGGGTGGCCACTACCGTTGGCCTGGCTGGCTATCGCGGGTTGCGAAGGCTAAGCTGATCCCCTCCATGTCGCGTAAAGCCTGTTCACCGGACAACGCGGCCTGTGAGGGATTCTTCGGCAGGCTAAAGACAGAGATGTTCTATACAGGAGACTGGCGTTCGACGACCATCGCGGAGTTCGTTGAGGTACTGGACGCCTACGTTCGCTGGTACAACGAGAAACGGATCAAGGGCTCCCTTGGCTATCTCAGCCCCATCGAGTACCGTGAAAGCCTCGGGTTAGCAACGTAAATCAGTCCAAGAAAATAGCCGCATCCCCGGTGGGTCAGTTCTGCGTGGACATCAACAGTTCTCGGCGAAACTTCGCGAGGCCGTTGACGCGCACGTTGCAGAACTGGTTTGTCGTGGCGTCGATCAAGCGTTTATGGACGAGTATTTCGCGTCCCTGAACGCGTTGTTGCCAGTACACCTGCGGTCAACGGACGCCTCCTCCTGACACGGGGCGAGGTGCTGAGGCGTCTTGCTCGTGAGTCGAACGCAGGTATTCCGCAATTTCTCGAGCCGTGTCACGTGCACTGCGCATCACACCAATGAGCGTGGCCGAAGCAGCACCGCACCATTCGCCATAGCCGACCAGCCACAAGCGCGGCTCGTCTTTGGCGCGCGTTCCATCCGTCCTCACCAGCCCATCAGCGTCGCGGATCTGCAGTGCATCGAGATGGCCAAGCGAGGGACGGAAACCAGTGCACCAGATCACGGCGTCGACGTGAGAGTGTGAACCATCTGCCCATACGACTCCGTCTGCATCGAAGTGCGAGAACGGCCGCACGGTGTGCAGCACGCCTCGCGTACGTGCGTCTCGTACCGGTGGCACCATGACGACATCGCCCAAGCCGCCCACCGGAACCCCCGTCGCCTGACCGTCACGGAGTGCTTTCCATTTGGCGGTCGCGCGTTCGAACAGGATCCGGCCGTCGACATCATCGGGCAGAAACACCGGCTCGTGCAATGTCACCCATGTGGCGCTGCACACCGTCGATACCTCCGCCAGGATTTGCGCACCGGAGTTGCCGCCGCCGACGACCAGCACGGCAAGTCCGCTTAAATCGTCCGGATTGCGATACTGCGCCGAATGAATCTGGCGACCGCGAAACATTTCGCGTCCGGGATAGCCCGGGATATAGGGGGCGCTCCAGGTGCCGGTCGCGCTCACGACTGCTTGGGCCAGCCACTCACCGCGATCCGTGGTGACAAGCAAACCCTCGCTGGTGCGAGAAACGGCTTCGACATGAACGGGGCGCTGAACCGGGAGGTGGTAACGACGCTCGTAATTCGCCAGATAGTCGATGACGTGATTGCGCGACGGGTACGTGCTATCCGAGATCGGCATCTGCCAGCCCGGAAGTGAACTCCATTCCGCAGGCGAGAACAGGTGCAGGGACTCCCACGTATGTCGCCAAGCGCCGCCGGGTGCGCTCTGGTCATCTAGCACGACGTAGTCGATCCCCGCGCGGCGCAGGAAGTATGCGGTGGCGAGTCCGGCTTGACCGCCCCCGATCACCACGACGTCAACGTACATTCGCATGTGTTTCCTTCCTATTTTCTAGCTCGGATCCTGCGTGCTACCGTGGGCATTGAGCATCAATGCCGCAATCAGCCCCGCCCTTCACTAGCAGCGCTTCCGGGATCACCTCGTAGCTCGCGCCTTCGACCTCCACAGTGCGGCATTCCGCATCGCCGCAGACTGCGCAGCAACGGCTACTGCCGACTGTGCCGTTCAGCCATGCTTCCATCGGCTTTCCGGCGATCCAGATACGATTGGACTCCGCAGGGTTGGTCTTGAAGGCCGCTTCGTCGATCTCGCGCGTTTCCAGGACGGGTTCGATGCCGACCGGCGCCAGGATCTCGCGGAGTTGTCGGGTTGCCCGGTTCACTTCGTCGCCGGTGCCGGCGCAACGCGGGCAGGTCTTGCCGCTGGTGACGAGTCGTTGCCACAGAATCGGAAGCACTTTCATCGCGTTGCTCATTCGGGGTGCTACGTGATTACCCGTTCCAGGCCGGCTGCCCCGACCGGGGCCTCGGCGAGCCACGGGATCAGCGCGGTTCGCGGCGCCAGGTTGTCCGCTACTCGGCGCACGAACGGCACCTCGTACGTACCGCGCTGACATAGCAGTGGATCGGCCGTGCCGCCGGCCAGCAGCGACTGGTTGATGACCCACGCGTACGGCGCAATACCTGCGCGCGCACGGTCGGCGCTCAGGCGTTCCGCTTCGTGAACCGGGGTGGCTTCCGGCAGCGTGACAATCAGGATTCGGGTGTAGTCCGGATCCCGCAAGCGGGGCAGCAACTGACGAAACGGCTCCGGCATGTCGCCCTGCGTGCGCATCACTCGCGGTGATAGGCCTCGGCCGCATCGAGCAGCAGAATGGTGTGGCCGGCCGCGTCACGCGCTTCTTGCCCGCACTTTCCGCTTCCGCAAAGATCATTTGCCGTTTCATCGTCGTGGACTCGTTCCGTGAACTTTGTTCTACAACGTCCTCGGCTGCGTCAGCGATGACCACCGAGACGGAGAAATCAGTGTTTCCCTATGACTTGGGTAGCCAACGTCCAATGCGACCTGGGTCACAGGGTGCCCTCCACTCAAACGCTCGATGGCTGTGAGCAGGCAGACCTGCTGGCGCCACTCGGCAAAGCTCACTCCGGTCTGCGCACGGAAAAGCCGGGTATCCGTGCGTCAGGTCTCGCAGACAATGGCCGAAAGCATCATTGGTATGACTTGCTGAACGACTGCCGTGCTGCCTGCTTGCCGTAATTGTGCTTCGACAGACTCGCTCGAACCGAACACCACCGCGCCATAGATGGGACTCGAAGAAGTCTTACCATTCCCGTGTCTGAAGGTCGGGTCGCCAGGTTGGTATCCGAATACTGCGCGAACGCGTAGGCCATATACAGTTAGATTCGTCCCGTGCGCGGGGCGAAACGCATTGACTGAGTTCGCCTCAACGCGAATCGGGGTGGGGTCGATCAAATGACTATTGATGAGATTGGCGATAAACGTGTGCGCATTGGATTTGCAGGCAAACTGCTCATCAATCGTGCTCGCGAACACTGACGTCGGGAAAACTCCAGCGCTCAGTACGACGGCCGAAATCAAGTGGATGAGAAGGGAGTTTTTCATGGCGTCAACGGGAAAAACATTCGGCTTGATACCGGAACTTCGCAACGCGTATAAATTACCACATACGTTGATGAAATAATGCTGCGTTCTTCGCTGTATTGCATTTCGTTTCTTGAAAAAATCCGAACTGGCGGGTCACCTAAGGAAACACTGATTTATCCGTCTCGGTGGTCATCGCTGACGCAGCCGAGGACGTTGTAGAACATAGTTCACGGAACGAGTCCATGACGATGAAACGGCAAATGAGCTTTGCGGAAGCGGAAAGTGTGGGCAAGAAGCGCGTGACGCGGCGTCAGCGTTTCCTGGACGAGATGGAGAAGCTGGTGCCGTGGTCGCGGTTGCTGACGGCAATCGAGCCGTATTACCCGAAAGGAGCGCGCGGGCGCCCGCCGATCGGTCTGGAGCGGATGCTTCGAATCTACTTCCTGCAGCAGTGGTACAGCCTGTCGGACGAAGGGCTGGAGGATGCGCTGTACGACAGCATCGCGATGCGGGCGTTTGCCGGGATTGATCTGGCCATCGAGAACGTGCCGGATGCGACCACGCTGCTGAAGATCCGGCGCCTGCTTCTCGAACATGACCTGACGCGCAAGCTGTTCGACGAGATTGGCATCTCGTTGTGCGAACGCCGGCTGATGATGAAGGAAGGCACGCTGGTCGATGCAGCGATCATCGAAGCGCCGCCGTCGGCCAAGAACGCCGAGAAGTGTCGCGATCCGGACATGCATCAAACGAAGAAAGGCAACGAGTGGTACTTCGGCGTGAAGGCGCACATCGGCGTCGATGCCGATTCGGGGCTGGTTCACAGCGTGGTCGGCACATCCGCCAACGTGTCGGATGTTTCGCAAGCGCACGCGCTGTTGCACGGCCACGAGCAATAAGCATTCGGCGATGCGGGCTACATCGGCGTGGACAAGCGCGATGAAATGAAGAGCAAGTCGGTGAAGTGGCGCGTGGCGGCCAAGCGAGCAAAAATCAAGGCGATGCGCGACGGTGCGCTGAAGGATCTGGTAATCGCGCTGGAGCGAACCAAGGCGCAAATCCGCGCGCGGGTCGAGCATCCGTTTCATGTCGTCAAGAACCTGTTCCGTCATCGCAAGGTGCGCTACAAGGGGCTGTTCAAGAACACCGCGCAACTGTTCAGTCTGTTCGCCTTGGCGAATCTGGTGATCGCGCGAAACCGGCTGCGGTCGATTCATGGGAGCAATCCGTCATGCATGTGAGAAATGCGGGAAATTAAGCACATCCTCGGGTCAAACTTCTCCGAACGGGCGACGCTTCGCTTCGGCATGCAGCCATGCCACGCCTGCGTTACCGACAACCTCGCGTGATCGTCTATTAATCAGTGTTTCCCTAAACGGTGCGTGAATGTAGTTACGACTCCGGCCGTTCTATCTTTTCAAACCGCCGAAGCCAATCTGCCATTAATCCCATGCCGCAGCAAGCCGATTTATTTCTCGATGCATCAGGGATTGGTTCACATCGACCGGTTCAACGGAAACCACGATTGGCAGGCGCATGCGCCCCCCAACCGTCCATCAAAGATCTCGACGCGTCACAAACTAGAATGACTGCCAGCTCGCAGCGCTTTCATTGGCAACGACTGCGGCCTCGGTTTTGCGTTGAACCGTCTTTCGCACAGCCGGCTTCGGGCGCGGCTGGACCTCTGCCGCACGCTCCGGTTGGCTTGCCGTGACCGCCATCCCGTCAGGCAGGCGGAAGATCGAAACCAGTTCGCGCAACGTGTTCGACTGCGAGGCCATCGACTGCGCCGCGGCGGAAGCCTCCTCCACGAGCGCAGCGTTCTGTTGCGTGACCTCGTCCATCTGCATGACCGCCTGGTTGACCTGCTCGATGCCGGTATGCTGCTCGACCGACGCCGATGCAATTTCGCCCATGAGGTCGGTGACGCGCTTGACCGCGACGACGACCTCGTTCATCGTGGCGCCGGCGTTGTCGACGAGAGACGTGCCGGCCTCCACTTTGGCCACTGACTGACTGATCAGCTCCTTGATCTCCTTGGCCGCCGAAGCACTTCGCTGCGCAAGCGCCCGCACTTCGCTCGCCACCACGGCAAAGCCCCGACCTTGCTCGCCGGCCCGGGCTGCCTCAACGGCCGCGTTCAGTGCGAGGATGTTCGTCTGGAAGGCGATGCCCTCGATGACGGCGATGATTTCAGCGACCTTTGCCGAGCTGTGGGAAATGTCGTGCATCGTGTCGACGACCTTCGCCACCACCTGCCCGCCTCGGACCGCGACCTCAGAAGCATTGCCGGCGAGCGTATTCCCCTGCCGGGCGTTCTCCGTGTTCTGTTTGACCGTCGCCGTCAACTGCTCCATGCTGGCCGCGGTTTCCTCGAGCGAAGCTGCCTGCTCCTCGGTACGCTGACTGAGATCGGTGTTGCCGGCAGCGATCTGCGCCGAGCCCGAAGCGATGCTTTCGCTGCTCGAGCGCACGCGCCCCACCACGTCCTGCAGCCGCGCGTTCATATTCCGCAGCGCCAGCAGAAGCTGGCTCGTCTCGTCGCGACCGGATACTTCGATATTGGACGTGAGATCGCCGCGCGCGACCGTCTCCGCGATGCCGACTGCGCGACCGAGCGGTGTGACGATGGAACGGGTAATCAACCATGCGACAGCGACCGACAGCAGCAGCGCCGTGCCGCACAACAGACCGGTCAACAGGATCGTCGAGTGATAGTTGGTTGCCGCTTCGGCCGTCGCGACGCCCGCGCCTGCGCGATTCAGCTTTACTTCTTGCTCGATCAGATCTAGCGCCTGCGCGAACAACGTTGCAGCCTCACCCGTTGCGAGCGATCTGGCCGCAGCCAATCCGGCATCGCCCGCTTCCGACAGCGTCAGAAGTTTAGCGTCGGATGCCAGGAATGCGTCCCAGGCCCTACTCAGATTGTCGAAACGTTGCCGCTCCTCAGGCGAAGACACGCGCTTCTCATAACTTGCCATCGCGACTTTTACGGATGCCAACGTTGCATCATGCTGACTACGCTGGCTATTCTTCGCCGAAGCCTCACTTTCCAGCACCGATCGGAGGCTGGCGCGTCGGACACCGTTGGCGAGCGCCCGGATTTCGCCCAATGTCTGAACGTTGACGAGCCAGTTGTCAGCGATCTCCCGGGTGCCCTCATAAATTCGTGACGCCTGCAACACGGCGAGTCCGCCCGTCATCATCAGCAGCAACAACGTGATGCCAAAACCCACTCTGAGGCGAGTTCCAATGCGCAGGTTAACTAAATACCTCATAAGTACATCTCCAGTTTGACATTCCATATAACGACTCGCGCTCACCAATCTGACCAGTGATCAGGCGCAAAATCGACGCATCCGATCGCCATCAAAATCACTGCAGTTGCGCCCGGTATTCCGGGTCGCCTGGCGACTTCCTTCGACCGGCGATGGGTCCGCGAGACGCATTCGGCACGCAGCCTTGCCAGGCAAAGGAAGCGCCATCGGCTATCTCTGTCCTTGCCCCTCCGATGTGGAATTCCGTCCGCGCTCGAATATCTCGGCAGCGCCGAGCAGCTCTCCGAGCTTGCCGGACCGCCCGGTAAGGGCCGCTTTCATACCGAGCTCGAGCGGCAGTTCCTCTGCGAACTCATCCTGTTGCCGGCCGTAGACGACATGCAATAGCGAAAGCATGCCGGTCAGGTACGCGGTCTGTGCGAAGGCCGTCTCGTTCGGGGACTCGAAGAGCGCGACGTCCAGCATGAAGGAGGCACGTTGTCTCGCTAGCGCGATCAGCGGATCTCGGCAGACCGTCTCCGGATCGGGATGGTTGTAGAGCAGCAGGCTGCACCACTGGAATAGCCGTGTAGTGCCGATCGCAGCGAGTGCGTGATGCAGCGAAGCGATGGCCGTGCGCTTCGGGTTCACGTTGCCGGAGCAGTTGGCGAGGCGCAGAACCTGCGCCACCAGCACGGGCATGTCGGATAGCGCGTGAATGACGCGATGATCGTCAGCGTCTTCGATCAGCAGGTTGAGCAGACTCAACAACTGTCCCAGATCAGGTACCAGACGGCGTGCTTCCATCACCTGTGGTCTGCTGAAGTAAAAGCCCTGAACCATGTCGCAGCCGCTGCCAATTGCAGCATGCCACTGCTCGTGGCTATCGATCTTCTCGGCAACCACGATCTTGCCGGCGCGTTTCAAATCGCCCACCATCGCGCGCGCGCTCAGCGGGTCGAATGCCGGCCACTCGAGCTTGACGATGTCGACTGCCGGTAGAAACGCCACGATGTCGGGCGTGAGCTTCGCGACATCGTCGAGCGCCACGCGAAAGCCGGCTGCGCGCAATGCATTGCAGCGCTTTTTCAGCGACTCGTCGAGCTCACACGATTCGAGGACTTCGAGCACGAATCGCGGACCGGTCAAGATCTGGGGCACATCGGAGTGCAGGAAATGCGACGTGCAATTCAGGTATCCGTCGAGGCCAGCGAGCACCGTATCGAGGCCCAACGCACCCACGGTACGCTCGACGACATGTGCGGTGCTGCCAAAGCCGTCGACGATTTCGGCGGTGGCCGTGTGGCCGTTCCTGAACAGCAGTTCATAGGCGACGGTCCGGCCGTCCCGGTCGACGATAGGCTGGCGTGCGACGAACGTCGACGCACCCTGATTTAATACCCGTTGCCAAGCCTCCATCATTCCCTGATTCCCCGTTTTTTTGTCTCTTGTTGCTGTCGCTAGATGCGCTGCGCGGTTCCTACAACGTAACCGAGCCGATGGCCGGTTCGAAGCGTTACGGCACGCACCACATGTACGAAATGTTTCGGACCGCCGCCAGTTGCCGGGCATCCAGGCACAAGCCGTCCGTGCTCCTCGAGCGACTTACTCGCGCAGACGAAAGGAGGCGATCGTCGCCGCTTCCGTCAACTGCATAAGACGACCGCCGAAGCGCCGCCCTTACGGTTTCTTTGGGCGTATCGCGCGCCGGCGTCCCTCCATCCTCCGCATCGGCCCGATTCCCGTCCCCATCGCATCAGATGCCGACAGCCATGGACGTCACGCTCTTCTTCCGCGCGACTACTATGTCGGCAAATTGCAAGTTAACTGTAATTTATGCGTTTGCCAACGGGGAGATTTTTCGCAACATGAGGGAGTATTTCGGCTGACTTGCGCTGCTGCGGACGCATCGCTATGCGAGCGGGCCGGGCGAGCTGATCCAAGCTGCGAGCCCGCTTCGAGCGGCGGCGCGATATTCATACTGCGTGGCTCACGCTTGCCGTCATCATCATTTGCGCCCGCTTCGCGAATGCCTCGTGTAAGCGGATATTAATTTGATTAACGAAGCTCACTATGCCGACCGCGACAATGCACCTTTGCTAGAAACAGAAGGAATCCCGCTCTGCCCGCAAAAGCCGCCGCCACCGCGCGATCGATCACCAGCGACACGACGTCTGCGGCACGGTCAAAGGCCCGTCCTGCGCGGCACAGAAACAACGAGCCTGATTACATCACCCAATCACGCGCGTCAATTAATATTCGACCATACATTTGACTCGAATCAATCCTGGTGCAGCTTTTGCTATGATGCGGCGCGGGCTCTGAAATTTGCGCCCGTTTCCACTCCGCCTGGCAGATCAAAAAGAAATCGATGTCCCGAAATTTGAAGTTCGCAACCCGCAGCTTACGGGCGGCGGCGTCCATGGTTCTGACGCCCATTGGGGTTATCGGTTGCGCGGGGCTGCTGTGGCTGTGCACATGCGTGTTCTTTGCCGCGATGCTGCTCGCGGCTCGCGAAGACGCCTACAACAGCGAAGTGAGACACGCACGCCAACTGGGGACCGCGCTTGAGCGCGACATTCTGCGAAGCATCGAGCTTTACGAGCTGTCGCTGAGCGCCGCGGCACAGGGCGCCACAAATCCGCGCGTCATGTCGTTGCCCGTCGATCTTCGAAACCCGGTGCTCTTCGACCGAGCCGCCACGGCAAAATACCTTGGCCCGATTTCAGTGCTGGATACCAATGGGAAACTTCTGGTGAATTCCAGCAGCGCCCCGGCGAATAGAGTGGATTGGTCCGAATTGCCGCTTTTTCGGATCCACAAGGAAAAAATCGATTCCGGCTTGTATATCAGCTTGCCGTATCCGTCCGAATTTCCGCCGCACGAGAAAGTCATCGCACTGAGCCGCCGTATTAACGGACCGGACGGATCGCTGACTGGGGTCGTTGTCGGGCGGTTAAGCATCGATTATTTCAATCATTTGTTTGACGGGCTCTCGGTAGGGCGCGACGAGACCATCTTCGTCATGGCAACCAATGGCACGCTGATCACGCGCCTTCCATATAACCGTGACGTCGTCGGAAAAAGTCTTCAGGGTTCCGCCGTTCTTTCCGGCCTATCGCGCCACCCGTCCGACGCGGTCTCCGGAATCTCGCGCATTGACGGCGTGCATCGACTGTATGTCTACAGGCGCCTCCCCGGATTGCCTTTCGTCATTGCAGTAGGCCCCGCCTGGGAGGTCGTATTCGCCGGCTGGCGCACCCGCGCCGAATGGCTTACCGGATTCATGGCGCTGTTCTCTGTCGTCATCTGGGCGGGCGCACTGTTGCTGGCTCGCGAGCTTCGCCGACGCCAGCGCGCCGAATGCGACCTACAGCGACTGGCACGTCGAGATGCGCTGACCGGGCTCGAGAACCGCGGGGCGTTCGACGAAATGTTGAGTCAGGAATGGGCGAACACACTGCGCACGGGAAGGCATCTGTCACTGCTCTTTATCGACATCGACCGATTCAAGTCCTACAACGATCATTACGGCCACCAATCCGGCGATCAGGCGTTGAAGGCTGTCGCTCATTGCATATCCGCATGCGTTTCCCGCCCGTCCGATCATGTGGCACGTTACGGCGGCGAGGAGTTTGTCGTGATTCTCCCGGAGACCGACGTCGAGGGCGCCGCTGCGGTCGCGGAGAAGGTTCGCCAGGCGATCCATGACATGCATGTCGCCCATGTGAAAAGTGGTTTCGGCTACGTCACGGCCAGTATTGGTGTCTCGTCGTCTGCCCATCCTGCCGTCCACGACGGAGACGCGCTGATTCGCGTGGCGGACCTGGCGGTGTACGAAGCCAAATCCCGGGGTAGAAATCGCGTCTGCATCGCAGGGGAAGCGATCGCTTCTGCACCCGAGGCGGCATTGAATTGACTGTTCCTCACTGAAGCACCCGCTGTCGCGTCAGCAGTACCCCGTCCCGGCAACGTCCGGCGTTCGAGCTTCGTGGCAATCAGATGACTACGGATGTAATCCTGAAGCGCGTATCGCACCGTGGGAAAACAGAGCGCCTGCGCTAGAAATTGACCAACGGAACAGCCAATTATGTTGACATTTGTCAAATTAAGCACCTACAGTTAGATCTCGGCATGTTTTATACGATGACCTGTTGGATATGCGAGTTCTCTATATCAAGCCGAGGCCATAAGACGCCGTATTCCGCCATTACACGGTGGATATAGCTAACGTTTCTGGTTGCAGCTCGCGTCCGAGAAAACGCAACGAGGGTTGAGCATGAAGAAGGTACTTCTCGCGGAACGTCATGCGATTACGCGTGACGGCATTCGGTATCTCCTTCAAGAAACCGGGGAGTACCAAGTCGCTCGCGAGTTGTCTGATGGCGACGCACTGATTGCGACAGTCCAAGATGAAACATTCGACATTGCGATCGTCGACCTCATTAGTATAGGTGCGCGCTCCATCGAATTAATCAGCCAAGTCGTATCCTACACCCCAATGATGCGAGTTCTTGCAATATGCAGCACGGCCGAGCCGAGTTATGCAAAGTCCGTGTTTAGTGCTGGGGCATCCGGCTTCGTCACGAAAGACAGCACGGCGGCCGAATTGGTCCGAGCGGTGCACTCGGTGCTCGCCGGGCATAGGTACATGAGCGCACAAGTCGCAGAGCGCATGGTCCGTACGATTGATATTCCTCCCGATGCGCAGTTGCACGCGCGCCTGACTGCCCGAGAGAAGGCCGTACTCGAAGGACTAGCATGCGGCGACGGTATATCGGAAATTGCTAGCCGTCTCGGCATCAACGCAAAGACGGTCAGTACATATAAAGCACGCCTACTTAAAAAACTTGAACTCCGCACTGAAGCAGCATTGATTCGGTACGCACTCGAGCATCAAATTGTCGATCCAGACTGAGCGCGTCGGTTTTTAGCCAGCCTTTCGGTTCGAAACTCTCGATGACCTCGCGGAGTCGATCTTTCGGCCAATCATTCGCGTCACGTGAGCGTCGTGCATCATCCACACTGCACCAGCCCTGAAAGGGAATGAACTCGTAGCACACGAGTGAGAAACAATTGACCCACCTGCACGAGATGAATCAAATCCTTGACGAAAATCTCGAGGGTGGTTTCTGTCAGGATTGGGCGTCTTCGAACCAAAGCATTGGACCATAAGGCTTCGTGCGATTCCCGATCTCGCCATACCCCACCACTACGGCGTCCCAGGGCGGAAGCAAACTTGGCTTGATCAAAGATCTGCGGCGTCAGGGCCCGTATCTACCCAGCGCGATGCGTCCGGGTATACCGGAATCTCGGCAGCGACGGAACCGTCGCCAGCGCGCCCTCGTACGCTCGCGGCCCCACAGACGCTGTTCGTCCTTTCCCGTATTCCGATTGCCGGCGGCGTCCTCACCCGATAGCACGAAAGCACAGGCACCGCGCCGCCGGTCACGTTTAGTATCCGGAGTTAATTGGGTGGTCCACTCCACCTTAGGCGCGGTACGCTTTGCCTGGTCACTGCTGAATCAGCAAGCGGTTGCGATTCTTGACGTCCCTGATCCACGCCGGCGCACGTCCACGACCTGACCAGGTCGCGCCGGTCTTCGGATCGCGATACTTTGCTTCCGGTGGCACAGTCGCCTGCTTTGCAGGGCGACCGCGGCGCGAGCCGAAGATATCCTTCTCGGTTATGCCGTACTCTGTGATCTTGCTACGGATCTCGTCGATGACGGCTTGGAATTCGGCTACACGGGCAGCTTCCGCTTTTTCGGCCAGCGCGTCCATTTGGGCTTTCAACTCTTTGTATGTGGCCATGCTTCCCTCCTCTAGTTGCATCGCGAACATGATAGCCGTTTTGCATCGAAACAGGGGAGCGAACTATCAATTTGCTTAACTAAACAGTGCCTAAGAGGGAACTCTGCATGCACTACCGTCGATCGAGTTGTCCGCTGTCCCATTCACCGATCGCCGTCTTTTGAACCGACTGGACATTCCCCTGTATGACCGGGTGCCGAGTCACACTTAGGTTTGAGAACTTGCTTGCTAGCGAAAGCCGCGTGGCGAGCAGCGTTTCAAGGCCCTGCCCAGATGCGCCCCGTTGTCGCGCTCGAACATCATCGCACAACTCTGCAGCCCTACGGGAACTGCGTCAGAACGTCGACGGGCTCTCAGTTGTGGTGAGGCTTGAGCATGAGCAGAAAGCTGAATCTCAATTTGGCCCTGTCGCGTGTCCGTCTTGGCGGGGCCGGCCCCCGGACCGGCCAACCACAACATCAACACTACTTGGCGTCAGATGCAGCAACCCACTGGAAACCGAGAGCGGTTATCCCGTTCACGAGACTTTGAAAATCCTGCAAGCCGGGCGTGCCGAGATCAGGTTCAAGCCAAAATGGATGAAAGAAGAAGGATGCGAAGCCATCCCGAACCGTCAGCGCGTACTGCGCATTCGTGTAGAGATCTTGCCACGTGTATGCCAGACATGAGGACGGATCGATATTGCATATGTTGTATTCGATATTTCCGAGATTCTCTGGCAGTACCCGTTGTCCGTAATAGTCTGAATTGATGATATACGGAAAAAACTGACCAACCGAAAAGTCGTGATTCGGGGCGTTCGAGTTCAGATTCGGATTATCTGAGGTGTAGTAGACAACACGCTGGTAGGTCGTCTTGAACAGCGGAGGAACGGCCTTGATCGAAAGGGGCGAAGACTGATAGTGTGGAGCCTCCCACGCAAAGGGTGTATAGCCATTCGACAACAATTCCTGTAAACCGGCCGACAGACGCGCCGAAGCCCACGGAGTCGAGTCTTCGTCCACAGGGCGGTTCTGAGTAGCAAGCCAGAACTCGTAGTCATTGCCGCTCACCGCATTGACAATATTTGGCGTTGAATTGTACTGATGCGTGTAGCCGTGCATCACGATCCTGCCCCCCCTGGCCAGCGCGTAGTTGAGTGCCTGCTTCAGACCACTCGCCTGCGCGAGGTGCACGGTGAGCGGCACGCCATTGTTATAGGCGCCTAGCGGATCTTCGTACCGCGGAATGGTGGCAATAGAAAACGGGATGCGCTTTGAATACATGTAGTCAGTCAGCGTCTTCATCGACGATGTCGTCGTGAATGCATTGACGTCTTCAAGACGCACCATCGCACGATGCCGCACCGGCTGATTGGTCCCGAGAATGTCATGCAGCAGGTCACAAATGACCAAGTACCGGTCGCGTGGCCCGATGTACGAGAATGGTACGTCGGCGAAGTACCAGAAATTGCCGGCCCGCATTACATACGGCGCCTGCGCACCCGTGTGACTGTCCTTGATGGTGACAAGTACGCTGGCCTTTGTCGCGTCGGACACCGCAGTCACACCAATGTCGGGATCCGCGCTAATCACGCCGGTGTTGGCGTTGAACGCATAGTACTTGACCATGCTCATGGTCTTGTAGATCACTGTGTCGAAGAAGTTTGGGGTCGGGTTGCTACTAGATGGTGCGTAGGCCAGTCCACTCACGCCAGTAAAGGTGAATCCGTAGCGGGCAGTAAAGCTGTACGCGGGATCCCATGCGACTTCCCACAGGTTGTTCTTGAACCAGACCACCGTCTTTGATGTCTTGACGACGTCCGCAAGAAATCCGGACGGAAGGGGGTTGTTGTAGTAATCCCCGAGATAGAAAGTCGCCTGATACTTCTCGATAGTGCCGGCTGTATAGCTGTCGACAGGTGCAAGCGTGACGTTCGTGTTGAAATGGCCAAGCAGGTTGCGCAGCATAATCGCGTAAGCAAAACCGAGCTTTGAATATGGGTCGTTCGGCGGCGCATCATAGAGCACCAGGACTTTCGCCGTGGTGGTCTGCGCGAGCACGGTGGACGGCATCTGGGCAAATACGCATCCGAGAACGAGGAACCATACAAGTACGAGCTTCTTCATGGTGGTCTCCTTCGCGCCTAGTCGCGCTGAAAGCTGCCGTTATTCAGACGGTGTCCGCCTTCCTTGAAGTTCGGCCCCCTACTACGCCCGCGCTCGACATGACGTTTCCCCTCTGCGGAGATGCCGGGCATAACCTCGGTCGCGACAGCCGGGCGCGGTGGAGGCTCCACACGCTTATGTGGAACGGACGCACTCGGAACTTCGGCGCTACAAACGGTGCCCGTCACTGCAACCACGGACGAAATCGCGGCACACGCGACCGCACTCTTTAGCGAGGCTTTCATAGGCGGACTCCTCTCACTGACCTCTGACTGACAACGGGTGTGCGCGATTAGGACGAACGTCTCGTGTGAGCCTTGAGTGCCAGGGGGCGAGCACCGAACGGGCTCGATTGCCTGATCCAACCTCATACAATTGACTACGAGCGGACGACGAGATCATCCGTGTCGTCGATCACGAGCGCCCCGGTCGGAAGCCCCAGTTTGCTGTGAACGGTCGACAACAGATGCTCGTCCCCGAAGTCGCGCCCTCGCCTGATCGCTACGTCAACTACGCATGCACTAACGATGCCAGGCTCCGCTCTACCGAAGCGGCGCGGTAACAGTGCAGACAAGAGGGCGTTGAAAGGAATGAAAACGTTGCGTCAACGATACGTAAGCGGCCGTAGGGGCGACGACGAGACCAACCCGCGCCGGAACCAGACCGGACAGCACGTGCCGCTAGTTATCGATCCAGGCGGCCCGTCTGCGAGGTCGGTTTATGTCACCAACGAGATAGGCATGTGTTTCGTTGGTCGCCATGCCGCGCTCCTAGCGGGAGAGAAACACAACGTCGCATGCCCCTCCTCATTGATCAGCGCCTCCAATTTCTTCGAACTGGCGGTCGCGGCCGCCATCAGCCTGTTCAGTTTCAAATCTGACGCTGCGCTGGCCACGGAGGTTGGTGTGCTGATCGAGGCGCCGATGATACTGGTGGTCGTGAAAATCGTGAATGCATCAAACGGCTGGTATGAGCGCGCCTGACTGCATGATGCGCCGCGCGAGCGTCGCGGATCTCGACGCCATCCGGGCGCGGCTTAAAGCGTGCCGGTTACACACCAGCGATCTGCCTGCGGCCAGCATCGGTGGACTTCATCTCTCCGCCCACGGTACGATGATCGTGGGGGTTGCCGCGCTCGAGCAGGCCCGCGATGGGCGCTCGCGCTCGCGGATGGACCGGACGGAGCTGTCAGGATGTTCAGCGTCCATGTGCAATTGAGACCAAGCTCAAGCGTGGGTACGGTCACTTCCATACGTGAAGCGGACGCTGGGGCGGCCATGGACGCTCGTTGGCGAACGGCACCTAATGGTTGTACCAAACGCCGCGTGTCCACCACCGGCGTACTTGGCTTAAGTCAAAAACGGTCCTGTCCGAATTGCGCGTCGCATCGAACCACTTTATGTGTCTGAATTAGACTAGCGTCACTGAGGCTGCCGGAGCATACAGTCGACTGACGAGAAAATCGTTCGCAGACTTCAGCGCTGCGAGCCGATCCAGATTTGGAGGCTCTGGCGGTAGGCTACGCTTTGCTAGCGTGGAAAAATTTCGGTGCTGCTTCCTCGATTATCATCGCACCAGCATTAAGTGGCCGCGGGCGGCAAAATGGCATGAATACGGTCGAGCCGATCTGGATTTCTCGGCCACTGAGAACACATCGCCCACGTTTATTCGCTACCCGTAATTTCCAGATCTGCTCGAGGTAGACACATCTTCGAGCGTCGCTCCACGAAACTAACAGTGTTCCCTGAGACGGTCGGTCAACAATCTTTACCACTCGCACTACATCGTACGTGACTGATCCACCCGTGTTGAATCGGTCGGTCTCACCAAGGTCCTTGTCTACTACCGGACCTACCGACGTAAAACAGTCCACGTCGTTCTGTCTGTCAAGGTTCGCGACGATTTTCGCCCAAGCGTCACGCTTTTGACAGACATATCCCATGCTCTGCGCTCCTGTCGATGTTAGGGAAAAATACCACAACTTTTCGATCGTAGGATCGAAGCGCGCACCGCTCCTGTGGGCTGTAGGGAGTCACGACATCGACACACCGAGCAGCGCGCCAGCACCATACGTGAAGGCGGCGGCAACGCAACCAATCACAATCTGGCGGATTACAGAAAACCACGGGGAACGGCCATTGAACAGCGAGGTCACTACACCGATCACGGTCAAGCAAAGCACGCTGAATGAAACACTGATTCCGATGCCGACCAATCCGTGGGACCAGAAAAACGGTACTGCAGGAAATATCGCTCCGAGTGCAAACAAACCGAACGACGTGCCAGCGGCACGCCAAGGATTTCCGCCCAGGTCCTCCGGGTCGAGGCCCAGCTCTTCCCGCGTGAGGGTATCGAGCGCCTTGTCACGATTGCGCATCATTTCCTCAGCCAATCGATGCGCATCATCTTTGTCGAGACCCTTAGCCTGATAGATAAGCGCGAGTTCCCGCAATTCCGCTTTTGGCGTCCGCTGGAGTTCTTCGCTTTCCCGCGCGATCTGGGTTTGCGCGAGCTCGCGCGCGTTCGTGACCGATAACCATTCTCCAAGTGCCATTGAAGATGCGCCAGCAATGAGCCCAGCCAGTCCCGTCAGAAGGATTGTCTTGTTGGAGGCGCCGGCTCCAGCAACGCCCATGACGAGGCAAAAATTCGACACGAGACCGTCGTTGGCACCGAGGACCGCCGCTCGCAAATCGTTACCTGACCAACCACGATGCGATGACTCCGCGCGCGCGATATCGGAGCCTTTCACGCCACCCGAAGGGTTGCTCCGCGCGACGGCGGCTACGACCGCCGCGTGTGTGGATTCGTCAGCGGAGAGTGCCCCCGCATCGGTCTGCGTGGCATATTTGTCGCGGTCGGCGAACTCTGCGGCGGCGAGCGCCGGCAGTACAAAACGCGGACCGAAGCTGCGTATAAGCATACGCAATGCTATGGTTTTGAATGTCGGCCTCGTGGTCGCTACATCGACACCCCGTTGCTGTAGCTTGGCGTGCCATATTTCCGCGTGTTCATGTTCGGCCTCGGCCAATTGCATAAATACGTCGCGGCGCGATGGGTCTGGTTCCGCAGCGGCAAGCGCTTCATATAGCGCGGCTCCGTCCATCTCGTCCCGCAGGTTGGTTCGAAGCCTATTGATGTCTGATTTGTTGGACGATCGCATGGCTGAACGCGCTCCACAGAGTGGTTGGACAATAGCATGACGATACTCGATGACGGAGTTGCGTGTATTCTGAAATTCTTGCCCCGCTCATACTGACCTCCTCGGCTACCAAAAATTATGGCGCGAAGGTATCCACGAAAGGAGGGCCGGTCCACAATCTGCATCCGAGTTCGCTTCCGCAGGAGCGATCTGCGTCGATCTCTTTGCGTCAAATCAATCGTATCGCGTAAGCGACGTGCACAATCATCCCTGCATTCACGCAGGGAGGCCATGAACTGGTACTACACGGTCGAGAAGGAATTAGCGCATGTGAGAAATGCGATTCAAGTTCTTGATGTAGGGCGAGGGCAGTTCCCGCCAGGATTAGAAGTCTGCGAGCCAAGGTATGGGGGCAAAATGATCTCAAACTGTGATCGGTTTGTTGTAGTTGCAACGAATACTTGAGCAGCGTTGTTCATGGAACGCTTACCCTTAGCCGGCCTCAGCAGGCGAAATTCCTGACAGGTGTCGACGTGCCTGAATGTGCGCATCCGACGAGGAAAAGTTGATAATTTGATTGCCACACATCGTGACCACTGCTCGTCAAAGTTAGGGCTCATTTCCCGCCGCACTTTGATCGACAAGCGATCATTTCGAGTTTCTCCCACCCAGTTTTTCCACCCACCCGAAGGACTAGAGATGAAATCCTTGAAGACCTACGTTGCTGCAGCGATCGCCATCAGCGCCATTGCTGCGATCGTGCCCGTTGTTCATGCACAAGAGACGACCGCGGCACCTTCAGCAACAGCTCCCTCTCGTTCGGCTATTAGAGCAGCAAATAAGGATTTGGCGAAACGAGTTCAGAAGACGTTGTACAAACAAAAGGGCTTGGAGTCCACTGATGTTCATGCCGTCGCTCGTAGCGGCAAGATTACGCTAGTAGGAATGGCTCCGGACCAAGCGCAGATAGATCTCGCTGGGAAAGTTGCCGAGAGTGTTCCTGGCGTTACGTCGGTCAAAAACAATTTGACCGTGGACGAAAAAGGACGTTAATGGTTGAGTCTAACCGCATCCTTGACTGCACTGGCGCGCCTTGACAACACGAATGTTATGTTTTCAACGGCGACGCCATTGCCTGGGAGGTCACTGGACATTCCGCCGCCAATGCCGCCAGCGGCGCCGAAACCTGCTCGACATGTGCAGACCCTTGCGACGCGATCAGCGAGGCGCCGGACGCCATCTTGTTGCCTTCTGTCGCGACCGGGCGGCCATCGAAGGTCATGCTTCTCACCTTCACGTCGAGGATGGGATAGACGCCGCCGCATCTCGGACATGCAACCATGTCGCCAAGCAGCGCGACGGCTTTACCGAACATCATGTTCGTTGATGCGCAGGCGAGTACACGTCCACCATGCGACGTCGTATCGCCTTCGCGAATAAACGCGTAGGTCATTGCCAGCCCTCGGTTTGTTGTGTCAGACGAATTTAGCACCAATTCGCTACCGGGCATCGCGGTGGGCGGGCCGCTCAATTGTCAAAGTTTGTTAGCCGCGCACGAGTTAGTCCCTCGTGTGCGACGACGACAGCGGCGCGCCATTAACGGCGATCGCCCACGGCAGCAGCCGTCCGGCTGCGCGCCGGCATGCGCGAGGGGGGCTTCGCTGCGTGCGCCGCAGATCGCGATCCACGGGTGGACCGCCTGCAGGTTGGCGGCCCGTTCGGCGTGGCGCGACGGCGCCGGCGCGCGGTTCACGCCGGCCGCCCCATCGAGAGCGGCTGGGTACGCGGCAGCGCCTCGAGCGCCTCTACGTCGACGAGCGCGCCAGATATCGGCTTGCAGCACAGGGGGCTGGCGTAGACCAAAGCAAAGTTGTCTACATGAACGCCCCCCTTTGCGCCGGACTTTCGAGTCTTCGAAAAACAGGATGGGCTGCAGCTCTACATTCGGCCTTGTTGCAGCCTGATTCGCTGCGGGCCCCTATGAAATCCGCAGACTCACGCCTCATTCACCTCGCGAGCTGGTCAGGCTCAGACAACTTTTCAGGCTTAGTGAGTCCCAGGTCCTACCTGTCTTGTCATCACGCTCGAATGCCACCGCAACTTTTGACGTTCCACCCCTTCAGCTCAACTTTCAGACAAACCAGAGAAATCAGGCCGGTTTAACGCTTTCGTAGTCCTTCCGGTAGGGTCGCTGTTGATTTCCACCGAATCTTGACCCACCGGGGATGCGGACAAAATCTTGGACTACTTTGGAGGTAGTCCATGTATTCATACGAAGACCGCGTTCGGGCGGTCGAGCTGTACCTGAAACTCGGAAAGCGCGTCAAGGCGACAATCCGCCAGTTGGGTTACCCGACTGTTGGGCGCAAAGTAATAATGAGCCACTTCGCGCGAAGTAAATCTAAGCCACCTTTCAGTACAGTCAGCCTTTTGCGCGCAAAGGCTGGCGATGCTCCAGAAGGAACAGTGGATGCAAATCCATGTGCTCAAAGCCCAAGGCGTATCGGAGCGCGAGATCGCGCGGCGCCTGGGCATTTCTCGCAACACGGTGGCGCGGTACCTGTCGGCTGAGGAAGTGCCGCGCTACAAGCCGCGTGAACCGCGGCCAACCAAGCTCGGAGCGTTCGAGGCGTACATCATCGAGCGCATGAGGGCCGCAGCACCGGAGATCATCGCAGCGCCGGCGCTGCTGCGCGAGTTGCGGGCGCGCGGCTACGAGGGCCAACTGCGAAGCCTGCAGGCTTTCATGAACACGCATAAGCCCATGCCGAAGCCCGATCCAGTCGTAAGGTTCGAGACCGAGCCCGGTCGGCAGATGCAGTGCGATTTCGTTGTCTTCCGACGAGGCACCGACCCGCTTTACGCCTTCACCGCCACGCTCGGCTTCAGTCGTTGGCGCTGGGCACACTTCACCACCGATGAACGCGCCGAGACGCTGGTTGCCTGTCATCATGCGCTGTTCGAAGCCTTGGGTGGCATTCCTCGCGAGATCCTTTACGACAACGCCAAGACCATCGTTGTCGAACGCGATGCTTATGGCGACGGCCAACATCGCTGGCACGCCGGCCTGCTCGATCTGGCCAAGCGGTACGGCTTCCTGCCCAGATTGTGCCAACCGTACCGCGCGCAGACCAAGGGCAAGGTCGAGCGATTCCACCGCTATCTGCGCGGCAATTTCTATGTGCCGCTGGCAAGCCAGCTTAAACAATCCGGCTTGATGCTCGATGCCGCGACTGCGAACGTCGAGGTGAGTAAATGGCTGCGCGACGTGGCCAACCAGCGCGTGCATCCGGTTACCGGGCAGGCACCCGCGATTCTGTTGGAGCAACGAGAACGGGCTTGCTTGCTCGATATGCCTGGCTACACATTGCCCCGATTGCCGGCTCGCGCCGTCGCTCGGCCGCGCGTTGATCCCGCGATGTCGATCCAGCACCCGTTGTCCGTCTACCAGCAATTACTGACCGAGGTGCGCGCATGAACTTGCAGCAGGAACGCATCGACGGGCACTGCCAAAGCCTGAAGCTCGAGGGACTCATGCACCGATACGTCGCTCTGGCCAGCGACGCGGCGGCCAAGCAATGGAGTTTCCTCGACTTCCTCGAGAACGCGCTCGCGCACGAACGAGAGACGAGGCAAGTTCGTTCGCGGCAAACACTGGTGCGCATGGCCGGGTTTCCCGCCATCAAGACACTGGATGACTACGACTACAGCTTCGCCGTCGGGGTCCCGCGCGAGGCAATCGACGAGCTTGCCACGCTACGCTTCATCGAGCGAGGCGAGAACGCCGTGTTGCTTGGTCCGTCGGGCGTGGGCAAGACGCACCTCGCGATCGCCATCGGATATGCAGCGACGCAGGCCGGCATCAAGACGAAGTTCATCACGGCGGCGGATCTGATGTTACAGCTCGAGGCTGCACGCCGACAGGAGCGATACGACGCCGTTCTTCGGCACAACATTCTCGGCCCGAGGCTGCTCATCGTCGATGAGATCGGCTATCTACCGCTCTCGGGCGATCAGGCCAGTCACTTCTTCCAGATCGTCGCCAAGCGCTACGAGCGTGGCTCGATGATCCTGACCAGCAACCTGCCGTTTGCGCAGTGGGACGAAACCTTCGGCGGCAACACCACCCTCACTGCAGCGATGCTCGACCGCATCCTCCACCATGCCCACATCATCCAGATCAAAGGAGACAGCTACAGACTGAAACAGCAACGCAAAGCCGGGCACGTCCCGACATCGAAGAAGTAACGACTGGCTCAGTTTTACTTTGCGCGATCAGGCGCGAAGTGGCTCAGATTTCAAATGCGTTTGACACGACGAAGAATTCTCTCAAGGCGTGGTGCGAGGAATTCGAGAAGAGTGGCGATCTGCAGAAAGAGTATGTTCGCGTAAAGCCAAAGTACTCAGAAGAACAGAAGAACCTGGCACTTGAGCATTACGTCAATCACGGGCGCAGCTTCAGCTTCACCCTCAGGGCATTAGGCTATCCCTGTCGGCAGATACTGACGGCGTGGGTTCGCGAGCGCTATCCGGAAACCAGGAAACGCGTGGTTGGCAAGGCAGGCCGACCGGCCGTGTCATTGGCGACCAGGCAGCTCGCGGTGTACGAACTGTGCACACGGGAAGGAAGTGCACAGGCGGTAGCGCAAAAGCTGGACGTCGACAGGGTGTCGCTGTACAACTGGAAGAACCAGTTACTCGGCCGAGGGGCCCCTGCATCCATGAAGCGCGACAAGGGATCACCATCAGAGACGGATCGGGACGAACTGGAGCGGCAGGTCGAAGAGCTCCGGCGCGACATTCGCAATCTGAAGCTTGAACACGACCTGTTGAAGAAGGCGAATGAACTCGTAAAAAAAGACCTGGGCGTCGACCTGCCACTCCTGAGCAATCGGGAGAAGACGAAGCTGGTTGACGCCCTGAGAGAAGAATACGGTTTGACTGAGCTGCTTGAGCGGTTGGACCTGGCGCGCAGCTCCTATTTTTATCATCGGTCGCCCATACGGGTTGCCGACAAATATGCAGATGTCCGTCGTACCGTTGCAGAGATCTTCGAGGACAATCACCGATCCTACGGCTATCGTCGGGTGCAAGCAGCGCTTATCAGGCAACGAGTTTTTCTATCGGAGAAAGTCGTGCGTCGCCTCATGAAACAAGGCGGCCTCCACGCAGCAAGGCCCAAGCGGCGCCGATATCGCTCTTATATCGGGGAAATCAGCCCTGCCCCAGATAACATCATCAATCGCGATTTCCACGCGAACGCCCCCAACGAAAAGTGGGTGACGGATATTTCCGAGTTCCAGATTCCTGCGGGGAAGGTATATCTATCGCCCATGATCGACTGCTTCGATGGGATGGTAGTCAGCTGGTCGATTGGCACAAGCCCCGACGCAGAGCTCGTGAATTCCATGCTAGATGCGGCTATTGAGACCGTGACCGAGGACGACGAGACGCCGATCGTGCATTCCGATCGGGGTGGCCACTACCGTTGGCCTGGCTGGCTATCGCGGGTTGCGAAGGCTAAGCTGATCCCCTCCATGTCGCGTAAAGCCTGTTCACCGGACAACGCGGCCTGTGAGGGATTCTTCGGCAGGCTAAAGACTGAGATGTTCTATACAGGAGACTGGCGTTCGACGACCATCGCGGAGTTCGTTGAGGTACTGGACGCCTACGTTCGCTGGTACAACGAGAAACGGATCAAGGGCTCCCTTGGCTATCTCAGCCCCATCGAGTACCGTGAAAGCCTCGGGTTAGCAACGTAAATCAGTCCAAGAAAATAGCCGCATCCCCAGTGGGTCAGTTCTGTGCGGACATCAACACACGGGATTCCGACGGACCACCATAGCGAACAAATCGTCTAACCCATACGGTGCGGTGACCTTGATTGAGTCGTCGGGAAGCAGTGTCAGCCCGACTGCAGTCGCATACTCTGGCCACGACGCAACGGCGGCCTCCAACGACCTGAAAGGCGGCACAGCGTGACCAAATGTTGCCTCGAACCAAGTATGAACTGCGGCCTGATTGGTCACCTCCCACGGGAACTGGGGGTGCGTGTGAGCTAGCAGAGACTGAAACGTCGCGTCACGCTCCGCAGAAAGATCGGTGCTATCGAAGTACGCAACATCGATGTCCGACAATGCCGACGGCAGCGAACAGGTCACAGGCGCACCGCAACTACCCGAGCTGTTCCGCGATCGACTTTGTCCGCGGCGACTCGACGTCACCCGTATGCTTCGTCGTCACGGTCTCGATGAGAACGATCCAGCACTCATCGACCGCCAGCGGATTGTGCATCGTGTTCCTCGGCACGACATGCATCGCGCCTTCGGCCAGTTCCGCTGTGCGACCGTCCTCGTATTGCATCCGCAGATGTCCGCGCACCACGTAAAACAGCTCGTCCTCGTCGGCATGCCGGTGCCAGACAAGCTCACCCTGGATTTTCGCGACCTTCACGTACTGGTCGTTGACCCGCGCGACGATCCGGGGCGACCAATGGTCGTGCACGGCATCGAATGCCGCGATGAGATCGAATGATTCGGGAAATGCCGTCTCGAGCATGGGAACACTCCGTTTTTGCGGGACGCGCGCGGCCCACATCGCAATGAATACCGGTCAGGCGGCAGTCTGATTCTGCCCGGCCAGCACCGCAAGCGCCGCCTGTTCCGACCAGTTGCTGCGACCGTCGCGTCCGGACGCGCGCAGGGCGAGCGTCGCCGCTGCGACCACACCGGTCGCAAGCACGCTGCAGCGGCCACGCCCTTCGATCAGTTGCGCCTCGACGAACACGACGCTCGACGAGCGGCGCATCGCCACGCATTCGACGACGGGACTGGCCGTCCGAACCGGCTTCATGAACTGGATCGACATCTGGACGGTGCCGCAGGTGCGGCCCCGCATGTGCAGGATGCCGGTCACCGACATCGCGCAATCGATCAGGCCCGCGATGATCGCGCCATTCAGCGCGTCCGTGCCGAGCCCGCCCTCGTGCGCCGGCGTACGCGTCACCAGCGCCAGTCGAACGATCCGCCGGTCCGACAGATCGAGCGCCGCGCCCAGATGGTCAATGATCGGCATCGCGCCAAGGCACGCCTGCCATTGCGCGCGTGCGTCTGCCGGTCCGGGAATGTCGAGTGCGCCGGCGGCCCAGTCGGCGCGGGCCGCCGTCATCGCGCCACCTCGGGCTGCAGCGCCGGCGTTCGGGCCAGCGGCGCGAGATCGGCCGGACCATCGGCCCGCGACGCGTCGCGATACGGCGACCAGATGAACTGCTTCCAGTAGCTCTCCGCGACGCCGACCCAGTTCCGCAGCGACTCGATGTTGTCGAGCGACTTGTCGAGGCTTACCATCAGCCAGCTGTAGACGGCCTGGCTATCGCGGCAATCGCTGCAATGCCCCGACGTGCAGCACAGTTCGACGGTCTGGAGATCCGGCTTCCACGTGTTGAACATCGGCAGCACCGCGTTGCCGTTCGACAATCGTTCGACGTTACCCGGATGATCCTGACTCACACTCGGGCACACGTCGTAGCCGAACTCGCCGCACCATGCGCGACCGGTCACGATCGCCTCGATGTGCGCGGGATGGTTCAGCACGGTGTCCGGATACGCGCGTGAGACGCGCAGCATTTCGGCGAGCAGGCGTCGCCCATTTTCCATCCGCAACGGGTGGCCGGTATCGTACTTACTGTAGAAGTTGAACGTGACGACGTTGCCGTTGTCGCGAATGCGCCGCACCGTCGATTCGATATAGCCGATGCCGTCTTCCGTCACCGCGAACACGAACGTGGCGCGCGGATCGTCACGATAGTTGTCGAGTGCTGTTTCGAACAGGCCTTCGAACCGGCTACCGCCCGGGCGAATCGCGCGAAGCGCATCGTCGAGCGGGCCGCCGCCGAACAGCGAGATGAAGACTGTCACGTGCTCGAACGGCGCAATGTTCGGCAACGGCTTCAGTCCGTTCGTCGAAATCGACACGTAGCGCATTTCGTCTACGAACACTCCGATCCGGTCGCGAAACAGCGTCGGCTCACCGCCGATCAGCAGCGCGCAGTTCACGCGCCGCTTGCGCTCGGCGGCGGCGAATGCGCGCCATTGATCGATCGACTTCACTTCCTGCGACTGCTGGTCGTGACCGAACTCGAAGAACCAGCAGCCCTTGCAGCGGATATTGCACGCATTGGTCAGATGATACTCCGATGCGCGGACCAGCGACGAAAAGCGCCGGACCTCGTTGAAGCGGATGGCCAGCGCCGGATCCTGTTCAAGCAGCGCCGGCAGCCGTTCGGCAATCAGCACCTTGCGTCGTGTCTTGATGTCGCGTGCATCGATCATGACAGCGCTCCGTAGCGCGACGCCATCTCCGGCACAACGAGCCCGAGCGCGTCCAGTTTCGGCAGGGTCTTGCGGACAAAATGACGTCTCAGCTCGCCGTTCGTCGTCTTGCGCAGCCCCCACTTCACGTACAATGCGGACCGCTTCGACTCGTCGCGCCCGAACAGCGCGAGGATGTGCGGCCAAAGACGATCGAGCGCCTGCTGGGCCTGCTGACGCCCCATGTCGGATCCACATGCGTCGCGAATGATGCGGAACCCGTGCGCGACATGCACGTGTTCGTCCTTGATGATCTGCTTCACAAAAATCTCGCCGAACGGCGCGTAGCTCGACTCCTGAAACTCGAGCAGATGCTCGAGCACAACCGCTTCGCCCAGGAACGAGAAAATACCGCGCTCCATCCAGTTCCGCACCCCACGTACCAGTTCGTTCGCGTAGTACGGGCGCTCCTGGAAATGCTGAGTCAGCATCGCGCTCGTGTCGACGCCCAGGCCTGCCAGCACTTCGGCGCTCAGTTCGTAGTGCAGAACCTCCTCGGCCGCACGCTCGCAGCAGACGAATTTCTCGTAGGCGTTTGGCGCAAGGTTATAGAACACCTGGGTGTAGTCGTCCGCGCCGGTCAGCTCACCCTCCGTATGGACCATCATCAGGTGCGTGGCGAGCGCTCGATATTCATCCGGCATGTTCCTGAAATCCTCCGGTGTTCTGACTGCATTCTTCCCGATTACCGGGGATGCCGCTAGCGTGGTCTCCACGTGTTGTCTCCTGGTTGGGTTTCTAGGTCGTTCTTTCCGCGGTCAACGCCGATGCCCGCTTCGTCGCGTCGCCACCGGTCGAAACCGATGGCCCGGCGAGGATGTCGCGCAGATGCGCGAGCACGGCCGCGCGATGCGAGTCGATGAAGAAATGCTCGCCGCCGAACATACGCACGCTGATCGGCAACGACGAATACTGTTGCCATTCGCCCAGATCTTCGAGTGCGACCAATGCATCGTCGGCGCCGGCGAGCACATGGATCGGGACCGGCACCGCGCGAATCGCCGCGTGCCAGGTTTCGCGGCATTCGAGGTCCGCGCGGATCGTCGGCAAGAACAGGTCGACGAACGCATCGGCGTCAAGGATCCCCGCGGGCAGTCCTTCCAGCAGGTTCAGCTCCTGCACCAGCGCCTCACGCGGCAGGTCGTGCAGGCGGCACCGGCGTCGCGACGGCAAATGCGGCGCCGCGCATCCGGACACTGCCAGCGCCGCCGGCGGCATGCCGAGATCGGCAAGCCGGCTCGCCAGCTCGAGCGCCAGCGCGCCGCCCATGCTGTGTCCGAACAGCACGACTCCCGCGTCGGCGATGGGCAGCAGGCTTGCCATCACGTGGTCGGCGAGTGCGCCCATCGTCCGCAACGGCGGCTCGCGGAACCGCGCTCCGCGCCCGGGCAATTCGACCGCGCATACCTCGACGTCGTCCGGCAACCACTCATGCCAGTTGGCGTACGCGGACGCGTTGCCGCCCGCGTACGAACAGCACACGAGCCTGATACGCGGCACTTGCACTGGCATGAAGACTTTCAACGTTGCGCTTGAGGTCATGACTGTCCGGTCGGTATCGGGTTCATCGGTCGATCGCGCGCTGACCGCGCGCGTCAGGCAGGCAACCCAGCATGCCGGCGAGCTTCCCACAGCGCTTCCATGCGCGCGGTAATGGCCGGGAGCTGATCCGTCGTCACGCGATACCTGACCGTGCGCAGCGGCGTGCGCAGGATCGGCAGGTCGAACACGCCCTCTCCCTGCGCCTCAATGCCGAGCCGCGTCTTGACCCGATTGGCGCCCACGTTGTCTACCGGCGACTCGAACCGGATCGAATCGAGCGAGAAGCGCGCGAAGAACGTCGCCATCGCCTTCACGTACGACACTATGCCGATGCCGAGCCGCCGGTGTTCCGGGCTCCAGATATGCGCGTGCATGACGCCACTGAGGTACTGCCCCGGCGCCGCTCCGGCGCGCGCTTCAAGATGGGTGAGTTCGTGCACTCCCACGGTTCGTCCTTTCAGCGCGACACTCAGGATAGCGTTGCGCGGCATGTCGGCGCGCCTGTCGCGCTCAATATTGAGCTCGAGCATGTCGCGCATCTGACGACGGCCGGGCAGCCGCGCCGGATCCACGCCCATTTCGATCAGATGGCTGTCACCGCTGTCGTACCAGTACGCAATGAAGCCGTCGATGTCGGCGCTTTCAAATTCCCGTACCTCAATATCCGCTACGTCGATCACGCCACACTCCCTTTGTCGCTTCGCTGCGGTCCACTGGGCCTTGCGTGCCCGGGTCGCGCCGTGCCATGAGGCGGCCGGCCATCCGTCTGCCGCGATGATGCAGATTTCCGGCGCCGGACGTCAGCTGTAGTTTTTTGCAGGATGAAAGGAATTGCGCGCAGCCGCGGATGGTCGCAGAATATCCGCCAAATCCGGCTATTCATGGCAGCGATTCCGCGCAGCCGTATCGCTGCGGCAATCGCGCCAATATGGCCTCTTTGGTACCCGAACCAATCCCGTCCGGATTACCTCCGGCACCGCACCACACATCGTCGCGCCAACGGCTACTTCCCGACGCGCGGTCCGAGTCGCCCCGCCTAGATGTCTTTTTGCTTCCGGCCTGCCGAGCGACGCTGCCCCGCCAGTCGTCCACCCATGTTTGAAGGTAACGGTCAGCATTCGCACGCCACGCGCGTACCGGCCGGTACACACGCCAAACAAGGAGGTTGCTCTTGGATCTGAAATCCGACGGACATGCGGTGCCGGCATACTTCGACACGTCGTCCCACGACGGATACGCGCGAGTGTCCATCACGCAGCTCGCCTCGGTCACGCTCGGTCTGCTCTACGCGGCGTGCGACGAAGGCGTACTGAGCGACGCATGGGGTTTCGGCCTGCCCGCGTGCCACGCGGGCCATTGCGAATGGATCGATACCAACTGGCGCCCGCCGATCACAGTCGGCTGGTCGTGGTTGACGGATCGCGACCGCACGTGTCGCATGTTTCCGAACAGCGTGAGCACCAACGTGATGATTGTCTGCCCGCGGGGCTACGATGTTGGCCCCGAACACACCCGCTCGCTGCTCGAGAACTGGATCAATACGCTGCCGTGGACCGCCAGTGTCCGCGCGCATCTGGCCCTGCCGGTCCTGTAAAAAATTGCAGTTTCGACGCGCTCTCCATTTCGCATTTAATGCGTACATCAACTGGAGTTCGCACATGCACATGACCACTATCGGCAACGCGTCGCAACTGTCCGCTTCGAACCTTGCGGCACTGGCGTCGTACCGGCACGCAATCTTCATCGAGAAGCTCGGCTGGCAGCTTCCGGTAGCCAATCAGCAGGAGTTCGATCAATTCGACCGGCAAGACACGATCTATATCTTCGGTCGGGAGGAAAACGGTGCGATCTGCTCGTGCGCCCGATTGCTGCCGACGACCCGACCGACCCTTCTGAGCGAGATTTTTCCAGGTCTGATGGGCACGATGCCGATTCCGAATTCGCCCGAGATCTGGGAACTCTCCCGCTTTTCGTCCTACATCCTCGACGCCGATTCCCACGCCCTCCAGCGCGCACATGCGAACACCCGCCGGTTGCTTGCGGACGTCGTCGGTTTCGCGCGATCGAACGGCGTTCGACGGCTCATCACGGTGTCGCCGCTCGGCGTCGAACGGCTGCTGATGCGCCTGAACGTTCATGCGCACCGTGCCGCACCGCCGCAGCTCGTCGATGGGAAGCCAGTGTTCGCGTGCTGGATCGAGATCGACGAGATCACGTGTGCGTCGCTGGGCGTCGAATGCCCGCGCGCGACAACGCCGAACTGAAATTGGGCCGGATCGCCGGGCCTGCTTCGGCTCACCGGCATTCCGTTCCGCGCGACGCGGCGCCCCCTTTCATACGATATCCGCCCCATGCAGCGAGAAATCATTCCCGCCTTCGACGGACGGCCCTTGCGGGTGTTTCATACGACACGCTCGGCTGGCCGACGCAACCTGATGCTCGTCTTGCCATTCGGCGTGCGTCACGCGATGGCCGAACGACTGTGCGACGCGCTCGAGCCGCATTTCAACGTGATCACGTGGGAATCGCGGTTCGTTCTTGACCTGCAGGATGATTCGACCGACGGCGCATTCGACGTCGAATATCACGTGCGCGATCTCGTGACGGTCGCCGCGCATGCGAACGACCGCACCGGTCACGCCGGCCCGATCGATGTGATCGGCTATTGCTCCGGCGCCGGCGTCGGCCTGCTGGCCGCCGCTCGGTACCCCGACGCCGTGCGCCGGCTTGCGCTGGTGTGCGGCGAATTCATGCTGAAGCCGTCGGTCTGTCCGCCGAGCAGTTTCCAGCGCGAAGTCGACGTGCTGCTTCCCGTCGCGGCGACGAGCCGGGAAATGGCCGGCATGCTGTTCGAAAAGATCTCGTCCGGCCGCAGCGCACCGCAATCCGAATTCCATTCGTTCATCTCGGTTCCGTTCTCGAGCGCGGCGCACCTGCACCGCTACGGGCTGAACTACGTCGCGTACCGGCGCACCGATTTCCTCGGCGAAGCCGGCGCCGTGACGCAGCCCACACTCGTGATCGCGACGCGAAACGATCGGCAGGTGCTCCCGGAAAGCGCGCACATCATCGTGTCGCACCTGCCGGATGCGACGGGCGTGCACGAGTTCGACGGCGACCACTACGAGCTGTGTCGCGCGCAGCCGGCCATGACTGACACGCTGCTGCAATTCTTCGGCACGCAAGCCAACAGATCGGAACCTGTCCAATGAATCCATCGACCATCGACGGCCGTTTCGCCGAGCAGGTGCGCCGCACGCCGGAGCGCACCGCACTGGCGGGAACGGAGCACACCGCCCCCCTCACCTATCGCGAACTCGACCGGTGCGCGAACCGGCTTGCCGCGGTGCTCGTCCGGCAAGGCGTCACGCCGGGCGCGTCCGTGCTGCTGATGTTGCCGCGCTGCGCGAACGCCGTGATCGCGATGCTGGCGATCGTCAAGCTCGGCGCGGTCTTCGTCCCGCTCGACCCGAACTACCCGGATGCGGTCAAGCACGCGTACGCACGCGACAGCGCGGCGCGGCACGCGATCGCGGCCGACGGCGATAACACGCTGCGCGCGCTGGAGCTGTCGGTCGTCCACGTCGCCGATCTCGCGGCGAATGGATCGGCCGACGATCCGCCGCCCGTCGCATCGCACGGCGGCGACGCACCGGCCTACGTGATGTTTACGTCGGGAAGCACCGGCAAGCCGAAAGGCGTCGTGGTCCCGCATCGCGGCGTCGTGCGGCTCGTCGACCGGCCGAACTACATCGCGATCCGGCCGGACGATGCGTTCCTGCTGCTGTCTCCGATCACCTTCGATGCGTCGACGTTCGAGATCTGGGGCGCATTGCTGAACGGTGCGCGCCTCGTCGTATACGACGGCGCGATCTTCGATCCGAACGCCGTGTCGCGGCTGATTCTCGACCAGCGCGTGAGCGTGATGTGGCTGACCGCCGCGCTGTTTCATCTCGTCGTGCGCCGCTATCCGGCCATGCTGACCGGGGTGCGCGTGCTGCTCGCGGGCGGCGACGTGCTGCATGCGGATGCGGTCAACGCCGTGCTCGATGCCTTCCCCGGCATCGCCGTCGTCAACGGCTACGGCCCAACGGAAAACACGACGTTTACCTGCTGCCACGTGATGACGCGCGACAACCGGCCCGACGGCGCCGTGCCGATCGGCACGCCCGTGACCGGCACGTCGGTGCACATCATGCGCGGCGACGGCGATCTCACGGCCGTTCCCGACGGGCAGGAAGGCGAGCTCTACGCCGGCGGCGACGGCGTCGCGCTCGGCTACCTGAACCAACCCGATGCGACACGCGCGGCGTTCGTGCCCGATCCATCGGGGCGCGGCCGGCTCTACCGCACCGGCGACATCGTCCGGCGCCGCGCGGACGGCACGCTCGAATTCGTCGGCCGGCGCGACCGGCTCACGAAGATCCGAGGCTACCGCGTCAGCCTCGACGAAGTGCAGCAACTCGTTTCGCGCCTGCCTTGCGTCGAGGAATGCGTGGTACAGGTCCGCGAAGACCCGAACGGCGAAAAGTCGCTGGTCGCCACGGTCCAGACCAGCGAACAGCGCGACAACATGCCGGCGTTCATCCGCGGCGAACTGCGCAAGCTGGTGCCAGGTTTCATGATTCCCGACGCCATCGCCGTGTGTGCCGAACTTCCGGTCAACGCGAACGGCAAGGTCGATCGGGTTCGAATCGCAAGTCCCATCTGAAAATCCGGAGAACGTAATGACTGAAAAAATTGCCATTCCCGACATGATCGCGTCGACCTGCCGGGACACGCTCGGCTTCGCCGACCTGCGCGGCGACGAGGATTTCTTCGACCGGGGTGCCAGCTCGTTGACGATCGTTGAACTGCAGATCCAGATCGAAACCCGGCTGCAGGTGCGAGTGCCGACCAGCAAGCTCATGGCCGCGCCCACGGTAGACGGCTGGGCCGGCATCTACGAAGCAGCGGCCGCCGCACTCGCGTAAGCGCGCACGTCACTTCCCGAAACCCGCTTCGTCCGTTCGAAGCGGACGCATTTCATCGATTCGACCAGGAGCACTTCCATGCAGAACTTTCGACTGACGCCCGAGGAAATCGCCACCTTTCGTGCGCAAGGCTACATCGGCCCGTTCACACTGTATTCGCCGGAGGAGGCGCGGGAGCGTTACAAGACGATCCGCGCGCAGCTGTTCGATCGCGAACATGCGGTCTACGACCTGCCGACGACGAGCCCGATCGCCAATTATGATCGCCACCTCGACGTCAACCTGCTGAGCGAGCATATCGGCCGGCAGGAAATCGTCCAGCGGCTCAACTCGATTCTCGGGCCGGACGTCATCTGTTGGCGTTCGGAGATGTTCCCGAAGTATCCGGGCGACGAAGGGACCGATTGGCACCAGGCCGACACGTTCGCGCATGCGTCGGGCCAGCCGCAGATCGTATGGCCGGGCGATCAGCGGTTCGGCGGCGCGATCACGGTCTGGACGGCCCTGACCGATGCGACGGAGGAAAACGGCTGCCTGCGGTTCGTGCCGGGCACGCATGAAGAGATGTTCTACGACGAGTCGCGCAAGATGCAATTCGATCCGTCCAACATCAACGCGCTCGAGAAGGACGGCATCAAGCGCGGCTTCTTCGGCTACGACTATCGCAGCCTGCAGAAAGATCCGGACTGGAAGCCCGACGAGAGCAAGGCCGTGTCGATCGTGATGAAGCCCGGCCAGTTCGTGATCTTCTGGTCGACGCTGATGCACTCGTCGTTCCCGAACTCGACGGCCGACCAGACCCGGCTCGGATATGCGAGCCGCTACGTGCCGGCCGCGGTCAGAGTCTATCCGGACACCGACACCGTCGACGAATACGGCAGCAAGATCTCGCTCGACAAGTTCGGCGTCGTGCTCGTATCCGGCGAGGATCGATTCGGGCACAACCGCCGCGTCGAGCGCAACGCGCGCGGCGTCAGCTTCGCGCAGCAACCGTCCTACGCCTGACCGACCGCGTCCGCGGCCATGACACCGGCGAACGGCGCGGCGCGCCGTTCGCCTTTCGACCGGTTCAAGCCCATGATCCAGCCTATCGAGATCCCTCATGTCCGGCGCGTCGATCACGTCGTCGCGTCCGTCGTGGCGAGCGTCCTCGGCCGCGACGCCGTGACGCCCGACGACGACTTCTTCACGATCGGCGGCTCGTCGATTTCCGCCGCGCTGGTGAGCACGCAGCTCGAGCGGCAGCTCGGCCGCGACGTGCCGGTGCGCCTGCTGTTCGAATACCCGTGTCTTCGCGTCTTCAGCGAAAAGCTGCTCGAATCCATGAGCGTTGCCGCACGGTAGTCCCGGGATCACCGTCCGGAACCGCCTTCTCTTCGGAGGAATTCGCTTTGAAAAAGCACTATCGCGCCGAAATCTACGATTTCGACAAGCAGGTCGAGCGCGCGGATCTCACGCTCGCCGACGCCGCATTGCTTATTCGCGACCGCAAGGCCGCCGCTGTCCTTGTCGATCTGGTCGAACCGAAAGCGCTCGACCGATGGTGGGACGACCCGGCGTTCCCGCCGGTCACGCAGCACCAGAGCTTCGCCGGCGCGGGCAAGTCGGGGCTGGCGATCGGGCCGACCCAGCGGCTCGTCAAGGAGCAGTTGATCCCCGGCCTGATCGACTACTTTTCGTATGCGGGCCGCACGAACGCGGCGCTGCGCGACACGGAATTCGTCAAACTGTGCGCCCGCGAACTCGGCGCGGGGCCGGTTCGGGTCGGCGACTGGGGCGAACTCCCGCTGGTATCCAAACGGGAATACCAGCCGGTGCCCAACGGGCTCTACAGCGTGCCGCCGCATTGCGACGCGATCCACTTCGGCCGCGAACCGCTGAACTGGCCGATCAAGGCCGGTTACGACGAAGGCTACGATCAGATCTCGCTGTTCCTGTCCGTGCAGGACGCGGAAAACAGCGCTGGCCTCGTCATGTGGGACTACCGACCCGAGACGCGCGCCGAGCTCGACGAACTGATGCGCGAATTCACGCAAACCCGGCGCATCGACCGGCTGGACCGCGTGCGCAGCGTCGTCATCAACGGACGTCCCGGACAACTGAACATTCTCAACACGCGAGTCATGCACGCGGTCGAACAATGCACGAGCGTGCGCCGCACGCTCGGATCGTTCCTCGTCTGGCACGACGGTCAATGGCGGATGTTTCACTGATGGCGGCCATCGCGCCAACGGCGGGCGTCGACCCGGCACACACCAGGCTCGACGCCGAGATCGCGACGTTCGAGCGGTTCGCCGCGTCGGGCACGATCGGTCGCGCGCGCGTCGAGCGGGTCGGGCGTTTCGGCTTCGTGCTCCATCCGCCACACGCGAACGCGGCGCACGGACAGCGCTTCGACCTGTTGTTCATCGCGCTGACGCACGGCAACGAATACGCGGGACTCCCGGTGCTCAATGCGCTTTGCCGCTACGTGGAGGCCGGCGTGCTGACGCCGCCGTCGTCGATCGGCTTCCTGCTCGGCAACGTCGACGCCGCGCGGCAGGGCGCGCGCTTCGTCGAACGCGACCTGAACCGCACGTTCGGCCGCGCCGGGCGTGACACGGCCGATGACCGGCGCGCCCGCGAGATGGAGCCGATGATGACGCGCGCCCGCTTCTGCGTCGACCTGCACCAGACGATCGAGCCGTCGGAAGCGCCGTTCTTCGTCTTCAACTACCAGCCGACGAGTCTGCAGCTAGCGCACGCGATCGCACCCGACACACCGGTCGTCACGCATTGGGGCAGGCCCTTTTCCGCCGCATCCGCGGGCGGCTGCACGTCGGACGAATTCGTCCAGCAGGCCGGCGGCGTCGCGTTGAGCATCGAGCTTGGCCAGAAGGGCTTCGGCCTCTATCAGATCGCGGCGGGCGTGCGCGTGTGCCTGGACGCGATCACCACCGTCGGCGGGGTTATCCGCGGCGCGGCGCTGCCGCCCGTCGACGCGTGCTCGAATCCGATCTATACGTGGGCGCACATCGTCCCCTATCCGGACGGCGAGGTCAGGCTCGACGCGGGCTTGCGGAATTTCCAGCCGGTCCACGTTGGCGATCGCCTCGGCATACGGGACGGAGCGCCGCTCGTCGCCGGCACGAGCGGCCTGCTGCTGTTTCCGAAATACCGGCGGTCCGAATCCGAGCCGAAGCCTGCGGAGCTTTACCGTGTATTGAGGCAACCGGCATTTTCTGAACTGGGCAAAGGCGACTGCCTTACCCCGCAAACCTAATTAGCCCGCACACGTGGAGGGATCATGCAGACTACCTACTCAGCCCAATTGATGCGCTTTGGGACGCCGGCACGCGCCGAGCGCATGACCGTCGCGTCGGCGGTTCACGCACTCGATGCGGACGAGGCCGACGCGATCGTCATGGACATCGTGCCCGACGGCGAGTGTGAAGCGTGGTGGGACGACGAAGGCTTCTCGAGTTCGCCGTTCACGAAGAACGCCCACCATGCGGGGATCGTCGCCACGTCCGTGACGCTCGGCCAGCTCCAGCGCGAACAGGGGGACAAGCTCGTTTCGAAGGCCGCCGAATACTTCGGGATTGCCTGTCGCGTCAATGACGGCCTGCGCACGACCCGATTCGTGCGACTGTTTTCCGATGCGCTGGACGCAAAGCCGATGACGATCGGGCACGACTACGAAGTCGAGTTCCTGCTCGCGACACGACGCGTCTACGAACCCTTTGAGGCGCCGTTCAACTTCGCGCCGCACTGCGACGACGTGAGCTACGGGCGAGATGTCGCGAACTGGCCACTGAAGCAATCTTTCACACGGCAGCTCGGCGGATTTCTGACCATTCAAGGCGCGGCCAACGACGCAGGCATGGTGATGTGGGACAACCGGCCGGCTTCCCGCGCCGCGCTGGACCAGATGCACGGCGAATATCGCGAAACTGGCGCGATCGCCGCGCTCGAAAGGGCCGCGAAGATCGTGCTGAAGCCGCAGCCCGGTCAACTAACGCTGTTCCAGAGCAAGAACCTGCATGCGATCGAGCGCTGTACGTCGACGCGACGCACAATGGGCCTCTTCCTGATCCACCAGAAAGAAGGCTGGCGCATGTTCGATTGATCGACGGCAATCACGCTGCGCGCGCGATTCACTCCGACGCATTTTCCATCCGCTGACAGGTTCGACGAACCTGCCGGCCTTTTTCACTTTCGGCGGCCGAACGCGCCGGCATTTTTGAAAGCAGGCACTCCCATGAACGACATCGTGCTGGCCATGCGCGCGCGTGGCATCAAGTCCTCCGCAGTGCGCGAACTGCTGGAGTTCAGCAAGAATCCTGACGTGATCTCGCTGGCCGGCGGCATCCCCGCGTCGGACCTATTCGACATGGACGGCATCGACGAAGCGCTCGACGCCATCCTGCGCGAAGAGCACCGCGACCTCTTCCAGTACGGCCTCACCGAAGGCGAATTGGGCTTGCGGCAACAGATCAGCGAGTGGGCCGGCACGCTCGGCATCCCGGCGTCGCCCGAATCGATGCTGATTACGTCCGGATCGCAACAAGGGCTCGATCTCGTCGCGCGAGTCCTGTTTGACCAGGGCGACCGCGTCCTTGTCGAACGCCCTACCTATGTCGCCGCACTCCAGGTATTCCAGTTCATCGGCGCGCAGATCGACGGCATCCGCGGCAGCACAGACGGGCTCGATCTCGACCAGGTCGAGCGCGAACTGAAATGCGGCGGTGTCAAGGCGATCTACCTGACGCCAAATTTCGCGAATCCCACCGGTTACACGATGCCACTGGCGCAACGTGTCCGCCTCGTCGAACTCGCTCAGCGTCACGGTTGCGCGATCATCGAGGACGATCCCTACGGCCAGTTGCGCTTCAGCGGCGAAGCGATCCCGAGCCTGCTGTCGATTGCGTCGCAGCAGTCTGGCGGTAACCGCACCGTGTGCTACCTGTCGACCTTCTCAAAGGTCTTCTCGCCCGGCGTGCGCGTTGGCTGGATCGCGCTTCCCGAGGCACTCCGTCCGCCGATGGCTGTCGCCAAGCAGGCATTCGACCTGCACACTTCGACGCTCACGCAAGACATCGTCGCGCGCTATCTCGCGTCGGGCCGCCTCGCGTCCCGCATCGAGGTGCTGCGGACCGCCTATCGCACGCGACGCGATGCGCTGACGAAGGCATTGCGTGGTGCATTCGGCGACGATCTGTCGTTCAACGAACCTGAAGGCGGGATGTTCCTGTGGTGCCGCTTCGCGCGGCAGGTTCCAGCGGAAGAGGTACTCGAAGCGGCGATCCGCGAAAAGGTTGTGTTCGTGCCCGGCAAGGCGTTCTACGCCTCCGATCCGGAGTACGACACGCTGCGCGTGTCGTACTCGATGCTGGGCGAGCAGAGCGCCGAGGAAGCGGCGCACCGCCTGAAGCGTGCGTGGGACGCCGTCGCACGCGGTTGACGTCATCGCGGAGTGATCGACGGCGGTTACACGGCGCGCTTCCGGATACGCTTCACTGTGCGCGCCGGCCCGTCACTTGCTAATGACCGGCATCGCTGGCGCCGGACATGGATGCGCGCGCAGCGTGAGCCGCACGAGCGGCGCGGTCAGTGCCGTCGTCACCAGCGCGAAGATGACGAGGATCGTATAGACACGGGCCGGAAGAATCTGCATCTGCAACCCGATCGACAGCACGATCAGTTCCATCAGTCCGCGCGTATTCATAAGCGAGCCGACCAGCATCGCATCGCGCGGTGCAAGCCCCGTCACGCGCGCTCCTACGTAGCTGCCGGCGAACTTGCCCGCGAATCCGCCGGCGAGAAACACGCCGAACCACAGCCATGAAGACGCATCGCCGATCATCCCAATCGACGCATGCAATCCCGCGTAAGCAAAGAACACCGGCATCAGCACGAGCTTCACGAATCCCTCGACGTTCTCGCGCCACTCCACGTCCAGCCCTGGCACGCGGCGCAGGAACAGCGCGGCCGACAGCGCGCCGAACGCGCTATGGAAGCCGATTTGCGACGTCGCGGCCGCCGACGCCAGCACGAAGCAGCACAGCACCGCCAGCCGGTCGCGCGTCGCATGCGCTGTTCCCGCGAGCCGCACGAGCAGTGGACGCGCGACGAAACGCGCGAGCAGCGCGCTCAGTGCCAGATACGCTAGCAAGCTGGCGAGCATGCGCGCAAACGCCCAGCCGGGCCCGCTCGACAGCGACGCGATCGTCGCCAGTAGCATCCAGCCGAGCGCATCCGTCAGCATCGCGGCGGACATCGCGTGCCGCGCGCCTGTCAACGCGCCGAGCCTGAGATCGTCGACGATGCGCGCCATGACGGGCACCGCCGACACCGCGAGCGCGATGCCGCAGAAAAGCACGTACGGCAGCCACGGCGCCTCGCTCGCGAGCGTCTCCTTCGATACGATCGCGATGACCATGCCGATTGCGGCCGGCACGCACAGGCCGCCGATGGCGACCGCGACGGGCACGTGCCACCGGCCTCCCCGCAGCGTCACGCCGAACTCCATGTGAAGCCCGAGCTGGAACATTAGCAGCACAAGGCCGATCTCGCCGACCTGCGCCATCGCTGACGGCGCTCGCGCGCCAAACAGCACATCGTAGAAATCCGGTGCTATTGCGCCGAATAGCGATGGACCGAGCAAAAGTCCGGCCGCGATTTCACCAACGACCGCGCATTGGCCGAGCCGCTCGGCAAGACGACCGCAGACGTTGCAGAACGAGATCACGAGCACGAGTTGCAGCAGCCAGATAGTCATGGAATGCCCCGGGAATAATCGATCGGCGGAAACGGGGAAGCGACGCGAAGCCGAAGGTGGGTCGAACGGGGCCGCAATGCGTGGGGGACGCATACGTCGCGATACCGTCAACCGAATCTCGGCATTGATCCTATAACGCGGTCACGCGCGGCGATACTGGAAGGACCTACAGGCGGGCGGCGTCCGGAGCGCGCCGCGTCGGAAAAGCGCGATCAGGCGGCGCGATCGGTCGGGCCGTACGACATGCCGTCGCCGATGGACCGCTCGTCGAAAAAGCCGTTGCGAATGAAGTTCGCCATTTCCTCGACCAGTGGCGTCGTTCCAGATGGCGGCAGATGCAGAGTCACGGCGAAATCCGGCAACGTGGGCAAACCGGGCGCCGATCGCAGCATCTGCAGATTGGTGGGGACCGTCGACGCGAGCCATGCGGTCACCGCCATGTCCATGCGGACAGTGGCCTTCGTCGCCTCGATGTCGCCATTCTCGAACACCGTCCGCCACGCAATCTCATGCTGAGTCAATGCGTCGAACAATGCTGGGCGGAACACGCACGCGTTGCTGACGATCGACACCGCTAGCGGCCGCTTCAGATACGCACTGCCGCCGACCGCGCCGACCCACACGAGCGGCTCGATGCGCAGGCACTCCCCGCCCGGCTCGCGCGCCGGCTGCTCGATCACCGCGATGTCGACGCGTCCGTCGAGCAGCGCGGCCGACAGTTCGACTGACCCCAGGTTGATGAGCACGATCTCGACGTGCGGATAGTGGTGGGCAAACGCCTTGAAAATGCCGGCGAGATAGGTACCCACTAAATCGGACGGCGCGCCGACGCGCAGCACGCCGGCAAACACCGGTCCGTTCATGTCGGACCAGATACGGTCGTTGAGCCGTACCAGCTGCTCGGCCCGCTCGAGCAGGCGCTCGCCTGCGGCAGTCAGTTTCAGTCGCCCCTGCGAGCGATCGAACAACCGCTGGCCAAAGCATTCCTCGAGCCGCTTGATCTGCTGGCTGATCGCGCCTTGGGTCAGATGCAACGTGTGCGCCGCCGCCGTCATGGTCGAACGACGCGAAACGGTGACGAAGGTGCGCAACAGACTCGTATCGAGATTGCGGATCATGGGAAGAAATAGAGCATTAGCAACGCTAATAGGATCATTATAAACATTCCATACCCTAGGCTGCGAAAGACTTTTAGAGTTTGTCAGGTACCCAATCCAGTTCGTGCCGAGACAGATTCCTAAGCCGCCCCCAGCTCTTCATACGAGGTTGTCTAGCCATGTCCGAGACGCTGTTCTCCCTAATCGTATTCGTCATCGTCGCCACCATCACGCCCGGGGGAGCGACCACGCTGGCGACAGCCTCGGGTACGCAGTTCGGGTTCCGGCGCAGCGTACCGCTGCTCGGCGGGATTGCGCTTGGTCTCGCATCGCTCGCCGCCATCGCCGCGGCTGGGCTGGCTGGACTGCTGCACGCGGTGCCGGCGCTGCAACTGATCATGAAAGTGCTGGGCTCCGCATACCTTCTGTGGCTCGCGTGGAAAATCGCGTCGAGCGGCGCCCCGAAGAATCGTGCGAATGCGTCCCAAACGCCGACCAGCTTCATCGGTGGCGCGCTGCTACTGTGGCTCAACCCGAAAGGCTGGACGATGGCGCTCGGCGCGGCCGCATCGTTCGCGGCGCTGACGCCCGACCCGGGGCGCCTCGCGGTGATACTCGGCACCGCATTCGGCGTCGCGGCTATCTTTTCGCTCGTGCTGTGGTGTACGGTCGGCGTGCTGCTCGGCCGTACGCTGCGAACCAACCGGCACTGGCGCATCGCGAACGCGGCGCTGGGGCTTCTGCTCGCGCTGTCGATCGTGCCGATATGGCTCGACTGATCGTGCCGTGTACCGCATGAAACAGGCGACGTATATGCGGTCAACGAGACGCACGTAGCCGACAAGAACATACTGCGGCTCGTCGTACCACCGCGTCGACCGCCGTCGGCGGTACAACGACCGGGCGCGCTGGTGGAAACTCGACGCTCGACGAAGCGACCGCCGGCAGTCGGTGTCGTACCTCGCCGACGTAACCGCGCCTGCATGGCACATCTGCGGAAAATCCGCGCCTGCGGCCGGCGAAGGCATTCGCAACACACGTCAGGCACCGGGATCAACAGGCCTTTCAAAACAACAAACACCACGACATCCGGCCGGAACCGGGTGCATAACGTCGTTGGTAGCGATCGACGTGCTTCACACCTCTTCCCTGGCTGATCCAGCCAGTCGATATCGACACGCTGCGGAAATCTGCGAAATCAACGTGTTGCGCAAGGAATGGAGCCTCCCTAATTCATGCACAGCGAACATATCGCCGACGCATGCGACCTAGTCGTCATCGATCGCGTGCGTTTGACACTACACGCTATTTGGAGAATGTTGTGGATGCATGGAGAGAAGAAGTCATGACGACGTTGTCGCGCGCGCAGAGCTTCGATGAGATTTTCGACTTCGTTGCGGCCCAAACCCGCGCGCTCGAATTTGACATGTGCGCCTATGGCGCACGCGATCCGTTGCCGGTGACCCGGCCTACGTTCAGTACGCGCAACACCTATCCCGAGTCCTGGCGACAGCGCTACTTCGACGGGAATTATTTCGCACGCGACCCCGTCGTTCGATACGGGTTAATCTATACATCGCCGCTCGTATGGCCGGTCGACGCATGCGCGGACGAACCGTTCTGGCAGGAAGCGAAGGCACACGGGCTTGCGCACGGCTGGTCCCAGCCCATTCGCGACAAGCATGGGCGCATTGCGATGTGGAGCGTATCACGCAGCGCGGACGCCATTTCCGATCAGGAACTCGCCGCAACGGAAAGCCGGCTGATCTATCTGGTGCACGCCGCTCATGCGGTGAATTCGCGCCTGGTCGACGCGCCAACGACGTCGGCCGCGATGCACACGGGACCGTTCACCACACGCGAAAAGGAAGTGCTGAAATGGGCTGCTGACGGGAAAACTGCGCTAGAAATCGCCTCCATTCTTTCCATATCGGAGCGGACGATTACCTTCCACATGCAAAACATCATGGAGAAGCTCAACTCGGTCAACAAGACTCAAGCCATCGTCAAGGCGGTACTGCTCGGCATCATCTACTAACGACACGCAGCGCGATTCGGCGTGCCGAAGCGGTTGCGGTTGCCGCCGCAGCGCCGATTCGGCGCGCCGGTGTCCGCAGCATTGCTTCCGGGCCGATCAAGTTCGCTCCATTACACAACTCCGGCAATGGGAACCGGAAGTCGCGGTGCGGGGACATTATCGATCCCCTTTCCTTGAGGAACGCGTGATCGCCGCACGCGGGGCCTGGATCTGCCTCGAATGAGTGATGACGGCCTCACCTTCTCGCCATCCTTTGGTCCACGCTCCATGCGGCAGCTCATCAAGCGCCCGCTTGTTCGGGTACGGATTCATATCCAATGTGTCGCCCCGCATGAACGCGTCGTAACCTTCGCGCTTGATGCGCAGGTGCATGCTGTAGGCACTCTCGCGTCCAAACAGAAAACGGAAAAACCAGTATCGACTGAGCAAATCGCTACGCTGTCTCAACGCCCACACGCGAAGATCGTGTGCTATTGCTCTGCCTCTATCGATCATGTTCATTTCAGGATTGCGTCGCACTGTTGATGTCCGCACAGAACTGACCCACCGGGGATGCGGCTATTTTCTTGGACTGATTTACGTTGCTAACCCGAGGCTTTCACGGTACTCGATGGGGCTGAGATAGCCAAGGGAGCCCTTGATCCGTTTCTCGTTGTACCAGCGAACGTAGGCGTCCAGTACCTCAACGAACTCCGCGATGGTCGTCGAACGCCAGTCTCCTGTATAGAACATCTCAGTCTTTAGCCTGCCGAAGAATCCCTCACAGGCCGCGTTGTCCGGTGAACAGGCTTTACGCGACATGGAGGGGATCAGCTTAGCCTTCGCAACCCGCGATAGCCAGCCAGGCCAACGGTAGTGGCCACCCCGATCGGAATGCACGATCGGCGTCTCGTCGTCCTCGGTCACGGTCTCAATAGCCGCATCTAGCATGGAATTCACGAGCTCTGCGTCGGGGCTTGTGCCAATCGACCAGCTGACTACCATCCCATCGAAGCAGTCGATCATGGGCGATAGATATACCTTCCCCGCAGGAATCTGGAACTCGGAAATATCCGTCACCCACTTTTCGTTGGGGGCGTTCGCGTGGAAATCGCGATTGATGATGTTATCTGGGGCAGGGCTGATTTCCCCGATATAAGAGCGATATCGGCGCCGCTTGGGCCTTGCTGCGTGGAGGCCGCCTTGTTTCATGAGGCGACGCACGACTTTCTCCGATAGAAAAACTCGTTGCCTGATAAGCGCTGCTTGCACCCGACGATAGCCGTAGGATCGGTGATTGTCCTCGAAGATCTCTGCAACGGTACGACGGACATCTGCATATTTGTCGGCAACCCGTATGGGCGACCGATGATAAAAATAGGAGCTGCGCGCCAGGTCCAACCGCTCAAGCAGCTCAGTCAAACCGTATTCTTCTCTCAGGGCGTCAACCAGCTTCGTCTTCTCCCGATTGCTCAGGAGTGGCAGGTCGACGCCCAGGTCTTTTTTTAGGTTCATCGAGGATTACCGGGGAAGGCGGCGCGGATCTTGAGGAAGAAGTATTCATCGTCACGGTACCCGTAAGCCCGACGCTTGATGACCTTGATGGTGTTGTTGATGCCTTCGACGACGCTGGTATTGAGCGGATGGCGGCAGCGAGTCACGATTCCGTGCCAGTAGCCCTGCAAGCGCTCGGCGAACTTTTGCAGGGCGGCGATCCCGCTTTGCTGAGCCTGCTCGAACCATTGTTCCCAAGCCTTTTGCGCCCAGGCTGGCTTCTGATAGAACCAGAGCCGCTTGAGCTCGTCGCGTAACACGTAGACGCATAACAGCGACTGATTGGCCGCCAGCAACTCTTTCAGGTGCACGGCCTGATCTGGCTTGAGGTTGTGGCGGTTGCGCAGCAACAACCAGCGGCTGGACTTCAGAACTTTGCGGGCCGGCTTGTCATGTCGGAGTTGATTGGCCTGGTCCACTCGCACCCGATCTATCACTTCGCGGCCGTACTTGGCCACGACGTGGTACAGGTCGAAGACGATCTCCGCCTGCGGACACTGTTCCCTGATTTCGAGTTCATACGCCGTGGTCATGTCGATCGCCACCGCTTCAATACGCTTGGCAACGCCTTCGGGAAGCTGCTCGAAGAAGGCACGGGCAGTCTCGCGCGAGCGGCCCTGTCCGATCCAGAGCACCTGCCGGCTCATCGGCTCGACCACCACCGTGGCGTAGCGATGGCCTTTATGCAGCGCGAACTCGTCCATCGCCAGATAGCGGATCGTTGACCAGTCGGGCTCGCGCACACGCGCCCGCAGACGCATCTTGTCGATCGATTTGACCGTGTGCCAGCCCAGGTCGTAGAAGGCCGCCACGGCCTGCACGCTGGCCGCTTGCAGCAGCTTCTCGCAGGCCTTGGCGAAGCGCTCCGTCACTCGCTGGTAGGCTGTTCGCTTTCGCCTTCAGCTTGGCCTCAATCACGCGCCGCCCCCACGAGTCGGGCGAAGCATCGCGGATGCCACCGAATTGTGTGAGTCCCGCGCCTGGGAAGATCACCTTCCCTCGCAGCTCGCCCTTGTTTTTGAGGCTGAGCGCCACCGGGTCGACGTCGATTGCGTTCGGCCGTTCGAGATAACGCAAGCCGTACGCAAATTCCGACGCTTGGAGATCAGCTCCGTCCTCCGTCATCGTGACTAGGCCGGCCGGCGCCCACTCGTCATCGAGGTGTGCGAACACCGCGAGCTTCGTGATTGTTGCTGCCATCAGAAATCCAGTTCCTTGAGTTCTTTCTCGGACATAACGCTAACTCGTCGTCGAAGGCTGCGGGCGTCGAGGGATTTAAGCGCCGGATCCGTCTGGGAGAGTAAGTCGTGCAGGCCCAAGCCAGGAGCAAACGCTTCGAGGTAGCGGAGCACCTGCCCAATCGCCACGCCTGGGTCGCCCTTTTCGATGCGGTAGGCCGTATTCCGCGACAGACCAGCTCGCGTGGCCGCTTCGCTCTGGTGTACCCCTCTCGCTATACGGAGACGGGAGAGTAGATGTCCGATTTGCCTAGTCTCGGCAAGCACCGCCGAGCTGGCAGCTGCCTCTTGATTGACCTTCATGCTCGATAAATCGCGCCCTATGGCGCTTACGCTCGATAATACGAGCATGATAGTCAATTTTCTCGAAACCGCAACCCTACGCTCGTAAAATCGAGCGCTAGCCTCGCACCGCTCGATTTTACGAGCACCGACCGTCCAGACACATCGCGAGCATCCCGAGAGCCTCGTTCCTAGCTGAACAAGGCTCCCTCGCTCTCTGGGGGACAATTCTCGTCCCTGCCATCCTGATCTGGGTCGTTGGAACGACCGGCGGCGCGTTGCCGCCTCTCCGTCTGGATTTGCGCGACAGTCTTGCGCGGCTCACTGCCGGGATAGGCCGTCCTCCGGTGATTCAGACGACGTCGCGACGAGCCTCAGCAGGCACAATGAGCTTTGTTTCGGACCGGACAGCGGCCCTCGTCGTCTTCGGGCCCCGTGGGAAACACACCAGATCAAGTACCAGCCTGGCCGCCGGTCCCCAATGGAGATACTCCACCCTGTCGGGGCCGGAAGGCGAGGACCGCATTTGAGAAAACGGGGCCGAGTCCGTATTTCGTGCGACCTTGCGTTAGCTGAACAGCTAAAGAAGCCTAAATTGCTAAAGCAAAGCCAATGCTGTATATTGAGCTGTACAGCAATATCACCGGTTTTCGCTAACGATCCATGGAAAACTTCAGCCACAACCCGAGCGGCGACGCGCGCAGTGCTTTCGAGGCCGAAATCGCGAAGGAGCTTTGCTCAAGTCTCGATGAGGTCGCGGACGGTCGGATCAAGGTCCAGCATATCGAATCAGTTTTCGCGAACCTACCCGGAGTGGACTTCGCTCTGGATCTTGAGGCAGACGGCACACCGGTATGCATTGCAGTGGAAGCTCTCCGCTACGCTTATCCACGCGACGTCCAGGGAGCCGTATGGAAGCTTGACGAATTCAAGCACGCCTACAGTCACGCTGGGTTTGAGGACCTCATCCTCCTCGTAGCCGCTGAATCGCTGAGTCCCGGGGCGCGGGAGCTGCTTCGCAAGCGCGGGATTGGCTATTTCGAACGGAACGGAAACCTCAACCTGAAGTGGCGCAACTGGCTGATCAACATCGAGCGGCCCGACCCACCGTCGGTAAGAAAAGAGGCCACCTCGCTCTTCACGGATTCGCGTGAGGCGGTTGTTCATGCGCTCCTGGTCAACCGGCACGAATGGCTGAGCGGCGGCGATCTAGCAGCGATGGCCCAAACTTCGGCATACACGGTCTCTGTCGTCTTGCAAGAACTGGAGCGCCGTGAGTGGTGCGAATCGAGCGGCGCGGGCAGAACGCTTCGACGCCGGCTAACCAAGCCACGAGAATTGCTGTCAGCATGGGCTGATCAATGGACGAAGCGCAAGGAGCAGCGTTCCAGTTGGTACTGTTTCTCCGAGAACCCAAAACTGCTGCTCACAAAATTGACGGCCAAGATCGAGTCTGCAAACCCATCCTTCGACTGGGCGTTCACAGGTACAGCCGCCGCGAATGTCTATGCGCCGCTCCTAACGAGCGTAGACACGGCAGAGATCATCGTCCCGCCCGGGGAAGCCGAGGGTCTTGCTCGAGATATGCGGTTGAAGCCGGCCGATAAAGGCGCCAACGTCGTCTTCGTCGAACGGGACGGTGCGAGCCTTCTGTTCCGCGACGCGATCCCTGACATCCCGGCATACTTCGCGAGCCCATTCATCATGTATCTCGACCTCCTGAATGGACGAGGCCGAAACAAAGAGCTGGCCGAGCACCTTCTTGAAAAACTGGAGTTATAAATGGCCGGAGTCAAACCCACCACAGCGTCGGGCTACAAAGCCGATGTCACAGAGGCTTGCGAGAGGACTCTGCTCACCCTGATCGGTGCATTTGGCAGCCTTGGGCATACCCTCCGGCTGGTAGGCGGACTCGTTCCACGCTATCTAACGCCCGAGACGCCGCCGGACGTCCCCGCACACGCTGGCACGTCCGACGTCGATATCGTCCTCAACATCGCCCTGGTTGATGCCGGCGAAGGGTACGCATCACTGGCCGACCAGCTCACCGCACGTGGATTCGAGCGCTTTCAGAAGGATGGCAAGACATCGTCATGGCAATGGAAGCTCCGGGTCGACGAGCAGGTGGATGTCATCGTCGAGTTTCTGCGTGATGCCGTTGGCCAAACGGCCGGGCGGCCGGTGAATGTCGATGGCGAACGGGTCTCTGCGCTGGCAGTGACGTACGCAGAAATCGTGCACGACTGGTTTGTTGAGAAACCGGTAACCGGCCGCTTACTTGGCGACGGCGGCGTGACCTCACGCAACATTCGCTTCGCGGATGTGCCAGCGTTCGTGATCCTGAAAGCGATCGCGCTCGAGCAACGCAACGAAAACAAGGACGCGGGCGACTTGATCCACGTGCTGCGTTACGCAGGAACGATCGACGAGGTGGCGGAGCTTTTCGTCCAACGGAAACTGTCAAACACACACAGCGAAGCGATGGACGTTGGGCTCAAGACCCTCCGTCGATGTTTCTGTGATGATGAAGACGCCGAAGGCTTCGAAAAAGTCGGCCCTGTCCGCTACGCCGCCTTTCAGGGCGAGACTGACGAAGATTCGAGGGTAGCTCTTCGGCGCTTCGCGTCGGGCCTCGTCCAGGAGATCCTCGATCGTTTCGAAGAGCGTCTCGCTGAGTTGGCCGCGGCCGAATGAGAATTTCCCAGACAACAGGTGTGCGCATGGCCTTCTGATCAGGCAGAGTCAGCGGAAATGCGCTGACTCTGGGCTCAGGCTGGCCAACGCTGCACGACAACCATCCCGACGTGCTCGCTAAGCTGCGAGCAACCCACGCATGCAAGGATTGATGACCCACTCGACCAATCTCGGCCCCTGCCCCGCTTGCGGGCTTTCGCAAGTAACACACGTTTCTCTCGGCAGTACCGAGCAATTTCAGTGCGACAAGTGCGGGCACAAAACGAGGCCCTACTCGCACCTCAGAGACGCAGTGATGGCGTGGAACTCCGTGCAGGCCGCGATCGTCGCTCCGCCGGAGGACGCGGGCCGCACATTCGTGACCACGACGCAAAACACCTCGCTTTCGCAACGCGACACGCTCGAGGAGATCATCAGCAACCTTGCTCCGCTTGTCGGCGCCAATACGGTCTTCCGCAGAATGAACTCGCGCTACTCGCATTTCTACCAAGTACAGGCCCCTGGGTTCGGCAGCTATCAAAGCGCATCGAACACCATCCTGCAGTTGTCGCGCGAGATCGCATCGCGGGCCGCTCGAAAGGTCGACGAATGAGGAAAGCAAACCCTGCACCGCTCGCCGACGGAACGTACTGGGCGACCTGCAAGGAGCGAAACGCACTCGCGGCCGCCATGAACGGCCACGGCACAGTGTTCCCGCGAGCGGCGATGATCATCAAGGGCCGCGAAGCGCGGTTCTACCGCGACAGTGTCGAAGTGTGGCGCTGTAACGCCGTCTACGCCGCGACCCACTTCACGATCGATCCTGCTTAGGCGAGTTTTCCGGCGGCCGCACGCGCGCTATGTTCTTCACGTCCGCCGCTCCGCCGAACTCGCCCACGCGCCGCCGCTCCTGCTGAAGCAGACAACGCCGCTGAAACATCAGCGACCAGGCTGTCCTTGTGCATGGTGGAGAATGCGGTCGAGCATCGCTGCAGTGAGGGTGGTGTTGCCGCCGAAGGTTTCGTCCCACTGCGCAAACGGCAGGTTGCTGGTCAGGATCATCGAGCCACGCTCGTAGCGCTTGGCGACGATCTGGAAGAAGTGACTGGCCTGATCGCCCGAGAGCGGTAGATAGCCGATCTCATCGACGATGAGCAGCCTCGGGCCGAGAATGTTGTGCCGAAGAACGGCGTCGTATCGCTCCTGTCGGCGTGCAGCCTCGAGCTGTAACATCAGATCCGCCGCCGTGATGAACTTCGTCTTGATGCCGGCCTGCGTCGCTGCATATCCGATGGCGATCGCGAGGTGCGTCTTGCCCACGCCCGACGGACCAAGCAACACGGCGTTCTCGCCTCGCTCGATGAAGCGTAGCGTGGCAAGCTCGTCGATTGCCTCGCGCGGGACCCCGACGGCGAAGCTGTAGTCGTAGTCATCCAGTGTCTTGATGGCGGGAAACCCGGCCATGCGCACCAGTGTTTGCCGCGAACGAACTTGCCTCGTCTCTCGTTCGTGCGCGAGCGCGTTCTCGAGGAAGTCGAGGAAACTCCATTGCTTGGCCGCCGCGTCGCTGGCCAGAGCGACGTATCGGTGCATGAGTCCCTCGAGCTTCAGGCTTTGGCAGTGCCCGTCGATGCGTTCCTGCTGCAAGTTCATGCGCGCACCTCGGTCAGTAATTGCTGGTAGACGGACAACGGGTGCTGGATCGACATCGCGGGATCAACGCGCGGCCGAGCGACGGCGCGAGCCGGCAATCGGGGCAATGTGTAGCCAGGCATATCGAGCAAGCAAGCCCGTTCTCGTTGCTCCAACAGAATCGCGGGTGCCTGCCGTCATCACAGCGCGTTCGGCGCCCCCTTTCCGTCAAGCACCGCCGCGACGTTGTCGAGCGCGGCAAACCCCATCTGGTCGCGCGTCTCGACGGTCGCGCTCGCCATGTGCGGCGACAGAAACACATTGTCGAGCGCGGCAATGCGCGGATCGATGTTGGGTTCGTTCCGGTAAACGTCGAGCCCCGCGGCGAACAGCCGATGCGACGTCAACGCATCGTAAAGCGCATCCTCGTCGACGAGACTGCCGCGTGCCGCATTCACGAATACCGCACCGGCGCGCAGCAAGCCGAATTCGCGGCGGGTCATCAACGGCGTGCCGCCGCCGGGCACGTGCAGCGTGAGGATGTCGCACTGAGGGAGCAGCGTGTCGAGATCCGCGCAATAGCGTGCACCGGCCTCGATCTCGGGCGGTGCGGGACGCCGATCGGTATAGACGATCTTCATCCCGAAGCCGCGCGCGCGCTGCGCGACCGCACGGCCGATCCGCCCGAAACCGGCGATTCCGAGCGTCTTGCCGTTCACGCGCGTGCCGAGCATGTCGGTCATGCCGAACGACTTTCCCCACCCCGCGCGCACGATACGCTCGTACTCCGATGCACGCCGGCACGCGGCCAGCACTAGCAGCATCGTGAAATCGGCCGTGCAGTCGGTCAGCGCATCGGGGGCGTTGCTGACCGCGATTCCGCGTGCGCGTGCGGCGGCGACATCCATGTGGTCGTACCCGGCGCTCGCGTTCGCGATGATCTTCACGCTCGGCGGCAATGCTGCGATGTGCTCGGCCTGCAGCCCCGATTTCTTGCCGATCAGCACCGCCGGCGTCTCGTAGCGGTTGCAGAACTCGACGACGGACGGCGCGTCCATGTCGGCGTCCGTTACATACGCGTTGAATTCGGATTCTGCGCGTGCGGCGACTGCGGCGGGAACGCGTCGCGCAACCAACAGGCGGGGGCGATTGTTGTCAGGCATGGTCTTGTCCTTGGGTCGGAAAACGGAACACAGCCTACGAAGCGCAGTCGGCGCGGGTCAATATTGATTGGTTCGATCAACATGTCCGCGCGGCATTGAGCGACCGGATGATCGACCGATTCCGATCATGTCCTCTGCTATGCGCGATGCCGTGCCGGCGCGCGAACGGCGCCGCCGCGAACTCAGGAAAACCCTGACGCCAGCCCGTCTGGACGGGGCGGTTGATATTGATTGAAAGAATCAAGATTGCTGCGAAATCGTCGCCGCGCAATGCTTTTTGCATGTTCAACGGACTGAAGACGAGGGCGTGAAAATGCAGGCAGAGAAAAGAATCGCGGCGGTGACGGGTGCCGGCACCGGCATCGGACAGGCCGCTGCGGTAGCGCTCGCGCAAGCCGGCTTCAGCGTCGCGCTGCTCGGCCGGCGCATCGATCCGCTACTCGCGACGCAAGAGATCATCGAGCTGGCCGGGGGCGTCGCAGCGGCGATTCCAACCGACGTGTCCGACGAAACGTCGGTCGATGCGAGCTTCACGCGGATTGCGCATGACTTCGGCCGCCTCGACGTGCTGTTCAACAACGCGGGCTGCAACGCAGGCGCCGTGCCGCTCGACGATTATTCGCTTGAGTTCTGGAACGACGTGGTCGCCACCAACCTGACCGGCGTGTTCCTGTGCGCCCGCGCCGCGTGGCGCCAGATGAAGCGCCAGACGCCGCAAGGCGGCCGCATCATCAACAACGGTTCGATCTCCGCGCACACGCCGCGCCCGCACACGATCGCGTACACGGCCACGAAGCACGCGGTCCTCGGCATCACGCGTTCGCTTGCCCTCGACGGTCGACCGTTTAACATCGCCTGCGGCCAGATCGATATCGGCAACGCCGCGACCTCGCTCACGGAGCGCATGGACAGCGGCGTGCTGCAGGCCGACGGCCGCATCGCGCCCGAGCCGCGCGTCGACGTCGTGCATGTCGCGAGCGCGATCGTGCAGATGGCGAGCCTGCCGCTCGAAGCGAACATTCTGAACATGACGATCATGGCAAGCGCGATGCCCTTCGTCGGACGCGGCTGACCGGACGCGCGCCGGCACACGCGGCAGGTGCACCAGCACAACCATCACAAAACAGGAGACGACATTGAAAACCGCTGAAGAACAGGTTTCGGTCATGCGCGAGTTCGACGCGCACGCAGGCGCCGCCAGGCGATCGCGGGTGCGCTACGGCGTGCTGTCGATGCTGCTGGTGGCCACCGTCCTTAACTACGTCGATCGCTCGGCGCTCGGCATCGTCGCTCCGGCGTTGTCGAAGGATCTCGCGCTTACCCGCGTGCAGATGGGCGAGCTGTTCGCGGTGTTCGGCCTCGCATACTCTATCGCGCTGCTGCCGGCAGGCGTGCTCGCCGATATGCTGGGCTCGCGCGTCGCGTATGCGCTGTCGCTCGTCGGATGGTCGCTGGCGACGCTCACGCAAGGGCTCGCGCACGGCTATCACATGCTGCTCGGTTCGCGGCTAGCGATGGGCGCGCTCGAAGCGCCCGCGTTTCCGTCGAACGCGCGCGCCGTGACGATGTGGTTCCCGGTCCAGGAGCGTGGCTTCGCGACGAGCGTGTACGTGATGGGTCAGTACATCGGCACGCCGCTCTTCACCGGGCTGCTCCTGTGGATCTCATCCGCGTTCGGCTGGCGTACCGTGTTCTTCGCGACCGGCGCGTTCGGCATTCTGTTCAGCGTCGTCTGGTACCGGCTCTATCGCGATCCGTCGCGCCATCCACGCGTCAACGCGGCCGAGCTGCAGTACATCACCGAAGGGCAGCCGGTAGTGACGGCGCGCGACCGATTCGACTGGCGCATGGCGCTGCGCCTGCTGGGCTATCGGCAGATCCTCGCGATCTGTCTCGGCAAGTTCTGCAACAACACGCTGCTGGTGTTCTTCACGACCTGGTTCATGACCTACCTTGTCGAGGAACGGCACATGTCGATGATCAAGGTCGGTTTCTTCCAGGCGATGCCGTTCATCGGCGCGACGCTGGGCATCCTGATCGCCGGCTATCTGTCCGATCTCTGCATCCGGCGCGGCGTATCAATGTCGTCGTCGCGCAAGGCGCCCCTCGTGATCGGCACCTTCCTCGGCGCATCGATCGTGCTCGTCAATTTCGTGCAGTCGAACGCGCTGGTGATCGCGATCCTGACCGTCGCGTTCTTCGCACAGGGTATCGGCTCGATGTCGTGGGCGGCGGTGTCCGAGATCGCGCCGAAACGCTATGTCGGGCTCACCAGCAGCATCACGAGCCTCGCCGCGAATATCGCAGCCGTCACCACGCCGCTGATGATCGGCTACGTGACGCAGCACACCGGCAACTTTTTCTGGGCGCTGAACCTGATGGGTGCGATCTGCCTCCTCGGCACGCTGTCGTACTCGGTGCTGCTCGGCAAGCTGTCGCGTATCGAGCTCTGACCCGGTTCGCCCCCTTTTACGCTCCACTGCACGTACCGCACACGACCATGATCGAATTCAAATGGGATCACCTGCAACTCTGCTCGGCTGATGCCGAGGCCACCGCCGCGTGGTTCGCGCGCTGCCTGAACGCCGAAATCGTGCGGCGCCCCGGCCGCGTCGACCTGCGGATCGGGGCAATCAACCTCTTCATCACGGCGCTGCCGGACGCGTGTCCGGCGATCGTGCCGGACGGCGAGCGCATGCAAGGGATTGACCACTTGGGCGTGCTTGTCGAGGATCTGGATGCGGCTTACGCGCATCTGGTCGACAACGGCGCGGAGATCGTCCAGCCCGTCACGCGGATCCGCGCCGGCGTGCGCGGCTGTTTCGTGCGCGCGCCCGGCGACATCCTCGTCGAGGTGCTGGAGCGGCGCCCGGCCGAGATGACATTCAACTGAACCCGGTCTATAGTCGGCGCAAGCGGCCGCGCACCGGCCGCATCCTCATCACGACTCCCCATGCAGAACTGGATCACCCTGACGGAAGCGGCGCGGCGGCTCGGCGTGCGGGCGCAGACCGTCTACGCGTACGCGAGCCGCGGCAGCATTGCCGTGATGCAGGATCCCGACGATCCGCGCAAGAGCCTGTATCGGGCCGAGGATGTGGTCGCGCTGTGCCGCAAGAAACAGGTCGGCCGCAAGCGAGCGGCGCTCGCGGCCAGCACGATCTTTGGCGCCGAGCCGTGCATCTACAGCGGCATCACCACGTTCTCGAAAGGACGCGCGTGGTATCGCGGGCGCGACAGCGTTCAGCTCGCAGACACCGCCACGCTCGAGGAGACGGCCGCGCTGCTCTGGCAGGCCACCACGCCCGTGTCGTTCGATCCGCCCGCGTTGGCACTACCGCCCGGCGAGCGAGACCGGCAATGCGCGTTCACCATGCTCGCGACGCTGGCCGCGCACGGGCACTCGACGCTCGGCCGTCTCGACAGCGCACTGCACATCGAGGCCGGGCAGCTCGTCGCGATCGTGTCGCGCGCGTTCGGCGCGCACGACGATGCCGGCGCAAGCCCGCTTCACACCCATCAGCGGCTCGCGGCCGGCTGGGGCCTCGACAGCCATGGCGCAGACCTGTTGCGCCGCGCGATGGTGCTGGTCGCCGATCACGAGATCACGAGTTCGGCATTTGCCGCGCGCATCACCGCATCGACCGGCGCGTCGCTGGCAGGCTGCCTGCTGACGGGGCTCGCGACGTTGTCGGGGCCGCTGCACGGCGACGCGTCGGGACGCGTACGTGCGGTGTTCGACGACGTGCAACGATTGGGTGCCGAGCGCGTCGTCGATCATCACCTGAAGTCCGCGATCCCGATTCCCGGTTTCGGCCATCATCTTTACCCCGACGGCGATCCGCGCGCGGCCGCGCTGCTTGCGCGGCTCGATCCGCCGACGGAACTCGCGCACTTCGTCGACAAGGTCACGACGCTCACCGGCCAGCGGCCGACCATCGATGTCGCGCTGGCGATGCTGTCGGTGCAGCTTCAGTTGCCGCGTGATGCGGCGTTCGGGCTGTTCTCGATCGCGCGCAGCGTCGGACTGCTCGCACACTGCATCGAGCAGCTGCGCGTCGGCAAGGTGATCCGGCCGCGCAGCCGCTATACGGGGCCGACGCTCGACGATCGGCATCTGCGGCCCGCCGCTGACGACGACGGCAAACAGACGAAAGTCGGCGTGATCAACAAGAACCGCCTGTTCAAGGTGGTGGAGTAACCTGCCGGACAACCATAAACCAGATTTAGATTATCTCCGTTTGCGAATAAAAGTTGTCACTGGCCGCGGCTGCGAAGACCGGTGTCAACTCCTCCGCCGCGCCGTCAGTGGCGGTCACGCGTTGTGCCAAACCTGAACTTGAACCGACATTCGTACCGTAGCGATAAGGTTCCCTATCTCGCTGCCGCGTCGATCCTGACGACTGGAACGGCACGCTACAGCGAATGGCGGTTCCGGGGCGACGCGAACGACTCTGAACAACCCGAAGCAGCAATTGACACGGCTCCACAGCGGCCGCTTACCCGAGCCCTTCGCAGGGGCGTTTAATGCAAACAGACAGGCAGATTACAGAAGTTATCTGCAGACGCTTGCAATGAAGCTTTCCGAATGGCAGCACTGACCTGCGGCGGAATTTTGTGACCAGTCAGGCAGTGAGTCTCGTGTCGATATTATCGGAATCCAGCCAGGCTCGACGGACCGTGGCGGGAGGTTGATAGCGGTGCGCGCTATGGGGCCGGCGCTCGTTGTAGAACTGCCGCCAGCGTTCAATGAGCACCTTGGCTTCGGCGCGGCTGCGGAACCATTCCCGGTTCAACAATTCGTCACGCAACTTGCCGTTGAAGCTCTCGACGAACCCGTTTTGCCACGGACTGCCGGGCGTGATGAAGGCCGGACCGATGGCAGCATCCCGCAGCCAGCGCATGACCTTGGCAGCGGTAAATTCGGCGCCGTTGTCAGACCGAATGAACGCGGGCTTGCCGTACAGCCGCATCAGTCGCGACAGCGTCAGGATGACATCCTGCGACCGCAAGCTGGCGCCGACTTCGATCGCCAGGCACTCGCGGGTGTATTCATCGATCACGCAAAGCATCTTCAACGCCCGCCCATCGACCAGTTGATCGTGCACGAAGTCGTAGCTCCAGACCGAATTCGGCTGTGTCGCACCGGGCAAGCGAATGTCGTTGCCACAACGACGCCGGCGAGGACGCCGCCGTGGAATGTTGAGCCGCAAGGCTTGCCACATTCGCCGCACGCGCGATTCGCCCAGCGCCAGCCAAGCCGACATCCGCCGGTAGCCGAAGCGCGGCACTTCCTGCGCGGCCGCCATCAGCCGCTCGCCCAGGCTCCGATCCTTCTCCGGTTGCTTGAGCGTATAGGTGGCCACCCGGCGACTCAGCCCCAGATAACAACATGCCTTGCGTTGCGAGAGACCCCGCCGAGTCAGGACTTCCAGCGCTTCGCGCCGGCCCGTTGGGGTATTCATTTTTTTCGGCTGAATTCCTTCAGTCCGTCGATGACCAGCAATTGCTCGGCAATCAGGCGCTTGAGCCGCTCGTTCTCCGATTCCAGATCCTTGAGCCGACGGGCGTCGGCCACATCCATGCCGCCGAACTTGTTGCGCCAACGATAGAACGTCTGTTCCGAGATGTTGTGGCGCTTGCACAGATCCTTCACCGGCTCGTCCCGGCTCTCGGCCTCGCGCAAAATCCGGATGATCTGCTCGTCGGTAAATCGCTTCTTCATCGAGTTCTCCTTGCCTCTAGGATAAAAGAGAACTCACTTGCCAAACGGCTACAAGAAACGTCCCAGGTCAGCACAGCCCCCGCGACAAGACAGATTCGCTTGAGGCAGACGCCTTGAACCGTATGGATTCTAGAGTGACAGAATTAATTTGCTCTACGTGACTCGAAGACGGCTATGAACCAGTTCGTGATCCTCTACGAGGATCGATTCGTTCGACCATCCGTGTGAATCTCAACCTGCCTTGAACACGGAAATCCTGACACCCCCGTCGACGCCATCATCGGTGAAAATGAGTCGCCATGTAATCGATCAGCTCAGCTCCTTGCGAGCCTTGCCTGAAACGCTTTTGCTCATCAAAGTCCAGCGATGGCAATAGGTGGATGATCTGCTCGTCGCAATATAGCGCCATCACCGTCTCGGCATCCAGCCCGACTACCTTACGCCCTCTCAACGTGTTAGCCGCCTCAATAGTCGCTCCAATCATTACGTCTGCCAACTGCACCGCGGGGCTCATCTTCGAGTCCACCTGGGTCACCGACGTGAGTTTGAGCGGGAACTTCAGACTTGCGATCTCCGACTGCCTGAACTCGATGGCTTCCTCATGGTTGATGTACTGCTGAATCAGGTCATGGTAAGTCAGGAGGTTCTTGGATTGGTCATGCTCGACACAGTAAGAACCCTCAGCCATTTCTTCCATACGAGTAACCAGTGACTGCAACACCACAAAAGCCGCGTCGGTGCTAACACCCGGTGTCATGATCGCACTCAAGCACTCTGGTGCCGCATATTGAGCCAATGGCCCTAGCAGGCTGTTGAAAAGCGCCTCGTTCCGACGATCGGGGCACTGTTTAAAAGGGTTTCGTATGCGATTGGCCGCTGAGTTGCTGACGAATCGTGCCGGATGCCCCGCTTGCGAGCGGGCCGGCCGGCGCGTTGCCGCGCAACAGCTACGGTTGGGCGGCTCATCGCGCTGCTCCCTGCGGCACCGCTGCCAGTATTCGAGCCATTCGAGTCAGGTTGCTCGCCAGCATCGTCAGCTTGAAGTGCTGGTCGACTCGCTTGATGCCGCGATACGCGGTCTGTCGGATCCTGCCGACGGTCTTGCCCCAGCCGAAGTGCTCTTCGATGCGCTTGCGAATCACCTGGCTGATGCCATAACCGGCGTGCCGCGAGGTGCGGCCATCGATCGCGCTGCCGCCTTGATGCGCGTCGTTGCGCGCGACATGCGGCGTCACCTTGCGCGCACGACAGTCCCGCACAAAGTCGCGCATGTCGTAACCCTTGTCGGCGCCGAGCGTCTTGGCGTGACGGCCCGGCACGCAATCGAGCAAGCGCAACGCACTTGCGCGTTCGCCGAAACCGTCAGCGTGGCTGACCACCGCGCCGACCACCAAGCCCGAGCGGTTCTCCATCAGGATGTGCCCCTGATAACAAAGGATGGCTCCGCTTTGCCGCCCCTTGCGGAACAGGCGCGCGTCCGGATCGGTGCTCGATTCATGCGTATCGTTGCTGCGCCGCTTGCCCTTCCAGTCGGTGTCGACATTGCGACCACCGCCGGCTGGTGGATCGTCCGAGCCGTCCTTGGGCCGGAAGCTCTTGTGGCTGGCCCAAGCCTGGATCAGCGTGCCATCGACCGAGAAGTGTTCTCTGGACAGCAGCCCTTGCTTGTCGGCCAAGCTCATGACTTCGGTAAAGAACGCTTCGACCACTTCGTGCTCGAGCAGACGATCACGGTTCTTGGAGAACACCGAGTGGTCCCAGACGGCGTCTTCGATCGCCAGTCCGACGAACCAACGGAACAGCAGGTTGTAGCGCATCTGTTCCATCAACATGCGCTCGCTGCGCACCGAGTACAGCACCTGCAGCAGCAATGCACGCAGCAGTTTCTCCGGCGCAATCGACGCACGGCCGCTATCCGCGTAGATCGTGCCAAACAGCCCATTGAGCCGCTTCAGCGCTTGATTGACCAGCAGCCGAAGCGGCCGCAACGGGTGATCGGCCGGCACGAAGTCTTCCAGCTTCACCGTCGTGAACAGCGGTTCTTGCATCTCGTCCATTCCGCGCATCGCTCTCGTCTGCCCAAGATCATGAACACGATATCTCTAACGCACCGCTCGCAACGCCCGTTTACACCGTATCCAATTTCAACAGCCTGCTAGTGCCTCAGGTAGTTCGCGCCATCGTGTCTTGCGCACCGCGTCCACCAAGTCCTTCAGGGCTTCAGAGGTCTTTTCTCTCGCTGCTCGCTGAAAAGCCGCGAGCATCGTATTGAACGCATCCTCCCCTAACAACGTGGGACCAACAAAAGACATCATCGAAGCCAATGCGTAGTTCTGTCCATCCTCGTAGAAGTTGATGCCCCGTTCGTAATAGAACGGCTCGACAGCGTAATCGAGGAACATCAACAACAGCAGGAACCGCTTATCGCAGACATAAGTCACACACTTGTAGTGAGTCAGGAGGTCTTTCAACAGACTCAGCAAGCGAGGATGGTTTCCAGGCCGGCGCGCAAGCGCCCTGTACTTCAGCTCAGTCGCCTGTAGCCCCGGAAAATGCTCCTTGATGAGACGAGCGGCATCCTCGTTGCCGATAGCCACAGCCGCGGCCCCTTGAAAAGGTTGTTCGGGGTTCAAAAGATCGAACCCGGTATATCCGCTTTCGTCGATTCGGAAGCATTCCATTGAAGCCCCTTCCCCGCCCCCTACTACAAACGCACCGGCAACGTAACCTTCGGCTGAATGGGCACCAGCATCTTCGCGTAAGCGCGCAAGATTTCGTTGTAGAGATCCGTGTGCTTGGGTGCTTCGACCGTAATAATCAGCGCGTAGCGAATTTTGTCGGCGCTTGTCGTCGGGCCACCTGCCTCGCGCGCGTTGTAGTGGATGTCGAACACAGGATTGTCCAGGCTGCTGCCGCGCATGGACTTGTTACCGTGCAGGACTGTCTCCCACTTGCCCATGTCGGAGCGGCGCTCTTCCTCTGTCGCGTACTTCTTCATGTCGAAGAAGCCCTTCGTGTCAGCGTTGGTCTTGCCTTCCTTGATTTTCTTGTCGCTGGGCCGGAACACAACTTCCAAACCCGCCCGCGTGTAAGCGACGGCATCCTGCGGGTCGGTCGGAGAGGCATAACAGAAGGTCGCCTTCAGGCGAATGTTCCCTTGCAAGCCACCTGCGGGCAGTGGGAGCGTTGCGCGCAGGTACTTGCCCGGCTTCAACTCGCCCTGATAAACCACCCGCGCCACTCCAGCCGGACACGTAATGACTTCCATCAAGTCCTCCGGCACTTTGCCCCAACCTACTTCGGTCTTGTCGTGAGTGGCAGGATCAGCGCCATGAACAAGTAGGGCCTTGATCGCCAACGGTGACAAATCGGCACCGAGAATCGCGCGCACGCCAACAGCGTTACGCAGCAAGTACGGCGATGCGAAACTGGTACCTAACTGCGGCACCAGCGCCGGTTTCGTGCCTTCCGTCAGTACATGGAAATACTTGGAACTGCCGGCATCGCCACCGAAGGCCATGAGGTCGGGCTTCACCACGCCGGGGCTGCGCCCAGGGCCAATGGCGCTGTAAGCCGCACGCCCCCATGTCGTATCAACGTTGTCTGCAGCGCCTACAGACAGTGCATTGACGCAATCTGACGGCACCTGCACGCGGGCATTCCCTACAGCCCGATCCATTTCGCCGTTGTTGCCAACGGCGACAGTCATCAGCGTATCACCGTCACTGAGCAGATCGTCGATCACGGAAGTCCAAGCATGCACGTCCGTATCGTCGATCGGAAGATCCGGCCCCAAGCTGAGGTTGATGAATTGGTACTGGCGCGACAGCAGCACTTCTTCGACAAGTCCTAGCGTGCGGTACAGCTCCAGAGGGTCTTCCGAATCTGTCTCACGATCCAGAACGCGCAGATGATCGACATAGGAATAAGGACGTGCTGCGGTACTGTTTGGCGCGATAGGCCCAAACAGGAATGCCGAAGTCACGCCGAGGCCATGCTGCAAACCGCCCGGATCATCCGCCGCGTTTTCATCCAGAACGCGGTACGTGCCCAACCACGGCGCGATGCTGTGACGCTTGGGCAAGCCGCCATCAAGAATGGCTACCTTGGGCTCGGACGACAGCGGTTGCTCCGTCGGCAGACTGCACGCCACGGTCACGCCTGCCGATCGCTGCACCGGTCGCATACCGCGCAACTTTGGCATGGGACGAACCACGCGGACAAAGGAGAACTCGGCCAGACGCTCAATGCTGCCATGCTTGCCCTCGACTGGGAGGAACCACAAGTTGCCTGCGCTGAATGCCAGATCGGCATGAATGGTCACACCGACTTCAGCAGCGTACTTGGCAAATGCACGCTGCACGAACTGATTGTTGTCGTCAGGCAGCAGATGAATACCAACTTCGAAGAATCGATCCTTAGTCATCCCGATCGAAACGATACGATCCTTTGCCTCGAAGGCTGAAATGCGCTCGATATGCGAAAGGTCTTTCGCTTCGTTCGATCCATCTACGAGCTGCCCCGCCCAATCTTTCAACTTACGGAACGCTTCACGTCGACCCACCACGAAAAGCTCGGTAGTAGTCGATTCGCGCGGCGGCCCCTTCTTAGACCAAGCCTCCGGCGTGAGTTTGACGGCTCGGCTACCGACCGACTCAAGACCTGCGCTACGCAGCATGGCTGCCGGAAAGAAGGAACGCGCGATGTAGCTGGGATTGAGCGCGAGGCGAGCCACACCCAAATCCCCAGGGCAAGCTTTGTCCGGCAAGCCATCGAGGCTGGACGCCACTTCGGCAAACTGCGGCATCAACCGCTTCCTTGCCTGCTGCAATGTGTACACCTCGGCCTTGTCCATGCCGCGCTTGGGGCCCTTGATTTCGTTGGTCAGCAGTTCCCCTCGTCCGATCAGGAAATTGGTCTGGCTCATGCCTCACGCCTCCGCTTTTTTGGAACGACGGTTGGCCCGTCGGTGGTGTACTTGCGAATGGTGTCCCGGCTCACACCGGTAATGTCTGAAATATTGTGCTGGGACAGGCGCGTCTGCTTTGCCAGCAACACAGCCATGTCGATGCGCCCCTGCCGATCCAGTATCAAGGCGCGCGCCTTGATGAACTCCTCGATCAGATCGGCATCTGGCGTTGTCCCCAATGCAACGGCACGTCGAAAACGCTGTATTTCACGCTCTATGTCACTGAAGGATTGGCCACGAAAAGCGAAGGTCAAAATTTCGATCCAACGACCAAACAGTGCGAAGTCCGGCCCCAAAAATCGCTTGATGGCATCTTTGACTGCTGCCGGCTCCGGCACCTTGAAGTCCACGACCAGATCAAATCGCCGCCACAGTGCCGGATCAATCAACTCCGGGTGATTGGTGGCAGCCAGCAACAATCCGGTGGCAGGCCACTCATCGACTTCCTGCAAGATCACCGTCACCAGGCGCTTGAGTTCGCCGACATCGGTGTCATCGCTGCGGCGCTTGGCAATCGCATCAATCTCATCCAGCAGAAGAACGCAGGGACTGCGCTTGGCGAAATCCAGCGCAGCGCGAAGATTGCTGCCACTGCGTCCCAACAGGCTGCTCATCACGGCTGTTAGATCGAGCACGTATAGCGGCACACCCAACTGGGCGGCCAACCAACGTGCCGTCAACGTCTTGCCCACGCCCGGTTGACCAACAAAAATGGCTGAGCGCGTGGGGGTTAAGCCTAGGGCGGCAAGACGCGCTACTTGCTTGCGCTCCTGAATCAACTGCCCAAGGGACTCCTCCAACTCAACCGAGAGCAGCGGTGCCTCCCGATCTGCGGCGTCCTTGAATACCTTTAGCAACGACAGCCGCGACTCATCATCGACCGGCAACACCTGTTCAGGCACCGAAGGAGCCGCGACCTTGCGCATCGGCGCCCCCGCCCTGTGCGGCTTGGCGCGCAGGAACAAATCCACTTGCTCAGCCAACTCCGGCTCGGTTCCCCGGTACTTCCTGACCAGTCGCGCAGCAAACAGGCGCACGTCCTCCGTCTGCTCGGCCAAGGCCAACCGAACAATCTGGGCTAAATCAGCCTTCAACCCAATCAATTCGCCCATAACAACACCAATACATTGATTTATAACAGTTTTTCTATAAACAAAACTGGACTAAATGTATTGTCTCACACTTCCAAGGTGACTGTGAAGGTGGGTGTGCTCCGTGTACCAATCAATCCCGCCCTCCCCTCCTCTTACGAGCTTGATGGCTTCGTGGCTGTTCGGCTGAACCCCCGATCCCCTACCATGAACGCCCCCAGCATGTGCGGGATCAGCACCGTGGCACCGACCGCGTCGCCATAGGTCTGTGCGTACAACTCGGCGTAGCGGTCAAGGTCGGCCTTGAGCGTGGCAGGACACGCGAACGTCAGCTTCACGCTCTCGGTTTTCGGCAGCGGCCCCAGCCGCAGCTTGCGCGACGTGCTCATCGTGAAATCCCCCGGTTGAAGAACAGCAGCTGGTACGGCCGCAGCACCAGACCGCGGTTCACGATGATGCGGACCGGCAGGCCCGGCCGCTCGGTCAAGGCCGGCTGGATGTTGAGGTTGCGGCGAGTGAACTCCTGACCGACCTGATTGGCCGCGTCCAGAGCGCTATCCCGCAACGCGATGACAGTATTGCCATTGACGTTTCCCTGATTGGAGACGGCCAGCTCGAAACCGACACCCAACACAGTGGACAGTGCAGCCTCCGCCAAGCTGCGTCCCAAGTGCCAATCGACGCCATCCTCCAGGCCGGCATAGCCGGCCGGATCGGCACCGGCCAAGTTGTCGAGCGTGACCGAAGACGTGTCCGGCCGGATGATGCGGTTCCACACGATCTGCACGCGGCTCTGCCCGTAGGCGACCTGGCCGTGTACTTCCGGAGGACGCGCGAACCCTGCGGGATCAGCAGATAACGTCCGGTCGGCCGGCTGCGCCGCCGTCGAAGCCGGGCCGACCGCCCGCGGATCGAAACCGGCCAGGCCCGATGCCGGTACGGCGGATGCGGCCTGCACGGGCGTAGGCGCGGCGTGCTGGCTACTGGATCGGAAAAGCACCGACGATCCCGCCGCGTCCTCGACCTCCTTGCGCATCACGTCGCGCTCGGCGGCGGCCGGGTCGTTAGTGGTGCCAACCTGTCAGCTAAACCTCCGGACTACCACTATCGAGCGGCCCGGCGGACGAGATTGCACTCGGCGCTCGTACCTTCGAACCGAGCTACGGACGATCAGTCACCAGAGAAAAAGCGCACGCGAATCCGAGCGTCCCTGGTGGAATTCGATGAGTTCGCTCTTCGCTCGCAAGGTATCGCTCCAGAATTGTGATACTGGGTCCAACATCGGCGAAGCGTTAGTGGCAATGTTCCGTTTCCAACTCGCGTCCGCGTCAAACCACCAACCCGGACCACGGAGTTGCTCGAAGAAGTGCCGAATCGAGATCAAATTTCCATAGATCCGCATTTGCAGAGCGATGACGTGAGGGTAAAGACCACTGAGGGGATTGAGAGGTGACTTCAAGTTGCCACATGCTCCGATGAGGCTGCCGTACTTCGAGCGGGCATCGCTGGTCACTTCCGTGACGTAGCCAGCACCCCACGCGGATATTGGAATCGTGTCCACTCGATCGCAGAAAGCCTTCGCTCGAATTGCCGCATCCGCGAAATTTAGGAAGTGGGGAGGCATCGGGGCCACGGATTCGGCATTGGCCTCCTCTTCTGCTTTGGCTTGCCATCCACTAATCACTCCTGGTGGGAACCAGTCAGGAAGAACGTCAACGATGGTCGCACAATTCATACAGAGCCATGCGCCATTCTCGTACGCGCGACGCTGCTCCTCAGTCATCTCAGGGGCAGGCCGGGGGCCATTATGAACCGCACCGAATTTTGTGGAGGCTCGGATTCTTGAGAGAATCGAGCCATGAACAAGAAGGCAACCAAGTTTTCCCCGGAAGTCCGGGAGCGCGCAGTGCGTCTGGTACGTGAGCAGCGTAGCGAACATCCGTCGATGTGGGCGGCGGTCGAATCGATTGCGCCGATGATCGGCTGTACGCCGCAGACGCTGCTGGATTGGGTCAAGCGCGAGGAGATCGATCGTGGGGAACGTGATGGCGTGAGCACGGCCGAGCGTGAACGCATCAAGGCCCTGGAGCGTGAGGTCAAGGAACTGCGCCGTACCAACGAGATTCTCAAGCTGGCGAGCGCGTTTTTCGCCCAGGCGGAGCTCGACCGCCGATTCAAGTCCTGAAGGCCTTCGTTGATCAGCATCGCGACACCTTCGGGGTCGAGCCGATCTGCAAGGTATTGCGGATCGCCCCGTCGGGCTACCGACGCCATGCTGCGCAGCTTCGTGATCCGTCCAAACGCTGCGCTCGTGCCAAACGCGATGAGGTCCTGCAACCCGAGATCAAGCGTGTCTGGCGGGCCAACATGCAGGTCTACGGTGTGCCGAAGGTCTGGAAGCAGATGAACCGGGAGGGCATTGTGGTCGCACGCTGCACGGTCGGGCGGCTGATGAAGCTGCAGGGCTTGCGAGGCACAGTTCGCGGCAAGCGAGTTCGCACGACGAATCCCGATACGAGCGCCCCGCGCCCGCTGGACCGGGTCAACCGGCAGTTCAAGGCTGAGCGCCCAAATCAGCTCTGGGTGTCTGACTTCACCTATGTCTCGACATGGCAGGGTTGGCTGTACGTGGCGTTCGTGATCGACGTGTTTGCCCGTCGCATCGTCGGTTGGCGCGTCAGTTCGTCGATGAGCACGGACTTCGTTCTGGATGCGCTCGAACAGGCGCTGTACGCGCGCCAACCGGGCGACGATGGGACCTTGATACACCACTCCGATAGGGGGGCTCAATACGTCAGCATTCGGTATAGCGAACGTTTGGCCGAGGCGGGTATCGAGCCGTCCGTCGGCAGCCGTGGCGACAGCTACGATAACGCGCTGGCTGAAACGATCAACGGTCTCTACAAGACGGAACTGATTCATCGGCGCGCCCCTTGGAAAACGAGGGAATCCGTCGAACTGGCAACGCTGGAATGGGTCGCCTGGTACAACCATCATCGGCTGATGGAACCGCTCGGCTATATCCCGCCCGCCGAGGCTGAGGCAAACTACTACAGGCAACTCAGAAATGCTGCTGAAGTGCCTGCATTAACTTAAACCAACCGGCCTCCACGATTCCCGGTGCGGTTCACTATGACCATTGAGTGCAGCTGAAATCTCATTTCGTTCGCGGCATGTTGCCCAGTAGTCGCCGTCGGGCAATAAGTCCGGATCTGGGCGCCCTGATTTCGTCACGATGTTTTCCGGGCTAATTACGCGGGCAGCTTCGATGGCACCGCCGACATGCCGTACATCGTCTTGCCGATTGTGAAGTGGTGCCCGTTGCGCGCGAGAGTGGCGCTCTCTGCGGCTTCCGTGGCGGCGATGGATGCAGCAAGTCCATCGCGCAGCTTCACGGCGTCAGCCAGCGTCAGTTCGGTGGCAACGCCATCGAGCGTGATCACGACCGGATGCTGGACGATTCCGGTGTGCTGCTGGGCACGAATGGGAGACTTCCGGTACCGAGATCGTGCGGGGTGCATGGTGTCGCATTTGCTCGGACCGCGAGAAGGTGCACGCATATCGCCACAAGGACGGCCTGGCAAGGCTCCGTGAACGAGCGAAGAGCCACGGTGGGGTTTGTCTCTCGAAGGTCTACGAGGGCACCAGAGCATAACAAAACAGTACGTCATGAGCGATTGAGCAACGGTTCATATCCTATCGCGCCATTGTCCGCCAAAGACAATCTCACTGAGCTGAAACGCGCCGGCGCGTCGTGCATCGGGTTGAATAGCTCACCTCCCGACCGCTTCATGTCGCCGCTTGCGGCGAGTCCTTTCGGTTGTCGTGATACTGATGAAATAACACCGAGCACACCAGTGGCCACGTCGAACGGTATTCGGTGTGGCGAGCCATCGATGGCCTCGGGCGCATTCCCACTCAAGTCTGGTTGCGCTATTCACATAAGTCGCTGAGACGCACTTCCCACCACGCTCAAGCGCAATCTCTTTCATCAGATCAAGCCCAAGCCTGGACGCGTCGCGGCTACACACTGGGCACCAGTGTCCCCGAACAACTGCCCCAGGAGCAGCCTCCCAGCGATGCCCGTGTTCGCACTCCCATTTCAGGGGCGTCGCTGCGTTTCGGTATGTTTCGGACAAGCACCGACCGCCCAGCTGCGTCGCGCGCTGGCGCATGCGCTCGATCCCAAAGCGCATCGAGTCCCGCTGACACTCCGGGCACCAAGCACCACGAAAGATTCTCGCGCCTCGTGTTTCCCACTCGTGATCAGCACCACACCGGAACCTGTAGTAGCCCTTGATCCGTTTCTCGTTGTACCAGCGAACGTAAACGATAGCGCTCTGTCAGTTTCGTGTAGCCGCTCGACAAACACTTCCCGCCTCTCGCTCTTGCCGCGGCTCGCATGCCCGTCATCCCATCCGGATCGGCCATTCGCCTCGAATGTTGCACCCTCGCGCAGAGCACGCACCAAGAGCCTTTTCGCAGATTCTCGGCAGTCTTCTCGAAAACGTGCCCTGCCTTACATACAAACTGGAGTCGTGTGCCTCGGCCCGCGTACTGCTCCGAAAGACAGCGGCCGCCGGCGTGGCGCGCGAGTTGATGGATCTGACGAAGGACCTCGTCAACGCGACATGCCGGACACTGGACCATCGTGTAGAACAGATAGGAGCCGCATCGGCTTGATTCGTGTCCCTTGCGACATCGAAATCGATACTGCGCGTGCCAGCCTTTCCATTCAGATTCCAGCAACTTCAGTCCGTATGGACGAAGAGCCTCTCGCATTCGCTTCAACTGATCGAGTGACAACGTTGCAGCTCCGCTAAATTCCTTTCGTTGGCGTACCCGCGCATAGAGGCCTAGAAGTCCACCACCCCGATGCATGATTCTCACACGTTACTCTCGTGAAATCGAGGACACCTGGGCCATTCTCTGACCAGTCACCGGGAGTTGCGAAATCCTACTTCTCAGATTGCGAAATGACCCCTCCGAAATCGAACCCTTTTAATTCATTTTGCTCTACAAGCTCCCTAAAACGCTCGGATACAAATACTGAGGCAGGACTTTCTTTTAGGCGAAATATATCAACCCCTTCAATGCGACTCTTCAGAAGGAATATTTTATTAAAAACCGTCGCCTGTGGGTAGACTTTGAATTTTGATGCGTCCATATCGACAGCATTCTCGATCACCCGGGTTACGTGAAATCCGAACATGTCTTTTATCGGGGCCTCGACCTGCAATATCTCCCCGCTGTCACGAATTACCGGCGCCAATACATCAAGCGCCCTCTCACTAAACAGGAGAAACGGAGATAGCATCGTATGAACGTCGCTGGTCTTTTTTCTGCGCGAAGTACCCCACGTAAGCTTAACGGGGTCATAGTCTCGGCCAAACCCTCGCCCACATAGAGCGGTTGCTCGTATAGCTACGCTCTTGTCATATGCGATTTCACCGCCATCATCGACTTGAACGAGAGGCTGAAATGCTTCATCCTGCCTCAAACCGTAAGCGTTACTCACGCACCGCCCCACATCCAAATTCCATAAATACCGAGAATCCATCAGCTATTACGGCGCGGCGCAACTCCTCGCGCATCCCGGCCTCACACGGCTCAAGAAAAAATGTCGGTGTGTCACTCTCAGCACCCACGACATCCAGACCGATACTATTTACCTTTCTGCACGGAATCAAAGGGTGTCCCATTCCGTCAGGCTTGACAACGCCCAATCAGAAAAAAGGGGGCGAACGGCGTTGTTAGAGAACAGAACGCTGCCATTTGTCGTTAAAATTGAGAAACTCTTTTTTCTTCACCATCCATTTACCCGCCTTTTCTTTCATCGTGAATCGGGATATCGTCAAAATTCCCAATGTCTGGCGAACGGTGAAAACCACCTCTCCGTCTGTGGATTCGACGCTATCTTCAACATCAGTTTCAGGATCGTATGTCGGCGGATCCGAACAACCCAAGTCAATCAAACGACCTTGGTTTGTTTTCTCTTGGAACGCCCATTTCTCCAAAATAGCAGAAAGATCTTTCCGTGCACGGTCATCAATACCAGAAACATCGCCACCACTTTTCAGAGCACTATGCTTTTTCTCGTAAAAACCCTTTTCCCATTGATTCATCTCCAACATAAACGATCGCAACGCCGTTCGCGCTTGCTCAAAATCGTCATTCATCGCCTTCAACCCTTAATCATTGAAAATACCGCCCTAGTGCGAGACCTCAGCGACGATGACATACATATTTTAGCCAGGCCAGTCGTCGACCGCGACGAACTGCATTTGTTTTGTTCCGGCGACGATCATATCCAGAAATGCCGAGAATCCATCGGCTACATTGTAGAGGTTGCCACAATCTGACACCTCTGCAATATCCGGCTTCGCTGTGTCATCCGCATGCAGATGCGTTCTATCCCAATACAGGACCTTCTCAACGTTATCGAATCGCGCCAGTGCGTAGTAATTACCCCCTGGATCATCTCCAATCACAAAGAAATCGTTTAGAAAATCGATCTCACCTCTGACACGTTCGTTTTGCGCGATTAAATCAAAATTCTCGTTGCTCGTTCCGACTCCAAAAAGCGAAGCAAACGAAATCATTCCATTATCGACACCAGGAAAATCAAAATCAAGATAGTCGGCGCCACCAATGAATATGCCGTTCCACTTCTTCAAAAAATCCTTGTAATCCGTCGAAAGAACGAATCCGAGTTCCGCCTCCAATTTACCGAGGAGCGGCTGTGCAGGTTTTGCTCCATACAGAACTGGCACCTTACCTCCTTAACACGACGATTGATTCTTCAAATTAGAGACGCCACCCCTATGGGTGAATTCACTGTGAATATCCTTCGGAATTTCCTGCATCGTTACCATGTTCTCGTGGTGGTGCCAAGTATTTTTCGTGTAATCGGCGGGGCTTCCTGCCTTAGCATCCGCCAATCCAAAGTCCCCTGCTGGCGCCCTACTGTGATTTCCTTTCAGCCCCTCAACGTCTACAGATCTGACCTCATACGGCTTGAAATCAGGATAACCATTTGGATAACGGACAACCGTTCCTTTTGCGTTGGTATATACCCACGTCCCCGACTCCACCTCGACGTGAACGGTACCACCTTTTTCAAGCCATTTCGTCACATCCGGAGAGTTCAACGGTTTCTCCCCGAACCAGCCCCACGGATCGATCCATCCTGTAGGATTGGGGGCATACGCATACAAATTGTCGCCACCCAGCAGCCCGATCGGATCGTGGTTAATGAACCGGCCTACATCAGGGTCGTAGAACCTGAAAGTATTATAGTGAAGGCCCGTGCTTTCATCGGCATATTGTCCGGCATAGCGGAGCGGCTGATCCGTGCGTGCCGAAGTCAGTTCTCGGCTGTTCGGCTTGACCTTGCCCCACCCCGTATATTGCCCCGCCCACGCTAGCTCTCCAGCTTCGTCTGTAACTTCCAATGGGGCGCCCACCAGATCCGTATGGAAGTGGTATATCCGCGACGCCAGCTTCGCCGTGTCGATCGCTGCCGCCGCCAGTGCGTTCGCGATAACCGCATCAACGCGTGCCGCTGGAGAGTACGACGCATCTGGACTGTATACGTAACTGCTCACGCCAGTCTCGCGCACCTCTTGGGCGAGCCGTAGCCCCTCCCATACGAACCGCTTCGTCTCGCTGCGCAGTTTTACGCCACGCAGGTCGTAACTGGTATCCGTCTTCGCAGTCCGCCTCCCGATCGGGTCGAATTCAAACCGAGATTCGACCGTGCCACGCGCGTCGTGCGTTAGGACTGCGATCAGTCGGTTCTGCCCGTCGTAGGTGAACCGCTGCGTCTGGTTCGCTCCGCGCAGCTTCGTCGTCAGATTGCCAAACGGATCGTACTCGAAACGGAGATCTTGCCACATGAGCAGGCGATTGCCTTCGACGTACCCCCGGCTGCTGCGCTGCGCATCGTCAAGCAGGTTGCCGGCGCCGTCCCACGCGAATTCTTCAACTTGCCGATCCATCGTGTTCACCCGCCGGGTCAGCTGCCCGGCAGGATCGTAGTTGTACTGCGTACTGCCACGGAGGCCGTCGCTCATCTCGATGAGCTCGCCAGCGGCGTCGTACCCGTAATTCCGCCACAAGTGCCCGCGCCCACGACCCAGCGCTTCGGGTTGGAATCCTGCCGACTGCCAGACTTTCCGACCAAGCGGATCGTATGCGGAACGCTGAGTCAACCGCCCCTGTGTGCGCATCACTTCACGATGCAAATCGTCACGCTCGAAGTCACTCACCACCTGATCGCCACAACGGATCTGGTGAACGTGGCCTGAACCATACCGCAGGATCTGCAAGCTCTGGTCGTGCGGCAACGCTAGCGTTGTCACGTTGTCGAGCGCATCGAGCACATATTCGACTGTGCCGTTTACGCCGTGCTCGGCCATAAGGCGACCCGCTTTGTCGTATTCGAAGCTCACGACGTCCGGAGTGATGCCAAGCGCAATACCGGCTGGAGTTGGCGTACGCTCAACTTTCACCGTCCGGTCGCCCTTGTCGCGCTCAAAGCGGGTTACCTCGGTCGGCGTATGCTGAACCTTCAGATTGCCCATCCGGTCGCGCTCAAAGCGAATAGTGCGAACCGGGCGATCCGCATTAGCGCCATTGACCGGGGCCCCTACGATATCAAGCGTGAGCAATTCGCCAGCGTCCCCATACCCGAACCGCCGTTCCACGCCGTCCGGTCGCATCTCAGTCAAGAGCCGACCGCCGGCACTGTACGTGAACGCATAGCATGCGCGGTCCTGCAGTAGCTCTCGAAGCCGCCCGTCGGCATCGTACCGATAACGGGTCCGGCGCCCTGCTGGATCGCTTATCTCGACGACCTGGCCACGCGCATTGCGTAGCGACTGTCGGACCCTTCCGCCGAGGCCAACGTGCCGAACCAAAAGCCCGGCTGCATCGTATTCGAAGGCCTCCGAACTTCCGTCGGGATATGTGATGCGGACCGGCTCGCCGGTCGGACGCACATCGTACGTGATGCGCTGACCAAGCGCGTTCTCACGCATAACCGGCAGACCGAACGGATCAAAAGTGGTTCGCGTCGCTTTGCCGGAACAGTCAGTGCGCGCGACGAGCTCGCCAAGCCTATTCCACTCCAGAGTCTTACGCCCCCCCAGCGCATCAATGTGCGCGAGCGGGAGCGAGGTCAGCCCTTTCGGATACTCGTAACGGTTTTCGCGGCCAAGCGGATCCTGACTCACCAGCAGCCGACCCTGCGGATCGTATTCTGCACGCCAGGCACCACCGTCAGGCCCGACAATCTCCACGGGCCGCATGCTGTTACCGTCATAGCGAGTGCGAGTCGTGCGACCGAGCGGATCGGTCTCGGCTACGATCCTGCCCGCGTCGTCGTACTCGAACTCGGCCGTGCGCTCACCCGGCAGCATCAGCATCACCGGCATGTCGGCGTCGTTGTACTTGATCCGGTAGAGTCCCCCGTCGAAGTCGGTGTACTCGACAATCTGAAACTGTGCGTCGAAGCGCCAGTGCACGGTGCGACCATCGGCGTGCCGGACGCGCGTCTGCCGGCCATCGACGTCGTATTCGAACGACCAGTCCTCGCCCTCGCTGGTGCGCGTTGCGACGACCCGCGGCTGTCCTTCGATCGTCGCCCACACATAACTAGACGTGAAACCCAGTGCGTTCACATGACTCGCCATGAGGCCGTTGGTATATGCGAACTGACGCACGACCGCGCCATTTGCGTCCGTCACCGACGCCAGCTGGCCGTTCTCATCGTATCCATAAGCGACGGCCAGCCGGCGCTCATTGCCATGAACGAGCGTGACCGCGCTAAGCCGTCCGTGTTCCTGCTCGTAATCGAGCACGGCATTCAATCCGCCGCACGTCAGAATCTCGGCGACGCGGCCGCGGCTATCGCGCTCGAACTGGCACCACTGCCCCGCCTGATCCTCGATGCGGCGCACCCAAGCGATGCGGCCGGAGTCCGGCTCGTATCGGCCGAAGTCGTAATACGTCTCGCTAATGTCATGCAGGATGTAGCGGCCGTCGGGCGTACAGGTCAGATAGCGTTGCTCGGCCTCGCTGAACGCGGCTTGCCCGGCACGCAGCAACGGAAATCCGCTCTCGCGCCCTTGCGCGTCGGTGTACCAAAGCCGCCCGTCGCGAGCATGGAGACGAAGCTCCCACGGCGCCACCCAGCCGCGGCCAAGCGTCCCTGCATAGTCGATACTGCTCGAATAGAACCGCTTGATCGCGACCGGCATCGGGCTGGGGATCACGAAGTCGGTCTCCGATTCGGCCAACAGGATCTTTCTTCCGGTCGTGACGTCGACCGGGTTGCCGAACATCCCGCCGAGCGCCTTGTTGATCGCTGGCCCGGCAACGTACCGCCCGAACGCCTCACCGAGCACGTACCCGCCGATGAACTTCGCAGCGCACGGCAGCACCGCGCGCGACAGCCCGCCAGCCTGCTTCAACAACCCACCCAAGCCGCCGACCAGCCCCGCCAGCACGAACGCCCATTCCGTCGCCGTTCGCAGCCACGGCGGCACTTCGTCTTCGACTGGTAGGTATGTCTGCGTGCCGCCGTGAAAGAACGTGTCGTGAGAACCGTCGCCGATCGTCGCGCCGCAGGTGATCTTGTCGTCCTTCCGCGCCGCGGGCCGCCCGTTGATGAAGATGTTCGTCGATCCTTGCGCGACAAGCGGAATGGGATTGTGCTTGCTGCATGCCACGCCGCTTAACGTCGCATAGGCCGCCGAGAGGGAGTTGACGTAGACGTCCGGCGAACCTGTAATGATGTTGCCGGATTGCGAGCTGAACATCTTGCCGATCGACTCTCCTATTGATAGGAGAGCCTGCGCTCCGATACCGGCCATCATGCCGGCCAGCAACGCGACGCCGAATCCGCATGTGAATGTGGCGAAGGCGACCGCGGCGATCAGGGCAATGCCCAGCACGGCTCCGACCAGAAAGCCCGCAAGCGCGCTGGTGTGATCGATCGGGTCAGTGACACGTGCAGCTTCGTACACGATGGTGGTCCTCTGATGTTGTTATGCCGACTCTTGTTCTGCCGGACGGTAGCCGTCGAGCCAGTTGCGCCACAATGCGTCGAGCGTTTCGCCAAAGCTCTTCGCGCTCGATGCGGTAAAGATCAGCACGCGTCCCGGGGCAACGATGAATGCACCTTGGCGTTGAAAGACGGTCTTTGGACCATTCCGATAAGCAGCGTCGATGCGCTCCCCCGGCATTCCATCGGTTTCAGGCCCAAGCCGTTCAGCCTGGCGCGAAAGCACCCGGTGTCCCTGCAGCCTCGATTTGAGCAGCGCGATCTGCCGATCGATATACGGCGCAAGGGTCTCTCCGTCCTTGAGCCAGTCGCGTGCGACACTGAGGTTCGGCTGTGCGGCTGTATCGGCCGGCACGAACAGGTTGGTCGTGCGATCCTCGAAACCGTTCGGCAGAACGATGCTGCCTTCGTGAATCCGGATACGGTTTTCGGAATCCGTCATGCTGGTTCTCTCGTGATGTGTAGTTGTTGGAATGAGTGGAAATAAGCGTCCACTCGCGCCACCACTCATTTTCCTTGCAGCGCGACGGCGCTTTCCCGGCGCAAGCGCAAGCTGCCCGCGAGCAATACGACATGTGCGACGAGCCACGCGTAAAACGCAACGCCGTAGCCGGATATCGGCGTCGCATCTGCTTCGTTGAAGTACCACTTCGTCGTGAACAGTGAACAGAGCGCACACGCGAGCGCAGCTGCCGAAAACTGGCTCGCACGCGTATATCGGTTCCGGGCGAGCTGGACGGCCGCAACGACGTAGAGCGGATTGGCGAGCCATGCTGGATTGAGCATGAACAGTCCCCACCAGCCCTGGGCGAGAACCGACAGACCGCTGAGCGACGCTTCCTTTTCGAAATGCATCGCCGGCATCGTCAGCGAGAGGACGTACAGCACCCCGGATACGCCGAGGACCGTCTCTCGCCTGACGCGCGGCGGCGAATCAAAAACGTTCATCATTTCGCGAATCCATTGCACGACGCTTCAACCGTCACGCGTGCGTTCAATCCGTCTGGCCGGCCGGCGTCACGACCTTCTCGCCGCGCGCGCGCATCGCTGCACGTTGCGCCTTCGGATCGAGCGGCGGCCACGGCGCGCCGGCCGTGACGATCTTTCGGCGGATATCTTCGATGCGCGTACGCGCTGCGGAATCCGCAGCCGTATGGTTCTTTAACTCGTTTTGCAGCACCCACCCGTACGACACGCCGAGCTGGCTGGCAATCTTCGGATCCGCGCCGTGCGAGAGGAGGTAGTCGACGACGTCCCACTGCTGAATCATCGTCGCCTCGAAGAGTGCCGTCTTTCCGAGCGAATCACGAGCATTCACGTTCGCCTTGTGCTCGACCAGCAGCTTCAGCTGGGGCAGCAGCCGGTTCTCTGCAACTGCAAAAATCATCGGCGTGTCGCCGTTGTATTGCCAGTTGGGATCGAGCCCGCTGTTCAACAGCACGCGCAGGAGGTTGGGCGTATCAGCCCGCAATGCGACATCGACTACCGATCCGCCGCTGGCACCGACCGGCGCCTTGGGATCTGCGCCGTTCTTCACGAGCACCGAAATGATCTGGTAGCGCGGATTTGACGCGTCGTTCTTAACCGGGACGATTTCCTGCACTGCATACGACAGCAGCGTCGTGTTCTTCGCGCCCGGCGCATTCAGATCGGTCTTAGGCGCGAGTTGCTGAACGCGAGTGAGATCGCCGTCATGAATGGCCTGAGCCAAAGTGAGTTGCTGCCCCGAAAAGAAATCTTCCGGTGCGTAACGCTTGAAGCCAGTCATGTTCGTCCCTTGGGCTTGAGTGGGCCACCAGAGCGGCGAGGACACTCCAACGAGTGCGGCAATCGCGCCGGCGGTTATCGCTTTCTTGTATCGCATCAGTGAGAGGAGTTCAGTTGGGAGACCAGGTCGAGTTGATCCTTCGCGACCTGCTGGTTGATCCCGTTCGTCACGTCACCCATGAGGTGACGGCCGACCGTGGTCACGCTCTCACCATCGAGCGTGACGGGGCTACCAACAGCCTTGGGCATCAGCGCCGCCGTACCGTCGCTGATCGGCCCGAGTCGGCCTTCCTGCAGGCCGGTCAGGATATCGCCGTCGACGCGATAGGCCGTGATGTTGGCCGGCCGGGCGGTCCCGCCGTATTGTGCGACGGTCTCCGGATTGAGGCCGGCAGCATTGAAGGTCACCGCCGAACCGCCGCTGGCCTCGGCTGCAGCAGACGCCAGGCCACCGCCGAGCGAATGCCCGGTGAAATCGACGCCGGCCGACGCGCCCGTGGTCTCGATGTTCTTGCCGATCGTGACCGCATTGCGGTAATACGGCGCATCGGCGCCGAGCCCTTGTGCCATGTTGTTGCTCATGTCTTCGCCGAAGAGCTGCTGGGTTCCCTTGAACGCGACCGTCGGCTTCATGCTGTCGCCGAAGACATTCGGATCCGGGATATACATCTGCGACCCGAAGTTGCTACCGCTTTTCTCGAAGTCGCTCGGCTTGAGCCCGAAAGCCTTCAACGCTTCCGGATCGTTGGTCGCCATCTTCCACCCGGTCGGCGGCGGATCGTTCGGGTGATACACGTGATCCGCGAGTTTCGCCAGTTGCTGCGCCTTCAGCGAGCTCGCCAGCTTGGCCGCCGCCGCGCGCGTCGCCGGATCGGGGCTCGCCAGCCCCTTCGCGATCGTCGCCTGCTCTGCCGCCCACTCGAGCGCGAGCGCCTGTTCCGCGGATTGCGCACTGCCGCGATTCAAATGGATGACCGGCCCGTCGAGATAAATGCCGTTCGCGTTGATGACGATCGTTGACGGACCGAAGGTCAGCTTGATGCTGTCCGGCGTCATCGTCACGACGCCATCGCCGACACGATGCTCGATGCCGTCGCTCGCCTGATGGCTTTGCATGCCGGGTCCGGCCTTGCTTGCGATGGCCTTCGTATTGATCACGTTCGCCGTGGTGTCGCGCGTCAGCGCGATGGTTTCCTTCAGTCCGCCCTGCGCGATCTGCTTCGTCTCGCTGCCCTTGAGCAGCGACACCGTGCGCCCGCCGGCTTCGACCGTATGCGTTTCCGAATCCTTGATGACCGTGTTCATGTCTTTCTGCGCGTGCAGAAAGACTTCTTGCGCGCCGTTCACGTCGGAGAACCGCAGTTCGTTCGAGCCGGCGCCCTTGTGCGTCTGGCTCTTGATCCCCATCGTCTGCCCGGCAGCCCCGTGATAAGGGTTGCCCTGCTCGCCGTTGTAGACGCGGCCCACGATGACCGGATTGTCGGGGTCCCCTTGATTAAACGCGACCAAGACCTCCTGATTGATCCGTGGGATGGCGGCCGCCCCCCACCCGTCGCCCGCCCAAGGTTGGGACACGCGGATCCACATCGAATCCGAGCCGTCCAACTTGCCGCGGCGATCCCACAGAAAGTGCACCTTCACGGCACTGCCGTTCGTGTGAATTTCTTCGCCCTTGGGGCCGACCACGATTGCCGACTGCGTGCCGTGAATGACGGGCTTTGGTGTATGCCTGGGTGAACGATACGGAAACTTCTTCGGGAGCAGGGAAAATGTATTGCGGTACGGCAGTTTCGCGTTGTGTTCCGTGTAATCGTTCACGGCCTCATGACGAACATGCAGGACTGCGTATTCCTGATTGTTGGCCATCACTGGATGGTTGGTCACCGTCACACTGCCTGCAGCGCTCATCCGCCACGCATAGCCGCTGCCCGTATACCGATGCGCGCTCGCTTCTTCTGCTTGCATCGCAATGCGTGCGTAACGGTCGCCGTCATCGCCGTGGTCGAATAACGACTGATGTTCGAAACGCTCTGTCGTTTCGAGCCCCGCATGCCGGAGATTCTCCGGCTCGGCCTGCGCCAGCATCAGCGGCGACGACGGGTTCTGGTGATTGAAGTCGCGAAAGGCGATCTTGCCCACACCAAAACGCCGACCTTCATGCAACTGGTCGATACCGTTGTCTTCACTCGCCGCGCTGGCGTTATACGGCAAGTTGGCCAGCCCGTCGATGGGGCGGAAAACGAAATTCGTATCGCCGATGACAAGGAAGTGCTTTTCCTTCTCGTAGCGGTGCGTCCAGATCAGGCCTTCCTGCTCCATCAGACGCGCACAGAAGTTGTAATAGGACTCCTGGTACATCACGATGTATTCGAGCGGCTTCTGCGCGGTCCGGATGTCGAACTCGAATTCGGTGAACCCGTGATCCTGGAAAATCTCGGTGAGGATGTCCTGAGCGGTCTTGTTCTGGAAAATCCGGCAGTCGGTCGAGCGCGTCAAAAACCAGAACCACGGCGCCACCGTCATTTGATATTGCGTCACCTTGCCCGGGTTGCCCGCCCGGTCGAACGATGTGACGTATCCGTCGAAGTAGCGAATGCTGTCGGCCCCGCCTGACGAGACGATGCGCTCGAGCGTGGATTGCCGGGCGCTTTGGTCGAATCGAATCTTGATCGGTTGCCCGATCAGCTGATCAGGCACCAGATCATGCTGGTGTGACAGTAAATCGAGGTGAATCTCTGGCAACCGATTGACATGTTCATCGATGACCGCGGTGCTGACCAGAAGCACGTCCGGACCGAGCGGCGAGTCGATGGTCACGTATCGATTGAGCTGAGTCAGTCGAGCAACGCCGCCGGCCGCATTGTTGAGCGCGTCCGCAATCGCGGCCGGCGTTTTGTTCATCAGCGAAAAACCGGTCTGCGCCAGCTGAACCGCGCGTTGCACGGTGTCGATATGACTTGCGACGCCGGCGAGCGGGCCAATCTGGCCTGCCACCGTGGATGCGACCGGCCCGGCAAGGCCGCCAAGCGCGCTCAGCGAGCCCAACAGATTCCCGCCGGAACCGGCCGGAATACCGCCATTCGGGGCGAAACTCATTTGAATTCCCTTTATTTTCGTCTCAGGTTCTGTCCCCAATTGGCTCACCAGCTTGAGGCCCCGCTACTGTAGGACAAAACGTTTGCCAGCGAAAGATACCTGAAATTCCTTTGCAATTTCCCTGCTGATCAAATAAGCGGTTGGGAACCGGCGCAGGGTTCACCGCGTCGCAGTACCGCACCGGTCTCTGCCGAGACCAATACGATTTGCACGAAGCTGGTGACTGGAACGTACGGGGAAAATAGTCGATCCATCACGCGCGCCAATCCGGCGAGACTGAATTGGACGAAACGCTGCTCGTCGATCACGAGCCGGACATCCAATCCTTGGACGAACGCTGAAGCCGGCTTGCCTGGCATCCAGCCCCGCACCCGCGCAGTCGAGAGCGACACGAGCGCGTCGAATCGCCGGCCGGCGTCGGGCGCGGACATGCCGAAGCGGGTGCACAAGCGCTTGAACTCATTGAGCCCGTCGGCGTTTAGCCGCGCTGCCTGCGGAACCAGCCACGACAGCAATTCCCACAGGTCGCCGCGGCGAAGAATCGGCGCGGGACTTGCACTGGGCTGAGCCAATAACTCGATCTCGTCACCCGAGTCCCCATCGCGCACGGCTAACCGGCGCTCGCGCATGTCCGCCAGGTTGCCATTTGTGCAAGACAGCGCGATGTCGAGCTGGCGCTGCGCGGCCGGATCAACCGGCTCGCCGCGGGCGTTCACAAGCGCGAGTTCCAAGCCACGCAATCCGGCTGCGCGCGCTCCAGTTGCATGTCTGCGCAGCGCTTCCTGTCCCGGCTTGCCGGGCTCGGAAGGCGGCTTCGGCGCGCGCCGGGCTTCGTCCCGCAAAACGATCCAATACGGGCCTGGAGCTGCGCCAAGCGCATGCTGCAAGGATTCGAAGGGCGGCAGAAGTGCGGCACCCTGGGCGGTCGTGATACGGACCTGATCAACTGACCAGATCTCGGTCGTGGCTGCGCTCTTCAGCGAAAACGGTTTCAGCGCATAGTACGCTTGCCCAGCCTTCGTTTCGATTGGCTCCGCATTGCTCGAGAACAAGTTGACTACTGGTGTGCAAAACAGCCGGAGATTGTCGGCCGACGCTGCAATCAATCGTTGGGCGCGACGTGAGTCGGGGTGGACGCCGGCAAGGGCCAAATGCAACGTGATCCGGCGCGCACCGCCCGCCAACCGTTTCAACCGCGCCAAATCCAGATCGAGGTTGTCAAATCGAGCGGGAAACGCGCCGTACTCCATCAACAAATGAAACGGAGCAGTCGTGTTGTCGCGAGGCGGCGGAAGCAGCGCGTCGGCATCGTCGAAACCTGCGGCCGCCAGCGGCATGTCCACCCGACGCCAGCGCCCGTTGCCGTCCAGTTCAACGAAGGCACGCGTGGCGTGCATCAGCACGCCGTCGGCGAGCGCAGCCACCACCTCCCTCTCCCCCGCCAAATGTATCCGCAGCATATCGGGAGCGATGGAGAACTGGGCCGACGGTGCCGTGAGCTCAAGGGTGAAAGACAAAATCCCCGTCGTGTCGGACGGCAGTGTCGTTTGCATCGGCGCGACGGTCGACGTCGCGTAACGTACAGCGGAAACGGTCAACGGCACCAACGTGACGTCGGCGGCAGTGCGGAACACCAAGCGGCTATTCGGCGCCACCAATTGGGTGCCGCGTGGAACTATTCGCGGCTCGGTCTGCTTGCTGTCTCGATCCACGCGGAATTGGGCCATCGCACAAGATGGAAACGGCCGCAGGAACGCTCCGTGGATTGTGTCAATCAATGCGTGAGTAAACTCCGGCACCTCATCTTCGAGTCGGATGTCGTGCCGAGCGCACATCAACGCGAACGATTGCAGCAGCCGTTCGACGTGTGGGTCATCCGAGTGCTCACCTGCCATCGCAAGGCGAGCCGCGATTTTAGGGTAATGCTGAGTGAACGCGCGCATCGAACGGCGCAGCAGCCCCAACTCACGCTCGAAGTGCGGTAGAAGATCCTCAGGTTCGATGGCCATACACTTTCCGGATGGTCACGCCGATCAGGTAATCGGTGCAGTGTCCAAGAGGTAGAGGGGACGATTTTAACCGGACGTTCGCCCCCCTTATCTCGAAATTATCGGGTTCGGCACACACAAAAAAAACGGCCGTCCCATCGGGTCGGCCGAAATTGAACCGCACCGGATTTTGTGGAGGCTCGTATTCTTGAGAGAAATGGTATGGACGCCTCCCTCCCGCATCGTGAGGCGTAGTCCTTCGACATGAGCGAGCGTATAGCGCAAGATCACATGGATCTTCACGGCGAAGCGGAGGCATCTAGTAGCATTAGAACCTCGCCCGGGGACCTTCGGTTGCAGTCCAAAGCGGCAGATCGATCGTAGCGTTCCAGCCGGTTTCAACGTCACGCCACGGATCAACGTTTAGCTGCTCGTCTGGCTCGGTTAACTATCGCACCCAGACGAACATCACGAGCTCGCCGGAAGGAAGATCGGCGTCAGACCCAATCGACCCTCGGTAACTCAGAAGCCCCGCCGGCGCATCTCCAACGCTACGGCAACTGCGACGGGGCACTCCGCCCGTCCCGTTTTCCTACGACATACACCGACGCAGCCTCATGTTTAACTCATGCCGAACCGTATCGCGTGCATGCTGAAACCGAGCCGCACCCCGATCGAACCTTCATGAACTGAACGGCCGCCTTCACGACTTCAGGCGTATTCGCCATGCTGCCGTTGCAAAGCGCTGACGCCCCAGCAACCGGGAACCGAGCGAGACCCGCGCAGGGCAATCGCGCCGCTTTCCTGCCGAGCCGAAATCGCCGACGCATCGCGACGACAACAGCGAGTGGAACCTCAATGACGACATCCCGCCAACACGTGACTCCCCGCCGCGCGCGCAACGATACGTCCGAAGCAAGCTCCCCGCCCGCATGCGCCTGATCTGCTTCCCCTACGCCGGCGGCTCGGCCGCCGTCTATCGCCCTCTCGAAGCCTTGTTGCCCGGCATCGACGTATACCGACACGAGCTCGCAGGCCGCGGCAGCCGCTTGTCCGAGCCAGCCGCACGAGACATGTCGACGTTGATCGACACGTTGCTGCGCGACCTGCGCGACTGCTTCGATCGCCCGTTCTCGTTACTCGGCCACAGCATGGGCGCGGCGATCGCCGCGGAACTGGCGCTGCGGCTTCCCGCCGACGTGCGCCCGAACCTGCGCCATTTGTTCGTGAGCGGACGCGCCGCGCCGGGCAACGCGCGACCGGGTCGTCGCATGCAGGCGCTCGACGATCACGCCTTCATCGACGCCTTGCACGAAATGGGCGGCACGCCGAAGCCCGTCCTGGAGAACGACGAACTGATGGCGCTGCTGATGCCGGCCCTGCGTGCGGATTTCGCGCTGATCGAAAACTACCGGCCCGAGCCGGGGTGCCAACTGGCGGTGGACATCACCGCGTTCGCCGGCCGTGCAGATACGCATGCTCCGGTCGATTCTGTTGCAGGCTGGCGCGCCGCGACGGCCGGGAACTTCGATTTCCACGTCATCGAAGGCGATCACTTCTTCCTGCGAAGCGAAATGCGGACGATGGCCGGCATCATCGCGGCGCGCCTGCGGCACGCGCACTGCATCGCGTCGAACGCTTGAAACGCATCACCGGCCGATCGTCGCGATCGGCGAACGAAACGGCCCGCGCGCCCGATCGGCCCAGCCGCCGCCGGGCGCGCGAAACTTTTGGGGTGCCATTGTGCAACGTAATCGAAAGCGAATCCTCGTAACAGGCGGCGCGGGTTTCCTCGGTTCGCATCTCTGCGAGCGACTGGTCGAACTCGGCAACGATGTGCTGTGCGTCGACAATTACTTCACCGGTACGAAGCGGAACGTGGCGGCCCTGCTCGGCAACCCGAGCTTCGAGGCGCTGCGCCACGACGTCACCTTTCCGCTGTACGTGGAGGTGGACGAAATCTACAACCTCGCCTGCCCCGCTTCACCGATCCACTACCAGTTCGATCCGGTGCAGACGACCAAAACCAGTGTGATGGGCGCGATCAACATGCTGGGGCTCGCGCGACGCACGCATGCCCGCGTGCTGCAAACGTCGACCAGCGAGGTGTACGGCGACCCCGACGTGCATCCGCAGCCCGAGAGCTATCGCGGCAACGTCAGCCCGCTCGGCCCGCGTGCCTGCTACGACGAAGGGAAACGCTGCGCGGAGACGCTGTTCTTCGACTATCACCGCCAGCAAAACGTCCAGATCAAGGTCGTACGCATCTTCAACACGTATGGCCCGCGCATGCATCCGAACGACGGCCGCGTGGTGTCCAACTTCATCGTGCAGGCGCTGCGCGGCGACGACATCACGCTGTATGGCGATGGCAGCCAGACCCGCGCGTTCTGCTATGTCGACGACATGGTCGACGGCCTGATCCGGATGATGGCCACGCCCGCGGATCTCACCGGGCCGATCAATCTCGGCAATCCGCACGAGATCGCGGTCAGCGAACTGGCGCAAGTGATCTTGCGCCTGACCGGTTCGAAATCGCGGCTAGTGTTCCGACCGCTGCCGCAGGACGATCCGACCCAGCGCTGCCCCGATATCGGCCTCGCACGCACCCACCTCGACTGGGCGCCGACGGTCGGGCTCGAAGCCGGTCTGCGACGGACCATCGACTATTTCCGCTCGACTCTGCCCGCTTGATGCCGCGCATGAAAGCGACCGGACGACGACCGGCACGACGATGGCCTCACGCAGTGACGCGCGCAGCGCAATGTCCCATTTTTACGTGACAGACGCGCTATGGCGTCCATGCTCCAATCACACCGTGCCGTTACACCATTGGCGGAGATCGAGCGATCCTCGCGCGCCAGTGTTCCTCACTCCGTATCGCAAGCCGGATCTCCGCGCATGGAAAAACTCGAGTATCTGAAGCGTGTCGAATCGAAGGCGCGAACCTACGCGACCTCCATTCCGCGGCTGTTTACCCATGCCAGGGGCGTCCGCATACGCGACTCGGACGGGCAGGAATACATCGACTGTCTGTCGAATGCGGGCACGCTCGCGCTCGGACACAATCACCCGGAAGTCAACGAAGCCGTCATGCGGTTTCTGTCGTCCGATCAGATGCAGCAGGCGCTCGACCTCGGTACGCCGGCCAAGCACGCGTTCGTCGAGCAGCTGTTCTCGCTGTTGCCCGCCGCGCTCGCCAAAACCGGCAAGATCCAGTTCTGCAGCCCGAGCGGCGCGGACGGCGTCGAAGCGGCGCTGAAGCTGACCCGGCACCATACGGGCCGCTCGACGGTCATGGCGTTTCACGGCGCGTATCACGGGATGACGGCGGGCGCGCTCGCCGTGACGGGCAAGCTCACGCCCAAACCGGCCGGCGCCAACGGGCAGGACGTGCATTTCCTGCCGTTTCCGTATGCGTTCCGCTGCCCGTTCGGCACGGACGGCTCGGCTACCGATCGACTGAGCATCAACTATATCCGGACCGTCCTGTCGGACCCGGAGAGCGGCATACCGAAGCCGGCGGCCGTCATCGTCGAGGTCGTGCAAGGCGAAGGCGGCTGCATCCCCGCCTCCGACGCGTGGCTGATCGAGCTGCGCGAGCTGACGCTGCGGCATGAAATCCCGCTGATCGTCGACGAAGTGCAGACGGGGCTCGGCAGAACCGGCGCGATGTTCGCGATCGAACATTCCGGCATCCGTCCCGACGTGCTGGTGTTGTCGAAGGCATTCGGCGGCGGCTATCCGTTGTCGGTCGTGGTCTACGACGAGCGCCTCGACACCTGGCCGGCCGGCGCGCACGCCGGCACGTTCCGCGGCAACCAGATCGCGATGGTGGCCGGCCTGACGACCATGCAGATCGTCGAACGGGACGGGTTGTCGGCGCACGCCGAGCGCATCGGCAAGCTGCTGTTCGCGGGCCTCGAGGCGCTGGCCCAACGGTTTGCGTGCCTTGGCCAGATCCGCGGCCGCGGCCTGATGATCGGCGCCGAAGTCGTCGCGCCGGGCAGCGACGGCCGCGCCGGCCCGGCCGATGGGGCGCTCGCCAAAGCCATCAAGCAGAACTGCCTGCGCAATGGCCTCGTCATCGAAACCGGCGGACGCAACGGCGCGGTGCTCAGGTTTCTGCCGCCGCTGATCCTGTCCGAGCCGGACGCCCACGAGGTTCTCAATCGCTTCGAGCATGCCGTGGAAACGGCCTCCCGCGCATAGCCGCGCCGCGGCGCGACCACGCATTCCGGCCGGCTGCGGCCCGGGTCCAGAAAGGAACACACACGATGCAGGGCATGACGGAACGCAAGCTGCTTGCCGACGGGAGTTCTCCGTGGCTGCTGGAACCTGCGTCGAACGAGCGCGATATCGCAGCGGCGGTGAATGCCAATCGGCCGGCACTCGAAGCGCGGCTACACGAGCACGGCGCGCTGCTGTTCCGCGGCTTCGACGTTTCATCCGTGAGCGACTTCGACGCGTTCGTCAATGCGGTTTCAAGCCACAAGTCCGACTACGTCTATCGCTCCACGCCGCGCACGTCGGTCGGCAATGGGATCTTCACGGCCACCGAGTATCCGCCGAGCGAGACGATCGCCCTGCATTGCGAAAACGCGTATCAGCGCAGCTGGCCGCTCAGCGTGGCGTTCTGCTGCCTGACGCCGGCCGCGAGCGGCGGCGAAACGCCGATTGCCGACATGCGCGAAGTGACCCGCCGAATCGGGCCGCGGCTCCTGGACGCGTTCGAGACGAAGCAAGTCCGCTATGTCAGGCACTACCGCAGCCATGTCGACATTCCGTGGGAAACCGTCTTTCAGACGCGCGACCGCAGCCGGGTCGCGGCGTTCTGCGCGGACCATGACATCGCGTTCGAATGGCTCGACGACGACACGCTGCGCACCGTCCAGATCAATCAGGGCGTGGCCTACCATCCCGTCACCGGCGAGCGGGTGTTCTTCAATCAGGCGCATCTGTTTCACATCTCGAACCTCGAAGCCTCGCTCGCCAGCTCCATCGTCAGCCTGTTCGGCCTCGACCGCGTGCCGCGCAACGCGTGCTACGGCGACGGCCAGCCACTCGATCTCGCCGACATCGAGCACGTCCGCAACGCGTTCCGCGAATGCGCGATCACGTTTCCGTGGCAACGAGGCGACGTCCTGCTCGTCGACAACATGCGATTCGCCCACGGCCGCAACCCGTTCGAAGGCGAGCGCAAGGTCGTCGTGTCGCTGCTCGACCCGTACGCGCCCACCGCCACGCAACAACCGCGCGCCGGCGATCACGCGCGCATTCCGCAATAGAAGCGCGGACCGATCGCCTACGCGAAACGCCGTGTCATTGGATTACGGGGCAGACGTCGGATTAGAGCGATGCTCTAATTTCAATGCCGCCCCGACCCCGGCAAGCGCCGCGGGATAGCGACACCGGTCCAGAGGGTTTGAACGTTCAGCGGACAACGAAGATCGAGTATGAATCCCGATACAAAATTCAGGACTGTTACTGACGTAATAGCGTTTCGCGGCGCGACCCAACCCGAGAAGACGGCTTTCATTTTTCTCGAGAACGGCGAAACGGAACAGGCTCGGCTCACGTTCGGCGATCTGGACAGGCGGGCTCGCGGTATCGCCGCGAGGCTGCAGCGCCTGGCGCAACCCGGCGAGCGCGTGCTGCTGGTCTACCCGCCCGGGCTCGAATTCATCTGTGCGTGGGTGGGATGCCTGTACGCCGGCCTGATCGGCGTGCCGGCCTACGCGCCGCGCCGCCATCGGCCGGCCGACCGGCTGAAGGCCATCGTCGCCGACGCGACGCCCGTCGTCGCGCTCACCGATGCGGCCACGCTCGACGGTCTGACGGATCGCGCAGACGGCTATTCCGACACGCTGGAGCTGTATGTCCTGGCGACGGACCAGCACTTCGATGCGCCGGCCGAGCAATGGCGTGCGCCGGACATCACGCCGCAGACACTGGCGCTTCTGCAATACACGTCCGGTTCGACCGGCACGCCGAAAGGCGTGATGATCAGTCATGCAAACATCCTGAGCAATATGGAGGTCATCGCCGAGGCGAGCGATGCCGATGCGTCGACGGTGTTCGTCAGCTGGCTCCCGGTGTTTCACGACATGGGCTTCTTCGGCAAGGTGCTGCTGCCGATCCATCTCGGTGTGCTGTCGGTGCTGATGGCGCCCGCGGCCTTCGTGCAGCGGCCGGTCCGCTGGCTTCAGGCGATCACGAAGTATCGCGCCACGCATTGCGCCGCGCCCGACTTCGCCTACGACCTGTGCGCACGCAAGGTCTCGGATGACGCGCGCGCGCAGCTCGATCTCGGCAGCTGGAAGGTGGCATTCAACGGCGCCGAGCCGGTGCGCGCGGAGTCGGTCGCGCGTTTTTCGCGCGCGTTCGCCGCATGCGGCTTTCACGCGCACACCATGCGCCCCGTCTACGGGATGGCCGAGGCGACCTTGTTCATCTCGGGGCAGCCGGCGCATTCGCCGCCGCTGGTGGCGGACTACGACGCCGACGATCTCGCCCGCGGCGTGGCGACGAGGCACGAGCACGGCAAGCGCCACGCGCTGGTTTCATGCGGGCGGCCGTGGGCCGGGCATCGCGTGCAGATCGTCAATCCGGATACCGGCGAGCGGTGCCCGCCCGGCCGGATCGGCGAAATCTGGCTGACCGGCCCGAGCGTCGGCGCGGGCTACTGGAAGCGCGACGACGAGACGGCGCGCACCTTTCGCGCGACGCTCGACGGCGATGCCGCGCATTACCTGCGCACCGGCGATCTGGGCTTCGTCGACGGCGAGCACCTGTTCGTCACCGGCCGCCTGAAAGACCTCATCATCGTCGCGGGACGCAATCACTACCCACAGGATCTCGAACACACCGCCGAGGGCGCGCACGCCGCACTGGCGCCGAACGCATCGGCGGCCTTCTCGATCACCGTCGACGGAACCGAGCGGATCGTCGTCGCCTGTGAAGTGCGCCGCGAAGCGCTCAACACGCTGAATGCCGAAGCCGTTGCTGCGGAGATCCGGCGCACGCTCGCGGAACAGCATGACGTCGATCTGTACGCGGCTGTGCTGTTGAAGCCCGCGACGATCCTGCGCACGTCGAGCGGAAAGATCCAGCGCAGCCGCATCCGGCAGGCGTTCGTCGACGGTCAGGGGCTCGCGATCGCGGGCGAGTGGCGCCGCCCGCTGCCGGCGGCGCACGCACCGTCCGAGGCCCCATCGCGCGATACGCAGGCGCTCGTGCAATGGTGCGTCGAGCGTGTCGCACATCTGTCGGGAATCGACCCGGCCGCCATCTACCCCGACCAGCCGTTCAGCATCTACGGCCTCGATTCGCGGGACGCGATCATGCTGTCGGGCGAGTTGCAGGACTGGCTCGGGCTTCCGGTTTCGCCTACCGTCGTCTACGATTTTCCGAGCATTGCGCTGCTTGCGCGCCATCTGTGCGGCGCCGACGACGTCGCGCCGGCCCGCGCCGCGGCCGCGCCGTCCAGTGCACATGCCGACATCGCGATCGTCGGCATCGGATGCCGATTCCCCGGCGCGAACGGCCCCGACGAATTCTGGCGACTGCTGCTCGACGGCCGCGACGCGATCGGCGCGTCCACCCGGCGCGCCGGCGCGCTGCCGCCGACGGGGCTGCTGGAAGACGTCGACCGCTTCGATGCGGCGTTCTTCGGCATCAGTGCCCGCGAAGCCGAGTCGATGGATCCGCAACAGCGCCTGCTGCTCGAGGTCGCATGGGAGACGCTCGAACATGCGGGGATCGCACCGCGCAGTCTCGCCGGCGCACGCACCGCGGTCGTCGTGGGCATCAGCAATGCCGACTACGTCCGGCTGGCGCAGCAGGAAGCGGCCGATATCGGCCCTTATGTCGCGACCGGCAATGCGCTCGGCGTCGCCGCGAACCGCATCTCGTACACGCTCGATCTGCGCGGCCCGAGCTGGGCGGTCGATACCGCGTGTTCGTCGTCGCTCGTCGCGGTTCATCACGCGTGCCGCACGCTGCAGCGCGGCGAGTCCGACGCGGCGCTGGCCGGCGGCGTCAACCTGATTCTGGCGCCGCAACTGAGCGCGTCGTTCACGCAGGCCGGCATGCTGTCGCCGGACGGCCGTTGCAAGGCTTTCGATGCGGCCGCCAACGGTTACGTGCGCGGCGAAGGCGTGGGCATGGTGCTGCTCAAGCGTCTCGACGATGCGCTCGCGAACGGCGACACCGTGTTCGCGGTGATCCGCGGCTCGGCGGTGAACCAGGACGGGCGCAGCAACGGCTTGACCGCCCCCAACGGCCCGGCGCAGCAGGCCGTGATCGTGGACGCGCTGCGCGATGCGGGCGTGCCAGCGCAGGACATCGGCTTCGTCGAGGCGCACGGGACGGGGACGCCGCTCGGCGACCCGATCGAGTTGAACGCGCTCGCGGCCGTGCTCGGTGAATCGCGCGCACCGGACGCGCATTGCTGGATCGGTTCGGTCAAGACCAATATCGGGCATCTGGAGTCCGCAGCCGGCATCGCCAGCCTGATCAAGACGGCCCTCGTGCTGCACCACCGCGCGATTCCGCCGAACCTCCATTTCCGGTCGATCAATCCGCAGATCGCCATCGACGGCACGCCGTTCCGCATTCCGCAGCAAGTCACGCCGTGGCAGGCCGAACACGGCACGCGCATGGCCGGCGTGAGCTCGTTCGGCTTCGGCGGCACCAATGCGCACGTGATTCTGTCGGAAGCACCGCAGGACGCGCGCCCCCAAGCGGAGGCGACTGCGAGCGCATCGTGCGTCGTGACGCTCTCCGCGCGCACGCCGGAAGCGTTGCAGACGCTGGCGGCCGCGTATGCGGCCTATCTCGACGCCCATCCCGACGCGCGGGTGCAGGACGTCGCGTTCACCGCGAACACCGGACGCACGCACTTCGCGCGGCGGGCGGCGCTCGTCGCGTCGAGCCTCGAAGGGTTGCGTGCGCAACTGGATGCCGTCGTGGCCGGCGCGCCGGCCGAGCAGCCGCCCGCGGTGACGTTCCACTTTGCCGCCGACGACGGCGGCAGCGCCGATGCCATGCGCCACCTGCGCGCCGCGAGCCCGGCCTTCGACGCGCTGATGCAGCGGAACGCGGACGCAGCCGACGCAGCCGAAGCGCCGCCGTTCACGGCGTTCCAGTGCGCGCTCGCGCAACTGTGGATGTCGTTCGGCGTCACGCCGACGGCGCTCAGCAGCACGGGCGACGGGCATCGCGCGGCTGCATCGCTGACCGGCGTGCCGCAGCTGTCCGACGGCGCCAAGGCGGCCGACACCGGCAACTCGATCGAGATCGGCACGCAGGCGGCCGCGTGGAACACGATCCTGCACACGCTCGCAGATCTCTACGTGCGCGGCGCGTCGCTCGACTGGGATGCCGTCGCGCGACACGCGCCGCGTCGCCGCCTCGCCCTGCCCACCTATCCGTTCGAGCGCCGCGCCTTCTGGATCAGTCCCGACGCGCCGCGCCATCCGCTGCTCGGGCGTCGTCTCGAGCAGCATGCGCATGCGCCGGCCACGTGGATCTGGCAGTCGCGTCTCGACGCGCCGGCCACCACGTTTCTCGACGGTCATCGCGTCAAGGGTTCGCCGGTGCTGCCCTACTCCGCATATGTGGAAATGGCGCTGGCCGCGACCTCGGAAATCGGCGCGGCCGGCCATACGACGTTGAAGGACCTCGCGCTGCATGCGCCGTTACCGTTGCATGCGCATCGATCGCACACCGTGCAGACCGTGCTGAGCCGGCGGTCCTGGGGACCGTTTTCGTTCGCCGTCTATCACCGGATCGACGACACGAGCGGCGCCGCCGCATGGCAAATGTGCGCGAGTGCCGAAATACACGAATCGGAGCGGAGCCACGCATGAAATTCGGCCTGATGTTCTTCGCGAGCAGTGAAGAGGCGCTGTCCGGCAACAAGTACCAACTGGTCATGGAGAGCGCGCGCTTCGCCGATGCGAACGGCTTCTCCAGCGTCTGGGTGCCGGAGCGCCACTTCACCGAATTCGGCTCGCTGTACCCGAATCCGGCCGTGCTGCATGCGGCGCTGGCCGCGCTCACCCAACGCGTGACGCTGATCGCGGGCAGCGTGGTGGCGGCGCTGCACAACCCGATCCGGATCGCGGAAGAATGGTCGATGGTGGACAACCTGTCGAACGGCCGCGTCGGCGTGTCGTTCGCGTCGGGCTGGAATCCGGACGACTTCGTGTTCGCGCCGGACAAGTACGCGACCCGGCACGACGAGATGCTGACCACGATCGACGCCGTCCGAAAGCTGTGGCGCGGCGCGCCGCTGGAGGCGACCAACGGCGTCGGCAAGCCGGTGCAGCTGCGCATCTATCCGACGCCGGTGCAGCCGGAGCTGCCGGTCTGGGTCACGGCGGCCAGCAATCCGCAGACCTTCGTGCGCGCCGGCGAAGTCGGCGCCAACCTGCTGACCCACGTGCTCGATCAGGATCGCGACCAGCTCGCGCAGAAGATCGCGCTGTACCGCGACGCGCGCGCGCAGCGCGGCTTCGATCCGGCTGCCGGCACCGTGTCGGTGATGCTGCATACGTTCGTCGGCGACGACGCGGCGCGCGTGCGCGAGCAGGCGCGCGCGCCGTTCTGCAACTACATCCGCAGCAATATCGGCCTGCTGAACGGGCTGGCGCAGAGCCGCGGCCAGTCGGTGGACGTGCGCGCGATGGGCGCGCGCGAGCTGGACGAGTTCGTCGAGTTTCTCTACGAACGCTTCGCGCAATCGCGCGGGCTCATCGGCACCCCCGATACCTGCGTCGAACTCGTGCGGGAACTCGAATCGATAGGCGTGGACGAGGTGGCGTGCCTGCTCGATTTCGGGCCGCCGGTGGAAGCGATCCTCGGCAATCTGCCGCACCTGCGCCGGCTGCGCGAGATGTGCGCGCCGACGCGCCGCGTCGCGCCGACGAAGTTCGATGCCGCCGCGGTGCAGGCCCGCTGCACCGAGACGACGTCGGGCGCCGACTTCAACGGCGAGATCGGCCAGCACGGCGTGCAGATCGACGGCGCGTTCAACGCGATCCAGCAAATCTGGCGCACGGCCGGCGAAGCGCTCGGCCGCATCAGCCTGCCGGCCGACGCGCCGGCGTCGTCGCAGTACCACGTGCACCCGGCCTTTCTCGACGCGTGCAGCCGCGTGCTCGCCGCCGCCGTCGATCCGGCTGCGCTGGAGGCCGGCGACCTGTACCTGCCCAGTTCGATCGGCGCGGTGCGGGTTCACCAGCCGCCGTCGTCGACCGATGCGTGGAGTTACGCGACGCTGCGCAAGGCGGACGGGCAACGCGTACTGGAAGGCGATATCCGCGTCCACGACCTCGCCGGCCGGCTGCTGATCGAGATCGACGCGCTGCGCTTGCAGCAAGTGCGCTCGGCGCGCGGCGCCGAGCGGCACGACCTGTCCGGGCTGCTTTATCAGCGCGTCTGGAGGCCGTCGAGCGCCGACGCGACCATCGGCGCTTCGTCCGCCGGCGAGTGGCTGATATTCGCGGATCGCGGCGGCGTCGGCGCGCAACTGGCCGGCCTGCTCGAAAGCGCCGGCGATACCTGCACGCTGCAGTTCGACGACACGACGCCGGCGCTGCCCGCGCTCGACCGTCCGCTCAAGGGCGTGATTCATCTGTGGAGCCTCGATCTCGCACCCGCCGACATCGCGGCGCGACGGCGTGCCAGCGCGAGCGTGCTGCAACTGGTCAGGGCGCTGGCGTCGGGCGCGGCGGCCGGCCCGCAGCCGCGTCTGTGGCTGGTGACGTCCGGCGCGATGAACGTGCTGGACGGCGAAGCGACCGCGGTCGCGCAGGCGCCGCTGTGGGGGCTGGGCCGGGCGATCGCGGTCGAGCATGCGACGCTGTGGGGCGGGCTCGTCGATCTCGATCCCGAGCAGCCGTCGGCGGCCGATGTCGTGCAGGCGATCCGGGCCGCCGGCCGCGAAGACATGATCGCGTTTCGCCGCGGCCAGCGCCACGTCGCGCGCATCGCCCGCGACAATCGCGAATTCGTCAGCCACCGGCCGGTCCGGTTCCACCGCGACGCGACCTATCTGGTGACGGGCGGCCTCGGCGGGCTCGGCCTGCGCCTCGCGTCGTGGCTCGCCGACAACGGCGCCGGTCAGGTCGTGCTGCTCGGCCGCAGCGCGCCGTCGGCCGAAGCGGAGCAGATGCTGCGCACGCTCGGCGCGCGCTTCATCCGCGCCGATCTCGCGGATCGCGACGACGTCGTGCAAGCGCTCGCCGAAATCGCGCACGCGATGCCGCCGCTCAAGGGCGTGTTCCACCTCGCCGGTGCCCTCGACGATGCGCTGCTGACGCGCCAGGACGACGACTTCTTCCACCGCGCCGGCAGCGGCAAGGCCGACGGTGCGTGGTATCTGCACGAGCTGACGGCCGACTTGCCGCTCGATCATTTCGTGCTGTTCTCGTCGATGGCCGCGCTGCTCACCATGCCGGGCCAGGGCAACTACGCGGCGGCCAACAGCTTCCTCGATGCGCTGGCGCAGCACCGGCGCGCGCACGGGAAACCGGCGCTCAGCGTCAATTGGGGGCCGTGGGCCGACATCGGCCATGCGGCCAGCGACTACGGCCGGCGCGCGCACGAACAGCTGGCTGCGCTCGGCGTCGGCACGCTGTCGCCGGACCTCGCGATCGCGACGCTGGAGCGGCTGATGGCGGCGGGCGTCGCGCAGTCCGGCGTCGCGCACATCGACTGGCCGACGCTGTTCCGGGTCGATGCGCCGGCCGCCGGGTCGGCGCTCTTCAGCGAGCTGGCGCAACCGGCCGCCCAACCCGCGCAGCAGGAGACGCCGCTGGTGCGCGAGCTGCAGGCGTGCGCGCCGCGCGAGCGGCTCGCGCTCGTCACCGACACGCTCGCGAAGATGCTGGCCGAGACGCTGCGGCTCGCCGGCCCCGACGCCATCGCGCCCGAACAGTCGCTGCTCGATCTCGGCCTGGATTCGCTGGTCGCGCTCGAACTGACGGACCGCCTCGCCAAGACGTTCGGCAAGCCGTTGCGCGCGACGCTGTTCTTTTCCTATCCGAACCTGCAGACGCTCGCCCGCTTCATTCTCGACGAGCTGTCGTCGTCGCTTCCCGAGGCGGCCGGCGACGCCGCCTCGGACGACCTCGACGAGCTCGACGAGGACGAACTTTCCGAACTGATCGCCCAGGAGATCGGCGCCCAATGAACGCCAAGGCCACGCAAGCACTCAAAGCCGCGCTCGACGAACTCCGCCTGCGGCGCGCGGAAATCGCGGCGCTGCGATCGGACCGCAACGAGCCGATCGCCGTGATCGGCATGGCGTGCCGCTTTCCCGGCAGCAGCGACACGCCGGACGCGTTCTGGCGATTGCTCGACGGCGCGCGCGATGCCGTCACCGAAGTGCCGGGCGAACGCTGGAGCATTGATCGCTATTATGACCCCGATCCGGCCACGCCGGGCAAGATGGCAACGCGGCACGGGGCCTTCCTCGAGCGCGTCGACGAATTCGACGCCGCGTTCTTCGGGATCGCGCCGCGCGAAGCGACCTACCTCGATCCGCAGCAACGGCTGCTGCTCGAAGTCGCGTGGGAAGCGCTCGAGAATGCGCATCTGCCACCCGAGCGCTTCCGGCAATCGGCCACCGGCGTGTACGTCGGCATCACCTGCTTCGATCATGCGATCCAGGTGTCGAACGCAGCGATGCCGTCGAGCAGCTACGCCGGCACGGGCAGCGCGCTGAACATGGCCGCCGGCCGGCTGTCGTTCGTGCTGGGCCTCACCGGGCCGAGCATGGCGATCGACACCGCCTGCTCGTCGTCGCTCGTCTGCCTGCACCTCGCGTGCGAAAGCCTGCGCTCGCGTGAAACCGACATGGCGCTGGCGGGCGGCGTCAACCTGATGCTGTCGCCCGAGGTGATGGTCAGCTTCTCGCAAGCCCGGATGCTGTCGCCGGACGGCCGCTGCAAGACCTTCGATGCGGCGGCGGACGGCTACGTGCGCGGCGAAGGCTGCGGGATGGTGGTGCTCAAGCGCCTCGCCGACGCGCTCGCCGACGGCGACCGCGTGCTCGGCGTCGTGCGCGGCACGGCGGTCGACCAGGGCGGCGCGGGCGGCGGGCTGACCGTGCCGAGCCGCGATTCGCAGGAACGCGTGATCCGCCGCGCGCTGAGCCAGGCCGGTGTCGCGCCGGCCGAGGTCGGCTATGTCGAAGCGCACGGCACCGGCACGTCGCTGGGCGACCCGATCGAGGTCGACGCGCTGGCCCGCGTCTACGGCGCCGGGCGTGCGGCGCACGAGCCGCTCGTGATCGGTTCGGTCAAGACCAATATCGGGCATCTGGAATCGGCGTCCGGCATGGCCGGGCTGATCAAGGTGCTGCTGTCGTTCCAGCACGGCCGGATCCCTGCGCACCTGCACTTCCGGCAACCCAATCCGCATACGCCGTGGCAGGAGATTCCGGTCCGCGTCGCGGCCGAGCCGGTCGACTGGCCGCGCGGGGAGCGCCGGCGTGTCGCCGGCGTGAGCGCGTTCGGATTCAGCGGCACCAACGCGCACGCCGTCGTCGAGGAGCCGCCGGTCGCGCCGTCGCCTGCGGCACAGCGCGCGCTGTTGCTGCTGTCGGCCCGCTCCGAAGCGGCGCTCACGGCGCTCGCGCAACGCTACGAGCGCGCGCTCCGCGACGCGCCGCCGCAAGAGCTTGCCGCCGTGTGCCGCGCCGCCGCCACTGGGCGAAGCCACCATCCGTATCGCGCGGCCTATGTGGCCGGCGTGCGCGTGCCGTCGGCCGGCGCGCCGCGCACCGGCAAGGCGTTGCGCGTGGGCATCGCGTTCGGCGCGCCGGACCCGGACGCCGCGCGCGCGCTTCACGCGGCCGAGCCGCTGTTCCGCGACGCGTTCACGCAATGCGCGGTGCCGCTCGCGGCGCTCGATACCGATGCGGGCCGCTTCGCGGCCGCGTTCGCGTGGGCGCAGCTGTGGCAGGCGTGGGGCATCCGCCCGGCCGTCGTGGCGGGGCACGGCGTCGGCGAATATGTCGCGGCCTGTGTGGCCGGCGTCCTGAGCGTCGCCGACGCGCTGCGCGTGCTCGCCGTCCGCGCGGATGCCGCCGCCATGCGCGCGGTGCTGCACGACGTACGGCTCGCGCGGCCGGCGGTGCGGCTGATCTCCGGCTGCCTCGGCGCCGAGGTCGCCGACGAGGTGACGCACGCCGCGTACTGGTTGCAGCTCGCCGAAGCGTCCGAGCGGGCCGCCGAGCCGCCCGTGCCGGAGGGGCTCGCCGACAGCTGGCTGCCGCCGCCCTGCGCGGGCGATGCGCTGGAGCGCGCAATCGCGGCGCTGTACGTGCGCGGCGGGCAGTTCGACTGGCAGGCGCTGTTCCCCGTGGCTGCGCAGCCTGCCACGATGCTGCCGAACTACCCGTTCGAGCGGCAGCGCTTCAGCCTCGAGAAAATCCAGTCGCCGGTCGTCGGCATGGACGCCGGCAGCATCGACGCGGCGGTGCGGCACCTGAAGGCGTCGGGCAAGTACCCGGACGACGTGCTGAACGCGTTTCCGGAGCTGGTCCGCACCGCGTTCGCGCCCGCCGCCGACGAAGCCGCCGCCCCGGCCGCGCCGTCGCTCTATCACGTCGCATGGGAGCAGCACGTCGCGGCACCGACTGCGCGCGCGGCCCTGCCCGCATCGTCGTGGCTGATCTTCGCTGACGAAGCCGGCGTCGGCGAGCGGCTGGCGGCGCTGCTGCGCGCGCGCGGCGCGTCGTGCGCGCTGGTGCGCGCGGGCGTCGACTATGGCGGCAACGCGGCGGCAGGCTGGCAGGTCGCGCCGGAGCGCCCGGACGATTTCGTGCGCCTGCTGGATGAAGCCGCCGCTCCCGCCCGGCACATCGTGTTTCTATGGGGGCTGGACGAAGCCGCCGGCGCGACGCGCATGTCCGCCGCGCTGCTGCATCTCGTGCATGCGCTGGTCGGCGGCGAGCGCGACTGGACGGCTTCGCTGCGGCCGCGCATCCGGGTGGTCACGCGCGACGCCGTGGAAGCGGGCGACGCCCCGCGCGTGACGGGCGTCGCCCAGGCCGCGCTGATGGGCCTCGCGCGCGGCGCGATGATCGAGCATCCGGACTGGTTCGGCACCGCGATCGACCTCGACCCGGCCGCGCCGGACGACGAACCGGACGCGCTGCTGGACGAACTGCTCGTCGAGAGCCGCGAGGATCAGGTCGCGTTGCGGCACGGCGCGCGCCTGGTGGCGCGCCTGAGCCCGCTCGTGCCGGCCGAAACGGACGCGCTGCGGGTCGAGCCGGACGCGACCTACCTGATCACCGGCGGGTTCGGCGCGCTCGGCCTGCACACGGCCCGGTGGCTCGCGGCGCGCGGCGCGCGCACGCTGATCCTGGCCGGCCGCCAAGGCGCGGCGAGCGACGCGAGCCGGCAGGCGCTCGCCGAGCTGCGCGAGCGCGACGTGGCGGTGCGCTGCGAGCGCCTCGACATCGCCGACCCGGCAGCGGTCGACGCCTTCTTCGCCGAACTGCGGCGCGATCGCGTGCCGCTGCGGGGCATCGTGCATGCGGCCGGCGTCGTCGGCTACAAGCCGATCCTGCAGGTCGGGCGCGACGAACTCGACGCGGTCCTGCAGCCGAAGGTCGCCGGCGCGTGGCTGCTGCATCGGCACAGCGAGGCTTTCCCGCTCGATTTCTTCGTCATGTTCTCGTCGATCGCATCCGCCTGGGGCTCGCGGGAGCAGGCGCACTACAGTGCCGCCAATCGGTTCCTCGACGCGCTCGCGCATCATCGCCGCGGCCTCGGCTTGCCGGCCCTCTCCGTGAACTGGGGGCCGTGGGCGCAAGGCGGCATGACGTTCCCCGATGCGGAAGCGCTGCTGCGGCGGGTCGGCATCCGCTCGCTGGCGGCCGACCGCGCGCTCCACATGCTCGATCGCGTGGCCGCCGTGCCGCAGGCGGCGATCGTCGACATCGACCTCGAACGGTTCCAGGGCTCGTACGAGGCGCGTGGGCCGCGGCCGTTCCTCGATCGCGTGCGGACCAGCGCGAACCCGTCGAGCCCGTCGGGTGCCACGGGCGCAGCTGCGCTGCCGGTGTCGGGCGACGTATCGCCGCGCGAGCGGAGGCGGCAGGTCGCGGACAGCATCGAGCAGGCGGTGGCCGACGTGCTCGGCTACGGCGCCGGGACGCTGGACCGCGACCTCGGCTTCTTCGAGATGGGCATGGATTCGCTCATGGCGCTCGACGTGCGCACGCAGCTCGAGAACGCGCTGGGCATCAAGCTGTCGGTCGCGCTGTTGTTCGATCATCCGACCATCAACGCGCTCGCGGATTTCCTGACGGAGCAAGCGCCCGGCGTGGCGCCGGACGCGCTCGCGGAGCCGACGCAGCCTGCAGCCGCCAAGCCGGCCTCGCAACCGGCCGCGCCGACGGCCACGGCCCGCGAGGCCGGCACGCCGGAGCCGATCGCGATCGTCGGCATGAGTTGCCGCTTTCCGGGCGCCGCGCACGATCTCGACGCCTATTGGCAGTTGCTGAACGACGGCGTGGACGCGATCTCCGAGGTGCCGCGCGAGCGCTGGGATGTCGATGCGTACTACGATCGCGATCCCGAAGCGCCGGGGCGCATGTATTGCCGCTTCGGCGGCTTTCTCGACGGCGTCGACCAGTTCGATCCGGCCTTCTTCCGCATCACGCCGCGCGAAGCGGCTGCGATGGACCCGCAGCAGCGCTTGCTGCTCGAAGTCAGTCACGAAGCGCTCGAGCATGCCGGTATTCCGGTCGACGGCCTGAAGGGCAGCCGCACCGGCGTGTTCGTCGGCATCACCACCAACGATTACGCGAACCTGCAGCTGCGCCACGGCGGCATCGACGGCTATTTCTTCACCGGCAATCCGCTGAACACGGCCGCCGGCCGCATCTCGTACGGCCTCGGCCTGCAAGGGCCGAGCATGGCGATCGACACCGCGTGCTCGTCGTCGCTCAGCGCGATCCATACGGCCAGCCAGAATCTGCGCAGCGGCGAATGCGATCTCGCGATCGCGGGCGGCGTGAACCTGATCCTGTCGCCGGACAATTCCATCGCCGTGTCGCGCACGCGGGCGCTCGCGCCGGACGGCCGCTGCAAGACCTTCGATGCGGCAGCCGACGGCTTCGTGCGCAGCGAAGGCTGCGGCGCGCTGGTGCTCAAGCGCCTGTCCGATGCGCTCGCCGCGGGCGACCGCGTGCTGGCCGTGCTGCGCGGATCGGCGGTGAATCACGACGGCGCATCGAGCGGCTTCACCGCGCCGAACGGCCGCGCGCAGGAAGCCGTGATCCGCCAGGCGCTCGGCGCCCTTCCCGCCGCGTCGATCGACTACGTGGAAGCGCACGGCACCGGCACGCCGCTGGGCGACCCCGTCGAGCTGAACGCGCTGGCGACGGTGTTCGGCGAAGGCCGCGACGGCCGCCCGCGCCTGCGCGTCGGTTCGGTGAAGACCAACATCGGCCATGCCGAATCCGCCGCCGGCATCGCGGGGGTCATCAAGGTCGTGCTGGCGCTGAACCACGAACGCCTTCCCGCCCATCTGCATTTCCGCCAGCCGAGCCTGCTGGTGCAGTGGGACGCTTTGCCGCTCGAGATCTGCGCCGAGGCGAGCGCGTGGCCGCGCGGCGAGCGGCCTCGCCGGGCCGGCGTCAGCGCATTCGGCGCGAGCGGCACCAATGCCCACCTCGTGCTGGAAGAGGCGCCCGCGCCGGCGCGCGCGGCGACGCCGTCGAAGCACAAGGTGCATCCGCTGGTGCTGTCGGCGAAGACGCCCGCGGCCCTGCGCGAGCTCGCCGGGCGCTATCGGAGCCGGCTCGAAGCCGAGCGCGGTCTCGACATCGCGGCCGTGGCGTTTTCGGCCGCGACCGGCCGCTCGCACTTCGCGCACCGGCTCGCGCTGCCGGTGACGTCGATCGACGACGCGATCGACAAGCTGCGCGCGTTCCACGAACAGGAACCGCCCACCGCGGCGCCGCGCGCGGCCCGCGTGAAGACGGCGTTCCTGTTCACCGGCCAGGGCTCGCAATATGCGGGCATGGGCCGCCGTCTGTACGACGCGTATCCGGTGTTCCGCGACGCGATCGACCGCTGCCGCGCGGAGGCCGATCCGCTGCTCGACAAGCCGTTGCTCGACGTGCTGTCCGCCCCCGGCGACGACATCCACCAGACCGGCTACAGCCAGCCGGCCCTGTTCTCGCTGCAGTTCGCGCTCACCACGCTGCTCAGGTCGTTCGGCGTGGTGCCCGACGCCGTGATGGGCCACAGCGTCGGCGAGTACGCGGCGGCCTGCGCGGCCGGCGTCTTCTCACCGGAGGACGGCCTGCGCCTGATCGCCGAGCGCGGACGCCTGATGCAGGCGTTGCCGCGCGATGGCGAGATGGCGGCCATCTTCGCCGACCTCGGCACGGTCGAGCGCGCGATCGCCGCGTGGCCGCGGGAGGTCGCGGTGGCCGCCGTCAACGGTCCGGCGAGCACCGTGATCTCGGGCCGGCGCGAGCGCATCGCGCTGCTCGTCGACGCGTTCGCCGCGCAGGACATCCGCTCCGTGCTGCTCAACACGTCGCACGCGTTCCACTCGCCGCTGGTCGAGCCGATGCTCGACAGCTTCCAGGCCGCGGCGAAAGGCGTGCGCGTCGCGCGCCCGGCGATCCCGTTCTATTCGAATCTCACCGGCGCCGTGATGGACGACGCGCCCGACGACACGTACTGGCGTCGTCATTGCCGCGAGCCGGTGCAGTTCGCGAGCAGCGTCGAGCGTCTCGCCGAAGCCGGCTTCAACGTGCTGGTCGAAATCGGCCCCAAGCCGGTGCTCGTCAACCTGGCCCGCGCGTGCTGCGCACCGGACGCCGCGATCCACTTCGTTGCGCTGCAGCGACCGCAGGCCGAGCAGCAGGCGCTGGTCGAAACCCTGACGGGCCTGTATGCGCGCGGCGTCGACATCGACTGGGCCGCAACCGAAACACCGGCGCCCGCGCGCGTCGCCTTGCCGTCCTACCCCTTCCAACGCAGCCGTACCTGGTTCCAGAAAACGGAAACGTCCATGACACAGACAAGTGCATCTCCCGTCGCCGCCACGCCGGCGCCCGATCGTAGCGGCGAGGTTCTCGACTGGCTTCGCGGCAAGATCGGCGAGCTGATCCAGGCCGATCCGGCCACCATCAACATCGATGTGCCGTTCCTCGAGATGGGCGCCGACTCGATCATCCTGATCGAGGCGATCCGCCACATCGAAAAGCAGTACGGCGTGAAGCTCGCAATGCGCCGCTTCTTCGAGGACCTCGCGACGATGGAGGCGCTCGCCGAGTATGTCGCGGACAACCTGCCGGCGGTCGCCGCGCCGGCCGAGCCGGTGGCCGTGGCTGCGGCCGAGCCGGCTGCTGCCGCCGCTGCGGTCGCGCTCGCACCGTCGGCGCCGGCGCTCGCGCCGGTCGCAGCGGCCCCGACGCAATGGGTCGCGGCCGAAGGCGGCTCCACGGTCGAGCGCGTGCTGCGCGAGCAGAACCAGCTGCTGTCCCAGCTGATGAGCCAGCAGATGGAACTGCTGCGCACGTCGCTGCACGGTCAGGCCGGCGCGGCGGTGGCCCCGCAAGCCGCGGCGAGCGGCGCCGCCAGTCCCACGAACGCCGCCAGCGTCGCGAACGTCGCCGCCAAGGCCGCGGTGGCGGCCCCGGCCGCCGCGCGCGCGGCGACGCCCGCTGCCGCGAACCCGGCCGCGCCCGCCGCGGCCGACAACCGCAAGCCCAAGCCGATGATGCCGTGGGGCAGCCCGGTCGAACAGCGCGCGCGCGGCCTGTCCGCGGCGCAGCAGGAGCATCTCGAAGCGCTGATCGTGCGCTACACGTCGCGCACCCGCAAATCGAAGGAATCGGTGCAGGCATCGCGCCCCGTGCTGGCCGACAGTCGCGCGACGGTCGGCTTCCGCTTTTCGACCAAGGAGATGCTGTATCCGATCGTCGGCGATCGCGCGGCCGGTTCGCGGCTGTGGGACATCGACGGCAACGAGTACATCGACTTCACGATGGGCTTCGGCGTGCATCTGTTCGGCCATTCGCCCGACTTCATCCAGCAGCAGGTCACGCGCGAATGGCAGCGCCCGCTCGAACTGGGCGCTCGCTCGAGCCTCGTCGGCGAAGTCGCCGCGCGCTTCGCGCGCGTCACCGGCCTCGATCGCGTCGCGTTCTCGAACACCGGCACCGAGGCCGTCATGACCGCCATGCGGCTCGCGCGCGCCGTGACCGGGCGCGACAAGATCGTGATGTTCACGCACTCGTATCACGGCCATGCCGACGGCACGCTCGCCGCGGCGAACGCGGAAGGCGCGACGGAAACCATCGCGCCCGGCGTGCCGTTCGGTTCGATCGAGAACATGATCGTGCTCGACTACGGCAGCGACGCCGCGCTCGATGCCATTCGCAACCTCGCGCCGACGCTCGCCGCCGTGATGGTGGAGCCGGTGCAGAGCCGCAACCCGTCGCTGCAGCCGGTCGCGTTCCTCAAGGAATTGCGCCGCATCACCGAGGAAGCCGGCGTCGCGCTGATCGTCGACGAAATGATCACCGGCTTCCGCGTTCATCCGGGCGGCTCGCAAGCGATGTTCGGCATCAAGGCCGACCTCGCGACGTACGGCAAGATCATCGGCGGCGGCCTGCCGCTGGGCGTCATCGCGGGTTCCACCCGCTTCATGGATGCGATCGACGGCGGCATGTGGACCTACGGCGACCATTCGTTCCCCGCCGCGGACCGCACTGCGTTCGGCGGCACCTTCTGCCAGTACCCGCTCGCGATGGCGGCCGCACTGGCCGTGCTCGAGAAGATCGAACAGGAAGGCCCGGCGCTGCAGGCCGCGCTCAACGAACGGACCGCGCAGATCGCCGACACGCTCAATGCCTTCTTCGTGGAAGCCGAGGCGCCGATCAAGGTCACCTGGTTCGGCTCGATGTTCCGCTTCGAATTCACCGAAAACCTCGACCTGTTCTTCTATCACATGCTCGAAAAGGGCATCTACATCTGGGAATGGCGCACCTGCTTCCTGTCGACCGCGCATACGGATGCCGACATCGACCGGTTCATCGGCGCGGTGAAGGACAGCGTGGCCGACCTGCGGCGCGGCGGCTTCATCCGGCCGCACTCGAAGCACGGCACGGTCGCGACGCTCAGCGAGGCGCAGCGCCAGCTGTGGGTGCTGTCGGAAATCGATCCAGAGGGCTCGCTCGCGTACAACGTCAACACGACGCTCGAACTGAAAGGCCGCCTCGACGAGGCCGCGATGCGCGCGGCCGTCCAGAGCCTGGTCGATCGGCACGAGGCGCTGCGCACCACGGTGCTGCCGGACGGCTCGGGCCAGATCGTGCATCCGTCGCTGACGCTGGCGCTGCCGCTGATCGACCGCGATCAGGACGCGTGGCGCGAGCAGGAGAGCCGCCAGCCGTTCGACCTGGTGAACGGGCCGCTCTTTCGCGCCGCGCTGGTGCGCATGGACGACGAGCATCACCTGCTGGTGATGACGGCCCATCACATCGTCTGCGACGGCTCGACGTTCGGCGTGCTGCTCGAGGATCTGGCCCGCGCGTATGCCGGGGCCGCGCCGGACGCGGCGCCGCTGCAGTTTCGCGAGTACCTGAAGACGCTCGACGCCCAGCGTCACAGCCCGGAAACGAAGGCGAATCGCGACTACTGGCTCGCGCAATGCGCGCGCGCGGTCGAGCCGTTGAGTCTTCCCGCGGACTATCCGCGGCCGGCCGTGAAGACGTTTCACGGCGCGCGCGTGTCGCTGCACCTCGACGCCGCGGCGGCCGCGGCGCTGCGCACCGTCGCGCGCCAGAACGGCTGCACGCTCTATATGGTGTTGCTCGCGGGCTTCAATCTGTTCCTGCATCGCGTCGCCGGTCAACAGGACATCGTCACGGGCATCCCGGTGACCGGCCGCTCGGTGGCTGGCAGCGAGCGCGTGGCCGGCTACTGCACGCATCTGCTGCCGCTGCGCTCGACGCTGCCGGACGGCGCGTCGGTCGCCAGCTTCCTGGCTGCCACCCGCCAGAACCTGCTCGATGCGCTCGAGCACCAGGATTATCCGTTCGCCGAGCTGGTCCGCGAAATCGGCGCGCAGCGCGATCTGAACGCCGCGCCGCTCGTGTCGGCGGTGTTCAACCTGGAGCCCGTGTCGGCGCTGCCTGAACTGCCGGGCCTGACGGTCGGCCTGGTTGCGCCGCTGATCCGCTATACCGCGTTCGATCTGAACGTCAACGTGCTCGACGCCGGCGACGAGCTCCTGATCGATTGCGACTACAACACCGATCTGTTCGACGAGCGCACGGCCCAGCGATTCCTCGGCATCTACGAGACGCTGCTGACGGCTGCGGCCGCCGACGCGTCGGCCGCGGTTGCGCGGTTGCCGCTGACGAGCGACGCCGAGCGCAATCTGGTGACCGTCGAATGGAACCGCACCGACGTCGACTTCGGCGACGCGGCCGCGCAACCGCTGCATCGGTTGTTCGAGCAACAGGTCGAGCGCACGCCCGATGCCGTCGCCGCCGTCTATGACGGTGCGGCCCTCACCTACGCCGAACTCAACGCGCGCGCCAACCGCCTCGCGCACCGGCTCATCGAACTTGGCGTCGCACCCGATACGCTCGTCGGCGTCGCGATGGAGCGTTCGCTCGACATGATCGTCGCGCTGCTCGCGATCCTGAAGGCCGGTGGCGCATACGTGCCGGTCGACCCGGACTATCCGGCCGAACGCGTGCGCTTCATGATCGACCACGCGCAGCTGCGCTGGCTGCTCACGCAGCAGCATCTGCTCGCCGCGCTGCCAGATACCGGCGCGCAGGCGATCGTCGTCGATCGCGACACGCTCGACCTCGATGCGGCGCCGACGTCGAACCCCACGCCCGAGCTGAACGGCGACAACCTCGCCTACATGATCTACACGTCCGGTTCGACCGGCCGGCCGAAGGGCGCGCTCAATACCCATCGCGCGATCGTCAACCGCATTCTGTGGATGCAGCACGCGTATGCGCTCGACGCCGACGATGCCGTACTGCAGAAAACCCCGTTCAGCTTCGACGTGTCGGTGTGGGAGTTCTTCTGGCCGCTCGTCACCGGCGCGCGTCTCGTGTTCGCGCGCCCAGGCGGGCAGCGTGAGACGGACTATCTGGTGGAACTGATCGACCGCGAGCGGATCACGACGCTGCATTTCGTGCCGTCGATGCTGCGCGCGTTCCTCGATCATCCGCAACTCGACGCGCACTGCGCGTCGCTGCGCCGCGTCGTGTGCAGCGGCGAGGCGTTGCCCTACGACCTGCAGCAGCGTTGCTTCGAGCGCCTGGATGTCAAGCTGTACAACCTGTACGGCCCCACCGAGGCCGCGGTTGACGTGACCGCGTGGGAATGCCGGCGCGACGACCCGCAGCGCATCGTGCCGATCGGCCGGCCGATTGCGAACACGCGCATCTACATCGTCGACGCACAGCTGCAGCCCACGCCGATCGGCGTGCCCGGCGAGTTGCTGATCGGCGGTACGCCGGTGGGCCGCGGCTATTACAACGAGCCGAACCTGAGCGCCGAGAAGTTCATCGCCGACCCGTTCTCCGACGACCCGCACGCGCGCCTCTACCGCACCGGCGACCTCGCGCGCTACCGCCCCGACGGCAACATCGAGTTCTTCGGCCGCATCGATCATCAGATCAAGCTGCGCGGCCTGCGCATCGAGCCCGGCGAAATCGAGGCCGTGCTGACGTCGCACCGGCTGGTCGATGCCGCGGTCGTGGCGCTGCGCGGCGTGGACGACGGCGCGCGACTCGTCGCATGGCTGTGCTCGCCGCATCGCGAGGCCGACGTGATCGACGCCGTGCGTACGCACCTGCGGCAGCGGCTGCCCGAATACATGGTGCCGTCCGCGTTCGTCGTCGTGCCCGCGTTCGCGCAGCTGCCCAACGGCAAGCTCGATCGCGCCCACCTGCCCGAGCCGGCCGACGGCGTGGCTCACGTCGCGCCCGGCAACGCGCTCGAAGCGCAGCTGGCGGCGATCTGGCAGGAGGTGCTCGGCAACGCACGGATCGGCACGACCGCCAATTTCTTCGAGCTGGGCGGTAACTCGCTGCTGGCGACCAAGGTCGTCGCGCGCATCCGTCGCGATCTGCACGCGAAGCTGGAGATGCGCAGCCTGTTCGAGCACCCCACCATCGCGAGCCTCGCGAAGCGCATCGCCGCGACGCAGCCGATCGACTACGCGCCGGTGACGCCGCTGCCGCCGCAGGCCCACTACGAGCTGTCGCCGGCCCAGACGCGGCTCTGGATCCAGGATCGCCTCAATGCCGGTCAGGCCGGCGGGCCGCTGCCCACGTCGCTGCTGCTGGAAGGCGTACTCGACGTGGACGCGCTCTTGCGGGCGTTCCGCGCGTTGAGCGAGCGTCACGAGATCCTGCGCACGCGCTTCGTGCTGGCCGGCACCCAGCCGGTCCAACAGGTGCTGCCGCCCGACGAAGCCCCGTTCGCGGTCGAGGTCGTGGATCTGCAGGACGCGGCCGACCGCGATGCGCGCGCGATGTCGATCCACGCGAGCGAGCGGCTCGCGCCGATGGATCTCGCCACCGGCCCGCTGTTCCGCGTCAAGCTGCTCAGGCTCTCCGAAGTGCGGCACGTGTGCATCTGCACGATGCATCACATCGTCACCGACGGCTGGTCGACGGAGGTGCTGCTCGACGATCTGTCGACGCTCTACGACGCATTCGTGCAGCGTCGCGACAACCCGCTGCCGCCGCTGCAGATCCAGTACAAGGATTACGCCGGCTGGCTGAACCGGCTGCTCGCCGGCCCGGACGGCGCGCGCATGAAGGACTACTGGCTGAACAAGCTGGCCGGCCTGCGCGCGCTGGCGCTGCCCGGCGACGTCGCGCAGCCGGCCGCGCCGAGCTGGAAAACCTGGCGCTTCGCGCTCCCGGCCGCCGAGACGGCGGCGCTCGACGCGCTCGGCAAGCGCCACGGCGCGACGTTGTTCATCGCGCTGCTGGCGGCCATCAAGGCGCTGTTCTACCGCCGTTCCGGCCAGGAGGACATCGTCGTCGGTACGCCGGTCGCCGGACGCGAGCTGCCTGAACTCGAGTCGCAGGTCGGCCCTTACCTGAACGTGCTGGCGCTGCGCGATCGGGTCGCCGGCGACGACCGCTTCGACACGCTGCTGACCCGCGTGCGCGACACCACGCTCGAAGCGTTCTCGCATCCGCTGTATCCGCTCGACCGCCTGCTCGACGAGCTGCACATCGAGCGCGTCGCCGGACGCAATCCGCTGTTCGACATCGGCCTGACGCTGCAGAACCAGCGTGACGGCGCGACCGATCGCTATGCGGGGCCGGTGCGCCTCGCCGAGCTGCCGGATCACGATCCGCAGCACGCGGACAGCGAAGCCGCCACCGATTTCTGGTTCCTCGCCGAGCCGCGTGCGGACGGTCTCGCGATCAGCGTCGTCTATCACGCCGGCCGCTTCAGCGACGCGCTGGTGCGCGGCCTTGCGGACGAACTGACGTCCGTGGTCGGCGAAGTGCTGGCCGATCCGGGCGTCCGCATCCGCAACCTGACGCTCGGACAGCGCGCGCTGCAGGCCGACGCGCGCCAGCCCAGCGTCGAACTGAGCGCATTCTAAGGAGCCTTCGTTGACCATTTCGTCCAACACGCAGGTCTACCTGCGACAGAACATCCAGTTCGAACCGTTGATCAACAGCTGGTACGCGTGGTTCCACACGCTGCCGCCGCTGACCGCCGCGCTCAACGTGGCCGAGCGGTTCCTGCCGCTGCTGAAGTCGTACGCCGCATCGCCGCTGATGCACGCGGCCGCGTGCAAGGACCCCGCAATGCGCGGCGGCCCGTTCCTCGATCTGGACGGCAAGCGCGTCGACGAGATCCGCGCGCTGATCGAGCAGACCGAGCGCCGCGCGACCCGCCAGCTGGAGCTGGCGAAGGCCTACAAGGCGTTCTCCGCGCTGCTGCTGGACCAGGCGAAGGGAATGGCCTCGGACCCGCTCTATCGCGCGCTTCCCGACGTGTTGAAGGGTTACGTCGAGATCTATTACGACTTGAATCACAACCCGTCGTTCCGGATCTTCGAAAGCCTGCTGTACGCGAGCCCGTTTTATGCGCGCGATGCGCAGAGCATCGCGCTGTCGGCGATCGAGGAACACACGCCGCGGCCGTTCATCCTCAGCACGCCGCGGCTCGGCGACGAGCGCACGCTGTTCCGCGACATGGCGTTCGACGAGCCCGCGCTCGACGCGCTGTTCCGCATGCGCGAGACGCCCGCCAGCTACGCGAAGATCGTCGACCTGATGCGCGTGGAGGAACGCGACGAGCCGCTGTTCCGCTCGTTCTTCGTCGAGGAGGCGCCGGCGCCGAAGCCGGACCGCTCGTTCGACGGCGACGACATCCGGATCCGCTACTACGGCCATGCGTGCCTGCTGATCCAGAGCCGCGGCGTGAGCATCCTGATCGACCCGGCGATCAGCTACGGCTACGACACCGCGCTGCCGCGCTATACGTTCGCGGACCTGCCGGACCAGATCGACTACGTGCTCATCACGCACAGCCATCACGACCACATCGTGCTCGAAACGCTGCTGCAGCTTCGCCACAAGATCAAGACCGTGGTGGTCGGCAGGAACCTCGACGGCTTTCCGCAGGATCCGTCGCTGCAACTGGCGTTGCGCAAGCTCGGCTTCGCCGACGTGCTCGAAGTCCGCGACGCGCAGGAGATCCCGCTGCCCGGCGGCGCCATCACGGCCATTCCGTTCCTCGGCGAACACAACGACCTCGCGATCCAGAGCAAGCAGAGCTTCATGATCCGCTTCGGCTCGCGCTCGGCGCTGTGCATCGCCGATTCGTGCAACCTCGATCCGTGCCTCTACGAGCACGTGTTCCGGCTGGTCGGCAAGCCCGACACGCTGTTCGTCGGGATGGAGACCGAAGGCGCGCCGCCGTCGTGGGTCTACGGCCCGCTGTTTCCGCACGCGCTGCCGCGCGACATCGACCAGTCGCGCCGCGCGCGCGGCTGCCAGTTCGGCGAGGCCGCCGCACTGGTGGACGACTTCGCGTTCAACGCGGCGTACGTCTATGCGATGGGTCAGGAGCCGTGGCTGAACCATCTGCTCGACAACACCTTCGACGAAAACTCGCCCAGCCACGTCCAGTCCACGCAATTCGTCGCGCACTGCAAGGCCAAGGGCATCGCGTCGGAAATCCTGTACGGGACGAGGGAGATCGTGCTTTGTCAGAACTGAATCTCAATGCGCTGTCGACCAGCGGGCAATACCGGGAACACGCGGCGTTCTGGCGCGACGCGCTCGGCCGCAGCGCCGAGGACTTCCGGCTGCAGCAGGCGTGGCAAGCCTATGCGCTGCCGCTCGGCCCCGCGCCGGAACTGACGTACGCGCTCGACGGCGACGCGTCGCTCACGCTCGACAAGCTCGCCGCCGGCAACGAGCTCGGCGCGTTCGTCGTGCTGCTGGCTGCGCTGTTCCGCGTGCTGGCCCGTTACGGCGACACGTCCGCGGCCTTCGTCGAGACCCCGGGCCTCGTCGCCGCGCCCGCACGCGATCTGACCGATCCGCTGCCGCTGTTCGACGCGATCGAGCCCGGCCCGACGGTTCGCGCGTATCTGAACCAGCTGCGCGACACGGTGCAGCGCAGCTATTCGTATCAGGATTTTCCGGTGGCCGCGCTCGCGCACCAGCTGCACGGCGAACGGCGCACGACCAACGTCGGCGTGCGCTTCGACGGGCTTCACGAAGCGTGGGCGGCGGCGGACTACGACCTGTCGATCGAGATCAGACGCCGCGCGGGCTACGAGATCGTGCTGACGGGCCGGCCAACGGTGTTCACGCTGCACTATCTGCGGCACCTCGCACGCCATCTGGGCAACGTCGTGGCCGGCTTCGGCGCGCTGGACGCGCCGCTCGACACCGTGTCGCTGCTCGACGACGCCGAGCGCGCGCGCCTGCGTGCGCATGCGGCGTCCGTCGCAGTCCGGGGCACCTTCCTCGAGCAGTTCGCGCAGCGGGTCGCCGCCGCGCCGGACAGCATCGCCGTCGCGAGCGCCGAGGCGGCGCTGACCTATGCCGAACTCGACGACCAGGCGTCCCGGCTCGCGCAGTTCCTGCGCGCCGAATACGCGATCGAACGCGGCGACGTGGTGGGCGTCGTGGCCGACCGTTCGGTCCGCTGGATCGTCGGTCTGCTCGGCGCGCTGAAGGCCGGCGCGGTCTATCTGCCGCTGGACCCGGAGTTTCCGCCGGAGCGGCTGCGCTTCATGATCGACGACGCGAAGGTCAAAGCGCTGCTGACGCAATCGGAACACCTGTCCCTGCTCGCCGACTTCTGGGCGATTCCGATGTTCGCGCTCGACTTCCAGCTCGACACGCTCGAGCCCGCACCGGAACCGGCGCAGGCCGACGTGCGGCCCGACGATGCGGCGTACGTCATCTACACGTCCGGCTCGACGGGCGTACCGAAGGGCGTCGTGCTCGAACACGCCGGGCTGCTGAACATGGCGCGGTACCACGTGGACGCGTTCGGCTTCGACGCTGACGACCGCTTCGTCCAGTTCTACTCGCCCGGGTTCGACGGCTCGATCATGGAGATCTTCGTCACGCTGCTCGCGGGCGCGCGTCTGGTGCTGGCGAAACCGAGCGTGATCCGCGACGTGCCGCGTTTCGTCGAATACGTCGCGCAGCAGGGCGTCACCACCATCAACGCGACGCCAGCCTATCTCGCCGCGCTCGACTGGCGCGCGCTCGACACCGTGAAACGCGTGATCAGCGCGGGCGACGCCGCGCGCGCGGCCGAGCTGCGCGAGCTGGCGCGTACCCGCATCTGCCACAACTCGTACGGCCCCACCGAGGCGACCGTCTGTATCGCCGACTACGTGGTCGATCCCGCGATCGCGTACGGCAGCCGTCTGCCGGTCGGCCGCCCGATCAGCAATACGCACCTGTACCTGCTCGACGAGCACGGCGCGCTCGCGCCCGACGGCTGCACGGGCGAGGTCTGCGTGTCGGGCGTCGCGCTGGCGCGCGGCTATCTCGGCCGCGACGACCTGACGGCCGCCGCATTCGTCGCGCATCCGTTCGAACCCGGCGAGCGCCTGTATCGCACCGGCGACCTCGGCGTGTGGCTGCCGGACGGCAACCTGGAAATCACCGGCCGCCGCGACACGCAGGTGAAAATCCGCGGCTACCGCATCGAGATCGGCGAGATCGAAGCGGCGCTGCGGCAGCATCCCGACGTCGCGGACGCGATCGTGTTCGTGCGCGAGGACGCCGCGCAGCACAAGCAGCTGATGGCCTGCGTCGCCCCGGCGACGGCGAGCGCCGCGAGCCTGCGCGAGCACTTGAGGGCACATCTGCCCGCCTTCATGGTGCCCGCGTCGATCGTGGCGCTGGAACGCCTGCCCGTGACGCCGAACGGCAAGCCCGATCGCAACGCACTTGCCGCGCTCGACGCGCTGGACGCCTCGCCGGGGCCGGCCGACGCCGCGTACGCCGCGCCGACCAACGACGTCGAAGCGCGGCTGGGCAGGATCTGGTCGGATGTACTCGGCCGCGCGCCGATCGGCGTGCACGACAATTTCTTCGAGCTGGGCGGCGACTCGATCCTGCTCATCCAGGTGATGTCGCTCGCGCAGCAGGTCGGCCTCAAATTCACCGCCGACCAGTTCTTCGCGCATCCGACCATTGCGGGCCTCGCGCAGGTCGTCGTCGATGCGCCGCCGCTGCGCGCCGCGCAGGAGCCGGTGGTCGGGCCGGCGCCGCTGACGCCGATCCAGCACTGGTTCTTCGCGCAGGAGGTGGCCGACCCGCACCACTACAACCAGTCGACGATGATCGAAGTGCCGGCGACGTTGCGGCCCGACGTACTGCAACGCGCGCTGACGGCCGTCGCGACGCATCACGACGCGCTTCGGCTCGGCTTCGAGTGCGTCGCCGGCGCGTGGCGGCAAACGCACGCGGCGGCGCCGCTCGCGATTCCGCTCGGCGTCACGTCGCTGGTCGGCGCGCCGGCCGCCGCCCGCCACGCCGCAATGCTCGACACGGCCACGCACATGCAGCAGGGCTTCGCGCTGTCGTCGCCGCCGCTGCTGCGCGCGCATCTGTTCCAGTTCGAACCGGACGCGCCGCAACGCCTGCTCGTCGTCGCTCACCATCTGGTCATCGACGGCGTGTCGTGGCGCGTGCTGTTCGAGGATCTGTACACGGCGTGCCGACAGCTCGACGCCGGCGAAGCGGTGGCGCTGCCGCCGAAGACGACGTCGTGGCTCGACTGGTCGACCCGCGTCGCCGCGCTCGGCGCACAGGGGCTCGACGGGCTCGACTACTGGCTGCAGCGGAACGTCGACGCGCTGGCGTGCTTCGACGACATGCCGGTCGGCACCGTCGCCGACGCCGGCACGGCCGTCGTCGAGCTCGATCCGCAGCACACGCTCGCGCTGTTGCAGGACGTGCCGCGCGCGTTCAACACACAGGTGAACGAAGTCCTGCTGACGGCCCTGCTGCTCGCGTTCGGCGACTGGGCCGGCACCGCGTCGCTGGTCGTCGATCTCGAAGGCCACGGCCGCGAGGCGCTGTTCGACGGCGTCGACACGTCGCGCACGATCGGCTGGTTCACCGCGCACTATCCGGTGTACCTCGACGCCGGCGACGCGACCGGGGCCGTCGAGGCGCTGCGCGCCGTCAAGGAGCAGCTGCGCGCCGTGCCGCTGCGCGGGCTGCCCTACGGCATCGCGCGCTACCTCGGCCGCGACCCGCGCGTCGCGGCCGCGCTGGAGCGGCAGCCGCCGGCGCCGGTGCGCTTCAACTATCTCGGTCAGGTCGATCGCGTGCTGGGCGACGACACCGGCTGGAAGCCGGTGCTCGATTTCCAGAGCCCCGAACACAGCCCGCGCGCACGGCGCGGCCATCTGTTCGAAATCGACGGGATGGTGTTCGACGGGCGCCTGCGCCTCACCTGGCACTACAACGGCGCGAGCTGCGCGCCGGACGTCGTCGAGCGGCTCACGCAGTGCTACCGCAGCCGCCTGCTGTCGATCGTCGCGGCCGCCCGCGACGGACAGCACGGGCTCAGCCCGTCGGACTTTCCGGCTGCGCGCATCAGCCAGGACGCGCTGGACGCCCTCGTCTCAAGGATCAAATCGTGACATCCCCGACCATCGCCGATATCTACGAGCTCTCCCCGATGCAGGCGGCGATGCTGTTTCATGCCGTGCACGCGCCCGGCTCGCGAAGCAGCTTCAACCAGCTCAGTTGCCGGATCGCCGGCAGCCTCGATCCTGCGTCGTTTCATGCCGCATGGCAGCAGCTCGTCGATCGGCATCCGGTGCTGCGCACGTCGTTCCATTGGGAGGAAGTCGACAAGCCGATGCAGGTCGTGCATGCGCACGCCACGCTGCCGTGGGTGCAGGACGACTGGCGCGAGGTGCCGGAGCGCGAACAGCGCGCGCGCTGGAGCGCGCATCTCGAGGCGGATCTGGCCGAGGGCTTCGCGCTCGATCGCGCGCCGCTCGTGCGCTGCCGCCTGGTGCGCATCGCCGACGATGCCCATCTGTTCAGCTGGAGCCACCATCACATCCTCGCCGACGGCTGGTGCCTGTCGCTCGTCATCGAGGAGATCTTCCACGTCTACGGTGCGCTGCTGCGCGGCGCGCCGCCCGCGCTCGCGCCGGTGCGCCCGTATCGCGACTATATCCAGTTGCTTCAGCAGGGCGATCCGCAGGCCGCGCAGCAATACTGGAAGCGCTATCTGGAAGGGTTCCGCTCGCCTACCCCGCTGCCGAACGCGGCGCGCGCCGGCGCGAGCGAGCGCTTCGGCCAGGGTCTCGCACAGGTGCAGGCCGACCTGTCGGCCGATCTCAGTGCGCGCTTGCGGCAGTTCGCGGCGCGTCATCACATCACGCTGAACACGCTCGCGCAGGCGGCCTGGGCGCTCGTGCTGTCGCGTTACAGCGGCGAGACCGACGTGGTGTTCGGCGCGGTCGTGTCGGGGCGCGGCGTCAATCTGCCGGGCATCGAGACCATGCTCGGCCTGTTCATCAACACGGTGCCGGTGCGCGTGCGCGTCGATCCGCGGCAGCCGCTGGTGCCGTGGCTGAAGATGATCCAGGCCCGTGTGGCCGCCCGCGCGCCGTTCGAGCACACGCCGCTGCCCGACATCCAGCGCTGCAGCGACGTGCCGGCGGCGACGCCGCTGTTCGAGAGCAACGTCACGTTCATGAACTACCCGCTCGACGCGTCGCTCACGCACGGCGCGCACGGGCTGGCCGTCGACGAGGTGCAGCTCTACAACCGCGCCGACATTCCGCTCGAGTTCGTGGTGACGGCCCGCGACGACTGGAAGATGGAGCTGTCGTTCGACCCGCGTCGCTTCGACGAAGACGCGATGCAGCGCATGCTCGGCCACGTGGCCGCGACGCTCGACGCGTTCGCGGCCGATCCGGGCCGGCTGCTCGGCCGCGTGCCGATCCTGCCCGACGCCGAACGGCATCGGTTGCAGGACGTGTTCAACGACACCGCCGTGCCGTTCGACGCCGCGCGCACCGTGGTGCACCGTCTGGAGCAGGCGGCCGCCGAGCATCCCGAGCGGCCGATGGTCGAGTACCGCGACGGCGTGCTGAGCGCCGCCGAACTGAACGCCCGCGCGAACCGCACCGCGCGCATCCTGCTGGCCGCCGCCGAGCTCGGGCCCGACACGCTGGTCGCGATCTGCATGCAGCGGTCGGCGCGACTGATGGAGGCGATCCTCGCCGTCTGGAAATGCGGCGCCGCGTACGTGCCGATCGACCCCGACTATCCGGCGGCCCGCATCCGCACCATCCTCGAAGACTCCGGCGCGGCGCTGGTGATCACCTGCGACGGCCTCCTTCCGCCTGAGCTGACCGCAATCGCGCCGGTCGTGTCGCTCGACGCGGACGGCGGCGACGTCGATGCCGACGACAGCAACCTCGGCCGCCCGGTGTCGCCCGACGGCCTCGCCTACGTGATCTACACGTCCGGCTCGACCGGCAAGCCGAAAGGCGCGATGGTCGAACACGCCGGCATGCTGAACCACATGCTCGCCGAGATCGACGCGCTGTCGATCACGGCGTCGTCGGTGATTGCCCAGACGGCGCCGCATTGCTTCGACATTTCGGTCTGGCAGTTCTTCACGGCGCCGCTCGTCGGCGGCAGGACCCTGATCGTCGACGACGACTGCATCCGCGATCCCGCGCGTTTCGTCGACTATCTGGAAGCCGCCCGCGTCAGCATCCTGGAACTGGTGCCGTCGTATCTGTCGGCCGTGCTCGACCGCGCGTCGGAACGGCCGGCGTCGATGCGGCATCTGCAGGAACTGCTCGTCACGGGCGAGATGGTGAGCCCCGCGCTGGTGAAACGGTGGTTCGACCTGTTCCCGGACATCGCGCTGTCGAACGCGTACGGCCCGGCCGAAGCGTCGGACGACGTCGCGCAGCACCGCATGACCGGTGCGCCGGCCACGCCGTACGTGCCGGTCGGCAAGCCGCTGCGCAACGTGCGCCTGTACGTCGTCGACGCCCAGATGAACCTGTGCCCGATCGGGATCCCCGGCGAAGTGTGCGTATCGGGCGTCGCGGTCGGGCGCGGCTATCTGAACGACGAAGCCGCCACGCGCGAGGTGTTCGTCGAGGACCCGTTCCATCCGCAGCGCGGCGTGCGCCTGTACCGCACGCGCGACATCGGCAGCTATCTGCCCGACGGCACGCTGGTGCTGCACGGCCGCAGCGACCACCAGCTGAAGATCCGCGGCTACCGGATCGAGCTCGGGGAGATCGACAACGCGCTGGCCGCGATTCCGGAGATCCGCCAGGCGGCCGCGCTCGACTATCGCGACGAGAACGGTCGCGCCGCGCTGTGCGCGTATGTCGCGTTCCGCGACGGCGCGTCGCTCGGCGACGCCGAGATCGCCGCGGCGCTGTCCGCCACGCTGCCGGCCTACATGGTTCCCGGCGTCTACGTGGTGCTCGACGCGCTGCCGCTCAGCGGCAACGGCAAGATCGACCGCAAGGCGCTGCCCGCGCCGGACCGGTCGCGGCGGTCCGCCGTCGCCGACGCGCCGACGCCGCCCCGCACGCGCACCGAGACGCTGCTGTGCGGCATCTGGGCCGAAGCGCTCGGCATCGCCTCGCCCGGCATCCACGACAACTTCTTCGCGCTCGGCGGCGATTCGATCCTCAGCATGCGCATCGTGTCGCTGGCGGCCCGGGCCGGCCTGAAGATCACGACGCGGCTGGTGTTCCAGCATCCGACCGTCGCCGAGCTCGCCGCCGTGGCCACGCTCGGCACAGCGGCCGCCGCGCAGTTCGTCGCGTCGTCCGGCCCGCTGCCGCTGACGCCGATCCAGCAGCGCTTCTTCGCGCAGCGCAAGACCGATGCGGATCAGTACAACCAGGCCGTGCTGCTCGACGTGCCGGCGGACCTCGACCCGCAGCTGCTGCGTCAGGCGCTGCGGCACGCGGTGCGATGGCACGACGCGCTGCGGCTGCGCTTTCGCGCGGGCGAAGCCGGCTGGCTTCAGGAAGTCGTCGACGATCAGGAGGTGCCGGTCGGCGTGTTCGACGTTGCGCGCGACGAGCTCGCGCAGCACGTCGCGCAGTCGCATGCGAGCCTGAATCTCGCGCACGGCCCCGTCGTGCGTGCGGATCTGCTGCGCCTCGATGGCGGCCGCTCGCTGCGTCTGCTGCTGATTGCCCATCATCTGGTCGTCGACGGCGTGTCGTGGGGCGCGCTGCTCGAAACCGTGTACGACGCCTATACGCGGCTGCGCAACGGCAAGGCGCTGGAATTCGCCGGCGGCAGCGCGACCTGGACCGCATGGACGCAGGCGATATCGGCGTGGGCCGGCTCCGGCGCCGCCGACGCCGATCTCGCCCATTGGCAGGCCGTCGCGCGCGGCGCGCAGCCGGGGCTGCCGGTCGATCGCGCCGCGCCGGCCGACGCCAATACCGTGTCGTCCGCCGAGACGATCGTCGTCGAACTCGGCGAGGCCGCCACCGCGGCGTTGCTCGGCGCCGCGCCGCGCGCCTACGACGCGCAGATCAACGACCTGCTGCTGGCGGCGCTCGCGCGCGCGGTCGGCGACTGGAGCGGCTGCGCCGACGTGCTGGTCGATCTCGAAGCGCACGGGCGCGAGGAGCTGATCGACGCGCTCGACATCTCGCGCACGGTGGGCTGGTTCACGTCGATCTTCCCGGTCGTGCTGAGCGCCGATGCCGGTGTGCGCGATCCGGCGCGGCTGGTTGCGTCGGTCAAGGCGCGACTGCGTGCGGTGCCGAATGGCGGCATCGGCTGCGGCCTGCTGCAGGGCCGCCTCGACGGCCCGCTGCCGCAGCCGGCGCTGCTGTTCAACTACCTGGGCCAGACCGACCAGCTGTTCGCCGCCGCACGCGACTGGCAGCCGGCCGCGGAGCCGAGCGGCGACGGCCGCCATCCGGACCAGCTGCGCGAGCACCTGCTCGACGTGAACGCGTACGTCGCGGGCAATCGCCTGCACGTTGCATGGGAATTCAGCCGCGCATGCCACGACGCCGAGACGATTCGGCGCGTCGCGCATGCGTACGTCGCGGCGCTCGAGGCGCTGGTCGCCGCGCATGCCGCGTCGCCCGCGCTGTCGGCGCCGGCAGCGCTCGCCGCCGACGAGATCGCCGACGTCTACGCGCTGACGCCGACCCAGCAGGGCATGCTGTTCCACGGCCTGTACGAACCCGAGTCGGATGCGTACTTCAGCAGCCTGAATTTCCGGATCGACGGCGCACTCGACGTCGCACGCTTCCGCCGCGCGTGGGAGACGGTGGCGCAGCGGCACGACATCCTGCGAACCTCGTTTCACTGGGAAGAAACCGAAAGTCCCGTGCAGGTCGTGCATCGCCGGATCGACTTGCCGTGGCACGACGAGGATCTGCGCGCGGCATCCGCCGCGGACGCGCAACGGCGCTGGGACGCCTACGTGGCGCAGGACCGGGCGCGCGGCTTCGACTTCACGCAGGCGCCGCTGTTCCGCCTCGCGCTGTTCCGCCTCGGCGATCAGGCATGGCGGTTCCACTGGAGCCATCACCACATCCTGCTCGACGGGTGGAGCTCGGCGCGGCTGCTGAGCGAAGTGGCCGCCGCGTATCAGGCAGCGGCCGACGTCACGCCGCCGCCCGCCTTCGGCGATTACGTGCGCTGGCTCGCAAGTCAGGACACCGCTGCCGCCGAACGCTTCTGGCAGGCGAAACTGGCCGATTTCCCGGCGACCACGCCGCTCGTACTGGGCCAGCCGGAACTCGACGGCACGGCCGCGCCGGGCGCCTATGTCGAAGAGCCGTTGCTGCTGTCGGAGCACGACACGCAGCGGCTGGTCGCGTTCGCGCGAGCCAGCCGGATCACCCTCAACACCCTCGCGCAGGGCGCGTGGGCGCAGTTGCTGAGCCGCTACAGCGGCGAAGCGGACGTCGTGTTCGGCACGATCGTGTCCGGTCGCCCGGCGTCGCTGCCGGCGTCGGACGAGATGGTCGGGCTGTTCATCAACACGCTGCCGGTGCGGGTGCAAATCGACGCGCGTCCGACCTCCGCATGGCTCGCCCAGCTGCAGGCGGATCTCGCGCAACAGGACGAATATGCGCACCATCCGCTCGCCGACATCCAGAAATTCGCCGGCCTGCCGCCCGGCGTGCCGCTGTTCGAAAGCCTGCTGATCTTCCAGAACTATCCGGTCGAGGAGGCGCTGGCCGATGCGCTGCCGGGCCTGCGGATCGGCGCATTCGACGTGTCCGATCCGAACAACTACCCGCTCACGCTGGTCGTGACGCCGGGCAAGCGCCTGTCGCTGCAGGCGCTGTACGACGACGGGCGGTTCGATCGCGACACGATCGTGCGGCTGCTGCGCCATGTCGAAAAGCTGCTCGTCGGCCTGGCCGGCGCGCAGGATCGCCCGAACCGCAGCATCCCGCTCCTCGCCGCCGCCGAGCGCGACGCGCTCCTGCACGGCTGGAACGATACCGGCGCGCCCGTTCCGGCCGACCGCACGCTGCCGGAACTGATCGAGGCCATCGCAGCCGCCCACCCGGAGCGGATTGCGGTGCGCTGCGGCACGGAGGTGCGCACCTACGGCGAGCTGGTCGAACGCGCGGACCGGATCGCCGCCTGTCTGATGCAGGCCGCGCCGCTGCGCGCGGACGACCGGATCGCCGTGTGGATGCCGCGCTCGCCGCTGATGCTCGAGACGATCCTCGCCATCTGGAAATGCGGCGCGGCATACGTGCCGGTCGATCCGGCCTATCCGGCCCAGCGCGTCGAGACGATCCTGACGCTGGCGCGCCCTTCGATCATCGTCGGCGCCGACCGTCGGCCGCCGGTCGCGCTCGCGTCGGTGCCGCTCGTCGACCCCGCGCATGCCGCGCACCGCGACGGCGACGGCGACGCGCCGCCGCGCACGCCGCGCGCCGGCCCGGCGGACCTCGCCTACGTGATCTTCACGTCGGGTTCGACCGGGCAGCCGAAGGGCGCGATGGTCGAGCATCGCGGCATGCTCAATCACGTGCTCGCGATGGCGCGCCGAGTCGGGCTCGGCGCGCACGGCGCGGTGGCGCAGACCGCGTCGCACTGCTCCGACATTTCGGTGTGGCAATGCTTCGCGGCGCTGGCGTCGGGCGGCACGACGGTGATCTATCCCGACGACGTCGTTCTCGAGCCCGCGCGCCTGATCGACTGCCTCCGTCGCGACCGCATCACGGCGATGCAGTTCGTCCCGTCGTATCTCGCGACCTTCGTCGAGGAACTGGAACAGCACGCCGAGCCGGCCTTCCCTGACCTCGACACGCTGCTGACGATCGGCGAAACCTTGCAGCCGGCCACCGCGCAGGCGTGGTTCCGGCTGAATCCTGCCGTGCGGCTCATCAACGCGTATGGCCCGACCGAAGCGTCGGACTCCGTCGCGCACTACGCCATGACGCACGCGCCGGCGCTGCCGGCCATCCCGATCGGCCGGCCGATCGAGCACCTGCGGCTCTACGTCGTGGACGCCGACATGAATCCGTGCCCGGTCGGCGTCAAGGGCGAAATCTGCATCGGCGGCGTGGGCGTCGGGCGCGGCTATCTGTTCGACGAAGCGCGCACGCAGGCGGTGTTCCGCGACGATCCGTTCAGCCCGGAACCCGGCGCACGCCTGTATCGCACCGGCGATATCGGCTGCTTCGGGGCCGACGGCAATCTCCACTTCTTCGGCCGCCGCGACTTCCAGGTCAAGATCCGCGGCTACCGGATCGAGCTCGGCGAAATCGAAGCCGCGCTGACCGGCCTCGCCGGCATCTCGAACGCGGTCGTCGTCGCGCGCGACACGCAGGACGCGGGCAAGACGCTGTGCGCGTACGCAGCGTATGCGGCCGGCGCGGCGAGTGCATCGGGTGCATCGGACGCCGGCTGGACGCCCCAGCGCGTGCGCGACGCGCTGCGGGAGCAATTGCCCGCGCACATGGTGCCCGACGCGGTGGTGCTGCTGCCGGCCCTGCCGGTGATGCCGAACGGCAAGATCAACCGCGCGGCGCTGCCGCTGCCGGAAGCCGCTGCGGCGCCGGCCGGCGCGCCCGCCGACGCGCAGACGCCGGTGGAAGCGGCGCTGCTGCGGATCTTCGCCGACGTGCTCGGCCACCGGCCGGCCGGCGTCGACGACGACTTCTTCGAGCATGGCGGCCAAAGCCTGAAGGCGATCCAGATGGTCAGCCGGATCCGCCGCGAACTGAAACTGAACGTCGCGGTGGCCGACATCTTCCATGCGCCGTCGCCGCGCGCCCTCGCGCGCAAGCTCGCCTCGTCGCCCGCGGGCGACGCCGCCGACGACGCGCTCATCCCGGCACTCGCCGCACGAGCGTCGTATCCGGTATCCCGCGCGCAGAAGCGCATCTGGCTCGCGAGCCGCAGCGCGGCCCCGTCGACCTACAACATGTCAGGCGCGCTGCAGCTGGACGGCGCCGTCGACACCGCGCGCCTCGTCGCCGCGTTCGACCGGCTGGTCGATCGCCACGAGAGCCTGCGCACGGTGTTAGCGATGAGCGAAGGCGAGCTGCGCCAACGCATCCTGAGCCGCGACGCGTCCGGGTTCCGCGTCGAGCACGCGACGCTCGCGGCCGACGCCGGGCCGGACGCGATCGATGCGCTGATTCGCGCGGAAAGCGAGCAGCCGTTCGATCTCGCCACGGGGCCGCTGCTGCGCGTCAAGCTGGTGAGGCTGTCGCCGACCCGGCACCTGCTCCTGCTGAACATGCACCACGTGATCTCCGATGCGTGGTCGATCCGCGTGCTGACCGACGATCTGCAGGCGCTGTACGACGGGCGCGCGCTGCCGCCGCTGTCGATCCAGTACCGCGACTACGCCGCGTGGCACAACGCGAGCGTCGCCGGCCCGCGCGCGGCCGCGCATCGCGCGTACTGGCTCCAGCAACTGGCGCCGCCGCTGCCGCGCCTGCAACTGGCGGCGGATTTTCCGCGGCCCGAACGGCTCGGCCATGCGGGGCAGACGCTCGAAGTCGCGCTGTCGCAGCCCCAGGCGGACGGCCTCGCGGCCCTCGCCCGCGCGCACCACACGTCGCTCTACACGGTGCTGCTCGCGTCGTTCTGCGTGTTGATGCACCGCTACACGGGGCGCGAGGACATCGTCATCGGCAGCGTGTCCGCGGGACGCGACCGCGAGCAGCTCGAGCCGCAGATCGGCCCGTACCTGAACACCGTCGTGCTGCGCGTTCCGGTACGCAACACCGCGACCGTCGCCGACGTGATCGACGCCGTCGCGCAGGCGTCGACGCAGGCGCTCGAGCACGCGTCCTATCCGTTCGACGCGCTGCTCGACGATCTGAAAATCCGCACGCCGGCCAACCATTCGCCGGTCTTCGACATTCAGGCGAACCACGTGTCGATGCCGGCGCCGCAGTCCGGCCTGCGCATCACCGACGTTTCGCCGCCCGACACGACCGCGAAGTTCGATCTGTCGTTCCAGGTCGTCGAAAGCGCGGGCACGCACCTGATCCAGTTCATCTACAACACGCACGTGTTCCGCGCCGCGACCATCGCCGCGATGCGCGACCGGCTGCTCGCGATCCACGACGCGTTCCGTCGCGATCCGGCCATGCCGATCGATCGCATCGCGCTCTCCTCTGATGCGCCCGCGGGCGGCGAGCGCGTGCGGGTCGGCCTGCGCCTGAAGCGCACGGCCGCGCCCGCGGTCACGGCCGACGCCGCGATCGAGGAGAAGACCTGATGCGCGCCGTCCGTGGCGACCGCGGCGCGCGTCATGCGCGCGGCCGCGGGTCGTTCCAGCTAAACAAAACGTCTCAAGGAGTGTCCTGTGCAAGACAATAACGTGCTGGTCACCGACCATCGCTATGCGCATATCGCGCGTTTCTGGCGCGAAAGCCTGTCGCAGGTTGCCGGCGTCTATCGGATCGCACCGCACGGACCGGGCCGCCAGCCCGCGCACCGGCTGTCGCGCACGGTGCCGCTCACGCGCGCGTCGGTCGACGTGCTGCGGCGCATCGGCGACGGCGATCTCGGCGAATTCGCGGTCGCGGCGGCGGGCATCGCGTTTCTGCTGTGGAAGTACTTCAGGATCCCGGTGACGGTGCTCGGCACGCCGGGCCTCGCCGCGCAGCCGTCGGCGCGCGCCGCCGCCATTCCGCTGATCGTCGAGGTCCGTCCCGACGAGCGCGTCGACGACTATCTGGCGCGCGTGGCCGCGATCGTCGAAGACAGCTACGCCGCGCCCCATTTCCCGCTCGACACGCTGGTGCGCAACGAAAAGGACATGGACGTCGCGCAGCTCACGCGCGTCGTGCTCGCGGACGATCGCGTCCACCAAGCGCCCACCCTGCGCGACGACGACCTGCAGCTTCAGCTGCGGCTCGCGCGCGGCGAAATCGAGCTGCACCATAGCGACGCGATCGAGCCGTTCGTCATCGACGGTTTCGCGAACAGCCTCGGCGCCGTGCTGGAGGCATTCGAACGCCTCGACGCGGCGGTCGGCGACATCGTCGCGAGCACGCCGGCGGAGCGCCGGCTGCTGGCATCCTTCAACGAAACCGCGACGGCCGGGCCGCGCCACCCGACGGTCGTCGAGATGTTCGAGGCGCAGGTCGCCCGCACGCCCGCGGCGCCGGCCCTCGTCACGGACACCTCGCTGATGAGCTACGCGGATCTGAACGCGCGCGCCAACAGCCTCGCGCATCGCTTGCGCGAGGATCACGGCGTCGGGCCGGAAGCGCTGGTCGGCGTCATGTTCGACCGCTCCGAATGGATGATCGTCGCGATCCTCGGCATCCTGAAGGCCGGTGCGGCCTTCGTGCCGCTGGACCCGGCGTATCCGGCCGAACGGATCGATCACATCCTCGCCGACACGGGCCTCGCGCTGCTGCTGACCCACTCGGACCAGCTCGCGCAGTGGTATGAGTTCTCCGGCGCGACGCTGCTGCTGGATCAGGAGCTGCCCGGCTGGACGCCGCTGCCGGACAATCCGCCGTGCCGCGCGCAGCCGGCGCAGCTCGCCTACGTGATCTACACGTCCGGCTCGACCGGCAAACCGAAAGGCTGCCTGCTCGAACACCGCAATCTGGCCCACTACATCGGCTGGGCCGCCGACTACTACTTCCCGGAAAGCACGACCGGCAGCTTCGGGCTGTACAGCTCGCTGTGCTTCGATTTCACGCTGACCAACATCTTCTGCCCGCTGGTGCGCGGCAAGACGCTGCGCATCTATCCGCAGTCGGAGAGCATCGACACCATCCTGGCCCGCATGTTCCAGCCCGGCAGCGGCGTCGACACGCTCAAGCTCACGCCGACCCACATTCACCTGCTGGAATACATGAACCTCGGGCGCTCGGGCGTGCGCAAGGTGATCGTCGGCGGCGAGGAGCTCGCGCCGCAGCACATCGCGACGCTGCGCAAGATCGACCCTGCGATCGAGATCTACAACGAGTACGGTCCGACCGAAGCGACGGTCGGCTGCATCGTCGAGCGCGTCGACGACGTGCCGTCCACGGTGCTGATCGGCCGGCCGATCGCGAACACGCGCGTGTACATCGTCGACGACGCGCTGCGCCCGGTTCCGCTCGGCGTGCCGGGCGAAATCTGCATCGCCGGCGCCGGCCTCGCGCGCGGCTATCACCAGCGTCCCGACGTCACCGCCGCGAAGTTCGTCGAGCAGCCGTATCCCGACGAACCGCGCATCTACCGGACCGGCGACATCGGCCGATGGCTGCCCGACGGACGGATCCAGTGCTACGGACGCGTCGACGACCAGGTCAAGATCCGCGGCCACCGCATCGAGCTGGGCGAGGTCGAGGCCGCGATCGCCGCGCACGAGGAAGTCGTCGGCGCGGCGGTCATCGTGCGCGAGTCCGCGCACGGCGCCCGCAAGCTGGCCGCCTATGTCAAGGGTTCCGCGAACCTGAGCATGGCCGACCTACGGGCCTTCCTGGCCGCGAAGCTGCCCGACTATATGGTGCCGTCCGACCTCGTACCGATCGCCGAATTTCCGCTCAACGCGAACGGCAAGCTGGATCGCCCGGCCTTGCTCGCGCTGACGCCCGCCGCCGCACCCGACGATGCCGCCGTCGACGCCGACGCCACGCCGATTCAGCTCGAGCTGTTGCGGATCTGGCGCGATGTGCTCGACAACCCGGCCGTCGATCTCGCCGGCCGCTTCTTCGACTACGGCGGCGATTCGCTGCAGGCCATGCAGCTGGTGTCGCGCATATGGAGCAGCTTCGCGGTGGAGATCGGCATCGACGCGATCTTCGAGCTCCAGACCATCGGCGCCGTGTCCGACCTGATCGAGGCGTCGTCGCCGCGCGCCGGTTCGACGGCCGGCAGCATCGTGCCGCGCCCGCGCGCCGGCGACCTGCCGCTGTCCTTTCCGCAGCAGCGCCTGTGGTTCCTCGCGCAACTCGAAGGACCGTCGTCGACCTACAACGTTTCGAGCGCACTGCGCTTCGAGGGCGAGCTGGACGTCGAGCGGCTGCGCGCCGCCGTGTCGGAGATCTGCCGGCGTCACGAGATCCTGCGCACGACCTTTCCGGCCGTCGACGGTCTCGGGGTCCAGCGCATCGCGCCGCCCGCAGCGGTCGCGCTCGACGTCGTCGACGTCGCGACCGAAGCCGATGCGCTCGAACGGCTCGCGCAGCAAGCCGACCGGCCGTTCGATCTCGCCGCCGGGCCGCTCCATCGCGTCGCGCTGTATCGCGTGCATGCGCGGCTGCACGTCTTCGGCATCGTGATGCATCACATCGTCTCCGACGCGTGGTCGTCGGGCATTCTGCTCGGCGAACTGGCCGCGCTCTACGCCGGGCGGTCGCTGCCGGAACTGGCCGTCCAGTACGCCGATTACGCGGTGTGGCAGCACGAGCGTCTCGCATCCGCCGACACGCATCGCGAGCTTGCGCTGCTGAGCGCCGCGCTCGCCGATGCGCCGGACGTGATCGCATTGCCGACCGACCGCCCGCGGCCGGCGATCCAGCAGTTTCGCGGCGCGGTGCTGCCGTTCCAGCTCGACCGCGATCGCGCCGGCGGCCTGCGCGCGCTCGCGCGCGCGTCCGGCACCAGCACCTACATGGTCGTGCTCGCCGCGTATGCGCTGCTGCTGTCGCGCTACAGCAACCAGCAGGACCTCGTGATCGGCTCGCCGATCGCCAATCGGCGCTCCAGCATGACCGAGCCGCTGATCGGCTTCTTCGCGAACATGCTCGCGCTGCGCGTGGACCTGTCGGGCAACCCGAGCTTCGGCGAACTGCTCGCACGCGTGAAGCGCGTCGCGCTCGACGCCTACAGCCGTCAGGAGATTCCGTTCGAGCAGGTGGTGGACGCGCTCGCGCTCGAACGCGACCTGAGCCGCACGCCGGTGTTCCAGGTCGTGTTCGCGTACGAGAAGGCGCAGCCCGACGCGCTGAACTTTCCCGGCCTCGTGACCACGCCGGTGCAGGTGGAGAGCCACACGTCGAAGTTCGATCTCACGCTGCACGTCGAGGATGCCGACGACGGCCTCGCGGGCGCGATCGAATACAACCTGGACCTGTTCGATGGCAGCACGATCGAGCGGATGGCCGCGCACTTCCGCACGCTGCTCGATGCGGTGATCGCCGCGCCCGACCGGCCGCTCGGCGAGTTGCCGCTGACGAGCGACGCCGAGCGCGCTTTGGTGACCGTCGAATGGAACCGCACCGACGTCGATTTCGGTGACGCGGCCGCGCAACCGCTGCATCGGTTGTTCGAGCAACAGGTCGAGCGCACGCCCGATGCCGTCGCTGCCGTCTATGACGGCGCGGCCCTCACCTACGCCGAACTCAACGCTCGCGCCAACCGCCTCGCGCACCGGCTCATCGCGCTCGGCGTCGCGCCCGATACGCTCGTCGGCGTCGCGATGGAGCGTTCGCTCGACATGATCGTCGCGCTGCTCGCGATCCTGAAAGCCGGTGGCGCATACGTGCCCGTCGATCCCGACTATCCGGCCGAACGCGTACGCTTCATGATCGATCACGCGCAGCTGCGCTGGCTGCTCACGCAACAGCATCTGCTCGCCGCGCTGCCAGATACCGGCGCACGCACGATCGTCGTCGATCGCGATACGTCCGAGTTCGACGCCGCGCTCACGTCCAACCCGGCGCTGGACCTGAGCAACGACAACCTCGCCTACATGATCTACACGTCGGGTTCGACCGGCCGGCCGAAGGGTGCGCTCAACACCCATCGGGCGATCGTCAACCGCATCCTGTGGATGCAGCACGCGTATGTGCTCGACGCCGACGATGCCGTGCTGCAGAAAACCCCGTTCAGCTTCGACGTGTCGGTGTGGGAGTTCTTCTGGCCGCTCGTCACCGGCGCGCGCCTCGTGTTCGCGCGCCCAGGCGGGCAGCGTGAGACGGACTATATGGTGGAACTGATCGACCGCGAGCGGATCACGACGCTGCACTTCGTGCCGTCGATGCTGCGCGCGTTCCTCGATCATCCGCAACTCGACGCGCACTGCACTTCGCTGCGCCGCGTCGTGTGCAGCGGCGAGGCGTTGCCCCACGACCTGCAACAGCATTGCTTCGAGCGCCTGGATGTCAAGCTGTACAACCTGTACGGCCCCACCGAGGCCGCGGTCGACGTGACCGCGTGGGAATGCCGGCGCGACGACCCGCAGCGCATCGTGCCGATCGGCCGGCCGATCGCGAATACGCGCATCTACATCGTGGATGCACAGCTGCAGCCCACGCCGATCGGCGTGCCCGGCGAGCTGCTGATCGGCGGTACGCCGGTGGGCCGCGGCTATTACAACGAGCCGAACCTGAGCGCGGAGAAGTTCATCACCGATCCGTTCTCCGACGACCCGCACGCACGCCTCTACCGCACCGGCGACCTCGCGCGCTACCGCCCCGACGGCAACATCGAGTTCCTCGGCCGCATCGATCATCAGATCAAGCTGCGCGGCCTGCGCATCGAGCCCGGCGAAATCGAGGCCGTGCTGCGCACCTATCCGGCGGTCGACGACTGCGTCGTGATCGCGAAGACCGAAGACGCGCGAACCTTCTTGATCGCATACGTCGCGACCGCTTCCCGGGACATCGCCGGCCTGCGCGACCATCTGCGCGGCAAGCTCGCGGATTACATGGTGCCGTCGCAATTCGTCGCGCTGGCGTCGTTGCCGCTGCTGCCGAACGGCAAGATCAACCGCAAGGCGCTGCCGGCTCCGGCGGCAGCCGACGATGCGGCGCGGCCATACGCGCCGGCCGTCACGCCGCGGGAAATGCTGCTCGCGTCGATCTGGCAGCAGGTGCTGCAACTGCCTTCCGTCGGTATTCACGACAATTTCTTCGAGCTCGGCGGCGATTCGATTCTCAGCATCCAGGTGATCGCGCGCGCGAACCGGGCCGGGCTGCGCGTGACGGCGCAGCAGCTGTTCCAGTACCAGACGATCGCGCAACTGGCCGCCGCGCCCGACGCGCACGCCGCGCCCGCGCCGGTAGCCAGCCCGCTCGGCGATGCGCCGCTGACGCCTGTACAACACTGGTTCTTCGAACAAGACCTCGACATGCCGTCGCACTACAACCAGACGGTCCTGATCGAGGTGCCGGCCGACCTCGACGCCGCGCGGCTCGCGGACGCGTTCCGGCAGGTCTGCGAACATCACGACGCGTTGCGCACGCGCTTCTCGCGGGGCGCGGACGGCTGGACTCAGGAAGTGCTCGGCAGCGGCGCGATGCCCGCCGTCTTCGCGGTGCAGACCGTCGCAGGCGACGCCGCCGAGCGCCTCACGGCGATGCGCGCGGCGGCCGCCGACGCGCAGCGCGGCATCGACATCGTGCACGGCCCGCTGCTCGCGGCGCGGCTGTTCCGCGCGGCCGGCGAGCCGCTCGCCCGCCTGTTCGTGGCGATCCATCACCTCGCGGTGGACGGCGTGTCGTGGCGCGTGCTCGTCGAGGATCTGCATGCCGCGTACCACGGCCGGCCGTTGCCCGAGAAGACGACGTCGTTCCGCGAATGGGCGCTGCATCTGCAGCAACTGGCCGGCTCGCAAGCCGTTGCCGACGAAGCCCCGACGTGGCAGGCGCTGCTCGCGCAGCCCGTCGAGCCGATGCCGGTCGACTATCCGGCCGCGGGCACCAACAACGCGGTCGGCGATGCGGCGTCCGTGTCGTTCGAGCTGGACGAAGCCGCCACCACGGCGTTGCTGCGCCGGCTGCCGCGCGCGTACGACACGCGCATCAACGACGTGCTGCTGGTCGCGCTCGCGCAAGCGTGCAGCATGGCGACCGGCAACGTCCGCACCCGGATCGACCTCGAGAGCCACGGCCGCCACGTGGCCGATGCGGCGCTGGACCTCAGCCGCACGGTGGGCTGGTTCACGTCGATCCATCCGGTCGTGCTCGAAGTCGACGCGATGCAGGCGCCGGGCGACGCGCTGCGTGCCGCGCGGCAGCAACTGCGGCGCATCCCGGCCGACGGCCTCGGCTATGCGCTGCTGCGCTACCTGAGCCCCGACGCCGCCGTGCGCGCGAGCCTCGCCGCGCTGCCGAAGGCCGACATCCTGTTCAACTATCACGGCCAGCTCGATACGGTATTGCAGCAGTCCGACGACTGGCGGCCGGCAGGCGATGATCTCGGTGCGCTGCGCGCCGAGCGCTCGCAGCGCACGCACGCGTTCGAGATCGTCGCCGCCGTTGCCGACGGCAAGCTGCAGGTCGACTGGCATTACGGCGAGCGGCTTCACCGTCGGCAGACGGTCGAGAACCTGGCCGCGCACTTCAAGGACCGGCTGCTCGACTTCGCGGCATCGGTGCGCGACACCGCGTGGGACGGCGTCGACGACAGCTATCCGCTGTCGTCGCTGCAGCAGGGCATCCTGTTCCATTCGCTGTACGACCTCGACCCGGCCGCCTATTTCCAGCAGTTCAGCTTCGTCGTCAGCGGGCCGCTGCAGGTGCCGGCGCTGCGGCAGGCGTGGGCCAACGCGATGGCGCGCCATCCGGTGCTGCGCACCGCGTTCGCCTGGGCCGACCGCGAACGCCCGGTCCAGACCGTGCTGCATACGGTCGACCTGCCGTGGAGCTTCGTCGACTGGCGACACCGCGACGCGACGCGCCGCGCGCAGGACTTCGACGCGTTCCTCGCCGACGACCGGCAGCGCGGCTTCGATCTGCGCCATGCGCCATTGTTCCGCTGCACGCTGATCCAGGAAACCGACACGCGCCATCGCTTCTGCTGGAGCGCGCACCACATCATCCTCGACGGCTGGAGCACCGCGATCCTGATGAAGGAGGTGTTCGACGACTACCTGTCGCTCGCCCGCAGCGGCGCGCCGGTCGCCGTCGCGCCGGTGCCGGGCTACCGCGCGTACCTCGACTGGCTCGCGCGGCATCCGCGCGCGGCCGACGAGCGCTGGTGGCGCGCCGAGCTCACGGGCTTCCGGGCCGCGACGCCGATCGCGGGCGGCGCCGCGCAGCCGGCGGCCGGCGACGCCGCGCGGCGCGACACGCTGCGCAAACAGCAGTTCGTGCTCGACGACGCGCTGACGGCGCGGCTGCAAGCGCTGCTGCGGGCCCATCGCGTCACGCTGAACGTGCTGATCCGCGCGGCCTGGGCGCTGGTGCTGTGGCGCCGCGCGGCGACCGACGACGTCGTGTTCGGCGTCACCGTGTCGGGCCGCCCGCCGGCGCTCGAGGGCGTCGAGTCGATCGTCGGGCTGTTCATCAACACGCTGCCGCTGCGCGTGCGCATCGCGCCGGAGCGCCCGTTCGTCGACTGGCTGGCGGCGCTGCACGCCGCACAGGCCGCGATGGAGCCGCATTCGTACAGCTCGCTGGTCGATATCCAGTCGTGGAGCGAGCTGCCCGCCGGCGACAGCCTGTTCGACAGCCTGCTGGTGTTCGAGAACTTCCCGGTGGCCGCGGCCCCGGATCTCGGGCCGGACGAAATCGAGATTCTCGACGTCCGCGCGTTCGCCGAATCGAACTACCCGCTGACGCTGACCGTGCATCCGAACGAGCGCATCGGCTTCGAGCTCTCGCACGATGCACGCCGCGTCGCGCCCGAGGTCGTGCGGCAGATGCTCGACACGCTGCGCGCGTTGCTGGAGCGATTCGCCGACGACCCGCAGCAACTGACCGGCCAGCTCGTCGATGCGGCGAGCGCCGCCGGCCGGCCGGGCACGCCGCACGGCGCGCCGGGGCACGCTGCGCCGGCCGTCGAGCCTGCCGCCGACGCGGCCGCGACGGCGCGGGCCGTCGTTGCGCCGTCGGCCGACGAGCGCACGTTGCTGGAGATCTGGCAGCGGATCTTCAAGCGCGACGACATCGCGGTCACGGACAACTATTTCGATCTCGGCGGCCATTCGATCATCGCGATCCAGCTGATGGCGAACGTCGAGAAGGCGTTCGCGCGCCGGCTGCCGATTTCCTGTCTGTTCGAGAATCCGACGATCGAGAAACTGGGGGCGGCGCTCGCGACCCAGGCGACGTCGGCGCGCACGGACGTGCTCGTGCCGATCCGCGACGGCGGCCCCGCGGCGCCGCTGTTCCTGCTGCCGGGCGCGGGCGGCAACGTGGTCTACTTCCATCCGCTCGCGCACCATCTGAGCGCGGCCCACGCCGTGTACGGGCTCGAAGCGCTCGGCCTCGACGGCTCGTGTGAGCCGCTCACTCACGTGGAAGACATTGCGGCCCGCCATGTCGAACGCATCTGGCCGCTGGTGGGCGCCGGGCCGTACTACCTCGCCGGCCATTCGTTCGGCGCGCACGTGGCGCTCGAGATGAGCCGGCAGCTCGTCGCCAAGGGCGCGGTCGTGAAACTGCTGGCGATCTTCGACGCGTCCGCGCCGGTCGACAGCACGGCCGCCGCCTACTGGCACGACTGGGACGACACCGACTGGCTCGTCGCGATCGCGCACGAAATCGGCACCTTCCTCGGCGCCGATCTTCAGGTGACGCGCGACGACCTCGTCGCGCTCGATCCCGACGGCCAGGCGGGCCTGATTCTCGCGCGGATCGGCGCTCGCGGCAGCTGGTTCGCGGACGCCGACTCCGACCGGCTGCGCGCCTATCTGCGCGTCTATCAGGCCAACTTCAAGTCGCGCTACGCGCCGCAGGCCGAGCCGCTGCCGGTGCCGATCGCGCTGTTGCGCAGCGTCGAGCACGACCCCGGCGACCACGCCCCGTCGCCGGAGATCGCCCAGCTCCGTCTGGACCCGACCTGGGGATGGTCGCGCTTCTCGACGCTGCCGGTAGCCGTGATGGACGTCCCCGGCGACCACCTGACCATGCTGCTCGATCCGCATGCCGGCGCCGTCGCTGCCCATCTCAACCCGTTCCTGGAAAAAACGCCCTCATGAAATCGACCGCGACGATCGACAACACCTTTGCCCGCAAGGTCTGCATCAACCTCGACCGGCGCCCCGACCGCTGGGAAGCGATGCAGCGCAAATTCGCGGAACAGGACATCCGCACCGTCGAACGGCTGTCCGCCGTCGATGCCAGACAGATCAGCGTGCCGGCCTCGCTGAGCCACATGCGGCCACAGGATTACGGCTGCACGATGAGCCATCTCGCCGCCGTGACACAGGCGAAGGCGGCCGGCGCGAGCGAAGTCCTGATCTTCGAGGACGACGCGTTCTTCGCCCCCGAGTTCGCGGAGCGCTTCCCCGAGTTCATCGCGCAGGTGCCGCAGGACTGGCACATGCTGTTCCTGGGCGCCTACCACTTCACGCCGCCGATTCCCGTCGCGCCGAACGTCGTGAAGGCCGTGGAGACGCTGACCGCGCACGCCTACGTCGTCAGGGACTCGCTGTACGACGCGTTCATTGCGATCAACGAACGGCCGCCCGCGATCAACGACCGCAACAACCTCGTGCTGCAGAAGACCTTCAACTGCTACTGCTTCGAGCCGAACCTGGTCGGACAGGAGTCCGGCTACTCCGACATCATGGAAGAGGTCATGCCGGAGAAGCCGCTGGCCTATTCGCTGCCGATTCCCGACGGCTGGTGAGCGCCGCGTGCGCCGTTCGCAGCAATCCCTATCCCGACAGACTATGACGACCATGAAAATCACCACCGCCGACCACGAAGCGGCGTTCGTGCAGTCCGCACTCGATTCGCTCCACCGCGATCACAAGCTCGCCGAGGCCATTGCGCTGACCTTCGGAAAATGCGAATCGGCCGCCGACGTGATCGATCTGATTTTTCCGCTGATCACGAAGAAGCGGCGGGTCGATTACGTTCTCATGTACAGCATCGTGAGCAATCCGCGCACGCTGCTGCAGTTCCTTCGCGCGGCCGATTCGCGGCTGAGCCAGGCCGCCGCGTGGGCGCCCGCGTCGGTCGACGCGTCGTTGCGCGCCGCGGCCGCGGCGGCCGACCTCGGCTGGGACCGTGCGCAGCGCGTGCTGAAGTGCTGCGTGCTGTTCTCCGACTCGCCGCTCGAAATCGTCGCCAGCATCGCGTTCCTCGGCCGGCACGAAACCGCGTCGAGATTGCGGTCGGCGGCGCACAACGTCGAGCTGAGCCACCTGGTCAACTGAGCAAATTGGCATCCCATGGATTTCGCTGAAAGCAAATCGCCGCCGTGGCATTCGGCCGTCACGCTGATGTGGCGCAGCCATCCGTGGCTGACGCTCGGCACGGTGCTGACGGGGCTGCTGAGCGGCGTCGCGTCGATCGTGGGCGTCGGCCTCATCAGCCGCGCGCTGCACGACCCGGACGAGCGACGCACGCTGCTGCTCGTGTTCATCGCGGTCAACGTCGTGGCGATCGTCTGCCGCAGCGGCGCTGCCGTGATGCCGTCCTATGCGTGCATGAAGCTGATGACGCGCCTGCGCGTCAACCTGTGCAAGCGGATCCTGGCGACCCCGCTCGACGAAATCGACCGGCGCGGCGCGCCGAACGTCCTGACGCTGCTCACCCAGGACATTCCGCAACTGAGCCAGACGCTGCTGACGATACCGACGATCATCGTTCAATCGGTCGTGCTGATCTGCAGCATCGTCTATCTCGCGTATCTGTCCTGGATCGTCTTCGCGTCGACGATGGTCCTGACGATCGTCGGCCTCGCGCTTTACCTGTTCTTCTACCGGAGGGCGGTCAATTTCACCGAGCGCGTTCGCGACGAGTTCGTGCGCTTCAACGAATACACGCACGGGCTCGTGTTCGGCATCAAGGAGCTCAAGCTCAACCGCGCGCGGCGGCGCTGGTTCACGCGTGCCGCGATCGAGCTGTCGTCGAAGCGCGTGGCCGGCTTCAATTACATCGAGCGCTTCTGGTTCATGGGCGGCGACACCATCGGCCAGATCACGGTGGCCGTGCTGCTCGGCTTCCTGCTGTTCGGCGTGCCGTCGCTCGGCGTCGTCGATCCGTCGGTGCTCACCGCGAGCATTCTCGCCGTGCTCTACATGATGGGTCCGCTGACCATGCTGATCAATATTCTGCCGATGGTGGCCGAGGGCAAGACGGCGCTCGCGCGGCTGGCGGAGTTCGGCTTCCTGGTCGACGACACGCAGGTCTCGCCCGCCGACCGCTCGCCCGAGCGTGCGCCGGAATCGTCATCGGCCGGCGCGTGGCGCGTCATCGAGCTGAAGGGCGTGAAGATGAACTACCGCGACAGCGAGTCGACGACCGACTTCGTGCTCGGCCCGATCGACATGACGATTCATGCCGGCGAGCTGGTCTACGTGATCGGCGGAAACGGCAGCGGCAAGAGCACCCTGGGCAAGGTGCTCAGCGGCCTGTATGCGCCCACCGAAGGCCACATCGCGCTCGATGGCGCAGTCGTCGACGACGATGCGCGGGAGCGCTACCGAAACCTGTTCTCCGCCGTCTTCACCGATTTCCATCTGTTCGACCGCGTGATCGGCCCCGATCGCGAGGACGAAGGCATCGCGCGTGCGCGCCGATACCTCGAGACGCTGAAGCTGGCCGACAAGATCAGGATCGACGGCAAGCATTACTCGACGACGACCGCGCTGTCGACCGGGCAACGCAAGCGGCTCGCGCTGCTTTGCGCGTACATCGAGGATCGCCCGATCTATATCCTCGACGAATGGGCCGCCGATCAGGACCCCGTTTTCAAGCGGTTTTTCTACGAGGTGCTGGTGCCCGACCTGCGAGCGCGCGGCAAGTGCGTCGTCATCATCACGCATGACGACCAGTACTTCGGGCTGGCCGATCGCGTCATTCGCCTCGAGCGCGGCCGGATCTTCTCCGATACGGCGATGGAAACCGCGCGAGCCGAAGCGGCAGGATGAGCGGCGCGCCGGGCGCGCGCGTCGCCGTCGGCTGTTGATCGGCTGTCCCTGCTATCCGTTACAGACGCGGCCGCCGCCCGGTGCTTAAATCACGTCGGCATCCGTGCGCGCAAGCGCAGCTTCAACGTCTCATCAGGAATCCATTCATGGAGTTCAGCAGATTGTTCGCACACGTCGGCGAAGCGATCTCGAGCAGCGGGAGCCGACGCTTTCCCCGCATGATGTACAGCCTGATCTCGGCGGCGGTCCCCGTCGACGAGATTCGCATTTCGGAATTTTCGGTCGACGCCGCGCCCGCCGGCGAGCTCGCGATGCGCAGCCTCGGCGCCGCGCCCGACAAGACCGGCGCGGCAGGGGCCGGCCATGAAGCGCAGATGCCGCCGCAAGCGAGCGCGCGCCGCGTGTACGTCGACGACACGCCGGCCGGCCTCGGCGCGGCCCCCGCGCTGGTCGAGCGCATCGTCGCGCTGCTGTCGGCAAACGCGTCGCCGCACGGCCGGCAATTCCATCTCGTGAGCCGCAAGCGCACGCACTGTTACGTGATCTCGTTGCATCGCGCCGAGACGGCGGACGATTTCTCGCCGCAGGAGCAGGACTTCATCAAGGAGCTGTCGCACGTGCTGTTTCCGATCGTCGCGAGCCACGCGACGGCGCTGGGCTCGGCTCCGCCGTCACCGGCGCGGCTCGCCGCCGTTGCGCCGCCCGCGACGGAATCTGGCCGCGAGCGCGTCGCGCGGCGATTCGCCGACCGTCTGCGGCATGCCGGCGTCACGCTGTCGGCGCGCGAGATCGACGCGTGCACTGCGCTGCTGGCCGGCGACACCGTGGCCGCGATCGCGATGCGCTTGGCGCTGCGCGAAAGCACCGTCGAGACTTACCTGAAGCGGGCCGCGGTCAAGCTCGGCTTCGGCGGCCGTCATGGCCTGACGCGGTGGATGCTGGACGAAACGGCCGGCGGCGCGACGGAAGCCGGCCTGGAGCGCGCCGGCGGCGCGTGCCGCGACTGCGGGGCGTCGCGCCTCGGTACCTGAACGCTCGCGGGTAGGATGCGCGAGGGCCGTCGGTTGCTCTGCGTGCGTTGAGCCCGGCGCCGCGCGCTGCTGCATGCCGGCCGCCGATGCAGGCGTCGTACGAACGCGTCACGTATCGCCACGGCGGCCGCGCTGTGCGTCGATTCGTACGCCGGCTATCGTACATTCGGACTCAACCGCGCCGCAGCGCCGACCGACATCGTCACGGCTCTTGCTGCAACCGGCGTCGAAGCGGCCGAGCACATCCGCAATCGGGGCTCGCTCGGTCTTGCCGGCGATCGTCGTCGATCGCCGGCATGAACCGGATCACGCTGCCGACGCGTAGGTCGTGCAGTCGTCGATCATCCATTTCGTGAGCCCGTGCCGGCCGCTGATGCCGAGCTTCACCGCGGCGCGCTTGATGTACGTCTCCACCGTGCTTTCCTTCACGCCGAGCTCTTCGGCCAGTTCCCGCAGCATCTTGCCCGCGAGCAGGCCGAGGCACACTTCGCTTTCGCGAGCGGACAGCGCGACCGCCGCTCGCGCCAGCCTCGACTCGAACTCGTGCCGCAGCGCGTCGACGCCCGGCAGGCCGCCCGTCGCAAGCGGCGCCGGCGCGCAGTCGCGCTCGCCGTGCCGGCGCGTCGACGCGTGCCATTCGACGAGCGGCAGCAGCGTATCGGCGAAATTCTTCAGGAACGACATTTCCCGCAACGAGAAGTCGTGATGCGACGCTGCGCGATGCAGCGAGATCACGTAGCGGCGGTTCGCCTTGCCCGACACCAGATGACACTGGAATCCATCGCATGCGCCGCGCGGCGGCGCGGCTTCGCTGCCGTGACCGTGCTGGCGCTGCGGGCTGATGTGGATGAGTTGCCGGTCGCTCGCGGACCGGATCCGGTTCAACAGCGGATGCGCCGGCTCGCGCTCGCCCTGCGCCGCCGCCGTGCCGAACGCGCCGAGCGACTGCACGTGCACCACTTCGCCGGCCGGCTTGTCGAGCGTCCATTCCGTCATTCGGGTGATGGCGAGCGGAACGGATTCGACCAGCAATGCATGCATGTCGGATGCGAATCGCTCGCTGCCGGCGCTCGAAATCACCTTCCCAAGCTTCGCGAATATCGCGACCATCTGACTCTCCTAGTTGTGCCTGCGTGACGACCAGCGGCGCAATGCCCGCGTGCATCGGCGCGATTTGCTGCCGCTGCTTCTCGACACGCATCGTTGCGCGCGGCTGCCGCGATTACCGCGCCGTCGCCACACGTGTTGAAGGCCAAAATCGAAAAACCCGACGACGTTTCGAACGGGATGAGTTCCCTGCAAATCAAGCAAAAATCGCAATCGAAAAATGAAACAATCATTTTCATTGAATTTGATCGGCATAAATACCCGCTGCGTATGATAGCCACGATTTTAGAAGTTTGCAGATGGCGTGATAGTGACTTCACCGTTTTTCGACCATCGCGAATACGAATTCAGTTTCCCCTGCCGCCCGACACGCGAACGCAACATGAATCGGCTCGATAAATCAATATCCGTTTGCATCGAATTTCTGTAACAATCTGATAACGCCGGCATACCATGAATTCTCGCCATTCGACATTCCCGGCAGTTGGAATATTAACCTTCGCCGCGCTGTTTTTCTTTTAACCGCATGGCTTCGCGCCCCGCAGACCGGGCATTGTTGCGAATCCCTCAATGCTCGAGCGAATATGCGCGACGACTGGGCACAATTCGTCGCTGCCGCCCGACAGCTTCGTCCGACCGATTACCCCATTCGACAATAAAAATCCGCCTCGATAATATTTACGATGGCATCGACGCCTGCGTTGCAAAATATCCACAAAATGCCACTCACTGGCTGCCGCAAACCCGTCACATTGAAGCATCGCAGTTTGTCAACTGCGCGGCTTGCTCGCGGCCGGATAAATTGCTAATCTCGCCCGGCGATATAACGCATGTGCAGTCCAATTACCTTGAATTACGATAGCGTTTATTCAGAAAATCGAAACATGCCTATAAACATTCACGCCGCATCATCTTTTATCGCGCGCCGTTGCTGACGGCCGCCCGCCGCAATTAAAGATTCAATCGAAATACCGATATTCCCTCGGCCGAAGGATCGGTCGACGGCTCGTTGCAAAAGTCGTCCGAAAAATACTCGTTTCTCTCGTTGAACGCCCGTGACGATGCGCGCTCGCGCCACCTCGTGCGCGCATCACACGCGCTTGAAGTGCCACACCCGCCTCAACGCATCGATTGCCGTTTCTCCAATCACAAAACGCATCCGAATAACTGGAGCACACGATGAATCAAGACTTCCGAGACGAACCCGCGCGCCGATCCTTCCTGGCCGACATGGCGAAGCTGGCGGCGGCCGGCGTCGTCGCCGGCTGGACCCCGCTCTATCAGATCGCCGCGCACGCGCAGTCGGCCGGCGCGACGCCGCCCGGCTTTCCGGCCGACGTGCCGCTTTACAAGCAGGCGTTCCAGAACTGGAGCGGCGAAGTTGCCGTGCAAGACGTGTGGACGGCCGCGCCGCGCTCGGCCGATGACGTCGTCGCGATCGTCAACTGGGCGCGCGCGAACGGCTACCGCGTCCGACCGCGCGGCTACATGCACAACTGGTCGCCGTTGACGCTGGATCCGGGCGCCGGCGCCGCCAATGTCGTGCTGCTCGACACGACGAAGTCGCTGACGACCGTATCCGTCGACACGTCGGCGCGTCCGGCGCGCGTCACCGCGCAAACGGGCGTGTCGCTGGAGAGCTTGCTCGCGACGCTCGAGCAATATGGCCTCGGCGTGATCGCCGCGCCTGCGCCCGGCGACATCACGCTCGGCGGCGCGCTCGCGATCGACGCGCACGGCACCGCGGTGCCGGCCACCGGCGAAACGCTGCAGCCGGGCCATAGCTATGGGTCGCTGAGCAATCTCGTCGTCGCGCTGACGGCGGTCGTGTTCGATTCGGCGCGGCAGCAATACGCGCTGCGCCGGTTCGAGCGCAACGATCCCGAGATCGGCGCGTTCCTTGCGCATCTCGGGATGGCCTTCGTCGTCGACGTCACGCTGATCGCCGGGCCCAACCAGCGGCTGCGCTGCCAGAGCTTCGTCGACATTCCGGCTTCGGAGTTGTTCGCACCGGCCGGCACGGCCGGCCGCACGATCTCATCGTTGCTCGACCGCTCGGGCCGGATCGAAGCGATCTGGTTTCCGTTCACGAGCGCCCCGTGGCTCAAGGTCTGGACGCCGACGCCCAGCAAGCCGTTGTTGTCGCGCACCGTCACGCAGCCGTACAACTATCCGTTCTCCGATTCGATCTCGCAGTCGATCTCGGATCTCGTGAAGCGGATCGTGATCGGCGGCGAAGCCTCGTTGACGCCGCTGTTCGGCCAGACGCAGTTCGCGGTGACGGCCGCCGGCCTCGCGCTCACGCTCAGTGCGGACCTCTGGGGCTGGTCGCGCACGGTGCTTCAGTACATCCGGCCGACGACGCTGCGCGTGACCGCGAACGGCTACGCCGTACTGGCGCGGCGCGCCGACGTGCAGCGCGTGATCGGCGAGTTCGTGCAGTTCTATCAGAACCGCATCGACGCGTACAAGGCACGCAACGAATATCCGATCAACGGCCCAGTCGAGATCCGCATCACCGGCCTCGACCAGCCGGCCGACGTCGGCGCTGCAGCGGTGGCGCCGACGCTGTCCGCGCTCACGCCGCGCCCCGATCACCGGGAATGGGACGTCGCCGTCTGGTTCGACATTCTGACGTTGCCCGGCACGCCCGGCGCCGACCGCTTCTATCGCGAGATCGAGCAATGGATGCTGGCCAACTACACGGGTTCGTATGCGATGCTGCGCCCCGAATGGTCGAAGGGCTGGGGCTACACCGACACCGCGGCCTGGCAGGACGGCACCATGCTGTCCGTCACGATCCCGCGCCTGTATCGCGACGGCCAATCAACGACAAGCAACTGGGACGCCGCGCGAGCGACGCTCGCGCGCTACGACCCGCAGCGGATCTTTCGCGCACCGCTGCACGACCGGTTGATGCCGTAGCGAACCGTGCGACTGCGGGCTCGCTCGATGCAACGGAGCCGATGCCGATAGCGGCGCGCGAGCCGGGCCTGTTCGGCGCATAGAGGACGGCCGGTCCGGTGCGCCGCGAGGTGACGACTCGGCGCGCGGCCCGCGGCCGTCTGCGCGTGTCCGAGCGGCCTCGCAGCCCGCTGTAAAAATCGACGCAGCGGCGATCGCGCCGATGCCCAGGCTTGCGTCGTTCGACCGATTCGGTTCGCTCGTCACGGTGTCGCGCACACGCGCCGTGAATCGTCGGCGGGACGATCGCGCGTCGCGTCGTTCGCGCACTTGACGAGGTTCGTAAGCGGAATCGAAGCGATGGGAAAGATTGCGGACGACGAACCGACGTTGCGCGGGCGCGTTACATGCGCTGCATCGATGAACGCAGCATGTACCGTACCGCGGATACGGCGAGCGCCGGGCGATACGCAACCTGCGCGTACCGCCCGGCGTCGCCCGTTCCGACGGCTGCTTGCTTCGCCTTCGATCAGCCGATCGATCAGCGTGTGGGCACAGACGCCCTGTGTCGTCACGCCAACTTCGGCTGCCGCACGCTTGCTCGTTCCGAAATCGGCGTTGCCGCGCATGCTCGCCGCGGCGGCCGCATCTTCATCGAACGGGCGCGTCGGCGTCGGCCTGGCGGCGCGTATTGCCGAGCACGGCGACGAGCACCAGCCCGCCGATCAGCCCGAGATGCTCGAAGAACGCGTTGAGCGCCATGAAGCGCGCGGCGCCCGACATGTTCCAGAAGTCGGCGGCCACCAGCATCGCGACGAGCGTCAACACGCCGAGGCCACCGGCGCCGAGCCACGTGAAGCGCCGGGACAACACGCACAGCGGCCCGCCGATCTCGACCACGATCGCCATCGCGGCCCAGACGGGCCCGGGATGCAGGCCGAAGTGCGCCTGCTCCGCGGCAGCTGCATTGAAGTCGAGCAGCTTGTAAATGCCCGCGATCAGATACGCGGACACCAGCGCGGCGCGCGCGACCGGCAGCACCCACCGCTGCGACAGCAGTGCGCCGACCCAGGCCGGACAGTCGTAAGCCGCACGTGCCGTCATCTCAGATCGCCCAGCACGAGCATCCAAACGCGCCCCAGAAGCCCTTCGCGTCGGACGTCGGCAACGCGCTGCCCCATGCGCCCGCGTGCGCATGCTGGTGAACGTTGCATTCGTTCGCGCAGCCGCACATCGCGGCGGCCGCCGCGCGTTGCAGCGGCGCACCGGCGCGCTGCGTCGCGCCCCAGCCGCCGTAGCCGCCGAACTCGCGCACCGGCGACCAGTCGGGCATCGCCGGCGGGATCGGCGCGTCGTGCGACTCGAACGGCCCCGCGCCCCAGACGATCTTGCCGTCGACCACCGTCAGCAACGCAGTCGTGGCGGCGATATCGTCCTCCGCGCACGCGAAGAAATCGCGATCCGGGACCACGAGGTCGGCAAGCTGCCCCACCGCGATGCGCCCTTTCTTGCCTTCTTCGTTCGAGAACCACGTCACGTACTCGGTCCACATCCGCAGTGCGGTTTCGCGATCGAGCAGGTTGCGCTGCGGATACATCCTGAGGCCGCCGACCGTCTTGCCCGTCACGAGCCACGCGAGCGATACCCACGGGTTGTACGACGCCACGCGCGTCGCGTCGGTGCCGGCCGACACCTTCAGCCCCTTGCCGAGCATCTTCGCGACCGGCGGCGTCGCCTCGGCGGCTTGCGCGCCGTAGCGCTCGACGAAGTATTCGCCCTGATACGCCATCCGGTGCTGCACCGCGATGCCGCCGCCGAGCGCGGCGATCCGGTCCATCGATTTCTCGGTGATGGTTTCCGCGTGATCGAAGAACCAGTTCAGCCCTTCGAGCGGGATGTCCTTGTTGACCTTCTCGAACACGTCGAGCGCGCGGCTGATCGTTTCGTCATAGGTCGCGTGCATGCGCCACGGCCAGCGGTTCTCCGCGAGCACGCGCACGACGCCTTCGAGGTCGTCCTCCATCTGCGCGGGCAGGTCCGGGCGCGCCACGCGGAAATCTTCGAAGTCGGCCGCGGAAAACGCCAGCATCTCGCCGGCGCCGTTGTTGCGGAAGTAGTCGGTTCCGTCGTGATACTTGACGCTCTTGGTCCAGTTCACGAAGTCTTCCTTCTCGGCGTTCGGCTTCTGCGTGAACAGGTTGTACGCGATGCGGATCGTCATCTCGCCGGCGTCGTGCAGCTTGCGGATCACCTCGTAGTCTTCCGGGTAATTCTGCGAGCCGCCGCCCGCGTCGATCACGCCCGTGACGCCCAGCCGGTTCAGTTCGCGCATGAAATGGCGCGTCGAATTGTATTGATACTCGAACGGCAGCTTCGGCCCCTTCGCGAGCGTCGCGTAGAGGATCGTCGCGTTCGGGTTCGCGAGCAGCAGGCCGGTCGGGTTGCCGGCGGCATCGCGCAGGATGGTGCCGCCCGGCGGCTCCGGCGTGTCCTTCGTATAGCCGACGACACGCAGCGCCGCCGCGTTCAGCAGCGCACGATCGTACAGGTGCAGGATGAACACCGGCGTGTCCGGCGCGACTGCATTGAGTTCGTCGATCGTCGGCAGGCGCTTCTCGACGAACTGATGCTCGGTGAAGCCGCCGACCACGCGCACCCACTGCGGCGCGGGCGTCACGGCCACCTGGCGCTTGAGCATCTCCATCGCGACGGCGAGCGACGGCACGCCGTCCCAGCGCAGCTCCATGTTGTAGTTCAGTCCGCCACGAATCACGTGGCAGTGGTTGTCGATCAGGCCGGGCAGCACGCCGCGGCCGCCGAGATCGACCACCTTCGTCGCGCGGCCCGCGAGCGGCATCACGTCCGCGTCGCTGCCGACGGCGACGAAGCGGCCGGCGGCAATCGCGACCGCGGTCGCGATGGGGTTCGCGCGGTCGAGGGTCGTGAATCGCCCGTTATGCAGGATCAGATCCGGTTGGGTCACGGTTGCGGTCATGTGCATCACCTCTTGATGATCAGAAGCCAAACAGCTGTTTGACGGTGGGCAAGGCCTGCACGCCGATCAGCATGCCGAGCAACCCGACCAGCGCAATCAGCGGCGGTGCGGGAGAGCGAACCTTGATGGCGCTGTAAATCACACCGATCAGCAGGCCCGCACCAAGGGAAACCAGATAAGGTTCCATGCGATAAATCTCCCGGAGAATGTCGAACGCGGCGGCGGTGTGCCGGCCCGCATGCCGCGCGCGGCATGCGTGACGCGCTCACGTGCGCCCGCGCGGCAATGGCCGCTGCGGCGGGTTCGCATGGAACCCGCCGCAGCGGCCGCGACGGTCGTAGCCCGTCTGCGCTTACTTCGCCGGAACCGGCGGGATCGACTCGTGCGGCGTCGCGGTGCGCGGCGCGGTCTTGTGGACCATCGTGTACGCGTAGTCGACGCCCATCCCGTACGCGCCCGAATGCTCCTTGGCGATCGCCATCACCGCGTCATACGTTTCGCGGCGCGCCCAGTCGCGTTGCCATTCGAGCAGCACCTGCTGCCACGTGACCGGCACCACGCCGGCCTGCACCATGCGCTGCATCGCGACGTCGTGCGCGGCTTGCGACGTGCCGCCCGATGCGTCGGACACCATGTAGATTTCGTAGTCGCCTTCGAGCATCGCGCACAGCGCGAAGGTCGTGTTGCAGACTTCGGTCCACAGGCCCGACACGACCACCTTCTTGCGGCCGTTGGCGGCCAGTGCGTCGCGCACTTTCTGGTCGTCCCACGAGTTCATCGACGTGCGTTCGAGCGTCTTCTGGTTCGGGAACACGTCGAGCAGTTCCGGATACGTGTGGCCCGAGAAGCTGTCGCTTTCGACGGTCGTGATCGTGGTCGGGATGTTGAAGACCTTCGCGGCCTTCGCGAGGCCGACGACGTTGTTCTTCAGCGTCTGGCGATCGATCGATTGCACGCCGAACGCCATCTGCGGCTGCTGGTCGATGAAGATCAGCTGGCTGTTGTGCGGAGTCAGTACTTCAAGCTTCGGGTTGCTCATGGCGATGATGTCCTTTGACGCGGAGAAATGTGAGGCTTGCCCCGCCGACGAATCTGCGAGGCGTCCGATGCGTTGTGTCGAGCGGTTCGACAGTCAACGCGCACCATTTCAGCGGCAAGCAGCCGACTACGCCAGTTAATCGTTCTGATTATCTCGACCAGCGATATTCAGGCTTAAAAGATCTGAATTTCAATGAAAGCACATGGGATGAACGCGAAGACCTGATAGGCTGATTCGAGACTTTCGGATCGCCGCCGAACCGGTCGCGATCGCCATTTCAACACGCTGTCCGTCACGTTCCATTGCCATGAAACCGTACGTTGCTTCACTTCTCGCCGGCATTCTCGCCGGCATCGTCTACGCGCTGATCGGCGTGCCGTCTCCGGCGCCGCCCACCATCGCGCTGGCCGGCTTGCTGGGCATTCTGGTGGGCGAACAGATTCTTCCCGTCGCGCGGCGGATGATCGGCGGCATTCGGCTCGGGACCGCCTGGCGCGAGGCGAAGTGCAGTCAGCACATGTTCGGTGCGCTGCCGGGCGGTCATGCGGCGGATGCTGGGGCGAAGCGCGATTGATGGCAGGACAGCCGGCTTGCGTGAGATCCCGGCGAGGTCTGCAAACGGCCGTCGGATTTGGACGTGAGGCGTTGCCGCATGCGGCTCTGAGCGGAGAGCCCGCCGGCTTTTGCACGAGACGGACGATTGACGATTGACGCGCCTCGACGGTGTCGCGGCGCACACCGTCACGACGTCACGTTCTGCACGCCAAGCTCGCCAAGCAAGCAGCCGGCTGCTTGCCCATCCCAACAGCAGCGCAACCGCTGGGCATTCGCCGGCACCACCGTCGAACCACCTGTCGGCGAGCGATCGACGAATCCGCGCACGCCGCCCCCCTCATCCCCCCGCCCCACCGCCTCCCCGCACCCCGCTCCGATAAGCCCCCGGCGGCACCCCATACCAGCGCTTGAACGCCTGCGAAAAGCTCGATAAATCGCTGAAGCCGAGCCGTTCGGCCACTTCGGTCAGCGGCAGATGCGCGTCGCCGAGCAGCGCCTCGGCCATCGCGCCGCGGGCCTCGGCCAGCAGCGTACGGAACGTCGTGCCCTCCTCCTGCAGCCGGCGCTTCAGCGTGCGCGGGCTCGTGTTCATCAGCCGTGCGATGTCGTCGAGCGAAAACGGCACGTTGCCGGGCGTCGCGGTCAGATACTGCCGCACCATCTCCGCCGTGCCGATCCGGGCACGCCGCGCATCGAGCAGATGCGCGCACATCTGCTCGCACATCGAAACGGTCAGCGGATTCGCATGCGGCAATGGACGGTCCAGAAACGTGCGATCGAACCCGAGGCTGTTCGCCCGCGCGCCGAATACCGGTTCGATGCCGGCAATGCGCGGCGCGGCGCCACTCGGCGCGCTCGCCGCCTGCATCGTGAAGCGCGACAACCTGAAATCGCCGCCGCCAATTTCCTGCAGCAGCACGGCAGCGGCCGCCATGTCGCGCTCGACGAGGAAACGGCTCAGATCGGCCTCGAGCTCCGGCGCACCGAAATTCAGCACGCCCGTATGCGGCTCCTCGCGGTACGTGATCACCGTGTACGCATACGTGAGCGGTAGAAAGCGCATCGCGAGCGCCAGCGCGTCGCGCGCGGTCGCGCTCGCGATCAGCCCATAGCCCCACACGCCGTACGCGGAGAAGTGATAGCGCTGCCCGACCTCGAACCCGAGGCCCGGCGCACGCCCGAGCGCGCGCACCAGGTTGCCGGTCAGCCGCAGTTCCTGCGCGGCCGTCACCTCGGCATTGGGATCGTCGAGCTGCGCGTCGGCGAGGCCCGTGCCGGCCAGCAGCCTTGCATGCGGCACGCCCCGTTCGTCGCCGAAATCGACCAGCAGCCGTGCGCTGGCCGGACTCCGGGTGAAGTCCCAGAAGCTCATGCGGAGAAACCCTCGAAGCGCCGATTTGGCCCAAATACTAAAACAATTGTCCCGAACCAGCATTGGTGTTTTCCCATGCGGCCCGCACCATCGGCGTCATCAGTCGTCGCCCGAACGACGCCAACACCCGGAGGAGACACCATGCGACCGAGTCGCCCACCCGAGCTCGCCGCCCGCTTCGAACGCCAGCGCGCCGCCTATGCGCGCGATCCCGCGCCGCCGCTCGCGATCCGCCTGTCGCGGCTTGACCGTCTGCGTGCGCTGCTCGATACGCATGAAGCCGCGCTCGTGCAGGCGATCGACGCCGATTTCGGCGGACGCTCCGCGCACGAGACGCGGCTCGCCGAACTGTTCGTGGTCCGTAGCGGCCTGCGCCATGCGCGCGCGCACCTGCGGCAGTGGATGCGCGAGCGCCGCGTGCCGACCGCCGCGCATTTCCGGCCGGGCTACAACCGGATCGCGCCGCAACCGCGCGGTGTCGTCGGCGTGATGGCGCCGTGGAACTATCCGCTGCAGCTCGCGCTCGGGCCGGCGGTCGCCGCGCTCGCCGCCGGCAACCGCGTGCTGGTCAAGCCGTCCGACCTGACGCCGCGGCTGTCGGCCCTGCTCGAATCGCTCGTCGCCGACGCGTTCGATGTGGACGAACTCGCCGTCGTCACCGGCGACGTCGACACCGCGAAGGCGTTCGCGCGCCTGCCGTTCGACCATCTGTTCTTCACCGGCTCGACCGCGGTCGGGCGCGACGTCGCGCAGGCCGCGGCCGCGAACCTGACGCCGGTCACGCTGGAACTGGGCGGCAAGTCGCCGGCGATCGTCGACCCGTCGTGCGATCTGGCGCACGCGGCCGCGCGCATCGCGTTCGGCAAGCTGCTCAACGCCGGCCAGACCTGCATCGCGCCCGACTATCTGCTGGTGCCGGCCGGCACCGCCGAGACCGTCGCGGCACGCGTGGCGGACGCGATCGCGCATCACTACCCGACGCTCGCCGCCAATCCCGACTACACGTCGATCATCGCCGCCACGCATCGCGACCGCCTCGCGGCGCTCGTCGACGACGCGCGCGCCGGCGGCGCACGCGTGCGCGAAGTGAACCCGGCAGGCGAACGCTTCGCTGCCGGCTCGCGCAAGTTCGCGCCGACCCTCGTGCTGGACGCGCGCGACACGATGCGCGTGATGCGCGAGGAGATCTTCGGCCCGGTGCTGCCGATCGTCGAATACGCGGATCTCGACGATGCGATCGACCGCGTGAACCGCGGCCCGCGCCCGCTCGCGCTGTACTGGTTCGGCCGCGACGCCGCGCGGCGCGATCGCGTGCTGCGCGAGACGGCGTCGGGCGGCGTCACGGTGAACGACTGCCTGTGGCATCTCGCGCAGGAGCACCAGCCGTTCGGCGGCGTCGGCGCGAGCGGCATCGGCGCCTATCACGGCAAATGGGGCTTCGATACGTTCAGCCACCACAAGCCCGTGTTCCATCAGGCGCGCCGCAGCGGCACCGCGCTGTTCCATCCGCCGTACGGCAAGACCTTCGATCTGCTGCTGCGCGTGCTGACGCGCTTCGCGTGACCATCGACCACTGGGAGACGATTCCATGAGCAGGACTTTCGACTACATCGTCGTCGGCGGCGGTTCGGGCGGCTGCGTCGCCGCGGGACGGCTGACCGAGGACCCTTCCGTGACCGTCTGCGTGCTGGAGGCCGGCGGCCGCGGCGACGACGCGCTCGTCAACGTGCCGACCGGCGCGGTCGCGATGCTGCCGACGCGCGTGAACAACTGGGCGTTCGACACCGTGCCGCAGCCGGGGCTCGGCGGACGCATCGGCTACCAGCCGCGCGGCAAGGCGCTCGGCGGCTCGTCCGCGATCAACGCGATGGTGTACGTCCGCGGCCATCGCGTCGACTACGACGGCTGGGCCGCGCTCGGCAACGAAGGCTGGGCCTACGACGACGTGCTGCCGTACTTCCGGCTCAGCGAACACAACGAACGCTTCGACGACGCGTTTCACGGCCGCGACGGCCCGCTGTGGGTCAGCGACCTGCGTACCGGCAACCCGTTCCATGCGCGCTATCTCGAAGCGGCGCGACAGGCCGGGCTGCCGCTCACCGACGACTTCAACGGCGCGCAGCAGGAAGGCATCGGCCTCTACCAGGTCACGCAGAAGCACGGCGAGCGATGGAGTGCGGCGCGCGCGTATCTGCTGCCGCACGTCGGCCGCCGCGACAACCTGAGCGTCGAGACGCACGCGCAGGTGCTGCGCATCCTGTTCGACGGGACGCGCGCAACGGGCGTCGAGGTGCGGCAGCACGGCGAGGTGCGCACCTTGCGGGCCCGGCGCGAGGTCGTGCTCGCGGCCGGCGCGCTGCAGACGCCGCAACTGCTGATGCTGTCGGGCGTCGGCCCGGCCGACGAACTGCAGCGGCTCGGCATTCCGGTGCGCGTCGCTCTGCCGGGCGTCGGCCGCAACCTGCAGGACCATCCGGACTTCGTCCTCGGCTACCGCACCCGCGGCGTCGACACGATGGGCGTGTCCGCGCGCGGCGCGCTGCGCCTGCTGCGCGAATTCGCGCGCTTTCGGCGCGAGCGGCGCGGCATGCTGACGTCCAATTTCGCCGAAGGCGGCGGCTTCCTGACGACCCGCGCCGGCCTCGCCGCGCCCGACATCCAGCTGCACTTCGTGGTCGCGCTGGTCGACGATCATGCGCGCCGGCACCATGCCGGCCACGGGCTGTCGTGCCACGTGTGCCTGCTGCGCCCGCGCAGCCGCGGCACGGTCACGCTGCACAGCGCCGATCCGCTCGCGGCGCCGCGCATCGATCCGGCGTTCTTCGCCGATCCGCGCGACCTCGACGACATGGTCGCCGGCTTCCGGCTCACGCGCCGTTTGATGGAAGCGCCGGCGCTGGCCGACTGGACCACGCGCGACGTGTTCACCGCCAACGTGAGCACCGACGACGAGATCCGCGACGTATTGCGGCGCCGCACCGATACCGTCTATCACCCGGTCGGCACCTGCCGGATGGGACGCGACGCGCTCGCCGTCGTCGATCCGCAACTGCGCGTGCATGGCGTCGACGGGCTGCGCATCGTCGATGCGTCGGTGATGCCGACGCTGATCGGTGGCAATACCAATGCGCCGACGATCATGATCGCCGAGAAGGCGGTCGACCTGATCCGCGGCGTGCGCCGCGTGCCCGCGCGGCCGTCCATCGACACCGCATCCGAAACCGCCGCCCCATCGTGCCCGTCCTGCACCTCGGACGCGGCCCACCACCCGGAGGAAAACCGTCATGTCGTCGCCTGAAACGTCACGTCCCGCCGAAGCGAGCGCACCGCTCGCGGCCATCATCATCGGCGCCGGCTTCGCCGGCATCGGCATGGCTGTCGCGCTGCAACGCGCCGGCATACACGACTTCGTGATCGTCGAGCGTTCGCACGACGTCGGCGGCGTGTGGCGCGACAACCGCTACCCCGGCGCCGCATGCGACGTGCCTTCGCATCTGTACTCGTTCTCGTTCGAGCCGAACGCGAACTGGTCGCGCGTGTTCGCACCGCAACCGGAGATTCATGCGTACCTGCAGCATTGCGCGCGCAAGTACGGGCTGGCACGCCATCTGCGCTTCGGCGCCGAGGTCGAGCAGGCACGCTATGACGAAGCCGGTGCGTTGTGGCGCGTCGCGCTCGCCGACGGCACGACGCTCAGCGCCGCCGTGCTGATCAGCGGCACCGGCCAGTTGAGCCGGCCGGCGCTGCCCAAACTGCCCGGCATCGATACGTTCCGCGGCCGCGCGTTCCACTCCGCGCAATGGGATCGCGACTATCCGCTCGCGGGCAAGCGCGTGGCGGTAGTGGGCACCGGCGCATCGGCGATCCAGTTCGTGCCGGCGATCGCCGGCGACGTCGCGCGGCTGCTCGTGTTCCAGCGTTCGCCGGCCTACGTGCTGCCGCGCCCGGATCGACCGTATCGCCGCTGGGAACGCACGCTGTTTCGCCGCTTGCCGGGGGCGATGAAGCTGCATCGCGCGTCGATCTACCTGCGTTACGAATCGCGCGCGATCGCCTTCACGCGGCTGCACGGGCTGATGGACTTCGCGGTCGGCCGGCCGTTCCGGAAGCTGCTCGCACGCGACGTGCGCGACCCTGCGCTGCGCAGCAAGCTCACGCCCGACTATCCGATCGGCTGCAAGCGGATCCTGCTGTCGAGCGACTACCTCGCCGCGCTCGGACGCGACAACGTCGAGCTCGTCACGCGGGGCATCCGCCGCGTGACCGAAACGGGCATCGAGACCGACGACGGCGTTCACCATCAAGTCGATGCGATCGTCTACGGCACCGGTTTTGCCGCGACCGAATTCCTGTCGCCGATGCGCATCACCGGTCGCGACGGGCTCGACCTGAACGACGCGTGGCGGCGCGGCGCGCAGGCGTATCTGGGCGTCACCGTGCCGGGCTTTCCGAACTTCTTCATGCTGTACGGCCCGAACACGAACCTCGGCCACAACTCGATCGTCTACATGCTCGAAAGCCAGATCGCGCACGTGATGCGCTGCCTCCGCGCGATGCAGCGCGACGGCGCGAGCGCGATCGACGTCGACCCGCGCCGCTACCGCCGCTACAACGCGCACGTGCAACAACGGCTCGAAGGCTCGGTGTGGAGCGGCTGCAAGAGCTGGTACGTCGACGCGTCGGGCCACAACAGCACGAACTGGCCCGGCTTCACGCTCAGCTACCGCTGGATCACGCGCTTCACCGGCCTGTCCGCTTATCGCTTCTCGCGACCGCTGGCCGGCGACACCGCGCCGACACAGGCGGTCGTCGTCGCGCCGCCTGCCGGGCGCGTGGAAGCGCTGGCCGCAGCGTCGTTGCGCGGTTTCCTGCGCGCTGCGTTCCGGCCGCTGATCGGGCCGCCGTTCGGCGCGCGCGTGCAGCGCCGCGTCGTCGCGATGCTGTCGCCGCTGATGCCCGGCGCGGGCGGCACGCTGCGCTACCGGACGGCTGCCGCCGGCGTGCCGGTCGAAGTGATCGCGCCGAAACGTGGCGACGCCGGCGGCGCGATCCTCTACCTGCATGGCGGCGCCTTCTGCGTCGGCAGCCCGCGCACGCATCGCAGCGTGACGACGCGCCTCGCGGCCGAAGCCGGGCTGCCGGTGTGGGCGCCCGACTACCGGCTCGCGCCCAAGCATCCGAGCCCGGCGGCCGTCGACGACGCGCTGGCCGCGTACGACGCGTTGCGCGCGCAGGGCTACGCGCCGCACCGCATCGTGATCGCCGGCGATTCGGCCGGCGGCGCGCTCGCACTGGCGCTCGCCATAGCGCTGCGCGAGCGCGGCGAGCCGGCCGCGGCCGCGCTGCTGCTGATCTCGCCCGTGACCGACGCGGCGCTCGGCGGCGCCACGCTCGCCTCGCGCCGCCACGACGATCCGATGATCCGCCGCGGCTGGCTCGAACAGGGGCTGCGCTGGTATCACGGCGCGGGCGCGGGCGCGTCGCGCGGCCCGCTCGACGCCGACCTGCGCGGGCTGCCGCCGATGCTGGTGCAGGTCGGCGATCAGGAGGTGCTGCTGTCGGACGCCCAACGGCTCGCCGCGCATGCGCGCGCATGCGGCGTGCCGTGCCGGCTCGAGATTCATGCCGCGCGCTGGCATGTGTTTCATCTGCAGGCGTTCTATCTGCAATCGGCGCGCGACGCGTTGCGGACGCTGGCCGGATTCGCCGCGCAGCGCGTTGCCGCGCCGGTGTAGTGTTGCTTGCTGCGGCGATGCTTGACGAGCCTGGCGGTCGTACGCGGCTGCCAGAGCACGCCCACCGCGCCCGCATGCGCGTCAAAACCGATGCCGGATCCCGACCGCCATCACCAACTGGTTCGCGCCGGATGCGCGCGAGAAATTCGAGATCTGCGCGCCGGCAATGCCCGTTCCGGCCAGTCCGTTCGCATGCTGGAACAGCGCTTCCGTATAAACGTCGGTGCGCGGCGACAGCGCATCGATCGCGATGACGCCCGCTTGCTGCCATCGCGGCCGCGCCGCGCCCGCCGCACCGTCGAACGACGCGACGGTGAACACGTAGTCGGCCGCGACGGTCCATTTGCGCGTCAGCGCGTAGCGCGCGTTGATCTCCGCGTTGTGGAACGTGATGTTCGCGCCGTGCAGCACGATCGGCGCATCGGCGACGTTGTTGATCGACGTGACCGCATCGAGCCGCGTGCGCGTCGCGATCGCGGACACCCGCAGCCGGTCCCACGTGTAAGCGGCCGCCGCGCTGACGGTGCGCTGCCGCGCCGCGTTGAACGGCGCGCCGGCCGGCTCCGCGCCGTCGGCATTGGCGGGCGGCAGATTGCCTTCTCGGTCGAATGCGAGGTAGCTCGCGCCGGCCGAAAACGGCCCGTGCTCGTAGGTGACCGCGAACGCGTAGCCGCGGTTGTCGCCGAAGCCGCCGGCCTCGTTCGAAAATCCGTACGTCGCGCCGAACCGGAAGCCGCCGAGCAGCGGGCTCGTGTACTTCACCGAGTTGTTGGTGCGCGTGTAGTTCGCGAGATTGTCGTTGTCGAACGGATGCGCGAACGCGACGCCGCCGAACGGCGTGCCGGCCAATGCAAACGGCTGAACGAGTTGCAGCGTCGAATCGAACTGGCGGCCGACCGTCACCGTGCCGTACCTGCCGGACGCGAGCCCCACGTAAGACTGGAAGCCGAACAGCCGCCCTTGCTGCCCGAGCGCACCGTTGGTGACCGCAAAACCCGTCGCGAGCAGAAACAACGCGTTCAGATCGGCGCCGAGCGGCTCGTTGCCGGAGAGCGTCAAGCGGCTCACGTTGGCGTCGCCGGATTTCGCCTGGAACGCGTGCGCGTCGCCGCGGTGGCTGCCGATGTCGTCGACGAACGCGATCCCGCCGTCGATCAGGCCGGAAATCGCGACCGTGCCCTGCGCACGCGCGACGGCCGGAATGAACAGCGCGACGATGCAGCCGCGCACGGCGGCCCGAATCCGTGGGTTCATACGCGCTGCCGCGATGCGCTCGACGGCTTGCCGGACGCCGCTTCCGCGCGGCGCAACGGCGCGCGCTGCACGGCCGAGATGCGCGAACGCAGCGCATGGACGATCCACGCACGCTCGGCCACTTCCCGCTGAATTTCGCGCGCGTGGCCTGACGCGCGATCGCCGTCGCGCGGGCTTTCCGGCCGCGTCGCGTGCGCGTGCGCGTGCGCCGGCGCGGCGTCGGCGATCAGGCGCGCGGCGTCGCGCGCGGCGGCGGCAATCGTCGCCCGGTCCAGCGCGTCGAGCGTATCGTCGAGATACTCGACCGGCGCGAGCGCGCCGACCAGCGCCTTCATCTGCTGCATCGCGACGGTTGCGCTCGCGGTGCGCGGGTCGGACGCAATCGACTCGAAGCGCGTCGCCGCGATGGTCGCATCGAGCCGATCGATCGCAACGCACGCCTGGCGGCGCAGCACGGTCAGCGATTCGCGGCGCGCACGCGCGTGCGCGGGCGCGTCGTCGCCGACCGCGCGCAGGTAGGTCGCGGTGGCCGCCATCGCGAGATCGGCCACCTCGCCGATCCGGTGATGCTCGCGGTCCGGCCACGCGAGCAGGCTGATGACCACGCCGACCAGCACCCCGGCAAAACTGTTGCCGACCCGCAGCGCGGCCAGCATCCATGACGGCCCGATCGGCGTCCCGAGATGCGCGACCAGAATGAAATGCGACGTCAGGAACAGGATGTACGACACGTAGCTCACGCTGCGCGTCGCGAGCGTGCCGGTGGCGAGCGGCAGCACCGCCAGCGCCAGCAGCAGCGGATCGTGAACCAGCAGCGACACGGCCGACGCGAGCACCGCGCCGAGCAGCGTGCCGCCGATGCGCAGCCCGGACAGCTTCACCGTCTGCGACAGCGTCGGCTGCATGATGAACATCGTCGTCAGCGCGAGCCAGTATCCCTGCTGCACGCCCGAGATGCGCGCGAGCGCGACGGCGATCATCGCGGCCACGGCAAGACGCGACGCATATCGATGAAACGGATTCGGCGCGACGATCTCGCGGCGCAGCGCGGCGAGCCGGCCCGCGCCGCGCGCGGGCTTGCCCGGTGCCGGCGCGGTGAGCGCCGCAGGAACGGTCGCGGTAGAAGGCGACTCCACCGCCGGATGAAGCAGCACTACCGCGTATCGCGCGATCAGCGTTTCGCACGCGCGCAACCACGTCAGCCCCGCGTCGTCGCGATGCGCAACGCGAAACTCGGCGACGCGCCCCGCGAGCGTCGCGCGGAGTTCGGCGAGGTCGTTCGCGAGCGACTGCGCCGCGTCGGCGGCCGCGCCGTCGCGGCCAACGGCGCGCGGACACGCTTCCACGAGCCGCGCCAGTTGCGCGAGCACCGGCGCGAGCAGCGCGGCGGCTTCGCGCCGTTCGCCGACGCCGGCCGCGGCGATGTGCGACTCGAGGCCGGCGAGCAACGCCATCGCGCGTTCCGCATCGGCGCGCCACTTGGCGGACAGCGGCGGAAGACCGCCGCGCGGGTGCATCGACACGGCGATCATCGCGTCGAGGCGCGCGCGCAATGCCGCGCGGCCGCGCTCGAGCGAGGCGGAATCGCCGTTCGCGGCCCGTGCGAGCCGTTCGACGAAGTTCGCCATCGCATGCAGGAACGCCATCGTCGCCATCCGCGCGCGTGCGCTGCCGTCGGTCTGCCACAGGACGATGCCGGCCAGCGTCGCCCAGACGCTGCCGCCGAAGTAGAACAGCGCGTACTGCACGGCCGACGCGCCGCCATGGACCGGAAAGCATGCAGAGACGGCGCATGCGGTCGCGGTCAGAATGCCGCGCGTGCCGGCCGCGCCGCCCCACTTGCGCGCCGACGCGCCCAGATACGCGACGGCCCCGACGATGACGATCGACAGCGGCGGCAGCGCATGCGTCGCGATCGCGCTGGCGGACGCCAGGCCGCCCAGCATCCCGAACGACAGGCCGGTGGCGAGGCGGCCGGCGGCCGGGCGCTCGGACTCGTCGGCGAGGCAGGTCCAGAACGCGGCGATCGCGGACCAGCACAGCATCGGCATATGCAGCCGCGCCGCGGCGACGGCCGGCACGACACAGATCAGCCCGCCGCGCAGCGCTTCGGCGAGCGGCAGGTAGTGTCCGCCGAGATTGACGAAGCGCCGCAATCGGTCGCGAGCGGTTGAGACTAGACCCATCGTCGATCCTGCGCGCTCAACGTGCGTCGCCTGCGAGCGGGACCGGAATCACGGTCAGCGACCGGATGCCCTGCGCACCGCGGATCAGCACGCCTTCGATGTCGGCCGTCGCGGACGGCCCGCTCATCAGGCACGCGTAGCGCGCCGCGAAGAACTCGGGGCGGTGATACGCGTGATGCAGGTTGCCGACGATCTGCGCCGGGTCGAGCAGCGCGACCAGATGTTGCGACAGGTAGCCGAGCGCGTTCACGCGATACTCGCGCTCGCTCAGATAGAGCGAGCCGGTTTCCGCGACCGCGAACGCCGGGCGCACGATCCCGACGTCGACGTCGTTCAGCTCGTGCGGCCGCTCGACGGCTTCGATGCGCCGCGTGCCGGCCACCTCGGGCACCGCCGAACAGACCACCCGCGCGTCCGGAAAGCGCACGCGGAGCAGCGCGTCGAGGTCGCCGTCCGCCGGCGGCTCGCACCAGATGCCGCCGACCCGCGCGAGCGCCTGCTTGAACGCGTCGAGCGCGGGCGGCAGATCCTGATCGAACAACGGCACCGCCGGCAGCGGCGCCGGCGTCCGGCCGGCCGCGCGCAGGCGGGAAAGGATCAGGTCGCGGCTGCTCATTTCTTGTTCCTCTTCAGATACCAGTCACGGAAAGTTTCGGCCGGCGGCTCCGGCAGTTCGCGCTGCTTGCCCCACTCGTTGAGCGGGTTGTACAGCACCGCGCGCGGCAGCGTCGAGATCGCGCCGGCGGCGCCCTTGATCGCCGCGCGATAGAGCTTCGGCCGGGACAGCACCTTGCCGGCGACCGTCATCGCTTCGCGCTTGACGAACGGCAGCGCGTGCCGCTCGGCGATGATCTGCCGCCACTTGTAGATCTGCTCGTGGATGTTGATCTTGACCGGGCACACGTTCGTGCAGCTGCCGTTCATCGTCGACGCGAACGGCAGCGAGCTGTATTTCTTGAAGTCGTAGGTCGGGTTGATGATCGCGCCGATCGGACCGGAGTAGACGCCGCCGTAGCTCAGCCCGCTGCTGCGCCGGTAGACCGGGCACGTGTTCATGCACGCGCCGCAGCGGATGCACTTCAGCGAATACCAGAAGTCGTCCATCGCGAGCCGCTCGGAGCGGCCGTTGTCGACCAGCACGAAGTGCATTTCGCCGCCGTCGCGCGGGCCGCGGAAATGCGACGTGTACTGCGTGATCGGCGAGCCGAGCGCGTTGCGCGACAGCATGCGGATGAAGAGGCCGAGGTGCTCGAGCTTCGGAATCAGCTTCTCGATGCCGATCGACGCGATGTGCAGCGGCGGCAGGTTCGCGCTGAGGTCGGCATTGCCTTCGTTCGTGCAGACGGTGATGCCGCCCGTCTCCGCCACCGCGAAGTTGCAGCCCGTCATGCCCGCTTCCGCGGCGAGGAAGTGCGGGCGCGTGGCCTGCCGCTGCGCCTCGGCCAGCCGCGGAATGCTGCTTTCGGCCGGATCGGTGCCGAACGAGGCCGCAAAGGTCTGCGCCACGTCCGTCGCGAGCTTGTGTACGGCCGGCACGACGATATGCGACGGCATCTCGTCGTCGAGCTGCTGAATCCGCTCGCCGAGATCGGTTTCGACCACCGCGATGCCGCGCGCCTCGAGGTACGGGCGCATCTCGCACTCCTCGGTCAGCATCGACTTGCTCTTGACCAGCGTGCGCACGTTGCGGCCCTGCAGGATGTCGTAGACGATCCGGTTGTGCTCTTCCGCGTCCTTCGCCCAATGCACGACCACGCCGTTCGCGGTCGCATTGCGCTCGAACTGCTCGAGATAGTCGGGCAGATGCGTGAGCGTGTGCTCTTTGACCGCGGACGCGAGCGCGCGCATCGTTTCCCATTCGGGAATCGCATGCACGGCCTCGTCGCGCGCGGTGCGCAGCCCCCACAGGCGCTTGTCGTGGAACTCGACGTGTTTCTCGTCGGCGATGAACTTCTTCGAGTAACCGACGTGGTCGACGCGTTTCATGCTCGTGCTCCGTTCAGGATGCTCGCGATGTGGATGAACTTCAGGCCGAGTCCGAGGCGCTCCGAGCAGCCCTTCTGATGCATCAGGCACGACGAATCGGCCGACACGACGTACTCGGCGCCGTTGCGCGCATGATCGCGCACCTTGTCGGCGCCCATCCGCGCGGATACCGGCTCCTCCGAGACGCAGAACGTGCCGCCGAAGCCGCAGCATTCGTCGGGACGGTCGGGCTCGATGAACTCGATGCCCTTCACGCCCTTGAGCAGCGTCAGCGGCTTCGAGAAGAACGGGCCGCCGATTTCGGACATGCTGGCGGTCTTCAGGCCGCGCAGCGTGCCGCAACTGTTGTGCAGGCCGACCTTGTGCGGAAATTCCGCCCACGGAAAGTCGCGCACCTGCAGCACGTCGTGAATGAACTCGACCAGCTCGTAGGTGTTGCGGCGGACCGCGAGCGCGTCGGGCGTCTGATCGGCCGCACTCAGATGGTCGCGCACGTGATGCACGCAGCTGCCGCTCGGCGCGACGATGTAGTCGTAGCCGGCGAAGTTGCGCACGAACAGGTTCTCGGTGGCCGCGGCCTGCTTTTCACAGCCGCTGTTTCCCATCGGCTGCCCGCAGCAGGTCTGGTCGAGCGGATAGTCGACCTCGCAGCCGAGGCGCTCGAGCAGTTCGAGCGTCGCGACGCCCACGTCGGGAAAGAACGCGTCGATGAAGCACGGGATGAACAAGGCTACTTTCAATGCAGCGGCTCCTGAAAACGGTTTGCTGGTTCGGGGTACGGCGCGGCCGCGGCGGATCAGTCGTGCGCTTCGCGGTACTTCGCGAACTTCGACGTCTGGCCGATCCCCGGGTTGAAGCAGTTGCACGGGTCGAGCCCTTCGTAGAACGCCTTGAGCGCCGGCTTCGCGTGGTACAGGTGCCCGACGTTGTGCTCGGCCGGATATTCGGCGCGGCGCGCGTCGAGCAACTTCCACATCGCGTGTTCGAGCGCGAGGCAGTCGTTGCCCTTCTTGACGATGTAGTCCTGGTGGAACACGTGGCACAGGAAGTGGCCGTAATACAGCTTGATCGCGATCGGCGCGTCGATGTCGGGCGGCAGCGTCTCGAACCAGTCGCGATCGTTGCGGCGAAGCGCGATGTCGAGCGCGACGATGTCCTCCACGTCGCGGGTATGCACGTTGCGGTAGCGGATCGCCGCGCCGGCCGCCGCGAACCGGTGCAGGAACGCCTTCTCGCCTTCCGCCGGCGTGCATTCGAAGAACGCGCCCGTGCGCTTCGCGAAGAACGACGTCAGGAAGCTGCGCGCTTCCTCCGCGGTATCGGCCGATACCTTCAGCATCAGATGATGTTCGTAGCGCTTGCCGTAGTCGCGAATGCGCGGCGGCAGGTGATTCGGAAACAGGTTGCTGACGGCCTGCATCACGCGATCGCTCAGATGCCGCGGCAGGAAGCCGAGCCGGTCGAACCACGCGTCGCATTTGCTCTTGAAGCCGAACAGCATCGGCATGCGCTTCGTGCCGAAGTGGCGGATCATCAGGAACGTGTCCTTGCCGTACTTCTGCGCGATGTCGAACGCGTCGCGATGCAGGTATTCGCCCGCGATCGGCAGGCGCTTGAACTGCGTGAGCGCGTGACGGCGGATGTCGGTCAGCTCGTCGATGTCGTTGGTGCCGATGTAGAACACCTTCGCACCGGCTTCGATCGGAAACGTGTCGAGGCGCACCGCGAACACCATCACCTTGCCGGCCGAGCCCGATGCTTCGTGCAGCCGCAGCGGATCGGCGTTGTAGCGCGCGGGCGTGTCGGCATCGACGTCGCGCACGTGCTCGGCGTAGTGGTGATCGGAACCGGACGCATCGCCGTCGACGATGTCGCGCTCCGAGAAATCGCCGTTGTCGAGGCGCGCGAGGATTTCCTCCGGCACCGCGCCCAGGCGCACGTCGAGATGGTTCACGAGCTTCAGGCGCCCGTCCGCACCGACCTGGGCGAACACCGACATCTCCGTGTAAGCCGGGCCGCGCTGCACCAGCGCGCCGCCGGAGTTGTTGCAGACGCCGCCGATCACCGACGCGCCGATGCACGACGAGCCGATCACCGAGTGCGGCTCGCGTCCGAGCGGTTTCAGCGTCTGCTCGAGCTGATCGAGCGTCGCGCCCGGCAGGCAGATCACCTGCTTGCCGCTTTTGATGACGTGCACCTTGCGGATCCGTGCGGTGCTGACGATCACGATGTCGCGGTCGTAGTCGTCGCCGTCGGGCGTCGAGCCGCCTGTGAGACCGGTGTTCGACGCCTGGCAGATCACGATCACGTTCGCGGCCACGCAGGCCTGCAGCACCTTCCATTGCTGGAGCAGCGTGCCGGGCCGCACCACCGCGAGCGTCCGGCCTTCGCCGAACCGGAAGCCGGTCCGGTAGCGCCGCGTGTCCCGCTCGTTCGTCAGTACGTCCTGCTGGCCGACGATTTCCGTCAGCGAACGGATGAACGCCTCATGCCGCCCGGTGGGCGGCGCAAGCGGCGAAGACGATTCGCCTGATACGGTTGACACGTGAATTCTCCTGTTGACCGAGCGCGGAAGAGGGATTGAACGGCGCCGCAGCGGCGTCCGATCGGAATGCCGTAAGGCTAGGCGTGCGGGGCGGTGAAGTCCAATATCGCGTGGACGCGATTTCAAGACGAAATGCATATCGCTCGCCGCGCGGGCGGGCGTGCAGGCGGCGCGGCGGGTCGCGCGGCGGCGGCGATTGGGGGCGTGGTGCGGGGTGGTTTGCGGGCAGTTTGCCGGCGGATCGCCCGCGGTTTTCTGCTCCCGCGCGGCGTGCCGCGTCGAATCCGACGGGCCGACGCCGCTAGCGGCACCCGTGGGCGCCGGCGGTCATGGCTTTCACGGCGTCGCGGCGCCGTCGGCCGTTTCGCGCGCGAGCGTGCGGACGGCGCGCACGAGATTCTGAATCACCGGCGATTTTTCGCGCGGCCGGTGAACGAGCACGATCGGCGAGCGCAGCGGCTCACCCTGCAAGCCGTGGTAGGTGACGCGATCCGTCGGCGCCTGGCGCACCGACTCGGGAATCAGCGTCACGCCGAAGCCGGCCGCGACGAGGTTCACCGACGCGGGGATCTGCGGCGACTCCATTTCGATGGTCGGCGTGAAGCCGGCTGCCCAGCACGCGCCGACGATCGCGTCGTACAACGCGGGGCCGATCGCGCGCGGGAACAACACCAGCGGGTCGTCGGACAGCGCGTGCAGTGCGAGCACCGCTTCCGCGCCGTGGCGGTGGCCGGACGGCAGCACGGCCAGAAAGCGCTCTTCGACCAGCGGCTGCACGGCCAGGCCGCGGCAATCGAGCGGCAGGCGCACCAGCGCGGCATCGACGCGCGCCTCGAGCACCTTGTCGATCAGCGCCGGGCTGTTGCTCTCTTCGCAGTGGATCAGGACGTCCGGATAGTCGCGCCGGAAGCGTTGCATCAGCGACGCGACGAATGGATGGAACACGATCGAGCCGGCAAAGCCCAGCACGAGCCGGCCGCTCAGGCCGCGCCCGGCGTTCTGCGCTTCGGCGAGCGCGAGCTCGGCTTCTTCGACGATATGCTTCGCGCGCTCGCGGAACAGGCGGCCGGCGTCGGTCAGTTCGACGCGCCGCGGATGGCGGATGAACAGGCGTGTGCCGATCTCGCGCTCGAGCTTCAGGATCTGCTGACTCAGCGGCGGCTGCGCGATGCCGAGAAACTCGGCGGCCTCGGTGAAATGCAGATACTCGGCCACCGCGAGGAAGTAGCGTAGCTGACGGAATTCCATGCGGGTGTCGGGTCGGAAAAGCGTGGGGCTCGGGGCCGGGGGAAGGCTTGGGGGGCGATTTTAACTCGGGCGGGCGGGGGGTGGGTTTTGGCGGGGTATGGGGGCCCTCCAACAGAATTCGCTATCTGGACCGGCGCGAGATCGCGTGACCAATGCGGTCGATCCGGTGGCGGCGAGACTACCGCGCAAAGAGCCGACGCTGTGCGAGTCGTCGTCCGCGGTGGCACGCATGTTTCGATGCCGCGTTCGTCGTCGCGAGGCGCGGCACATGCGGACAGCCTCGCCGCATTCCCCGCCAACGCTCACCCCACCCGAAACCCACCCTGCTCCACCGTCAACCCCGCAAACACCGACCAATCGCAATCGCCCATGCCCGCCTCGACGGCTTCCGCCATTCGATCCCGCACCACCGCGAGCATCGGCAACGTGCGGCCCGCCTGCGCGGCGGCGTCGCCCGCGAGGCGCAGATCCTTCAATCCGAGCGACGCCTTGAAGCCGGGCCGATACGCGTTCTCGACGATATTGCGCGAATAGGTCCGATACGGACGGCTGCCGAACAGCGTGCCGAGGATCAACTCGAAGAACCGCGTGCGAGAAAGCCCGTTCGCCTCGGTGAGCACGACCGCTTCGGCCATCGCTTCGATCGCCATCGTGATCATCATGTTGCACGCGAGTTTCGCGGCATAAGCGGCGGGCGGCGCTTCGCCCATGTCCCATACCTGCTTGCCGATGGCGTCGAGCGCCGGCATGACGCGCGCGAGCGCCGCCGGCGCGCCCGCGGCCAGCACGTTCAGCTCGCCCTGCGCCGCGACGTCGGGGCGCCCGAGCACCGGCGCAGCCACATAAGCGACGCCCGCCGCGCGATGAAGCGCGACCAGCTCGTGCGCGAACGCGACCGAGATCGTCGATGCGACCACATGCACGAGCCCCGGCCGCGCCTGCTGCAACAGCTTCGCATCGAGCAGCACGGCGCGGATCGCCGCGTCGTCGGACAGCATCGTCAACGCAACGTCGGCCTGCAGCGCATGCACCGGCGCGTCGACCATGCGCACGCCGTCGACGGCGCCGCCCGACCGATTCCACGCCGTCACCGCATGGCCGGCGGCGACCAGATTGCGGGCCATCTCGCGCCCCATCGAACCCATCCCGATGATGCCGATTTCCATTCGACTCTCCTTGCGCACACGCGCGTTCACGAGGTGCTGTGCAGCGGCTCGGCTGCCTCGGTATGTTCGACGAGCCAGCTCAGCACCGGCGCCAGCGCCTCATCGGAGTTCTTCTCGTAGATGAGCCCGTGGCCGTTGCCGAACACCCGATGGTCGGGCAGATGCAGCACTTCAGCGTGGCTGCCGGCTGCGTTGAGTTGCCCGCCGCCCGATGTGCGGCGGTCCGGCCGAAGCCGCAGTCGATCGCGACGACATGCGGTGGATCGAAGTCTGTCAAATTCAGTTTCGTGCGGCAATTCAATATAATGAACAGCATCCGTTCATTTTTGTGGGTACATCGATATGGAGTGGAGCGACGTCCGGATCTTCCTCGCGATTGCGCGTACGGGCACGCTCGGCGCGGCGGCACGCGCGCTGGCGCTGAGTCACCCGACGATCGGGCGACGCTTGCGCGCGCTGGAAGCGTCGATGGGGCAAGTGCTGTTTCAGCGAACCGCGGACGGCTTCGTTCTGACCGAGGAAGGCGTCGCCATCCTGCCGCTCGCCGAGCAGATGGAAGAAAGCGCGCTGACGATGGAGCGCCGGCTGACCGGCGAGCAGCAAAAGCTCGAAGGCACGCTGAAGATATCGTCGTCCGACTGGTTCGGCGCGTATGTGTTGCCGCCCGTGATCGCCGAGTATTCGCGCGACTATCCGCTGGTTGAAATCGACGTGCTGACCGGCACGCGCCTGTTCAATCTCGCCCAGCGTGAAGCGGACGTCGCGTTCCGGATCGTTCCATTCACCGGGCAGGACATCGTGCAGCGTCGGCTGACGCGGATGCGCTACGGCGTCTACGTGGCGGCCGCGCATGCCGATCCGGTCGAAGGCGACGGCGCCGGGCACCGCCTGATCGCGATGGATACGTCGACCGGGAGCTTCCCCGACATCGACTGGCTGAAAGCGCGCTTTCCGAATGCGGGCGTGGTATTGCAATCGAATAACCGGAATGTCCAGGCCCAGATGTGCGGCCGCGGTTTGGGCATTGCCGTATTGCCGCGGCCGGTCGGCGATCAGCTCGCGACCATTCGCAGGCTCGAGTTACGCGACGAGCCGCCGCAACGCGATATCTGGATGGGCTACCACCGCGATCTCAGGCGGCTGCATCGCTTGCGCGCGTTCGTCGATCTCGCGGTCAAGCACATCGGCAACGAATGAATCGCAACGACCCGCGGCCGCGAAAGCCTCACGCGGCAATCCAACGTCGAGCCCGATAATTCACCGCGTACCACTAAACATTCGCGGCCGAACGGAAGTGACGGCACCGACCTATCCGCAGCGCAGCGGTCGTTCAGGCATCTGCTTCGACGCGTATAGAACGACGCTTCACGTCTTACCAAATCACACATTCAAGTGCTTAGCAAGCCGAATATGCTGGCTCAGCCATCACACTGCTGGATATACGAAATATTCGGCATTCGAAATTCTCATCTAAGTTCTTCGCCGCTTGATTTTAATCAATAGAGATATGCCCGCCGCTGCCTTATAAACCTTAAAGGGAATACTTGATATTTCCTGTTTTCATCATACGGATGATCGCAGTGCGAGCATCCAATCGACTGGCATCAAGGCGCGGCATGTATTTGTTTCTTATGTTTGGTTTGTTGTGCTGCGCAATCGTCGTCCTGTTCTGGACCAATCCACGGGACGGCGATCGGTAGAGCATTCAACCGGTACGGGTGTGCGTCGCCTTGCTCACGACCACATCCGCACGAAGCAACGCGCCACTGCGGACGTAAAGAACGCGAATACCCACCATCGACGCCTCCCGCAATACCGCCCGATAGCATCCCGAACCGATACACCGATGCCGTTTCGACAACGGCCGACGTGCTGCCGACGCACGTGCGCCGGACTCAGAATTTGTGCGCCACGCCGACCATGAACATGTCCTGGTCCTTGTCGTTGCGGGTCGCGACACGGTTGAAGCGCACGCTCGCCGCCCAATCCTCGGTCACCTGATAACTTACCTGCGCGCTGAGCAACGCATTGAGCCGCGTCTGGCTCGACGCTTCGTCGCGATCGCGTGACAGATACGGGCCGACGCCGGCCGACAGCGTCCAATTGCTGCCGACCGGCGCGACGTACCAGAATTGCGCGGCCACGCCGCGCCGGCCCGCGACGCCATTGTTGCCTTCGTAGACGAAGCTCGCCGAATAGGCCCACGCAGTGCCGAACGGCCGCCGGACTTCGACCATGTACCCCTTCTCCATCGGCACTTGGGGACGGTTGGTCTGCGACGTGCCGGCCCACACCGCGACCTGCGTCTTGCCGTCGGATACCGCCGGATGCGACTGGCCGCCGAAGTCGGAGCCGATGCCGAACAGCACCGCGTCGGAATTGAAGCCGCCGAGCATCTGCACGTGGTTGTATTGCACCTTGACGAAGAAGCGATCGGGAACGACGTAATAGCGCATCGCCGCCGACGCGCGCACGCCCCATCGCTTGTCGTTGCGCGCCTCGTTGTCGACGTGCGTGGTGTCCATGCTGAAGTACGGCCCCGCCGACAGTTCGAGCACCCACCGATTGGCGAGTGGCCACCGAAACGAGCCGAGCGCCGCGAAGCCGTCGCGGTGATGGTCGAGCGGATGCCCTTCGTTCAGGTACGCGACATAGACCGACAGGTAGTCGTTCAACACGTCGCCGAAACCGACTTCGTAGGCGCGCCAGTGCATATCGCCGCCCTCGGTCGCGCGGCCGTCGCCATACACCGCATAGACGTCGATCGTCCGGTCAGCTGACTTGGGGGTGGCAGGCAAGTCCGGCGCGCCGTCGGCGGCGCGGGCATGCAGTGGAGACGCCAGCAATGCGAAACCGGCGATCGAACTCGTGACAACGAAGCGCAAGCAGACGCGACGATATCGTCCCATTTCGACACCCCCTCACGTTGTGCACCGCGGTTTCGTGGACAAGTCGCTGGCGATTATAGGTGGCGCCGGGCCGTGAGGGCCAGCCCGGAGATGCACGTACGAGCGCGCATAGCAGCGCGCCTGCGATGAACGCAGGCGCGGTAGTGGTGATAGTGAGGGCCGCGCGGTCTATCGGCGCATGTCGCCGAACGTGGCGTCCGGCCTTCATGCCGGGCACTCGGCGCACATCGTCAACGCGCCGGATCGCGAACTGGCAAGCGCCGCGCGAAGCGCTCGACCTTGGTCATACGAAATGATCGACGGCCGCGGCTCGCTACGTTCCGCGGCGCGCCGGCAAACGCTCAGGCGTCGCCCTGCGCCGAGCCGATCCGAAATACCGAGACGGTCGCCGCGAGCTGCTCGGCCTGCGCCTTCAGCGACAGCGCCGACGACGACGCCTGCTGAACCAGCGCCGCGTTCTGCTGCGTGACCTGATCCATCTGCGTCACGGCCTGGTTCACCTGCTCGATGCCCTTCGACTGCTCGTCGGACGCGGCGGCGATCTCGCCCATCAACACCTGCACGCGCTGCACCGACGCGAGGATCTCCGACATCCGGTCGGTCGCACGGTCGACCTGGCGCGCGCCCGTCTCGACGCGCCGCAGCGAATCGTTGATCAACTCCTTGATCTCGCGCGACGCGGTGGCGCTGCGCTGCGCGAGCGAGCGCACCTCGCCCGCGACGACCGCGAATCCGCGGCCCTGCTCGCCGGCGCGCGCCGCTTCGACGGCCGCGTTCAGCGACAGGATGTTGGTCTGGAACGCGATGCCTTCGATGACCGACGTGATTTCCGCGATCTTGCCGGACGCGTCGGACAGGCCGCGCATCGTGCCGACCACTTCCTGCGTCGCCTGATTACCCTCTTCGGTCAGCATTGCCGCGTTGTGCACCACCTGGTTCGCCTGCTTCGCGTTGTCGGCGTTCTGGCGCACGGTCGACGTCAGCTGCTCCATCGACGCAGCCGTTTCTTCCAGCGACGCGGCCTGCTCCTCCGTGCGCTGCGACAGGTCCAGGTTGCCGGCCGTGATTTCATGCGCAGACGTCTCGATGGACCGGGAGCCTTCGCGCACGATCCGGATGGTCTGCAGCAGCTTGCTCTGCATCGTCTGCAGGCCGCTCATCAATTGCCCCATTTCATCCGACGATTCGACGTCGATCCGCGTCGTCAGGTCGCCCTCGGCGATCGCGCTGAAGTGACCGAGCGCGCGCGCCAGCGGCACGCCGATCGCGTTCTGCAGCGACCACCACGTGAACGCCGCCGCGCCCAGCGCGACCGCGATGCCCGCGATCGCGAAGCCGACGAACCAGTGAAAGCGGCCCTGCGCGGCATCGAACGTCACGCGCGACGCGCTCATCTGGATCCGGCCGAGCGCATCCATCGAATCCGATGCGTCGATGAACAGCGACGGCGGGATGTGCCGCCACACGTTCGGAATGTTCGCGGGATCGCGCGCGGCGATCGCGGTGAACATCGGCTCGAGGCCGTGCTCGACGAGCGCGTTGAACTTCGTGTTCGCGTCGGCTGCGCGGCGCGCTTCCTCAGGCCCGGAAAGCCGCAGCCCACGATAGGTGTCCCATGCCTTCTTCGACGCGGCGAGCAGCTCGCGGGCCGTGGCGCTCTCTTGCGCGACGTCGGGGCTGTCCGGATCGAGCGCGATGCGATACAGCCACAGACGCGTTCTCGACAGCGCGACGTTGGCCTGCCCGAGCGCCTCCGACGACGCCAGCCGTTCCGAATAGAGCGTCTTCACATCGTCGTTGCTGATCGCGACGCCGATGACGCCGATGAAGCCGCCGATGACGAGCAACACCCCGAGAAAGCCCATTGCGAGCGCCAGCCGGACGCGAATGCTTAAATTTCTGATCATGAAGAGGCGAACGTTGAGCACGAAACCGTTGCATGCGACGCATGCGTGTGAAGCCGATCGAAGCGGCACGTGCGGGACCGATGCCTCGATAACGACCAAAGCGGCGCGCGAATTAGTGCGGAGCCCGTAATGGACGTTTCCTGAAGCCGAGATTAATGGGGGGAATTTGGCGTGGTAGCAGCAGCGCGAGCCGGTTCATTGCTCGCGCTTGCGTGGGTGACGGCGTGGCGCAGGTCACGCGATGACATTCATCCGACCAATCCTACAACAACACGATTTTTTTTGGAACGCGAAATCGCGCAGCGACGATCCGCACGACGACGTGATGACCGCGCCGGCATCCATGCTCAGCGCGCAGCGGCCTCCGTATTGCGCACGCTGCCGAGGAAGCGCCCCAACTCGACCGTCTGCGGACGCTCGAAGATGTCCTCGGCGCTCCCGCTCTCCCAGACTCGCCCTTGATGCATGAACACGATCCTGTCGCTGACCGCACGCGCGAAGTTCATCTCGTGCGTGACCATGATCAGCGTCATGTGCTCGCGCGCCAGCTGCTCGACGACGCCCAGCACCTCGCCCACCAGTTCGGGATCGAGCGCGGACGTGATCTCGTCGCACAGCAGCACGCTCGGCTTCATCGCGAGCGCCCGCGCGATCGCGACGCGTTGCTGCTGGCCGCCCGACAGCTGGTCGGGAAATGCGTCGAACTTGTCGCCGAGGCCGACGCGCTCGAGCATCAGTTCGGCGACCGCGCGCGCCTGCTGCCGATGCGCGCGCTTCACGACCGTCTGCGCCAGCATCACGTTCTGGCCGGCGCTCAGGTGCGGAAACAGGTTGTACTGCTGGAACACCATGCCGACCTTGAGCCGCAGTGCGCGCAACTCCGAGTGCCGCGCGTCGACGCATTCGCCGTCGATCGAGATGCTGCCCGCGTCGATGCGCTCGAGCCCGTTGAGCGTGCGCAGCAGCGTGCTCTTGCCCGAGCCGCTGCGGCCGATGATCGAAACGACCTGGCCGCGCTCGACGGAAAAATCGATGCCCTTGAGCACATGATGGGTGCCGAAGTACTTCTCGACACCGCGGGTTTCAACGAGCGGCATGCCATCTCCTTTGCAACGTGCGCGCATAACGCGTGAGCGGATAACAGAGTGCGAAATAGATCAGCGCGACGAGCCCGTACACGACGAACGGCCGGAACGTCGCGTTCGAGATCGCGATGCCGGTCTTGGTCAGCTCGGTGAAGCCGATGATCGACACGAGCGCCGTATCCTTGACGGCCTGCACGCCGAAGCCGACCGTCGGCGCGACCGCGATGCGCGCGGCCTGCGGCAGGATCACGTGCCGCAACTGCTCGACGTAGCTCATCGCGAGGCTCGCCGACGCTTCCCACTGCCCTTTCGGCACCGCCTCGACGCAGCCTCGCCAGATTTCGGCCAGATAGGCGCTCGTGAAGAACGTGAGCCCCGCGGTCGCGGCGACCCACGGCGGCACGTCGAAGCCCAGCAGCGGCAGACCGAAGAACACGATGAACAGCTGCATCAGCAGCGGCGTGCCCTGGAACACCTCGATGTAGACCTTCGCGCAGCCGCGCAGCAGCGTCGAGCCCGACACGCGCATCACGAGCACCGCGAGGCCGACGATGCCGCCGGACAGGAACGACACGATCGACAGCACGACCGTCCAGCGCGCGGCGAGCAGCAGGTTCGCGAGAATCTGCCCGAACGAGAATTCGATCATCGCGCACCTCGCACGCGGCGGAAGAACAACCGCCGCCCCATCGATCCGAGCGCGCCGCGCAGCAGCAGCGCCATCGCCAGATATGCGGCGGTGATGACGAAATACGTCTCGAATGCGCGGAAGTTGCGCGACTGGATGTAGCCGGCCGCGTAGGTCAGATCGGCCACCGAGATCTGCGACACGACCGCCGAACCGAGCATCGTGATCACGATCTGGCTCGACAGCGCCGGGAACACCTTCGCGAGCGCCTGCGGCAGCACGACGTGACGCAGCATCTGTGCGCGCGACATCGCGAGCGCGGACGCGGCCTCGACGTGTCCGTTCGGCACCGCGGCGACGCCCGCGCGCACGATCTCGACCGAATACGCGCCGAGATTGAGCGTCATCGCGAGGATCGCGGCCGCGTATTCGCCGATATGCACGCCGAGCGCCGGCAAGCCGAAGAAGATGAAGAACAGCTGGACGACGAACGGCGTATTGCGGATCGCCTCGACGTACGCGCCGATCAGCGGCCGCAGCCGCACGGCCGCGCGCGCGTCGACGCTGTAGGCGGCCGCGCCGAGTATGCCGATCGCCACGCCGAGCACGGTCGCGACCGCGGTCAGCGCGAGCGTGGTCGCGGCGCCGCTCGCGAACACGCCGGCGTAGTCGGCAAGCTCGCCGAATTGAAGCTGGTAGCTCATGACGGTCGATGGATTCAGGTTTGACGATGCAAGCCGCTGCGGCGGCCGCCGGGCGCGCCGCGGCGGCGGATCAGGCGGGGCGGCGGCCGGTCACAGCCCGGCCGGCAGCGGCTGGCCGAGCCACTTCTTCGACATCGCGCCGAGCGTGCCGTCCTGCTTTGCATGCGCGATGGCGTCGTCGATCTTCGCGAGCAGGCGCGGTTCGTTCTTGTTGACGCCGACGAAGCACGGCGAATTCTTGATCACGAACTTGACCTCGGGCCGGCGCGGCGGATTCTTCGCGAGAATCGCCGCGGCCACGATGTTGCCGGCCGCGATCAGCTGCACCTGCCCGGAGAGGAACGCCTGGATCGTCGCGTTGTTGTCCTCGAAGCGCTTGATGGTCGCGTTCGGCGCGAGTTGCGTCAGCGCGATCTCCTCGAGCGCGCCGCGCGTGGCACCCACCGTCTTGCCGGTGAGATCGGCCGGCGTGCTCACCTTCACGTCGGCCGGCCCGAACACGCCCTGGAAATACGGCGCGTAGGCGCTCGAGAAGTCGATGACCTTCTCGCGCTCCGGGGTCTTGCCGAGCGACGAAATCACCATGTCGACCTTGTTGGTCGTCAGGTACGGAATCCGGTTCGCGCTGTTCACCGGCACGAGCGCCAGCTTCACGCCGAGCGCGCGCGCGAGCAGGCCGGCCATGTCGATGTCGTAGCCTTGCGGCTGCATGTCGGTGCCGACCGAGCCGAACGGCGGATAGTCTTCAGGCACCGCGACGCGCAGCGTGCCGCTCTTGGCGATGGTGTCGAGCGCGTCGGCCTGGGCCGGGGCTGCGGCGAACAGCGCCGTCACGGAGGCAGCGAGCAACGCAGCCAGCCACGTGCGTCGGGAAAACGGTCGAATCGTCAGGCTCACGGTCAATCATCCTCGTCTGGTATGTCGTCGGGCGGCGCGCAACGATTGCGCGGCCGGCACCACACCAGCAAGAAGCGGGCCATCGTCGTGAATCGGCTGTCGCATCGGCATCGCACACACGCGCCGGCGATCTGCATTCCTCATTTCGGTGCATCGCCCGACGCGGCACGCGGCCGTTGCCCATTCGCAGCGCGCGCGAGCGCACCAAATTAACCGGCTGGTTCACGCGCGGCGCGACGATGGCGATCAGGTTGCGCGCGGGTCGAACGTCGATGGCCGCGGATGCGCGTGGCGCGGCGCGTCGGTTGGACCGATCGGCCCGCAACGCGATGGCGAGAGGAAGGCATTACGCACGCCGTGCGCGGCCGGCCGCGCGCATCCCGCCCGAAATACCGCGGCGGATGCGCGCTCGGGATACCTATCGACCCTGCACCGGCAAGGTCACGCGCACGCCGAATCCGCCGCCGTTCAGCCCGTCGACGTAGGTCAGACGCCCGCCGAGCTTGGCCACGATCCGCGCGACGATCGACAGCCCCAGGCCGCTGCCGCTCGCGTCATGATCGGCACCGCGAAAGAACCGGTCCTGCAAGCGCGCCAGATCCTCGGTCGGCACGCCGGGGCCGTCGTCGCACACCTGGAGCGTGACCGCGTCGGCGTCCTGCCAAGATGCGATTTCGACGTGCCCATGCTCGCGGCCGTACTTGATCGCGTTGTCGACGAGGTTGTCGAGCAGCACGCGAAGCAGCGTGGGCGGCGCGTGCACGACCGCGCGGCCATCGACCCGCGACGTCACGGACATCTCCTTGCGCTCCGCGCGCGCTTGATGATCGTTCACGCATGCCGCGATCAATTGACGAAGGTCGACGTCCGCGCCGTTCAACGGAACCGTCTCGTCGAGCCGCGCCAGCGCGAGCAACTGATCGGCCAGATGCGTGCTGCGGTCGACGCCCTCGACGACCCGCTGCATCGCGCGCCGCTGGCGCTCCGGATCGCGCGCGGTGAGCGCTACCTGCGCCTGGACCTTGATGGCGGCGAGCGGCGTCTTCAGCTCGTGCGCCGCGTCGCTGGTGAACGCGCGCTCGCGAACGAGCGAGTCGCGCAGGCGTTGCAGCAACGTATTGAGCGCGGCGACCAGCGGACGCACTTCATCGGGAATGCCGCGCGTGCCGATTGCGTCAAGGTTGTCGGCCGAGCGCGCTTCGATCGCGTCGGACAGCGTGCGCAGCGGCGTCAGGCTGCGGCCGATCGCGAACCAGATCAACACCGCCAGCACCGGCAGCGCGAACGCCAGCGGCCGCGCCACGCGCCGCGCGACTTCGGCGGACAGGTCCGAGCGGCGCGTGCGCTGCTCGAAGATGCGCACCGTCCGGCCGCGCGCGGCATCGGTCAGCACGTACGCGTGCCACTTAGGATTGCCCGACTCGGCCGCGCCGGATGCAGCAGCCGCAGACGCCGGCACGTCGAGCGCCGCGAGACCCGGACTGGCCGCGAGGACGTGCCCGTCGGCATCGCTGACCTGGTACAGCATCGGCGGCGCGGCATCGTTGTCGCCGTCGTCGTCGTCGCGGCCGGCGAGCACGATCTCGGCGAAGCGCGGCAGGTCGCGCGCGTCGAGCACCGCGAAGGTCCGGGCGATCTGCTCGACGCGCGTTTCGTACCATTCGTCCGCTTCGTGAATCGCCTGACGATAGCTCGACACGAGCGAATAGGCCCACACCACCACCACGCCCGACAGCACGAGCAAGGTCAGCCGTTGCCGGATCGAACGCATCACGACGCCTTCTCCACCACGTAGCCCACGCCGCGGATCGTGCGGATCAGGTCGGCGCCGAGCTTCTTGCGCAGGTTCGACACGTGCACCTCGATCGCATTGCTCTCGATCTCCTCGTTCCAGCCGTACAGGCTGTCCTGCAGCTGCGCGCGCGACAGCGGGCGGCCCTGATTCGACAGCAGTTCGACCAGCAACGCGCATTCGCGCGACGTCAGCGCGATTCGCTCGGCGCCGCGGGTGGCCGTCATCAAGGCGGGATCGACCGACAGGTCGCCGTATTCGATCGTGTCGGTGCTGCGCCCCTGCGAACGCCGCACGAGCGCACGGCAGCGCGCGACCAGCTCGGTCAGGTCGAACGGCTTGCCGAGATAATCGTCGGCGCCCGCGCTCAGGCCGCTCACGCGATCGGCCACCGTGTCGCGAGCGGTCATCACCAGCACCGGCGTATGGTCGCGACGCTTGCGAAGCCACGCGAGCAGCTCGACGCCGGACATGCGCGGCAAGCCCAGATCCAGCACGACGAGGTCGTACGGCGTGGTTTCGAGCGCCAGTTGCGCATGCCGGCCGTCGTGCGCCCAGTCGACCGTCATGCCGGCCTCGCTCAGCCCGTCCTCCACGCCGCTGCCGATCAGCTTGTCGTCCTCCACGAGCAATACCCGCATGATGCGCAACTCCTCTTCGATCCGGACCTCGCGTCCGTTGCGGCACGATAACCGCAGGCGTGCCCGCGCATCAAGCGGGTCGCGGCCGAAATCGGGCCTTAAGAATCCGTTAACGTCGGCGCCCTATCGTCGCGCTCACCGATACTGCCGACCCGAAACGCCCATGAAGACGCCCGCATTCCGATTCCGCTTCTGCGCCGCGCTCGCCGCGCTGCTCGTCGTGACCGCCGCGCCCGCGCAGGCGGGCGAGATCAAGCCGCTGATGCGCGACATGAAGCAGACGATGCAACGCGCGCTGAACAGCCGGACGACCGCCGAGATGCGCGGCTACGTCACCCGGCTCGAAAGCGACGCGCAACAGGCGAGCCGCCAGCGCTATCGCAGCGACCAGTCGACCTACGACGAAGGCATGCGCACCTTGCAGCGCGAACTGACCGAAGTCGATCGCGCGATCGCGGCGAACGATCTGCCGGCCGCCAAGCAGGCATTGCGCCGCATCAACGACACGAAGAAGCACTACCACGACCTGCTCGGCTGAGCCGATCGCACTCCCCGCCTGCCACTGAACGATATTTCGTCATGAAGACCGCTACCCGTTATCCGCTGTCGATCAGCCTGCTCCATTGGCTGCTGGCCGTCGCACTGATCGGCAACCTGATCGTCGGCCTGCTGCTGGACGACAACGAAGACCTGGTCGGCCTGCACAAGTCGATCGGCGTCGCCATTCTCTTGCTCGTGGCGCTGCGTCTCGGCAACCGGCTGCGCGCGCGCGACCGGCTGCCGCCGTCGGTCAATCCCGCCGGCACGCTGCGGCATTCGGCCGAACGCGCCGTCCACGGGCTGCTGTATGCACTGATGCTGGCGATCCCGGTGCTCGGCTGGCTGAAGACGAACGCGGCCGGGCACCCGGCCAGCTGCTTCGGGCTTTTTTCGCTGCCGACGCTGGTCGCGAAGAACCGCGAGCTGTCGCACTGGCTCGGCGAACTGCACGCACTCACCGCCTACGCGCTCGTCGCGCTGGTCGGCCTGCACGTCGCCGCGGCCGTGGCCCATCGTGTGGTCCACGCGGAAAACGTCCTGCCGCGCATCCTGCCGTGGTCGGCCCGTTCCGGCCGACGCGGGCTGCAGGCGAAGGATATCGGCTGACGCCGGCATTGCGATGCGCGGCGGCCGGACCGCTTCGAGAAGCGGCAGGAAACCGGCGTCGCGCGTCGCCCGCACGTCTCGGCAGCCATGCGGCAGACCGAACGCGATCGGCAGGCGCACACGCTCCACGCGACCGTTGATCTTCGTCAACGCCTCGGTGTCCACACCCTTCAACGACGGGCGGCGGTCGATCAATATCGACGTATCGCAACCGGGCTTCATGCGCGCAGCCGAAGCGAGCCGCGAGCACGCCGGTCATTCCGTTACCGCTGTGGGGTGTGAAATGTCGATGCCCGGGCCACGTAGCGCCGTCGCCATCATCCGCCACGAACATGCGCAGTTGTCGACCGTGATCGACGGCATGCGGCACTTCGTCCGTCGGCTCGTGGCGGGCGAGCCGGTGCCGGGCGTGATCGTGTTCCGCGCGATGCTCTATTACATCCGGGAATACCCGCAGCGCATTCATCATCCGAACGAAGACCGCTACCTGTTCGCGCCGTTGCGGGCGCGCACCGGCGAGTTCGACAGCGTGCTCGACCAGCTCGAGGCGCAGCACGACAAGAGTGACATGAAGCTGCGGAATCTCGAGCACGCGCTGACGCGCTACGAGTTGAAAGGCGCGAGCGCGCTGCATACGCTCGGCGCGCTGATGGACGATTACGCGGAGTTCCATGCGGACCATCGCTGTCTAGAAGAGACCGTGATCCTGCCGGCCGCCACCCGCGTGTTGACGCCCGACGACTGGGTCGGGATCGACGCGGCGTTCGCCGCGAATCGCGATCCGTTCGACGGCCAGCCGCTCGACGAGGATCTCGACCGGCTGTTTTCGATGATCGTCCAGGCGATCCCCGATCGGGCGCCCGATTAGCAGCGCGGCCGCCCTTCGGCCGCTGGACAGCCAGCGGCACGCATTACCCGGCGAACATGAACGCGCTTGACGAAGGTCAAGCCGCGCGCGCCTCGCGTGCGAACAATGGCCGTATGCACGATCGCCGGTTGCCACCGGACCGGGAGACCTTCATGAGCGCCAGCAACTCACCCCTCCACCCCCACCACGCGCCCCAACGGGTGCTGATCGCGATCGACGGCTCCGCCGCGTCCGATCATGCGCTCGCGTATGCGCGTAACCTCATTGCGCCGAATGCGTCGGTGCACGTGGTCAGCGTTGCGGAAAATCCGCGCACACTCGTTCCGCGCGGATCGAAATCGGCCGCGTTCTTCGAAGCGGCGCGCGACGAATTGCTGCACGACGCCGCCGACGCGCTGTCGCGCGCCACCGGCGCATTGCGGCGCGACGACATCGCGATCGACAGCGAAGTCATCGACCTGTCCGTGCACGGCGCCGATATCGCCCATGCGCTGGCCGAAACCGCGCAGGCGTGGCGCGCCGATCTGCTGATCGTCGGCGCGCGTCAGCATCACGGCCTGCTGCGGTGGATCGAAGGCACGGTGTCCGGCCCGCTCGGCCACCTCGCCGGCTGTCCGCTGCTGATCGTCCCGGAAGGGTTCCAGCCGGCCGCCGAGCATGTGCCGGCGCGCATGCTGTTCGCCGTCGACGGCAGTGCGATCGCCCTCAACGCACTGCGCGCGGGCCTCAAATTCGCGCGGTCGGACACCGAATTCCGCGTGATCCACGTCGTGGACCGGCCCGTATCGCTGGGCGATTTCGTTCCCGTCGAGACGCTGGAACAGGCGTCGATCGACGAAGGCCGCCGCGTCCTGCAAAAAGCCGTCGCGCTGTTCGACGGCGCGGCCCGACACGCGCAGTCGCAGCTGATTCAAACCGACCGCACCGGCGACGACGTATCGCAACGGATCGTGCACGACGCGAGCGGCTGGCATGCCGACCTGATCGTGATGGGCACCCACGGACGGCGAGGCGTCACGAGCTGGGTGCTCGGCAGCGTGGCGCGCCGCGTCGCGCGGATCGCGCCAACGCCGGTCCTGCTCGTGAACGCGCCGCATGCGTAGCGCGCTAGCGCGTCACACGTCCGCGCCCACCGCGTGGAACAGCTCCTCCTCCTGCGCGCAATGCAGGCGGACGATCGCTTCGAGCCCGTACAGCGTCCGTTGGATCGCCTGAGCGCCCGCGGCGTCGGCGTGTTCGCGCGGCAGATCGGCGACCATCTGCCTGAGCGCCCTGACCATCCGGAAGATCTCGCGGTGCGCGCCGCTCATCGCCGCAAGCGGATCCTCGCCGCCGAGCAGCGGCGCGAGACGCGCGTAGACGTCGCGGTCGTCCGCGCGCTCGTGCGGCAGCAGCCGCGCGTCCAGCACACCGATCATCCGCGCCGATTCGCTCGCGATGGTCGCGGCCGGCAAGCCGGGGATGCGATCGGCGAGATCCCGCAACTGGTCGAGCAGCGGCGACAACGCGGCGTGCTCGCGCTTGAGCTGCTCGACGTCGAGGCCGCTCGGCCGCGCCTCCGACGGCTTCGCGCGGACCAGCAACACGCGCAGCGCATTGACGATCACGACGACGTCGATCACCTCCTGAATCACCGCGCCCGCAATCGGCGGCAGTAATCCGGCCGCCGCGACCGCCATCGCGAGCACCGACAACGACATGCCGGCCACCACGCTCTCGAGCGCGATGCGGCGCGCGCGGCGCGCAATGCGGATCGCATCCACGAGGCGGTCGAGCCGGTCGACCAGCAGCACCACGTCGGCGGCCTCGGACGACGCGGCCGCGCCACGCGCGCCCATCGCGATGCCGACGTCGGCGGCCGCGAGCGCCGGCGCGTCGTTCACGCCGTCGCCGACCATGATCGTCACGCCGTCCTTGCGAGCCGACTGGATCGCGGCGAGCTTGTCCGTCGGCGTTTGCTCGGCGCGCACGTCGGTCACGCCGAGCAGTTCGCCGACTGCCAGCGCGATATCGCGCCGGTCGCCGGTCAGCATCACGAGGCGCTCGACGCCTTCGCGCTTGAGTAGCCGCAAGGCGCGCGGCGTCTCCAGCCGCAGTTCGTCGGCCAGCTCGATCGCGCCGATCATCGCGCCATCCACGCCGACGAATACCGCCGCGCCGCCCTGGCCGCCGACGCGCGCGACGAACGCATCGCTCCACGGCGCCGGCGTCGAGCACGCCGCGACGAAACTAAACTTGCCGATCGTGACCGTGTGACCGTCGACGCTGCCCGTCACGCCTTCGCCGGGCGTCTCCAGTACGGCCGACGGCGCCGACAGACCGACGCCGCGCTCCCGTGCGGCAACCGTCAGCGCGTCCGAAATCACGTGCGCCGACGCCTGTGCGAGCGACGCCGCGAAGCGCAGCACGTCGGCGGCGGCGACCTGCGCGCCGCATTCGATCGCGACGATGCGTGCGCGCCCGCCGGTCAGCGTGCCGGTCTTGTCGAAGAACAGAATCGTCGCTTGCGCGAGGCGTTCCAGCGCGCCGCCGCCCTTGACCAGCACGCCGCGCTTCGAGCAGCGCGACATGCCCGACACGATCGCGACCGGCACCGCGAGAATCAGCGGACACGGCGACGCGACGACGAGCACCGCGAGCGCGCGGCCGACGTCGCCGGTCGCGAGCCACGCGCCGCCCGCGACGAGCAGCGCAATCACGACGAAGCCCGCCGCGTAGCGATCCGCGACGCGCACGGACGGGCTGCGCTCGCGCTGCGCGCGCTCGACCATCCGTACGATGCCGGCAAACGTGCTGTCGCCGGCGGTCGTGCGCGCCACCATTTCGAACGGCGCGCCGGCGTTGACCACGCCGCTGCATGCGGTTTCGCCCGAACGTCGCCGCTGCGTGGACGATTCGCCGGTCAGCATCGATTCGTCCAGTTCCGCGTCGCAGGTGAGTGTGCCGTCGACCGCGACGCACTCGCCGCTGCGCACCAGCAGCCGGTCGCCGGGGACGATCGCATCAGGAGCGACGGGCCGCCATTCGCCATGCTCGAACCGCGTCGCCTGCCGCGGCGCGCGGCCGAGCAGCGCGGTCATCTCGCGTTGCGCGCGGCGCTGCGCGTGCTGCTCCAGCGTCCGCCCGCTCGCGAGCATCAATGCGATGACCGCGGCGGTCAGCGTCTCGTCGAGCGCGAGCGCGAGCCCGATAGCGAGCCACGCGAGCACGTCGATGCCGGGCTGCCGGCGCGCGACCGCCTTGGCGACGGTGACCGTCAACGCGAGCAGCACGGGCAGCGCGCCGAGCAGCCACACGAGGCGCGCGAGCGCAGGCAGGCCGAACGCGACGCACGCGCCGCCGGCGGCGAGCGTGACGGCAGACAGAACCAGCAACGTGAAATCGAGCGACCAGCGCATTCGGGGCATGACGAGTTTTCCGGTTGCCGCGCGTGGGCCCGAGCGTTGCGTCGGGCGCCGTTGACGACGGCGTGGCATCAGTCTAGAAAATGCCGCGCTTCGACCGTTGACGTGGGTCAGCCCGACGCGCGTGCCCGCGCGGTGCGTTGCTTGACGTGAGTCAACGGGGCGGCCCGTCTCTTCAGCACAATCGAAACGTGACACCGGATGGTCTGGAGCCGATATCGTGCTGACGCTGGCTGTGCTGTTCCTGCTGATTCTGCTGCTGAATCTCGTGCCGGCATTCGCGCCGCCCACCTGGATGGCGATGTCGTGGGTGGGCTTCAACCTGCCCGACGGCAATCCGTTCGTGTTCGCCGTCGTCGCGGCGGCCGCGGCCACCATCGGCCGCGTGATCCTCGCGACCTTCGCGCGCTCGCTGGTGCGCTCGCGCTGGGTGCGGGACGCCGATCGCGAGAACATCGCCGTGGCGACGCGCTGGCTGCGCAAGCACGGCACGCTGACCGCCGGGGCGTTCTTCCTCTATGCGCTGAGCCCGCTGCCGTCGAACTATCTGTTCATCGCATACGGGCTGTCCGGCTTGCCGCTCAGGATCATCGCCGCGGCGTTCTTCATCGGCCGCGTGACGACCTATGCGATCTGGGCGCACGTCGGCCGCTTCGCGTCCACGCAGCTCGACGCCGAGTCCGAACTCGGCGGCAGCTATCTCGGCGGCTACTTCATCGTCACGCAGCTCGTGCTGCTCGCATGCATCGTCGTGTTGATGAAGCTCGACTGGCACGCGCTCGTCCACGAACGTCGATTGACGTTCCGGCGCGGCCAGCGCGTGCGCCGCTCCGATTGAGGCCGGCGCGGGCGTGCGTTGGCCGATACGCCGCCCGTCCCCTCTTAATTTCGGTGAAGCGCTGCGGCTTCGACCGCCGTTTCGCGCTTGCGCGGATCGACGTGCGTCATCACGTTCAGCACCCGATGATGGCGCAGCACGCGCGCGCGCGCGTCCACCGCGATGTCGTGCCCTTGCGCGACGGTGAGATCGGCGTCGATGTCGAGATGCACGTCGACCAGGATCAGATCGCCGGTCTTGCGCGTGCGCAGGTCGTGCAGGTCGAGCACGCCGGGCGTGGCGAGCAGCGTCGCGCGGATCGCCTGCACGTCCTCGGCGTCGGCCGCGCGGTCCATCAGATCGTGCAACGCGTTCCAGCCGAACGTCGCGCCCATTTTCACGATCATCCCGCCGACGATCAGCGCGGCGACCGGATCGAGCAGCGGATAGCCGAGCAGGTTGCCCACGATCCCGCATCCGACCACCAGCGACGACGCGGCGTCCGACCGCGCATGCCACGCGTTGGCCACCAGCATGCTCGACTTCACGCGCGTCGCGACCGCGAGCATGTAGCGGAACAGGCTCTCCTTCGCGACCAGCGCGACGAGCGCCACCCACAGCGCCGCGACGTGGACGCGCTCGATCGCCTCCGGATGCTCGAGCTTCTGCACCGCCGACCACAGCATCCCGCCGCCGACCACCAGCAGGATCGCGGCCAGCGCGAGCGACGCGCCGGTTTCGAAGCGTTGATGGCCGTAAGGATGCTTTTCGTCGACCGGCTTGCGGCTGTGATGACCGGCCAGCAGCACGACGAAATCCGCGACCAGATCGGACAGCGAATGAATGCCGTCCGCGACGAGGCCCTGCGAGCGCGACAGGATGCCGATCACCACCTGGCCGATGCTCAGCGTGAGGTTCACCGCGACGCTCACCCAGGTGCTTCGGGTAGCCGCGGCGGCCATGGCGGGCGTCGCTTCGGCGACAGTTTCGGGTACGGCGTCGGGGTTGTTCTGGATCACGATTCAGTTCACGTTACAGGGTTAGCAAATTCGAATGTCGCTGGCAGCACCCGACAGCGGCGCTCAAGCGGCCAGCTGGTCGTAAGCGATCAGCGCATGGGCCGCGTACATCATCGACGGGCCGCCGCCCATGTACACGGCGACGCCGGCCACCTCCTCGACTTCCTCGCGCGTCGCCTTCAGCTTGATCAGCGCCTGCACGTGGAAGCCGATGCAGTCGTCGCAGCGCGATGATATCGCGATGCCCAGCGCGATCAGCTCGCGCGTCTTCTTCGTCAGCGCGCCGTCGCGCGTGCCGGCCGCCGCCAATGCGCCGAACGCCGACATCAGATCGGGCTGCGACTGCCGCAGCTTGCGCATCTGCTCGGTAATCTCGGCGGTTCGTTGACGATAGTTCAGTGAATCGGTCATGGCAGGTCGCCTCCGCGTTGGGGAAATCGGACCGGCTCACGGCGTCGCGCCGCGGTCGCTGCACGCGACGCACGATGATGCACCGCAGGAGCGACATCGCCGTGACGGCCGGCACACGTTTCGATGGTATGAGCGGCTCCCGGACGGCCCTTGATCTGCCGCAATGGACAGGCTGCGCTCACGTGTACCGTTGAACGCATGCAAACCGTCGGGAGACTGCCATGTTTCGCTTGAATACCTTCACCGCACACTGCGTGATCGGCGTCGCGATCGCGATGTCGGCCGGGCTGGCCCACGCGCAGGCGAGCCAGCCGGGCCAGCCTGCACGCGGCGGCGTCGAATCGGGGCACATGATCTACGGCAGTCAGCTGATGACGCCGGCCGAGCGCACCGAATACCGGACGCGGATGCTCGCGGCAGCATCGGACGCCGAGCGCGACAAGATCCGCGCCGAGCATCACGCGCAGATGCAGAAGCGCGCGAAGGCGCGCGGCATCACGCTCCCCGACGCGCCGCCGATGCGCGGCATGCATCGCGGCCAAGGGATGGGAATGGGGTCCGGGATGGGGCCAGGTTCGGGGATGGGGTCCGGCATGGCCCCCGGCTACATGCAGGGGCAGCCCGGCGGCCCCGCCAGCGGCGCTGCCGGCCAATGACCGCGCGGCGCGGTGCGCCGGGCGAGGACCGAGGCCAGCCTGACACGCGCGCCGAGCCAGCCACGAAAGGCCGCTGCGGTGACCTTCGGTCACGCGCCGACGCTGTGCGGTGTGATTCGCGACGGACATGATTGCCTAGTGCGCGGCTGTGCCGGCTGCATCGGCTGCATCGGCTGCATCGGCGGCCGGCCACGACACGACGACGCACAACCCGCCCAACGCCGCCGAACGCCCGACCTCGAGGTCCGCCTCATGCGCGGCCGCGATGCGCCGCACGATCGACCAGCCCAAACCACTGCCGCCCGGCCGGCTTCCCGCCGGCCGAAAGAACCGCTCGCCCAGCCGGCGCAGATCGTCGTCGCCGATGCCCGGGCCGCTGTCCTCGACGCGCAGCGTCGTGCGCCCGTCGCATCGCGCGACCGACACGGTGATGCACGCGTCGGCCGGGCTGTAGCGAATCGCGTTGTCCACCAGATTGCGCACCATCGACTCGAGCAACGGCTCGTTGCCGCCGACGAGGCACGGCGCTCGCGCATCGAGTTCCAGCCGCTGCCGCATGTCGATCGACCGTGGCGCGGCTTCCGCGACCACGCGTTTCGCGAGCGCCGCCAGGTCCACCGAGGCGCGCTGGGCCAGCGCGCCCGCATCGAGACGCGACAGCAACAACAGCTGATCGACGAGCCGCGCGGCCCGATCGCAGCCTTCGAGCACGCCGCGCAGCGCATGCCGGCGCGGCGCGTCGTGGCGCTCGGCCAGCGCGACCTGCGCCTGCGCGCTGACGGCCGCGATCGGCGTGCGCAACTCGTGCGCCGCATCGGCAGTGAAGCGCCGCTCGGCGTCCATCACCGCACGAATCCGTTCGAACAGGCGGTTCAGCGCGTCGAGCATCGGCTGCATTTCGAGCGGCGTGCGCTCGAGCCGAATCGTGTCGAGCGCCTGCGGGTTGCGCCTGGCGAGTGCGCGGCCGAAATCGCGCAGCGGCGACGTGCCGCGGCGCACGGCCCAGCCGATCGCCAGCACCAGCAGCGGCAGCGCGGCCGCCATCGGCCAGAACGCGCTGCGCATCACCGCGCCGAGGATCGACTTGCGCGAATCGATCCGTTCGCCGACGAACACCTGGACGTCGTGGCGCACGCCGTGCACGACGAAGACGCGCCACGCATCGCCGTCGATCGCGACGGTCCAGAATCCCGACGCGCGAGCCTGCCCGGTCAGCTCGGGCGCCACCATCGGCTGCGACGGCGCGTTTTCCGAATGCAGGCCGAGCCGGCCGTCGTGGAATACCTGGAACGCCACACGCGGCCCGTACGGATGCAGCATCGGCGCGTCGATCGCGGTGTCGTCGTCGTCCGGCCCGCGCGCCTGCTGCGCGACCAGCAGCGCGGCGGCCTGCGCGAGGTGACCGTCGAGCAGCCGGTCGATCTCGCGCTGCGCATCGAGCCACGTCAGCATCAGCGTCGCGAGCCAGACGCCGAGCACCACGGCCGGCACCAGGGTCAGCAGCCGGCCGTGCAGCGAGCGCGCGGGCAGCAGCGCCTTCATGCGGCGTCCCGCATCAGCACGTAGCCCACACCGCGCACGGTGCGGATCACTTCGCTGCCGAGCTTCGCGCGCAGCCGATGGATGTGGACCTCCACCGCATTGCTCTCGACTTCCTGCCCCCAGCTGTACAGATACTGCTCGATCTGCTCGCGCGACAGCACCCGCCCGGCGTTGAGCATCAGGATGTGCAGCAGGTCGAACTCGCGCGTCGACAGCGCAACGGCCACGCCCGCGCGGCGCGCGGTGCGCGACGCGGGCTCCAGCTCGACGTCGTGCGCGCGCAGCCGTTCGGTCGGCCGGCCGTGCGCGCGCCGCACCAGCGCGCGGAGGCGTGCGCCGAGCTCGTACAGGTCGATGGGCTTGATCACGTAGTCGTCGGCGCCCGCGTCGAGCGCGCGGATGCGGTCGGGCACCGCGTCGCGCGCGGTCAGCACGAGGATCGGCAGCGCAATGCCGTCGCGGCGAATGCGTTGCAGCACGTCCATGCCGTCGACGAGCGGCAACCCGAGGTCGAGCACCGCGGCCGCATGAACGTGCGCGCGCAGCTCGCGCTGCGCCGCGTCGCCGTCGCGGACCCAGTCGACCTGGAACCCTTGCTGGCGCAACCCGGCGCGGATGCCGTCGCCGAGCAGGACATCGTCTTCCACGAGCAGGATGCGCACGATCGGGCACTCACTCAGCCGGCGGCCGTCAATCGTCGTCGCGGTCCGCGCCGTGCGCGGGGCGTCCGATGTCGGTCGCGACCGGGCCGTCGCCCGGCGCGGGTTGCGGCGCCGCGTGCCATTGCGTCCACCACCAGCCGATCGCCGCGGCCGTCATGATCGCAGCGACGCTCCACCACGCGCGCCGGATGCCGTCGCTCGGCGCACCGCGCTTGTAACCGGTCACCATCGCGCGGGCCAGATTCTCGCGGTGCACGATGCTGCTGACGAACACCGCGCCGACGTGCACGGCGACGAGCACGAGCATCGCGTTCGCCACGCCTTCATGCAGCTCGCCGAACGCTTCGCCGTTACCGTTGTACGCGGCCCAGCCGCTCGCGCCGAGCGCGGCCGTCATCGCCAGCATCGCGACGATCGCGACCGCGCCGGCCGGGTTGTGGCCGACGTGATGTTCGGGCCGGCCTTTCGCGAGGCTCAGCAGATAGCGGACCACGGCCGCCGGCGAGCGCACGAACGACGAGAAGCGCGCATGGCGCGTGCCGGCCACGCCCCAGACGACGCGAAACGCGACGAGCGCCAGCATCGTGTAGCCGAACGCGACGTGCATCAGCCGCCATCGTTCGCTTTCGGCGCTCAGCCACGCACCGGCAAATGCGATCACCATCAGCCAGTGAAACGCGCGCACCGGCGCGTCCCACACCAGCACGCGTTCGGCGCGCGGCGTGGCCGGTTCAGCGGGCGCCTGGAATGCGGACGAATCGTTCATCGAAATTTCCCTTGTCTGCCTGCGTATGACATGCGGCGCAATTGGACGGCCGCTTCACTGCCGGGCTGTTCCACACCGCGGCCGGTACTTCGTCGTGGGTCGAGATGAACCACGACGAGCGCGTGATCCTGTCGTCGGGCGGCCGCCGCGCCGCAGCGCCCGTCGCCGCGTGCGCGCTCAGCCAGGTCTGCAGTTGCGCGACGGTTGCCGCATCGAGCGTCGCGTCGGTGCCGAAGTGATGCTCGAGACCGTTGAGGATGCGACGCCACGACTCGGCCGGCAGCGCGCCCGGCGGATAGGCGACGTGGCAGGTCGCGCACTCCTGCTTGTAGCGGGGCAGCAGCGGCACGGCCATGCCGCGCATTTCGTCTTCGGCGAGGACGGTGTGCGGCAGCAGCGAAACCAGCAGCGCCGCGGCGATGCCGGCCCGCAGCGCGGGGCGCCACGACGAGATCGTCGGTTCTACACGGTTCATCTGCGTTCCCCTTCAGGGTTTCAACGTGATCAGCCACGCGAGGATGTCGGCCTTTTCGGCAGCCGAGCATTCGCGCCCGACGACGTCCTTGCAATTTCGGCGAAACCATTTTTCGGAGCGTGCGCCGTCCGAGAACCGCGCCGGGTTGAACGCGGGCGCGAGCGGCTCGATCGTCTTGCCGGTCACGACGTGCCGCCCTGCACCGGTCGGCGAGCTACCGTGACAGCTCGCGCAACTCCATTCGCGTCCGTGGCGGGACGTGAAGAACTGTTGTCCGCGCAACGGCACCGCGGCCGTGCCCGCCTGCGCCGTGTAGCCGGCCAGCAACGCGGCCGGTGTTTCGGCATGCGCGCCGGCGCCGGCGGCCATGCATATCGCGGCCGCCGCGCAGGACCGGCGCAGCATGCGAACCGAGTCAGATAGACGCATCGTGATCCTCCTGAGCGATGCATTCATCTTCGGGCGCGTTCCTTACCGGATTCTTAAGGAAGCGGCGTGTCACCGTTCGGCGGCGAGCTGACGGTCATACACTCGTGCCGCCTTGACGCACGTCAAACGTTGCGACACCTGCCGAAGCCGGAACTGGAGCCGGCGTCGGACGCGATGCGGCCGCTCGCGCACCGAAACGAGCGGCGCGCCGGCCCGATGGCGTGGTGGCGCTTGACCTGCATCAAGCCGGCACGCGCGTTCCGCGTCAGCATGGACACGCTACCGTTTGCTCCGCACGTGCACGGCCGATGCGGCAGCCCAATCCCCGAGGAGACTTCGATGCGATCGAGACCTTTCGTTGTACTGCTTGCGTGGCTGGCATTGCTGGTCGGACAGGTAGCGCCTGCCGCTGCGAACGACCTGACGCGCAGCGTGACGTCCGGCGACATTGCCGTCAACTTCGGCGTGGTGCCGGCGAATCAGACTGCCGCAGCGGGCGGCAGCGCCGCCGACGCGTCGTCGAACGTGAACCTGTATCTGCTGACCGTCGCGCTGTTCGACCGGTCGACCGGCAAGCGCATCGAAAACGCGCACATCACGGCCGTAGTGAAGGGCCCGCGCAGCGAAGCCAGCTCGTTTCACACGAAGCCGAAGCAGATGCAGCTCGAACCGGCGCGGGACGGCAATGCGGTCACGTACGGGCACGTGTTCGACGCACGCTGGAAAGGCATCTATCACATCGACCTCGCGATCACGCGAGACGGCTCGACGCATGTCGAGCATGTCCGCCTGAACTACGACCAGCAGTTCTGAGCTTCCGACCGGGTCGGCAGCGCCAAGGGTGCGCCACCGCGACGCGCGGCGGTCACGGCGACGCCGTTCCGTTGCGCAGCCGGCCGAACACCCGACGCCGCACGCCGACCCGCGCTTAATACAGCAGGAACGCCGCCCGCTCGGGCGCGAACGCGGCATTTTGCGCAGCGACGAACGCTTCGATGTCGTCGAGCGAGCGCCCCGCTTCCAGCATGTCGGCCACCTCGCGCGAGCCGACCGACGCGCGGATCGCATCGATCCGGAACCGCGCCGGATAACGGCGGTGCAATGCCAGCGCGAGCGCCAGCCCGATCTCGCCGGGCCGCGTCGCGCCCGGCAGCCGTTCGATGCGCACGCCTTCGCAGAGCCTGCCGCGATATTGGCCCTCGGTCGGCACGAAGCGCACCGGCGAGAACGTCGCGGCGAGCCGCATCGCGCGCAAATCGTCCGCGACGCTGCGCGCGTCGATCCACGGCGCGCCGACCACGCTGAACGGGGTCGCGGTGCCGCGCCCGACACTGACCGCCGCGCCTTCCACGAGCCCCGTCTCCGGATAGAGCGACAGCGCGGCCGTATCGCGCAGGTTTGGCGATGGCGGCAACCAGCCGAGCCCCGTGTCGTCGAAGCGCATCGTGCGCGCGTAGTTCGCCAGCGGCACCACGCTGAGCGTCGCGCCGATCTGCAGCCGGTCGTTGAACAGCCGGGCCAGTTCGCCGATCGTCATGCCGGGCGCGAGCGGCAGCGCGTAGTAGCGCGTGAAGGTCGACGGCCCCGCGTCGGCGACGGGCCCGCCGAACGCGTCGGCGCCGAGCGGGTCGGGACGGTCGAGCACGATCACCGGACGATGGGCGGCCGCGCCGGCTTCGAGCGCATAGCCGAGCGTCGCCAGGTACGTGAAGAAGCGCACGCCCGCGTCCTGCAGGTCGACGACCAGCACGTCGACGTCGGCCAGCAGCGCGGGCGCGATCGTGCGGCGCTCGCCGTACAGGCTGTGAACGACCGCGCCGGTCGCCGCATCGACGCTGTCGCCGAACGTGTCGTCCACGTCGGTGCCGAGCCCGTGCTCGGGCGCGAACAGCGCAACGAGCCGTGCGCCCGGCGCGTGCGCGAGCAGGTCGGCCGTGCGCCGGCCGAACCGGTCGAAGCCGCTGCGGTTCGTGACGAGCGCGATGCGCTTGCCGGCCACCGCCGCGTAGCCGCTCGCGGCCAGCACGTCGATGCCGGCCAGCACCGGCCCGCGCGATGGCGGCGGCCGGACGGCGGCGGCGAGCGCGTCCGCCATCGGCGGCACGCGCGCGGCGATCTGCGCCGGCGTCACCGGCGCCGCCGCGCTCGATACGATGCCGACCACGAGCGCGCGCAACGGCATCGCGGTGCCGGTTTCGTCCGGATAGAGACGACTCGTCAGCACGATCGCGAAGCGACGCGTCACGGGATCGATCCATAGCGCCGTGCCCGTGTAGCCGAGGTGTTGCAGCGCGCCGACCGGCGGCAGCCGGTAGCGGTTCGCCACGAGCGGCGGCCCGACCGCCCAGCCGGGCGTGTGCAGCTCGCTTGGCGTGTCGGCCGGGAGCGGTGTTTCGAGTTCGGCGACGCTGCGCGCGCTCAGCACCCGCGTTGCACCGAGCGTGCCGCCGTTCAGCAGCATGCGCGCGAAGCGCGCCAGATCGTCCGCGCTCGCGAACAGGCCCGCATTGCCCGCCACGCCGCCCAGCGCCGCCGCGACCGGATCGTGCACGCGGCCTCGCAGCAGGCGGCCGTCGCGTACGACGGTGGGCGCCACGCGCGCGCTCAGCGGGGCGGCTGGGCGGAACGTGGCGCTCGTCATCCCGAGCGGCCCGAACACGTGCTCGGCGCACCACGCGTCGAGCGGTCGGTGCGACACGCGCCGGACGATCTCGCCGAGCACCACGTAATTGACGTCGCTGTAACGGACGCGCGTGCCGGGCGTCGCGACCGGCGCCATCGCGACGATGTCGGCGAGCACGGCCGCTCGGCTGCGCAGCGCGCGGGCCGACGACACGCCGGCCGGCAGCCCCGACACGTGCGCGAGCAACTGGCGGATCGTGATGCCGACCTTCTCGTTCGTGCCGAACGCCGGCCAGTAGTGCGCGGCCGGCATGTCGAGGCCGAGCATGCCGCGCTCCGCGAGCTGCATGATCGCGACGGCCGTCGCCACCGGCTTGGTCAGCGACGCGAGGTCGAACACGGTGTCGGCCGTCATCGGCTCGGCCTGCTCGCCCGTCACGCGCGCACCGCGGGCGACCCGCACGCGCGCGCCGTCCGCGTCGCCGGTCACGACCACGGCGCCCGCGAGATGCCCGTCCGCGATCTCCGCGGCGATCGCCGCGTCGATCGCGGCCGCCTGCCGCGACGCAGCGGGCGCGTCGGCTTGCGCCCACGCGTCGGCCGCGCGGAATGGGCCGAGCGGGCCGAATGGGCCGAACGCGAGCAGCAACGCGCCGCTCAGCGCGACAGCGCGGCGCAATCGCACCCATCGAACGCGTTCCACTGGATCGCCTCCTTCGTGGCGGCGGATGGATCGAGGCCGGCATGCGAGCGCGTCGCTGCCGAGCCGAGGCCGGGAGTCCTGCACGCCTACCTTCGGGTCGGCGCCGACCCGCCGCGCGGCTAGCGCGCCGGTTGCTGCTGCGGGGCCGGGCAGCCGGTGCAGAGTCGCATCGCGCCTTCGCGTTCGGGGTCGCGCCAGGCAAAGCGGACCTCGACGCCGCCGCGCGCCGGCACGACCACGTGCCGGACCTCCTGCACCGCGCGGTCGCGCGCGGTGATCGTGTACCTGCCCGGCGGCACGCGAGCGAACAGGAACGGGCCGCCGGTGCGTACGTCGAGAAGCGCCGACTTGCCGGACGCCAGCTTCACGTCGACGTCGGACAGATAGTGGCCGGCCTTCGACGTGAACGTCATCCGCAGGTTGTAGCGCGGCGCGACGTCGCGAAACGCGGTGACTTCGTCGCTGCCGATGCCGCCGGTGATGTACACGACGCCGTTACGCGAGATCGGCTCGTTCGCGGTGTCGGCCAGCGCGTTCGCGCCGAGCGTCAGCACGCAGGCTGCCAACAGCATCTTGATGGTGGTGGTCCGCATCTTCACTCTCCTGATTGAGCACGCGTGGCTACACGGCCGCCCGTCGATCGCGGCGCGGTGCTGCGTGCGACGGCGTCGTGCGTTCGCTTTGGCGATGCTGTGAGCGTCGCGCGGAACGTCGATTTCCCATTGATGCAAGTCAACGGCGTTCCGGTCGAGGCGCGCAAAACCGGACGAAGCGCAAGCGTTACTGCGATCGCGTCGCGGCGGTCGGGGTGCGCGGCCGAGCGGCGTACCGCGGGTGAATGGCGGACGGGCGACATGGTGTCGGCGCGCGCTGTCAGGCGATCCTGCGCAGGCCGTCGGAAATTGCCGACACGGCCGCCCGACGTCGGACAGCAAGCTCAGGCCGAGCTGATTGTGTCGCGCGGGGTCGCCGCCAATACTGAAGACGTGGCAGTACGCCATGCATCGAGCGGTTGACGCACGGTTGGTCCGCGCCGCCGCCGCACTGGGAGTTCGCGATGATCGATCCGACCGCAGCGCACGCCGACGCCGCCGATTCCAATGGCGAACCGCCCGTCGGTGCGCACCTCGTGACGCGCCGACCCGGCTATCTGCATCACGGCATCTATATCGGCGACGGCAACGTGATTCACTACGCCGGTTGGTCGCGCGATCCGAACGGCGGCCCGGTCGAAGTGGTCACGCTCGACGGCTTCCGGGCCGGTCGCGCGCTCGCGGTGGTGCGCCACGCGCATACGCCCTACGACGGGATGCAGGCCGCGCGCCGCGCGGCGTCGCGCCTCGGCGAATGCCGCTACCGGCTGCTGACGAACAACTGCGAGCATTTCTGCCTGTGGTGCCTGTTCGGCGTCGGCCGGAGCGAACAGGTGGCGTCGTGCCTGCGCAATCCGGCACATGGCCTCGCGGTCGCGGCGATGCTGATCGCCTGGGTGCTGGCTGCGCGGTTGTATCCGGGGATGGGTGGGCGGGGGTAAGGGGCTTGGTGTCGGTCGAAATATGGTTGTCACCGGTCGCGCCGCAAAGATGTCGCTCCGTACGTTGTCGTCCGATAGAGGTGAAATCCGCGCAGGGACCTATCCGCGATTTCGTGGGCGAGGCATATCATGAGGTGTAAAAGTCATGGATATGCCAATGAAGAAGAAAAGGCAAACTGTAGCGCGTCAGGCAGCGGCCCGCGGGCCGCTGCCTGAACTGCCCAAGGAACTGCTGGACCAACTGGTCAAGGGGCCGATGACGCCGACCGAGGTCCAGGATTTGATGCTGGCGTTCAACAAAGCAGTCATCGAACGCGCAATGGGCGCCGAGAGGAATCTGCATCTGGGCTACCCGTCGGGCCAGTCCAAGCCGCCCGGGCAAGCCAACGAGCGCAACGGCGCCAGCGGCAAGACGGTCATCACCGATCGGGGACCAGTTCGGGTCGAAGTCCCCCGCGATCGTGACGGCAGCTTCGAGCCAATCCTGATTCCCAAGCACGAACGCCGTTTCACTGGATTCGACGAACGCATCATCGCGATGTACGCCCGCGGCATGAGCGTGCGCGAGATTCAGGCCTTTCTGGCTGAGAGCTACGGCACCGAGGTGTCTCCCGACTTCATCAGTTCGGTCACCGACGAGGTGATGGCCGAGGCGCTGAGCTGGCAAAGCCGCCCGCTCGAAACGATGTATCCAGTGGTGTTCTTCGATGCGCTGCGCGTCAAGATCCGCGACGACGGCGTGGTCAGCAACAAGGCCGTCTATCTGGCCTTGGGCATTCAGGCCGATGGCCAGCGCGACGTGCTGGGCCTCTGGATCGAGCAGACCAAGGGTGCCAAGTTCTGGCTCAAGGTGTTCAACGAACTGAAGACGCGCGGCTGCCAGGACATCCTGATCGCCGTCGTCGATGGCCTGAAGGGGCTCACCGAAGCCATCGGCGCGGCCTATCCGCGGACCACCGTTCAGACCTGCATCGTGCATCTGATCCGCAACAGCCTCGAATACGCCAGCTACAAGGACCGTAAGGTGCTCGCCGCCGCGCTGCGCCCGATCTACGCGGCTGCCAGCGAAGAGGCGGCACGGCAGGCGCTGCAAGACTTCGCCGACGGGCCTTGGGGTGCGAAGTACCCGACGATCGTGCAGTCGTGGCAACGCGCGTGGAAGCACGTCGTGCCGTTCTACGTGTTTCCGCCGGAGATTCGACGGGTCGTGTACACCACGAACGCGATAGAAAGTTTGAACATGCAGCTGCGCAAGATCATCAAGACCCGCGGTCACTTCCCGAATGACGAGGCGGCCATCAAGCTGCTCTGGCTGGCGTTGCGCAACGTACTGGCCAAGACCGTGCGGTCCGCGTTCGACTGGAAATCAGCAATGAATCAGTTTGCTATCCTGTTCGGAGAGCGATTTATGCAGGCGCGTGGATAACGTGCGGTTCAACCGCCTCGCCCACAAAAATGCGGACAGGTTCCCGCGCAGATTGCGCCTGACCGACGAGGTGCCAGCAATACGCGAACCAAGACGCTCATTCGACCCGCGTCGGGCCGCCGTCCTCGCGCATCAACACGACCCACGTCACCGGACCTTCCTGGCCGTCACGGCCAATCGCCGCCGGGAACACGTCGCCCTCCTTGAACATCCGCTCTTGCGCGAGCGCACCCGGCGATTCCAGCACGCCCCAGCGGCCCGAATACGGGCATCGCTCCCCCGTTTGACGCGAAATATGCGGCTTGTCTACTTCTTCGCCGCCGCCGGCTGCTTGCTGCTGACGCGCGAAGTCCACCAGATCCTTCGGATACACGAGATGGTCTCGATAGCTGCTGTCGTCAATGCCCCATAGCACCGTCACCAACGCGGCTTCCAAGCACCAGTAACCGAAATACAGGCCGTCCGTGTGCGCGCCATACCAATAGGTCGGCTTCATGCCCTTGTACCAGCCGTCGACAAACTCCTTGACCAAGACGGGCCGTTCCTCCGGTGCGGAAACGGTTGCGCGTGCAAGCGGACGATACGGATCAGGATGCAGCACCACACGCGGCGCTTCGACGTGGGTGCCTGTCAGGGCCTGCACCACGTTTTCAAACAGGCCGTCACGCCCGCGGTTGTACTCGCGAGTCTTATCTACCCAACGCATCACCGTCGGAACGAACTCCGGATGTCCCAGGAGCCTGCATAGTGCCAGCAGCCAGAACACATATACGTAGGCGTCGAATTGGGTGATCTCCAGCGTGTCGGCAACGTTCTCGGGAGGATTTTTGCTGCGCGGCGAAACCTCGTGCTGAATGTAGCTGTCGAAGCGCTCAATGATCTCTGGCAACGCCGCTCTCAGCTCTTCGATTGGACTGCCTGCTGTGTAGTTGAGAAGAAGTAGCTCGAGACTCTTGAATGCAATTGACCATCGAAGACGCGATTCAGTGCTCGGCGCTATGGGATTATCTGAGGCGAGTGATTCGTAACGAGACTGGATCCCGTATTTGTAGGCGTCACGCTCTTCAATGTAATCCTTTTCGCCCAAAAACTTCTGTCGCCTGATGCTATTAAAGTCACTCACTCGACACTCCTAGAACGTATTTTCGTCAGATTGAGATGGGTTCGGTTGTGCGGGGCTCTCTAGATTCATTCCGGCCCCTGCAACATCGATCAAAACGAACAGCTTGGACGTCAAGCCGACCGAGCCAGGTAGGCAGACAAAGATCCAACGAGCGTATCCGCTGATTTCCATCCGCTCTTCCTTTCTCTCTCTTTCTCGGCGGGACATCCCGGCATTCTTCACACGTCGATTCAATGCTTGTGGAATCCTTGGTGTAGTCCAACCCACACTCATCTGCGTGCCATCACAGGTTTCCCCAAGTCGCCGTTTTGCCTCCTTCTTGATACCGTCGGTATCGCCTGGATCAAAGCCCTTCGATATGTGCTTTGCCTCGAACACCACGAACAGCGGATAGGTGACTGAATCTGCCGCTTCAGGGTTCAGCGCCTTATACAGCGGCTTTGGCGGCCTCATCGTTTCAGGAATGAACACGAGCTTGCCTCCAGGCGGTGGCGCACTCACGATCTGCGGCATCGGGTTCGGCGTACTCATGTCACCCTGCTTCTCGAACAGGCCGTCGAGACCCCGCCCCTTCGGCGGATCAATCAAGCGTTTGTATTGCAACGCCTGCTCCATCAAGGTATAGCCGTCGTTCTCGCACTTCGCACCGTTCTGCCTATTGACTTCGGTCTGGGACTTGCACTCATTGTGGACCGTATCCACGGCGACGGCGGTTTTCGTCTGCGGTGCGGGTATCGCCAGCTTCTTTTGCAGTGCATATGCGCGCTGCTGCTCGCGGATCTTTTTCAGCGCCTCGTCTTCTCCATCGTTCAGACTGGGCGAGTAAGTCAGCAACGCAATCCCGACGATTGACGGAAGCGATGTCAGCTTCGTCAGTAGCTGCGTCAGGACGCCACGCTCGGCTTCTGCAGCCGCTGGTAGCACCGGATTGGGCACGTCCGTGACGGGCCGGCTTTTCAGCCACGGCGAACTCTCCGGCGCTACAAACGCAACCACGCTCGATGCCGTCTTCAGCTTACGGTCCTCTTCTCTCAGCGGTTCCAGCCACGCTTGCGCCTCCGCTTGCGCTACCTTCCCGCCGCCCGACCAGTCGAACGATTCGACGTACCGCTTCGCGTTGCCGTAAGCCTGGCTATGCATGAACGCCCGCACGTCGAGCCAGCTTCCACCGTCATTCACAATACTGAGAAACGTGCGTGCCGCTCCATAGCTCGGCATGAAACCCGAAAAGAGGAAAGATAACTGATCCGACGCCAGCGATCGCTCACCTCCACTGAGCACCCACGATAGAAAATCGCGCACGATATGCAGGAAGTCGTCGTCGTCGTGAAAACCCTTCACACGCGATAGCCACTGACCCGCAATCGCCAACCCGGATTGCTGCCGCCGAATGTCGTCGATCGAGTAGAACATCGCGAGAAAGCGCTCGATCTCCGCCACCGCCATCCGCACCGAGTCCTTCAGGTCCGGCTTAACCTGCGTAATAGGCAATACTCGAGCGATCATGAAAGAAACTTCCTGGCAAGGTTGATGGCCGACTGCCGGTCGGGAGCCGCATCAGCGTCGCTATTGGGACGCTTCGCCTCGCCCCTCCAGTGACGGGCGTCTTCCCCCAGTTCGATGGTCGCCTTTCCTGGCTCGACGCCATCGAGATGGGCAAAACCCTTAGCGTCGAGCGTGCCAGTAAGAATCACTCCGTCACTCAGTTGCACCTTGTAGGGCGCGTTTCTGACCGGCTCAATATCCGCGTAGTGGTGGTTGATTTCGAGGAAGTGCGGCAGATCGCCGACCTTGCCAGACGGCAACACGACGAAACTCGGAGCGAGCGATTCCTTTCCTTTTTTCTGGATCGTGATGACCTTCAAGAACAGATCCAGCGGACCACCCAGCGTGATATCACCGTCCTTCAACTGGATGAACGCGCCGCCGCAATTGAGCGTCAATTCCTTTCTTGCGCTGATCCGCACCGTCCCATTGACGCTCGCGACCGTCACATCCTTGTTCGCAACCAACGACATCGCATCGCTCTGAGCCTGAATTTCGACAGGCCCCTTAGCCGCAAAAATCTTGATTCCAAGCTTCTGCGCGAACAGCGAGACCGCCTCGCCGGCCGACGCGGTGAAGCGCTTCATCACGCTGAAGTCAGCGTTCTTGCCAGCCACCGCCGAGATACTCTCCTTCGCAGCCATCTGCACGCCGCCGCCTGCCACGACGCCGATCGAGGCCGGCGCACTCGCCAGTAAGCCCGGCTGCTTCAGACCGTCGAACTCGTCCTTCATCTGCTGTTGCGCATCCGTGCCGGCCGGAATCGCCTTAGCCGTACGCGCCGCGTCGCCCAGCGACTTCGCCAACGCCAGCGCCTGCTCCAGTTGCGCGATCGTCTCCTGCATGTCGAGTTGCTTCCCGCTCGCACCCGGGCGGTCGTAGGCCGTCAGATGCAGCCCCTTACCGGCGCGCTCGACACCGTGACCCGACGTGCGCAGTTCGAAACCCTCACCGCGCCGCTCCAGTTTCTCGTCGACCAGATAGCCAAGATCGAGATGGCTCGTACCCGAATGCTCGGTGCTGAGCTTGACGCCCTCCTGCCCCGCCCAGTCCTCCATCCGCAGTTTGTTGTTCGACTGCGTGCGAATCACGTTGCGCGACAGCCAGCGGCGATCGCTCGTCACCAGATCGCGCGCCTGACTGTGATGGTGGAAGCCGATGATCTCCGGCTTGTCGGGGTCCGCGTCCCGGAACGCGATCACAGCCTCATCGTTGTCCAGCGCCGGGAAGTGGAAGCCCGTCTGCAACTTGCCCGCGAAGGGCTTCGCCAGCCGCAGCGGCACGCTTTCCCCGCCCGCCGGCCAGTCCGCGAAGTCCACGTCGAACCGGACCGTGTAGTAGCCTGCCGCCGTCAGGTAAGCGTATTTGTAGTTGTCGGGGCTCGTCACCCGAGCGCTCAGCGTCCCGGCAATCTTCGGCCACTTCGCGTCTTCGAGCTGGAGCCGGAAGCGCCGGTTAGCGGGAATCGCCTTATAGCTGTTCGTATAGGCCCGATCGCGCGCGCCGCGATGCGTCACTTCGATCACCACCTGTCCGTCGGGTGCATCGGGCAATACCGTGTCGAGATTCAGCACGCGCCCGGCCTGCAGCGCCAGCACGTTGCTCTCACCTTCGTACACGACCTGCCATGCGATCGCCGCTTCATGGCGCAGTTGCGCCTCCCATTTCGCGCCGTCCTGATCGAGATGGTGAGTGCCGTAGACGTAGGTCTGGCCGTACGTGGTCGGATCCTGCGGTGCAACGTTTGCGTCGTCCCGAAACGCTCCCACGCCTGCTCGGGGTTGTAGTCGGCCACGACGAACGACTGCGGGACGACAACGGAGTGAGTTCTAAGCGCCGTCACAGCCTCCATACCGGTCGCTTCGAGCCCGGCCACCTCGCGGTACGGAACCGTGAGGTGCGGGTCCCACAGGTAATGATCAATGTCGTCGGCGAACACGACCTGATCTCCGTGCTCGGTCTCGACGATGTAGCTGTAGATGCCGGCCTTCTGCATCAGCATCTGCACGTACGACAGGTCGTCTAGCTTGTACTGGAAGCGGAACAGGTGCTTCGGATACTCGCGGCGCAGCCGGAATGCGAACTGGTGGCCTTCCAGACCATGACTACGTAACACCGCGTCGATGATCTGCGGCGTCGTCTGGTGCTGGTAGATGCGGCTGGTGCTCACCGCTTTCAGTCGCGCGAAGTGCGACTTCAGCACGACCTCGTACTTGGTGAAATCCGCAGTCGTCTGTAGCGTCGAGAAGCCCGCAATGAACCCTGAAAACCTGCGCGGCATACCATCGACGGACACGATCGAAAACGCGGCATCGCGGTTCAGGTAGTCGGCTCGCTCAAGTGCCAGAGGATGAGTCAGGACGATCCGAACTTCGGTGGGCGCGCCCATTTTTTCGGTCGCTTCAACCGACACTATCGATAGCGCGGCCGCCGAGTCGGCACCCGGCACTTCGAGGAAATAGGCCTGACGCCCCGAAACTTCCGTCAGATTCGATACGAATCGCCTCGCATCGTCAAACAGGTCTGCCATTGTTGTAACCCCGTATCCAGAACACTGTCGCCGCATTCGGAGTCTGGAGGAAACAACAGAACGTGCCCCGACTCTGAAAGAGACGAGGCCGATTATTCAGGCAAATCGTTATATGCGGCCGAAATCTGACAATTGTCGACACCAAACTTTCTTCGTACTTGGCCTTGGTCAAACCGAGCCACGATCGCGCCGTAACGTGTGTGCCGCTAATCCGGGTCCTGTTTGTAAAGACGTCACGTCTGGGCCGTGTGGTGCTACGTCGTCCTACGGGTTGATGTTGGGAATCTCGAACGACATGCCACACGCCCGGGCTTTCAGATTGCTCGTCGACGGCAAATAATGCGGATCGGCCTACGGCATCGTCGATTGGCGCCACACGATATCGCCGCTCTGGACCTCCCACTCACCGCGGCAACGCCGCCGGATCATAGCGATTACGCGGATTCCACAGCATCCACCCGTCAGTCCCCTCCGCGTCGGCCGCATCGACCTGCGCGCGGATCTCGTCGGCGTCGAACGGCCGATGATCGAACGCGTAGTCGCGAAAGGCCTGCAGCCACGGTCTGAAGCGCACGCCGTCCATCCCGGTCCGGCGCTTCGCCTCGGCCAGCGACCGCGCGACGATCTCGCCGGCATGCTCGGTCGGCTTGCGGCAGCCGGGCAGCCCCCACGTGAAGCCCGACGGATACAGCATCGGCGACACGTAGTCGACCACCGTGCCCAGTGCATCGAGCCGCTGCCCGATCGCGGTGTCGTCGCTGTTCCAGCACACGTAGCCGAAAATGTCGGCCGACAGGTACAGGTTGTACGGACGCAGCCGCTCGCGCGCGCCGGTCAGAAAACCGGTGATCGCCGCGACCCGGTTGGCCTCGGTGTTGGGCTCGGCGAACCGCAGGCCGTTCGCGTCGGGAAACCGCAGATAGTCGAACTGGATTTCGTCGAAGCCCATCCGGGCCGCCTCTTCGGCGATGTCGTAATTGTGTTGCCAAGCCGCGCGCGACGTCGGATCGATCCAGCGCTGATGCTCGCGATCCTGCCAGATCTCCCCCGCCGCATCGCGCACCGCCCACTCAGGATGCGCACGCGCCAGTGCGTCGTCCTTGAACACGACGATGCGCCCGATCACGTAAAGGCCGCGCGCATGGAACGTCCGCAGCAGCTCCGGCAGATCGGGCGGATGCACGATCGCGCCCGCCGCATGACTCGCCGCACCGGACACGTCGCGCGCGAGGCTGCGATACGGCGTGACGCCGCTGTCGCCCTTCACGTCGATGACGAGCGCGTTGATCGCGGTCGTGCCCTGCAGCGCGAGCGCGGCGTCGCGCAACGTGTGGTCCGCGACACCGTACGCCGACAGGTAAACCGCTTTCGGACGCACCGGCGCCAGCCGGATCGTATGGGCCGCGTCGGTCGGCGCCAGCGTGAGCTCGGCGCGCGCGTAGCCGGGCGCGCGCACGCTCACGCGCGTACCTGCCGCATCGAGCTCCAGCGAAAACGCGCCGTCGCGATCCGCGGTCCGGTTCACGCCGCCGGCATGGCCGATCGCGCCGGCCAGCGGATGACCGTTGGTCGCATCGACCACGGTGATCCACACCGGCGCCGCATGCGCGGCGACCGCGGCGACACCGGCAAACAATACGAGCAGACACGCGATCACGCGCTCAATCATGGCTTCCTCCGGCGCTTCTCAGCAGTCCGTTCATGCAGCGCGTGTCGCACGCGTCGGTCATCAGATAGCGCGGCAGCGCCATCGCGGAATCGGTGCGCCGGACCGGGCGCGCATCGATCGTGAAGGCGGCGACGTAGCCCTCGGCCGCCGCCTGCTCGTCGGTCTGCGCATCGTGGACGCCGAACGGCCAGGCCAGCAGCGTGACGGGCCGGCCGATCTCGGCCTCGAGCCGCTCGCGCGAGCGCCGCAACTGGAACGACACGAAGCGCCGGTAGTCGGCCGGCGTCTGCCGCGCCCGCTCGGTATGGAAATTCGGATGCCAGTACGTATGCGACTCGATGGCGACGTCGGCGGATTGCCCGAGCGCGCGCAGCTGATCCCACGTCATCGCATAGCCGGCATTGGAGATCGCCGACGGATAGACGAACAGCGTGACGGGTATCGGATGCGCCGCGAGCAGCGGGCGCAGCACGTCGTAGACGGAGCGGTGACCGTCGTCGACGGTGATCGCGACCGCACGCGCGGGCAATGCAACCGCATCGCCACGCTGCCAGCGCACGACGTCGGCGAGCGGCACGATCCGGTAGCCGTTCGCGTCGATTGCCTGCAACTGGTCGCGCAACGTGTCGATGCGCACCGTCATCGAATCGACGCGCGTCGTCGCGAACCGGTGGTAGGCCAGGATCAGCACACGCTGCGGCTGCGGCGCACCGGCGCCTGCATCGTCCGCCGCCCACAGCGGCGGCACGCACGACAGCAGGAGTAGACAGACGAGCATGCGCAAGGCCATGGCGGTCCTCGTAGACGGGCTGCCCCATTGTTCGCGATCGCGGCGCGGATGCCGCTGAGCCAGATCAACGGTCACCGATCAGCTTGCGAGCGCAACGATTTCGTCGTGGATGCGCTCGACGTCCGCGCGCGTGCACAGGGCGGTGCCCGGATGCTCGACCGACGAAGCCGATGCGGCGAGCGCATAGCGGCACGCGTCGTCGAGCGGCACGCCGCGCGCCAGCGCCCACACCATGCCGCCGACGAAACTGTCGCCGGCGCCGACCGTGCTGCATACCGCTGCCGGCCGCCCGGGCAGACGCAACGACCGATCGCGCGTGACGACCCACGCGCCGCGCGCGCCGAGCGTCAACGCGACGATCTCGGCCTGGCCGCGCGCGACGAGTTCGCTCGCCACTCGGCACGCGGACGCATCGTCGAGCGCTTCGCCGGCCAGCGCGCTGAGTTCGCCGATACTGGGCTTCACGAGATGAACGCCCTCCTCCAGCGCCGCGCCCAGCGCACGGCCCGACGCGTCGACGACGACGCGGCTGCCCCGCGCCTTCGCGGCCCGTGCGAGCGTCGCATACAGATCGTCGGGCGCGCCGGGCGGCAGACTGCCGCTCAGCACGAGATAGCGCGGCGCCGGCTGCATCGCGTCGAGGCGGGCCGCGCAGTCGCGCCACTCGGCGTCGCTCACCGATGGCCCCGGCATCAGGAACCGGTATTCGCGGCCGGTCGAGGTCTCGGTCACGCAGACGTTCTCGCGCGTCTCGCCGGCGATCCGGATGCGCACGCTCGGCAGGTGCTCGGCCTCGATCAACAGCGTCAGCACGTCGCCGGTCGGGCCGCCGGCCAGGTACAGCGCGACGCAGTCGCCGCCGAGCCGGTGGATGGTCCGCGCGACGTTGATGCCGCCGCCGCCCGGGTCGCGGCGCGGCCGCGCGCAGCGCAGCTTGTGCGTGTCGACGATGTGCTCGACCGACGTCGCGACGTCGACGGCCGGGTTCAGGGTAACGGTAACGATATCTGTCATGGTGTGGGTCTTGTGCAGTCGATGGCACGCGCGCCGCGACGGTGCGCGCGCCGGCCGTGGCTCCACCATACGTGCGGCGACGGTCGCGGCGTTGATGCCAGTCAATCGATCCCGCAACCGCACACGATTGCGCTCGATCAACGACGCACGCGTGCAGGCTCCTACAGTGAATCATTCTTCGCCGCCGAGCCCGCCATGGATGAGCAGCCGCTGTGCAGCACCGTGTTCGCCGAGCGCTACGCGCAGCCCGGCGAGACGTCGCGTGCGGCCGTATTCCAGCGCGTCGCGCGCGCGCTGTCGCTCGCCGAGCCGCCCGAGCTGCGCGCGCAGTGCGAGCGTGCGTTCTTCCAGAACCTGCAGCGCGGCGCGCTCGGCGCCGGCCGCATCCTCGCGAACGCCGGCGCCGATACGGGCGGCACGATGGTCAACTGCTTCGTCCATCCGCTCGCGATGCCGGCCGACACGCGCGCGCGGGCCGTCGATGCGGCGCTCACGCACGCGCTCGGCGACGCGCGGCGCACGCTGCTGATGGGCGGCGGAATCGGCTACGACTTCTCGCCGGTGCCGCCGCTCGACGCCTACGAGCGCCGCGCGGCGTCGGACGCCGGCGCATGCGCGGCGATCGACCGCTTCGATGCGATGTGCCGCGCGCTGCCGTTCACCGGCCCGCGCCGCGGCGCGCAGATGGCCGTGCTGCGCTGCGATCATCCGGACCTCGCGGCATTCGTCGCGGCCAAGCGCGGACGTTCGCGCTGGCCAACCTTCAACGTGTCGGTCGGCATCACCGACGCCTTCATGGAAGCGGTCCTGCACGACCGGCCGTGGGCGCTCGTCCATCGTGCGCCGCCGCACCGGGCGTCCATCGCGGCGCCACGCCGGCCGGACGGAGGCCATGTTTACGCGACGGTCGCGGCACGCACGATGTGGCACGAGATCGTCGCCGCGGCGCGCGACAGCGCCGAACCGGGGCTGCTGTTCGTCGACACCATCCGCGCTGCGAACCCGCTGCGCGAGCACGAACGGATCGACGCGACCAATCCGTGCGGCGAGCAGCCGCTGCCCGCGTACGGCAGCTGCGTGCTCGGCCCGATCGACCTGTCGCGGTTCGTGCTGCACCCGTTCGGCGTCGAAGGCAAGCCGCGCTTCGACTTCGCGACGCTCGCCGACGCGGTGCGCATCCAGGTCCGCATGCTCGACGACGTGCTGGACCTGACCGCATGGCCGCTCGCCGCGCACCAGCGCGAGGCGCGGCGCACGCGCCGCATCGGCGTCGGCGTAACCGGGCTGGCCGACGCGCTGACGATGCTGCGGCTGCGTTACGACAGCGCCGACGCCCGCGCCTTCGCGCGCTCGATCGTGCTGTCGATGCGCGAACATGCGTTTGCCGCGTCGGCGGCGCTGGCGGCCGAACGCGGCGCCTTTCCGGCATACGATCCGGCCGACTATCTGACCGGCCCCGCGCACCGCACGCTGCTGCCGCTGAACGTACAGCACGCGATCGCGCGGCACGGGCTGCGCAACAGTCATCTGCTGTCGTTCGCGCCGGCCGGCAGCGTGAGCCTCGCGTTCTGCGACAACTGCTCGAACGGCATCGAGCCGGCCGTCGGCTGGACCCAGCGCAGGATGGTGCATACGGCCGACGGTCGGGTCCGCCAGTTTCATGCGCAGAATCACGCTTACCGGCTGTTTCGCGCGCTGCATGGCGAGCACGAACGGCTGCCCGACTATTTCGTGACCGCGGCGGAGATCGCACCGGCCGATCACGTCGCGATGCTCGCGGCGCTGCAGCCCTGCGTGGACGCCGGCATCTCGAAGACGGTGACGCTGCCCGACCGGTGTTCGCTCGCGCAGGTCGACGCGCTGTTCGTGCAGGCGTGGCGCGACGGTCTGAAGGGCATCACGGTGTTCCGGCCCGACCCGCGGCTCGCGGCGGTCGTCATGGACGACGCGACGCAAGCGCGCCGCGACGGGCCGGTCTGCATCGGTTGTTGAGCCGCGCGACAGCCGGCGGACGGCAGCCGGCGGCCCACATGCGACGCGATAGCGATGAACCCCGCCCCGCCGCGCTCCGGCCGTCAGGCGGACGTGCCGCTGACGCTTTCAGTATCGGTCGATGCGGCGCCCGACGTCGGGCCGGCGTCGTCCGGCGCCGCGATCAGCGCGACCAGCATGTCGTGGTCGATCGATTCGTGCTGCAGCAGGCTGCGCGCGATCCGTTCGAGCGCATCGCGGTGCGCGGCGAGCGTCGCGGTCACGCGCGCATGCGCGTCCTCGAGCAGCGCGCGCACCTCCTCGTCGATCAGCTGCGCCGTGTGTTCGCTGCAGTGGCCGTCGCCCGGCGTCCATACGCCCGGCGCGCCGTGCTGCAGTGCGCCGTCGTCGAGCGTCGCGAGGCCGAGCCGCTCGCTCATCCCGTACTGCATGACCATGTGGCGCGCGAGCGCGGTGGCGCGCTCCAGATCGTTCTGCGCGCCGGTCGACACGTCGCCGAACGCGATTTCCTCTGCCACGCGCCCGCCGAGCAGCACGTCGAGCCGGTCGAGCAGTTCGCTCCTGCGCAGCACGTAGCGATCTTCGGTCGGTACCTGCTGCGTGTAGCCGAGCGCCGCGATCCCGCGCGGGATGATCGACACCTTCTTCACCGGATCGCAATGCTCGCGGCTTTGCGCGACGAGCGCGTGCCCCGATTCGTGGTACGCGATGGTGCGCTTCTCCTGCTCGTTCATCACGCGGCTCTTGCGCTCCATGCCGGTCATCGCGCGATCGATCGCCTCGTCGAAATCGGTCATGTCGATCGCCGGCTTGCCGAGCTCGGCCGCATGCAGCGCGGCTTCGTTGACGACGTTCGCGAGATCGGCGCCGACGAAGCCCGGCGTGCGCTGCGCGAGCTCGGCGAGATCGACGCCGGGTGCGACCTTCACGCGCTTCGTATGCACGGTCAGGATCTGCTTGCGGCCGTTCAGGTCGGGCCGGTCGATCGCGATGTGCCGGTCGAAGCGGCCGGGGCGCAGCAGCGCGGGATCGAGAATCTCCGGCCGGTTGGTCGCGGCCATGATGATCACGCCGGAGTTGGCCTGGAAGCCGTCCATCTCGACGAGCAGTTGGTTGAGCGTCTGCTCGCGCTCGTCGTTGCCCGACATCAGCCCGACGCCGCGCGCCTTGCCGAGCGCATCGAGCTCGTCGATGAAGACGATGCACGGCGCGGTTTGCTGCGCCTGTTCGAACAGGTCGCGCACGCGCGCCGCGCCGACGCCGACGAACATCTCGACGAATGCCGAGCCGCTGATCGTGAAGAACGGCACCGCCGCCTCGCCGGCGACGGCGCGCGCGAGTAGCGTCTTGCCGGTGCCCGGCGCGCCGACGATCAGCACGCCCTTCGGAATCTTGCCGCCGAGCCGCTGATAGCGATCCGGATCGCGCAGAAACGCGACGATCTGCTGCAGCTCTGCCTTCGCCTCGTCGATGCCCGCGATGTCGTCGAACGTGATGCCGGTTTCCTTCTGCATGTACACGCGCGCGCGGCTCTTGCCCATCCCGCTCAGGTCGCGCATCCCGCCCGGCCGGCGCGTCATGAACGTCCAGATCACGACGAAGCCGATCAACGGAAAGATCCAGGTCGCGAGCGTGCCGATCCAGCCGGTATCGGCCGCGCCGCGGTAGCGAATCCCGGCCGCGGTCAGCGCCGCAACCAGATTGTCGTCGCTCACGCGGTTCGTGGTGAAGCGCCACGGCGCGCCGGCCGCCTTCACGTCGGCCGCGTCGGAGGCCGGCAGCGCCGCCCCCGCCTGCGGCATGCGCAGCGTGCCGGAGATCGACGTCTGCCCGATCTCCAGATCGTCGACGAGCCGCGCTTCCACGAGGTGGTGGAAATCGCTGTAGGAGATCGCGGTCGCCGCCGGCTGACGCCCGAACAGTTGAACCGCGATCAGTACCGCGAACGCGATCGGAATCAGCAGGCCGGAGTAGTCGAAGGATTTTTTCATCGGCTAGACCCTGCCGGGCGGCCCAGCACCGGTTCACGCATCGTCGCGCGTCCAGTGCGCACGCAGCATGTCTTCGCCGTCGCGATAGTTGATCGCGAGACTGCCGTGATGCGCATGCAGCAGCGCGTCGGCCAGGCGCCTGACCATGTGTGCGCCGGTCGTGCGCACGGTGACCGAATCGGCGGACCGCTCGATCTCCATGATGCGCTCGAGCGCGTGCTCGCTCGTCTCCATGTCGGCCTGACGCTGCAGCAGCTCGAGGATCATCCCGCGATGCGCGTGCAGATACGCGCCGTGCAGCACCAGCTCGCCGGCCGGCACGTTTTCGCGCATGCGCTTGCAGGCCGGGCATTCGAGCTGGCGCCGATCGCGCGGCGTCGCGTACCAGGTCCAGCGGCCCGCGTCGCAGACCGCGCCGCAGCCCTCGCAGATCCGGTCGCCTTTGGGCCGCTTCGGCTCGCGATAGCTGTCCTTCGTATGCGGTTGCATCCGCTTGTCGCGGCGCAGAGGGTTGCGGCCGGAGCCGCCATTCGAACGGTTCATCGCCCTTCTCCTGACAGTGGACAACACCGGCGCGACGGTCGTGCGACGCTCGCGCACCGGTCATGCAACGCTCAGGCGACGGTCAGCCGGTCCACGACCTGCCGTACGCCGCGCACTGCGCCAGCCGCGCCGCACACGGCACGCTTGTCGGCCAGCGACGCCACGGTGCCCGACAGCGTGACCACGCCGTCGCTCGCGTCGATCGAAATGCCGGAGGATTCGCGCCGCGCGCGACGCGCGAGGGCGTCGGCGATCCGCGCGCCGACGTCCGGCACCGTATGGTCGCCGCGCACGCGGATGCGGTTCGCCACGCCGACGACGCCGATCATCCGGCTCACCATCGCTTCCGCCGCGCGGCTCTGATACGCATGGTCGACTTCGCCGTCGAGCGTCACGCAGCCGTGATCGACCTCGACCGCGATCTTGTGATCGCGCAGCGCCTCCTGCCAGCCGAGCGCGAACGTGATCGCGATCGCCAGCTCGTGGTCGGCGCATGCGCTTGCCGGCGGCGTGACGCTCAGTTCGAGCACCAGCGCGCGCGCATCGGCGACATGCAAAGCGGTTTTCTGCGCTTCCAGCTTCTGCGCCCAGCTGTCGACGCTGCCGCGCAGCGTCACGATCCGGTCGCGGACCTCGACGTCGATCCGGCGCGCATCGATCGCCGGATTCCAGAACAGCGCCTGCTCGACATCCTGCTTCAGTACGGCGTCGGACTTCATGCCGGTCTCCCGTCGGCGCATGCCGGCCGCGACGTTTGCGACCGGATCCGTGCACCATCGCGATCAGCATCGCGCACGGCGGCCGCGACGGCTTGACGAGGATCAAGCAACGGCCGGCTCGCGGCGGCCGCGCGTCGGTGCGCCGCCGTCCGCCCCGCGCTGCTTCGATCGCCCCGCTCGGCCAAAAAGGACGACGCCGCGGCGGCACAGCCGGCCGCGCCGACGCGCCCGCATCGCGGCCACGTCTCGGTGCGCGCGTCAATCGAGGGGCCGCTCGACACGCAATCCGGCCCGAGTGACCCAGATCAAGGGGAAACCCGGTAATCGTCGGATATAAACGAGGCCGAAGCGGCGACGCCCGAGGGCGCCGCCATCCCGTATTCCTGCATTCGTCGAGGCCTTCCATGCGCGCTGCCGCGCTTGCCGCTCCGTTTCACCCGACCATCGTGCGGCGCATGCGTGTCGCCGTGCTGTTGGCGGGCCTGGGACTGCTGTCGGGATGCCTGTCGCTCGCGCCTGCCGACACGCGCCCGCCCGCACCGATTCCCGCCGCCTTCCCCGATCCGTCGGCCGCCGCGGCGCCCGCCGCGCAGGCGCCCGACTGGCACGCCTACTTCGTCGACACGCGCCTTCAGGCGCTGATCGCGCAGGCGCTCACGAACAACCGCGACCTGCGCGCGGCCGTGGCACGCGTCGACGAGGCGCGCGCGGTCTACGGCGTCCGCAGCGCGGACCAGTGGCCGACGATCGGCGCCGGTGCGGCCTACGCGCGGTTTCGCACGCCGGGCGGCTTGCTGACGCCGGCGCCCATGATCGGCCAGCTCTACGAGGTGCAACTGGCCGAGACCCAATGGGAGATCGATTTCTGGGGGCGCGTGCGCAGCCTGAAGGCGGCCGCGCTGCAGCGCTATCTGGCGAGCGACGCGGCCCGCCAGGCGACGACGCTGAGCGTCGTCACCGGCGTCGCGAACGCGTATCTGACGCTGTGCGAGATCGACGAGCGGATCGTGCTGACGCGCGCGACGATCGACACGCGCCGCGAATCGCTGCGGATCTTCCGGCTGCGTTACGCGGCCGGCGCGATCTCGCGCCTCGACCTCACGCAGTCGGAGATCCTGCTGCAGCAGGCCGAGTCGCTCGGCGTCCAGTTGCAGCAGGCGCGCGCCACGGCGGCCGATGCGCTCGCGCTGCTGGTCGGCGCGCCCCCCGAGCTGGGCGCCGCACCGCTCGCGCTCGACGACGGCGCGGTGCTGCCGTCGCTCGCGCCCGGCCTGCCTTCGTCGCTGCTCGAGCGCCGTCCGGACGTGATCGCGGCCGAGCACGAACTGCAGGCGAGCCGCGCGAACATCGGCGCGGCGCGCGCGGCGTTCTTCCCGCGCATCGCGTTGACGAGCGCGATCGGCTCCGGCAGCTCGGCGCTGCACGACCTGCTGACGTCGGGAACGGGCGTGTGGTCGCTGATCCCCAGCGCCACGCTGCCGCTCATCGACGGCGGCCGCAACCGTTCGAACCTCGCACTCGCGAACGCACAGCGCGACGAGGCGCTCGCCCGCTACGAGAAAACGCTGCAAGGCGCGTTCCGCGACGTCTCCGACGCGCTCGCCGCGCGCCACTGGCTCGCCGACCAGGTCGCGATCGAACGCGCGACGCTGGCGTCGCAGGCCGAGCGCGCGCGCCTCGCGAAGCTGCGCTACGACAGCGGCGCGACGCGCTTCCTCGAAGTGCTCGACGCGCAGCGCGACCTGATGAACGCCGAGCAGCAGCTCGTCGTCACGCGGCGCGCGCTGCTGTCGAGCCGCGTCGCGCTGTACGGCGCGCTGGGCGGCGGCCCCGACGATCCGCGCGTGCCGCCGACGGCGCAGCAGCCTATCCATTCGACTAACTCGGAAAACAGACAATGAAAACCATCCCGCGCCCTCTTCTGATCGGTGCCGGTGCGGCCGTGCTCGCCGTCTGCGTCGCCTATTACGGCTGGTCGCGCTGGCGCGACGGCCAGACCGATGCGGGGCTCGTCAGCGGCAACGGCCGCATCGAGGCGACCGAAATCGACGTCGCGACCAAGCTGCCCGGGCGCGTGACCGCGATGCTCGTCGACGAAGGCGACTTCGTGAAGGCCGGCCAGCCGCTCGCCCGGATGGACGTCGTGGTGCTGCAGGCGCAGCTCGACGAAGCGCAGGCGCGCGCGCAGCAGGCCGTGAACACCGCGGCGAGCGTCGACGCGCAGGTCGCGCAGCGCCGCAGCGACAAGGCGGCGGCAGAGGCCGTCGTCGTGCAGCGCGAAAGCGAGCTCGACGCAGCCACGCGGCGGCTGGCGCGCTCAGAGACGCTGTCGCGCGACGGCGCCTCGTCGCTGCAGGAGCTCGACGACGACCGCGCCCGCGCGGGCAGCCTGCGCGCCACCGTGAATGCCGCGCGCGCGCAGGTGCAGGCCGCGCAGGCCGCGATCGACGCGACCCAGGCGCAGCTCGTCGCCGCGCGCTCCGCGGTGACGGCCGCACAGGCGACCGTCGCGCGCGTGCTCGCCGACATCGCGGACAGCGAGCTGACCTCGCCGCGCGACGGCCGCGTGCAGTACCGCATCGCCGAGTCGGGCGAAGTGCTGCCGGCCGGCGGCAAGGTGCTCAACGTCGTCGATCTGTCCGACGTGTACATGACGTTCTTCCTGCCGGAAGCGGCGGTCGGCCGCGTGCCGCTCGGCGCCGACGTGCGGATCGTCCTCGATGCGGCGCCGGAATACGTGATTCCGGCCCGCGTGTCGTACGTGTCGAGCACCGCGCAGTTCACGCCGAAGACGGTCGAGACGGCCAGCGAACGGCAGAAGCTGATGTTCCGCGTCAAGGCGCGGATCGATCGCGACTTGCTGCAGCGCCATCTGAAGCTGGTGAAGACCGGGCTGCCGGGCGTCGCGTGGCTGAAGACCGATTCGCACGCGGCGTGGCCCGAGCGCCTCGCGATCAAGGTGCCGCAGTGAACACGACGACGCGCGCAGATACCGACAGCCGCGCGACCGACGGCGCGCCGGGCGCGGCCGGCCCGGCGCCGGTCGCCCGGCTGTCGGGCGTGTCGCTGCGCTACGGCGGCAAGGCGGCGCTCGACGACGTGACGCTCGAGATCCCGGCCGGCCGCATGATCGGGCTGATAGGCCCGGACGGCGTCGGCAAGTCGAGCCTGCTCGCACTCGTGTCGGGCGCGCGCGCGATCCAGCAGGGGCACGTGCACGCGCTCGACGCCGATCTGTCGTCGCGCCGCGATCGCGCGCGCGTATGCCGGCGCATCGCGTACATGCCGCAAGGCCTCGGCCGCAACCTGTACGCGACGCTGTCGGTCGAGGAGAACCTGCAGTTCTTCGCGCGCCTGTTCGGCCACGACGCGGCCGAGCGGCGCCGCCGGATCGACGCGCTGACGCGCAGCACCGGCCTGCATCCGTTCCTCGACCGCCCGGCCGGCAAGCTGTCCGGCGGGATGAAGCAGAAGCTCGGCCTGTGCTGCGCGCTGATCCACGATCCCGACCTGCTGATCCTCGACGAGCCGACGACCGGCGTCGATCCGCTGTCGCGCGCGCAGTTCTGGGATCTGATCGCGCGCATTCGCGTCGCGCGGCCCGCCATGAGCGTGCTGGTCGCGACCGCCTACATGGACGAGGCGCGCCGCTTCGACTGGCTGATCGCGATGGACGCCGGCCGCGTGCTGGCCACCGGCAGCCCCGCCGACCTGCTCGCGCGCACCGGCTGCGACACGCTGGAGGCCGCGTTCATCGCGCTGCTGCCGGACGAGCGCCGCAAGGGGCACCAGCCGGTGCAGATCGAACCGTTCCGGCCCGACGCGACCGCCGGCTACGCGATCGAGGCCGACGGGCTGACGATGCGGTTCGGCGAGTTCGTCGCGGTGGACCACGTGAGCCTGCAGATCCGTCGCGGCGAAATCTTCGGGTTTCTCGGCTCCAACGGCTGCGGCAAGTCGACGACGATGAAGATGCTCACCGGCTTGCTGCCGGCGTCCGAAGGCACGGCGACGCTGTTCGGCCAGCCGGTCGCCGCCAACGACATCGACACGCGCCGCCGCGTCGGCTACATGTCGCAGGGCTTTTCGCTGTACGGCGAGCTGACCGTGCGGCAGAACCTCGTGCTGCACGCGCGCCTGTTCGGCGTGCCGGAAGCCGACGTGCCCGCGCGGGTCGACGAGATGGTCGCGCGCTTCGGGCTCGCCGGCGTGCTCGACGTGCTGCCGGAGCGCCTGCCGCTCGGGATGCGGCAGCGGCTGTCGCTCGCGGTCGCGATGGTGCACAAGCCGGAGCTGCTGATCCTCGACGAGCCGACCTCGGGCGTCGACCCGGTCGCGCGCGACGACTTCTGGCGGCTGATGATCGAGCTGGCGCGCCGCGATCGCGTCACGATCTTCATCTCGACGCACTTCATGAACGAGGCCGCGCGCTGCGACCGCATCTCGCTGATGCATGCCGGCCGCGTGCTCGCCAGCGCCGCGCCGGCGGAGCTGGTGCGCATGCGCGGCGCGGCATCGCTCGAGGATGCGTTCATCGGCTATCTCACCGATGCGCAGCGTGAGGACAGCCCGAGCGATGCGGCCGCAGCGGCCGATGCGTCGTCCGACGCCGGCTGGCTTGCCACTCCCCCGTCGGCCACGCCCGCGGCCGCCCGCGGCGCGGCGCGGACCGCATGGTTCAGCGCCGCGCGCGCCGGCAGCTACCTGTGGCGCGAGGTGCTGGAGCTGCGCCGCGACCCGCTGCGGGCGACGCTCGCGCTGTTCGGCTCGCTCGTGCTGATGTGCGTGATCAGCATCGGCATCAGCCTCGACGTCGACAACCTGACGTTCGCGGTGCTCGACCGCGACCAGTCGATCCTGAGCCAGGACTACGCGCAGAACCTCGCCGGCTCGCGCTACTTCGTGCCGCGCGCGCCGCTCGCGGACGATCGCGACATCGAGCGCCGCATGCGCAACGGCGAGCTGTCGCTCGCGATCGAGATTCCGCCCGACTTCGCGCGCGACGTCGCGCGCGGGCGGCACGTCGAGATCGGCGCGTGGGTCGACGGCGCGATGCCGATGCGCGCCGAGACGATCCGCGGCTACGTGGCCGGCATGCACGAGAACTGGCTGCGCGACCAGGCGAAGCGCCGCCTCGGCGTGGCGCTCGCGCCGGCCGTCGACATCGCGGTCCGCTATCGCTACAACCCCGACGTGAAGAGCTTGCCCGCCATGATTCCGGCGATCATGCCGATGCTGCTGTTGATGTTGCCCGCGATGCTCACCGCGCTCGCCGTGGTGCGAGAACGCGAGCTCGGGTCGATCGTGAACCTGTACGTGACGCCCGTCACGCGCGCCGAATTCCTGATCGGCAAGCAGGTGCCGTACGTGATGCTGGCGATGCTGAACTTCCTGCTGATGGTGGTGCTCGCCGACCTCGTGTTCGGCGTGCGGATCAAGGGCAGTTTCGCGACGCTGGCGGCCGCGGTGCTGATCTTCAACGTGGTGGCGACCGGCATCGGCCTGTTCGCGTCGACCTTCACGCGCAGCCAGATCGCCGCGATCTTCATGACGATCGTCGGCACGCTGATACCGGTCGTGCAGTTCTCGGGGCTGCTCACGCCGCTGTCGTCGCTGGAAGGCAGCGGCAAGTGGATCGGCACGATCTATCCGGCCACCTACATGCTCGCGATCAGCCGCGGCGTGTACAACAAGGCGCTCGGGCTGTCCGACCTGTCGTCGCAGTTCTGGCCGATGCTCGTGGCCGTGCCCGTCATCCTCGTGATGACCGGCGTGCTGCTGCGCAAACAGGAGCGCTGATCATGTCACGCCTGAACGCCATCTTCCGGCTCGGAGTGAAGGAACTGTGGAGCCTCGCGCGCGACCCGATCCTGCTCGCGCTGATCGTCTACACGTTCAGCGCGTCGATCTACGTCGCCGCCACCGCCCGCCCCGAAACGCTGCACAAGGTGCCGATCGCGATCGTCGACGAGGATGCGTCGCCGCTGTCCGCGCGCATCGCGGCGGCGTTCTTCCCGCCGCAGTTCGCGCCGCCGCCGATCGTCGGCGCGGCCGCAGCCGATCGCGGCCTCGACAACGGCGACTACACGTTCTCGCTCGACATCCCGCCCGACTTCCAGCGCGACGTGCTGGCCGGCCGCCATGCGACGGTCCAGCTCAACGTCGATGCGACGCGCATGACACAGGCCTTCACCGGCGGCGGCTACGTCCAGCAGATCGTGTCGGGCGAGATCGACTCGTTCGTGCAGCGCTATCGCGGCTCGCCGCTGCCGCCGGTCGATCTCGCGATGCGCATGCGCTTCAACCCGAACCTCGACGAAGTGTGGTTCGGCGCGCTGATGGAGCTGATCAACAACGTCACGATGCTGTCGATGATCCTCACCGGCGCCGCGCTGATCCGCGAACGCGAGCACGGCACGATCGAGCATCTGCTCGTGATGCCGGTGACCGCCGCGGAAATCATGCTCGCGAAGGTGTGGTCGATGGGGCTCGTGGTCGCGGCGGCGGCCGTCGCGTCGCTGAGCTTCGTCGTGCAGGGCGCGCTGCACGTGCCGATTCCGGGCTCCGTGCCGCTGTTCGTGGCCGGCATGGCGCTGCACCTGTTCGCGACGACGTCGATGGGGATCTTTCTCGCGACGCTAGTGCGCAGCATGCCGCAGTTCGGGATGCTGCTGGTGCTCGTGCTGCTGCCGCTGCAACTGCTGTCGGGCGGGCTCACGCCGCGCGAGAGCATGCCGCTCGCGGTGCAGGACATCATGCTCGCCGCGCCGACGACCCATTTCGTCGAGCTGGCGCAGCGCATCCTCTATCGCGGCGCCGGCCTCGACGCGGTGTGGATGCAGTTTGCCGCGCTGTTCGCGATCGGCTGCGCGCTGTTCCTGCTGTCGCTGACGCGCTTTCGCAAGACGATCGGCCAGATGGCCTGAGCGGTCCGGCGCGCGGCGCCCCCGGGTCCGTTGACACAGATCAACTGCGACGCGACGCCGCACGCGATCATGACGCCATGTGCCGCAACCAGCGGCGCCATCGCCTGCGGCCCCGCCGTACCATCGGCCGCCGCTCAACCGGAGAACGTCATGATTCGACTGCAATATCGAAGCACGCTGGCGACGTCCTGCGTGTTCATCGCGCTCGCATCGCTGCTCGGCGTCGTCCATGCGATGCTGATCGACGAGCAGGTCGCGCCGTATGCGATCGTCGCGCTGGTGTCGGGCATCGTCGGCTTCGTCGCCCAGCTGGGCCCGGCGTCGAGCGAGCGCTAGCCGGACGGCCGCGCGCTTCGCACCGGCACCATGAACGGCATCCTGCGCCTCGCGTTCAAGCTGCTCGTCAACGACGGCGCGAAGTTCACCGCGCTGATCGTCGGTATCACGTTCTCGGTGCTGCTGATGATCGAGATGACGTCGCTGTTCGCCGGCATTCTCAACAAGTCGTCGGCGTCGGTGATCAACATCGGCGCGAAGGTCTGGGTGATGGACCCGGCCGTGAAGACGATCGCGAACAGCATCGGCATGCCCGGCTACGTGCTCGACGCCGTGCGCAGCATCGACGGCGTCAAGTACGCGGTACCGCTCTACTCCGGCGGCGCGCTGGTGAAGCTGCGCTCGGGCGCGTATCAGGCGGTCACGGTGGTCGGCCTCGACGACGCGAGCCTGCTCGGCCGGCCCACGATGCTCCAGGGCCGCATCGAAGACATCTACGCGGAAAACGGCTTCATCGCGATTCAGGACCCGGAGTTCGCGAAGCTGGAGAACCCGACCATCGGCACCGATTTCGAGCTGAACGATCATCGCGGCGTGATCGTCGGCATCGCGAAGGTCGCCGCGAGCGGCCTGTTCGGCACGCCGACGCTCTACACCACCTACGCACGCGCGATCCGCTACATCCCGTCGCCGCGCTTCACGACCTCGTACATCCTCGTCGAGCCGAAGTCCGATGCGGACATCGCGCACATCCAGGCCGTCGTGAAGTCGCTCGGCTACCGCGCGTACACGCGCGACGAGTTCATCGCGCAGATCTCGCGCTTCTACAAGTACGAAACCGGGCTCGGCACCAACATCATGCTGATGACGATCATCAGCTTCATCATCGGCCTGTCGATTTCCGGGCAGACCTTCTACGCGTTCATCGTCGAGAACCTCGACAAGTTCGGCGCGCTGAAGGCGATCGGCGCGAAGAGCCGCGAGCTGGTCGCGATGATCCTGTTCCAGGCGACCTTCACCGCGCTGACCGGCTACGGCATCGGCGTCGGGCTGTGCGTGCTGATGATCTCGCTCGCCAAGCTGCGCATCCCCGACTACGCGGCCCTCATCACGTACGGCAACCTGTCGCTCGCGTTCGGGATGGTCGTCGTGATCGCGGCGATCTCGAGCTATCTCGGCGTGCGGCGCGTGCTGCGCATCGAGCCCTTCGACATCTTCCGGGGCTGACGATGGCCGGCATCGCGATCGACGCGCGCGGCGTCGACAAATGGTTCGGCGAAGGCGAAGCGCGCACGCAGGCGCTGCGCGACGTGTCGATGCAGGCTCACTTCGGCGAGATGCTGCTGATCGTCGGACCATCCGGCAGCGGCAAGACCACGCTGCTCAGCGTGATCTCCGGCATCCTGCGGCCGGACGGCGGCTCGGTGTCGATCGACGGCGTCGACCTGTGGGCGCAGCCGAACGACGCGATCGCCGAGTTCCGGCTCAACCGGATCGGCTTCGTGTTCCAGGACTACCACCTGTTCCCGCGGCTCACGACCGCCGAGAACGTCGCGATTCCGCTGATCCTGAAGCGCCAGCCGTGGGACGACGCGATCCAGGCCGCGCACACCTACCTGGGCGTCGTCGGTCTCGCCAATCGCGCGCAGCTGCCGCCCGTCAAGCTGTCCGGCGGCGAGCAGCAGCGCGTGGCGATCGCGCGCGCGATCGTCAGCCAGCCCGACCTGCTGATCCTCGACGAGCCGACCGCGTCGCTCGACGGCGACACCGGCCGCATGATCATGGAGTTCGTCAAGCACGAGGTGCTGAACGACACGCGCTGCATCGTGATCGTCACGCACGACGCGCGGATTTTCGAATACGCGGACCGCATCCTGCGCATGGAAGACGGCAAGCTGACCGGCATCGAGCGCGGAGGCGTGCGATGAAGCGCCGGCTCGTGTTCGTCGCGGCCGTGCTCGGCTTCCTGGCGAGCGTCGTCGCCGCGTGGCTCTACGGCCGCCAGGAGCCGCCGCAGCCGCCGGTGTTCAAGCCGGCCGCCAATCCGTACGCGCGGGGCGTCTATGCGAACGGCATCGTCGAAAGCGAGCAGCCGGCCGGCGCGAACGTGAACGTCTATCCGGACGTGTCGGGAGCGGTGACGCGCATCTACGTGCACGACGGCGATCCGGTGAAGGCCGGCGACGTGCTGCTGACGATCGACGACGCCGTGCAGCGCGCGAGCGCCGCGCAGCTCGCCGCGCAGGCCGATGCGGCCGCTGCGCTGCTCGACGAGCTGAACGCGCAGCCGCGCCGCGAGGTGCTCGACGTGGCCGGTGCGCAGACCCGGGCCGCGCAGGCGAGCCTCAAGCTCGCGCAGGATCAGTACGACAAGCAGCGGCGCGCGTACGACATCGATCCGAAAGCAGTGAGCCGCGACGCGCTCGACACGGCCGCGAACGCGGTGCGCGTCGCGGCCGCCAACCTGGACGTCGTGACGCGCCAGTATCGTCTGACCAAGGCCGGCGCATGGAGCTACGACGTGCGCAACCAGCGTGCGCAGGTCGTCGCGCTGCGGCGCGCGGCCGATGCGGCCGCCGCGCTGCTGGCCCGCTACACGCTGCGCGCGCCGGCGGACGGCACCGTGCTGGCGATGAACGCGGCGCTCGGCTCGTACCTGAGCCCGCAGGGGATCTACGACACCTACACGCGGGCCAGCGCGCCGGTCGCGGTGCTCGGCGCGCCGGTCGACCGGCTGCAGGTGCGCTGCTACATCGACGAGATCCTGATCCCGCAACTGCCCGACCTGCATGCGCTGAAGGCGCACATGTTCGTGCGCGGCACGTCGGTCGAGGCCGATCTGCAGTTCGTGCGCGTGCAGCCGTACGTGACGCCGAAGATCGAATTGTCTGACCAGCGCACCGAGCGCGTCGACGTGCGCGTGCTGCCGCTGATTTTCCGTATCGTGCCGAACCGCAACGTGCGGCTGTTCCCCGGGCAGATCGTCGATGTGTACGTCGCCGGCAAATGACCGCGCGTGCGGCGGCCGTACGCCGCGGCGCCGAACCGCTGCGCGCTTGGCCGCCGGGCTGCTCGCCGCGCTGCTCGCGGGCGGCTGCACGGTCGGGCCGAACTTCGTGCCGCCGCCCGCGCCTCGCGTCGAGCGCTTCGTCGCGCCCGACGATCCGCACGCGGCGTCCGGCCCGTGGACCGGCGACGGCCGCACGCAGGCGTTGTCGCCCGACGCGCCGCTCACGCGCGACTGGTGGACGCGCTTCGGCAGCCACGCCATCGACGCGAGCGTCGACGCCGCGCTGACCGGCAGCCCGACGCTCGCGCTCGCCGAAGCGACGCTGCGGCGCAGCGAGCACGCGTTGCGGGCCGGCCAGGGCGTGTTCTTCCCGCAGATCGACGCGCAGGCCGGCGCGGCGCGCGAGCGCGCGACGCCGTCGCGCGGCCCGGCGTTGCCGGCGTCGATCTTCAACCTGTTCACGCTGTCGGCGACCGTCAGCTACACCCTCGACCTGTGGGGCGGCGAACGGCGCCAGGTCGAGGCGCTGGCCGCCGGCGTCGACGCGCAGCGCCACGCGCTGGCCGGCGCGTATCTGATGCTGAGCGCCAACGTCGTCAACACGATGATCGCGCGCGCCGCGTATCGCGACGAAGCCGCCGCCACGCGCGAGACGATCGGTCTCGTCGACGAGCAGATTCGCCTGACGCGCGCGCAGGTGACGGCCGGCGCGGCGGCCTACGTCGCGGTGCTGACGCTCGAGTCGCAGCGGGCGACGCTGCAGGCAACCTTGCCGGCGCTCGACCAGAAGCGCGCGCAAGCCGACGATCTGCTCGCGCTGCTGGCCGGCCGATATCCGGCCGACTGGCGGACGCCGGAGCTGTCGCTCGCCGCGATCGAACTGCCGGCGAGCCTGCCCGATACCGCGCCGTCGTCGCTGGTGCGCCGCCGTCCGGACATCCAGCAGGCGGAAGCCGAACTGCACGTGGCGAGCGCCCAGGTGGGCGTCGCCACCGCCGCGCTCTACCCGAACCTGACGCTGTCCGCGTCGGGCGGCTTCGACAGCGGCGTCGCGGCCAATCTGTTCTCGCCGGCCGGCCGTGCTTGGAGCGTCGGCGCCGGCGTCACCGCACCGCTGTTTCACGGCGGCGCGCTGCTGAACCAGCGGCGCGCCGCGCAGGATGCCTACGACGAGGCCGACGCGTCCTACCGGCAGGTCGTGCTGGCCGCGTTCTCGCAGGTGGCCGACGCGCTGCGCGCGCTCGCGAACGACGCCGCGGCGCTCGATGCGCAGGCTCGCGCGATGGCCGCCGCCCGCGATGCGCTGCGGCTCGCGCAGGCCGGCTACGACGCGGGGATCACCGGCTACGTGCCGTTGCTGGTCGCCGACGTGCAATATCACCAGGCCCGCATCGCATGGCTTCAGGCGCTCGCGCAACGCCTGCAGGACACGGTGGCGTTCTACGTCGCGCTCGGCGGCGGCTGGGGCGAAGCTGGTTGACGGACATGGCGCGGGCGGGCCGGCTGCTCGACGGTGCGATGCGCTCAGGCGACGATGTCGGGCCGTTCCCAGCGCGGCAGTTCGGCCCAGCCGAGCGGCGCGTACACGGTGCCGCCGGCCGCGTCGATCGTTTCGACGAATGCGGCGAGCGTCGCGCCGGCCGGTACCGTGAGCGTGGTCGCATCGACGAAATCCTCGCTGCGCAGCCACGGCGCCGCGCCGCGGTTGATCTGCTGGACGCTCCACGCGTGGCCGTGGCGCCCGGCTTCGGGCGGCAACAGCCCGGGCGCCTCGAACGCGACCCGCAGCAATTGCGCGCGCGAATCGCTGTACGGCGGTTTCGCCGCGTTCTGGTACGGCACGTCGGCCCAGTTCTCGCCGCATTGCTGATTGAGCAGCAGGCACGTAAACCACGCCCATGGCGAACGAACGAAGCACAACCGGTACAGGTGCGCGGCGCCGTCCAGATTGGCGATCAGCGTCATGATGGATCGATCCCGAGAGACTCGCGATGCCGATGCGCAGCGCGCGCACGGCAGGCGCGGATCATCGAATCATGACACCGCATCCGCGCGCCGGACCGCCATGCGCGGGCCGACGCGGCCGACGATTGATCGTAGTCAAACGGCGCGAGCAACCGCATTGTGCGGCGCAGGCGGTGCGGCCGGCGCGGCATGGAATCCTGCAATTGCTGACTTCGGTCAAGCGTCGCCCGCGCGTTCGCGCTGTAATCGCCTTACCGATCCGTCGATTCCCGGCGAGGCTATCTCATGAAACTGACTTTTCTCGGCGCGACCGAAACCGTGACCGGCTCGAAATACCTGGTCGAGCACGGCAGCCGGCGCATCCTGGTCGATTGCGGCCTGTTCCAGGGCACCAAGAACTTGCGGCTGCGCAACTGGCGGACGCTGCCGTTCGCGGCCGACACGCTCGACGCCGTCGTGCTCACGCATGCACACATCGATCACACCGGCTATCTTCCGGTGCTTGCACGTGAAGGATTTCGCGGGCCCGTGTACTGCACGGCGGCCACGGCCGAACTGTGCGACATCATGCTGCGCGACAGCGCGCGGCTGCAGGAGGAAGAAGCCGACTTCGCGAACCGCCACGGCTATTCCAAGCACCATCCGGCGCAGCCGCTCTATACGCTCGACGATGCGCAGCGCGCGCTGCACCTGCTGAAGCCGGTGGCGTTCGACGAATGCACGTCGCTCGGCGGCGGCGTGTCGTTCCGGCTGCTGCCGGCCGGGCACATCCTCGGCGCGGCGAGCGTCGTGATGCACTGGGATCACAAGGTGCTCGCGTTCTCGGGCGACCTCGGCCGCTACAACGATCCGATCATGCAGCCGCCGCGGGCGCCCGCGCATGCCGACTATCTGGTGGTCGAATCCACGTACGGCGACCGGCTGCACCCGGCGTCGGACCCGGAGACCGAACTCGCCGCGATGTTCGACAAGACCTTCGGGCGCGGCGGGGTGGTCGTGATGCCCTGCTTCACCGTCGGCCGCGCGCAGGAAATCCTGCACTACATCGCGCGGCTAAAGGCGTCCGGCCGCATGGCGCGCGTGCCGGTGTTCCTCGACAGCCCGATGGCCACCGACGTGACGGAGATCTATCGCCACCATATCCTCGAACACCGGCTGACCGTTTCGGAAGCGAACGCGCTCGGCCACGCGGCGACGATGATCCGCTCCGTCGACCAGTCGAAGGCGATCTCCGATCACCACGGGCCGATGGTCATCATCGCCGGCAGCGGCATGGCGACCGGCGGACGCGTGCTCCATCACCTCGCCCGCTATGCGCCCGATCCGCGCAACACGATCGCGCTGGTCGGCTATCAGGCCGCCGGCACGCGCGGCGCGGCGCTGGCCGCGCACGAGCCGACGGTGAAGATTCACGGCGAATACGTGCGCGTGCGTGCGCAGATCGAATCGATCACGACGCTGTCGGCTCATGGCGATTACGAGGACGTGCTCAAATGGCTCGGCACGATGCAGGGCGCGCCGGTGCGAACGTTCGTCACGCATGGGGAGCCGGCTGCCGCGGATGCGCTGCGTCGGCGCATCGCTGACACGCTGCACTGGACTTGTGAGGTGCCGGTTTATGAGCAGTGTGTCGATTTGAATGAGGGGGATGGTCTCCATCAAGAGGCAGCCGAAGCCGAACCGGCCGACGCCGCGCAGCAGCCCGCTGCACGCTCGTCCTGACGCTTAGTGGCGCCGGTGAAGCGCCGCATACGCATGACGCGTATAGGCCGAGACCTGACCGGTCAGTCAACGTCAGGTTAAGTCTCGGACAATACGACTGTTCGTCGCCGTTGGCGGTGATCGACCCTAAAGAGACCGTCAGACCTCCCGCAAGCGGACACTCGGCGCATGAGCAGGTGCCGGAGCGAATTCAGGCGCGAGTTCCAGTCGATGACCTCGCTGGTCATGTGCGTTTTCCAGTCCGTGTGCGTTTAGAGCGAACCAGTGACAGAAAACGTACGACGAGGGAAGGACAGGCGAGGCGGCGGCTGCTATAGCCGCCGAGCCTAGTCGTTCCACCACCCAGGTGTGGGCAGCTTCTTGGTGTAAGGCGAGCACTGCTCGCGAAGAAGTCGCATGCCCTTGTAGTCCAACGTTACGACCGAAACGGCAGGGTCGGTTGGCCACTCCGCAATCGCGAAATCAGCCTCGTACTCTTTGCCTTCAATGCACGCGATATAAGGCTCGCCCTTGAAAGGCACAGCCGTAATCGCCCAGATACGCGCTTCTCCATGTCGATCGAGGGTGCCATCGAAGACAGTCGATTGGTAATGATTGCAGGAGGCCTCGGACAATCCGAACATCGGGATGCACGGCGTCTGCCATGTCGTTTGGTAAACCGTGACATCTGCTCCCGATAGAGGGTGCCCTTCTCCAGCGACTACCCGTAACGTAAAGTGCCGGGGGAAGACCCAAGGCCCCGCGTGCCCCCACACCAGGAAAAAGAGCGCCGCAGGAATGGCAACGAAGAGCCAACTTTTTCTAAGCTTCATTCGCGCCTACGCGTCAAATCCCTGCGCGTTCAAAGCCGCAGCGCCCCCAAGAGGCAGCGCGCGATGCGCCGCCTCCAAGGTCACCATGTTGAATGCGTCGCGGCTTTTTGCATCCGTCCGAATATGCGCTATCCACTTTCTGATGCTCATCGTTCCAACGCCATGCCTGGTTTAGAAAGCCAGTGCCATCGGTTTGATTTGAGGGGGCGTGGCTGTGGTTTGGGCTTGCATTGTCGACGATTCAGATTTCGTTGTCGAACGGCCGATTCTGGCCGCCTGTTGCCGCAGAGCTACTCGGTTCCGTCAATCGCCGACGCAGCGAGTACAGAGCCTTTATACCTATATGCGTCGAAAGAAAACGGTCCAAACGCCTCAACTATCTGCAAGTCAGATTCACTTGTCTGGTAGGCGAAGCTCTCCCAAACGTAGGATTCGCGTTCACGCCGTACAAGGGCCGAATATGCACCGCACGCGACGTCGCCACACTCAGGGCAGATGTAGAGTAGTACGCGCTTTCCGCTCTCCGGCGGAACGTCGAGCAGCATAGCGGACATGCGTTCGCATTCCTTCGCGTAACCACTCACGAAACAACCCATGAAGTCGGCATGTCCACCGGCACTTTTAACCAGCATTTCCAGCAAAGACTGTCCGTCTATCAGAAAGTCCGCAGAGGTTCGCTCTGTGCAGGTGGCGCCTCCCGACGAGGTTGCTGGTCGATGCAGTCGGCGATGCCCAAGTAGGTTCATGTTCGTGTGCGGAATAGGTATGACGTGCCAAGATTGTCACCGATCGCGGAGCCTGTGTCGAAGGGCCGTTCCTGGCCGACCTGTGACCGACGACGCCGTCGCACCGTGCCCGGTCCGGCGGACGGCCCGCGTCGACCCGGAGCGGTCCTTCGGATTTCTCGAAACCGGTCATTGGGGCAGCGCTAGACCGCCGCCACTTTAGACAATCTAATCGCCTTGGTTGCCCTGCCAGTCGATATACGCGGCGGTACCCATTGCGTCGAAGTTCGGCATTTCACCGACCTGAACGTGCTGGAAAAAGCCCAAGCAACGGCCCCAAGACGACATTCCCGGGTTGGGCTCGACCCAGCACGAATATCCAAAGCGCGTCCAATCCAACGACCTATCGTCATTGCAGCGGCATAGAAGCTCCTGGGCGATTGCCCTGCACCAAATCAAAGCTTCTTCTGCCGCCGCCGCTTTGATGAAGACTCCAGTCGTCGACTCGTAGTCTTCGATCACTCCGCGGTCGAATAGCTGTCGCGGTTCGGGCTCGTGGTACTGGAAAATGACAAGGTATTCGTGTGACATGTTGCAGGAGCTTGTTTAACGACTTCATAGTTTCGTCCGTCACGCCGGTTCTAGACGATCTTGGCGGAAACATCGGACGACCGGTAGTGCCCGAACTGAGTCAGCCAACCCGCCACTGCCCGTTTAGTCCGGTCCAAGCGCTTTCCGCATGCGCCCTACAACCCGGCGCAAGCACCGGCCCGTATCGCACCCAGCCCCACCCTCAACTAACCTCAATAATCACCTTCAACGCATGCGTTTGCGCCGCGCGCCTGAACGTGTCGTAAGCGTCCTCGACATCATCGAGCGCGAACCGGTGCGTAATGAGTTGCGCCGGATCGAGGCGCCCCGCCCGCACCGTTTTCAGCAGCATCGGCGTGCTGACCGTATCAACGAGCCGCGTCGTAATCGCGATGTTGCGATCCCACAGCTTCTCCAGATGCAGATCGGCCTTGACGCCATGCACGCCCACGTTCGCCACGACGCCGCCCGGCGCCACGATCGACGTGCACAGCTCGAACGTCGCCGGAATGCCGACCGCCTCGATCGCGCAATCCACGCCGATGCCGTCGGTCAGCTTCATCACGTCCGCCGCCGCGTCGCCGCTGCGGCCGTCGACGCAGTCGGTCGCGCCGAAGCGCCGCGCGATGTCGAGACGGTTGCTGTCCGGGTCGATCATGATGATCTGCCCCGGCGAATAGAACTGCGCCGTCAGCAGCGCGGCAAGCCCGATCGGCCCGGCGCCCACGATCGCCACCGAGCAGCCCGGCTGCACCTTGCCGTTCAGCACGCCGCACTCGAAGCCGGTCGGCAGGATGTCGGACAGCATCACGAGCGCGTCCTCGTCGGCGCCGGCCGGGATCGGATAGAGGCTCGTCTGCGCATGCGGAATGCGCACGTACTCGGCCTGCGTGCCGTCGATCCGGTTGCCGAGAATCCAGCCCCCGGTGGTGCAGTGCGAATACAGGCCGCGCCGGCAGTATTCGCAGCGGCCGCACGACGAAATGCAGGAAATCAGCACGCGGTCGCCCGGCTTCAGCGCATCGACCGCAGCGCCAACCTGCTCGACGACCCCCACCCCTTCGTGGCCGAGCACGCGCCCCGGTTCGCAGGTCGGCACGTCGCCTTTCAGGATGTGCAGGTCGGTGCCGCAGATCGTCGTGCGCGTCACGCGGACGATCGCATCGGTCGGCGACTGCAGCTCGGGTTTCGGACGTTGTTCGAGCGCCATGCGCCCAGGGCCGTGATAGACGAGTGCTTTCATCGGTATTCCTCCATGGAAATCATGTTTCTAGCACGTATGCGCCAGGCGCTGCCGCGAAGCCGGCCGCCGGCACGCGGGCCGGCACGTCGCCCGACGAATGCGTGCGCAACCAGCCGCTCCAGCAGGTCCACCACGAACCTTCTACGGGCGGCGTGTCGCGCACGAAGTCGTGCCCGCTGCGGTAAGGCGCGCCGTGCTCGCGCGTCGCGCAGCGGTAGTGGCGGCCGGGATGGCCCGGTTCCGACACGATGCCGGCGTTGTGGCCACCCGACGTCAGCACGAACGTCAGCGCGTGGTGCGTCATCAGATGGAGCTTGTACACGGAACGCCACGGCGACACGTGATCGCGTTCGGTGCCGACCACGAACGTCGGCACGTCGAGATCCGACAGCGCGACCGGCCGCCCGTCGACGCAGTAGCGGCCGGCCGCGAGATCGTTGTCGAGAAAGAGCCGCGTCAGGTATTCGGTATGCATCCGGTACGGCATGCGCGTGGTGTCGGCGTTCCACGACATCAGGTCGTTCGGCTTGGTGCGCGTGCCGAGCAGGTATTCGCTCATCATGCGCGACCAGATCAGGTCTCGCGCATTCAGCAACTGGAACGTCGCGGCCATCTGCGCGCCGTCCAGATAGCCCTGCCGCCACATCAGCGCATCGAGCGCGGACAGCTCGCTCGCGTCGATGAACAGCCCCAGCTCGCCGGGTTCGCTGAAATCGGTCTGCGCGGCCAGCAACGACACCGAGCGCAATGCCTCGTGTTGCCGGCCGTCGCGCGCGAGCGCGGCCGCGGCGATCGCGAGCAGCGTGCCGCCGAGGCAATAGCCGACCGCATGCACGGCTTCGCCGCAGATCGACCGCGCGGCGTCGAGCGCGGCCATGCAGCCGTCGCGCAGATAATCGTCGAGCCCGAGCCCGCGCGCTTCGGCGCCAGGGTTGTGCCACGACACGGCGAACACCGTGTAGCCGGAATCGACCAGGAAGCGGATCAGCGAATTGTGCGGCTGCAGGTCGAGGATGTAGTACTTCATGATCCACGACGGCACGATCAGGATCGGCTCGCGTGCGACGTCGGTGGTCGTCGGGTCGTATTGCAGCAGCTCGCACAACGCGTTGCGCCACACGACGCGGCCCGGCGTGACCGCGACGTCGCGGCCCGGCAGATAGGGACGCGCATCGTGCGCGCGCTGCTCGCCGGTGTGCTCGAACAACGCGCGCGCGTCGTCGGCCCAGTGCCGCAGACCAGTCGCCAGATTCGCCCCGCCGCTGCGCATCGTAGTGTCGAGCACGACCGGATTGGTCGCGAGAAAGTTACCGGGCGAGCACGCGTCGAGCCACTGCCGCGCGGCGAACCCGACCAGTTCCTCGTGATGGCGCTCGACGCCCGGCACGCCGCTGGTCGCGTCGCGCCACCAGCGCTGAATCGCCAGGAAATTGTCGCGATAGACGTGAAACGGCCAGGCGTCCCACGCGGGCGCGGCGAACCGCGGATCGGCGTCGCCCGCGTGCACGGCCAGGCCGCCGGGGTCGGCCGCAGCGGCGTCGCGCACCTGCGACGACGGCGCGACGGCCGCCTGCCACGCCTGTGCCGCAAGCTCGAAGCACTTGCCGGGCGCGACCGCGAGATGCGCGCCCCAGTCGAGCATCGCGAGCGCCATCGACACGGGAGACAGGCCGAGCGTCAGCGCGGCCACGTTCGCGTGGGCCGCGCGATTCCATTGTTCGGCCGGCGTCGCATCGGCCGGCGCAACGGCGAGCGCACACGGCGCCGGTTCGTTCGGCTGCGGCAGCCGTATCGCTTCCTGCGCGAGCGGCGCGCGCATCGCGGGTGCATTCATCAGATTTGCTCCGGGAAACCGGCCTGCCGGTCGCAAGACGCGTACAGTGGAGCGCGTATCGCGCCGGACCTTCAACGCGGCGCACGCGCATCGCCGAATGAGGAAAGCCTGCGTCCGCGGACGCAGGCACACGTCAATGCATGTGCATCCCGCCGTTGACGTCGAATTCCGCGCCGGTCGAGAAAGCGCCGGCGTCGGAGCACAGAAACGCGATGAGCTCGGCGATCTCGTCCGGGTGGCCGAGCCGACCGACCGGAATCTGCGGCAGGATCTTCGTGTCGAGCACTTCCTTCGGCACCGACTCGAGCATCGCGGTCGCCAGATAGCCGGGCGCGACCGTATTGACCGTGATCCCGTGGCGGGCCAGCTCGAGCGCCAGCGCCTTCGTGAAGCCGTGAATGCCGGCCTTCGCGGCCGCATAGTTGGCCTGCCCGAACGCGCCGCGCGAGCCGTTCACCGAGCCGATGTTCACGATCCGCCCGAAGCCGGCCGCGATCATGCCGGGCACGAACGGCTTGGTCATGTTGAACATGCTGTCGAGATTGGTGCGCAGCACCGCATCCCACATGGTCTTGGTCATCTTCACGAACGTCGCGTCGCGCGTGATGCCCGCGTTGTTGACCAGCACGTCGACGTGCCCGAACTCCGCCAGCATGCGCGCCGCGCAGTGCTGACACGAATCGTAGTCGGCCACGTCGACCTCGAACGCATGAAACGTGCGGCCCGCCTCGCGCTCGCGTGCGATCCACGTCGCGAGTTGAGCGTCGCCGTTCATGTACGACACGGCCACGGTGATGCCGGCATCGTGCAGGCGCCGCGCGATGGCGGTGCCGAGGCCACCCGTCCCGCCGGTGACGAACGCAACACGTTCAGCGCCCATGGCCGCTCTCCGGTGCGTCGACCTTGCCCTTCAGGCGGCGTACGGCAGTCGGTGCGCCGTCGGTCGCGTCCTCGATCCCGTGCTCGAGCGCCGTCATCCATTCCGCCCACGGCATGCTCGCTTCGTTGACGGCGGCGAGCCGCTCCAGGTCAGGCAGCCAGTCGGTCTGACTGCGCGACAGCACACCCGCGCCGTATTCGCGCAGCCAGGTACGCCACACGCCGGCATGCTCGAACTGCGCACGCATCGACAGCTCGCTGGCGTCCTGCCACAGCGCGACGCTCGCGAGCGCGTAATCGCTCATCACCTGCCGGCTCGCTTCGCCGAACGCGGTCCATTCGCCGCTGCCGGCGAGCGCCTGCTGCAACCGGCGCACCGCGTCGCGGTCGCGCTCGATGCCCCGGCCCGCCAGTGCGTGCCATTCGTGCTGCCAGTCGCGGTTCAGCGCCGCCATCCGCAGCGCGAGATCGCAGCTCGCGCGGCAAACGTCAATCGGTGTCGTCAAAGCGTAGGTGCTCATCGGCTTCCCTCGTTCGGTCCGGTCAATCGGTTGGCATGCGCCCGGTGCCCGTACGTGGCCTCGGCGGCGCGACCGCCTAACTGTGCGGGCAAGCCGCGCAGCGCCCGTTGATCTGAGTCAAGCACGCGGAAAGCCCGCTCCGTAGACTGGATTGCACTGGCGGATCACCCGTCGATGGAGCGATTCCGATGAGCTACAAGAGCATAGTCGTGCACCTCGATACGAGCGTCCGTGCGCATGCGCGCCTCGAGTTCGCACTGCGCGTCGCGCGGCGCTTCGGTGCCCATCTGACGGGCCTGTTCTCGGTCTACACGGCCGAGCCGCATTCGTTCTACGTGATGGCCGGGTCCGCCGATTACTTCCGCGAGCATCGCGCGCAGCGCGACGAACGCCGCGCCGCGCTGGAGCGGCTGTTCCATGCCGAGACCGCGCGCGCGAAGGTGCACGCCGCGTGGGTCGAGGCGGACGCGCGCGCCAACGTCGCGGTGCCGCGCGCCGCGCGCGTGGCCGATCTCGTGATCGTCGGCCAGAGCGACCCGAACGATCCCGAGAGCTTCGTCGACAACCAGTTTCCGGAGAGCCTCGTGTTGTCGGCCGGCCGCCCGGTGCTGTTCGTGCCGTATGCCGGCGCCTTCACGTCGATCGGCGAGCGCGTGTTCGTCGCGTGGGACGGCAGCCGCGAAGCGGTCCGCGCCGCGCACGACGCGATCCCGTTTCTCGCTCATGCGAAGCGCACGACGGTCGCCGCGGTGGTCGACGGCAATTCGGCGGCGGCGGCCATGCGCATTCCGGCCGCCGATGCCGCGCTGATGCTCGCGCGCCATGCCCGCGACGTGAGCGTGCTCGACATCGATGCGGGCGACGGCCGCGCGATCGGCGACACGTTGCTGTCGCGCGCGTACGAGACGGGCTCCGACCTGCTCGTGATGGGCGCGTACGGCCATCCGCGCTGGCACGAGCTCGTGATGGGCGGCGCGACGCGCACGGTGCTCGCGTCGATGACCGTGCCGGTCCTGATGTCGCACTGAGCCGGCCGATGCGCACGCTTGCGTTGCTGGTCGTCAACGCCGGTTCGTCGAGCGTGAAGTTCGCGCTCTTCGCGTATCCGCCGCACGGCGATCCCGCGCGGCGGCCGCTGCACGACGGCGAGGCGGTCGCGGCCGGCAACGGCATCGCGATCCGCTTCGACGCCGATCGGGACGGCACGCTGCCGCTCGGCGCCGGCGACCCGTACCGCGCCGTGTTGGCGCAGGTCGCGATGTGGATCCGCGAGCGCCTGCCGCACATCACGCTCGCCGCGATCGCGCATCGCGTCGTGCACGGCGGCGCGCGCTTCGCGGAGCCGGTGCTGGTCGACAACGACGTGCTGGACGCGCTGCGCACGCTGACGCCGCTCGCGCCGCTGCATCAGCCGCACAGCATCGACGCGATCGACGCGCTGCGCGATGCGTTCCCCGACGTGCCGCAAGTCGCCGTCTTCGACACGGCGTTTCATCGCACGCTGCCGCGCACCGAGCTGCTGCTGCCGTTGCCGCACGAATGGTTCGACCGCGGCGTGCGCCGCTACGGATTCCATGGGCTGTCGTACGAATATCTGTCCGTCGCGCTCGATGAAGCGTTCGGCGCGCAGGCGCACGGGCGCGTCATTGCGGCGCACCTCGGCAGCGGCGCGAGCCTGTGCGCGATGCGCGACTGCCGCAGCGTCGCGACGACGATGGGCTTCTCCGCGCTCGACGGGCTGATGATGAGCACGCGCTGCGGCACGCTCGACCCCGGCGTCGTGCTGCACCTGCTCGATGCCGGCCAGTTGTCCGGCGACGCGCTCGGTCAGCTGCTCTATCACGAGTCGGGACTCAAGGGCGTGTCGGGCGCGTCCGGCGATCCGCGCGTGCTGCTCGCATGCGAGGCGGCCGGCGACGCGCGGGCGCACGACGCGCTCGCGCTGTACGTCCACCGCATCGTGCGCGAGGTCGGCGCACTCACTGCGCTGCTCGGCGGGCTCGACATGCTGGTTTTCACGGCCGGCATCGGCGAACACGCGGCGGTGCTGCGCGAGCGGATCTGCGCGGCGCTCGGCTGGCTCGGCGTCGAGCTGGACACGTGCGCGAATGCGGCCCATGCGCACGTGGTGTCGGCGGCGGCGAGCGCGGTCACGGTCGTGGTCGAGCCGACCAACGAGGCGTGGGTCGCGGCGCGCGCGGCGGTGCGCGTGCTGCGCGGCAATCGCGACGGTTGATCCAGATCAGCGCGACCGGCGTGCATGCGCCGATGATGATTGCATCGATCTCCGTTCAAGGAAAACGCCATGTACTCGAACATCCTGGTTGCGCTCGACGGCAGCGACACGTCGTCCCGCGCGCTCGACGCCGCCCTGGATCTCGCGGCGCAAACGGGTGCGCGGCTGACGCCGGTCTACGTCGTCGATTTCCTGGTGCCCGCGTACGACACCTACGGCTACGATCCGTCGATCCTGGTCGACGCGTTCCGTGAAGAAGGACTGCGCGTCACCGACGACGCAGCCCGGCGCATGAAGGCGCGCAACGTGGCCGGCACGCCGCAGATCTCGAACGTCGCGCCCGAGGGCGACGACATCCCGCAGCGGATCGTGACGGTCGCCGGCGAGATCGGCGCCGATCTGATCGTGCTCGGCACGCACGGCCGGCGCGGCTTTCGCCGGCTCGTGCTGGGCAGCGTCGCCGAGCGCGTGCTGCGCCACGCGAAAACCCCGGTTCTGATGATTCCGGCCGGTTGCATGTCGAACCACCCGGCCGAAACCGCCACCGCATCGACCGAAAAGGAGCCGTCATGAGCTACAAGACCCTGCTCGTCCATCTCGACGACAGCGCGCGCTGCGCGACGCGCGTCGACCTCGCGCTCGAACTCGCGGGACGCTGGAACGCGCATCTGATTGGGCTCTACGTCGTCTGCCAGGATCTGTTCGAGCCGCTGCGGCGGCCCGACGAGCCGCTGAAGCTGGCCGTCTACGAGCGCCTGTGCGAGGAGCGCCGCAAGGAAGCCGAGCAGCGCTTTCTGACGGCCGCCGAACGCGCCGGGCGCAGCGTCGAATGGCAGGCGCCGACCGGCAACGCGACGGAAGCCGCGATCCTGCATGCGCGCCACGCCGATCTGCTGGTCCTCGGCCAGGTCGATCCGGACGATCGTCTGACCTATGTCGCGCGTAATTTCGTCGAGGATGTGGTGATGGGCAGCGGGCGCCCCGCGATCGTCGTGCCTTACGCGGGCGACGTGCGCACGCTCGGCGAGAACGTGCTGATCGGCTGGGACGGCGGGCGCGAAGCCGCGCGCGCCGTGGCCGACGCCGTGCCGCTGCTCGCCCGCGCGCGCTTCGTCAACGTCGAGACCGTCAGCCACGGGCAGCCCGCTACCGACGAGACGCCCGCCGGCGTGGACGTCGCCGCCTATCTCGAACGGCACGGCGTGCGCGCGTCGTTCTCGACGACGCCGCGCGAACCGTCGGTCGGCGTCGGCGCGACGCTGCTGAACCGCGCGACCGATCTGCATGCGGATCTGCTCGTGATGGGCCTGTACAGCCATACGCGCATGCACGAGCGCGTGCTCGGCGGCGCGACGCGCACGATCCTCGAGACGATGACGGTGCCGGTTCTGCTGTCCCACTGAGCGGGTTTATCGGGCGGCCGTCTGCTGGCCGCCCGTCTCTCCTTTGACGAAGCGTCGCCGTCACAGCATGCCGGCGCCCGCGCCCGGCCCTTCCCGGACGACCAGCACCGGCCGGTCCGCCTCGCGCAGCAGCGCTTCCGCGACGCTGCCGAGCACCGCGCGGCGCACGCCGCGGCGGCCGTGCGTGCCCATCACGATCAGATCCGCATCGCATTCGGCGGCCGCGCGCGCCAACACGTCCGAGACGTCCTGGCCGTTCGCTTCGACCGTTTGCGCGATGCCGCGCACGCCGGACAGCTGAAACGCCGTTTCGGCGTCCGCGACCGCGATCGCGGCCTTGTCCGCATCCAGCCCGGCCGGGTCGCGCTGCTCGACATAGCCGCTGTCGACGTCGGTCAGCCGCGGCGCATCCGACACCACGCACATCGCGATGACGAGGCCGCCCGACTCGCGCGCGAGCGAAATCGCCTCGTCGAGCGCGAGCCGCGAGCCGCGGCTGCCGTCGAGCGCCGCGAAAATTCTTCGATACATGGTGCCTCCCTGCCGTCATGCGGGTTCGATGGATTCGTGAAGCCAGTCTGATCGCGGCCGGCGGCGCGCGATTGACGCCGGTCAAGCAGATACGGCGGCGCCCGTATCCGTCGGTCCCGATTGGCGAACGTCACCGTGACGCGCATAATTCCGACGACATCGCAGTTCCGGGCGGTGCCGCGTGTCGTGCCACGCGCCGCCAGCCCGCCGACGACCCGCTCCGTCAGGATGAACGGCAATGACAGTGAATCCCCGCCCCTTCAGGGCCGGACCGGTTATGCCCGGTGCCCGACCCGCCCGATGTGCCGCGACGGCCGCGCCGCGGACGCTCGCAGCGCGCCATCTTCCAAGCACGTGCCGCCTCGGCGCTGCCGTATCGGGAGGCGGCACGCGTGCTTCCGTGTTACCGCCTGTCGGGCCGCGATCCGGGGCCGCATCACGCCGCCGGTTCGTGAGTCTTGCTTCGGATGAACGGCGCGAAATTGTCCACATCGGCACTTCGCAGCCGGGCGATGCACCCGACGCCCGGTCAATGCGGCGGCTGCCGCGCACGGCGCGAACGCGGCCGGCGGCGCCGGCCGCAAACGATATCCGGCAGGAGGACGCGCCGACATGATCACGGTACTCATCGCCGACGACCACGCCCTCGTCAGGGACGGCCTGCGGCACATCTTGAAGAGCGCCAGCGACTTCGAGGTGGTCGGCGAAGCGCGGGACAGCGCGTCGACGATCGCGCTGGTGCGCGACCGCGACGCGGACGTGCTCGTGCTCGACCTGTCGATGCCCGGCCGCAACGGCGTCGAACTCATCAAGCAGATCAAGGACGAGAAGCCGGCGCTGCATATCCTGGTGCTGACGATGCACGCGGAGCAGCAATACGCGGTGCGCGCGTTCCGCGCGGGCGCGGCCGGCTACATGACGAAGGAAAGCGCGAGCGCCGAACTGGTCGCGGCGCTGACCAAGATCGCGGCCGGCGGCGTCTACGTGAGCCTGACGATGGCCGAGCAGTTCGCGCAGAGCCTGAACGAGCCGACCGATCTGCTGCCGCACCAGCGCCTGTCGGACCGCGAATTCGACGTGTTCCGGCGCGTGACGACCGGCGAGTCGATTTCCGAAATCGCGCACGCGCTCAACGTCAGCGTGAAGACGGTCAGCACCTACAAGATGCGGATCCTCGAGAAGATGCAGATGGCGAACGACACGGCACTCGTGCGCTATGCGATGCGCCACAAGCTGTTCGACGACCCCGACGAACTCTGACGGGCGGCGCCGGCCGCCCGCGCCGGCGCGCGCCTTCCGCGACGGCGCGGCTCCCGACGCCGCGGCGGCGACCCGCGCGGCAACGCGCCGCGCGCGTGTAGGAAACGCCCTACAAGGCTTCCATCTCGCCTACCGCAACTTCAATTCCGGCTGATTTCCTTGACGTCGCGCAACATCCATACTCCATTTCAACAAAAACACCGAACGTGCCTCGCGGAGCATGGGCGGCATCGAGGAGACCGGCGTAGCGGTCTCCCGGCGCGCCGGACGCGTCAGCGAGGCGTCCCCACAGGAAGGCGGCAGAAACCAAGGCCGCCGGTACAACGGTCAGCGCGAGTCCGCCCGATGGCGGGCCGACGCTGCCCCCAACTGGAGCCGATCATGCAAACCATTGCGAATGTTGCGACGAACCTGCCGTCCCGCCCGTTCATCCCGCTGCACCGCGTCGAGCCTGCCGACCAGCCGAAGCGCGCCACGTCCCGCTGCTCGTCGTGCGCATTGCGCACCGTATGCATGCCGGCCGACCTGTCGACCGAAGAATTCGCACGCATCGACGCGATGATCTGCACGACGCGCAACGTCAAGCGCGGCGAGACGCTGTTCCGCGCCGGCGACGCGTTCAACAGCATCTATGCGGTGAGAACCGGGTCGTTCAAGACGATCGTCATGCATCGCGACGGCGACGAGCAGATCACCGGCTTCCAGATCGTCGGCGAATCGCTGGGGCTCGACGGCCTCCACGCAGGGCAGCACAACGGCGACGCGATCGCGCTCGAAGACAGCACGGTCTGCATCATCCCGTTCGGCCAGCTCGAGCAGATGTGCCGCGAAGTCCGGCCGATGCAGCACCACCTGTACCAGATGATGAGCGGCGAAATCGTCCGCGAATCGTCGCAGATGCTGCTGCTCGGCACGATGAGCGCCGAACAGCGCGTGGCCGCGTTCCTGCTGAACCTGTCGGCCCGCTTCAAGGCGCGCGGCTACTCGGCCGCCGAATTCGTGCTGCGGATGACGCGCGACGAGATCGGCGAATATCTCGGGATGAAGCTCGAGACCGTCAGCCGCATGCTGTCGAAGTTCCAGCACAAGGGGCTCGTCGCCGCGCAAGGCAAGCAGATCCGGATCGTCGATTCGGAAGGCCTCGGGCAAATCTGAGCGCGCGGCGCCAAACGGATCCACGAGGATCCCAACGGCGCCGAACCACTCGGAGCGGACCGAAACGGCGCGCGCGGCGCCGTTCAACCAATCGGCCCACTCAGCCCATTCGGCCCATTCGGCCACTCAACCGCTCACCCGCCCATCCCGAGCACGGCCGCGCCCGACACGCGGCCGGCGCGCAGATCGTCGAGCGCGCGGTTCGCATCGGTCAATGCATAGCGCACGGCCTCGACGCGCAGCGGCATCGCGTCGGCGAGCCGCATGAATTCCACCGCATCCGCACGCGTGAGGTTCGCCACCGACGCGATCCGGCGCTCGCCCCACAGCCACGCGTACGGAAAGCTGGGGATGTCGCTCATGTGAATGCCGCCGCACACGACGATCCCACCCTTGTCCACCGCGCGCAGTGCTGCCGGCACCAGCGCGCCGACCGGCGCGAAGATCAGCGCGGCATCGAGCGGCTCGGGCGGCATTTCGTCGCTGCCGCCGGCCCACACCGCGCCGAGCGACAGCGCGAGCTGCTGCGCTGCGGCATCGCCGGGGCGCGTCAACGCGAACACCTTGCGTCCTTCGAAAAACGCGACCTGCGCGACCAGATGGGCGGCCGCCCCGAAGCCGTAGATGCCGATGCGCTGCGCGTTGCCGGCCATGCGCAGCGTGCGGTAGCCGATCAGCCCCGCGCACAGCAGCGGCGCGGCTTCGAGGTCGGAATAGCGCCGCGGCAGATGCACGCAATAGCGATGGTCGGCCACGGTGCGTTCCGCATAGCCGCCGTCGATCGTATAGCCGGTGAAGCCGGGGCTGTCGCACAGGTTTTCGCGGCCGGACGCGCAATACGCGCAGTGTCCGCACGTCGCGCCGAGCCAGGGCACGCCCACGCGATCGCCGACGGCGAAGCCCGTGACGCCCGCGCCCAGCGCGCGCACCGTGCCGACGATCTCGTGCCCGGGAATCAGCGGCCGCTTCGGATGCGCGAGCTCGCCGTCGACCACATGCAGATCGGTCCGGCATACGCCGCACGCATGGACGTCGATCAGCAACTGGCCGGCTGCGGGCACCGGGTCGGGCACGCGCGCCTCGCGCAGCGTGGGCGTCGTGCCGTCGAACATCATCGCAAGCATGCTTTTCTCCTTCGCGCGAATCGCTTTCGCGCGCTTCGTGTTGCAACGCTAATCGCAGCGCAGCCGGTCTGCACGGCGCGGTGACGCGCGCTTGACGTGGGTCAACGGGCACCCGGCCGTTCCTGACACGATGAAGTGGCGTGACGCCGCCCGAGCGACGCGTTGGAGATGACCGAATGATATCCGTTCCCCCCCTTGCCGCGAGCGCCCATCCCGAAGACCAGCTGAAGGCGCTGCTGGCCTATGCGGTGCTGGCCCCGTCGAGCCACAACTCGCAGCCGTGGCGCTTCGTCGTCAACGGCGCGACGATCTCGGTGTGCGCCGATCGCATGCGTGCGTTGCCGGTGGTCGATCCGTTCGACCGCGAGCTGATCATCAGTTGCGGCGCGGCGCTGCTCAATCTGCGCGTCGCGCTCGACCACGCCGGCCTCGCGCACACGATCACGACGTTTCCGTCGGAAGTCGATCCCGATCTGCTGGCGCTCGTGCGCGTCTGCGACGACGGCTATTCGGACGCCGCGCTCGGCGCGCTGTTCGATGCGATCCCCGAGCGCGTGACGACGCGTGCACCGTTCGACGCGAGCGCGGTGCCCGACGACCTGCAGCAAGCGCTGATCGCGGCGGGCGTCGCGGAAGGCGCTGAGGTCGCGTGCATCGATGCGCTCGCGAATCGCGCCCGAGTGGCCGAGCTGGTCGCCGAAGCCGATCGTCAGCAGTTCGCCGATCCGCGCTTTCGCCGCGAGCTGGCGAGCTGGATCGATCCGCGCCGGCATACCGACGGGATGCCGGCCTTCGCCGCGGGCGTACCGACCTTGCTCGACTTCGCCGCGCCGGTCGTCACGATGGCGGTGCGGACCTTCGATATCGGCAACGGCCTCGCCGCGCTGCATCACCAGCTCGTCGACGCGTCGCCGTTGATCGTCTGCATCGCGACCGCGCGCGACGACCGCGACGCGTGGCTCGCCGCGGGACAGGCGCTCGAGCGGATCCTGCTGGTCGCGACGCGCGGCGGCTATACGGCGTCGTACCTGAACCAGCCGATCGAGACGCCCGCTTTGCGCGCGCACCTGTGCCACGTGCTCGGGCTGCACGGCGAGCCGCAGTTGCTGCTGCGCGTCGGGCGCGGCCCGCAGGCGCCGCGTTCACCGCGCCGCCCGCTCGACGAAGTGATCTCCTGATTCCTGCAAGGACCACCAGATGAAACTCCTGCGTAGCGCAGCGTTGTGCGTGTTCGCCGCGACGGCCGGCCTGGCCGCCGCGCAGACGGCCGTGCCCGAGCCGACCGAGCTGGTCGAAGCGCAGCACTGCATGTTCTGCCACACGGGCGACATGGCGTTCCTCGGGCCGTCGTTCCACGCGATCGCCGAACGCTACCGCGACGATCCGCACGCCGCCGCCGAACTCGAACGCAAGCTGCGCGTCGGCGGCCGCGCGCATTGGGGCGACACGCCGATGCCGTCGGCGATCGATCGCGGCGGCCCGTTGTCCGCGGACGACGCGCATCGGCTCGTGCAATGGGTGCTGAGCCAGTGACCTTCGCATTGCCCTTCCGCTCATGTCGACCGTAGTCAAACCCCCGCTCAAACGCGGGTCCGCCGCTGCCGTGCAGAGCAAGACCGCGCGCCGCACGCCGCGCGACCGGCCTGCCGCGAAGGCGCGCGGCAAACGCGCATGCCGGCGCCCCGGCGCGCTGGTCGGCCACGACGATCGGCTCGGCATCGCGCGCCAGGTCCGGCGCATCACGAAGCGCGCGGCGCGTACACCCGTGGACGAAGACGCGACGCTGCTGCAGGGCGCCGGCATGCGCGGCATCCGGCTGCAATTCGACTACTGGAAGGCCGAGGAGCGGCTGCAGATGGAGCGCATCGGCCATGCGGTCGTGATCTACGGCAGCACGCGCATCGTCGCGCCGTCGGTCGCGAACGCACGACTCGACGACGCGAACCGGCTGCTCGCGGCACGCCCGCACGACGCCGTCCGGCGCCGCGCGGTGACGGCCGCCAGCCGGCTCGTCGAACACAGCGCGTACTACCGCGTCGCCCGCGAGTTCGGACGCATCGTCGCCCATGCGGACCGGTGCGCGCGCAGCGCGCGGCTCGCGGTCGTCACCGGCGGCGGCCCCGGCATCATGGAAGCTGCCAATCGCGGTGCCTACGAGCGCGGCGCGCCGAGCATCGGCTTCAATATCGAGCTGCCGCGCGAGCAGCGGCCGAATCCGTACATCACGCCGTCGCTCTGCTTCAGCTTCCACTATTTCGCGATCCGCAAGCTGCACCTGCTCGAGCGTGCGAAGGCCGCGGTGTTCTTCCCGGGCGGCTACGGCACGTTCGACGAGCTGTTCGAGGTGCTCACGCTGCTGCAGACGCGCAAGATCGCGCCGCTGCCGGTGATTCTCGTCGGCGAGGCGTACTGGCGTCGCGCGGTCGACCTGCCGTTCCTCGCCGACGAAGGCATGATCGATCGCCGCGATCTCGAGCTGTTCACCTACTGCGAGACTGCGCCCGAGATCTGGCATGCGATCGGCAGCTGGTACGCGCAGCGCAGGCCGACACGCGCGGTGCGGCGCAGGGCTGCGCCGAAGCCGCGGGCCGTGTAGGAATCGGCCGACGCGCCGTGCACGATTCCTACCGCGACTTCGGGGCGCGCTGATTGAATCGCGCACGCGCGGCGTCGATACTGAATTCACGGATACCGGCCGCCCGGCACCCCGCTCGCACGGCAACCAGGAGAGACGCCATGTCATACGCCGACTATCGTTCCGATTCTGCGATGCAGGCCGACACGCGCGCGGCTGCACTCGACACGGCCGCGCTCGTCGCGCTCGCCCGCGACGCCGGCATGCTCGTGACGCTCGACGGACAGATCGGGCGCGAGCGCTACGAAAGCGTGACGGGTTCGATCGCGACGCTGGCGCGGTTCGCGCAGGCGCTGCAGCGGTCGGTGCTCGAGGCGACGTGATGCCGCGCTTCACGCTGCCGCGCCGCGGCCTCCACGACCCGCGCGATGGCGCCGCGCGCCACGTGCGTATGCGTACGCGTCGGCTCGCCCGCCGAAGCTGGCGCCGGCTCCGCTGCGCGGTGCGGGCCGCGTCGCGCTGATGCGACTGCCCGTCGGAGCACGTATCCCATTGCACGCCCATCCCTGCCCGTCGAACCCGCGATGAACCGGCCTTGGTCCGCGCGCGTCGCGCGCATGCTCCCCGGCCTCGCACTGCTTACCCACTACCAGCGTGCGTGGCTGTCGCGCGACCTGTACGCGGGCCTCGCGCTGTCGGCCGTGCTGCTGCCGGTCGGCATGAGCTACGCGCAGGCGGCCGGCCTGCCGGCCATCACCGGGCTCTACGCGACGATCGCCGCGCTGCTCGCGTATGCGTTGTTCGGCCCGAGCCGCATCCTCGTGCTGGGGCCCGATTCCGCGCTGGCCGCGCTGATCGCCAGCGCGATCACGCCGCTCGCCGCTCACGATCCGCAGCGCGCGATCGCGCTGGCCGGCGCGCTGGCGCTGTCGGCCGGGACGATCTGCATCCTGCTCGGTGCGCTCGGTCTCGGCTTCGTCACCGATCTGCTGTCGCGCCCGATCCAGTACGGCTACCTGAACGGCATCGCCGTCGCGCTCGCGATCGGCCGCTTGCCGGAGCTGCTCGGCATGCAAACGTCGGGCGGCGACGTCTTCGCCGGCGTGCAGCACATCGCGCATGCGCTCGTCGACGGCCGGTTTTCCGTCGCCGCGGGCGTGCTCGGCGCAGGTGTGCTGGCAGCCATTTTCCTGATGAAGCGCGCGCTGCCGCGCTGGCCCGGCGTGCTGCTCGCCGTGATCGGCGCGACGATCGCGACGAGGCTGTGGCCGCTGCCCGGCGTCGCGACGATCGGCGCGTTGCCGGGCGGCATTCCCGCGCCGCGCCTTCCGGCCGTGTCGCTCGCCGACCTCGGCGCACTGGCGTCCGGCGCGTTCGCCGTCGCGCTGGTGTCGTTCGCCGATATCAGCATGCTGTCGCGCGCGCTGTCCGCCCGTGCGGGCGACACGCCGGACCGCAACCAGGAGCTGATCGCGCTCGGCGCGGCCAACTTGCTGACCGGCGTGACGCAGGGTTGCGCAGTCAGCAGCAGCGCGTCGCGCACGCCGGTCGCGATCGCCGCGGGCGCACAAAGCCAGCTGACGAACGTCGTCGCGGCGGCGTGCATCGCGATCCTGCTGCTCGCCGCGCCGACGCTGCTCACGTACGTGCCGCGCACCGCGCTGGCCGCCGTGGTGATCTACGCGGCATGCGGGATCGCCGACTTCCGCAGCGTCGTGCGGCTGTACCGGATGCGCCGCGGCGAATGTCTGATCTCGGTGCTGTGCTTTGCCGGCGTGATCGCGATCGGCGTCGTGCCGGGCATTCTGCTCGCGAGCGGGCTGTCGCTGCTGTCGTTCGTGTGGCGCGCGTGGCACCCGTACGATGCGGTGCTCGGGCGACTGACCGGTGTGCGCGGCTATCACGACGTCGGCCGGCATCCCGACGCGGCGCAGACGCCGGGGCTCGTGCTGTTCCGCTGGGATGCGCCGCTGTTCTACGCGAACGTCGAGATCTTCTGCGAACACCTGCACGCCGCGATCGCGCGCTCGGCGAGCCCGGTCACGCGCATCGTGGTGGCCGCCGAGCCGGTTACCGACATCGACGTGAGCGCCGCCGACCGCCTCGTCGCGCTGCACGCCGAACTGGCGGAGCAACGCATCGAACTCGATTTCGCGGAGATGAAGGGGCCGGTGAAGGATCGGCTGCGCGCTTACGGGCTGTTCGACGTGTTCGGCACTGCGAGCTTCTTTCCGACCGTCACCGATGCGGTTGCCCGGCACGTTCAGCGAACCGAGGGGCATGCGCGCGCGTGCAAGAAGAAACGCGCGATGCGCAAGCGGGCGGCGCGGAAGGCGCGTTAGGGGTGCTGGAGGTGTCGGCTGCGTCGAGCATGGTCTGCGTTAGGCAAGACTCGATCTCTCAGTCAGCGGGAGTTCAGGTCCGGGATTGCCTGGTCGTCACTTCGTCACGGGCCGCGATCGACCCGGCGCCGCCGTTCGACTCGAGCGCAAGCGATCACTCGAAGGCTGCTAACACCGGATCGCGCGATGCCTGATTCTGCCTCGGACCGGGAACGCGACTCCAGCGATGGCAATGCCCGCGCATGATCCATACATACTTTCCAGACCCGCACATGCGATACGATGCGCACTCGCCGCCGCAGCGGTGCCAGCGAGTCGATTCGTTTTCGTATGACTTTCATTCGTCGAGCGCCGTCTCGTTTATCCTGCTGCGTCCTTCTCTTGTCACCTGCCCCGATCTCATGCTCACCCCGCTCGCTCTGATAGGTATCGTGATCCTGTCTTGCCTGATGAGCGTCGCCGTCCTTGGTTCGCTGCTCCGGACTGCGGTGCCGGGCATAGGCCGCTGGTGCGTGGCTCACGCGCTGCTTACCGCTGCATCGTCGTGGGTGTTCATCGCAGGCGCTCAGCCAGGACAGATCGTGACCCTCGGCGCTGCGCTCATCACGCTTGTGGCGGTGCTGCTGCTCGTGCAGGGGATGCGTCAGTTTTTCGGCAAGGATCCGGCGTGGCACGTAGAGTCGGCGGCGTTCGCCATCGTCTGCGTTGCGTTGGTGTACTTCACGTGCGTGTCGCCGAACATCGACGCGAAGGTCGCGCTCACATCGAGCCTCCTCGCCTATGCACGGATCGCCGTGGGTACGTTGGCGCTGCGTCACGCGCCGCGTGACGGAGCGCGCTACCCCTATCGCTTCGTCGCCGCCGCCGCTTATCTGGGTGCGTTGTTCCACGTCACGCGAGCCGTCGCGGCCGCCTTCGGCATGCCGCACATGGCCTTTCCGCAACCGTCACCCTGGAATGTCCTGTTTCTCGGGCTCGCGATCGTCACGTTGCCGTGCATGTCGACCGGCATGGTGATGCTCGCGCACGATCGGCTCGTCCGAAAGATGGAACAGTTCGCGAGTATCGACGAACTGACGGGCGTACTCATGCGGCGTGCGTTCATGGCGAGGGCGAGCGTCCTGCTTCGCGAAGCGCCGGAAAAGGGCAAACCGCTGTCGATCGCCATTCTGGACATCGACAAGTTCAAGGCCGTCAACGACGGCTTTGGCCATGCGGTCGGCGACCGAATCCTCAGACATGTCACGTCGGTGGTGTCCGCGCGCCTGCGGTCGTGCGACCTTTTCGGGCGTCTGGGTGGAGAGGAGTTCGCGATCGTGTTCGTGGACGCGGGCATGACCGACGCAGCGGCATTGACGAACGAACTGCGGCTCGCGGTAGAACGATCGCCAAACGAAGGCGTGCGCTGCACGTTCAGCGCGGGGGTCGAATGCGTCACGCCCGGCGATACGCTGGCGGGCGCCCTGGCGCGGGCCGACGCGGCGCTTTACATGGCGAAGGCGACAGGGCGCAATCGAGTCGTGACGGCGTCCGAGGTCGACGAGCGCGACCTCGAAACGCATTGAACTACTGGCACGTCAAAGCCGATCCACCTCGGTGTGATCGCGGCGGCGCACTGAGGCGCCCGATTGGGCTTCGGATGGTCCAAGAGTGAAGGCCAGCGGCGTTCACTCGGGCTTGTTCCCGCTCGCTTTCGCCGCACCGCTTCATAGCGCTTGCGCCACCGACTCGATGAGCGCTCTCAACCATTGCTGCGCCGGATTGCCTTCGCTACGCCGATGCCACATCACGTGAAAGACGATATCCGGCAGCGGCATAGGCGGCGGAAACAACACCAGCTTGCCGCCTGCGGGCGAATTGAGCGCGACCCGTTTCAGGACCGTCGCGGTCATCGCCGTGCGCGCGACGACCGCCGGCACGGCGAACATCTGCGGTAGCGTCAGCGCGAGCGTGCGCTGCATGCCCTGTTGCGCCAGCGCCTCGTCCACCAGCCCATGCCGTTGCCCTTCCGGCGACACCAGCGCATGCGGCAGCGACAGATAAGACTTCATGCTCATTCCGCGCCGCGCCGCCGGATGATGACTCGCGACGATCGTCACGAACTCGTCGCGCAGGATCGGACGAGTGAGGATTCGGCCAACCGGCTGCGTAGGCGGTACGCCGATGGCCGCATCGACCTCGCCTGCATCGAGCATGTCCACCGCATCGTCGCGGTCGTTGAACGCATGCACGTTGATCGCGATGCCGGGCGCCTGCTCGCCGAGCGCTTCCAGCAGCGCGGGCAGAAGCACGAACGCCGGGTAGTCCGACAACCCCAGGTTGAACGCGAGCGCCGCCTTGCCCGGCACGAACTCCGGCTGCTTCACCAGGGTCGCTTCGATCTGCCGTAGCGCCTGCGAAATGGGCTCGGCCAGTTCGCGCGCGCGCGGCGTGGGCAGCAGGCCATCCGCGCTGCGCAGAAACAGCGGATCGCCGAGCAGGGTACGCAGCCGGGACAGTGCTGCGCTCATCGCCGGCTGACTCACGCCGACCAGTGCCGCCGCCCGGGTGACGTTGCGCTCGCTCATCAAGACGTCGAAGGCGGCCAGCAGATTCAGATCGATGCCATGAAAATCCATAAATCAAATAATCATTTATATCGGTTATTTGTTTGATGGATTCTACCGGCGGCGCACACTCTCGTCACCTCCAACCGCAACGTCACGACGACGCCACCACGAGAGCAAAACCATGACCGCCATCGACTCCCAACTCTCCGAGCGCCTGCGCATCGAACGCGTGGCCGTGGAAACGCTGTACCGCGCATTCAGCGACAACGACCCCGACCTTGTCGACACGGTGCTCGCCCCTGACTGGGAAGATATTCCGCTTGCGCCGGGCCAGGGTCCTGGGCCGGCCGGCATCAAGCCGATCATTGGCAGTTTTGCGCAGGCCTTCCCCGACGTGCGCATCGTCATTCACGACATGGTCCAGGTGCCGGGGCAGATCGCGGTGCGCGCCGAAATTACCGGCACGCATCGCGGCGAACTGTTCGGAATCGCCCCGACCGGCAAGCAGGTCCGCTTCCGCCTGCACGAATTCCACGCGCTGGACGGTCAGCGCGTAACCACCACGTGGCACATGGAGGACTGGTTCGGCCTGTTCCTTCAACTCGGCCAGTTTCCGACGCAAGCCTGAGCTGCCTCGTTCCGAAATCTCGAACCTCTGAAACCTGGACGGGACCCGTGAGCATCGCCCTCAAGCAAACCATGAAAGCAGCAGTCGTCACCACCTTCGGCCATCCCGATGTCGTCAGCATCGGCGAGACCGCACTGCGGGACATGCGGCCCGATGAGGCCATCGTCCGCATCGAAGCGGCGGCCGCAAATCCGCTCGACCTGAAGATCGTCGCAGGCTACATGCAACAGGTTTTCCCCGTCGCCCTTCCCTACACGCCGGGCACCGATTTCGGCGGCGTGGTCGAGGCGATCGGCGAGCATGTCACGCATCTGCAGCCGGGTGACCGCGTATTCGGCCGCAGTGCGCCGAGTGCGGGCGGCGCATTCGCGCAGCAGCTGGTGATCGCGGCCGCCGAGCTGTGCGCGATTCCTGCCGGAATGAGTTTTGAGCAGGCGGCGTCGCTGCCGACCACATTCGGCACAGCGCGTCAGGCGCTGTTCGATTCAGGGCGCCTGCAACGGGGACAGCGCGTGCTGATCCATGCGGCAGCCGGTGGCATCGGCAGCATGGCCGTGCAGCAGGCGCACCTGGCGGGCGCGTATGTGATTGCCACGGCATCGGCAGGCAATATCGAACTGGTGAAGAGCCTCGGCGCGGACGAAGTGATCGACTACCGCACGCAGGACTTTGCACAGATGCGCAATATCGATCTGGTGCTCGACCCGATCGGCGGCGAGACGCTGGAGAAGTCGTGGGCGGTGTTGCGCGAGGGCGGCCGCATCGCGACGCTGGTGGAGTTCGGCATCGCGTCGCGAAACGGGCGTATCGGTGAGGCGGTGTTCTTCGGAAGCGCGACGCCTTCGCTTCCCGAAGCGGTCAGGCAGTTCCGGGCGGGGCAGTTGCAGATCGTCATCGATTCGATCTTCCCGCTGGAAGACACGCGCGCCGCGCTCGAGAAGCTCGCGACGGGTCATACGCGCGGCAAGGTGCTTATCCGCACGCGCATCTGATCGAGGAGCCGGACGATGACATACGAAACGAATCAGGTGGTGCTGGTAACGGGCGCAGGCTCCGGCATCGGACGGGCGATCGCGCTCTCGCTTGCACGCGGAGGACATAGGGTCTATGCGAGCATGCGCGATCCGCAAGAGAAAGATCGCGAACGCAGCGACGCGCTGCAGCAGCTCGCACGACGGGAATCGCTCGCGCTCGACGTGCTCGAACTGGACGTGCTGTCGGAGACGGCCTGCCGTGCCGCCGTCGATTTCATCCTCGCGCAGCAGGGACGCATCGACGTGGTCGTGAACAACGCCGGCATGTTGATGGTGGGCCTGACGGAAGCATTCTCGGTGGAACAGGCGGCGCAGATCATCGATACCAACGCGCTGTCGTGGCTGCGAGTGAATCGCGCGGCGCTGCCCGCGATGCGTCGGCAAGGCCGCGGTCTGTTGATGTACGTGGGCAGCACCACGTCGCGCCTGCACGAGCCGTTCCTCGGGCCGTATACCGCGAGCAAGGCGGCGGGCGATGCTCTCGCCGAGATCATGGCGATGGAAGTGCGGCCGTCGGGCATCGACAGCGTGATCCTCGTCCCCGGCGCCTTTACTTCAGGCACCGAACATTTCTCCGATGCGGGTTCGCCTGCGTATTCCACCATCGAGCGGCAATACGGCCCGCTGGCACAGCGAATCGCGGGTCTCGGCGAGAAGCTCGCTTCCATCGATGCGGTGAACGGCGGCGCGCTCGATGTATCGGCGGTCGGTACGGCGGCGCTCGATGTATTGGCGATGCCGCACGGCCACCGGCCATTGCGCGTAACCGTCGATGGCCAGCGCAAGGGTACCGAAGCAATCGATGCGGTTCATCACGAGAAGCAGGTCGCGTTTTTGCGCAGGATGGGCCTGGAAGACCTGATCTTGCCGCCGCCCGTCGCAACACGCGAGGAGATGAAAGCATGAGGACGCAACCCGATCGCGCCGCTATCGTGACGGGCGCATCTCGCGGCATCGGCAAGGAGATCGCGCTGCGGCTCGCCGACGACGGCTTCGCCGTCGCGGCAGGTTATGCCGGCAACCGTGCCCAGGCCGACGCGACAGTCGCGGCAATCAAGGCGCGCGGCGGCACGGCCATTGCAGTACAGGGCGACGTGTCCGACGCGGACGATGTCGCGCGCCTGTTCTCGGCGGCGCAACAGGCCTTCGGCCGACTCGATGCAGTCATCAGCAATGCCGGCGTAATGAGCATGGCGAAGATCGAGACCGGCAACGCGGCAGCGTTCGATCGCATGATGTCCATCAACGTGCGTGGCACCTTTCTGGTACTCGCCAAAGCCGCCGAGGTGTTGGGCGATGGTGGGCGCATCGTAGCCTTGTCCACCAGCGCAATCGCCAAGGCGTCGCCGGGCTACGGGCCGTATATCGCCTCGAAGGCGGCCGTCGAAGGCCTGGTCCACGTGCTCGCCAACGAACTACGCGGACGCAACATCACGGTCAATGCGATCGCGCCTGGCCCCGTCGCAACCGAACTGTTTTTCGACGGCAAAACCGAAGAACAGGTGGCGATGCTCGCGAAAATGGCGCCGCTGGAACGACTTGGACAACCGGTAGATATCGCCAATGCGGTCTCGTTCCTCGTGGGTCGGGACGGAGCGTGGATCAATTCGCAGATCGTGCGGGTTAATGGTGGATTTGCGTGACGGACGGTCGTACGCACGGCATGTATGGTATCGGCGTGGGGACCGCTGCGTGCATACGTCGTGCGGCGGGCGTCTCATGGATCTCATGGAATCCGGGAGGTGCGACTTGATCGGCCGCTCCTGATATTTGATTTGCGCGGCACCATGGAACCGATCATTTGATTCGGCCAATGAGTGAGGCTTTACCGCATTGAATGGCCGATAGCGGATCAGCTTCGGCTTTCCGAATGACTGAGTGACGCAATGCTTGGGTGTAGCGTCCTGGCCGAACCGAGTCAGACGATCTGGCACTGTCTGTCTGGTCCAGTCCAGACTTATACATGATCCGGCGTGGCAATCGGCGCAGTGTGCCGATTGCCGCCCCGCGCTCGTTGCGCTCAGAGTGGGTTCCGCAACCATCGGCTCGCAAGAGCCATCGATTCGATGATGATGGATATTCCGCAGCGAAGGCCGCCCGCGTCGGTCGCGATGGTGTCGATCGCGACCGACCGCCTCGCGTCCCGCCCTGCACACCGAAGCATCACCCATCCGACGTAACGTCTCGCCGCGAGCCGCCTTTCACCCGTGCGCGCGTTACTCGACCACCAGATCGTCGACGACCGCACGCACGCCGCGCGCCGACCACGCAGCACCGCGCACGGCCTTGCGCTCGGAAAACGAGCCGACCTTGCCGGACAGCCGCACGGTGCCGTCGTGCACGTCGATCGTGATGTGCTTCGCCTCGCGCTCCGCGTGGCGCATGATCGCGCGCTTGATGTTGCTGCCGATGTCGTCCGCGCCGACCGTGCCCAGCACCACGATGTGGTCTGTCACGCCCGTCACGCTGCGCATCTGCGAGATCGCCCGCACGGCCAGATGACTCTGGTACGCCCAGTCGACGGTGCCTGACAGCGTGATCCAGCCGCGCTCGACCTGCACCTTGATCGCGTCGTCGTGCACCCCGACCGTCCAGTGCAACACCGACCGCACCGCCTTCGCGATGTCCTCGTCGGTGCGCACGTCGTCGTCCAGCAGGTGCACGGTCATGTCGACGACGAGCGCCTTCACGCCGGCCACACGGTTCGCCGCGCGTTCGATCGCCAGCTTCTCCGCATAGCTCGGCGGATGCCCCGAAAGCGTCACGATCCGGTCGGCCACCTCGACGCCGATACGTGTCGCATCGATCGCCGGGTCGGACTCCAGTTCGTCCTGGACGTCCTGCTTCAACTGCTTGTCGGTTTTCATCGTTGCTCTCCTGTGAGCCGCGGCGCGCCTGTTCGCCGCACTCAGCCAGATTTGCACACGCGCGGCGGCGGCTCGCTGACGCAGGTCAACGGATGCGTCGCGCGGCTTCGTGCGCCGGGCCGGCGCGTCGGTTGACGGAGGTCAATGCGGTGCCGCCCCGCCGCCGTATCGTGAAATCGAAGATGCGCACCGTTCCAGGCACGCGCATCCAAGCCTGAAGGAGACTCGTATGACCGAACCGCAACGATTGGCCTACTCGCCGGCGCCCGCTGCACTGCCGGCCCCTGCGCACGGCGAGTCGCCGGAGATCGTCGATCTGCCGAGCCCGATGCTCGACAGCGACGTGCCGCTGATGGCGGCGCTCGCCACCCGGATGAGTTCCCGCGAATTCGCGGCCGCGCCGCTGCCGCCCGCGACGCTCGGCACGATGCTGTGGGCCGCGAACGGGATCAACCGCCCGGCGAGCGGCGGCCGCACGGCGCCGTCCGCACACGCGTTCAATGAAATCGACGTGTACGTCGCGCTGCCGTACGGCGTCTATCGCTACGACGTGCCCGCACACCGCCTCGTGCTGAAGCACGCGGTCGATGCGCGCAACCTGACCGGCTATCAGGACTTCGTCGGCCGAGCGCCGCTCGACCTCGTCTATGTCGTGCGCACTTCCGCGATACTCGACATGCCGCCGCAGCAACGCGACGTGTTCGCGGCAGTCGCGGCCGGCGCCATCTCGCAGAATGTGTCGCTATATTGCGCGTCGGCCGGCCTCGGGACGGTCGTGCGCGGCTGGATCAACCACCGTGCGCTCGCCGACGCGCTGCGGCTGAACGAGGACGAGTTGCCGATCCTCGCGCAGACGGTCGGCTTCCACGTCGGCAACACTGCGACACACGGGTGACGCATGCGCCGGCCGCTGCAACGAAAATGAAACGAAACGGCGCACGGATCGCTCCGTGCGCCGCTTATCGTTTCTCGTTGCTCGCGACGGGCGATGCGCAGATGCGCTTGCCCGCCACGCGCTTGCGCTCAGCTGATCGTGAGCTTCTTCTGCCCGACCGGCGCCTTCTTCGGCAGCGTCAGCGACAGCACGCCATCCTGGTACGTCGCCGTCGCATTCGCGTCGTCGATGTCCGCGGCCAGCGAGAACGAACGGCTGATCGCGCCGCTATAGCGTTCGCGCCGGATCACGCGCTCGCCGTCCTTCTGTTCTTTGTTGCGTTCGACCTTCGCGTTGATCGAGACGGTATTGCCGGTCACCTGGACGTCGATGTCGTCCTTCGCCACGCCGGGCAACTCCGCCTTGACCGTGTACGCGCCGTCGTTCTCGGTGACGTCGATCTTCATCGACGCGAGGTCGGGCTGGTCGGCAAGCGTCATGCCGCGCAACGGCCTGAACAGCCCATGGAACAGGTCGGAAACGGGCTCGATCGAAAACGGATCGTAACGGGTCATATTGCTCATGGTTCGTAACTCCTGAGACGGTTGACGTGCGGCCGGCGCTTGCGTCCCGACAGGCGCGGCCGCGCTGAAGATCGAATGGCGCGACGACGCTGCCGCGCCAGGGACGAATGATCGTTCGAAACGCAACGTACCGGCCCGCCGCCGCGCGCGCTCGAAGCGCGCCGACGGCGGCGGCCGGCACTCATCTGCAGAACCTGAAATAGCCGCTGTGCAGCAGGATCGGCCGCCCGCCCATTTCCTCGAGCAGCGAGCGCGCGGCGCGCTCGATCGCAGGACGATGGCGCGCGAACGCGTCGACCAGATCCTGCTCGCGCGGCGAGGCCGCGCGAAAGTGATCTTCCAGCGCTTCCGCGGTGATCGCGCAGCGCACACGCCGGCCTTCGACGAGCGCCGGGAAGATCAGCGCGGGATCGAGGCCGGAATACGTCGGATGTTCGGATGGAAACGAGATCTGCATGATGGTGACCTGACCAGGTAGCGCGCAGTTCGTCGCGGCCGCTAGGCGGCCGTCTTGGCCGGCGCGGGATCGTCGCTGCGCAGCAGCAGGACCGGGCAACTCGAGCCGCGCAGGAAGCGCTCGGCGACGCTGCCGAGGAACAATCGCCGGACCCCGCGTCGCCCGTGCGTGCCGATGACCGCGAGGTCGATCGCGTGCTCGGCGACATAGCGTTGCAGCCGCTCGGCGACGTCCTGCCCGAGTTCCGTCTCGATGAGCTCCGTGTCGCCGTTGACGGCCGCATGCGAAATCGCGCGTTCCGCGTCGTGCAGCACGGCCGTGCCGTCGCGGCGCACGTCGTCGAGCAGCGCGTCGGGGTCGATGCGCCCGCCGTACGCGAGCAGGATCGACTTGTCGACGGCGAACACCGCGAACAGGCGCGCGCCGCACGACGCAGCGACCTTCAGCGCTTCGTCGAGCGCCCGTTTCGAAGACGGACTGCCGTCCACGGCGACCATGACGTTCTTGTACATACCGACCTCGCTGGGAGAACCGACGCGCCTGTGGCGTTCGGTGCAATTCCATCATCGGCGCTTGCCGCCGGCGGGCGTTGACCGAAGTCAACGGTTTGGAAGCGTGAAGCGATCGGCAGCGCGGCGCGTTAGCCCGGCAGATTCCCGTCCGCGCGGAAGCCGCGCTCGATGTCGAGAATTTTCCGTGCGCATGCATCGTATTGCCATCCGGGGCCGCCGGCGCTGTCGTACATGCCTTTGCACATCGCCTTGAGCCGGATCACCGACGCGCCGTCGCCCGCTGCGGTGCGCGACGCCCACAGATAGACTTCGCCGGCCAGATGCGGCTGCGCCGTTTCGATCCGGTCGGCGCTCGCGCGCGTGATCCGCGTCGCCGAATGGGTTTCGATGTAGCGCCGCACGCGAGCCCACTCGCGGTCGCATTCGGATGCCGTCGAACATTGCACCGCGGCGGACTGACGCGCGGCCAGCAGTTGCGTCTCCGACTTCCTGAACGCGGTCGCCTGCTCCGTGTCCGCACACGCGGCCAACACGAGCAGCATGCCGATCGCCAATACCCGTCGCTTCATCGCCAACGCCTCTCCAGACCAATCATTCCGCACACGATCGTGCGTCGTGAACGCATACGGCCGCGGCCGTGACGCAACGCACATGCCGCCAGCGTGCACGCTCGCGCATCGCTGCGCGACTACTGGCACCGACTGTATTGCTGCTGCGCGGAATGCGGTTGACCTGCATCAAGCGTGCCTCTGCACGGCGGCGTTGACCCGTATCAAGCCGGATCGCGCGCCGATCGGCTGCAATAGCGAGGTCGCGTCGCCGGTCGCCCGATGTCGCTCGATCCGGCGACGTCCGGCCAACAGGCGCACGCTGCGGCTTGCGCGCGAATTCCACCCGCGGGGCGTCGACGAACACGCGCCTCGTCCGACCGCTCCGTTCACCATGTCCCGAACGCGCCACGTATCGTTCTCGCTGGGCCGCGCCAACGCACGACGCAAGGCGATCCAGTTCGATCGCGCATTGCGCCGCCCGGCAACCTATCCGCACCCCGCAGGCCGCATCGAGCGGATCGAAACGCATCTGTCCGTCGTCTATCTGGCCGGACGCTACGCGTACAAACGTATCAAGCCGGTGCGCTTCGCGTTCGTCGATCTCGTGCAGCCCGCGCAGCGGCGCCGCTGCGCGCTCGCGGAATACACGCTCAATCGCGCGCTCGCTGGCCCGCTGTACCTCGGCGTCTGGCCGCTCGTCGCGCGCGGCCGACACTGCGCATTCGGCGAGCCGGTGCAGACCGGCGCGCGCCGGCAACGGCAGCCAACGCCCGGCGAGTACCTCGTACGCATGCGCCGGTTCGACGCCCGCGCGATGCTGTCGATTCGCAGCGCGGCGCACGACGCCGGCCTCGTGGATGCCGATGCGCTCGCCGCCACGCTGGCCGGCCATCATCTGCACGCGCCGCGCAACGCACCGCGCAGCCACTTCGGCAGCGCGGCGAGCGTGACCGCGCAGTGCCGGCCGCTGCTCGATACGCTCGACGTCGCGCTGCCGCGCGAAGCCGCGCTGCACGCGTGGTACGAAGCGGAACTGACGCGCATCGCACCGCTGCTCGCCGAGCGGCACGCGCAGGGCTTCGTGCGCGCATGCCACGGCGATCTGCATCTCGACAACATCGTGCGCTGGCGCAACCGCATCCTGATGTTCGACTGCATCGAATTCGACGACGCGCTGCGCTGGATCGACGTGGCGAGCGATCTCGCGTTCGCGCTGATGGACTTCTCCGCACACGGTCGGGACGATTGCGCGCACCGCTTGCTGTCCGGGTGGCTCGCGCGCACCGGCGACTACGCGGCGCTCGGCGTGGTGCCGTGCTATTTCGTCTATCGCGCGCTGGTGCGCGCCCTGACCGCGCGACTGCGGGGCGACGATGCAGCGCGCGACCGCTATCTGCGCATTGCAGCGGCGATGGCCGACACACGCCGCGACGCGCAACCGCTGCTGCTCCTGTGTCACGGCGTGTCGGGCTCTGGCAAATCGCTGGCCAGCCGCGCGCTGGCCGAGCGGCTCGGCGCGATCCGGCTGTCCAGCGACGTCGAGCGCAAGCGGCGCGCGGGCGTACCGGACGAAACGCGCCTGTCCGCCAGCGCCTATTCGGACGCGGCGATCGAGCGGATCTACGAACGGCTGCTGGCAGCGGCCGCGACCGTCATCGACAGCGGCTACACGGCGATCGTCGATGCGACGTTCCTGCGCGAAGCCGACCGCGCGGCATTCGTGTCGCTCGCCGCACGGCGCGGCGTGCGCATCGCGATTCTGGATTTCACCGCGAGCCCGGCCACGCTCGCCGCACGCGTGGCCGCAAGGGCAGCACGCGGGAACGATTCTTCCGATGCCGACACCGCCGTGCTGGCGCGGCAGCTCGAGCATGCGGACGCGCTGACCGACGCGGAGACTGCGATCGCGATTCGCTTCGACACCGACTGCGATGCCGCGGCATACGAAAGCAGCGAGTTCTGGGCGCCGTTGTTCGAGGCGCTGCACGCGTAAAAGCGGGCTGCGCGCGCCGCCGCAAGGTTTACGCGTGGCTCACGTGCGGAACCGGTGCTCCTCGATCTGCTGCAGCTTGCCGACTTCCGCGACGCCGCCGAGCAATCCGGCGAGATGCTCGACGAGGTCGTCGAGCGTCACGATGCCGACGAGGCGGCCTGCGTCGTCGACGACCGGCAGCCGGCGGATGCCGGACCGGCGCATCTCCTCGAGCGCGACGCCGATCTCGTCGGTCTCCGCCACCACGACCAGACCGCGCGACATGATCTGCCCGGCCGTCACGTCGGCCGGATCGTCGCCGCGCGCCATCACCTCGACCACCAGATCGCGGTCGGTCACCAGACCGATCGGGATGGCCTCGCCGTTGCGGTACTCGATCACGACGATATCGCCGACATGCCCGTGCCGCATCCGGTCGGCCAGTTCGAACGCGCTGCATTCGGCCGTGCACGACTCGACCGGCTGGGTACAGATTCTTCCGATGTGCATGATGACGCTCCCGTTGCCCGATGCATGGGCGATCCCCGCGCCGCGACGACGCGTGCCCACGAATTCAGAGTAAGCGCGACACCCGCGGCCGGGTTGACTCACGTCAACGTGCGTCCGGCGTGCGGGTTTTGGCGGGGTTCGGGTGGCGATGCGGCAGCTGCGACGCCTCGCGCGACGGATGTGCGCGGCGTGTGTCGTCGGCCACGCACGCGCTCCGCCCGGTGCGGCCTAGATGCTGAGATAGCCCTGGAATAGCCACGGAGGGCCGCTTCGCTCGCCTGTCGCGCGGCCGCTGGCTGTCGGTGCGCAGATTCCCGAGAAGCCCGGTGAACCGTCCTGCCAGAACGTCGGCACGAACGAAAACTCGCCGTTGACGGTCATCACGAAGTCGGAGTTGAACGGCGACGGCGCGAAGATCGTCACCTCATGGAAGAACGATGCGGCGTCGTCTCGCGCCGTGCTGCGCGCGGCGAACAGCCCGCGTGCGTCGTAGCGCGCCGGCAGCGTATAGATATTGCCGTCGCGCTCGACCGTTTCGCCCGGCGTGTACACGAGTTCGACGCCCGGATAGGGCAACCGGTACGGCTCGCGACAGACCGGGCCGTCCGGCCCGAGCGCGAGCGGCGGATGCGCCCACATGGAAAGCGCCAGCGGGCTCGTGCGCTGCGCGAAGTATTCGGCAAGCCAGTTCATGATCATTCCTCCCGTAGGCGGTTATTGGAATCGGATGGCGCGGACGACGCGCCGTCGTCGAACGATGCAGTGAGGCTCGCGTGCATCGACGCTTCGGGCATCGGGAAGCGGCGTTCGAACGCGCTGCAACGGCGTATCCGTACCTACTCATCCTTGCGTCTCTCTTCGTTGCTCTCGCGCTTTTCGCTGCGGATCGATGCGGCCGGCATTCATGATGCGCAGTTCCACCGTGACCTCATATGCGTATGCGGTTTCGGCCCGACATGTCGAGCGGGTGTCTGAACGAAGCCGTCGACGAACGCTCGGCGCGGGCCGCCGTCGGCTGCGTTGGCAGGAACCGCACATGTCGCCGCTACTGCGCGAGAACGCTGCGATCATTCTCGATCGCGCTGCGCGATGGGGGTTGACGGAGGTCAATGTACCGACCCGCATGCCGCGCGCGTGTTCGAACGCGCTGGAACGCGCGTGCCGATGCGTTACAACGTGAAGGCGTCGGACTTCTTCGTCTCGCACCACGTCATGGCAGTTGCGCAAGGTCTTCAGCGCCGCGCTCGGCCTTGAATATCGGTGACGTGTCGTACTTGCCGTTTGGCGTGGGACGCATCACACGGATGCGGCAGCGATAACGTCCCGCCCGGACGATACTCGTCTCGATCGCCATCAAGCAATGCGCGTCGTGCAATTCAGCTGAAATCGTCACGGTCGTTCTGGCGTTCGTGCCGTCTGGCCGATGCCACAGCGGCGATGCTCACGTATCGATACCTGCGCCGCGATCAAAACGCCGCAGCCACCGCCGGATCAGCATGACCGTCCCCGCGACGACGACCAGAATCGTCGCGCACAGCAACAGCACATAGCCGACCAGATACCGGAATTCGGCGATGCGCTGCTGGAGTACCCACGTGCGGTACGACGCGACGTCGCTCGCGGCGTCCGGATACGACGCGCGATACACGAACAACGGCATGCACAAGTCATTTTCCGGAAGCGGTGTGGTCAGCAGCGAGCCGGCCGGGCGCACGCCCACGCGCGCACATTCCGACGCGTTCATGCCGGCGACGACACCTTCGCGTACAGGATGGTCGTAGATCGCACCGAGCCATGTGATGGCTGCCGACAGCAGCACGCAGAGACCGACGCAGCCGAGCCACCAGCGCAGCCGGGCGGGCGTAGCGGTATCGGCCTCCGTATCGGGATCGGGATCGCGCGTCATCGCATCGCGCACGCACGGTCGATGAGGCGCGCCGTTATCGAGCCGGCTGCTGCGCCGCACACCGCGCACCGCCCCCGCTCACCCACGCTGCTTCTCCTCGAAATACACCTGACGCGCAGCGACGAGACGCAATTCATCGAGCAGCGCCGCGGCCGCGCGCAGCATGTCGTCGAGCGACACGACGCCGACCAGTTCCCCATCGGCGCCGACGACCGGCAAGCGACGCACGCCATGCTGGCGCATCCGCTTCGCGAGCAACCAGATGTCGTCGTCGGCGTTCGCGAGCGCGACGGGCGCCGACATCACGTCGCCGACGAACAGCGCGCCGGGCGCCGCGTCGGCGCGCACCACGGTCAGCACGATGTCCCGATCGGTGACCATCCCGACCGGCACGCGCCGCCCGTCCTGTTCGCTCACGACGACGAGATCGCCCGCGTGGGCGTCGCGCATCATGGCGGCCGCCTCGACGACGGTAGCCTGCGTCGTACACGTGGCGACATCGCGGGTGCAAAGCATCGCGGCATTCATGTCGATTCTCCCGTCAGCAGTTCAGCGCAACACCGGTCGATGCCCGTCGCGACGCACGACGCCCTGCTTCGGCTCGCTGTCGCATTGGATGGCCACCGGCTCGTGTCCGCATCGGATACGAACAACGGTACATGCGGCGTCGCCGCCGCGGATTGATGCTAGTCAGCGCGACACGGCGGCGTCGGAACGCGAAATCGTCGGGCGATTCGGCACATTCGCGAGCAACGCGCGCACGATCCCTGCCGCCTCGTCGACGTGCATGGGAAGACGGCACCCGACATGCCGACGCGGATCGCGATCGACATGCGGGAACGTCGATCTTCGCTCCGACGTGCCGATCGACCTTGACGCAGGTCATCCGGCGAGCTTCGGCGATCGAAGCAATCGAAGCGGTCAACGACGGATCCGACGCGACGACAGCCGAGCACTGCGGCGATGCAGCATGCCGATTCGGCTGAACGTCGCCGCGAAAAATCGGATGAATCGCTGCGTTGAGCGGCATCAAGACACGACCGCGTCGCGAGGCTCAGCATGCACCGGTCAACCTCGGGAGACCACGAATGAACTGGTACTGCGACGTCGAACGCGAGCTGTCCCATATCGAAGGTTCCATTCGTCTGCTCGAGCAGACACGCTCCTACTTCCCGAGCAGCGCATCCGTGAGCGATCCCGCGTACTGGCGCGCGAGACTGAACGCGGTCAGGGAGACCGTCGAGCGCAATAATGCGCTGCTGCGCCGCACCGACGAGATCTTCGCGCTGCTCGACCGCCTTTGAGCGCGACGCGCGAGTCGATCACGGCGTCGCCGTCCGGCGTTTGCGCACCGCGCGTGCGCGCACCGCGAAAGCTGTGCGAAAGACACATGAAAGCCGGTATAGACGCACGGTGGAACGAAGCCGCCCCCGGCCCGACGCCGCCATCACACGATTCGCGTCCCGGTCGACCGCGCCGACCATTCGCGCGCTCGCGATCGCGGATTCATGCGTCATTTATGCTATAAATGGGCGCCTGATCCGATCCCCTGTTGCCCTCGCGACGGGACTGCGTCGCAGGCTGAACATCGTGCACGACTGGTATGCATTATTCGACGAAGTAAAGAAGCTGGGCGGCTATCCCAGCGACGCCCAGCTCGCGGAGGCGCTCGGGTTGACCCGCGCCCAGATATCCGCGTGGCGCACCGGTAAGAGCGACCTCGGCACGCTGTCGAAGCTGCGCATCCTCGATGCGCTCGGTCAGGACGACGTGCGCTCCGCGGTCCTGAGTCTCCTGCCGGAAAGCAACCGCGACATCCTGATCCGTCAGCATCTCGAACTCGTCGCGCGCGTGGCGCAAGGCACGCAGTCCGATCGCGGCAGTCGCGACGGCGCGCGCGCAGCCGGTGCCGCGCCTTCGGACAACCGGCTGCTGCGTGCGCTGCCGGCCGACGAACTCGACCGGCTAGCACCGCATCTCGTACCGGTGGATCTCGCGCCCGGACAAGTGCTCCACAAGCAAGGCGACAGCCTGAGCCACCTGTATCTGCCGACCACCGCGGCCTGCGTCGTCTTCCATTCCACGAAAGCGAGCGCACCGCTCGGCCTGGCCATGATCGGCAACGACGGGCTCGTGGGCTTGTCTGCATGTATCGGCGAGCCGCGCGCGGCCAACCGCGTGGTCGTCCAGGGCGCGGGCCATGCATACCGGCTCGACGCCGACGTCGCCAAACAGGAATTCTCGCTCGGCGGCACGTTCCAGCGACTGCTGCTGCGCTATACGCAGGCATTGCTCGCGCAGATGTCGCAACTCACCGTGTGCGGGCATCACCATTCGCCGCTGGAGCAGCTGTGCCGCTGGCTGCTGCAAACGCTCGACCGGCTGGACGGCAACGCGATCCAGTTCAGCAGGAAAGTCTTTCCGGGGGTACTGGCGTTCGACGGCGCGCTCGCCCGCAATACGCTGCGCAAACTGGAGACCGACGGCGCGATCCGCTATCGTCCCGGCCTGATCACGATCGTCGATCGCGACGCGATCGAGCACCACGCGTGCGAGTGCCACCGCATCCTGTGTCGCAACGACGCACGCGTGTTCGCCATGCGCTGACCCACGACGGGAAACGCGTTCAGGCGGGCGGCGTGTCGCGCACCGCACTGTGCCCGCGTGCCGCGAACACCGCGTCGATGATCTGCTGCAGCCGCATCAGGCAGCCTTGAGCATTGCCCGGGGAGTTCAGTTCGAGCGCTTCCAGCACGTTGACGATGCCTGCCAGAAACGCGTCCCCGACCGGATCCTCGCGGCCGCACGCGCGCAGGTACTCGGCGCGCCCATACAGCGCACAGATGAAATCGACCTGATGGGCCGCAAACGATTCATCGTCCTGCGCGTCGACCTCGAAACGCTCGTGCGCGTGTCCCTGCAGCGCGATGGGCAGACGAAAAAACATGTTCATACCACTGGCCTCGAATGAGAAGGGACCGCTAGGCCGGAGCGCCTGCGACACCCCTCTCTGCCATTGAAACTTTCGCCGGACCCCGCCGGCTCGCCATTTTTCTTCCGCGGCGATCCCTTCGTCAAGTATATTTGACACTCGGAGACTCGCGAAGATGATGCACAACGATTCGATGGACGTATTGACCGTCGCCGGGCTGTTCGTCACGCTCGGAACCTGGGCCTGGGTTTTCTGCAAAATGCAGCGCGTCGCCGCCACGGACCATCAGACGAATGCCGCGTGCGATACGCCCGTCGCGTCCAGCAATCGCGATCACGTCGTTCTGTTCAATCCGGCAGCCGAACGCATGGTCGGACGCAGCGCGCGCATGCCGGCCCACCCTACCATCGCGACGTGTCGATCCGCTGAAACAGAGCACGCGCGCCGTATCGAACCGGACTCGGCACCGCTCGCAAACGCCGCCGGCATCGCGACGTGCGTTCGCGCCATCGACGCATCGCCGGCGCGCGCCGCGCACCCGCGCGCATGTGCCGAACACAACCCCGTTGCGACGTGGCTGATGCGCGACGGCGTGATCGTCGGGGTGAACGACGCATGCCTCGCGCTGCTCGGCGCGCTCGCGCCGGCAGACGTGATCGCCACAGCGGCATCCGCGTGGCTCGACGCGGACGGCCTGAAAGGCGTGCGTCGACAACTGGCGATGGCGCCAGTCGCGCCGCACGGGCGGACCGAGCCGACGGCTGGCGTCCTCACGCGCCGCGACGGTCGGACCCGCGACGTCGACGTGTTGGCGACCGTATCGAGCGACGCAGTTCATGCGCCGGTGCTGTTGACGTTCCACGACGTCACGCGCCGCAATGCGACCGAGCGCGAGCTGCGCGAATCGCGCCATGCGTTGCGCGAGCTCGCGCGCGGCGTGCAGCGTGAGCGCGAGGCCGAATTCGCACGCGTTGCCCGCGAGCTTCACGAAGGGCTCGCACAACCGCTCGACGCGTTGAAGATCGAGATCGCCGCGCTGAACGCACGTTATGCGCAGCTGATGCAGCGAGACGGAACCGCGGACGAAGCCAGCCGGAAGATCGACGCGCATCTGGACCATCTCGCCGCGCACGTGCGGCAACTTACCGCCGACCTCAGGCCGCCGATGCTCGACGAGTTCGGGCTCGCCGCCACGCTCGAGTGGCTCGCGCAGGATCTGTTCGCCCGATACGGCGTGAAGATCGACACCGACCTCAGCGCGACCGTGGTGGACGATGCGGCCGCGTCGGTGCTTTATCGGATCGCACGCGATGCGCTCGAATCCGCGCGGCTGCGCGTGCCCGTTGCGCGCATCGGCGTGCAGTTGCGGCAGGCCAGCGGTTTCGTCAGGTTGACGATCCGGGAGGACGGCGCGCTCGACGACGCCTTCGTCGACCGGCAGCGCCCTCCGGCGCTGTTCGCGATACGCGAGCAGGTCGCGACGATCGGCGGCGACGCCGACTGGAAGACGCTCGCCACCGGCGGGCAGGAACTCGTCGTGCACTTGTCGTCGTTGTCGCGCCGCTAGCGCACACCGGAGGCCGTTCATGACGGTGAGGCGAGCGTAGCGGCAGTTGCGCGTTCGACCGCTGCGCGCACGTCGCCTTCGTCGTCGATCATTGGGCCGGCCGATCGCTGCGCGTGACGAGATTCGCCTTCAGCGCCGCGCTCATCGGCATGTCGAGATTCGCGCCGCGCGGCGGAATCGGCGCTTGGAACCACTTCGCATAGAGCCGCGCGAACTCGCCGCTTCTGATGAGCCGCGTGAGCGTGCCGTCGACGAGCCGCTTGAACGCTGGATCGTCCTTGCGCACCATGCATGCGTATGGCTCGACCTGCAGCGCGTCGCCAGCGACGACCCAACTGCCGGGATCGTCGGCATTCGCCCGCAGTCCGTACAGCAGAACGTCGTCGAGCGCGAGCGCGGCGACCTTGTCGGTCGCGACCATCTGCAGTGCATCCGCATAGTCCTTCGCGAGCACCACGTCGGCATCGATGTGCCGCGCGGCGAGTTCGCGCCGCAACGTCTTCTCGTTCGTGCTTCCGGCAACCGTCGCGACGGCCTGGTGCGCAAGGTCCGCGTAGTCGCCGATGTGCGACGCGCGCTTCGCCATCAGCCGCGTGCCAGCATAGAAGTAGTTGATCGAGAACGCGACGTCCTTGCCGCGCGCCGACGTATTGGTCGTCGATCCGCATTCGAGGTCGTAGCTGCCGTCGACCAGCAGCGGAATGCGGTTCTGTCCGGTCACCGGCACGTAGGCGACCCGCAGGTCGGGCCTGCGCAGCGTCTTGCGGACGTCGTCGACGATGGCCTCGGTCACGTCGACCGAAAAGCCGACGGCCTTGTGCGGCGTCAGCAGATAGCTGAACGGCACCGCGGCTTCGCGGTACGACACGACGATCCGGCCGGAGCGCGAGATCTTGTCGAGCGTCTGCGCGCATGCGGCCGTCGACGCGACGCACGCCGCGAGCAATGTGGCGAGCACGGCAAAGGACCGATGTCTCATGACTCCCCCTTTCCACGATGGGCACCCCGCAGGCGCGGTGTCGCGAGCCGTGCGGCGACGGGCGGAACGCATTCCGCAGCCGTCGCCGCGCGTGTTCGAGACCCGACGTGAATTCACTGTAGGCGCCGCCCCTCGCGTGCCCTTGACGCAAGTCAACGGCGCGGCGGCGCCGTGGCGCAGGGCCGTCCGGATTTTCCCGATCGACAATGCAAACGGCCCGAGGTCGATCGACGACCTCGGGCCGCGCACGCGCCGGGCATCCCGCCTGCCCGCCGCGCGCCGCCGTTCAACGGGCTCGCGCCCGCATCAGAACTGGTAGCCGGCGCCCACGACCGCACCGAAGTCGGAGCGCGTATTGCCCGTCACCGACGCCTTGACGACCCAGCGGTTGCTCTCCGTCACGTACGAATAACCGGCCGCGAACCCTTGCTGCCCGTGATAGTTCGACGTCGCCGCCGACACCATCGAGCGCCCCGCGCCGGTCGGCTGCGGCAAGCCGGCCACCGCCATCGCCGAGGCGACGCCGCCGTACATGTCTTTCTTCAGATCGTTGAACGCGTTGTACACCTGCCCGACGCGCTGGTCGGTGTAGCCGTTCGCCTGCGTCGACGCAGCGTTCAGGTTGTCGTTCAGCTGCTGCACGTTCACCGCGTCGGTCGGCGCCGTGCCGGCCGCGACGTTGGTGATCTGCCGCTCGTTGCCCTGCGCGCCGACCGAGAACGAATTGTCGCGATCGGCCACCGAGCCCTGCCCGACCGCCACCGCGTTCTTGCCGGTCGCGGTCGCCGTCGAGCCGATCGAACCGGCATCGGCACGCGCGATCCACGTGGTGTTCGCATCGGTCGCCGCCGCACGGATCCGGTCGTTGGCCGCCGCGGTGTTCAGCGCGCTGTTGAACTGCGCCATGTTGACCGCGTCGTTCGCGTTCACGCCGGCCGCGACGCCGCTCAGCACGCGGTCGCCCGAAGTGCCGGCGAAGTTCACGCTCGTGCCGCCCGAGTCCTTGCCGACCGTGATCGCGCCGTTCGCGTCCTGCTGCTGCACGAGCCCGGCCCGGCCGTTCGCGATGTTGGTCACGTTGCTCTGCAGGTTCGAGATGTCGGTCGTGTTCTGCGCGACCTGCTGGTTCGTCGCGTACAGTTGCGAGCCGTTCACCGCGTCGGTGCTGGTCGCATTGAGCGCGCCGGCCTTCACGTTGGTGATGCGCGTGCCGCCCGCGCCGCCGAGCGTGATCGAGCTCTTCGAGGCATCGTCGTACTGCACCGCGAGCGCGCCGAGCTGGTCGAGGTTCGACTGCACCGACTTCAGCTGCTTCACGTTCACCGCATCCGTATCGTCGGTGCCCGCCGCGACGTTCTTCAGCACGACCGCCGCGCTGGCGTTGCCGCCGACCAGCGACACCGAGTTCAGCCGGTTGCCGTTGCCGTCGACGTCGTACTTGACGACGTTCTTCACGGCCTCGCCGGTCTGGTTCGACACCTGGGTGATCTGCTGCTCGAGATCGGTCTTCACGCCGTACAGCTGGCCACCGTTGACCGCATCCGTGCTGCCGGCCGCGATCCGGCCGTCGGCGACATTGGTCAGCTGCGTCGGCGCGCCGTCGCGTGCGGCGCTGTAGGCGCCGAGCGTCGGGTCGAACTGCAGCGCGTCCTTCTGCAACCCGGCGATCGCGGTCGTATTGCCGGCGATATGGGTTTCGGCGTCGCCGAGGCGCGTTTCGTGATTCTCGAGCGTCGTCGTGTTGCTGCCGACGCGGCCGTCGAGGTTCGTCAACGCGTCGCCGACGTTGTTGAACGCATCGCCGCCAACCCGGTACGACGGCGCGCCGAGCGAGCCGTCGGCATTCGCCGTTGCACCGCCGCCGAGCGCGGCCGCCGTGGCGTCGGTCGCGCGGCGCAACTGCGCGCCGTTGACCGCGTCCGTGCTGCCGGCCGACACGCTGCCTTCCGCGACGTTGGTCACGCGCACCGGCACGCCGCCGTTGCCCGCGCCGAGCGACACCTGGCGCTTGCTCGCATCGTCGTACTTCACCGCGAGCGCGTCGAGCTGGCTCGTGCCGTCGTGGATCGCCGCATTCAGCTGATCGACGTTCACCGCATCGGTGCCGTCGCGGCCGGCCGCGAGGTTGCCGATGCGCTGCGGCCCGTTGCCGCCGTGGCTCGCGTCATAGGTGCCGAGGCCCGCGTTCCATTGCAGCGCGTCCTGTTGCAGCGCGGCGATATTACCGGTGTTCACGTTCACCTGATCGCCGAGCTTCGTCACGCTGTTGCCGACGTTGGCGATCGACTGGTTCAGCGTATCGGTCGCCTTGCCGAGCTGGCCGACGTTGACCGCGTCGTTCGCGGCCACGCCGTCCGCGACGTTGTGCAGCGTCGTGCCGTTCGGGCCGGCGAACGTGACCGAATCGAAGCCGCTCGCGCCGTCGTACTTCACGTTGCGCGCGTCGGCCGCCTGCAGGCCGCCAATGTTCGACGCCGCGGTGCTCAGCGACGCGCTCAGGCCGGTCACGTTGTTCTGCAGGTTCGTGATGTTCCCGACCGCGGTCGACAGCGACGTCTGCAGCGGCGCGACGGTGCCCTTCAGTTGCCCGACGTTCACCGCGTCGGTATCGGCAACGCCGGCCGCGAGCCCGCTGATCGTCGTGCCGCTCGCGCCGTCGAGCGCGATCGCCGCATGCGAATCGTCGGTGTATTTGACGACGTTCTGCGTCGCGGTGACGATGCTGGTGCTCAGGCTGTTGCCGACATTGGTCACGCGCTGGTCGACGCTGGCGATCGACGTCGACAGCGTATTGCCGACGGAGGTCACGCGCGCATCGACGTTCGCGATGCCGGTGCTCAGCGTACCGTTGACGTTCTTCAGCTGCTCGACGTTCACCGCGTCCGTATCGGCCGCGCCGGCCGCGACGTTGCGGATCTGCCGTTCATGGCCGACCGAACCGAACGACACCGCGCCGCCGACCGGCGCCGCGGTGCCGCCGAACACGGGCGTACCGCCGTTGTTCACGCCGATGCTGCCGGAGCCGATCGCCACCTGGTTGTTGTCGTTCGTCTGCGCGCCCGCGCCGATCGCGACCGACTGCGTGCCGCCCGCACGTGTCTGCGTCGCCGCGTCGTAGGAAGCGCCGTTGGAGACGCCGTCGCTGGTGGTCGGATTCGCGCCGCCGATCGCAATCGAACGATCGCCGCTCGCCAGCGCCGAGTGACCGAGCGCGATGGAGCTCGTGCCGTGCGCGTCGGCGACGTTGCCCAGCGCCATCGAGTAGTCGCCGATCGCGGCCGACTGGCGGCCCACCGCGAGCGCCGTGTTGCCTTGCGCGAGCGCCACCGTGCCGATCGCGGTCGCCGAGTTCGCGAGCGCCTGCGCGCCGACGCCGATCGCAATACCGCCGCCGCTGCTCGAGCCGCCCTGGCTGCCGGCGTTCGACTGGTCGCCGATCGCGATGCCGCTGGAACCGGCCTTGGCGTTCGCGCCCGACGTGAAGTTCGTGCTGCTGGTCGCGACGTACGTGCCGCTCTTCGTCGCGACGCACAACGGGTTCGTGCCGTCGATGCATTGCCCGGTCAACGCGTTGTCCGGATTGCCGCGGTCGACGAAGTTGTCGGCGTGGGCAGCCCCCGCGACCAGCACACCTGCGCTTGCGAACATGGCGGCGACGAGCGCCGATATCTGGTTCCTCTGCATTTTCTGCTCCGTTATATATGGCTTATGGTTTATGGACTACTTACGTTCATTCACACCGTCGAATCCGACTTCTCGTTGCTCGCGCGGCGCGCCGGGCCGTGTTCGCCATTTGCCAGAACCTCAGCAATGCGAAGTTCAGGTTATGGACGAGTTCGTCCCGGCCGATTCTCGCGATTCAGCCTGCTGCAATTGACAATCCGAATGGGACGCACCGCGCGGCGCGACTAACCCCGTTTTTTCTATTTCGTCCGTCGCGCCCCGACCGACTGCTTTACGCGACACATTGTCACCAAGGCAATTCGTTCTGCACCGCTAATGCAGATACGAAGATTGCCGCGCCGAATATGTATCGTGGTACACATCGATTAGCGAAACCGATTTGGTTTCATCAGCGCCAGACTTCTTTGTCAGACCGACCGATCCGGTGAATCGATTCGCCATCCAAAGTTCGGACGAATTATGGGACAGCACCTTGCGTTCGAGAAGATGTCATTCTTTATAAAATGACAAATCCTGTATTTTCAATGACTTACATTATAAAAACGGTATGCGCAAACGATTGCGCATTTCCGCGACCAATAAAAATGTTTTCTGAAGCGGACAAATGCTTTGCCGGAGCGAATCCGAGGGAAACGCAATCAAGTTAAAAAACGTAAAACCGGAAAACCTTCCTGCGGCACTTTCGCCACGCGTCCGAATAATCCATGCCGTTATGCTGGTGAGGATTCGAATCTCCCCCTACAATCCCATTCGCATCGATTCCGGTCGCGACCATGATCTGCCGCTTTATCGCGTCAGCAATAGAAAGAGACAACGCCGGGTATTGGGCCGAGATACTGCCTGCCGTGCAGACCGGCCGATTCTGTTTGTCGATGCGCGCGTGCCGCGCCCGTTCGTGAAGCCATGTCGCAGCTTCCGACGATTTTCCCGCAGTGGAATCGATACGCACGGCAACGCAGCCCGCGGCACTTCCCGAACAGGTAAACGATGCAGCCCTCGACATCCGTATTGAGCAATGCCCATATCCTGATCGCCGACGATCAGCCCGACCAGTTGCGCTTGCTGGTCGACCTTCTGCGCGACACCGGGTGCCGGATCAGCATCGCGCACGACGGCGTGCAGGCGTGCCAGCGCGCGCAGGCGCTGTTGCCCGATCTCGTGCTGATGGACGTGCGGATGCCGCGCATGGACGGGTTCACCGCGTGCCGGCGGCTGGCGGCCGACCCGCTGACGAGCGCGATCCCGGTGATCTTCCTGACGGTGGCCGGCGAACTGCACGAGCGCATCGAAGGGCTCGAGATCGGCGGCGTCGATTACATCGTCAAGCCGTTCGAGCCGGCCGAAGTCATCGCGCGGATCCGCGTGCAGCTGATGCGAATGCGGCGCCCGCTGCCAGACGACGCATCGGACGCGCCCGCCGTGGCTGCGGCCGGCAGGGACGACGGCATCATCGTGCGCGCGGCGATCCGCCACCTGTCGCGTTCACTGCACGAGCCGCCGACGGTGGAGCAACTGGCACGCGCAGTCGGTACGCACGAGAAGCGCCTGTCGCGCGCGTTTCGCGACAATCTCGGACAGACGGTGTTCGAATACGTGCGCCACGAGCGGCTGCGCGTCGCGCGCGATCTGCTGGATTCGACGTCGCTCAGCATCGCCAGCATCGCGAAGGAGATCGGCTTTGCGACGCCCGCGAATTTCGCCACCGCGTTCCGCGAACGGTTCGGCATCACGCCGACCGAATGGCGCAGGCAGCGCGTCGCGGCCGCGCCCGCGACCGGCCGCAAGCGGGAACGCGACGCGTAACCGCGGCGGCAACGACGGCTGCGGCTGCCCCGCCCTGTTTCGCGCTTGGCAGCCCGTGCGGGCATTGCCGAATCCTCACACCGCGAACGAGTGATAGCCGCTCACGGCGAGACGCTCGAACAAGTTGGCGACTTTCATCGCGAAGCGCCGTTGGCATAGCTCGTCGTGCGCACCTACGCCTGCCATCGGCCGAACGAAGTCGTATGAAGAAGTGTCCGACCCGCGAGCCGTCACAAGCCGCGCCAGCGAGCCGACGACGACGCGCACCAGCCCTGCGAATCGCGACGACCCATGCTGCCCGCGCCGCGCTGGCGCTGGTACCATACGCCAGCCTCTCTACCGGAACCCGCGATGAAGCTGTCATTCGAAGCGCTCGAAGCCCTGGACGCGATCGACCGCACCGGCACGTTTGCCGAAGCGGCGGAGCTGCTGCACCGCGTGCCGTCCGCGCTGACCTATCAAGTGCAGAAACTCGAGAGCGACCTCGGCATCGCGCTGTTCGACCGCAGCGGACGACGCGCGAAGCTCACGCATGCGGGCCGCGTCGTCGTCGAGGAAGGCCGGCGCCTGCTGCGCGCGGCCGAACAGCTCGAGCTGAAGGCGCTGCGCGTGCAACAGGGCTGGGAAACGGAAGTGCGCGTCTGCATCGACGAAATCCTGCCGTTCGACTCGCTGTGGCCGTACGTCCATCGCTTCTATGCGCTCGGGATGGACACGCGGCTGCGGCTGTCGACCGAAGTGCTCGGCGGCGCGTGGGACGCGCTGATTTCGCGTCGCGCCGATCTCGTCGTCGGCGCGGCCGGCGAGCCGCCCGAGCTGCCGGACATCATCGCGCGGCCGATCGGCTCGCTCAAGCACGTGTTCGCGGTCGCGCCATCGCATCCGCTCGCCGCGCTGCCCGAACCGCTGTCGATGGCCTCGGTCGTCCAGTATCGCGGCGCGGTGATCAGCGATACGTCGCGCGAATTGCAGCCGCAGTCGATTGGGATCGACCCCGGCCAGCCGTACCTCGCCGTGCCGACGCTCACCGCCAAACTGGAGGCGCAATGCGCGGGCCTCGCGGTCGGCACGCTGCCGGAATGCATCGCGGCGCCCGCGATCGCCAGCGGCAAGCTCGTCGCGCGCGAGGTGACGGGCATGCGCGACACCACGCACTGCTATCTCGCATGGCGCGGCGACGAAGCCGGACGCGCACTGCACTGGTGGGTCGAGCAACTCGACAAACCCGACCTCGTCGATTGCTTCACCGCTGCGCACTGACGCTGCCGTTCGACGGCCCGCGCGCGGGCGCGTTCGCCCTGCGCGGCACGCATGGCGCGTGATCACGCCCGCTTCCACGCACGGCCTCGGGCGCCCCGTGCCGATCGTCTGACACGCCGCTCAGGGCTTTAATCGGCGTGGCCTCTGCCCCGGCTGCATCACGCTGCTCTCCGCTCCCGCTTGCGCCCGGCCGACAGCGCCGCGACTCTGCCGGCGTCAGCCGAGCGTATCGTGCAGGCGCTTCATCTCCTTCTCGAGCCGCCCGATCAGGCTGAACGACGCGTGGGGCTTCTCGGCCGGCGGAACCAGCATCCGCTCCTCGGCGGCGATATGTTTCGCCAGGCCGTCCGGCGACGCGGCGAAGGTCAACGGGCGCAGGCCGGCCGCGCCTGCGCTCGCGCTACGCGCGCCGAAGCGGGATGCGCGGCAGCGCATAGCGGCCAGCGCCGGCGATCGCGATCGTACCGAACAGGATCAGCAGCATCCACGCGAACTGCCCGTCGCGCAGCGACCAGTCGGGATGCACGAACACCAGCGCGACGACGGTGATGATCATCACCGGCAACGCGGCGAGCCTCGGCCACAGGCCGACGATCATGAAGATCGGACACACGACTTCCGCGAAGATCGCGAACAGGATCGACAGCGTGCGCCCGAGATGGAACGGGTCCTCGATCGCGGCCGCTTCGGCCGTGTAGTGGACGAGCTTCGGCAAGCCGTGCACGACGAGCAACAGCAGGCTTGCGCTGACGCGCAGGAACAGCAGGCCGAGATCGACGGCCATGCGGGCGGGGGCGGGTTGGGCAGGATTCATGTAACGGTCGTCCGGATGGGCGGATGAGGCGCCGACGCGCCCGTTCGGTGGCGTCACGCCACCGCGAGCGAACGCGGGCGATCGCGGCACGCACGCCGACATGCGGCCTGCGTGCGCCGTTCGCACAATCTACGCGCGCGAACCGGTGCCGTCCTGTAGCCGGACTGAAACCTTCTGAAGCCTGCGCGGCGTTACGGTTCGCGCGACTGCGCGTCGGCGTCGAGCGCATCGTGGCCGAGGCGATGCACCTGCAGCCATGCGTGATGTGCGGCCTGCGTCGAGCCGCCGGTATGAGCGAGCGCCGCCGCATACGCGGCGAGCAAGCGCACGCGCGCATCGGCGCAGGCCGGCGTCACGTCGGCATCCTGCATCGCGTCGAGCGCCACGCGCGCGCGCTCGCGGCATTCGTCGACGAGCGACAGGTCGAACAGGCACGGCACCGCCACCGCGGCGAGGTCGATGCCGAGCGCGCGGTCACCGCCCGTCGAGAATGCCCAGTCGAGCGCGGCGCGCAGGTTGCCGAGCTCGCGCCGCACGACTTCGAGCCGCACGCTGCCACCCGCGCCGTTGCCGCGCCCGCCGGGCGCGTGCCTGAACAACTTCAGGAAGTAGCACAGATGCGAGCGCGCCGCTGCCGCATACTCGCCGTGCGCCTCGAGCTGCTGCCGTGCATAGGCGCGGGTGGTCGTGAGCAGCCGGTAGCGCGGGCCGCCTTGCGAGGTCTCGAGGATCAGCAGCGACTTCGACACGAGGCCGGCGATCGTATCGAGCAGATCGGTGCCGGACGGCCCGTTCGCGCCGACGACCTCGCGCACGGCCTCGATCGTGAAGCTGTCGCGGAACACGCCGAGCCAGCGCAACAGCAGCTGCTCGTCGTCGCCGAGCAGCCGGTAGCTCCAGTCGTACATCGCCTGCAGCGTCTGGTGGCGCGGCAACGCCGTGCGAAAGCCGCCGGTCAGCAGCCTGAAGTGATCGTCGAGATGCGCGGCCAGCACGTCGATGCCGAGCACGGCGGCGCGCGCGGCCGCCAGCTCGATCGCGAGCGGCAGCCCGTCGAGCCGGCGACACACCGATGCCATCAGCGCGAGGCTGCGTTCATCCAGCGGAAAGCGCGGATCGGCCGCACGCGCGCGCGCCGCGAACAACTGCACGGCGCTCGCGTTCATCGCATCGCGCGGGTCGGCGTCGGCAGCGGGCACGTCGAGCGGCGGCACCGGGCACACGCGCTCGCCATGGATGCGCAGCGCCTCGCGGCTGGTCGCGAGCACGCTCAGCCCGTCGTCGGCATCGGTCAGCGCGCTCGCGATCCGGGCGGCGTCGTCGAGCAGGTGTTCGCAATTGTCGAGCACGAGCAGCATCCGGCGCCGCGCGACACTGGCCAGCACGGCTTCGAGCGTCAGCGCGCCGGCCGGCTGCGCGATGCCGAACGCGCTGGCAAGCGCGTCGGGCACGAAGTTCGAGCAGGCCACCGTGGCCAGCGATACGAACACCGTCCCTTCCGGGAACCGCTCTTCCGCACGCGCGGCCGCCTCGATCGCGACGCGCGTCTTGCCGATCCCGCCGGCGCCCACCAGCGTGACGACGCGCGCGACTTGCAGCGCGGCCTGCACGTCGGCCAGCATCGTTTCGCGGCCGAACAGCGCACCGGGCACCATGGCCGGGCGCAGCGTCTCCGTGCGCACCGGCGGCTCGGCGCCGTCCCGCTCGACCACCAGCCGGTAGCCGCGGCCCGGCACCGTCACGATAAGGTTGCGGTCGGCGGCCAGCGCCTTGCGCAGCGACGCGATATGCACCTGCAGGTTGTTTTCTTCAACAACGGTATGCGGCCAGACGCGCTGCATGATTTCATCTTTCGATACCAGCGCACCGTCCGCCCGAATCAATAATTCGAGAATTTCGAATGCGCGGCTGCCGATACGCAGCAACGTGCCGTTCGAACGAATTTCACGTCTGTCGAGAAAAACGTGAAGTGTTCCTATCCGGATCATGAGAATTTCGCGTTGGTGACGGTCAACCGCGCGCCGCGGGGGCAGCGCGCGTATCCGGCGTCAATGCTACGGTATTTGCATGATCGAATGATTCAAATTATCCGAATGGAACGATCGCATTTTTTGAAATGACCGGAAATTGGTAAATACCGGTATTGGATTCGCCGAATCGGCTACCGCCCCACGCAGGTGCGTTTCACGCATGAAAGCGGGGCTGCGTCGATGAATTTATCGGCCAATAAGCGATGAAAAGGCTTTCGACCGAATGCCGATTTTTATTCGTCCAACGAATACCGGTCGATCGGCTCCCCAGCGTCGCGTCACGCGTGCGGCTGCCGCACGGCGAAGCGGTCGAGCGCCGCCGCGAGGATCATCTCGCGGCAGTTGGCCGGGCGCTTCGCGCCGCGCCATTGCGGCTTGTAGATCGCGTCGCCGGTCGCGATCGGCAGCCCGGTCAGCGCGCAGCGGCCGCGCGAGCGCGCCTTCGCGCTGATCCAGCGCTGCTCGTCGTAGCGGCAGTGGGTCGAGTCGCTCCACGACACCAGCACCGACGAATCGGTCTGCCGTTCGGCGGCGATGATCGCGCTGCGGCGCCGCGCGTCGCCGCTCGACGGGATCGGCGGGTCGTCCCGATGAAGGCGGCTGCGGCCGTCCGTCTGCGCGGCGCGCGGCGTCGGCCGCAGCCCCGCGACGGGCGACGGCCCGAGCGATGTGATCATCAGCTCCCAACGAGTGAACGCGTCCATGGCGGCATATCCAGGCAAGTAACGGGCGGGCCCGCGATTCGGTGATCCGGGCGATCCGGGCTCGTTCGCGTCGCGCGGCGCGGGCTGCGGCCGACGCCAGCCGACGCGACGTGCGCCGGGCGGCCCGATGTCGACGATAGTCGCCGTCCGCTGAAGAGTCTCGGTGACGGACTGAATTGTTCTGCAGCGCGGCCTCCCGCTCGCACGCGGGCGCGTTCAAGAAAATTCAGCCGGATTTCAGTACGGCGCTCGCGGCGCCGGGATACGCTCCTGACGGCATTCGCTCGTCCGCGCCGCGTCGGCCGGCACGTGGCGGCGCAGACCGGCCGCACGACGGGATGGCGGAGGCCGGTCGCACCGATTCACCATCCCGTGCGGCAACGCCGCCGCATACCCCAGGAGTCCAGATGCATCCCGAACAGACCGATGCCGTACCGTCGGCGCGCCGCCGCGACATGCTGCTTGCGGGGGCCACGGCCGTTGCGGCAGCCGCGCTGCCCACGATGGCGGCCGCGGCCGGCAAGCCGGCCGGCAACGCCTCTTCAGCCCACCCAGGAGCTCATACGATGAACACGATCACCACGAAAGACGGCACGCAGATTTACTTCAAGGACTGGGGCGCGGGTCGCCCGGTCGTGTTCTCGCACGGCTGGCCCTTGTGCGCCGACGCGTGGGATGCGCAGATGCTGTTCCTCGTGCAGCACGGCTATCGCGTGATCGCGCACGACCGCCGTGGCCATGGCCGGTCGAGCCAGCCGTCGCACGGCAACGACATGAACACGTACGCGGACGATCTCGCCGCGCTGCTCGACGCGCTCGACGTGCGCGAAGCGACGCTCGTCGGCCACTCCACCGGCGGCGGCGAAGTCGCGCGCTACATCGGCCGCCACGGCACGAAGCGCGTGTCGAAGGCCGTGCTGATCGGCGCGGTGCCGCCGCAGATGGTGAAGTCGCCGACCAATCCGGGCGGCCTGCCGATGGACGTGTTCGACGGCATCCGCAAGAACGTCGCGGAGAATCGCTCGCAGTTCTACAAGGATCTCGCGGTGCCGTTCTTCGGCTACAACCGTCCGAACGCGAAGGTGTCGCAAGGCACGATCGACGCGTTCTGGTCGCAGGGCATGATGGGCGGCATCCACGGCCAGTATCTGTGCGTGAAGGAGTTCTCCGAAGTCGACTACACGGACGACCTGAAGAAGTTCGACGTGCCGACGCTCGTGCTGCACGGCGACGACGACCAGATCGTGCCGATCGACGATTCGGCCCGGCTGTCGTCGAAGATCGTCAAGCACGCGGTGCTGAAGGTGATCGAAGGCGGCGCCCACGGGATGTGCGTCGTCAACGCCGATCGCATCAACGCGGAGCTGCTCGCGTTCCTGCAGGCGTAAGCGTGACGTCCGTCGCGGCGGCGAACCCGCCGCGACGACGCACGCCGCCACAGATTTTTTCAGGAATTTTCAGATGCGCGGTCGCGCACTCACGGCGCACGCGCCGGGCGCAGTACCAGGCCGATCGCCGCGCCGACGAGCGCGAACGCCATCGCGACGCGGAAGTTGTCGGCGAGTGCGAGCGTGGTGGCCTGCACGCGCACCGCGCGATCGACGAGCGCGTAGGTGGCCTGGTTGCCGGTCGCGAACGTCGCGCCGTGCGCCACCAGCGACGCCGCCCCGGCCCGCAGCCGCTCGAGCGTCTCCGGATCGGACAGCGACACGTGCAGACCGACGAGATTCGAATGGGTTGCCTCCCTGATTCGCTGGATCACCGCAATGGCCGTCGTGCCGAGCTGACCGCTCAGCAGACGCGTGGTCTGCACGACCGCGCCGAACGTCAGCGCATGCTCGGCCGTCACGTGCCGGCCGAAGAACACGATGACCGACGTGAGCGCCATCGTCTGCCCGAGCGCCTGCAGCAATTGCGACGGAACGAAGTCGGGCTCGGCCCACACCGGCGTGAGCTGCGCGCCGAGCGCGAACGCGATCGCCACCGTCACGAACCCGGCGACGATCAGCCGGCGCGGATCGACGCGTTGCAGCAGCAGCGCGACGCACGGCGCGAACAACAGTTGCGGTATCGCGATCCAGTGCAGCGTATCGCCGATCTGCAGCGGACGCAGCCCGTAGGTGCTCGCCAGGAACAGCGACGGGATGAAGCTCGTGTTCAGCACGGTGAAGCGCACGAGGCCGACCAGCACGATCAGCAATGCGATGTTGGGGCGCACGAGATAGCTCAGATCGATGCCCGCGCGCGGCGACACCAGCTCGTGAATCAGGAATGCGGCGATCATCAGCGTGCCGATTGCGAGCAGCGCGACGATCAGCGGCGACTGCAGCCAGAACAGCCGCTCGCCCTGGTCGAGCGCGATGCACAGGCACGTGAAGCCGCCGGCGCCGAGCAGCATGCCGCGCGCGTCGATGCCGGATGCGAAGCGGCGGACCGGCTCGTCGGCGAGCGACACCATCAGGCACGCGATGAACGGCACGGTCAGCGCCGCGTTCTGCCAGAACAGCCAGCGCCAGCTCAGGTGTTCGCTGTACCAGCCTTCGAGCGTGGCCGACAGGTTCAGCGACATCTCGAGATTCATCGCGTACGCGGCGATGCCGAACGGAATCAGCCGCGGCGGCAGCGTGCGCACGACGAAGCCGATCGTCAGCGGGACGAACACGCCCGACGCGAGCCCGGCGATCGCCTGGCACACGATGAATGCGCCGAACTGCGTGCACAACGGCAGCGCGGTCTCCGCGCACAGAAACACCGCGGCGCCTGCGAGCAGCACGCGGCGTGTGCCGAACAGGAACGCGGCCGCGATCGCGAGCGGCCCGACGAACATCTGCGATGCGGTGAATGCGGTGTTGATCCACGCGCCTTCGTCGAAGCCCGCGCCGAGCGCGCCGCGCACGTCGGCGAGGCCGAGCGACGTGATGCGCGACGTCAGCGTCGCGATGATCGCGCCGAGCAGCACGGCCGCGATCGCCGCGATCGAACGAAACGTCGGGATGTCGGAAGCGGGGCCGACAGCCGGCGCCGCGGCACTACCGGGGGCGAACGTGGTGTTCATCGTCGAGCGGCTCCCGCCTGTCAAGCTGGCGCAAGCATAACGCGATGCGCCGAAACCTGCCCGTACGATGGAGTTTGCCGAACATGACGCCGCCCCCGTCCCCCACCCCGCCCGTTGCATCGGCTGCGACTGCGCCCGCGCCGTCGCGTGCGCGCGCGCCGGCGATCGTCGCGATCGCGGTGCTCGCGCTGCTGCTCGTCGGGTCGTTGCTGTACGCGTTCGATACGCGCGACCTCGGCACCGACGATGCGTACGTGACCGGCCACCTGCATGTGATCTCGCCGCGCGTGGCCGGCACGGTCGAGCGTGTGCTCGTCGACGACAACCAGTTCGTCCACGCGGGCGAGGCACTCGTGCAGATCGATCGGCGCGACTTCGACGTGCGCGTCGCCGCGCAGCGCGCGCGCGTCGCGCAGACCCGCGCCGATGCGAGCCGCGCCGTCGCGCTGATCGCGCAGGCCGACGCGGCGCTCGTTGCCGCGCGCGCCGATGCCGAGAAGGCCGAGCTCGATTACGCGCGGGCCAGCGAGCTGGCGCACGAGACGCCGCGCGGTTTGTCGAAGCAGGAGTTCGACGCGGCCGATGCCGCGCGCAAATCGGCGCGGGCGCGCGTCGCGGCGGCCGACGCGCAACTGCGCAGCGCCCTCGCCGCGTCGCAGGCCGCCGATGCCGCGGCTGCCCAGAACGACGCCGAACTGCGCGACGCGCAGCTTCAGCTCGGCTATACGACCGTCGTCGCGCCGTCGGACGGCTACGTCGGCAAGAAGACCGTCGAGACCGGCGAGCACGTCGCGCCCGGCCAGGCGCTGCTCACGCTGGTCGAGCCGCATCCGTGGATCGTCGCCAATTTCCGCGAGACGCAACTGCGCAACGTGCGCACCGGCGACGCCGTGCAGTTGCGCTTCGATGCGCTGCCGCAGCGCACCTTCAGCGGCCGCATCGACAGCCTGTCGCCGGCGACCGGCGCGCAGTTCGCGCTGCTGCCGCCCGACAACGCGACCGGCAATTTCACGAAGGTCACGCAACGCGTGCCGGTGAAGATCCTGCTCGACGGCCCGGCGGCGACGGAGCCGCGCATCCGGCCCGGGCTGTCGGTCGTCGTCACGCTGCAGCGCAGCCCTGACGCACGATGAAGCGCGCATCCGCCCTGCTCGCCGCGAGCCTGTTGAGCGCGTGCTCGATCGCACCGCAGCCGCTCGCGCCGGTGGCGCTCGGGCACGACCGGTTTCAGCATGCCGACGCGTCGGCCGAGCATGCGCCATCGATGCAAGCGTGGCCCGCATGGTTCGGCGACCCGCAACTGCACTCGCTCGTCGACGCCGCGCTCGCGCACAACTTCGACGTGCGCGCCGCCGCCGCGCGCGTCGCGCAGGCGCAAGCGCTGCTCGGCATGCGCGACGCCGCGCTGTGGCCGAGCGTGCGCGCCGATCCGTCGTTCAGCCGCGCGCGCGTATCAGGCACCGTCGACAACGCGTTGCCGAAGCGCACGATGCACAACTGGTCGGTGCCCGTCGCCGCGAGTTACGAAGTCGATCTGTGGGGCCGGCTGCGCGGCGACACGGATGTCGGTGCGCAGAACGTGCTGCAGGCCGCGGCCGATCGCGATGCGGTTCGGCTGCGGGTGGCGACCGAGGTTGCCGTCGACTACCTGACGCTGCGCTACGTCGACGACGATCTCGCGACGCTCGACAGCGCGATCGGGCTGCGCCGCACCGAGCTGGACGTGATCGCCGCCCGCGTGCGGGCCGGCGCGGCGAGCGACCTCGACGCACTGCGCGCGTCGGCCGATCTCGATACCGCGCGCGCCGATCTCGCGGACAGCCGGCGCTTGCGCGAGAATCTCGTCGATGCCATTGCAGTGCTGACGGGTGCAGCCCCAAGCGCGTTCGAGCTCGAGGCGAGCACCGTGCCCGTTCGCGTGCCGGACGTGCCGCCCGGCCTGCCGTCGACGCTGCTCGCGCGCCGCCCGGACGTGTTCGCCGCCGCGCGGCGTGTCGATGCCGCGTCGCTCGAGGTCGGCATCGCGCGCACCGCGTGGCTGCCGACGCTGACGCTGACCGCCGACGGCGGCTTCGCGACCCGCGACCTGCGCACCTTCATCGATCGCAACAGCTCGCTGTGGAGCCTCGGCGCGAACGTCGCGCTGACGCTGTTCGACGGTGGCAAACGCGATGCCGCGGTGGCGGCCGCGCGAGCCGGCGTCGAGGTTGCCGACGCGAACTACCGGGCGACTGCGATCGGCGCGTTGCGCGACGTACAGGACGCGCTCAATGACATCGCCGCGCAACGGGAGCGGATCGCGCGCTACGGCGACGCCGTGCGCGCGACGGATGCCGCCGCGCGGCTGTCGCTGAGCCGCTATGCGCATGGTTACGTCGGCTATCTGGAAGTCATCGATGCGGACCGTGACGCGTTGAATGCCCGGCGCCAGTTGATTCACAGCCGGCAAGCGCTCGCGATCGCGACGGTGAGCCTCGTGCGTGCGCTGGGTGGCGGCTGGACGGCGCCCGCGGGAGCGGGCCGGCAAGCGGCGCGCGATGCGGTGCAAACCAATGCGCAGTGAAGCCGCGCTCGTCGTGCGGTGCGCGCATGCACGCGCGCATCATGCGAGCCGGTGCGCATCCTCGCCGAGAAACCGGTGCACGAAGGTCACGGCCATCGCGCCTTCGCCGACTGCCGACGCGACGCGCTTGACCGACCCGGACCGTACGTCGCCCGCCGCGAACGAGCCCGGCACGCTGGTCTCGAGATAGTAGGGACGGCGTTCGAGCGGCCACACCCGTTCGAACGCCGGACAGTCGTACAGATCGGTGCCGGTGACGAGATAGCCGCCGGGATTGCGGATGATGGCGGTGTCCTTCGCCCATTCGGTATTCGGCGCGCCGCCGATGCAGACGAACAGGCGCGTGGCCGGCACGCATTCGGATGGGCCGTCGTCCGTGCGGATTCCGATCGCATCGAGCCAGCCGTCGCCGTACAGTGCGTCGACCGCCGACCGGTAGCGCACCGTGATGTTCGGCGTGCGCTCGATCCGGTCGATCAGATAGCGCGACAACGTGTCGGCGAGCGATGCGCCGCGCACGAGCATCGTGACCTCGCGCGCATGGCGCGAGAAATTCATCGCGGCCTGGCCGGCCGAATTGCCGCCGCCGACGATGAACACGTGTTCACCGGAGCACATCGGCGCCTCGCTCGATCCGGCGCCGTAGAACAGCCCGGCGTTGAGAAACGCGGGCTCCTCCGGCAGCCCGAGGCTGCGGTATTCGATGCCGGTCGCGCAGATGTTCGAGCGGGCGACGAGCACCGAGCCATCGGCGAGATCGACGTGAATCTTGCCGTCGACGAAGCGCGCGTGCACGCCTTCGCGCATCGTCAGCAGTTCGACGCCGAACTTCATGGCCTGTTCTCGCGCGCGCTCCGCGAGTTCCGCGCCGGGAATGCCGTCCGGGAAGCCCATGTAGTTCTCGATCAGCGAGCTGGTGCCGGCCTGACCGCCCACCGCGGCGCGCTCGATCAGTACCGCGCGCAGCCCTTCCGATGCCGCATAGACGGCCGCCGACAAACCGGCCGGCCCCGCGCCGTAGATCGACACGTCGTATTCGACGAAGCGCGGCTGCGCGACCCAGCCGAGCCGCGCGGCGATTTCCGCGAGCGTCGGCTGGTACAGGCGCGAGCCGTCCGGAAAGATCACGACCGGCAGCCGGACGTCGCGCAACGGTGCGATGCCGAGCTCGCGCGTGCAGTCGGCGTCGGAGGTGAGCTCGCACCAGTCGTACGCGACCATGCGACGCTGCAGGAAATCGCGGATCGCATACGCGTCGCGGCTGCGCGGCATGCCGATGATTCGTATGTGGTGCGGCTGATTCATGCGCGGCTCCCGATGTTGGCGATGGGGACGCGGCCGGCTGGTGGGATGATCGCCGCCGCAGTCGCGAATGTACGCCGGGGTGGCGCGGCGCGCGGCGGGGTTCATAACAATTAAGGTGGGGGTGGGTGGGGAATGCTGGCGGGATTCAGCGTCGAGGTGGCTGGACGTTTTCCCTCATTTCGTCATGCTTCGTCATTGGCTACCGCTCGCCTCGCATGGTCGATGTATCGAGAATCGCCGCGCTCATCCGCTGCATCGTCAATGGTTCGCGCCCAATTCAATCTGGTTGCCCGTCACGATGAGTTTCACCGGGTCCGTTTTCTTCCACTGGGACTTGGGGATCACCAATTGCCACGTGGCGCCGTCCTGATCGCGGAAAAATCCCACGACACCCACCGCCTGGACTTCGTCCGCCATCGGCGCCGACAGCTTGACCGTTGCGCCCGGCCCAAGTACGGCCTCCATGCTGCCGGCGAGATCGACCTTCAGCAGTTCACGATCATCGTCAAGCAGTCGGCTGTAGGATGCCTTTTCAAAGGCCTTCGTATCCTTCAACTGATAAGCGCGCACTACGACGGGCAATGATTGGCCCCGCTCGTTCGGATTCAGCGCAGCGCGGCTCTCGATCACGAGGTTCATCTGCTTGACCTTGCGGGTGAATACCGCGCGCGTTGCGTCGACGGTCGTTTCCTTTGCCGACTGCCACATGCCGCAGCCGGAGAGCAGTGCAGCGGCCATTACCCATGCGCCCGCAAGCTGGCTCCGTCGTCGCGTCCGTTTCGTCTGCTGTGTCACAACCAATCTCCCGCCTTGACTGCGCTTGGATAACGGCGAACCGGTCCACCCACACCTTCATGCAGCACGAGTCGCACCGCGTAATGGAAACAGGCGTAACGACCGACGAAGCGGCTCATCACGTCGCCGAACAGCGCGACATCGCCCGGACCGGCGAAGCTCGATGGCTCGATGCCAACATTCACGTTCATGATTCTGTCGACGCGTGCACCCACGATTTCAGTGTCTTCATCCAGCCATACATCGCGAATCGCCTCGATACGCCGCCGGTTATCGTCCTGTGCCGACCAGTCGTACAGCGACAGCGCACCGCGCAGCACACTCGCATCCATCATGTTGAGTTCAGTCGAACCCATCGCATTGAAGTGTGAAACGACTTTCCAGTCGTATTCGCTGCCACGCGGCGGATAAAGCGGCATCGTCGGCGCCGTGAGATTGCGCACCCGCTCGACACCTGCAAACGCCGATACCGGCTCGGTAATCATCGATTCGCGTAGCGCCATACGCGGCAAACGGCCATTATTTGCCAGCACCCGAACCGTTACGTGCCCGTCCGGCAGGCTGTCGGGTTCATCCCATAGATGGCCGCCGAGCGTGATCCACATCTCTCGCTGGCCGGTTACGCCGTGACGAATCGACGCGTGGTAATAGCGCTCGGGCGACTCGTAGCGCATCATCCCGCCGCGGTGCCGAAACTCCTTGAACGACTGGTATTCGAATTGCATCGCATGGCGAGGATCGGCTGCCACGACCGACAAGGCGTCGTAGGGCTCGACATGATCGCCAGCGGAAACAGGTGGACGTACCGGATAATCGCGGTCATGGGCATTGGGGCGAATCGCCTGCGCATCCACTTCGAACAGGTTGATCACCGGCGTGCAGAACAGACGGATATTGTCCGCGTCGAACGTCACGTCGCCGGCCATGCGGCCGTCGATCACGATCTCGAACTCCATGCGCGTCTCACCGGACGGCACGCTTGCCGTGTTGAATCCGCAGAGGTCGACGAAGTGAAATTTTTCCGGGAACGAGAAATACTCGAGCAGTGTCTGTTCACGATCGAGCTCGGCGTCGCGTGCGCCGTGGTCGACCGGCCACAATCGGGTATCGGGACCGAATCCGGCTGCCTCAAAACGCACATCCGGTTGTGGTTGCAACTGACCGTCGAGCACGCGTGGCATACGCACACCGACCGATTCGACCTGCCGTGTGAACACTGCGTACAGCGCCGATGCGGTCGGCCGGTCACCATGGAGATACAGGCGAATACGCGACAGATCGTCGAGCAGACGCTGCTCGCGATGCAGCAGATTGAATGCAAGCCGGATCACCGTGCGGCCGTCCTCTCGCATCCGCACGCCGGCTTCGCGGATCTCGAGCGGCAGCAAGCGTACCGGTTGAGTGGTGCGATAGACACACACCGTGGCGTCGGACCCAATCGGCGTGGAGCGCACCCGCAGCCCCGCCGGTAAGGTATCCAGAATCCGGGCCTCGCCCGTGCGTGGCTCGCACTGAAGGATTGCCAGCGACGGAATGGTACGGCCCGCATGCGGCCACAAATGGTCGATCAGCGGATCAGTCACTTCCGGCAGCGCATCATCGAGCTTCATTCGCAGCCGACTCGCTAGAAATGCGAAGCCCGCGTATGCAGCTTCCACTCGCTCGTCCCGTGCACCGGGCGAAGTCATCCCCAGTTGGCGCGCGGCCTGTGGCTGCGCTTCGGCGAATTCTCTGCCCGCTTCGCGCAGGTAGCGCATTTCCGAATCGAAATACTTCAGAAACGGATCGTCTTGCTGCGTTATCCGCTCGGCATCCATGCGCACTCTCGCTCCATAGTCCACAGTGACGTCCTGCGAAGCGCCGGACTCCCCTGGTAGGGCCGGCGGTCTGTTCCTGCGTTCGTTCATGGCTGGAGCTCCGGCGGGAGGGGCGGCAGCAGCACCGGCATGGCACCCGCTTTCCCGACGATAAAAATCCGCTCGGGCATTCGGAAACCTCGCAACTTCAGCAATTCGAGCGGCCCGGCGCCGATCCGCGTACGCATCACATAGGACAACGGTTCTCCGGCGGCCGCGTTCCACGTCAACTGATAGCGGGTGCTGTCGAGTTGCTTGATGTCCGCTTTGCCAAGAAGGCGCAGCAATGCCCAATCACCGGTCGAATCGAATGCCTGGCGTAGGCCGGCATTGAGCGTCTGCCATGTCAGTCCCGCATGCCCATTCAAGCCGGTACCGGGCCACGAGAGCGGCTTCCAGCTTTCCTTCTGGTTGAAGTACACGATCTGTTTGCCGTCGACCGACAGCTCCAAGCGCGTCACGTTCGGAGTGGGCAGTGCCATCATCTCGAAGCGCTCCCCCGCATCGCCTTGCACGTAAAGCTGCGCGCCCACCGTCGACAATTGCCGAATACCGGCCAGAAACTTCGGATCGAACTGTAGTGCCTGCGGTGCCAGCTCGTTCGGTGCCCAGTGATCGCCTTCGAGCTTCAGCACCCCCGCAAGCTGCGTGGTGACGAAGCGTGCGATCAGCCCCGTGTCGGGCCGCACATAGCGTCCGAGTTCGGCAAATGATGCGTCGGCATTCGTGTCAAAGAATGGATACCTGCCGCTCATCGCCGCGTTGAACGGTGCCGCGACACTCGCCCGCCACGCCTCGTTGAGGCTCGCCGCCGCCGGCTGCAGGATCGTTTGCCAGGCTGCCTCGAGCGGTTGTGCGAACGCCGCATCGCCAAAGCCGGACCACGCCGTGCCGAGGGCTGCGGCTGTCAGCGCCGCGTCGTCACGCGCCTGTGACAACTCCGAGAGCTTGCCCTGGAACACCGCCTGCGCGAGCGAACGTGCCATCGCTTGCGAGTCGGAACTGCTTGCAATCTGCTGCAGCTTCAGACGCATCGTCGTGACCGCCGTCAGGTACCGCGACAAACTCACGCCGTTCAGCGCGATGTTTGCCGCCGCATTGCCCTTGCCTCCGCCGTCGCCGCCTGTAGCCGGTGCGGTACCGGCGTCGCCCATCAGCGCGAGCAGCGGGCCGAACGGTTTGTCGAGCGGGTTGACGCTTAGCGCCGTTGCCTGGTCGTCACTGCCGATCAGACTCTGCGCCTTGCGCACCAGCGTGTCGGTCAGGGCTTGCGATGGCCGCCCTGCCTGCGCCTGGTATTGAACCGCCTTCATCAGTGCGATGAGCGGCGAGGTTTGCGCATCGGCGAGACGTGTCAGTTGCTCGATCGCGTCGCTCAGGTTCGCCGCCGGCTGCCAGCGCACGCTATTGAGCAATCCCTGCCAGGCAGCCGTGTACTCGGCGAAATAACGGGCCGTCAGGCGCTGCTTCAGTTCCTCAGCCGCACGCTTTTCGTCGATCATGGCTGTGGTCCGGATCGCACCCTGCGACAGCGTGTTACCGATGGTCTGCGCCGGTTGTGCACCGGTCAGCACCCAGTCGCCGCTCACGCGCCGCTCGCTCGCCGCCTTTTCGATCGCTGCGCCGATCATGCCGTCCCATGCCGCACGCGTGTATATACCCGGCACTGTCTGCGCGGCCGTAAACAGGCCATGAGCATCCGCACCGGCAAGCAGCGTTTGGAGCGATGAATCTGCGTACTTGCCTTTCGCCTCTTCGATGATGCCCTGATAGACCGTATCGTCAGCCGACGCGAGTCCCATTTGGGTGAGCAACATATTGCGAGTCGATGTCACGAGACCATCGTTCAGTGCAATGCGCCATTCAGGATGCACCTTGAGGTGATCGGCATAAAACCCCGCCAGCCGCTGCCCCGTATCGTCACGCTCACCCAAGGGCATCTCGACCGGACGCGGCCACAGGGACACCAGCATGCGTTTGAGGAACGCCGGTTCGGCACGGGATGGATCGCCCAGCATCAAGTACGTCTTCAGCGCGTTGTAGGTACCGCTACGCGTGTCCTGCGATTCGAGACTATCGGCGCGCGCCTGGCCGGCAGCCTTGAACAGATCGTCAATCGTCTGCATGACGGGCGTCTGCAAGTTGCGGGTCGCAGCAGTCCGATATGGCAGCCACAAACCCGCCAGCACCTCGTCGTTGCGCGAGAGGCCGCCGCGCAAGTACCACGGCGCGCCATGCTGCTGGCGGTACTCGAGCTTTTCGATCAACTGCTGCAACGCGAGTTGTGCGCGCCAGGCCACTGCGGTCTGCGGCCGGGTATTGATCGCAGCATTTGCCGTCGCTTGCGCTTCGCGTGCGAGCTGCTGGTTGCCGACGAACGATACGGTCATCCACACGCACCACGCGACTGCAGCGACAATCACCGACCATGCCAGCACGTTGGGCCAGTAGAAGCCGACCCGCCGGCCGGTCCCGCGCCGGAGCGCGATGGTTTGCCATGCTGGTAGCAACGCGGCCGGTTGATTCTGGAGCAGGCCCGGTCGTTGCGTACCCGCCGACACGAACGCTTCCGCCCCGGCCAGCGCAGTCGATGCCAGTGGGACGGGCGCCGGCGCAGCGACGGTACTCTCGAAGACAGGCGCGAACATTACACCGGTCAGTTGGGACCGATGCCAGTGCGAGGCGAATAGTGCATTCCAGCCCGAGATGATGCTTTCGCACTGTTCGTCAATGTAATGGGAGATCTGGGCCAGATATGTGACCCGTGCGGGTGTGGCGCAGAGCTGCACGCCCGCATCCGCAGTGAACCGCTCAATCGCGGTGAGCTGCTCGCGCAATGCCGAAGCCGCTCGCGAGCCGCGGAGCGACGACGCAGGGAACGCGCCGATTGCCTTGAACGCATCAGGGGAAGCGCCCTTACTCGGTACCGCATGCACGAACGTCACGGGCGCAGCCCAGCCGAGATCCGTCGCGAGCCCGGCGAATGCGCGCGGCAGTTCGGTCTCGCGCGCGTTCGCATCTGTGACATGGACGACGCTGTCGACGGGACGTCGGCGGCGTAGCTGCCGGATCTGGCGGCGCCATTCTCCGGCATCGATGCCGTCCGGTGCTGCATGCACGAGGATCACGGCGCCGACCGGCATCGCGCCCGCGTGCTTCAGGCCCGGCGCGACATCGTCGATCAGGGCGTCCGTACCGTTCAGAAGCAGCCAACGTGTTCGGTAACGCCACGACCAGCCGCGCGTGGCGCGCAGTTCGTCACAGAGGGTCTGCAGGCGAGCGTCGCGTTTGAGCCTTTTCGTCTGCTTTACTGCGGCTCCCCGATCGCGAATTTCCGCGCGAAATGCCCTCCCAACAAGGCGGTACGCTCCACCGAACAGCAGCCCCACGTGCAACAGAAGCACCGCCACGAGCGCCAGGAAAATCCAGACTGATGCGCCGAGCTTCGCCTCGCGCGTGAGCACGCCGAACAGGTCACCCTTGAACCACACCAGCGCGCAAGCGATTCCGGCCAGGATCAGTGTCAGAAATATGGGGCCCCAGGCGAGCAGCCTGCTGGTGTCGGTCGACTCCGCCTCGGCCGTCCCGAGAATCTGCATGTTATTGCGAGCGTTCATCATCAGGTTCTTCGTAATTCATTCGGTCGTTGACATGCAGGATCGCGGCCTGTGCGATCGACGTTGACGATGGTGAATGGAGAATCAGCTGGGTTCCGGCGGTCGCCTCGAGCGCCGCGGCAACCGACAACCACCCGCCAGCCGCGCCAGCGTGCCCGATGATAGAGTCGGGCCGGCGCTGGGCTTCCGGTTTCGCGATGGCCGCGAGGCCGGAGGTACGCAGCGCCGCCAGCAGTTTTGTATCGCTCGATCCTTCCAGGCCGCTGATCCACGCCGTCGCGACGGTGTCGGAATCGGTTTTGCCCCACAGCACGCCGTTCGCCAACACCGCATCCAGAGCATCAAGCTCGTCGTCGACCGGACGGTGCAGTTGGCCGAGCACGCTTATCGGCTCGGGCAACTGGAACACGCCCGGGCCGAGCAGCACGGCGACCGCGCCCTCAGTACTGCCCGGCTGTGGCGCGTCATGCCATTCCGCTGCGATGATCAGCAACGGTCGCTGATCGCGAGCATCCAGCCAGGCATCGGCCACCATCAGACCGTCTGTGGCCGGCACGGCGAAGCACTCGAGGTCCGGCAGGCCAACCCATTGCAGTGCCAACCCGACCTGCTCCACATCCACACGGGCCGTTTCGGAGGCCGTCAGTACGCGCACCGCAGGCGCGTACTTCACGCCGTACTGCGAGAGCGCGAGCAGGCTTTCCACGAGAGGTGTCAGCGCCTGTGCAATCAAGCGCACGGCGGGCGATACGGTTGCGCGGGGATCCTGCGCTTCGACCGGCGCGAAAGCCTCGACATGCCCGGCGTCGAGGTCCTCCGGCAGCTCGGTATCAAATAGAGCGGGCGCATCCGCGTCTTCGCGGAGCGCGGGGTCCTCATCGGCAAAACGGTTGTGCACGACACGACCGGTGCCGCTACGAGGCACGCGTGCCTCCAGTAGTGACGTCTTCCCGGCGAGTACCTCGCGTAGCGGCTTGCCGCCCAATGGCAGACAGTAGCCGGCGCCGAGCACCTGCAGCGGCCGCTGCGCCGTAAGGATGCGGTCGCGGAGCCAGGCTGCGCGATGCCTGTTGCGGAACAGCGCGTGGAGGTAATTCGCCTCGTAGATCGTCCGCGCGATGGCCAGCGCTGCGAAAAACACGGCGTTCGGGATGCCGAACAGGCATAGCCAGAACCGCGTGCCGCGCGCTGGCGTGCCCGTTGGCCACAGCAACAGCACCGCGGCCGCGCCGAGCCCGCAGCATAATAGCCAGCCGAGCAGCCACGGCCAGAAGCGCGGCCCGTGTGCCGGATACGCTGATGGAAGACCGGCTGGCGAGAGATCGACGGGCATGCTCAGCCGATGTGTACGTTCTGCAACGACGAGATCAGCCGACAGCCGCACGCACAACGATGCAGATGCATCGCCACTGGCCTGCCGTCCTGGTCAGGAAACGATTCGTCGCCCTCATCGATGACGGTTTCGCCGTGCCGGTCACAGAGCGCAGCATCGCCTTTGCGGGCCAGCGGTCGGCCCATGAATTCCATGGTCGACGAACCGCCCGTTACCCGGCCGCCGTGCTCCAGTTCATCATCCTTACGAATTGGTGATCTCATTTGCCGTCCGACGATTTATTACCGCCTTGCCCAGAAAATCCATTGCTACATTTAAACTTTTTTGATCGCGAAGAGGGATCGCAAAAAATTCCGGCGCGCCTATCGCAAAATAGTTCAAACCACATATCATTCAGTGGGCCGTCATGTGATTGCCTAATTTTTTCAGTGAATTTTATACTGAAGGAATTTTTATTGGATTCACCCGATGGATTGGAAAACCAACAGAATGGCTGGCCATTCACAAATTCAAAATCAGAATCCCCAATTTTTTCATAGATTGCGCAACCAGCAGATCGACCTATTCCCTCGCGAGCTGCAACGATCATTCCGTGCCCCGCTATTCCGTCCCACGTAATAATCTCCATCACCTTCCTATTTGCATCGGAATTTGATAATTTCCTTAGTGATCGCTCCGTTTCATGGCGAAGAGTGTTATTTATTTTCCCCCTCCTTTTACATTTATATTGATGGAATCCGTGGATTTCGCGACTCCGACATCAGAGAATACCGACGTTGACAGCATGAACCCAAGCCCAAACATCGATGCCAAAAAAATTTTCACCAGATTGCCACCCATTTAATTCCCGCGAGCGAGGCGATTGGATTTCCGAAAAGCCCATCGTCCAAAATATTCAAAGTTGATATGCAGCCAATCCCCCACCTTTGGAGGGGAGTGGGCGCGTTCGCCCGCCACTTATTTGATCATGCGAAGAAATGATCTGTAATCCTTTAATTCCCTCTTTCCCAGGGCGGTATTTGGAGTGCAAAACCGAGATTTGAGGGACCGGGATTCGTCTCCGATTACGTCAATAAGGCAAGAAACTCTACCAGAATACGGTGCGGCATTTTTCCATTGCGCCTTGGGGATGACTTGGACGAAGAAATCAGCTCGCCCCTCGAAACCACCCATTCCATTAACGCGGATAGGTGTTGCCTGATACTGCTTGACCACTTTAATTGTGACATTCGAGTCATCAACATCCTCATTCACGAAATATTGCTTGCCACCTTCATTAACAAGGAACGTGTTATCGGAAAGCACATCTGCTACGTTCGAGCTGAGCAACGTAAGGTAATTCAAGCCAGCCGGATTTATAATATTTTGTGCGACCATAGAGCAGTCACCACCGTTTTCCAAAACAATCGCGCCCACCCTATCTGGCAGCGTGAAACCACATTGGGATACTGCCGACGCGCCCGTTGCAAAGCACATCAGCAGACTGCCACCCAAGACACGCAATTTGTACGACCTAGTCAGGAAGAACTTTATACCCATTAGGAAATACAGATAAATCCGAAAGATAAGCGTATGCATTTTTGAAGTACTCCCGTCTATCATCTCGTCCATCAAGCACAGAGTTAACGCATCTCGTAACGTCGTCGACAGCTCCGTTAATTTGAACGACGTTATAAAAACTTGAAATCTCAACCCTATCAGCCCAATAATTAACACCCAGAGATCCAAGCGGCACAAGTCGGTTTGTTATTGTGTCTTTGCGATACCTTTGTTTGCTCGCCCAATAGTACCCGCCAGCGTCGCATGCGTCATGAGGGTCATTAATTATGTTTTCAGGCCCAGGGTCAACTGTAAAATTTATCCCGCCGTGATACTTTTGATAGGCGCGGTAATTATCACCACCTGTCAGCTGTATCATCCCTTTCCCAGAAAAACGAACACCATCCCCGGGATTGCAATTTCCGAGTGGGCTCAATACCTTCATTGACCCGTTTATTAGTCGACGCACCGGGGTGTTACAACGTCCCTCATAGTAATTTGTCAGATAAGGCTCTTCTCCAAGCTCGCGCATATACGAGAACAAGCCGGTCTCCCGAAACGTTTGCCCAAACCAATGAGCCATCCGCAGGGGTGTATTGATTCCGTACTTACGCATGGTGTCGGGCAAGGCGGGATATAGATTCGCCGGCCGCATGAGTCGATGATGGCGATCTCGAAGTTCGCTCACGAACAGGCGCGAGACTGTTGTAATTGTTCGATGTTGGTCGGCAGGAACCGTTTGTGCCAGCTCTCGCATGTCCAACCACCCACATTTCCTGAAATGCCGGATGAACGCGAGCGGATGGAAAAACCATACCGTTCCGCCTGCAGACAAACCCGTCTTATCCCAGAATTGAAGCTTTTTGACGAATTCCAGAAACTGGTTGTACGCGTTCTGGTTTCCCTCGAAATGCTCCCCTTCGTCCAGCAGGTTGCGATAGCGAGGTTCAAGATTGGCACTATCCCATTCACTGGGCGCTTCGCAGATAAAGCCATGCAACAGCTGCTGTACCGCCTTGTGGTCCGGATCACTGATGTAATGCCGCATGGACTCGTTTTTCTGCTGTGCGGTTTGCAGTGCCACTGGCGCGCCGCTGCCGGCTGCCCCGACGTTCCAGATCGATGCGCGGACCAGCGCTTTGAGCTTATCGAGGTCCCATAGCCCGTTCTGATCAACCGGTGCGGTCTGCGTCTGGATCTTCCGCCACCCCATAAAGAACGGGAAATCCGCGTCCGACAGTTTCTTGATGCTCGACTTGCTAATGTCGATATATCCCTGCTGTCCCCTTGCGAACGGAATGCAATACCATGTCGCGCGCGGATTCAGGGTTGCGGGCGTCGCCTGATCTGGGATCGGCGGCAATGTTGCCGGTTGGCTAAGAATCCGCCCGAACCGCAACATTTCGTACCCGTCGCTCGCACAGAATGAGTACAGTGCAGTTGCACGCTTGTACAAGTCGTATTCGAACTGTGCTTCACACACCGGAGCAGGGGTGAGGAGCATGCGGCTACCGTCGGCCGCAATGCTCCAGACGTTAGTGAATTTGTCCCCCTTGTTGAAATACACCTCAACGTACAAGGGATGTTCATTCTGCCCTTCTTGCTTGGGGGCGAATTGGATCCCGTGCAATTTGTGGTGCGCGTCCACGCCGGGCGGCTGCGCGCGGAAAGTTTGGTTCGCAGGAATCACGTAGTAACTGCGGCCCCAGCAATCACTCCCTTGTGACGTCTCGACCTGCTGGTGCCCTAGCTGCGTGGCGCCAAAATAGCCATCGAAATCGCCGGGCGTCATGAAGATCTCGAAGTGCAGATGCCGTTTGCCCTGACACCGCCCCGTATATCCGAGGATATCCTTGCGCCGAACCTTCCTGCCCCCGCCCGAAACAGCCGCGCCAGTTGAATGCCGGAGCCAGTCGGACATGCTGTGGGGCTCATTGACCGCAGGCGGCTGAATACCATCGGTCGTCATGCCATCCAGATCAAGCAGGTGCATGTACAGCGAGTAGAACGTCAATTTGCGGTTTTCGCCTGTCTCGCTGCTGTGCTTGAGCAGCACGAATCCCGCGTTGGTATTCTTGTCGTCGAACACGTCGGCTATTGGCTTCTGGTACACACCATAGGCCACAACCTCCCCGTCCGCGATGGCTCGCACTGGCAGCGAGCGGTCATCCGACGGAACGAGATGCACACCTGTATGCCATCGGCGATCGAAAGCGACCGGATAGATGCCGCCGCTATCGGCGATCTTGTCGAGTTCGTCCATCAACAGATCGTCCTTCGATCGATCATTCGAAGCAGGAACGGGCAGCAGGAGAGGCGGACTGATAATCATAGGCTTCAGTGCGAAAGCGGGTAGTCGTCGGGTGAATTCAGATTGCTTTTGGGCAGAACGGGCAATGGCGGATTGACATTCCCGGGCCCCTGGAACACAAACGATCCGGCCTTGATCTTGAAGGCTCCCGGACCGATGAATTCGAAGGTGCCGTCTTCGATCTTGAGTGCGGCGCCGCCGCTGGCCAGCACGATTTTCTTGCGGGCGACCACCAGCACGTCTTCGTCCGCACTTGCTAGCTTCAGCTGTTTGGCCGCAACCAGATTCATCGCATCGCTCTGCGACTGGATCTCGACCTTGCCATGCGTGGCAAAAACTTTCAGGCCGAGTTTGTGTGCGCACAGCGAAATCAGTTCGCCCGCGGCGACGGTAAAACGCTTGACCACGCTTACGTCCGCGTGCTGACCAGCCGTCACGATCACGTTCTCGCCGGCGGCCTGCTGGATCGATTTCGGCGTGACAAACGCCATGCCGGCCGGCGCGCTGGCAAGCAGTCCCGCGTCCTTCAACTGGTCCAGCACGTCCATCAGGTTCGATTGCGTTGCCTTATCGGCCGACGTGGCCCTTGCCTGCCCGGTCGCATTGGCCAGCGCGGTCACGCGCTGAATAGCGGCCTGCAGCTGTTTGATCGCGACCTGCATTTCAAGGTGCGGAGCGGTCCGGTTCACCGGGTCGGCCGACCAGAACAGCCCCTTTGCCGCACGCACTACGCCCCAACCTTGCGTGGTGAGCTCGTAGCCTTCCCCGCGCTTGTTCTTCTCTCTGTCGACCAGATAACCCATGTTCAGCGACGACTGCCCGAACACCGTCGCGAGCCGAATGCCCTCGTGATCTTTCAGATCTTCGAAGCGCAGCTTGTTGCCAAGCAGCGGCGAGCGGAACACCGCACGGCTGTACCAGCCCTCCTTGCCATGCACCAGGTCCCGTCGCGCATAGTCGTGGGTGGCCCCAGCGATCAGTAAGCGATCACAATTCCCCTGAGTCGCAATGACGCGAACTTCCGTGTTCGGCAGCAATGGAACATGCAGGCCGCCTTGATATGAGGCCGACGTACGCAGCAAGCGCAAAGACATACTGTTTGCACCGCGCTTGCCAGTGTGCCGCGTAAACAGAAGCCGCACCCGATAACCGCCATACTCGTCCATCCACGCATACGGCTGGTCGTCACCGGATTCCACGATGCCAATAAGTGCACCAGCTACCCAACGCCAATGCCGTTCCGGCACATAGTCGGGCCGGTAGGTTAGATGCGACGGAATCGCCTCGAACTGATTGGTCACCGACTCCTTGCGGCTGCCTGTCGTGACGAGCTTCGTGATCACGAAGCCATGTGGCGCTTCGGGCGTGACGTCGTTCATCACGCGCACCACCATGCCCGGCATCATGCCCATCACATTGCTCTTGCCCGCGATACGCGTCTGACGCGTGATCAGCCCGTCACGTCGCGATCCGCAAGTGCCTGCCCTTCCTCGGCCGTATGAAAATGCTCAATGCTGCGATTGACGCTGCCGTATACCGAGCGGTCGCCCTGTTCAGCCACAGCCGACTCGACCTGCAATGGATCATCGGGCTGCCGGTAGTTGTGATCCCACTCACGTACCGTCTGCGGCACGAGCGAACGCGTCACATTCAGTTCAAGAATCGCCTCATGCCAGCTTACGAGCCCCGAATTCGGCAGCAGCGGAACCTCGATCTCTCGCATGTATCCGCGCGCCGTGTTACTGAATACCAGCGTGTCCCGCTGCGGTCCGTCTTCCTTCTTTGCGTGTTTGAAGTAATAGAAGACACCGGCACGCCTGCAATGCCGGTCGATGAAATTCGCAACCGTCTCCTCGTACATGACGGTCTGATCCAGCTTCGCATCAAGTCCATCCAGTTCGAACTCGACATCGTAGGATTGAAACAGTTCGCGGTCGATAATCGTGTCGGTCAGTAGTTCGCGAAACGACCGATCAAGGAACACCGCCGAATCATGTACCTGCTCGAGCAATGCAAGACGCGGCTTGAGAAGCACCTGGTAAGTCGCCTCATCGCGCGATGTCTTGATCCGCGTCCACTGGGTCACGATGCCGTGCACCGTGCGCGCTGCACGCTGGAAAGGATTGATCAGTTCGGACAATGACGGCACCGACGCATGTTCTTCAATCGTGAAGATGGCGGGGCGCCCGACTACGGCGGCGCCGTCGATATGCTTGTCCTTCGACGTAACGGTAATGTCCGCGACAAACGGTGCATTCATTTCTTCCGTCAGGACAAACGAAAACACAGAAACGGGCGACTGCAGCGTCGCTATCTCGAGATGAAGAGGCTGTGTGACGATCGCGCTCGGGTGAGCAAGCACGTCCTGGATAGTTTGCATGGTCGCCGTAGGATCGAGTGGTTTCACACTGACAAAGTTGCCCGTCAAGAGGTTGGGGACGCAACGCCGTCGACTTCTTACAAGTACATCAAGTCTCGGAAACAAAGTCCATCGGACCGATCCGAATTTGACGATACCTGACAGTAGTTATTTCAGGACCACGATATTTATCGAAATAACGAGGTTGTCACTTGGCATTGACCGTAACAAAAAGATCCTTCATGGCGATCTTCTCCGTGTCGTCGAGGCGTCAGCTTGTAACTCGATCGATTCTTCGTTAAGCGTAAGCTTGAGCGGCTTTTCGGCATCGAGCTTCTTGCTGTCGATTACGCGTTTCACGGTCGGCAACGGGCCAGAGTTCGCTGGCAAGGTGCTGGCTGCACGGGGCTACGAAGCCAGAGTCACGCCGCCGTTCATTCGGCCCCGCAAGCCGGTGGAGAATGCCTATATCGAGAGCTTCAACGGGCAGTTCCGCGATGAATGCCTGAACGAGGAGCACTATTCGTCTCAATCGCCAAGCCAAGTGGCTGATCGAGGAACGACGTATCGAGTACAACATCAAGCGGCCACATAGTTCACTCGACTATCTGACGCCTGTGCAGCTCGCTCATGCGCGCGATGCAAAACACCAGTCTTTAGCCGCGAACTCTAACGGCAGTTCGGGCTAATACCGACGGCAGGCCACTATCGCGAAATGCTCCGACGCGCATCGCCCGACGCAATGAGCAACTGGTCGACCAGCTCAAGCCTCAACGGCTTGTCCGCGCCGAGCTTCTTTTTCTCGATCACGTATTTCCAGCCGTCGCCATCGCCGGGGTTCCGGTAGAACGCGACGATTGCCACGTACTTCGTGTCGGCCTGCATCGGTTGCGTGAGACTCGCGGATGCTCCGGGGTTCAGCACGGCACCGATACTCGTCTGCAGGTCCTGCGCAAGCACCGTGCGGTCGTTCCGCAAAAGGTCCTCGTACGACGCCCCGTCGAACATCTTGCGGTCTTTAAGCTGATACACGCGCACCGCAACCGACGTGGGGCGTCCTGCATCATCGGGATTCAGCGCTTCGCGGGCCGACAGATCGATGTTGAGCACCTTGACCTGCTTGAAGAACACGGCGTGATATGCACTGGACGACGCGTCCGAGACGGACTGCCATGCGCCGCAACCTGACAGCAGCGCGAGAGAAGCAAGCGATGAAGCAACGAAACGGATGGACATCGACGTTCCTGAAATTGTCATGTATTGGACCGGGGGAAAGCACGGCGGCCGTGGGCGGCCTTGCCTTCTTGCTGGCAGCAATTACGCAGCATGCGACGCGGTGTGGCGCGGATTTGGCCTGGGCGCGGGAAACGCTTCGCAGACGCCGAGTGCGATGCTGATAAAGCGCTCTTCATCGCCCGGCAGAACGGTCGTCCAGCCGAGGCGCGGCGACGGATCCGTTAAGGCTGACCCGATCGCCGGCCTGGGCGCATGTCGCGAAGAAATCTCCATACGCAGATGAACGTCCGCCTTTACGCCCACATACAACCGCACCACCGCCATCAGCTCTCGATGCAGCCGAGCACCGGGCAGCAGATCCTGGGCCTGTCGCGCGTCGGCCGGCTGCACCGTGACGAGCACCGCGCGACAGCGATAGGCAAGCCTGCGGCCGAGCACGTAGCCGCCCCCGAGCCCCCGGCGAGCAGCGCCGTCGGACACCGGGGCATGGCCCGCGGAAGTCAGTGGCCGCGGCCGTCCAGCCCGCGTGAGCACCGGAAAGAACTCGTCGACCCGCACACCGACGCCGGGCACCGCGAGCGCAACGACGCCTGCGAGACCTTCGGGCGTTCGCGTTCGCTGAATCAACAAGCCCAGCAGCGCGAGCATCCGCGAATCGGGCAGTCCTGCGCGCTGCGGCTTGTCGCCCCAGCCGAAGCCGGCCAGGCACAGCAGACTGCGCGAATGCGCGTCGGCTCCGCCGTCGCGGAAACTCTCCGGATAACGGTACTTCTTCCACGCACGGTACAGCAGCGTGACGAAGCGGTGATTGAACTGGTCGAGAAACGCTTCGACCACTTCGTGCCCATCCTCGCGCAGCACGATGTCGTCAATCATGTGCGACGGCATCGCCGCATCGACGCCGTATAGCCCCATGAAAGTCGTACGCACGGTCGGCGGCGCATCGGGCCGTTCGTCATCGAAGTCGACCGACGCGACCTCGCCCGCCGGAAAACCCGTACGCGGTCGCGGCCGGAAGCGCACGGATTCGTGCTCCAGCGCATCGCGTGTACCGAACCCCGGCCGCTCGGGAACACGCAGCTCGAGCAGCCGGCAAAGCTGCATGAAGTTCATCAGCGGTGCGCGTGCCATCAACGACGCGACCAGCGGGTCGAGATTCGGCAAGTTCTGCGGCTTCATAGCGGCGCCCGCTCGGCCTTGCTGCGGGGCCATTCGGTGCGCGCCTGCGCCGGCAGGCTGACGATCGCGAGCTTCGTGAACAGGTTGATGTCGGCGTAGAGCGCGAAGAATCGGTGCAGCAGCTCGCCGAACAGCATCACGTCGCCGTCGCCGGCGAACGCGTGGCTGTCGAGCGTCACCTCGATCGACACCCCTCGCTCGACCGCGCCGCCCGACACTTCCTCGATCAGTTCCTGTGACACCCACAAGATGCCCGCGAGACGTCGGCGGTTCAGTTCGTCGTTGGTCCAGTCGTACAGCGCGAGCGCCCCGCGCAGCACTTCCGCGTTCATCATCGACAGGAAGTTCGGCGCGAGATGCGACAGCACGCGCCACTGGAAGCGGTCTTCCGTCGGCGGATACAGCGGCAAGGTCGGCGAAACGAGATTGCGCACACCTGCGACGTTTTGCGTGCTGGTCGCGAGCTCGTTCAGGCTCGCTTCGCGCAGTCCCTTGCGCGGCAGCAACCCGTTCGTGCCGGTCACGCGCAGCGACAGGCTTTCCTCGGGCAGCGCGTCCATCGTTTCCCATGCATGGCCGCCGAGAATCACCCACGTTTCGTGCAGCCCGGAAACGCCCGGCCGCACACGCGTGTGGAAATACCGCTCCGGCGCCTCGTGGCGCAACATGCCGCCGCGGTGGCGGAACGTTGCAAACGGCACGTATTCATACCGCTCGGCCGTTTCGTGGTCGAACGCTTCGATCGCGTCGACGGAATACGTTTCGACGTGCTCGCCTTGATGCCCGGCCGGCACCACGCGGTATTCGGTTTCGTGATGGTCGATCTCGATCGGCTCGGCATCCAGCTCGAACAGGTTGATCACGGGCGAGCAGAATAGCCGCACGTTTTCAGCGCTGAAGCGTTGGTCCGATGGATACGCATGCTTCAGCACGATCTCCAGCTCGAACTGCGTCGAGCGCTCCGGCAGCTTCGTGACGTCCAGTCCGCACAGGTCCACGAACAGGAACTTCTCGCGGAACGTGAAGTACTCGAGCAGCAGTTGATACCCGGAAAACGCAGCATCGGCCTTCGGCCACAGCCGCTCCTCATTCGAAAACCCGGCCGGCTTGATCGTCACGCCGTCGAGCGGCACGGCTTCGCCGTCGCGAATCTCCGGTATCCGCCAATGGATCGCATCGACGTGGCGCGTGAGCGCGACGTGCATCGCGAACGCGGTCGGCAGGTCCGCGCTCAGGTGCAACCGCAGTTGCGACAAATCAGTTTCCGTGCGGCGTGCCGACTCGTCGAGCGTGAAGCCGAGGCGGATCACCGAGCGGCCGTCGTGACGTACGCTTGGACTCGCGTGCGCGATCGCGACCGGCTGCAGCGTCACGGGCTGTGTGGTTCGGTACACGCATTGCACGGTCTTCGGCATCGCGCCTTCCCCACCAGCCGCAGCCGGTACCGCGATCGGCGCAGAGCGCACGGGCACGCCCGCCGGCACGACTTCGGTCTTCTGCAATTTTTCCGCGAGCGGCACGAGCTCCACAATCGACAGCGACGGAATCATCCGCAGATAGTGCGGCCATAGCAGGCTCACCAGTCCTTCGGTCAGTTCCGGAAGTTCGTCGTCGAGCTTCTGTCGCAGTCGGCCGGTCAGGAACGCGAAGCCTTCGAACAATCGCTCGACGTAGGGATCGCGATCGCCTACGCGATCAAGGTTGAGCAGGCGCGCGCGGTCGGGATGCGCCTTCGCGAACTCCTTGCCGGACTCCCGCAGGTAGCGCATTTCCGCTTCGTAGTAGCGCAGGATCGGATCGTCGTTTTCCATTGATCGTGTCGTTATGAAAGTGTCAGTGCCCGAGCGGGATCGAGTACGGTAAGCTCGGCCTGCAGTTCGCCGATGCGGCGCGCAAGCGTCGGCTTGTCGGCGTCCTTGCGGGCACTCATCGCTTTCAACGCTCGCACGAGTTGCTGCTTGACCTCGAAAACCAGCGCCGGCTCCCAGCGGACCAGCGGCAGCGATCGCGCATGCATATCGAGTTCGGCAAGCAGGGCGTGCGCGGCATCGGGCCGGCCGGCATGATCGGCCAGGCGCGCCATCACGAGCCGCTGCAGGTAGCGATGACGATCGGTCTTCATGCCGGGCAGCGCCTCGAGCCACGCGAATGCCGCCTCCACGCCTTCGCGCACGGCGAGATCCCGCGCTTGCGCTTCGATTTCCGGCCAGTCGCCGGCATCGCCTTCGCTATCGGCCGACACCGGCAACGGCGCCACGGCCTCGCCCGCTTCGAGGTCGCGCACGACCGCGTGGCGCGCAATCCATTCGAGCGTCGCGTCTTCGGCGAACGGCGTGCCGTCGTTGAATGCCAGCCGCTCGATGCCGGGCAGGCGCTCGAGGAATAGCGCGAAGTCCGCGCGCAGCAGCTCGCTCCACGCGTTATAGGGCGCGCCGACATGGTCGAGCGCGACGTGCTGGAAATACTGGAGATCGAACCAGAGGTGATTCACGCCCTCCATGAACGCCCCTTCGACGCGTTCGAGCAGTTCGTGCCATTGCTTCTGCAAGACCAGCCGCTTCATCTGCTGGCGCAGCTCGCCGCGAGGCGGCACGAGCCGCGTACGTGCGGCGGCGTCCGTCGGCGGCACCTCGTGCAGCGTGTCCCAGCGGACGCTGCGCACGAGCCGGACCGACGGCAAGTAGCCGTTCTCCTGATCGCGCAACCAAACCGCCATCGCACGCGCCTGATCCAGCAGGTCGCGTGTCGATGCGATGGTGCTCGTCGACGTCGACGCGAACGGTATCGTCGACGCAACCGCTTCCGCCTCCGCGCTGCGCACGGGTTCGCCGCTGCGCTCGAAACGCGCGACGAGCGGTTGCAGGTTCGGACGCGCGGCTTCCGGCCATGCGCTCGTCCCCGCGACGAGCACATCGAGCGCGGCAAGTGCACGCTCGAGGTCGGCCGGAAGGAATACGCCGCGGCTGTCGAGCAGGTCGACCACACGTGCGGTGGCGAGCATTTCGAGCGCGCCCTTCTTCGCCTCCGCGCGCGCGGGCAGCACGGCCTCGCCGAAACGATCGACGAGCGCGGCCGCGAGTTCGAGCGCGTCCGCGAAGCCTGCGGGGCCGTCCTGCCGCAGCCGCGCAAATGCGTAGTAGCCGGCCAGACGCAGATCCTTGCCAGTTTCCTTGAGCAACTGCTCGCAGGACCTGACGACGAGGCCGTCGTCGATGCCGGAAAGCTTCTGCGTCTCCTCGCGCAGTTCGAAAAACACGTCCTCGTAGCCTGGGTCGCGGCCGACGCCGCCGTCGCCCGCAAACGGCAGCAACCATGCATTCCAGGCATCGAGCCTGGCTTGCACCAACTGCTCGGCGTCGACGCGAGCAGGGAAAAGCTTCTGGAACAGTCCGCCGAGTTTCATTCGACCTCCGACAATGCGCCACGCGGGAGCGGTACCGCGGCATGCGTCGCCGCTTCGATCATCGACCGAGGCAGCGGCGGCGGACTCGCGCCCGAAAGTTTCGGTCCCGACTTGGCCGAACCCGTCAGGAAAACTCGCGCCGGCAACGTGAAATTGCGTAGTTGCAGCACGTCGAGCGGACCCGCGCCGGCCTCGCTGCGCAATTGAACCTTGAGCGGGATGCCCTGGCTCGTATCGGGCGTCCAGGTCAGCAGATAGCGCGCGCTGTCCTGCTGCGACACCTTTGCGCGCTCCAGCAGCCGGATCAGGCCGAAGCGACCCTGCGAATCGAGCGCGGTGCGCAGGCCGCCGCGCTCGGTCTGCCATTCGATGTGCGACAGATTCTCCAGTGACTGGCCCGGCCATTCGAACGGCATCCATTCCTGCTTCTGGTTGAAGTAATGCAGTTCGCGGCCGGACAGCACGAACTTCATGTCGGTCACGCCCGGTGTGGGTACCGCTTGCAGTTCGTAGTGCACGTGCGCGTCGCCGGACGGGAACAGCACGGTCGAGATGCGCGTCAGCTTGTTCAGCGCGTTCAGAAAGGATGGATCGATCGTCAACGCCCCATGGTCGGCCCCTTGCGCGGCCACCCAACGGTCGCCTTGCCGTTCGACGACGCCGGCCAGCTGCGTCGCGACGAACTGCGCGATCACGCCGTTGTCGGGCCGCATGAAGCGCGCCATTTCGGGCAGCGACGCGTCGTTGTCCGAGTCTGCAAATGGATAGCGCGCACCGAACGTCTTGTTCCAGTCGGCCACGATCGCGGTGCGCCAGATTTCATTCAGGCTCGATGCGGCCGGCTGCACGACGACCTGCCAGGATTGATCGAACGGTGCGCGAAGCAGTTCGCCGAAACCCGACCATTGTTCGCCGAGGCTCGCGGCCACGCGGCTCGCGTAGTCGCGGCTGTCGGCGATGTCGGATGTCTTGCCTTGCAGCACGGACTGCGCAGCGAGGCGCGCGATCGCGTCCGGATCTGCGCCGGCGACGATTTGCGATGCTTTCAGACGCATCGCGGTCACGCGCTCGAGGTAGCGCGCGAGACTCAGGTCGCCGGTCGCGGCGAGTTGCGCGGCTGCCTTGCCGTTTGCCGGGGCGCCCGACACCAGATCGCTGCCGGTCAAGCGCAAGATCGGACCAAAGGCGGCGGCCAGCGGCGCGAGCGGCGGCTGGGCCTGCTTCGCCGGATCTTTCTCCGTCGCGCCGACGAGCTGCTGCGCCTTGTTGATCAGGCTGTCCGACAGCGACTGCGTATTCGCGCCCGTGCCCGCCTGGTAGACGACCGCGTTCATCAACGCGACGAGCGGCGAGCGCTGCGGGTCGCCCAGCAGCGTCAATTGATCGGCTGTCGCCGACAGCGTCGGTGCAGATTGCCAGCGCAGGCTGTTGAGGAATAGCGCCCACGCGCGCGCGTAATCCTCGAAGTAGCGCTGGCGCAGTTCGGCCTTCAGCGTCGACGGCGTCTGGTTGCTGGCCTTTGCGTCAGACAGCACCCAGTCGCCCGACACGTCGCGCTGCGCGCTGGCGTCGTCGATCGATTTCGAAATGCGTTCTTCCCACGCGGCGCGCGTGAAAACGCCGGGGACGTTCGCCGTCGTGTTGAACAGGCCACGACTCGTCGTGTCGCCGAGCAGCGTGGCGAGGGTAATCGGCGAGTACTTGGGCGTAGCTTCGTCGACGATCTGGCGGTAGAGCGCATCCGTCGAATTCTGGATGCCGCGCACGCCAATTACCGTTTGGCGGGTCGACGCAATCAGGTTGCCGTCGGGCACGATCGCAAGCGCGGAGACATTCGATGCAGTGTCCCGGCCGAGATGGCTCGCGAAAAACGCGATCGTGTGATGGCGCAAGTCTTCCCAGCTGCCCGACGACAGCGACGAGTTTGCGGGGCGGGCGGGTGCGGCAGTCGCGACGAGTTGCGGTGCCAGGAATGCAGCGACAGCCCGCTGCGGCTTCGCTAGCATGAGATACGCCTTGAGCGTGTCGTAGGCGGCTTGAACCTGCGCATTGCCGCCGCTGGCGATTTGGGCATCGGACAGGGACGCGAGCTGGTGCAGGCGTTGTTCGAGTTCCTGACGGATCGGACCAACGAGGATGCGGCTTGCGGCGTCGGCGTAGTTCGGCCAGAGCGCGTCGAGCAGCGCTTCATCGCGGTTCAGGCCGAACCTCGACGTCCATGGGGCGCCTTCGCGCTGATGGACTTCGAGCGTATCAACTTGTCGGTCCAGGTCATTAAGGCCCTGCAAAGCCCGTGTGCGGTCCTGCACCACGGAGAGATTCGTGACCGTGTCTGCTGCGTTCTGGATCGTTACGCGGTTGACGAATCCCGACAGCATCGTGCCGGCGATCCAGCAACCAATGAGGGCCGTCGCGAACCATGCGGCCGCGGTAGAAAACGAGAAGCCTACGCGGCGGCCGTGAATCTTGCGGCTGTGCTCGCCGACGGTCTGCCAGATCGTGCGCTGTTGCGGCCCAACGGCTGGCTCGTCATCATTTGCGTCGGCGGGCACGGCAGGCGCCAACTCTCTTTCCTTGAACAGCGGCGCAAACAGCAAACCATGGACCGCATGCCGCCAGACACGTGATTGGGAAGTTTGTAGCACCAGCCCCGACAGCGCGCTGCACAGATTAGTAATGTGCACAGACAGCTCGGCTGGGTAGCGGTCGTGGCCATCGTTCGTCAAACGCACCACACCCGCGTCAGCGAGGCTGAAAGCCAAGTCCCGCAACGATGCGTCGATCTCGTTGGTGTTGACGCGCGCGTTTGCCCACGTGAAGCCGATGGCCTCGTCGGGACTAGAGGTTTCGCCGCCAAAATCTGTCACGTTGAGCAGATAGGTGGGCGCGGCCCAACGCAGCACGCGCGCGTGCCGTGCAAGGCGCTGAGCGAGACTGTCTGCGTCGAATTGAGAATTGGACGAGCTGCGGTTGCGCGTCACAGCGACGACCGCGTCGACCGGGCGCCGGCGACGCAACCGGCGGATCTGGTTGAGCCAATCAGTGTCGAGCATGTCGCTCGTTTGCTTCGCATACAGCAGAATCGCATTGCCGGTGATCGCATAACCGGTGTCGACGAGGTCCGGCGCCAAGCGCTTAATCAGTGGGGCGTCGCCTGCGATTAGCACCCATCGTTCGCGATAGCGCCAGCGCCAGCCGTGACGGTCGGTCAGGATGCTTCGAAGGTTATCGGCACTAGACTGTGCCTTGCGAGATTGAGCGTCTTCGACAGTCGCCTCGGCCTGCGGCGGCTCAAGACCTTGCGTCCGCGATTTGCTATGTAGATATTGACGAACCTGCCGCCGCTGCGGCAAAGCGACCGCCAACAAAAACAAGACCACAAGAGTGGCCACGCTGAGGATTTTTCCGTACTTCGAAAACCACTGATTTAACTGCGCACCATCAACAGTCAAATAGACGAAGGAAGCCGCAATGACTGCAATACCGACAAAAATCAGCCACCTGCCCCACGTATACTTGTTGTTCAATTCGATACGTCCTTTTTTGTTGACGCCACGGCACACATCAGGGCCCGCGTCCCGCTGTCGCCTACTGCCACTAACTGCGGATATCCCGTGCGTGACCCAATATCGAGCGCCAGAGCTAGCGCGATCCAAGAGCTGACGGGCCCCGGAATCCCAAGTACGGCATCGACGTTGCGTACACACGCGCCGTCTGTGACGGGATGGTTGCCCGCTTCCACCTGCGCTGCGGAGCACATCTCGTCCCCCAATCCGGAAAGCCACACGTACTCGACTTTCTCGTTCGCCAACTGCATGTCCAGAAGCTGACGGAAGTCGCCTTTGAACTCATCCAGTCCAGACACCATAGGACGAAGCACGCGTCGGCCCGTTGAGGGTACGTCCGACTGGCGCAAATGACTCGATCTTGCCTTCCGCTGAAGCAAAATGGCAGCCACGCCCTCGCTGTATGGCTTCGCCTGTGCTTCATGCCACAGCTGACAGGCGACGAACAATTTCGCACGCGCAGCCTCCGTATCGATTCGCGCCTGTAGGCTTGCCAATTCGGTGGAAGCGGGGAGCGTCTCAACTGCCACTCGGCACCCCGGCTGCAAAAAAACTGTACGTGCGGCCTCTTCCCATTTCTCGCGATCGTCGAAGCACTTTTCGTCTAGCAATAAAACGATTTCGAGATTCCGCGTCTGCACCAAATACTCCGACAGACGGTCAAAAATCAACTCGAACAGTGTCTTCCTGCGTTGATCTTCGTCCATCAGAGTGATCACCGCAATTCCACATGGACGGTCCAGATTGACGGGTAGTGCTGCGTCGGGACGTTCCCACTCTTCCGTATTGCTGATACCGCCGAGTATCGTCGTTGCATGGACCACCTCGACATGGCCGTTGGCCCACCCGCGCCACAAAGACATCAGTCTGTTGTTCTCACATGCGGCTTCTTCGTACTCCAACTTCTCCTGCTCCCACCGGTTGAGCCTCAGGCCAAAAAGCACGGCGAACAAGCTTGACGGAAGGCCAAAAAGCAGAATCCAAAACGTCTCCGAATGCGTCGCTCGCCCCCGTGGCCACATAAACAAGAATGCGGCCACACCTAAGCCAAGAATTGCAAAAAACGCCATCAACCATATCCGCCCGTCAATCGGACGCGGCGGTTTGGGAGGCGGGAGTTCGGGGACCGGCCAAGGCATCGATCAGCCAGCGAGCAGAGTGGTTCGGCGTGCCAATACTCGGCATCCGCACGCAGCTCGGCAGAGATGCGTCACAAGTGCTTTCCCATCCGAAATCATGGTCGGATCGCCTTCGACATTCGGGCTAACTCCATGCCCATCGCGAGGGCAATAAACGAGATCGCCGACAAGCGCCGCACGCTTGCCATTCTCGATAATTGTGGACGTTGCCGTCTTGACATAGCCACCGTGATCGGTGGGGTCGCCTTCAAAAACAAGACCTTTCATTGGGTCCTCTGCTTAACCTGAGACACGTTTAACCACTGCTCCGATTGCGAATGCGAAACCATCTGGTCGCGCAATCGTGACCTGCACCTGAACGATGTCGGCTCGCATCAGTTCTTCGAATCCACCGGGCGGTCGACATTGGCCACGCAACGTACCGCAAACCACGCGGGTGAAGACGGAACTTTCTCACCAGTAATCAGATTGATTGCCACTGTCGTGTCCGACCGGTGACGCATAACATTATTCATTCCGCTTGGCCCTTCCCCCGTAATCGTCGAGCGAGTGACCTTCCATCTTCCGCTCGACGGCCCCTGAGGATTCATCTCCGGACTGCTCTTGTAATAATCATCGGCATACCAGTCATTGGTCCATTCCTCGTTATTCGAATTCATGTCGTACAAACCCATTGGGCTGGGTGGAAACATGCCGACTGGATAGTCCCAGACCTGCGGATGCTTACCCCAAATATCGACGTTGTCGGAAGCTGGACGGATAAACTTCAGTTGGTTGTAGTCGTCGATGTTTCTCCCAAAATCAAGACTCCCATTGTCCGTTCCGAAGAGGAAGAATTGCCCGCGACTCCGAGCAGCGTATTCCCACTGTGCTTCAGTCGGAAGATCCAATGCCAGCCCGGTCTGCTTGCCGAGCCATTGACAGTAATCTTTAGCTTGATACCAAGTCATGCCCGCAGGCACGAACGCATTGCGACGAGGCGTGGCTTTTCCGTCCAAATGCGGTTGAGCTGTCGCGTCCAGATACACATCGTATTCGGCGTACGTAGTCTTGTAACGGCTAATACTGAACGACGTGAGCGTCGTTTTATGGACCGGCTTCGTGTTTTTCTCGATCGTATAGGGCAAACCATCGGGCGACCACATCGGGCCAAAATCGCCCATCATAAATGTGCCGCCGCGCATGAAAATAAGATCTCGAAATACTTTTACTTTTAATTTTGCAATTCTTTCGTCAAGCGTGCCCTCCTTCAAACCGCTTAATGTGTCGTGCAGTGCGACCGGTTGCGCCAGCGGCGGCAATGCTTGCGCTTCCGCCTCGGACAGATCCGGCGAAATATGAGGTAGCTTCGGCGGTCGAACACCCTGCGGGTTTTCCGCTCCTGCCGACCAAGCCAGAACAAGTGCAGTCAACGGCAGCCATGTCCAGAATCGTAACGTCATGCTCAGGCATCCTCTTGATAAAATGCGTTCAAGCCGATCGACGTGAACAGCGGATGATCAGTAGCGTCGCGCAAAGCTTCGTACGCGACTGAACCGGCTGGCGCAATAGAATATCCGCGCGGCAAGCTGTCCGCCAGTTGAGACCTGAAAGCGTCGTACCATCCGCCGAAATCGCCGGACAGCGCAACTTGGTCACTTTCACTAATTGCCCCGTCGTCGATACTGAATGCAGTTTCGATCGGCGATGTACTCTGCCCGGTCATCCCAAGCTTAAATAAATTTCCGAGCTCCGCCATCACGGCATCCACACTGGTCTTCCCTCCATCCGGAGTCGAATGCTGAATGATGTTATCTAGCTCTGGGACAATCACTGCAGTTTTCAGGACGGAAAGAATCCCCTCTTGGGTATCTTTCAACGTGGAAGGGTCACCCGAAGCAATCTGCGTCTGGCACATCGTGCAGATCAACATCCCTTTCGATTCCGGCGGGGCATAATCAAGAAATTTCGCTGCGGATGCTAGTTGCTGGGGCGTCGCGGAAGCCAGCTGCGTCGCCAAAGCGCTTTGGATTTCAGCAGGTCTTTGACCGTAATAGGCAAGGAACGAATTACTACCATCGAGAGCAGCCAAAAGCTTCAGATGTTTAAGTACGTCAAAAGCATCTCGGCGGAATAGTCCGGTATTTTCAAATCTGGCAATGATCAGTTTGTAGAATAGACATTTTCCGAACAATGTCGCCTGCTCCTTGCTGACCGCAAATGTCACTAGACCCTCGGCGCCAGGACCAAAGCACAGGCTTGCATGTGCCGCCAGACGGAACATGCCGCCCAGATATTCGATTGATAGATTGAACCCCGCCGCAAGCCCGACCATTCCACCGACACCTGCCGAAATACTCGCTATCGCCTCAAAACCCTTCTTCTCGTTTTCCGGATCTCGCCATTTGAGTGCGCCCTCGATTGAGCCATCGGCCTTTGCACCAATGAAGACATTCGCGCCAGCCTCTAATCCGACTGGGCGCACCTTGTCACCTTTCTTCAGTTCCATTCGGTTTTGCCGACGGGTTCCGCGCCCCTTGGGCCCGGGCTTTCCCTTGACTTTAGGGGGCTTCTCCGTGACTTCCGATGCGCTGGACTGAAGCGACAGCTCGACCGCGACGCTTGCGCCAACCAATGCGGATGCGCTGATCGTCAGCGTACATACAATCGCTACGATTGGTTGCTCAACGCCCTTCTTATCAGCGAGCGTCCAAATCCAACCTTCCTGCCGAGGAAAGCTCAACGTCGCTTTAGCTTCACCCTTCGCGGCATTGATCTCGGCATGCCCTTCGGCACGAACCGAAATTTTTTTTTCTGAAAAAGAGAGATCGGGATCCAAACTCACGCCATACGAATACCGCATGAGTTGAGCATTTGCGCTGAGATTGATATCTGATCCCACGTAATGCTTCCCATTTTTTTCGACGTGAAGCTCCTTGTTCCAGCTATCGCACACCTTGAATATCGCCCAATCGGCCGTATCACTACGACTATACTCAAGATCTTCCTTAAAATGCTCCTTCAACAAAGAAACGCCGAAATCTGAAGCCTTTGACGCCACATATTTTCCCAGCCTTACTCGATCAATCGATTTCTTTCCAGTTGTCGAATCCTTAACAAAAACATCTTTCCAGCCTTTGTTATCGAGAACCTTCATCTTCGGCCAGTGAATTTTGTCACGCCGAACGTAAAGAATCATTTCCGGCGGAGCCACTGGATTCTTTGCTTTATCCTTGAGATACTTTACGGATTTTGCTTCAAGGAGAATTTTCGTATAACCAGACTCGTCGAATTTACCTTTCTTTTCATCGGCCTTTTTCTTCGCGAGCTCTTCCGGACTGAGCCTTTTCAAAGAGACTAGCTCGGTCATTTTCTTCGCCGTTCCGTTTAACTTGAGACTGTCCTCTTTCTCTTCCTTCGGTTGCTCAGCTGCCTTCTTGCTCCCATTGGCCTGTTCGAGACCGGCGTCGTCCGGCAACTGCTCGAGACCGGCGAAAATATCGTGATACGCTTGATGCGCTTCGTCTTGCCATTGCAAAGCAAACTCCAACGCGGCATTTGCTTTTGTGCACTCGGCTGTGTTGTTGAAGTGCTGACGACGATATTCATCGAGTGTTTGAACGGCCAAATTCGCCGAATGGAACTGCGCAACTGCATCACTAAGCACTCTCGATTCGGTAAGGAGGTTTCCGCTCTCTTCGGGAGGAACAACTACGATCTCGCCCGTTCCAGTATGGAGAAACGCGAGTGTCTCGCCTTCAACATCCCGCCGAATATTGCTTCGCCCAAGATCCGTACTATTGAGTTTGCCTTCACCGATGAGCTGCTGGTTACTCATGGCCGTTTCCTTTGAAAATCTTCAAGCCGTCTGCCTTGGCGCCAGTGACACGAACGGTGCGCCCGTCTGCGTCCGTGACCCCATGAACCACGCCTCCTGAACCTGACTCGATTCGGTACGGCATATGCGGCATGATCTTCCCGGTATGTTTATCGACCAAAGTGAACTGCTCATCGTACAGTCCGCCAGGCGCAGGTGGCTCGGGAATAGCGTCATTTAGTGACGACGCCCCTTGTTTCTGCATCGTGATTACCTTCAGGATGAGATCTCCTGGCCCGCCAATCGTGACGTTGCCATCTGCAATACGAACGAATGCACCACCCGACTCGAGAACGATCTCGCGCTTGCCCTGAATTCGGACGCTGCCCTGAACACTTGTGACAACCAGGTCCTGACGTGCCAACAACCCCATTGCATCGCTCTGCGCCTGAATGTCCACTCGGCCGCGACTAGCGAATAGCTTTATCCCTAGCTTCTGGGCAAAGAGCGAGATCGACTCGCCTACAGTAACGGTGAGCCGCTTGAGGGCGCTGACCTCGACGCTTTTGCCGGCCGCAGCGACAAAATTGTCACGCGCGGCGACCTGGACCCCACTATTGGAGGCCAACCCGATAGCGGCCGGTGCGCTGACGAATATCCCTGGCGCCGCCAATTGCTTCAGTTCAGCACTGACTTTCTGCTGTAGGGCTGTGTCTGGAGTATTTGCCCCTGCGGCTTCTGCCGAGGCCGCGAGAGACTTGGAAAGTTGGAGCGCACTTTCAAGTTGGGATTGACCGTCGGCCATGTCGAGTTGCTTACCTCCAGCTCCACTTTGCGTCTTCGCAGTCACAAAGATTCCGTTTCCACGGACGGCAACCGGTCCATCCGAACGGAGCTCAGCACCTTGCCCCCGCTCTTTACGGGTCTCGTCAACCATATGCCCAAGATTGAGCTCGCTGGTCTGAAACGGCGTGGTCAGATGGATATGCTCGACGTTCTCCTTATCCTCCATCCGCAGTTCATTCTGCGCGGCCGTGCGAACGATGTTGCGCGTGTGATTGAGGTTGTTGACGAGATCCGGATGCAAACTGTCATGCATGGCCCCGATGATCACGGGCCGATCCGGATGACCGTCGGTAAAGACGATCGCCACCTCCGCCCCATCGATCAACGGGAAATGATGCCCATAGTTGTCCCCGCTATAAGGCTTCGCGAACCGCACCGGCCGGCTCGTCCCACCCGGACTCCATTCATCGAGGTCGAACGGCAGCTTGATCACGTACCAGCCTTGCTCGGTCAAGTACGCATATTTGTAGTTGCCCGGCGAAGTGATGCGGGCCGGCAGAATGCCGTCGACGGCTGGCCTCGATATCGACGCCATCGAAGTACGCCACACGCGATCGGACGGAATCCCCTCGAAGGTCACCCAATACGACTGATCGCGTCCGCCGTGCGACTCCACCGACGTGACGAAGATCCCATGCTTCGCGTCGGAGGGATTGGGCTCGAGCCGCATGACTTCACCCGCCTCGAGCCAGAACGGATTGCCGGTGCCCTTGAAGGTGATCTGCGCAGCCAGAAACTCCTCATGCCGCCGGCGAGCGACACGCTTGCCTTCCTCCGGCGTCTCGTAGTGCTCGCCCCAGCTGTAATCGATGCCGCTCGTCGTCTTGTCGTCGCGCGCAGCATTTTCCTCGACCAGCAGCGACACACCGGCCTGCCGGTGGTTGTAATCGTTCAGCCGCACGGCTTCGGGTACGCGCCTGGTGCGCTTGTCGAGCGTCTTGATCGCGTCGGCACCCGAACTCTCGAGCCCCGCATCTCGCCGGTACGCCAACGTACGTTGCTTGCGCGAATAGGCATCCAGATCGTCGCCAAACACGAGCACGGCGTGATCCTTCTTCTGCTCCCAGCGAAACCAGATTCCCTCCTCCGTACAAATGCGCCTGATGAAGGCAAACGTGGTCTCGTGATACTGAGTGACGTACTCGCGACGCTTGTACTGGTCACGAAGCTGGAACTGGAAATCGACGCCTGCCCGGTAGCCGTAATGACGCAGCGTGTCGGTCACGATTTCGTCGACCGACTGCTTCTGAAACAGTCGGCTCGTCACACCGCGGTTCAGGTCGGCGAGTTTGGGCTCGAGCCGAACCCGATAATGCGTCTGATCGTTCGAGGTGCCGAACTCGTCGAACTCGGTGATGATGCCGTGGATCGTATACGCCGTCGGCAACGCGCTGAACTGCTCCGCATTCTCGCCGAACATCCTGCGCAGATAGTTCATGTTCGGATCGACCGGCGAGACGATGAACTTCGCCGGGCGGCCAACCACCTGGTCCATCGGTATACCTGCCACCGGGCTCGTGAACTCGATGTCGTAGTGGTACAACTCGCTCACCGCGTCCCGCCCGGTGAAGCGGAGGACGGAGGTCGGCGCCGGGTGCGGCGCCAGCTTCAGTTCGTAAGCCTGTGACGGCAATATCATCGACATGGATTTTCTCTCAGGTGCACGGACACAACGGCACCACCGGGGCGACCTCGGCCGCCCCGGCCGGTCATGCATCAAACGGCAGGTCAGCCCTTCGCCTTGGGCATCTGCGACACCAGCGACAGCCCGATATCCATCCCCTCCACCTGGAAGTGCGGAATGATGAACAGCTTGATGCGGAAGAAGCCCGGGTTGTCCTCGATGTCCTCGACCGTCACCTTCGCCTCGCGCAACGGATGCGATGCCTGCAGCTCGTCGCCCGGATCCTTCATCTCGGTCACGAGGCCCTTGATCCAGTTGTTCAGCTCGAGCTCGAGCAGACGCCGGTCCTTCGTCGTACCGATGTTCTCGCGCTGAATCAGCTTGAGGTAATGGGCGATGCGCGACAGCAGGAAGATGTACGGCAACCGTGCATTGATGCGGCTGTTGGCCGTCGCCTCCTTGGTCTCGTACAGCGCCGGCTTCTGCGTCGAGCTCGCCGAGAAGAAGCACGCGAAATCGTGATTCTTGTAGAACGACAGCGGAATGAAGCCGAGGTTGGCGAATTCGAACTCGCGCGTCTCCGGGATCAGCACTTCGGTCGGAATCTTCGGCTGCACGCCGGTACCGAGGTCATACAGGTGCACCGGCAGGTCCTCGACCTTGCCGCCTGCCTGCGGGCCGCGGATCTGCACGCACCACCCATTGCTCACGAAGCTGCGCACCATGTTGGCCGCGAACGCGAACGACGCATTGACCCACAGGTACTTGTCGTGGTCCGGGCCTTTCACCGCCTCTTCATAGTTGAAGGCGCGCACCGGCGTCGTATCCTTGCCGTACGGCAGGCGACCGAGCACGCGTGGCATCGTCAGGCCGACGTAGCGCGCATCGTCCGTGTCGCGGAAGCTCTTCCATTTGATGTATTCGGCGCGATCGAAGTAGTTGCCGATGTCCTGAATCGCAGCGACCTCTTCCATCGATTTTTTGCCGAAGAACGCGGCGCCGACCGCCCCGATGAACGGCATGTGCGCCGCGGCCGCAACCTTCGAGATGTTGCGCAGCAACGCGACGTCCTGCGGCGAATGCGTAAACTCGAAGTCGCTGACCATCGCGCTGATCGGCTGGCCGCCCGGCGTGTCGTATTCCTCGATGTAGGTGAGGCGGTACAGGCCGCTCTGGATCAGTTCGGGCGTGTCCTCGAAGTCGCGCTGCAGCGCATCCTTCGACACGTCGAGCACTTCGATTCGCGCGTTCTTGCGGAAGTCGGTGCGCGAAACCAGCATCTTCAAGCCGCGCCAGCGGCCCTCGAGCGCCTGGAATTCCGACGAATGCATGACCGCGTCGAGCTGCCGGCTGATCTGCCGGTCGAGCTGGCCGATGTAGAAGTCGAGCAGCGATTTGTCGAGCCGCTCGACCGGCTTGCTCTCCTTCGCGATGAGGTTCAGCAGCGCGTCCATCCCGCGCGCGACGCGTTCGTCGGCCGATGCCTCCGACAGCGTGTCGTTGTCGCGGAACGCCTCGAGCGGCCGCGCTTCGGCCACCGGCTTCAGGTTGATCTTGTTGCACAGCGCAGCGTAGACGCTGTCGTTTTCGAGCACCACCGTTTCCGATGCGCCCTGGCTCGCTTCATTCTGCTTCATGGTTCTCTCAGTCCCGTTTCGTATGGCTGCGTGGTTGCGTGATGCGGTGACGGCTCGCTTGGGCCGGCCGCGCTCAGGCATGACCTTCCTGTTGCGTCGCGGCCGTGACGATCTGCGCCAGCTCGCCGCGCAGTTTCGCCGTGAGGCGCTTGTCCTTCAGGATCTTCTCGAACTCGCGACGGAACGTGCCGTTGTCGAGCAGATTCGACTTCAGGTCGCGCAGCAGATTGCGCATCGCCAGCATCGCCTGCAGTTCGGGGATCTGGCGCGCGACCTGCTCCGGCTCGAAATCCTTCATCGAGCGGAACGAAAGATTCACTGGCAGCTCCGTGCCGTCGTCGGCCAGCGTGTTGTCCGCGGCGATCTTCAGATCGGGCGCGTAGTCGGCCAGAACGGCATCGAAGTTGTTCTTGTCGATATTGACCTTCTTGCGCTCGGCCAGCGGCGCCTGCTCACGGCCCGCACTGAAGTCGCCCGCGACCAGCAACTTCAACGGCAGCTCGACCTTCTTCTGAGCCCCGCCCGTATGCAAATCCAACGTAATTGAAACGCGACTCTTCGGAATCTCTCTCTGGAAGCTATCCATTTGCAATCCTTATTTGATAATGGGCAAGCGTTTGGCAGGCAATCGAACCATTCCCGTACGACGATGCCGCCCTCGATTCAGCGCGCACACGCGCAATGCACGACATGCAGCAAACCGATTCGGCATCGTTCCCCGGGTTCGTACGGCGAAGTGGCATGGCACTTATACACGGTAAACCGACAGGCCGTCAAAGCACGAATCACTCGACCCATCCGGATTAAATGTCATAGACAGTTAAATCTCAAAATAACCTGTCAGTTCACTCCAGCGCCTTATCTCGAAAACAAAAAATACATAAACGTCGTCAAATCGTCGCCCCGTCGCGCCGACCTCACCAAACCGTTGTGCCACAAGACGGAGGCCGTTGCACGATTGTCTACCCTATGCTTTTTCACCAGCGCACGCCACGATCCATAAAACACGACATCAAAACAAATAATCCACTTTATTTAACATTTAATGGCACACAACTCCGCCACCATTAGTAAACCAAACTACTTGGTTTTAGTCTCATCGCCTGGCTCTTTCAATAAAGTTCGTGTATAGGTTACGCCGTTGTACCGAATAGCGAACCGCCGCACCACACGAGAGACCATGCGAATCGATAAGCCACTTTGGCACGAGGGCCTAATCCTGACTCAGCAGCATTTTCAGCAGCAGGACAGATGGGCTGAATTTGCGTTACGTCAGTACGCCTCTGCGGCAATTGCGGAACCGTGGGGCACACTCGCCGTCGAGATCGACGAAGAAGCCCTGGCGACAAGCCGCCTGAAACTCACCCGTCTGAGACTGTGCTTTCCCGACGGCACCCCGATCGACACGACGATCGCCGATTCGCTGCCGCCCGCGCGCGACCTGACGCGAGGTGTGCCGACCGATCTTCAAAGCGTCGTGGTGCTCGCGGCGCTTGCGCTGCCCGATGCAAACGGCAGCAATTGCCGCTTCGACGAAGCCGTGCTCGCCCGTCCGCGGCGCTCGTACCGGGAGTTCGTCAAGGTCCCCGATCTGAATGGCACCACCGAGACCGAAATCGCAGCCGAACGGCATGCGGTGCGGCTGCTGTTCGACTTCGAGTCGCACGCCGACGACACGGTCTGCGCGATCGCGCGGCTGACGCGCGGCTCGAGCGGTCAATTCCAGGTCGATCACCGGTTCGTGCCGCCGTGCCTGACGCTCGGCAGCCATCCGCTGCATCTCGAACGGATCCACCGCATCGCCGACATCCTGCACGCCAAGAGCCTCGCGTTAGGCGCTCGCCGCAGCGAGCGCCTCGAGCAAGTCGCCGAATATGGCGTGGCCGACGTGCAACTTTTCTGGCTGCTGCACTGCATTCACGCAGCGTGGCCGCAACTGCGCCTCTTCGTGACGCACCCCGGCCGTTCTCCTGAACAGCTGTATGCGACGCTCGCTCAGCTGGCGAGCGCGCTGATCACGTTCTCGACCACGGTGCAGCTCACGGACATTCCCGCCTACGACCACTCGCGCGCCGACGAGGTATTCGCGCGACTCGAAACGATGATCCGCGAGCTGCTCGACGCAATCATTCCGTCGCGCGTCGTGTCGATCGGTCTCACCCGCAACGGACCGACGACCTGGACCGGCCAGTTCCTCGACGAGCGGATCGTCGCGGATGCGGCCGACTGGTACTTGTCGGTCAATGCGCCGATGCCTGCATTCGAGCTTGCCGAGCAATTTCCGCGGCTGTGCAAGATCGGCGCGCCGGACGACGTCGAACACATCATCAACTCCGCGCTGCTCGGCGTTCCGCTGAAGGCGGTGCAGCGCGTGCCGTCCGCGATTCCGGTACGTCTCGACAATCACTACTTCGCGCTCGATTCGGCCAGCGTCGTGCACAGGAAGATGCTTGCCGCACGAGCGTGCCAGATCTATCTGCCCGCGTCGATTCCGGACGCGTCGCTCGAACTCTACGCGGTGCTGCGCTCATGAAAGCCCTGAAGCTCAATCGACCCGCTGCAGCGCTGATGCAAGGCGCGGCAGGCCCGGGAAACGCGCCCGCCGACGGCATTCGCGACCTGCTGCGCGATACGGCGCTGCTGGTCACGACGCTGACGTCGGGCGGACAGGTTCCGGACGCAATCGCCCTGCGCGCCCGCTGCAAGCAGCTCGTCGAGCAGTTCGCGAGCGCGCTGGAGCGCCGCGGTTTTCCCGACGACGTTCGCAACGAGGCGCTGGTCGCGCAGTGCGGGCTGCTCGACGAGGCCGCGCTGCGGCATTTGCCTGCCGAATCGCGGTCGGGATGGGAACAGAAGCCGCTGCAGGTCGAACAGTTCAACTTGCACGAGGCCGGTGAGCGGGTGTTCGAGCGACTCGACGCGCGCATGCGGGAAGCGTCGCCGTCGGTGGCCCTGCTCGAGTGCTACGCGGCGATTCTCGGGATGGGCTTCGTCGGCCGCTACGCGCGCGAGGGCGAAGCGAAACGCGCCGCGTTGATCGCATCGCTCAATGCCAAGCTGGAGACGCTGCGCCCGCCGTCCGAGCGGCCGTTCATCGCGGATCGTGCCGGGCGGCGTCTCTCCGACTGGTTTTACCGGCTGTCGCCATGGGCCATCGCAGGCCTCGCCGTGATTGCGGCGGCGATCATATGGGGCGTCTGGTCCGCCGTGCTCGACGCGCAACTCGCGCAGCTGATCGCAACGAAGGCCGTCCGCCCGTGAAATCCGACCTCCCTGTTCTTTCGTCGGCGTCGCCGCGCACGCCCGACCGTGGCCACGAAGGGCTCGGCTATCCGTCCCGGCTCATGATCGCGTTCGCCGCGGTGCTGGCGCTCGCGGTGGTTTGGCTCGTGCTTCCGCTCGGTTCGGGCGTCGCGTGGGCGATCTCGGCATTGGTCGGCGTCGCCGCGCTCGCGATGATCGCGTGGCACACGCGCAGGCTTGCACGCGCGCGCGGCGACAGTGCGCACGTGCTGGCCGCGCTCGGCGCCGCCACCGCAGACATTCCGGTGAAGCTGCGCACGCGCATGCCGCTCGTGCTGGTGACCGGAGACGGCCTGCCCGCACTGTTCGACCGAACGACGGAAACCCGCCATGCGCACGTCGGCGACGGCGGCATCTGGCTGCGCGTCGACCGCGTGCAGGATCTGCCGCGCCTGGCCGTGGCGGTCAGACAGTGGCGCGACGGCCGCGCGCCGGATGGGATCGTGCTGTCGGTCGCGCCTGCGCTGCACGCGGACGCCGAAGTACTTTCGCAAAAGTTGCGGGTCGTTCGTCAAGCGGCCGCCGATGCCATGCGCATGTTGGGCGTGCGGCTGCCTGCGTACGTTGCGGTCTATCAGCGGCTCACCTGCGGCCCGCTCGGACTGTCGACGCCCGAGTGGTACGGCGTGTCGTCGGCCACGCAGCTGGCAGGCGGCGCGCGTTTCGAGCCCGCGATGCGCACCGCCGAAGACCAGGTCCGGCGCGCGGCCGACGCCCGCGTTGCCGCCACGCGCGCCGCCGCGCTGACATCGGTGATCGGCTGGACCCAGCGCGTGGTTTTTGCCGCGCTGGCGGACCGACAGCAGCCGGCTACCGGGTGGCCGTTGTTCGGCGCCGGCTGGATCGACTGCGGACCGGCCAGCGATTCGGAAAAGCCGTGGGAACGCGATGTCGACATGCAGGCGCGCGTGAGCCGCGCGGGCTCGGCCGCGTCGCCCGCGCCGTGGCCGTTGCCGCAGCCGCTGATCGAAGCGATGCCGCGTCGATACTGGATGTCGCCTCGTCTCGCCGCCACTTTCCACGCGCTGGCATTGCTCGCCTGCGCCGCGGGCGCTGCGTTCTGGGGCGCTGCCCGCAACAACGAGGCGCTGTTGAATCGAGTCGGTGCGGATCTCGGTCGCTATGCGGCGATCCCGGGCGATCATCATGCCGCGAAGCGCGATGCGTTGACGGCGCTCGTCGCCGATCGCGATCAACTCGATCGTTACGCGCGCACCGGCATTCCGCTGCACCTGTCGTTCGGCATGTATCGGGGCGCACGGCTGATTGCGCCGTTGAACGACGCGATCGCCTCTTACGTACCACCTGCCCCGCCGCCGGCGATCGTCACGCTCGACAGCATGTCGCTGTTCGACAGCGGCAGCGCACGGTTGAAGCCCGGCTCGAACCGCGCGATGGTCGGCGCGCTGGAAATGATCAACGCGCATCCCGACAAACGCATTCTCGTCGCGGGTCATACCGACGACACGGGCGACCCGAACGCCAACCTGAAGCTGTCGGCCGCGCGCGCGCAAGCGGTACGCGACTGGCTGGTCGACGCGTCGGGCATTGCGTCGACCCGGTTTGCGATTCAGGGCTACGGCATGACGCGGCCGCTCGCCAGCAACGATACGGCCGAAGGCCGCGCGCGAAACCGTCGCGTGGAAATCACGCTGGTCCCGGACTCGGGCAAATAGCGATTCACGTTTGGCCCCCGAAGCGGTCCGCTTCGGGATTCCGAAGCTCGGGGGCGAGCTCCGAGCAGGTTTAGTAGTGCAAAAAAGGAGTAAGACAATGGCAATTCCCGCATATGCGTGGTTCAAGGACGACGGCGGCGCCGACATCAAGGGTTCGGTCACGGTTCAGGACCGCGAAGGCAGCGTCGAAGTCGTCGCGTTCGATCACGGCGTGCATATCCCGACCGACGGCAACACGGGCAAGCTGACGGGCACGCGCGTCCACGCGCCGATCACGTTCACGAAGGAAACCGACGCGTCCACGCCGTACCTGTACAAGGCGGTGACGAGCGGCCAGACGCTGAAGTCGGTCGAGATCAAGTGGTACAAGATCGACGACGCGGGCAAAGAGAAGGAGTACTTCAACACGAAGCTCGACAACGTCAAGATCGTCGCGGTGCGTCCGAAGATGCTCGACATCAAGATCCCGGACTACGAGAAGCACAACCACCTCGAAGAAGTCGAGCTGCGCTACGAAACGATCACCTGGTCGTACAAGGACGGCAACATCGTTCACAAGGACACGTGGAACGAGCGTTCCTGACCGGTCCGGTCTCGTGCCGGAACTGCTGACCTCTGGCGGTTCCGTTGCCGGCCCGACCGATTCTGGCCGGCTTTTTTCTACCTGGGAGCGGGCGGCGAGTACATCGTTGCCCGCTCCTCTTCGTGACCAAACTTCCCGATGATCTCGCGCGATACCACTCACCTGCTCCGCCGGCTCAATACGCATTGCGCGAAGGCGCTCGAAGCGGCAGCCAGTCTGTGCCTGGGGCGAATGACGGATGAAATCACCGTCGAGCACTGGCTGTTGAAACTGATCGAGGCAGGTGATGGCGACATCCCGGCGATTCTTCGGCACTACGCGATCGACGTCGACAAGGTGTGGGACGCGCTGATCGCGTCGATCGATCGGCTGCCGCGCAATCTGCGCGGCAAGCCGGCGATCTCGCTGCAACTGGCGACCGTCCTGCAGGACGCGCGGCTACAGGCGTCGCCCGACGGCGAAGACGCGTCGATCCGGTCGGGCAACCTGTTGCAGGCGATCGTCGCCACGCCATACGTTCTGCGCGCGCAAGACGCCTGGCCGCTGCTGTCGATCAGCAGCGCGCAGATCGAGCGCCTGCTGCCGCGCCTCGCGCATCGATCCTGCGAAAGCCGCGTCGAACCCGAAGCGATGGCCGACGCGGATGCCGACGCGCCGTCTGCGAGCGACGAACCGCACGGCCAGGCCGACGAGCACGCAACCGAAGCGGCATCGGCACGTAGCCGGTCCACCGACGGCGAAGCGCTCGCGCGCTTCGCGATCGATCTGACCGACAAGGCTCGTCGCGGCGACATCGATCCGGTCTTCGGGCGCGACCGCGAGATCCAGCAGATGGTCGACGTGCTCGCGCGTCGACGCAAGAACAACCCGATCCTCGTCGGCGAGCCGGGCGTCGGCAAGACCGCGCTCGTCGAAGGGCTCGCGCTGCGTGTCGCCAACAAGGACGTGCCGAACGTGATTCGCGACGTTCGGATCCTGACGCTCGATCTCGGCCTGCTGCAGGCCGGCGCCGGCGTGAAGGGCGAATTCGAGCAGCGCCTGAAGAACGTGATCGACGAGGTGCAAGCGTCGCCGGAGCCGATTCTGCTGTTCATCGACGAAGCCCATACGTTGATCGGCGCCGGCAACGCCGCCGGCGGCGCCGATGCGGCCAACCTGCTGAAGCCGGCCCTCGCGCGCGGCGAACTGCGCACCATCGCCGCGACCACGTGGTCCGAATACAAGCAGTTCTTCGAGCGCGACGCCGCGCTCGAGCGACGCTTTCAGATCATCAAGGTCGACGAGCCCGACGACGATGCCGCGTGCCTGATGCTGCGCGGGCTGAAGAACCACTACGCGAAATACCATCACGTCCACATCCGCGACGAAGCGCTCGTGGCCGCGGTCAAGCTCTCGCGCCGCTACATCCCCGCTCGGCAGCTGCCGGACAAGGCGGTCGACCTGATCGATACGGCGGCCGCGCGCGTGCGCATGGGGCTCGAAACGCCGCCCGCCGAACTGCAGCGCGCACGCGCGGCGGTGTCGGCGCTCGAGCTGGAGCAGACGACGCTCGACGCCGATGCGCAGGCCGGGATCGACGGCATCGAGAACCGGCGCGAAGTGCTGGCGCGCGCGCTGAGCGACGCGCGCAATGCGCTCACGCTGTTGCAGACGCGCTATACCACCGAACTCGAACTGGTTCAGCTGGTGCATGAGCAGCGCGCGGCGAAAGAAAACGCAGAGGCCGTCGCCGAACTCGGATCGCTCGACGACGCGCAGCAGCTCCTCGCCGATGTGCAGGGCAAAGCACCGCTAGTGTTCGTGGACGTCGATGCGGCGGCCATTGCGCGCGTCGTCGCCGAATGGACCGGCGTGCCGGTCGGCAGCCTCGTGGAGGACGAGCTGCAGAGCTTGTTGACGCTCGAACGGCAACTGGCCACGCGAGTCGTCGCGCAGGACGATGCGCTCGGCGCGCTCGCCGAGAGCTTGCGGACCGCCAAGGCCGGCCTCAAGAACGAGAACGCGCCGCTCGGCGTCTTCCTGCTCGCCGGCCCGTCGGGCGTCGGCAAGACCGAAACGGCGCTGGCGCTGGCCGACCTGCTGTTCGGCGGCGAAGCCGCGCTCACGACGATCAACATGTCGGAGTATCAGGAAGCGCATACGGTGTCGCAGCTGAAGGGCTCGCCGCCCGGCTACGTCGGCTACGGCCGCGGCGGCGTCCTGACCGAAGCCGTGCGGCAACGGCCGTACAGCGTCGTGCTGCTCGACGAGGTCGAAAAGGCGCATCGCGACGTGCTCGACATGTTCTATCAGGTGTTCGACCGCGGCACGATGCGCGACGGCGAAGGGCGCGAGATCGACTTCCGCAACTGCGTGATCCTGATGACGTCCAATCTCGGCAGCGCGCAGATCGACGACGCCACCGCCGACGATCCGCACATCGCGCAGGCGGCGCTGCTCGACGCGATTCATCCGCAGCTGGTCGCGCACTTCCAGCCCGCGTTGCTCGCACGCTTCCAGTCGCTCGTCTACCGGCCGCTCGACGCCGCCGCGCTGTCGTCGATCGTGCGGCTGAAGCTCGCGAAGGTCGCCGAGCGCCTGCGCCGGCAACACGACGTCGAACTGTCCTGCGACGACGCGCTGATCGGCTCGATGGCCGAGCTTTGTCTCGCTCGCGAATCCGGCGCGCGCAACGTCGACGCGTTCCTTAATCAACGCATTCTGCCGACCGTGTCGCGCGAGCTGCTCGCGCGCATGGCCGCCGGCGACATGCCGGCGAAGATCGTCCTGTCGAGTTCGGCCGACGGCAACCTGACGATCGATTTCGTCGCCCGGGACGCCGTCGCGGCCGGCCCGAGCGAGCCGGCATCGGCCGCCGCGTGACGGGAGAGGACCACCATGCCGGCCGGCCCTTCCCTCTACGACATGCTGCTCGGCCAGATCGGCGGCGAGCCGCTCGACGCCTACGACGACCGGACGCTCGAGTGCATGAGCGTCCAGCAGAACGTCCAGCGCATTCTGAACACGCGCGCGGGGGCGCTGAAACACCTGCCCGATTACGGCCTGCCGGACCTGACGAACATCTACAAGGCGCTGCCCGCATCGGCTCACGTGCTCAAGCAGCAGATGGAAGCGACGCTCGTGAAATACGAGCCGCGCATCCGTTCCATCGACGTCGACATCCTCGACAACGACGATCCCGGCGTGCTCGTCTGTTTCGAGATGACGTGCCATCTGAAGAAAGCCGGCCTAGTGCGGTTCGGCACCTACTTCGAGCCGCCCGGCCGCATGTGGCTGACACGCCGGGCGGCTGACCGCCGCTGATTCGACGCCCCGGGCCGCGCCAACCCGGCCCGAGCCGGCCCAATCCGGCCCAATCCCGCCCCATTCGACACCGAGGGTTAACACGGCGCACGTCCGGCTTTGTGCCGCGCGTCTTTTCGCCTAGAATTTATCGACCGATAACTTATCTTTCGATAAACAAGGAGTTCGCCATGCCTGTCTCGCGACTCGCGCACTACTCGATCCGCACGCTCGACCTCGACCGGTCGTGCCGGTTCTACGAGCGGGTGCTCGGCTTCAAGCGCGGCTACCGCCCGCCATTCGACTTCCCGGGCGCGTGGCTCTACGCCGGCGACGACGAAGCCGACTACGGAATCGTGCACCTGATCGGCATCGATCCGGCCGACCCGCGCGGCCTTGCCGCCTATCTCGGCGACAAGGCCGTGCCGGCCACGGGCACCGGCACCGTCGACCACATCGCGTTCCTCGCGACCGGCGTCGAAGCGATGTGGCGCACGCTGCGCGCCGAGAACGTCGCGTGGCGCGACCGCACCGTGCCGAGCCTCGGGCTGCATCAGATCTTCATCGAAGACCCGTCGGGCGTGACGATCGAACTGAACTATCCGGCCGCCGAAGTGGCCGGCCTCGACCCGCGCGGCGCAGCCGCGGCTACCCGTGGAGCGTGACATGAACGACCGCAATTCGACCAAGCGCAAGGCCGCCATCGTCGGCGGCTCACTGGGCGGCCTGTTCGCCGCGAACCTGCTGCTGCGCAACGGCTGGGACGTCGACGTGTTCGAGCGCGTGCCGGACGAACTGTCCGGGCGCGGCGCGGGCATCGTCACGCATCCCGAGCTGTTCGACGTGCTGCGCGCGGCCGGCGTCCGGATCGACGCGTCGATCGGCGTGAACGTCGACGCGCGCATCACGCTCGCGCGCGACGGTTCGCTCGCCTCCGAGCGGCCGCTGCCGCAGACGCTCACCGCGTGGAGCAAGATGTACCACGTGCTGCGCGCCGCGCTGCCGGACCAGCATTACCACGCGGGCGCCGTGGTCGCCGACGTCGCGGACGGCCCCGATCGCGCGTCGGTCACGCTCGCCGACGGCTCGGTGGTCCACGCGGATCTCGTCGTCGCCGCGGACGGCCTGCGCTCGGCGATCCGCGAAACCTTCCTGCCCGACGCGCGCTTGCAATACGCGGGCTATGTCGCATGGCGCGGGCTGGTCGACGAACGCGAGCTGTCCGACACGACGCACGCGACGCTGTTCGGCAAGTTCGCATTCGGGCTGCCGCCCCGCGAACAGATCCTCGGCTACCCGGTTGCCGGCCGGCACAACAGCACGCAGCCCGGCGAGCGCCGCTACAACTTCGTCTGGTATCGCGCGACCCGCGAAGACACCGACTTGCCGAACCTGCTGACCGACGCGACCGGCAAGCAGTGGGCCGGCGGCATTCCGCCGACGCTGATCCGGCCCGACGTGCTCACCGCGATGGAAGACGCCGCGCATGCGCTGCTCGCGCCGCAGTTCGCGGAAGTCGTGTCGCGCGCCGCGCAGCCGCTGTTTCAGCCGATCTACGACCTCGAGGTGCCGCACATGACGTTCGGCCGGATCGCGCTGCTCGGCGACGCCGCGTTCGTCGCGCGCCCGCACTGCGGGATGGGCGTCACGAAGGCGGCCGGCGACGCGATGGCGCTCGTGCAGGCGCTGGGCGCCCACGCCGATACGCTCGACGCGCTGCATGCCTACAGCGACACGCGCACCGCGTTCGGCGCCGCGATCGTCCAGCATGCGCGTCATCTCGGCGCGTACATGCAGGCGCAGTTGCAGAACGACACCGAACGCGAAATGGCCGAGCGCTATCGCACGCCCGAAATCGTGATGCGCGACACCGCCGTGCCGCCGCAACTGTGAATCGCGCAGGCCGCCTGCCCGACGTGCCGCACCACGTCATGACCGATACCAACCAGGAGACACCGTGAACCGCTCGATTCCGGCTTGTGCCGGCCCCGTCCCCGATCCGGACGCATTCGCCGCGCCCCAGCATCCGCTGCTGCGCGAGGCCCGCTTCCGCCAACTCGTCGCGCGCAGAAGGCGGTTCGCGTGGTCGCTGACCGCCGTCATGCTCACGCTCTACTTCGCGTTCATTCTCGCGCTGGCGTTCTCGCCCGCCTGGCTGGGCCGGCCGATCGCGCCGGGCCGCACGACGACGTGGGGCATCCCCGTCGGCTTCGGGATGTTCGTCGCGACCTTCGCGCTCGTCGCGCTGTACGTGCGGCGCGCCAATTCGGTACACGACGCGCGCGTCGCGTCGATTCGCGACGGAGGCGGCCAATGAAGCGCGCCGCCATCCTCGCTGCGCCGATCGTCGCGGCGGCCGGCGCAACGCCCGCATGCGCGGCCGCACCGGCCGTGCATGCGCCCGCGCACGATCCGCTCGCGATCGGCATGTTCATGCTGTTCGTCGCCGCGACGCTCGTCATCACGCGCTGGGCCGCGCGCCACAACCACAGCGTCGCCGATCACTACGCGGCCGGCGGCCGCATCACCGCGCTGCAGAACGGCTGGGCGATCGCCGGCGACTACATGTCGGCCGCGTCGCTGCTCGGCATCTCCGCGCTCGTGTTCACGAGCGGCTACGACGGGCTGATCTATTCGGTCGGCTTCCTCGCGAGCTGGCCGATCATCCTGTTCCTGATCGCCGAGCCGTTGCGCAACCTCGGCAAGTACACGCTCGCCGACGTCGTGTCGTACCGGCTGCAGCAACGCCCGATCCGCGCGTTCGCGGCGTCGAGCTCGATCGTCATCGTGCTGCTGTACCTGGTGTCGCAGATGGTCGGCGCCGGCAAGCTGGTCGAGCTGCTGTTCGGGCTGAACTACACGGTCGCGGTCGTGATCGTCGGCGTGTTGATGGTCGTCTACGTGTTCTTCGGCGGCATGCTCGCGACCACGTGGATCCAGATCGTCAAGGCCGTGCTGCTGCTCGCCGGCGCGGCCTTCATGGCGGTCATGGTGCTGAGCCGCTTCGGCTTCAGCCTCGACGCGCTGTTCGCGCAGGCGATACGCATCCATCCGAAGCACGCGGCGATCATGCGGCCGGGCGGGCTCGTGTCCGATCCGGTGTCCGCGGTGTCGCTCGGGCTCGCGCTGATCTTCGGCACGGCCGGCCTGCCGCACATCCTGATGCGCTTCTTCACCGTCGGCGACGTCGGCGCCGCGCGCAAGAGCATTCTCTATGCGACCGGCATCGTCGGCGCCGGCTATGCGCTGATCATCGTGATCGGCTTCGGCACGATCGCGCTCGTCGCCGCGGACCCGCAGTATCACGACGCAAACGGCGCGATCGCGGGCGGCGCGAACATGGTCGCGATCCATCTCGCGCACGCGGTCGGCGGCGACCTGTTTCTCGGCTTCATCTGCGCGGTCGCGTTCTCGACCATTCTCGCGGTGGTCGCCGGGCTGACGCTGGCCGGCTCGTCGGCGATCTCGCACGACCTCTACGCGAACGTGCTGCGCCGCGGCCGCGCCACCGACCGCGACGAAATGCGCGTCGCGCGCGCGACGACGCTGGTGCTCGGCGTGCTCGCGATCGTGCTGGGCATCGCGTTCCAGAAGCAGAACATCGCGTTCATCGTCAGCCTGACGTTCTCGATCGCGGCCAGCTCCAATTTCCCGGTGCTGCTGCTGTCGATCTACTGGCGCGGGCTCACCACGCGCGGCGCGGTAGTCGGCGGCGCGGTCGGCCTCGTCACCGCGGTCGCGCTGACCGTGCTGAGCCCGACCGTCTGGGTGCAGGTGCTCGGCCACGCGCATGCGCCCTACCCGTACGAATATCCGGCGCTGTTCTCGATGGCGGCGGCGTTCGTCGCGATCGTCGCGGTGTCGGTGACCGACCGGTCGGCCCGCGCGCGCCGCGAACGCGCGCTGTTCGATCTGCAGCTCGTCGCATGCGAGTTGGGCGTCGCGCCGTCGCAGTACGACCATCACAACCTGGAGACGACACGATGACCTGTACCTGCTGCATGTCCAGCGGCCGGCGCCGCGTGCTCGGCGCCTTCGCGGCGCTCGCCGGCGCGGCGGTTGCCGGACGGCCGGCGATGGCCGCCGAGCCGGGCTCGGTTTCATCGCTTGCATCGGCTTCATCGGCTCCAGCCACGCCGCCCGCCGCCCACCCGCGCGCGATCGACATTCACGCCCACTACTACCCGGAGAGCTTCTGCACGCTGGTCGGCGGCGAAGGCAAGCGGTTCGGCGGCGCGTTCACCTGCGACGACACGACCTTCACGTTCCGCACGCCGGCCGGCGGCCTCGGGCCGCTGCCGATGAAGTTCATCGACGTCGACGCGCGGCTCGCCGACATGGACGCATCCGGCGTCGACGTGCAGGCGCTGTCGCTGAGCGTGCCGATGGCGTACTGGGGCGACCGGCCGTTCAACGCGAAACTGGCGCGCACCTGGAACACGGCCGCGTCGCGCGTGCACCAGCGTCATCCGACGCGCTTCGTCGTGCTCGCGACGCTGCCGATGCTCGATGCGACCGACGCGATCGACGAGCTCGAACGCGCGTCGCAGCTGCCCGGCGTACGCGGCGTCTACATGGGCACCAACATCGACAACCGCGACCTCGACGACCCGCGCTTCGCGCCGGTCTTCGCCCGCATCGAGCAGCTCGGGCTGCCGGTGTTCCTGCATCCGCAGCAGACGGTCGGCGGCGCGCGGCTCGGCGATTTCTATCTGAGCAACCTGCTCGGCAATCCGTTCGACACCGCGATCGCCGGCTCGCATCTGATACTCGGCGGCGTGCTGGACCGCCATCCGGCGCTGCATTTCACGCTGCCGCATGCGGGGGGCGCGTTGCCGATCCTGGTCGGGCGGCTCGATGCCGGCTGGACCGTGCGGCCCGAAACGCGCCGGCTCGCGCAGCAGCCGAGCAGCTACCTGCGGCGCTTCAGCTACGACACCGTGTCGCATTCGGGGCCAGTGCTGAACTTCCTGATCGACACGGTCGGCATCGACCGGCTCGTGCTCGGCAGCGACTACTGTTTCGACATGGGCTACGCGCAGCCGGTGCGCTTTCTCGACCGGCTGGACCTCACCGCCGCCCAGCGCGCGATGGTGCTGGGCGGCAATGCCGGCCGGCTGCTGCGGATCTAGGCGCGGGCGTGGCGTGCGCCGCGCCAGGGCCTGTTCACCGGCCCGATGCGTTCAGAACGTTTCAGCCGGGCTTCAGGTCTTGATCGCGCCCCGTGCGTAGACTGCCATCCTGAGCTGCCGCGCAGCACCGCGCGTGCGCTCGTCATCGACTGCTGGAGTAATCACATGACCCCTGTCGCCCATCACAGGCGCGCGACAACCCGACCCGCACGACACGGCCTGCACGCGTCGTGCGGCGCCCCGACGCGCACGGAGCACGCATGAAGCACAAGCGACTCTGGATCGGCGCAGCCGGCATCGCGATCGCGGGCATCGCCGTCGCAATCGGCATCATGGTGCGGCCCGCGATCGCGCCGATCGATCCGCCGGCCGCCGCTTCGTTCGATCCGCAACTCGTGCGCGCGGGCGCGCGCGTCGTCGCGCTCGGCGATTGCGTCGTGTGCCACACCGCGAAGGACGGCAAGCCGTTCGCCGGCGGCCTGCCGCTCGCGACGCCGTTCGGCACGATCTACGCGACCAACATCACGCCCGATCCGGACACCGGCATCGGCCGCTGGTCGCGCGACGCGTTCGCCCGCGCGCTGCGCACCGGCATCGGCCGCAACGGCCAGCCGCTCTACCCGGCGTTCCCGTACATCCATTTCACGCGGATGTCGGACGACGACATCGCCGCAGCCTATGCGTACCTGATGACGCGCGAGCCGGTACACGCGAGCGCGCCGGCCAACGACCTGATGTTCCCGCTGAACTTCCGGCCGCTGGTCGCGTTCTGGAACGTGCTGTTCCTGCGTGAAGGCGCCTATCGCGCCGACCCGGCCCAATCCGCCCAATGGAACCGCGGCAGGATGCTCGTCGATGGCCTCGGCCACTGCGCGTCGTGCCATTCGCCGCTGAATGCGATCGGCGGCGAACAGGGCGGCCGCGCGTTCGACGGCGGCCTCGTCGACGGCTGGGAAGCGCCGCCGCTCAACGCGCTCGGCCACGCCGCGCGCCCGTGGACGCAGGCGCAGCTCGTCACGTATCTGCGCACCGGCCGCGCGAGCGAGCACGGCGCCGCAGCGGGGCCGATGCTGCCGGTCACGCGCGATCTCGCGACGGTGCCGGCCGACGACGTCGAAGCGATCGCCACGTACATCCTGTCGATCCAGAAACCGGCCGATGCGCGGGCGCGCGACACCGCGTCCGGGTCGGAACGCATCGCGAAGGACCCGGCCGCGCAGCGCGGCGCCGTGCTGTTCCAGGCATCGTGCGCGCAGTGCCACGGGCCGGGCGCGCCGATGCAGTCGATCGGCGAGCGTCCGACGCTCGCGTTCAGCACCGCGCTGAACGCCGATACGCCGCGCAACGCGATCCAGATGATGTTCAACGGCATCGGCTGGCACGGCGAGGACACGCTGAACTACATGCCGTCGTTCGTCGACCAGTACGACGATGCGCAGATCGCCGATCTCGCCGCGTACGTTCGCGCGGCATACACCGATCGCCCCGCGTGGACCGGTGCCGACGCGATGGCCGCCAAGCTCAGAAAAGAGGACACCGCTCGATGATCACCCTCACCGTCAACGGCGTGCGGCACACGCTCGACATCGATCCATCCACGCCGCTGCTGTACGCGCTGCGCAACGACCTGCACCTGCACGGCGCGAAGTTCGGCTGCGGGCTCGGCCAATGCGGCGCCTGCACCGTGATCGTCGACGGCAAGCCGACCTTCTCGTGCCTGATGCCGGTCGCCGCGGTCGGTTCGCGCAACGTGCGCACGATCGAAAGCCTCGGCACCGCCGAGCATCCCGGGCCGCTGCAGCGCGCTTTCGTCGAGCATCAGGCCGCGCAGTGCGGCTACTGCATCGCCGGCATGATCATGCGCGCGCAGGCGCTGCTCGAGCGCAATCCGAAACCGACGGAGCAGGAGCTGCGCACGCACATGGAGCCGAATCTGTGCCGCTGCGGCACGCACATGCGCATTCTCGCGGCCGTGCGCTCGGTCGCCGGGCTGCCGGCTCCGGAACCGGCTTCCGCTCCCGTCACGATCAGCAAGGCACTGTGATGAATTCCCACGACGACATCGACGAAGGCCGCCGGCATTTCATCGTTTCCGGCGCGCTGTTCGTCGCGTTTACGCTCGCGCCTGCCGCGCGTGCGGCGGCGCAGCTCGTGATCGCCGACGAAGGCGCGGCCGTTCACGTCGCCAAAGCCACGCAGGCGCTGGCCGGCAGTCTGAAGACGAATCCGCTGCTCGACGCGTGGATCAAGATCGCCCCCGACGGCAAGGTGACCGTCTTCACCGGCAAGGTCGAGCTGGGCACCGGCATTCGCACCGCGTTGCTGCAGGTCGCCGCCGAGCAGCTCGACATGAAGCCGTCGCTGATCACGTTCCTGACGGCCGACACCGGCGCGTCGCCCGACGAGGGGTTGACCGCCGGCAGCCACACGATGGCCGACAGCGGCTCCGCGCTGCTGAATGCGGCCGCGCAGGTGCGCGCGCTGCTGGTCGAGGGCGCGGCGAAGCGCCTGGGCGTCGCTCCGAATACGCTCACCACGGCCGACGCGGTGATCCGCGCGCCCGACGGCCGCACGATGACCTACGGCGACGCGATCCGCACGGTCGACCTGCACCGCAACGCGGCGCCGACCTCGCCGCTGAAGAATCCGTCGACGTTCGCGGTCATCGGCACGTCGCTGCCGCGCGTCGACATTCCGAACAAGGTCACGGGCGGCGTCAGCTACGTGCAGGACATGCAGCTGCCCGGCATGCTGCACGCGCGCGTCGTGATGCCGCCGGTGTACGACGCGAAGCTGCTGTCGTTCGACGAAGCCGCGATCCTGAAGCTGCCGGGCGTCGTGCGGATCGTGCGCAACGGCAGCATGCTCGCGGTGGTCGCGCAGGGCGAGTGGCAGGCGGTGGTCGCGCAGCGCGCGCTGGCCGCCGGCAGCCGCTGGTCGCCGGGCCGCAAGCTGCCCGATCGCGCCACCGTCCATGCGGAACTGAAGCGGATCTCGACGCAGCGCATCGAAATCGCGAACACGCACGCGGCGACGGCGCCGGCCGCGAAGACGCTGAACGCGACGTTCCTGAAGAACTACCTGCTGCACGGGTCGATCGGGCCGTCGTGTTCGGTCGCGCATCTCGAGAACGGAATGATGACGGTGTGGACCCATTCGCAGGGCGTCTACCCGCTGCGCGATGCGCTCGCGCAGATGCTGTCGATGCCGAAGGCGAACGTGCGCTGCATCCACACCGAGGGCTCGGGCTGCTACGGCCACAACGGCGCGGACGACGTCGCCGCGCACGCCGCGCTGATCGCGGCCGCGCTGCCAGGCAAGCCGATCCGCGTGCAGTGGATGCGCGAGCAGGAACACACGTGGGATCACTTCACGCCGGCGATGGTGACCGAGGTCAGTGCGTCGCTCGACGCGAGCGGCCGCATCGTCGACTGGAACTACGCGCTGTGGAGCAGCTCGCACAACGAGCGGATCGTCGACGCCGGCCGGCTGCTGCCCGCGCGCATGCTGGAGCCGCCGTTCGTGCCCGCGCCGTCGACGCCGATGCTGCAGCCCGAAGGCGGCGCCGACCGCAACGCGATCCCGCTGTACACGCTACCGAACCAGCACATCGTCAACAACTTCTCGCCGACGATGCCGCTGCAGACCTCCGCGATGCGCTCGCTCGGCGCGCACACCAACGTCTGGGCGATCGAGAGCTTCATGGACGAGCTCGCGCACGCGGCCGGCGTCGATCCGGTCGAGTTCCGGCTGCGCCACATGGACGACCATCGCGCGCGCCAGGTCATCAAGCTCGTCGCGACGCACTTCGGCTGGCCGCGGCCGCCGCGCGCGCGCAACCGCGGCGTCGGCTTCGCGTTCGGCAAGTACAAGAACCTGATGGCGTACGTCGCGATCGCCGTCGAGGTGTCGATCGTGCCGGAGACGGGGCAGGTCACGCTCGAGCACGCGGAAGCGGCCGTCGACGCCGGCCAGATCGTGTCGCCGGACGGCATCCGCAACCAGATCGAAGGCGGCATCGTGCAGGCCGCGAGCTGGACGCTGTACGAGGCGCTGAAATACGACACCGAGCGGATCCGCAGCTTCGACTGGAGCAGTTATCCTATCCTGCGTTTCTCCGCCGCACCGCAAAGCGTGAAGGTGCACCTCGTCAATCGTCCGGGCGCGCCGTTTCTCGGTGCGGCCGAAGCGTCGATGGGGCCGACCGCCGGCGCACTGGCCAACGCGATCTTCGATGCGACCGGCCAGCGCATGCGGGAGATGCCGTTCGCCGGCGACGCGCTGAGAAAACGCATCGACGCGTAGCGCGCCGCGCGACGCCCGACCTACCCGCGCCGCTGGCGCCGGCACGCACCGGCGCCACGCGCCCACCGCCTGGAGAACCCCGACGATGGATACCTTGCTTTCGATGCGCGTGTTCACGCGCATCGTCGAAACCGGCAGCTTCACGCGCGCGTCGGACACCACGGGCCTCACGACGCCGCGCGTGTCCGCGCTGCTGAGCGCGCTCGAACAGCACCTCGGCTGCCGGCTGCTGAACCGCACCACGCGCCGCATCTCGCTGACCGAGGACGGTCAGGCGTACTACGAGCGCTCGGTCGCGGTGTTGCGCGAGATCGACGACATGGAGGCGTCGGTATCGCACGCGCGCAACGTGCCGCGCGGCCGCCTGAAAGTGAACCTACCGCCGGCGATGGCGCGGCAGGTCGTGGTGCCCGCGCTGCCGGAGTTTCTCGAAGCGCATCCGGGCATCATGATCGAGCTCGGCGTGACGGACCGGCAGATCGACCTGGTCGGCGAAGGCGTCGACTGCGTGGTGCGCATCGGCGCGCTCGACGACTCGGGGATGATCGCGAAGCGAATCGGCAGCCTGACCACCTGCACGTGCGCGTCGCCCGCGTACCTCGCCCGCTTCGGCGAACCCGAGACCGTCGACGATCTCGCGCAGCACGTCGCGGTCAGCCACATCTCGGCCGACACCGGCCGGCCGCGCGTGTGGGACTACGTGGTCGACGGCGAACCGCGCATCGTGCAGATGTGCGGCACGGTGGCCGTCAACGATGCGGACAACTACATCGAGTGCGGCGTGGCCGGCATCGGCCTCATCAAGACGTCGCTGTATCTGGTGGACCCGTACCTGAAGTCCGGGCGGCTGCGCGAAGTGCTGACCGCATTCAACGCGCCGCCGCGGCCGATCTCGGTGCTGTATCCGCCCAACCGTCACATCCCCGTCAAGCTCAAGGTGTTCGTCGACTGGCTCGCGAGCCAGTTCGAGCGGATTCCCACCCTGCAGGGCCAGCGCGGCTGAACCCGCGCGGCGCGGCACCTTTGCGTGCCGCGCAACGCTCGATTGCGCGCTCGCTCGATTCCCGTTTTATCGAATGATCAATAGTATCGACGGCAATGCGGTGCATCGTCGCCCGCCGGGCCGACAGGCGCTGCCGGCGCGGTGATACGGCGCCCGCCCTTCCCTTTTTCAGGAGTCGACCATGTCAGCAGATTCAACGCCGCTCGCGGCGGGCGCGCACGGCGCCAAACTCACGCAGGGGCTGATCCTGCTGTTCGCGTTCAGTTGCGGCGCGATCGTCGCGAACCTGTACTACGCGCAGCCGATCACCGAACTGATCGCGCCGGGGCTCCACATGTCGGGCGACACGGCGAGCCTGATCGTGTCGCTGACGCAGATCGGCTATGCGCTCGGCCTGTTCTTCATCGTGCCGCTCGGCGACCTGCTCGAGAACCGCAAGCTGATGATCGTGACGGCCGTCGTGTCGATCGCGAGCCTCGCGGCGGCCGCGTTCGTGCACACCGCCGGGCTGTTTCTGGCGATCTCGCTGCTGATCGGCTTCAGCTCGGTGGCGGTCCAGATCCTGGTGCCGCTCGCCGCGCATCTCGCGCCCGATCATTCGCGCGGCCGCGTGGTCGGCACCATCATGAGCGGGCTGCTGCTCGGCATCCTGCTCGCGCGTCCGCTGTCGAGCGTGGTCGCCGACGCGTTCGGCTGGCGCTTCGTGTTTGCGGCGGCGGCCGTGCTGATGACGCTCGTCACCGCGGTGCTCGCGCTGACGATTCCGGCGCGCCAGCCCGACCATCGCGCGACCTACTTCGAGCTGATCGGCTCGCTGCTGCATCTGGTCCGCACGATGCCGATCCTGCGTCACCGCGCGTTCTACCAGGGCCTGATGTTCGCGTCGTTCAGCCTGTTCTGGACCGCCGTGCCGGTCGAGCTGACGCGCCACTACGGTCTGTCGCAAACGGCGATCGGCGTGTTCGCGCTGGTCGGCGCGATCGGCGCGACGTCGGCGCCGGTGGCCGGCCGGCTCGCGGACGCCGGCCATACGGTGCGCGCGACGCTGATCGCGCTGATCGCCGGCGCCCTCGCGTATGCGATCGCGCTGGTGCACGGCGCGGGCCTCTACGGGCTCGTCGTCACCGGCATCGTGCTCGACTTCGCGGTGCAGATGAACATGGTGCTCGGCCAGCGCGAGATCTATGCGCTGCATGCAGCGAGCCGCAATCGCCTGAACGCGCTGTACATGACGAGCATCTTCGTCGGCGGCGCGCTCGGCTCGGCGCTCGCCAGCCCGCTTTACGAACGCGGCGGCTGGCCGCTCGTCGCGGCGGTGGCCGGTGTGTTCCCGGTCGTCGCGCTCGCGCACTACCTCGCGATCGGGCGGCCGCATGCGCGCCGCCACGCCCAAGGCTGACCGCGCGGACGTCACCGCGCCCAACGTGAAACGAAAGGAGTCCACCATGTCTTCCCTGCTCAGTGCCTACGACCTGCGCGGCCTCGCGCTGCCCAACCGTGTCGTGATGGGGCCGATGACGCGTTCGCGCGCGCCGTCGCGCGGCCTGCCGACCGAACTGATGGCCGAGTACTACGCGCAGCGCGCGTCCGCCGGGCTGATCGTGACCGAGGCGACCAACGTCAGCACGGCGTCCGCGGCATTCGAATCGACGCCCGGGCTGATCGACGATGCGCAGGTCGCCGGCTGGAAGAAGATCACCGACGCCGTCCATGCGAACGGCGGGCGCATCTTCGCGCAGTTGTGGCACGGCGGGCGCGTCGGCTCGCTGGCGCTGCTCGATGGCGCCGCGCCGCTGTCGCCGTCGGGCGTGAACGACGACCTCGAGCAGCTGCAGGTGTGGGCGCAGCTGCACAACGGCTATTACACGAAGATCCACGCGACGCCGTCGCGCGCGATGACGACCGACGAAGTGGTCGCGGCGGTCGCCGAATTCCGCCACGCGGCAATGCAGGCGATGGCCGCGGGCTTCGACGGCGTCGAGATCCATGCGGCCAACGGCTATCTGCCGCACCAGTTTCTGTCGTCGACGCTGAACCGCCGCGACGATCGCTACGGCGGCTCGGTCGCGAACCGCGCGCGCTTTCTCGAGGAGATCGTCGACGCGGTGGGCGGCGTGATGCCGCTGAGCCGCGTCGGCGTGCGCGTTTCGCCGTACGCGAAGTACAACAACGTGCGCGACGCCGATCCCGATGCGACCTACGCATACGTCGGGCGCATGCTCGACGACGCGGGCGTCGCCTACCTGCACGCGGCCGACACCAACGGCTGGAGCGGCGAGCCCGATCTGCCGCGCATCGTCGCGCAGGCGCGCCGGTCGTTCGGCGGCACGCTGATCGTCAACGGCGGCATCGCGCCGGACGCGGCGAACGCGCTGATCGATGCGGGCGACGCCGATCTCGTCGCGTTCGCGCGTGCGTACATCGCCAACCCGGATCTCGTCGAGCGCATCGCGACGCGGGCGCCGCTCGCGCAGCCGAAGTCGATCGGCTGGTACGGCGGCGACCGCGCCGGTTACGTGGACTATGCGCGGCACAATGCGGCGGAAGCGGGGGTGTAGGGATGTGGGGGGCGGAGAGCGTGCAGTTACCCGTCGCCGCCCGCCCCGTCCCACGGCAGCCGGCCATCGCCCGGCCGCCCCGACGCCGTCACGCGTCGGTCCATCGCGCGCCCAGCACGCGCCCGCAGAAGTTCGGCCGATGAAAATCCGGGTCCGCGCGTTCGAGCACGTCGGCGCTCCACGTACCGAACGTCGACTGCGGCCGATGTTCGACGCCGCGCGCGACCGTGTCGAGAAACGCTTCGCGAAAACCGCTGCCGCGCGGGTACGCGGCCAGCAGCGCGGCCCGCTCGTCGGCCGTATAGGCGTCGAAGTCGGTCGCCATCAGATCGGTCGACACCGCACCGGCCAGCGCGCGCGCAAGCGGCGATGCGCGCACGGCCACGCCCGGCGTCGTATGCAGCGCGATCGCGTGCCACACGTCGTCGCGCATGCGCCGCGAGCGGCGATGCCGCAGCAGCAGCGCATGCGCGGCATCCGCCCCGTCGAGCTCGTAACGTGCGGTCGAGCGGCAGTACGCGTGGCTCAATCCCATGTTCACGTACATCGCGGCGACATACAGCGCATCGGCATCGCACGTGTCGCCCGCGCGCCGCGCGGCGAGCGACGCGAACACGAATACGCGCGCGGCGTGACCGGCGAGCGCGGCAGGCAACGATGCGCGCGCCGCGTCGGCCGCGTCGATCGCCAGCGGCGTGCGCGGAATGCGCACGCCGGCCACCTCGCCGCCGTCAGCCGGTGCGCGCGTGTGCGCAGCATTCATCTCGTCTCCTCATGCCCCGTGCACGGGGCGGAAAATCGTTCAATGCAACGCGCGGCCGCGCACGCGGCACGCCGGGGCGGCGCGCTAGAACGCGACGCAGCGGCAGCCGAACGCGTCGCAACGATCGCCGGCGGCGCTCGCCGTCGGAAAGCGCGAGCGCGCGAAGCGGCGTCCGTGGCCGCGGGTACGGCACGCGTCCATCCCCGGCTCGGCGCATGCGCCCGCCGCCGCCGACGCGCGCGCACGGGCTCGCGCGCCGCCCGCCGCATCATCGGCGCCGCCGTCTGCGCCGCGGTCGGCCACCGGCGACCACGCGGGGCTGACGGGCGGCAACGGCGGCGCGAGCGACGCGAATTCGGCGTCCGCGTGCACGACCTTGCCGTCCACGACCGTCAGCACCGACGACAACTGCGGAATGCGCGCGACGTCGATCGCGAAGTAGTCGTCGCTCAGCACCGCAAAGTCCGCGTACCGGCCGGGCGTCAGCGCGCCCTTGCGGTGCTCGTCCGCCGAGAACCACGCGCTGCCGAGCGTGTGCACGCGCAGCGCCTCCATCCGGCCGAGCCGCGCACGCGCGGGGTACAGCGGCGTGCCGCCGACCGAGCGCCCCGACACCATCCAGTACAGCGCGACGAACGGGTTGTAGCCGGCCGTCTGCGTCGCACCGGAGCCCGCGCCGACCGGCAGCCCGGCCGCGAGCATCGCGCGGATCGGCGGCGCGCGGCGCGCCGCGGTCGCGCCGTAGCGCGCGATGAACGCCTCGCCCTGGAACGCCATGCGCGGCTGCACGGTCACGCCGCCGCCGAGCGCTGCGATCCGGGCGATATTGGCGTCCGACAGCGTTTCACAACGGTCGAAGCACCAGCGCAAGCCGTCGAACGGCAGCTCGCGATTCACCGCTTCGAAAACGTCGAGGAAACGGCCGATCGACTCGTCGTAGGTCGCATGCAGCCGGAACGGCCAGCGGTGGCGCACCAGCAGCCGCACGACGGCCGCGAGATCCGCCTCGAGCGACGCCGGCAGCTCGGTGCGCGGCTCGAGGAAGTTGCCGAGATCGACCGCCGAGAACAGCAGCCGCTCGCCGGCGCCGTGCGTGCGCAGGAACGCGTCGCCATCGCCGGGCGCCGTCAGCGCGATCCATTTCGCGAAGTCGTCGACTTCGCGGCCCGCATGCCGCGCGCCGAGCGCGTAGGCGATGCGCGTCGTCAATTCGCCGCGCCGCGCGAGCGTCATGACGGCCGCATAGTCGTCCGGATAGACGAGGCCGTCGCCGCCCGCGTCGATCGCGCTCGTCACGCCGACGCGATTCAGCGCATGCATGAACTGTTGCGTCGAGTTGAGCCGGTCGCCGTCCGACAGCGCCGGCGCTGGGTCGAGCGCCGCGCTCAGCACGGCCGGGTCGGGCCGCGCGAGCAGCAGCCCGGTCGGTCGCCCGTAGCGGTCGCGCCGCAGTTCGCCGCCGCCCGGATCGGGCGTGTCGCGGTCGTAGCCGAGCGCGCGCAGCGCGGCCGCGTTCAGCCACGCGCTGTCGCCCAGGTGCTGGACGAACACGGGCGTATCGGGCGCGATTGCATTGAGCTCGGCCAGCGTCGGCCCGCGCTTTTCCGCGAACTGCAGCGCGCTCCAGCCGCCGGCGACGCGCACCCACTGCGGCGCAGGCGTGCGCCGCACCTGCCGGCGCAACCGGTCGAGCGCGTCGGCGAGCGACGGTATGCCGTCCCAGCGCAATTCGAGGTTGAAGGTCTGGCCGCCGCGGATCGCCTGCAGATGCGCATCTACGAGGCCGGGAATCACGGTGCGGCCGTGCAGGTCGATGCGCGTCGTGGCGACGTCGGCATGACGCAGCACGTCGCGATCGTCGCCGGTCGCGACGATGCGCCCGTCCTTCACCGCGAGCGCGCTGACGAACGCGCCCCGCTCGTCCTGTGTCGCAATCTTGCCGTTGAAGACGACGAGATCCGCCGAGTGCGCGGGTTCCGTCGCTCTAAGCACTGTCGGGCCTCCGGTGCGCGGCGCGCCGCGCGGTCCGCGGCTCGTACGCACTCGCCAATGCGGCCGGCACGCGCACGGCGGCACGCATGCCGCCGACGCACAGCGGCCCCGCCGCCCCGAATGCGCGCATCGTCATGCCCCCTGCTGCGCCGCGTCGACGGCGTCGTGTCGGGCGCGCGCGCGGGACGGCACGGGCGCCGCGTCCTGACGCACGAAACTCTGCACCCGCAGCAGCCTGCGCACGTCGTGCGCGCGCGAGCGCGGGTCGAAGTCCTGCACGATGCCGGCGACCAGCGTCGAAGCCTGCGCGGTACGCCCGCGCTCGATCAGGTGATCGGCGAGATCCAGCGAGCTGCGCAGCGCCCACATCCCGGCGCCCTGCGCGTTCGCGGTCTCGATCGCCATCTGCAGATGACGCTGCCCGTCCGCCTCGCACGCGACCGAGAGGTCGGCGCCGACGGTACGCGCGTGCTCGAGCATCGCGACGCCGCGCACGCGCAGCAGTTCGGGGACGAACAGGTGCTCGCCGTGCGCGCGGCAGCGCGCGAGCGTCGCGTCGAGCAGCGCGCGCGCCTGCGCCGCGCGGCCGGTGCGCACCAGCCCTTCCGCATACGCGACGTTCAGCGGCGCGAGCAGCCTGCGGAACCCGCTCGCGTCGACACGCTGCAGCGCCGGCTCGAGCCGCGCGAGCCCCGCGCCCGGATGGCCGGCCTGGATGTCGAACTGGCCGGTCAGGCATTCCGCGTGGCTGCGCCAGATGTCGAAGCCGTGCGCAGCGGCGCTCGCGCGCAGCGTCGCGAGATAGTCCGACGTGATGTCGTGATCGCCGTAGCGCAGCGCGATCGGCACGGCGGCCGCGCCGAGCACGATGCACAGCGCGAGCGGCGAGCCCGCGCGGCGTGCGCACTCGACCGCCTGCGCGGCGAAGCGCATCGCCGCTTCCGGCTCGCCCTGCATCCACACGAGCCGCGTGAGCATGGTGCGCGCGAGCGTCGCCACGTCGACGCCGAGCGCCGCCTGCGCGCACGGCGGTTCGCCGGCGTCCGCGAGGCCGGCCGTGGCCGCCTCCAGCCGCTCGCGCGCCTGCGCGTGCTCGCCGAAATAGTGCAGCGAGGTCGCGACCATCGCATGCGCGAGCAAGCGCTGCGACGGGTCGCCGCGCCGCTCGGCCGCGCGCTCGAAGCGCATCGCGTAGCGCAGCGATTCGTGGATGTCGGACAGCGTCAGCATCGTGTTCCACAATCCGACCAGCGCGCGCGCGTCGAACGCGTCGTCGCCGCTGCGGGCCGCGAGGCCCAGCGTGCGGTCCCACATCGCGGCCGCGGCCAGCGCATCGCCGTCGGTGTGCAGCACCGCCGACGCGCATGCAGCGCGCAACCGCATCTCGCGGCCCGCGTCGAGCGGGGCGGCGGCGCCTGCGTCCAGCGCGTCGAGCAGCTGTCTCGCGTGCGCGGCGGACTCGCGCATCCGCGCGGGCTCCTGCAATGCGTGCGTCAACAGGTCCAGGTCGGGGTCGGGAATGGCGGCGGCCGGCGGCGCCGGGTCGGTCGTGGCTTGGGCTTGGGCTTGGGCTTGGGCTTGGGCTTGGGCTTGGGCTTCGGCTTCGGCTTCGGCTTCGGCTTCGGCTTCGGCTTCGGCCGCTGCCATGATCCGGGCTTGCGCGTGGGCCTGCGCATGGACTTGCGCATCCGCCCGCGCATCGTCCGCGTGCGCCGCGCGCCCGTCCGCGTCCGTGTCCGTGCCCGCTTCAGCGCCGACACCCACACGCGCCGGCGCATGTTCGCGCTCGTACAGCGCGTGGCGCGCGGCGATCCGCTCGAACTCGCCCTCGTTGTGCAGTTTCTCCAGCGCATAGGCGCGCGTCGACTCGGTAAGCCGGTAGCACACGTATGCGCCATGGAATTCGACGCTCACCAGCGATTTCGCGACCAGTTCGCCGAGCACCGCGATCGTGTCCGACGCCGACGTGTCGGGCTCCGCGGCGACCGCGCGCGCGGCATCGAACGAGAACGGCCCGATGAAGCAGCCCATCCGGCGAAACAGCGCACGCGCGGTCGGATCGAGCAGCACGTAGCTCCAGTCGAACGTGGCGCGCAGGGTCTGATGGCGCGGCAGCGACGACCGCAGGCCGCCGGTCAGCAGGTTCAGCCGGTCGTCCAGCCGCGACGCGACGACCGCGAGCCCGAGCGTCGCCACCCTTGCCGCGGCCAGCTCGATCGCGAGCGGCAGCCCGTCGAGGCGCCGGCAGATGTCGCCCATCAGCCGCACGGCCGCTTCGTCGATCGGGCACTCCGGCGCGGCGGCGCGTACGCGTTCCAGGAACAGCGCGACGGCCGAGCACCGGGCGATTTCGTCGAACGACGCATCGCTTGCCGGCACCGCGAGCGGGCTCATCCGCAGCACCGCTTCGGCCGAGATGTGCAGCGGCTCGCGGCTCGTGACCAGCACGCGCAGCGACCCGGCAACGGAGGTGAGGGTTTCGACGAGCTTCGCGACCAGATCGACGATGTGCTCGGCGTTGTCGAGCACGAGCAGGCTGCGCGACTCGGCGAACGCGGCGCCGACGCACTCGACGGCCGGTACGCCGTCGACGCCGAGCGCGAGTTCGGCCGCGATCGCGATCAGCATGTCGTCGTGCGTCGACGCGGCTGCGAGCTCGACGAACAGCACGCGCTCGCGTCCGTGGCAGCGCGCATCGTGCGCCACATGCGCGGCGAGGCTCGTCTTGCCGATGCCGCCCGCGCCCACGAGCGTGACGACCGGCGTGCGCGCCAGCATGGCGACGATCTGCGCGAGCTCGGCATCGCGCCCGACCAGCGGCGGGGTCGGCACGGCGTGGGAGGCGTCGGGCAGCGCGGCGAGATCGGGGGCTGCGGACTCCACGAGCGCAACGGATCCAGCGGGCGCAGCGGCCGCGGACATGCCCTGCCCAGGCTCGCCGCCCTCTGGGACGTCCGGCGCCGGCCCGGCCGCGGCCGACGCGCTCGCGACGAGCAGATAGCCGCGCCCGGGAACCGTCTTGATCAGATCGCGATTCGCGCCGAGCGCCTTGCGCAGCGTCGCGACGTGCACCTGCAGCCGGTTTTCCTCGACGATCAGGCCCGGCCAGACCGCATCCATGATGTCGTCCTTCGACACGACCGAACCGCTCGCGCGGTGCAGCACTTCGAGGATGTCGAGCGCACGCGCGCCGATGCGCAGCGACGCGCCGTGACGACGAATGTCCCGCTGCTCGAAATCGACCGACAAAGTACCGATCTGGATCATGGCCGCCTCCGGGTACCTCAGGATGACCGCCGCATGAGCGCGGCAGCTCACGCGGCAGGAAGTCGGAGCCCGGCGCGCGATCGCGCCGGGCGGGGAAATATCGAATTGACGGCCCAGTGTAAAAGGACGGCCGGCGGAAATCTTGAAGGAAAATGCGCTGCGCGGGTGCCGGCGCGCCGCTCGGCGCGGTCACTTGCGTGTCGGGCAGCGCCGCTATACTGTGCCGGGCCCCGCGCACACGTGCCCCGCGCGGGCGTTCGGGCGTGCGGCCGTCGCGCCCGCGCATCGAAAGTCAATCGTCAGGGTCGCGAGCGGACCTTTGTACAAATTCATTTTGAATGCACGCGTGCCCGTATAAACTCGACTCGTCGTAACGCGCCACGAGTCACTCGCAGGAAAACAATCCATGCCCGACCTCGTCATCGCAGCGCCGGACGCCCCGGTCGCGCCAACGCCGAAAGACACGCTCGGCTGCGCGGCAAGCCTGCTGTCGAAGGACATCGAAACGGCCGCCGGCGGCCTGAAGCTGCACCGCAAATGCATGCGCGAGGCGCACGTCGAGCATATCGACATGCCCGCATGCGATCGCGGCTTCCTGGTCGGCGTATCGCTGAACGGCGGCCACCGCCGCACGCTCTACGGGCGCGCGGGCGCGAGCGAGCGCCGGTTCCAGCAACACTCGATCTACATTCGCGACTTCTCGCGCCATTTCCGCGCCGACCTGTACGGTAATTTCGACTTCGTGCTGGTCGAGCTGCCGCCCGCGTATCTCGAACGCGTCGGCCGGGAGCATGGCGGCAGCGCGGTCGGCGGCCTGACCTCGCGGCCCGACGTGCGCGACCCGGTGCTCGGCCATCTCGCGCACGCCGTCGCCGACAGCCTCGACGCGCCCGGTCCGCTCGATGCGCTGTTCATCGAGCAGATCGGGCTGGCGATGGGCACCCATCTGCTGCGCCGCTACGGCGCTGCGCGCGTGCGCGACCTCGAGCGCAAGGGCGTGCTGTCGCCGGCAAAAGTGGCGCTCGCGAAGGAACTGCTGATGGAGAAGGCGAACCTCGGCGTGTCGATCGAGGAAGTCGCGAACGAATGCGACCTGTCGCGCGGCTATTTCATCCGCGCGTTCTCCCGCACCACCGGCCGCACGCCGCACCAGTGGCTGCTCGAACAGCGCGTGACGCGGGCGCGCCATCTGATCGAGACGTCCGACATGACGCTCGCCGAGATCGCCGCCGATTGCGGGTTCTCCGACCAGAGCCATCTGAACCGCGTGTTCCTGCGCGTGATCGGCCATCCGCCCGGCGCGTGGCGCCGCGCGCGCTCGCGCTGATCGCGTCGGCCTGGCAACGGCGTCGGCGCGCAGCGCGCCATGCGAGGCTCATGAAACAGTTCAACGTCGACAGCGTGGCCGAGCTGCTGCGCCTCGCGCCGTCGAAGCAGCGGGCCTGACGTTGCGCGAAGCCGTCAGGCGTGCGCGTCGCAGAATGCACGCGCACACCTCACAACCCTCCTCCCACCCCGCCCCTGAATCGTCCTGAAGATCGCCCACGCCGCCGCTGCGCCCCACGCAGCCGACGCTAGAATGCGAACCGCATGCAACGCGACGTTGCGACACGCACGAGGGCGACCCGATGGACAAATTCTCCGCGCTGCGCGCGTTCGTTGAAGTGGCCGAAGCCGGCGGTTTCTCGAGCGCCGGACGGCGTCTCGAACTCGCCGCTTCGTCGGTGGTGCGCGCAGTGGACGCGCTCGAGGCATCGCTAGGCACGGTGCTGTTCAACCGCACGACCCGGCAGGTCACGCTGTCCGATGCCGGCGTCGTCTACTACGCGCGGGCGAAGCGCGTGCTGGAGGAACTGGCCGATGCGGATGCGCTCGTCGCCGACCGCGGCAGCGAGCCGTCCGGGCCGCTGCGCGTGTCGGTGCCGGTCGCCTACGGGCTGCGCCGCATCGCGCCGCACGTCGCGGCGTTGCTCGCGCGCCATCCGAAGCTCGACATCGACCTGCAGCTCACCGACGAACGCGTCGACCTCGTGACGAGCCGGATCGACGTCGCGATCCGGCTCGGCGACGCGGCGCCGAGCGCAGACGTCGTCGCGCGCCCGCTCGGCACGTTCCGGCGCCACGTGGTCGCCAGCCCCGGCTACCTCGACGCGCACGGCACGCCGGCCACGCCCGGCGACCTGGTCGACCACGCGTGCCTGCGCTTTCACTTCGGCGTCGACCAGCAGGCGTGGACCTTCGTCGGCGCGCAGGGGACCACGCAGGTCGTCGTCGCCGGCCGGCTCAAATCGAATCACAGCGAAGTGCTGCGCGAAGCCGCGCTCGACGGCGCGGGCATCGCGCTGCTGCCCGACTGGCTGGTCGATGCGGACGTCGAGGCCGGCCGCCTGCGGCGTCTGTTCGACGACTACGACGTCACGCCCGGCGCCGCACGCGCGGTGATCACCGCGCTGTACCTGCCGAACCAGCGCGGCTCGAAGCGCGTCGCCGCGTTCATCGACTTCATCGCCGCGCTCGCCCGCGCGCCGGCATGACGCGTCCCGCGTCACACGTCGGCCGTCACGCGCGTCACCAGCCGAACTTCGCTTCCATGCCGACGTAGTCGGCATTGCGCGCGCCGAGCGCGCGAATCGACGAGCCGAGCTCGAAGTGCACGGCCTCGAGCGCGAGCGCGAGGTTCGCGTTGACCAGCCAGTCGACGCGCGCCTGCGCGTACATGCCGGTCCACGCGCCGCCCTTGCCCGCCGTGCCCGGCACGGCCGACATCCCCTGCCCGTAGATCGCGTCGGCCGTGGTCTGCCGCCACTGGAAGCCGACGGCCGTGAGCACCGTCACCGAGCTGGACGGCTTGAACGTCAGCGACGGCTTCACGTGGATCAGGTTGCTGTACCCCGTGTAACCGGCGAGCGTGAAGTAATAGCCGTTCGGAAACATCGGGTTGAACGTGCCGACGCGGTGGTCGCCCGGATGCGCGTCGCCCGACGCGCCGTCGACCTGGATGCCGACGCGCGGCGTGCCGGGCGTCTTCGCGAACGTATAGCCGCCCAGTGCGCCGAACGCCCACGCGCCGACCGTGTCCTGTCCGACGTGACCGGTCTGCAGCATCGCCTCGACGTCCCAGTCGAGCGAGTCGGCCTTGCCCGCGTAGCGCACGTCGAACACGTCGCGGCGCTCGGTGCCCGCCGCGTCGGCGAAGCGCGCGTTGTCGCGCGTATAGCGCGACCAGTACGCGGACAAGTCGCCGGGCCCCGTGCCGTTGCGCTCGACGCGCACGCCGTCGAAGCGCAGATGCCGGTTCGACACGTCGTCGAACGCCGCGTCGTCGCGGTACTGCACGGGCCGCGTCACATAGCCGATCAGCCGCCACTTGCCGATTTCGTAATCGGCCCACAGGCCGTCGTAGGCCTGCCGCACGTTCGGACCGTCGCGCACCGACACGAAGCGCTGCAAGTCGAACGCCATCTCCTGCCGGCCGATGCGCGTCTTGATCGTGCCGGGCCCCACCTGATCGACGTACGCGACGAACGCCTGTTCGAGATCGAGCTGATCCTTGTCGACCGGGCCGACCGTGTTCTTGCCGAACGGCCGCGCGTCGACGAACTGCACGAACGCCTGCAGATGGCCGCGATAGCGCAGGTCCGCATGGACGTTCGCGCGCTGGATCACGTAGTTGTCGTCGTGCGCCGCGCCCAGCCCGAACAGCGGCGCGTTGTTCAGCTCGAAGCGCTCGCGCAGGCTCGCGCCGAGCGACAGGTAGGTCGACGGGTCGTCGCCGAGCGGCACGTATTTCAGCGAGTCGAACGGCTTGCGCGGCACGCACGGGTTCGCGAGCACCGACCAGTCTTCCTGCCAGCGGTTGAACAGCACGACGGGCCGCTTCGCGGTACACGTCGCAGCGGCCGCGGCTGCGGGTGTCGCAGGGGGCGTGGCGGCCGGTGCGGCCGCCGGGGCCGTCGCGTCTGCCGCTTCGGCGCCGGCCGCCGCGCCCGCGTGCAACGCGACGCCGCCCGCCAGCACGACGCACGGCAGCGCGCCGCGCCACGCTCGGTTCATCGGGCGGCGCACGGTTATTTCGTCCGCGCGTGGATCTCGGCGACGTAGCCGCCGGGGAACTGCACCAGCGCCGCCTCGCGGCCGTCCGATGCGAACGGCGGCACGAGCACGGTCACGCCGGCCGCTTCGGCCTTCTTCAGCGTCGCGGCGAGATCAGTCACTTCGTAGCCGGTCATCTCGCGGCCGAACGGATAGGGCAGATGGCCGTCGGTCGCCAGCACGGTCATCTTGCCGAAGCCCGATTCGATCCGGATGCGGCGATACGTGTCGTTCGGCCGGCCGATCTCGACGCCCGGCGCATGGCGCACGTCCGACACGATCTTGCCGTGCGAGAACGCGACGAAGTCGCGCGCGAGCTTGCTCGCGCTTTGCGGCGACACGTACACGCGATTCTCCGGCACCGTCTGCAACGGGTCGTAGTTCGGCGCCTGCGTGTGCCAGTAGAGCTGCATGTTCACGCCGCCCGGCCAGCGGACGATCGCGTCGCGCCCGATCGGATCGGGGAACGTCGCGACGATGACGTCGGCGCCGTGCGCGCGCGCCGACTTCACCGCCACGTCGATGTCGCTGACCAGATAGCCGGTGCGCTCGTCGCAGAACGGATACGGGATCGGCGTCTTGAAGCCGAACACCGAGATCGTGCCGACCGGCGTCAGCACGAGTTGCGACATCGTCTGGCTCGGCGTCGGCGTGACCTGGAACACGCCCTGCTGCGATTTCTTGCCGCCGAAGGTCGCGACGAAGCTGTCGGTGAAGCGGTCGAAGTCTTCCGGCGCCACGCACACATGGGTCGTGTCGTACTGCGGGCCTACGGCGACGGCCGGCAGGCGCGTCGAGGCGGCCGGCGACGCGATGTCGTCGAGATGGGTTTCGTCGGCATGGGCGGGCGCGCCGACCAGCAGCGCGGCGAGTACGGCCGACGCCGCGGCGGTCGAGCGCAGCATGCTGCGCAGATTCAGTGAACTCATCGGGTTTCTCCTTGATGGTGACGCGCGGGGCGTGGCGCCGCGCGCGGATTCGGATTCAGCGGGATGCGGGCCGCGCGTCGCGGCGGCCCGCGCGACAGGCAAGAAACACCAGCACCGCCAGCGGCAGCGCGAGTGCCCAGAATCCCGCATACAGATACGCGGTCGCACCGGCGCCCGCGCCGAGCGCAAAACCGGCGACCGGCGGCAGCGTGCGCCGCAACCGGGCGCGGGCGGCTTCCCGCTCCGCGGGCGCGGCGATCGGCACGAGCCAGTCGAATGCGTCGATGACGGCCTGCGTGACGTTGCCGGTCATCACGGTGTTCGCCACCACCGAGCGCGCGGTCAGCCGGCCGTGGGCGTTCTGCACGCCCATCGCCGCGGCGCCGAGCAGCCCGCAGAGGATCGTCGCGGGCGCATCGGCGCTCGCGATCGGCGACGCCGCCACCCCGGCCAGCATGAAGCCGGTCAGCAGGATCGCCTGCATCGCATACAGCGAGCACGCGCGCGGGCCGTGGCCGCGCACGCGCATCCGGTGATCGAGCAGGCGGGCGGCGACGATCCCGGCGATGAACGCGGGAAACGCGAGCCACTTGATCACGAGGCCCTGCCCGACGCCCGCGATGCCGGAGCCGATCAGGATGAAGTTGCCGGTGACGTGCGCGGTGAACAGCCCGAACAGCGCGACGAAGCCGAGCGTGTCGACGTAGCCCGCGATCGACGCGAGCATCACGTCCTCGCCGGCCACGTGATCGGGCGCGCTCGCGCCGCTTGCCGCTAGCTGGCCGGCTGGCATGACGCACCTTCCTTCATGTTCTGCGGCGCGCGCATCGGCGCGGCCATCAAGGGAAGCGCGGGCTCGCCCGCGACGATGACGATGTCGAGCGGCCCGGCGGGCGGGAGCGACGACGGCACGAGCGACGGCACGCGCGCCAGGTGGTACGGCGGGCCGGCTGCGATGCCGGCTCCCAGCGAGATCAGATGAGGCATGGTCCGTTTCGGTTGCGGCGCACGGGCCGGCGCCGGGCGGCGTCCGATGCGTGCGGCGATCACGGAGCAGCCTAAGGAACGCCATCCTTAAAGTCATGGCGGCGAACTTAAATCTTCTGAATCCGGCGGCCGGCTCGCCTTGCTATTTTTCGACCGATAAGTGCAGAATGGGCGCCACTCAGGAGCCGATGGATGACCGAAACCAAGCGCAAAGCAGCGTCCCGCCCGAGCCGGACGGCGGCCGCCGAACCGGCCGCCACGCCGGGCCGCCGCCTCACGCCGGAGGCTCGCGAGCGGCAGATCGTCGAAAAGGCGGTCGAACACTTCGCGACGCACGGCTTTTCCGGCAGCACGCGCGAGCTGGCGCGGCAGATCGGCGTCACGCAGCCGTTGCTGTACCGCTACTTCCCGAGCAAGGAAGCGCTGATCGATCGCGTGTACGACGAGGTCTACACGTGGAATCCCGATTGGGAAAAACTGATCGCCGACCGGACGATTCCGCTGCAACAGCGGCTCGTCGCGTTCTATCGTTCGTACGCGCAGACGATCCTGCGGCGCGCATGGATCCGCACCTTCATCTTCGCCGGCCTGAGCCGCGAAGGGTTCAATACGCGCTATCTGTCGCGGCTGCGCGAGCGCGTGTTCCTGCCCGTGCTGCGCGAGCTGCGCCATGAATACGACATCCCGACGCCGGCGTCCGACGCGCAGCGCAATGCGGAGATCGAGCTGGTGTGGAGCCTGCACGCGAGCATCTTCTATCTCGGCGTGCGCAAATGGGTGTACGGGCTGCCGGTGCCCGACGACGTCGACGCCGAGATCGAGCGGCAGATCGACGCGTTCCTGAACGGCACGCCGGCCGCGCTGAAGCGCGTGGCGGCGGACACGCCGCCGACGACGACTACACCCGCCCCAACGCCCACGCCCACGCCCACGCCCGCGCCCACACCCACACCGCGCCGCAAGCGCGGGTAGCGCAAACCCCGCCCGCCGTCCGAGCGCTTCAGAACGATTCAACTCGCGCACGCCCATCCTGCCCTAAGCTCGGTGCGATATCGGCGCTACGCCGCAGCGCGCGGCCGCCCGCCGTGCGCATGGATCTTCGTCGGGAGCACACATCATGGAACGCGCATCGGGCCGCAAGGCCGTCATCGTCGGCGGATCGGTCGGCGGCCTGTTCGCCGCGACTGCGCTACGCGCGCGCGGCTGGCACGTCCGCGTGTTCGAGCAATCGGCGCGCGAGCTCGACAGCCGCGGCGGCGGCATCGTGCTGCAACCGCCGATCGAGCGCGCGTTCGCGTTCGGCGGCGTCGCGCTGCCCGCCAACGCGGGCGTCGATTCGATCGAGCGCATCTACGTCGACGCGCAGGATCACGTCGTGCAACGCCTGACCATGCCGCAAACGCAAACCGGATGGAACGTGATCTATACGGCGCTGAAGCACGCGCTGCCGGACGACGTGATCCATGCCGGCGACGCGTTCGAGCGGTTCCAGCAGGACGGCGACCGGGTCGTCGCGCATTTCGCGAGTGGCCGCGTCGAGACGGCCGATCTGCTGATCGGCGCCGACGGCGCGCGCTCGACGGTGCGCGCGCAATTGCTGCCGGACGTGCGGCCCGCGTATGCCGGCTACGTCGCGTGGCGCGGACTCGTCGACGAACACGCGCTGCCCGAGCAGGTGCTGTACCTGCTGCGCGAGCGCTTCACGTTCCAGCAAGGCGGCGCGCACCTGTTCCTGACCTATCTGGTGCCCGGCGCGGACGGTGCGATCGAACCCGGCAAGCGGCGCGTGAACTGGGTCTGGTATCGCCGTCTCGCGCCGGAGCGGCTGACGTCGCTGTTCCTGACCCGCGACGGCACGCAGCGCGACGGGTCGCTGCCGCCGGGCGCGATGCGCGACGACAACCGCGCCGAACTCGTGGACGCCGCCGACCGCATGCTCGCGCCGACGCTCGCCACGCTCGTCGACACGACACCGGCCCCGTTCGCGCAGGCGATCTACGATCTGGCCGTCGAGCGCATGGCGTTCGGCCGCACCGTGCTGCTCGGCGATGCCGCGTGCGTCGTGCGCCCGCACACCGCGGCGGGCGTCGCGAAGGCGGCGGACAACGCGGTCGCGCTCGCCGCGGCACTGCACGACGTCGCGCCGGGCGCGGCGTTCGACGCCGCACTCGCGGCCTGGGATGCCGATCAGCGCGCGGCGAGCGCGCTGGTGTCCGCGCGCGGCATCGCGCTCGGCGCGCGCTTGATGGGCGCCGCCTGAGCATGCGCGACCCGAGCCTCGCCCGTCGCAGCCGAGCCCGAGCCCATGCCCGCGACCGCACGCTCGGGCGTCGCGTCGTGCTGCGGATTCAACGCGGCGAGCACGCTGGCGCGTCCGCCGTCGTCGTCGGGCAATTGCGGCTGGCCGCGCGCGAACGCCGGTGCGACGGCGGCCGCGAGCGCTGCGGCGAGCGCCAGCGCCGTCACGCGCGCCACGACCACACGGGCCTTCACAACGCACTCCCCGTCGACCCGGACTGCGCCGCCGCGGCGCTCTGCGTGTGCTGCTCGCCATGCCCGAGCGCATACAGCTCGCGGTTGCGCTCGATCGTCGGCGCGCTCGGCGGGTAATCCCAGCGCGACGTCGGCACCGTGCCGTCACGCTGGGCCTGGACCAATTCGGCGAGCACGTCGGCGCGGGTCAGGCCCGCCGAGGCGCTCTGGGCGAACGCGGCCACCGGCGTGCCGATGGTGAGCGCGAGCAAGGCGGCTGCAATCATCCTGCGGTTCATGATGGAACTCCCGGAAACGATTCGATGAAGACGCATCGTCGATGCGCCGCCGGCACGAGCCCCGATGCGACTCGCTGCCTGACGTCTTCATTCTGGCGATCGCGGTGCACGCGACGCTGACCGGAACATGACAAATTCGTCATCCGCCGCCGCCGCACGCGGATGACGGTTTCGTAATCTTCGCGACAGGCTCGGGTCAACGCCGCGCCGGCAGACTGCATGCTCGCCGCATCGAACGCGGCATCCGTGCCCTGCTTCGAGGAACAACATCATGTGGATCGTCCGGCTCGCATTGCGCAGGCCCTATACGTTCGTCGTGCTCGCGCTGCTGATCTTCATCGCGGGGCCGCTTGCGCTGCTGCGCATGCCGACCGACATCTTTCCGAACATCGACATCCCGGTCGTCAGCATCGTCTGGTCGTACAACGGCTTCTCCGCCGAAGACATGGCCAAGCGCATCACGTCGAACTACGAGCGCGCGCTCACGTCCGACGTCGACGACATCGAGCACATCGAATCGCAGTCGCTGAACGGCGTGTCGGTCGTGAAGGTGTTCTTCCACCCCGGCGCGGACATCAATCGCGCGATCGCGGAAGCCGCCAGCAACGCCGCGTCGATCCTGCGCATCCTGCCGCCCGGCACGCTGCCGCCGAACATCATCACGTACAACGCGTCGACGGTGCCGATCCTGCAGCTCGGGCTGTCGAGCGACACGCTCGCCGAACAGCAGCTGTACGACCTCGGCAACAGCTTCATCCGCACGCAGCTCGCAACCGTCCAGGGCGCGGCCGTGCCGCTGCCGTACGGCGGCAAGATCCGCCAGATCGTCGTCGATCTCGACACGCGCGCGCTGCAGGCGAAGGGGCTCGCGCCGATCGACGTGGTGAACGCGATCAACGCGCAGAACCTGATCCTGCCGGGCGGCACCGCGAAGATCGGCACGCACGAGTACGACGTGCAGCTGAACGGCAGCACGCAGACGGTGGTCGCGCTGAACGACCTGCCGGTGAAGACGATCGGCGGCAGCGTCGTCTATGTGCGCGACGTCGCCCACGTGCGCGACGGCTACGCGCCGCAGACCAACATCGTGCGCGCCGACGGCAAGCGCGCGGCGCTGCTGACCGTCGAGAAGACCGGCGGCGCATCGACGCTGACGATCATCGACCAGGTGAAGGCGATGCTGCCGAAGATCGCGGCCGGGCTGCCGAAGGCGCTGCACATTGCGGCGCTCGACGACCAGTCGGTGTTCGTGAAGTCCGCGATCCAGGGCGTCGTGCGCGAGGCGCTGATCGCCGCGTGCCTGACCGCGCTGATGATCCTGCTGTTCCTCGGCAGCTGGCGCGCGACGCTGATCATCGCGGTGTCGATTCCGCTCGCGGTGCTGACGTCGCTGCTCGCGCTCGGCGCGCTCGGCCAGACCATCAACATCATGACGCTCGGCGGGCTCGCGCTGGCGGTCGGCATACTCGTCGACGACGCGACCGTCGCGATCGAGAACATCACGCATCACCTCGAACGCGGCGAGCCGCTCGAAGACGCGATCCTCACCGGCGCCGGCGAGATCGCGGTGCCGACCTTCGTGTCGACGCTGTCGATCTGCATCGTGTTCGTGCCGATGTTCCTGTTGACGGGCGTCGCGCGCTACCTGTTCGTGCCGATGGCCGAGGCGGTGATCTTCGCGATGGTCGCGTCGTACTTCTTCTCGCGCACGCTGGTGCCGACGCTCGCGATGGTGCTGATGCGCGCGAAGGGCCAGGGCCGCCCGCCGCGCGGCGTGTTCGCGCGTATCGCCGGCCTGCAGGCCGCGTTCGAACGCCGCTTCGACGCGATCCGGCTCGGCTATCGCGCGCTGCTCGCCGCGGCGATCGCGCACCGGCGCCGCTTCGCGGCCGCGTTCGTGCTCGCGTGCGTGGCGTCCACGGGCCTGTTCGCGTTCGCCGGCCAGGACTTCTTCCCGGCGATCGACACCGGCGAAATCCGCCTGCATCTGCGCGCGCCGACCGGCACGCGGATCGAGCAGACCGCACGGCTGACCGACGAAGTCGAGGCCAAGGTGCGCAGCGTGATTCCGGCGCGCGAACTGGCCGGCATGCTCGACAACATCGGCGTGCCGGTGAGCGGGATCAACCTCACCTACGACTCGTCCGACCCGATCGGCACCGAGGACGCCGACGTGATGATCACGCTGAAGCCGGGCCACGCGCCGACCACCGCGTACGTCGCCCGGCTGCGCAACCTGCTCGCGCAGTCGTTCCCCGGCGTGACGTTCGCGTTCCTGCCGGCCGACATCGTGAGCCAGATCCTCAATTTCGGGCTGCCCGCGCCGGTCGATATCCAGATCGTCGGCAACAAGCTGGATCAGAACCGCGCGGTCGCGAACGCGCTGCTCGCGAAACTGCGCGGCGTGCGCGGTTTGGTCGACGCGCGCATCCAGCAGCCCGGCGACGAGCCGGCGATCGACGTGAACGTGGACCGCACCAAGGCGATCGAGGCCGGGCTCCAGCAGCGCGACGTCGCGCAGAACCTTTTGATCGCGCTGTCCGGCAGCTCGCAGACGACGCCGAACTTCTGGCTCGATCCGCGCAACGGCGTGAGCTACCCCGTGCTCGTGCAGACGCCGCAGTACACGATCGATTCGCTGCAAGCGCTCGCGAACGTGCCGTTGCCGACCAGCGGCGCGCCGTCGCCGCAGCGCCCGGCCGGCGGCCCGGCGGCCGGTGCGCCCGCGCAAAACCTGCTCGGCACGCTCGGCAGCTTCTCGCGCACGACGCAGCAGGCGGTCGTGTCGCACTACAACGTGCAGCCGGTGCTCGACATTTTCGCGTCGGTGCAGGGGCGCGACCTCGGCGCGGTCACGGCCGACGTGACGAAGCTCGTCGACGACGCGCGCGCGCAGCTGCCGCCCGGCTCGTCGATCGTGCTGCGCGGCCAGGTGCAGGCGATGCACGAGTCGTTCGCCGGGCTGCTCGGCGGTCTCGCGCTCGCGATCGCGCTGGTCTACCTGCTGATGGTCGTCAATTTCCAGTCGTGGCTCGATCCGCTCGTGATCGTCGGCGGCCTGCCGGCGTCGCTGGCCGGCATCGCGTGGATGCTGTTCGTGACGCGCACGACGCTGTCGGTGCCGGCGTTGACCGGGACGATCCTGTGCATCGGCATCGCGACCGCGAACAGCATCCTCGTCGTCAATGCGGCGCGCGAGCTGCTCGCCGGCGGCGCATCGCCGTGGCAGGCCGCGCTCGACGCCGGCTTCAGCCGCTTCCGTCCGGTCGTGATGACCGCGCTCGCGATGCTGATCGGGATGCTGCCGATGGCGCTCGGCCTCGGCGACGGCGGCGAGCAGAACGCGCCGCTCGGCCGCGCGGTGATCGGCGGGCTCGCGTTCGGCACGCTGTCGACGCTGCTGTTCGTGCCGGTCGTGTTCGGCTTCGTGCACGCGTGGCTCGAGCGGCGTCGCGACGCGGCGGGCGCGCGTGGTGCGTCCGATATGCGCAGTGCGCCCGGTGCGCCCGATACGCCGGCGCTGCGTTGAGCGCGGACGGCCGCTCCTTCATCCCTCGACTCGCCCCGACCCCGGACCCATCATGAACGACTCGATCGAACCCGCCCCGCCGCCGGCTGGCGAAGCCGGCACTTCAACCGCCGAGACTTTGACGCCGGCGACGTCTGGCGCGTCTGCCACGTCTGCTACGCCCGCCACGTCGGCCACGCCCACCGCGGCGCCCTATGCAGCACCCGACGCGCCGCCCGCCCGCGGCGACCGCAAGCTGGCCGTGCCGCTCGCCGGCATCGCGCTGGCGGCCGCGCTGCTCGCGATCGGCATCGTGCCGCGGCTCGACGCGCGCGCCGCGCAGCGTGCGCAGGTGGCCGCGCAGCAGGTGCTGCCGGTATCGGTGATCGTGCCGGGCGCGGCGCCGGCCGACCAGACGCTGACGCTGCCGGGTGCGGTGATGCCGTACGAGGAGGCGTCGATCTATGCGCGTACGAGCGGCTACATCGCGCACTGGAGCGCCGATCTCGGCGCGCACGTGAAGGCCGGCCAGCCGCTCGCGCAGATCGCCGCGCCCGACCTCGACGCGCAGTTGCGCCAGGCGCGCGCCGACGCGGCCACCGCGCAGGCGAACTACGACTATGCGAAATCGACCGCGCAGCGCTGGCAGCAGATGCTCGCGACGCAGTCGGTGTCGCAGCAGGACGCCGACACGAAGACCGCCGACATGAACGCCAAGCGCGCGATGCTCGCCTCCGCGCAGGCCAATGTCGCGCACCTCGCCGAACTCGTGTCGTACGAGTCGGTCACCGCGCCGTTCGACGGCGTGATCACCGCGCGCGACGTCGACGTCGGCACGCTCGTCACCGCAGGCGGCACGCCGGGCAGTGCGGGGCTGTCCGGCGAACTGTTCCATCTCGAGCAGACCGACACGCTGCGCGTGTTCGTCGACGTGCCGCAGGACAGCGCGACCGGCATCACGACCGGCACGCAGGTCTACCTGAGCACGCAGCAGTATCCGGGGCGCCGCTTCGCCGCGCGCGTCGCGCGCACCGCCGGGGCGATCGATCCGGTCACGCGCACGCTGCGCGTCGAGATCGACGTCGACAACCGCGACGGCGCGCTGCTGCCCGGCGCGTATGCGCAGGCGCATCTCGTCGTGCCGAGTGCGGCGCCCGCGCTCGAATTGCCGGTCAGCGCGCTGCTGTTCCGTCCGAACGGCGTGACGGTCGCGACCGTCGACGCGCACGGACGCACCTCGCTGAAAACCGTGCAGATCGGCCGCGATTTCGGCACGCGGGTCGAGATCGTCGCGGGGCTCGCGCCGACCGATCGCGTGATCGACAACCCGGGCGATGCGATCGCCGCGGGGGAAGCCGTGAAGATCGTGGCCCGCGCGGGTTCGGCAGTTGGCGCACCGGTTGCCTCACCCGCTGGCGCGTCGGTTGCGTCAGCCGTTGCCGCGCCGCTTGCCGCATCGTCCGCGCACGCCGTGCCGTCCCGGCCCACGACCGCCGCGTCACCGGCGTCGACATCGACACCGACCCATAGCTGATTCATCGACGACCACCCGCGAGATGCCCGCCATGCGCCTTCTTCGTCATCCGTTCCCGTTTGCCCGGCACATCGTCGCGCTCGGGGCCGCCGCCGCCCCACCGCCATCTGCGTCGACATCGACACCGACCCAAAGCTGATTCATCGACGACCACCCGCGAGACACCTGCCATGCGCCTTCTTCGTCATCCGCTCCCGTTTGCCCGGCGCATCGTCGCGCTCGGCGTCGCCGCCGCGCTGAGCGCGTGCTCGACGCTGCCGCCGTACGCGCCGCCGTCCGTCGCCGTGCCCGCCCGCTACGCGGGCGCCCCGGCCGCCGCAGCGGCCCAGGCCGGCTGGCACGTCGCGGTGCCGGCCGACGACGCCGCGCGCGGCGCGTGGTGGACCGTGTTCGGCGACGCCGACCTGAACGCGCTCGAAGCCCGCGTCGACGTGTCGAACCAGACGGTGAAGAAAGCCGTCGCCGATCTGCAGCAAGCACGCGCGATGGTCGACTACCAGCACGCGGGCTTCCTGCCGACGCTCACCGCGGGCGCCGCGCAAAGCCGCGCGCGCGTGTCGCAGAACCGGCTCGGCTCGTCGCTCGCCGGCAAGACCACGCCCGACTATCAGGTCGGCGTCGCCGCGAGCTGGGAGCCCGACGTGTTCGGCCGCGTGCGCGACGCGGTGGCCGGCGCGCAGGCCGATGCGGCCGCGAGCGCGGCCGACCTGCAGGCGGTGAAGCTGTCGGTGACCGCCGAACTCGCGACCGACTATTTCGCGCTGCGCTCGCTCGATACGCAGAAGCAGTTGCTCGACGACACGGTGCGCGCGTACGCCGACGCACTCACGCTGTTGCAGCAGCAGTTGGCGGCCGGCGCGATCGACGCGTCGGCGGTCGCGCAAGCCGACACGCAGCTCGAAGCGACGCGCACGCAGGACACCGACATCGACGCAGCGCGCGCGCAGCTCCAGCATGCGATCGCGACGCTCGTCGGCGAGAGCGCGTCGACCTTCGCGCTGCCGCCGCGCGTGACGCCGTTCGCGGTGCCGGCCATTCCGGCCGGCGTGCCGTCGCAGCTGCTCGAACGGCGGCCCGACATCGCGGCGGCGGAACGCCGCGTCGCGGCCGCGAACGCGCAGATCGGCGAGGCGCGCGCCGCGTTCTTCCCCGATCTCGTGCTGTCCGCGAGCGCCGGCCTCGAAAGCTCGTTCTTCGCGCCGTGGCTCACCGCGCCGAGCCTGTTCTGGTCGATCGGCCCGCAGCTCGCCGGCACGCTGTTCGACGGCGGACGCCGCAGCGCGTCGCTGCGCGGCGCGCACGCGCAATACGACGGCGCGGTCGCCGGCTATCGGCAAACGGTGCTGGTCGCGTTCCAGCAGGTCGAGGATCAACTGTCGACGATCGCCGCGCTCGCGTCCGAAGCGCGCAGCCAGCAGCGCGCGACCGACGCGGCCGACCTGTCGCTGCGGCTCACGACGAACCGCTTCAACGCGGGCGCGGTCAGCTATCTGGACGTGGTCACCGCCCAGACGATCGCGCTGACGAACCGCCGCACGGCCGACCAGATCGACGCGCGCCGCATGGAAGCCGAAGTCGGCTTGCTGAAGGCGCTGGGCGGCGGCTGGCAAGGCGCCGCGGGCCGCGACGCAGACGCGGCGGCCGGCGCGCAACCGGCGCCGTCAGCGGCGACGAACGACCGCGCGGCCGTCACGCCGGCGGCGGCGGGTTGAACGTGAGGATGAAACGCGTGCCGCGCGCATCGCTCTCGACGCGCACGCTGCCGCCGTGCAGCTCCATCACCGAGCGCACGATCGCGAGGCCGAGCCCGGCCGTGCCGCCCGGCGCACCGCCGCTGCGCGCGGGGTCGCCGCGCACGAACCGGTCGAAGATCCGCGGCAGCAGCGCCGGGTCGATCGGCTCGCCCGGATTCGCGACGACGACCTGCACGGCGTCCGCCGTTTCGTCGACCGCCAGCGTGATCACGCCGCCGGCCGGCGTGTAGCGCAGCGCGTTGGCGAGCAGGTTGCCGATCGCGCGGCGGAACAGCTCGACGTCGGCCGTCAGCCGGCCGTGCCCTTCGACGCGCAGCGTCGAGCCCGCTTCGTCGGCGAGCCCCTCGAAGTATTCGGCGATGCGATCGAGTTCGTCGCGCACGTCGAACGCGCGTTGCCGCGTGACGAAGCTCGGGTGCTCGGCGCGCGCGAGAAACAGCACGTTGTCGATCATCCGCGCGAGACGGTCGTATTCCTCGAGGTTCGATTCGAGCAGCGCCTGGTATTCGTCGGCCGAGCGCGGCCGCGCGAGCGCGACTTCCGTTGCGCCGCGCATGTTGTTCAGCGGCGTACGCAGGTCGTGCGCGAGATCCGCGCTGAACTGCGACAGGTGCGCGAACGCCTGCTGCAGGCGCGCGAGCATCGCGTTCTGCGCGTCGACCAGCGCGCGCAACTCGTGCGGCGCGCGCGACGCGTCGAGCCGCGTGTCGAGCTTGTCGACCGTGATCCGGCCGGTGTTCGCGACGATCTCGCGCAGCGGCGCAAGCGCCGTGCGGATCAGCCAGTAGCCGAACAGCAGCGCGAACAGCGCGCCTGCCGCTCCCGCAACCTTCAGCCGGTCTCGGTAGCCGTCGAGCAGCTGCGCGCGGTCGTGCATGTTGCGCGCGATCGCGATGCGGATCGGCGTGTGATCGCCGAGCGCCGCGGCGATCACGACGCCGCGCATCGGCGCGCCGCCGTCGACCGTCCACGTCTGCAGGCGCTCGGCCGTGATCCGTTCGTTGTCGGGCACCGGCACGGCGCGGGGTGCCAGCAGCTGCGCGTCGGTCGGTGCGCCCGGCGCGTCGTAGAGCGCCGCGTCGGGTGCGCTCAGCCGGACGTTGTGGCGCACCAGCACGTCGCCGTTGGCGTCGAGGACGACCATCGACAGCGCCTCGTTGCCGAGCACCTGACTCGTCAGACGCTCCGCATGCGCGCGCACCGCGTCGAGCGATTCGAGCTCGCCCGCGAGCCGGCGCGTGTGGCGCGCGGCCAGCACGATGTCGAGATCGTCCTGCGTGTTCACCTGCCGCTCGAGGCCCATGTACACGTACGCGCCGACGAGCGCGAACGCGGCGAGCGTGGTCGCGGCGAACGCGAGCGCGAGCGTCGCCGACAGCGATCGCAAGCGTGTCACGCGTCGTCCTTCGGTTCGAGCACGTAGCCGACGCCGCGCACCGTATGGATCAGCTTCACCGGGAAGGCATCGTCGATCTTCGCGCGCAGCCGCCGGATCGCGACTTCGACGACGTTGGTGTCGCTGTCGAAATTCATGTCCCAGACGTAGGACGCGATCTGCGTGCGGCTCAGTACCTCGCCCTGCCGGCGCGCGAGCAGTTGCAGCAGCGAGAATTCGCGCGGCGTCAGGTCGATCCGCACGGCGCCGCGCTTCACGCGGCGGCGCACCACGTCGATCTCCAGATCGCCGACCGCCAGATGCTCGGTTTCGCGCGGCGGGCCGCGACGCGCGAGCGTGCGGATGCGGGCCAGCAGCTCGACGAAGGCGAACGGCTTCACGAGGTAATCGTCGGCGCCGAGTTCGAGCCCATGCACGCGGTCCTGCACGTCGTCGCGCGCGGTCAGGAACAGCACGGGCGTGGTGTGCGTGTCGCGCAGCCGCTTGAGCACGCCCCAGCCGTCGAGCACGGGCAGCATCACGTCGAGCACGATCACGTCGTAGCGCTCTTCCTGCGCGAGCATCAGCCCTTCACCGCCGTCTTTGGCGAGATCGACGCTGAATCCGGACTCCTCCAGGCCCTTCTTCAGGTACGCGCCCGTCTTCGGTTCGTCTTCGACTATCAGGATGCGCATCGCCGGCTCCGTCGCATGGGGAAAGATGCGGCGATGTTACCGGGAAACGGCGATGGCGAGACGTTCCGTGCATGCGCCGGCAGCGTCGATGACGAAACTGTAATGTGCCGGTCATCATCGCGTTCGACGGCGACCGCGGCACGCGACACATGGCGTGCGGCACGCGGCCGGCCCGGCGGCGCGTCGGCGCCCGGCTGGGCGTTACACCATCGCCTGGCTGACGAGCGCGTACAGCCCGCAGTCCGGATCGTGCGGCGCGCCGTGCGCCGCGGCAGGCGCGTTGCGGACCATCTTCGAGCAGGTGTCGACGCGCTTCAGGCCCTGCGCATCGAGCCAGTCGGGCAGGCAGGTGCCGGACGGCACGTCGATGCGAACGAATTCGCCGTCGCGCGCGCGCAGCCAGTGCGCGATCAGCGCCTTCGCAAGCGCATCGTCGGGCGAACGCGGCGCGACGACCGGGCCGATCACGTGGCCGCGGCCGAAGCGGCGCAGCACCGCAAAGCCGGCGATCTCGCCGCCGCGCTCCAGCACGACGCCTTCGCCGCGCTCGAGCAATGCGGCCAGCAGCGCGGCGCGCCCGAGCCCGGACGCGCGCGTGTCGAGCGCCACCAGGCAATCCAGGTCGGCCGGCGTGGCGGCCCGCAGGCGCTCGCCGTCGGCGAGCGTCTGCGAGGCAGGCCGCTCGACGTTGCCTTGAAACTGATCCAGCGAGCCGCACACGGCGAAGCCGAGCTTTTCGTAAAGCGGCTGGCCGGCCGGCGTCGCGTGCAGGAAGGTGATGCGCGGCCCGAGCTCGTCGAGCACGATCTCCATCAGCGCGCGGCCGATGCCGCGGCCCTGGTGCTCGGACGACACGATCACGTGTCCGAGCGCAGCGCGATCCGCGCCGTACTTCCAGCACATCGCCGTACCGATCACCACGCCGTCTTCCTCGGCGACGAACGCGGTCGACGTGTCGGCGGAGAACTGCCAGTCTTCGGCCCTGAACGGCCAGCGCAGCGCCATCGACAGCGCGTGAGCTCCGCTCACGTCGGCGGCGGTGAAGCGTCGATAGTGCAGCGCCGTCGCCGGCGCGGCAGCGTTGGTCGCGTGTTCGTGTGTCATCGGGCGATCCCTCTTGTGTCGTGTGTCGAGCCGGCACGGACGACGGCCCGCGCCTGTGTTGCCGTATCGCCGGCGACATCGCGCGGCGTGTTCGCAGCGGTCACTATAGGAACAGACGTGTTTGCTGTGGCTAACGCACGCTTAAGCGTTCGTTAGCCGCCGTTTAATGCGGCGCGTTCGAAGCCGCGCACCGTCACGCCGCGCGCGCGAAATACCGCTGCGCCAGCGACACCCAGTAGCGCACGCCGGCCGGAATGATGTCGTCGTTGAAATCGTATTTCGGGTGATGCAGCGCCGGCGCCGCGTCACCGTCCGCCGCGTTGCCGATCAGCACGTACGCGCCGGGCCGCTCCTCGAGCATGAAGCCGAAGTCTTCGGACGTCATGTTCGGCGGCACCTCGCGGCGCAGGCGCTGCTCGCCGAAGGTGTCGCGAATCACCGCCTCGCACAGGGCCGTCTCGGCCGGCGTATTCACCGTCGCCGGGTAGTACTGAAAGAACTCGACGTCCGCGCGCGCGCCGCTCGCGCCGGCCAGCGCCTCGCACATGAGCCGGACGTCGCGCTGCAACTGCTGCTGCAACGCGGACGACAGCGTGCGGATCGTGCCGCGCAGCTCGGCGCTGTCGGGAATGACGTTGTCCGTGGTGCCGGCCTGGAACATGCAGACGGAGATCACGGCCGGGTCCACCGGGTCCTTCTGCCTTGCGGCGATCGTCTGGCACTGCAACACCATCGCGCAGGCGAGCGGGACGGGATCGATGCCGAGATGCGGTTGCGCCGCGTGCGCGCCCTTGCCGGTCACCGTGATGCGGAACCGCGAGCCGGCGGCCATGATCGGGCCGGTGCGCAACCCGAAGTGCCCGGCCGGCAGGCCGGGCCAGTTGTGCATGCCGAACACCGCTTCGGTCGGAAACTGCTCGAACAGGCCGTCGTCGATCATCTTGCGCGCGCCCGCGCCGCCTTCCTCGCCCGGCTGAAACACGAAGTGGACGCTGCCGGCCAGCTGCGGCAGCTCCCGGAGCACGCGCGCGGCGCCGAGCAACATCACCGTATGACCGTCATGCCCGCAGGCGTGCATCACGCCGTGCGTGCACGACGCATGCGCGAAGTCGTTGGCTTCGCGAATCGGCAACGCGTCGAGGTCGGCGCGCAGCACGATGCCGCGGCGCGGGTCGGCGCCGGGCAGGCTCGCGACCACGCCGGTGCCGCCGAGCCCGCGCGACACCGCGTAGCCGAGCGCCGCGAGTTCGCGGGCCACGACGTCGGCGGTCCGGTGCTCGTCGAATCGCAATTCGGGATGCGCATGCAGGTCGCGGCGCAAGCTCGCCCAGTGGGCACGATGCGCGCTCAGCGACGCTTCGGAGAGAATGGCGTGTTCCAAGTTCGACACCTTCGATGATGGACGGTCGGGATTGTGCATCGCCGCGCGGACGTCGCGCGGCCAAGGCTTCAGTCGTAGTAACCGAGGATCGACTTGACCTCCATGTACTCCTCCATCCCTTCGACGCCGTACTCGCGGCCGTTGCCCGACTGCTTGTAGCCGCCGAACGGCGCCTGCGGGTCCCACGCCGGGTAGTTCAGATGCACCTGCCCGGCCCGGATGCGGGCCGCGACGGCGCGCGTGCGTTCCCTGTCGGCGCCCTGCACGTGTGCGCCCAGCCCGTACACCGTGTCGTTGGCGATGGCGACCGCTTCGTCGATGCTGTCGTAAGGCAGGATCGCGAGCACCGGGCCGAAGATCTCCTGCTGCGCGATCGCCATGCCGGTGCGCACGTCGGAGAAGATCGTCGGCCGCGCATAGAAGCCGCGCTCGCATCCCGCCGGGCGGCCGGGGCCGCCGGCGATCAGCTTCGCGCCTTCGGCGACGCCCACGTCGATCATCTGCGCGACCCGCTCGAACTGCGCGCGATTGGCGAGTGGCCCGTGCGTCGTTGCGTCGGCGAACGGATCGCCGACCACGCAACGCTGCGCCGCGGCCACAGCGAGCGCCTCGACCGCGCCGAGCGCTCCGCGCGGCACGATCATGCGGGTCGGCGCGCTGCACGACTGCCCCATGTTGCGGAACGCGGCGGCCACGCCCGGCGCGATGGCGCGCTCCAGGTCGGCATCGGGCAGCACGACGTTCGGCGACTTGCCGCCGAGCTCCTGTGCGACGCGCTTGACGGTCGGCGCCGCGGCCTGCGCGACCAGCACGCCGGCGCGCGTCGAGCCGGTGATCGACACCATGTCGACCAGCGGATGCGACGACAGCGTGGCGCCCACCTCCGCACCGGTGCCGCTCACCAGGTTGAATACGCCCGCCGGCACGCCCGCATCGGCGAGCACGTCCGCAAACAGCAGCGCGCTGAGCGGCGACAGCTCGCTCGGCTTCAGCACCACGGTGCAGCCCGCCGCGAGCGCCGGGCCGACCTTCGCGGTGATCTGATAGATCGGCCAGTTCCACGGCGTGATCAGCGCGCATACGCCGATCGGCTCGCGCACGATCGCGGTCGTGCCGCGCTGCTTGCGAAACGGGTAATCGGTCAGGTTGTCGCGCGCGACCCGGATATGTTCGGCGGCGAGCGGCACGTGCGCGCTGCGCGCATAGCCGAGCGGCGCGCCCATCTCCAGCGCGAGCGCCGTCGCGAACCGCTCGGCGCGCTCGAGCAGCAGCCGATGCACGCGGTCGAGCAGCGCCGCGCGTTCCTGCGGCGACGTCGCGGCCCAGCCGGCGAATGCGTGGCGCGCGGCCTGCACCGCGCGATCGGCGTCGCGCGCGCTGCCGAGCGGGATCTCGCACAGCGTGTCTTCCGTCGACGGGCAGACGACCGCGAAGCGGCCGCCGCCGTCGGGCGCGACCCAGTCGCCGTCGATGAAGAAGCGCTCGAGCCGGCCGGCTTCGAGCAGGTGACGAACCGGTGATTGGTCGTAAGAAGTCATTGGAGTGTGTCCTTGAGTCGGTACCATGCGCCGACGAGCGGCAGAAACCACGGTTTGCCGAAGTGGCCGGGAATCGCCGGCCAGTCGAAACGTTGCCACGGGTTGAGATCGGCGCGTCCGTCCATGATCTCGGCCATCAGCGTCCCCATCAGCGTGGCCATGTGGGTGCCGTGGCCGCTGTAGCCCATCGAGTAATACACGCCGTCGCGCTCGCCGGCGCGCGGCAGCCGGTCGGCGGTCATGTCGACCATGCCGCCCCAGCAGTAGTCGACGCGCACGTTCGCCAGCTCGGGAAACACGGCGGCCATCTGACGGCGCAGGATCAGTCCGCTCTTTTCGTCCGAACGCGGGTTCGAGGTGGCGAAACGCGCGCGCCCGCCGAACAGCATCCGGTGATCCGGCGTCACGCGGAAGAAATTCACGAAGTTCTTGGTGTCGGTGACCATCCGGCGGGTCGGCAGCAGGCGGTCGAGCAGTTCGCGCGGCAGCGGCTCGGTGACGATGATGAACGCGCCGACCGGCACGATCCTGCGCCGGATCCAGCCGAACGGCCCCACCTGCGAGATCCCGCTCGCGAGCAGCACCTGACGCGCGCGGATCTCGCCGAGCGGCGTGCGCAGCGCGTATGCGCCGCCTGCGTCGCGCTTCATCCCGAGCACCGGCGCATGTTCAACGACGTGCGCGCCGCGCGCCTGCGCGGCGTTGGCGAGGCCGCGCACATACCGGCCGACGTGCATCCCGGCGCTCTTCTCGAACAGCAAGCCGCCGTGGTAGCGGCTCGATCCGATCTCGTCGCGCAGCTGCGCCCTGGTCACGATGCGCGTGTCGCGATCGACGTTCGCGGCGAGCAGCGCCTGGCTGCGCACGAGCTTGTCGTAGTGCGCGGGCTTCGCCGCGAGCTTGAGCTTGCCGCGCCGCACGAAATCGCAATCGATCGACTCTTCTTCGACCAGACGCTCGACCATGTCGACGCCCGCGTCGAACGCCTGATACAGCCGGTTCGCCAGCTCGGCGCCGATGCGCTGCGACAGCATCGCGTAGTCCTGCGCGAAGCCGTTGTTGCACATGCCGCCGTTGCGGCCCGACGCGGCGTGCCCGACGGTGCCGGCTTCGCACACCACCACGCGCGCGCCCTTCTTCGCGAGCGCGAGCGCGGCCGCCGAACCGGTGATCCCGCCGCCCACGACCGCCACGTCGCACATTCCGTCCGGCAGCTCAGGCGAGCGGCTCGCGAAGGGCTCGGACGTATCGAGCCAATAGGAACCGAAACGCATCACGCACTCCATTGTCGGCCGCACCATGCCGCGAGGCATGGTGCGCATTGTTCGCGTCGCATCGCGTCGCACCGTGTCGTATCGTCTGCCTGCGCGAACGGCGCGTGACGATGCGCAGCGTCGTCACGCCGCCGGCGTCGGCCTAGAAATCGGCGACCTTGCCCCACGCGGAATCGGCGAACCGGCTCGGCCGGTACGGCGTCGGGTCCACCAGCGGTTGCGCGCCCGTCACGAGATCCGCGATCAGATGCCCGGCGCCGGGGCCAATGCCGAAGCCGTGGCCGGAAAAGCCCGCCGCGAGCACGAGGCCCGGCACGCCCGGCAGTTCGCCGATCCCGGGGACGCCGTCCGGCGTGCTGTCGACGAAGCCGGCCCACGCGTGCGTGATCGTCGCGTCGCGCAGCTCGGGCAACAGCTCGACCGCGCGGCGATACGTTTCGTTGACCGTCGGCAGATCGGGCTTCGGGTCGAGGATGCGCACGGCCTCCATCGGCGTCGGCGCATCGAGACGCCAGCGCTTCAGCGTTTCGTGGCCGCCGCGCACGCCTTCGAGGCCGCCCGGCAGAAGATTGCGCCAGCGCTTCGCGAACATCGGCACGAACTGCGGCGCGAAGCGCAGGAACTGCGCGGTCGGGTCGACGCGCGCGCGGCCGCTGATGGCCAGCGCGTAGCGGCCGTCGCTGCGGCGCGTCACCGACACACCGGACGTATACAGCGCGCCCGGCAGCGCCTGCTCGACCGGCGACACGCTCAGGATCGACTGGCGGATCGACGCCTGCGGGAACCGGACGCTCAGCTGCCGGCAGAACGACGACGCCCACGCGCCGCCGGCGAGCACGACCTTGCGGGTCTTGATGACGCCGGCCTCCGTGATGACGCCCGCGACGCGCCCGGCCGCCAGTTCGATGCCGCGCGCGGCGCAGTGCTGGTGGACGCTGCCGCCGAGCTTCATCAGCGCGGCCGCGACGGCCGGCGCGGCCTTCTCCGGGTCGGCAGTGCCGTCGCTCGGCGAGAACACGCCGCCTTTCCACGCACGCCCGGTCGCGCGCCCGCGCTCGCCGGCCTGCTTGCTGTCGAGCATGTAGGTCGTCACGCCCGCCGTCTTCGCGAATTCGCCCCAGCTCGCCCAGCGCGACAGCTCGGCCTCGTCGTTGCTCAGGTACAGCAGCCCGCAGCGGTGAAAGCCGGTGTCCTCGCCCGATTCGGCAGCGAAGCGCTCCCACAGGTCGATGCTCTTGCTCGCCATCGGCAGCTCGCGCTCGTCGCGGTTCTGCTGCCGGCACCAGCCCCAGTTGCGGCTCGATTGCTCGGCGCCGATACGGCCCTTCTCGACCAGCGCGACCGACACCCCGCGCCGGGCGAGGTAGTACGCGGTGAAGACGCCGATGATGCCGCCGCCGATCACGACGACATCTGCTTCGGCCGGCAGCGTCGGCGACGTTTCTATTTGGCGCAGCGGAGGCGACATGTTCAGTTCCGTTCGGTTGATGCGTTGACGTTCTGCACGACGTAAAACTTGGCCACGTGCTCGCGGCTTTCCCACCCGATCGGCGCGCCGCGCGGCACGAACAGCGCGTCGCCGGCGCCGAGCGTCAGCACGCTGCCGTCGGGCGCGGCGAAGCGCACGCTGCCGGCCAGCAGGAACATGAATTCGTTGACGCGATGCGGCCGGACGATCCGGTGATACGGCGTCGAATCCCAGGTGCCCGCGCAGTGGCCGATGCCGTCTTCGACGAACACGTTGTCGCTGCGGCAGGCCGGCGCGGGGCCGAGCAGCACGTCGGGCGGCAGCGACGCCGACGGCTTGAAGTCGGCGTCGGCGCGCAGCGCGATCAGGCCGCGCCTGGTCGGTTGCGGGCACGCGGCGGCGCAGAACACGAGCCGCACCGGCGACGCCGCGCCGATGCGCAGCGCGGTGCCGGCGCCGATGACCGCACCCTGTCCCGGCCCCAGCACCAGGCGGGCGCTGCCCGCTGCGTCGAGCGTCAGCTCGCCTTCGACGACGACGATGCTTTCGACGTGCGGATAACGCGCGACGTCGAGCTCGCCGACGAAGCCGATCCGGCCGGCCGCCATCGCGTCGGGGCCTTCCCACGCGATCTCGCGCTGGCGCGCGAACGGGTCGTGCTCGCCGAACGCCTGCTGGTGAAACGCGGTTGTGTCAGCCGTGCCGTCGGCGCGGTGCAATACGTAAGCTGCGGTCATTTCTGCTCCAGCCGATGCGCGACGACGTGGCAGCCCAGCGGTCGCGCGTGTTGCAAAATATGCGTTTGCGGACGTCGGGTCCGCACACCCCTCGGCGCACTCGATCGCGGTTGCGCCACTTGCGAACCATTGTGTCGCGTCGGTTCGCCTCTCGGATTAACGCCTCACAAAACCATCGTTAAGCGCCAGTTAATGCGGCAGACGTGCCCGCACCTCCCGTCGCGACACGCGCCTATGCAACGTGACACGGCGTGTCGCGGCGCTCGGCGCGCGCGTGCCGCGGCGCCGCGCGCAGCGCCGCGCCGTCCTGCCGCGCGCCCACGTAGTCGCGCGGCGTGACGCCGAGCACGCGGCGAAAATGCCGGCACAGATGGCTCTGATCGAAGAAGCCGACGTCGGTCGCGACGACCGACGGCGCCAGCCCCGCGCGCAGCAGCTCCTGCGCGCGCCGCACGCGCACCAGGCACAGATAGCGATGCGGCGACAGGCCGACTTCGCCGCGAAAGCGCGCGGTGAAGCGCGACACGCTCAGGCCGGCGACGGCCGCGAGCGTGTCGAGGTTCAGCGGCTGCGCGAACGACGCGTCGATGGTACGCAGCACGTCGCCGATCGCGGGCGATACGGAACACGGCGCGGAATACGGCGCGCGCCGGGCGCGCGCTGCGTCGCGTTCGGGCGCAGCGGGAAACAGGGTCGCCATGCTCGCGGTCCTCATGCGGCCGCGCACGCGGCGGGCGGACAAACGAATCGTGCGGTCATATCCAGTCCTTGCGGCATTCGCTTCAGTGCAGGAAGTCCTGCATCCGGTAATAGGCGCCGACCAACGGCAGGAACCACGCGTGGCCGAAATGGCCCGGCATCGCCGGCCAGTCGAGCTCGCGCCACGGATTCGACGCGGCCGCGCCGTACAGCACGTCGGCCATCACGCGGCCCATGTGTACGGCCATCTGCACACCGTGACCGCTGTAGCCCATCGAGTAGTAGAGCCCGTCGTGCTGGCCCGCCCTCGGCAGCCGGTCGGCCGTGATGTCGACCAGCCCGCCCCAGCAGTAATCGAGCCGCACGGCCGCCAGCTCGGGGAAATAGCCGGCGAGGCCCGCGCGCAGGATTTCTCCGCTTTTCGCGTCGGAGCGCGGGCTCGACATCGCGAAGCGGGCGCGACCGCCGAACAGCAGCCGGTTGTCGGGCGTGACGCGGAAGTAGTTGCCGATCTGGCGCGACGTCACGTACGCGCGGCGATGCACGAACAGCCGGTTCAGCTGCGCGTCGGGCAGCGGCTCGGTGACGACGATGAAACTGCCGACCGGCGCGATGCGCCGCCGGAACCACGCGAACGGCCCGTGCTGCGATGCGCCGGTCGCGACCAGCACGCGGTCGGCGACGATCGTGCCGCGCGTGCTGACAATCGTGTGACGCTCGCCGCCGAGCCGCTCGATCTGCGTGACCGCCGCGTGCTCGTAGATGCGGGCGCCCGCCCGTGCCGCCGCCTGCGCGAGGCCGACGCCGAACTTGCCCATGTGCATCTGCACGCCGTTGTGCTGCAACAGCCCGCCGTGGAAACCGTCGGAGCCGATCTCGTCGCGCACCCGCGACGGCTCGATCAGCTCGATGTCGGCATCGACGTCGCGGCGCAGCGCGTCGTACGTCTTCGCCAGCGCCGCGAAATGCTGCGGCTTCGCGGCGAGCTTGAGCTTGCCGGCGCGCCGGAAATCGCAATCGATCGCGTGTTCGGCGACGAGCGCCTCGACGCTTTTCACGGCGCTCTCGTATGCCCGATAGAACTGCCGCGCCGGCTCCGCGCCGATGCGCGCGGCCAGCGACGCGTAGTCCTGCGCGACGCCGGTGTTGCACTGTCCGCCGTTGCGTCCCGACGCTTCGCCGGCGATCTGCGCGGCTTCCAGCACGACGACCGAGACGCCGCGCTGCGCCAGTGCAAGTGCCGCCGACAGACCGGTGAAGCCGCCGCCGATCACGACCACGTCGGCGCGCCCGTCGACGGGGCCTTCGCAGCCGGCATGAAACGGCGGACGAGTATCCAGCCAGTACGATTCGAATTTCATCCGATCCTTCTCGAACATTGCGGCGGACGCGATCGGCGATCGCTCACCGGAAACCATTTAATCACCGTCAAAAAGCGCATTTGCCGCGTATTCGTGCGCGGCACGCGCCGGTTGCATCGTTTTGCACGACCGCCGCAGCACACTGTGCGCAGCGTCCATCTGCATCGGCCATGAGCCGTGAGTCACGAGCCGCCGGCGCGACATACACATCGCTACAGCCGCACCGGCTGCCCCAGCACGGCGCCTTCGGGCTGCGGCTCGGCCTGGAATCGCGCGAGATCTTCCTCGCTGCGATGGCACAGCACCTGCGCGCCGTTGCCGAGCGTGCGCAGCGGCGGCGCGGCGAGGTTGCACACGCCGTCCACCCGCATCGCGCAGCGGGACAGGAACGGACACAGGCCGGCATCGTCGGCGCTCGCGCCGATCAGCACGAGCGGCCGATGGCAGCGCTCGGCAGCGACGTCGAGCCAGCCCGCGCGCAGTTCCGGCGCCGACGACACCAGCAGGTGCGAATACGGGTGGTACGGCGGCGCGCACAGCGCGTCGCGGCTGCCCGTCTCCACGCGCCGGCCCGCGTACAGCACGACGATGTCGTCGCTGATCGCGCGCACCTTCGCGATGTCGTGCGTGATGAACACGTACGACACGCCGAGCTTCGCCTGCAGATCGCGCAGCAAGTCGATGATCGCGGCGCCGACCACCGTATCCAGCGCCGACGTGACCTCGTCGCACAGGATCAGGTCGGGCTCGGCCGCCAGCGCGCGCGCGAGGTTCACGCGCTGCTTCTGTCCGCCGGACAGCTCGCCGGTGCGGCGCGCGGCGACCGCCGGCGGCAGCCGCACGAGTTCGAGCAGTTCGGCGACGCGCTGCCTCGCGCGCGCGCCCTTGATGCCGTGATAGAACGCAAGCGGCCGCGCGAGCGTCCGCTCGACGGTATGCACCGGATTGAGCGCGGTATCGGCGTTCTGGAACACGATCTGCACGCGCCGGTGCTGCTCCTTCGAGCGCTTGCCGATGTCGAGCGCGAGCGGCTGGCCGTCGAGCAGGATCTGGCCGGCCGTCGCCGGCACGAGCCCCGCGATCACCTTCGCGAGCGTGGTCTTGCCGGAGCCCGATTCGCCGATCACGCCGACCGTCTGGCCGCGCCCGATGCGCAGGTCGACCTCATGCAGGATCACCTTCGCGGGCCAGCCTTGCGCGTTACGGGCGCCGTAGCCGGCGATCGCGCCGCGCACGTCGAGCAGCGGCGCCGGCGCGGCGGCCGGCGCCTGCGGCTCGCGTGCGGCACCGTCGGGCGTGACGGCCGCGATCAGGCTTTGCGTATACGGATGGGCCGGCGCATGCAGGATCTGTTCGGTCGCGCCCGCCTCGCGGATCACGCCGTCGCTCAGCACGACGATCCGGTCGGCCATCTGCGCGACCACCGCCAGATCGTGCGACACGTACACCGCGCTCATCCCGCAATCCCGGATCACGCGCTTGAACGCCTGCAGCACGTCGATCTGCGTGGTCACGTCGAGCGCGGTCGTCGGCTCGTCGAGGATCACCAGCTCCGGATCGGTGATCAGCGCCATCGCCGCCATCAGCCGCTGCAACTGACCGCCCGACACCTGGTGCGGATAGCGTCTGCCGATCGTCTCGGGCTCCGGCAGCGCGAGCGCGCGGAACAGCTCGACCGCCTTCGCCTGCGCAACGCGCTTCGTCATCGTGCGGTGGATCAGCGCGCTCTCGATCACCTGATCGAGGATCGTGCGGGACGGGTTGAACGCGGCCGCCGCGCTCTGCGCGATGTACGCGACCTTGCGGCCGCGCAGCGCCGCGAGCGCCGGCGCGGACAGCGTGCAGACGTCGGCGCCGTCGAACTTCACCGAGCCGCCGGCGATCCGGCAGCCCGCGCGCGCATGGCCCATCAGCGACAACGCGATCGTCGTCTTGCCCGAGCCCGACTCGCCGATCAGCGCGAGCACCTCGCCGCGCCGGATGTCGAAGTCGACGCCGTGCACGATCGTCGTTTCCGCGCCGCCCGGACGTCCGCCGACCACGCGCAGCCCGCGCACCTCGACGAGCGGAGTCGATTCATCTCGCATCAGTGTTCTCCCGCGGCCGCGGCCGCGCCCTTGCGGCGGCCGCGGTGCGGCAGGCCGTCGATCAACAGGTTGACGCCCACCGTCAGGATCGCGATCGCGACCGCGGGCATGATGGCGACGGCCGAGCCGTCGCCGAGGCTCGCGATGTTCTCGCGCACCAGCGAGCCGAGGTCCGCGTACGGCGGCTGCACGCCGAGCCCGAGAAAGCTCAGGCCGCTCAGCAGCAGCACGACGAACGTGAAGCGCAGCCCGGTGTCCGCCAGCATCGGATGGATCATGTTCGGCAGCATCTCGACGCACGCGATGTACAGCGCGCTTTCGCCGCGCGCCTTCGCCACCTGCACGAACTCGAGCGTGCTGATGTTGACGGCCAGCGCGCGCGCGATCCGGTACGAGCCCGGCATGTAGCTGACCGCGGCGGTCAGCACCAGCAGCGGCAGCGACGAGCCGAACGCGGCCACCAGCATCAGCGCGAACATCTTCGACGGAATCGACGTGAGCGCATCGAGCAGGCGGCTCATCGTCTCGTCCACCGCGCGGCCCGACACGGTCGCGAGCAGCCCGAGCGTCGTGCCCGTCAGCGCGGCGAGCAGCACCGCCGCGAGCGCGAGCAGCACGGTCAGCCGGGTGCCGTACAGGATGCGGCTCAGCATGTCGCGGCCGAGGAAGTCGGAGCCGAACGGCAGCTTCGCGCTGAACGCCGCGAACACGTCGGGCGTGACGATCGTGCCGACGTCGTGCGGCGCGAGCAGCGGCGCGAACACCGCGATGAACAGCATCAGCGCGACCATCGCGAGGCCGGCGCGGCCGCCGCCGGTCAGGGCGAGGCGCGGCGCGCGACGCTTGCGCGGCGCGCCGGGCGTCGGCGCGGCAGGCGGCGGGCCGCCGCGCGACGGGCGCGGGTCGCCGGACGGCGGCAGCGTGCTGCTGCGTTGAACGGAGTCGGTCGGTTGCATGATCGGCATCTCGGAAGAAAGCGAAACACTCAGGTGCGCAGGCGCGGGTTCGACACGATCGAGCACAGATCGGCCAACAGCACGAGCAGCAGATAGGCGACGCAGAAGATCAGCGTGCACGCCTGCACGAGCGGGAAGTCGCGGTTGCCGACGGCATCGACCATCAGGCTCGCGAGGCCCGGATAGTTGAAGATCGTCTCGACGACGATCACGCCGCCGAGCAGATACGACAGGCTCAGCGCGATCGCATTCGCGATCGGGCCGATCGCGTTGGGCAGCGCATGGCGCAGCACGACGCGCGCGGGGCTCGCGCCCTTCAGCACGGCCATCTCGACGTACGACGCGCTCAGCTGCTCGATCACCGCGGCGCGCGTCATGCGCGCCATCTGGGCGATCACGACCGCGCACAGCGTCAGCACCGGCATCGCGTACGCGCGCAGGAAGTCGTGCATGCCGTCGATCGGGCCGCCGTACGACAGCGCGGACAGCCAGTGCAGCTTCACCGCCAGCACGAGCACGGCCACCGTCGCGATCAGGAATTCCGGCGTCGCGACCAGCGCCAGCGTGCCGAGGCTGATCACGCGATCGACCACCGACTCGCGCTTCACCGCCGCGACGATGCCGAGCAGCAGCGCGATCGGCACCGACACGGCCGTCGTGATCGCGGCGAGCGCGAGCGACTTCGGCAGGCGTCCGCCGATCATCTCCGACACCGGCAGGTCGCCCGACAGCGAGCGGCCGAAATCGCCGTGCAGCAGGCCGCCGAGCCAATGCAGATAGCGCACGTGCGCCGGCATGTCGAGGCCGAACTGCTGGCGCAGCGCCGCGACCGTCTCGGGCGTGGCGGACTGGCCGAGCGCGGCCTGTGCGGCGTCGCCCGGCAGCAGGTTCGTGATCGTGAAGATGATCGCGGACACGATCAGCAGCGTCAGCGCGGTGACCGCGATGCGCCGGCCGATCAGCCCGAGCAGGATTCGGTTCATGGGCTTGCGTTCCCGGAAAGGCCGCGTGCGGCCGGCGCGCTCAGCGGCGCCGGCCGCACGGCGGCGGCAGGCAATGGCGTCAGGCGTTCCACCAGACGTGCTCGGCGAACATGCCGCCCATCATCGGACCGGTCGGGATCGAGCCGAGGCCCGAGAGCCGCTTGTCGTAACCGTCGAGGAAGCTGATGAACGACGGAATCCCGACCCGGCCCTGCTGCGCGACGAGCACCTGCATCTCGCCGTACATCTGCTTGCGTTTCGCGTCGTCGGTTTCCGAGCGCGCGGCGAGCAGCAACTGGTCGAACTTCGCGTTCTTCCAGCCCGACTCGTTCCACGGCGCGTCCGACTTGAAGAACTGCGTGAACAGCACGTCGGCGCTCGAGCGCGGGTTGATGTTGCCGAAGCCGAGCGGATGCTTCATCCAGTGGTTCGACCAGTAGCCGTCCGGCGACACGCGGTTCACCTGCAGGTTCAGCCCGATCTTCGCGCCGGCCTGCTGGAGCAGCACGGCCATCTCGATCGAGCCGTTCGCGTCGGAGGTCGCGTAGATCGGCGGCAGCGTGGCGCCGAGCGCGCCGGCCTTCTGGAACAGGAACTTCGCCTTGTCCGGATCGTGCGGGCGCTGCGGCAGCGACGCGTTGAAGTAGCGATGCCCCGGCGGGATCGGCTGATCGTTGCCGATCACCGCGTAGCCGCGGAACACCGCCGAGCGGATCTGCTCGCGATCGAACAGGTACTTCATCCCTTCGACGAAATCGGGATTCGCGGTGATCGGGTTCTCGCTGCGCATGATCAGGTCGGTGTACAGGCCCGACTTGGTTTCCTTCAGCGCATAGCCGGGCGTCGACGCGACGCGCTGCGTCGAGCGCGGATCGATCGCGTTGATCAGGTGCACGTCGCCCGACAGCAGCGCGTTCAGGCGCGCGGCGCTGTCGCTGATGCCGATCATCTCGATCTCGTCGAGGTACGGCATGCCCGGCTTGAAGTAGCTGTCGTTGCGCACGCCGATGGTCGATACGCCGGGCTTGAACGACTTCAGCTTGTAGGGGCCGCAGCCGATACCGGCGCTGAAGTCGGTGGTGCCGTCCTTGACGATCACGAGCTGCGGCGTCGCGAGGATCACCGGCAGGTCGGCGTTCGCGCTGGCGAGCGTCAACGTGACTTCGTCGGGGCCGCTCGCCTTCACGTCGGCGAACTGGTCGGCGAGCGGCTTGACCTTCGATGCGGTCGCGGCGTTCTTGTGGCGCAGCAGCGAGAACACCACGTCGGCCGGGCCGACCGGTTTGCCGTCGTGGAACGTGACGCCCTTGCGCAGCTTGATGATCCAGGTCTTCGCGTCGGTCGTCTGGAGCGACTCGGCGAGGTTCATCTGCGGCGTGAGGCTCGCGTCGAGCTGCGTGAGGCCGCTGTAGAACATGAAGAAGCGAATGTAGTCGGCGCCTGTGGAGCCCTTGGCCGGGTCGAGCGTATCGGCCGTCGAGCTGGATTCGTTCGCAACCCGGATCTTGCCGCCGCGCTTGGGCGCCGGCGCGGCGAACGCCGACTGCGCGTCGAGCAGCAGTCCGCCGCCGCCGACGGCCATCATGCCGCTCGCCGCCATGACCCGCATCATGTCGCGGCGCGTGAAGCCGCCCTTGCCGCTGCCGTTGTCGATATCGTCGTTCATCCGAACTGCTCCTGACTGTGGAAAGTGGGTCCTGGGGTCCAGCGTGGTTGTCGAATCCCGCCGCGCCCGCATGCTGGTGGCGGGTACGACGTCGTGCAGTTGCAATTCATTTAAGCACCGCCAAAATGCGGTTTGTCGCGATTCGGGCCGGCCGCACGATACGAATCGACCGTTTTGGACCGCCCGCGCAGCATGAATTGCTGCATGCCTGCGCGCGTCGCCGGGTGATGGGCGCCCGGGCGTCGCGCTCGCGCCGCGCATGCCGATGAAGGGAATCGTAAAGCGGCACGCGCGGCAGATTGCACCGACAAAATTGAGGATTCGGCGTCCGAAACGCGTTTGGCGCGCGCAAACGGCATGTTTGAGTGGAATGTGCGGGCGGGCGGCGGTGCGGCGGCGGGGGGAGATTCAGCAGACGAAAATGGGGCTTCGGGCGAGGCGGGTTTGGCCGAGGGCGGGGGCGACGTGGTACCGGGCCTGGATACGGGCTTGGTCTCGGGTACGGGCTGAATGCGTGCGGGATACGCACGAGATGCGAGCGTGACGTGCCTGATCGCGTCAATCTGGATCGAGGACGGCACCGCGCGTCACATCATGGACGCACAGCTTGCTGAATTCGCGCGCGCCAGGATCCGGCGTGCATGTTCGTATGGCTTGAGTTGCCGCCGCCGTGGCGTGCTGACGATTTCGCCGCCAACGCGAAGGCGCGCGGCGTGGTGGTGATGCCGTCGTCGGCGTTTGCCGTGGACCGTTCGGAGATCGAGCACGGCGTGCGCATCAACCTCGCGTGCGCGACGAGCCGTGATCAACTGGTGAGTGCGTCAAGGTTGTTGACTGCGACGCTCAAAGACCGTCCGAGAGCGCTGTTCGGGACGATCTGATGCTGGCTGACCGGTGTTGCGGAGGGCGGTCGTCGATTCACGAGTTGCACGTCGCGAATTAAAGTCGTCACCGGTCACCGCCGCATCCAGATCTGTCTCGAGCGGCAGGGTCATGTTTGTAGCCGGAAGAAGCCGACCGTCGCGTGCAGGTCGCGTCCCTGCACGCTCAGCGATTCGGACGCCGCCGCGATTTCCTCGACGAGCGCCGCGTTCTGCTGTGTGTTCTGGTCCATCGACGCGACCGCCTGGTTGACCTCGTCGATGGCGCGGCTCTGCTCCTCGGCCGCAGCCGAAATTTCGGTGGTGATCTGGGCGACGTTGCCCACCGCCGCGTTAAGTTCCGCGATGGTCTTGCCGGCCAGCCCGATCTGGCTGGCGCCTTCGCGCACGTTGCTGACCGAGGTTTCGAGCAGCGCCTTGATCTCCTTCGCCGCGCTGGTCGAGCGCTGCGCGAGGTTGCGCACTTCGGAGGCGACTACCGCGAAGCCGCGGCCGCTCTCGCCGGCCCGCGCGGATTCCACTGCTGCGTTGAGCGCCAGGATGTTGGTCTGGAACGCGATACCCTCGATGATCCCGACGATGCCGATGACGCGCTCTGATTCGTTCACGGCCGCCAGCATGGTTTTCGCGGCATCGGCCACCGCCTCGTCGCCGCGGCACGCGGTGGCGACGGCGCCGGACGCGATCGCGTTGGCGTGCTTGGCGCGATCGGCGGCCTCCCGCACCGTGCTGGCCAGTTGCTCCATGCTGGCCGCGGTCTGCTGGATCGAGGCGGCCTGCTGCTCGGTTCGGGCAGATAGGTCGTTGTTGCCAGAAGAGACTTCGCGCGAGGCGGTTTCGAGATGATTGATGCTCGACGACACCTTGACGAGCACGCCGTGCAGCTTCTCGACGAATGCATTGAAGCGGCCCGCGAGCAGCCCGACCTCGTCGCTGTTGACGACCGGCAGACGCCGCGTCAGGTCGCCGTCGCCGACCGCGATCTCGTGCATCGAATCCGCGAGCGTGCGCAGCGGTACCACGATTTGCCGGCTCAGCACGACCATCGCGAACAGCGCGATCACGATCACCAGCGCGCCCGTGCCGACCAGCTGGAAGGTTAGCCGGTTCGCGGCAGCCATCATCTCCGCCTCCGGCTCGAGCGCGTAGTAACGCCACCCGTTTTTGCGCGACGTGTAGGCATAGGCCTGGTAGCGGGTCGAGTTGATCGTCACGACAGCGCGGCCGTCGGCGGCGGACGCGAGTTGGTCGTAGCCACCGCCGAGCGACTTGAATTCCTTGAATTCGTGGCTCTTGTCGCGCGGATCGATCAGCACCTTGCCGTTGTTGTCGGTCACGATCAGATAACCACTCTGGCCGAAGCGGATGCCGCTGGTGAGCTTGGCGAAGCCTTCGAGGGAGAGGTCACCCTCGAGCACGCCCAGCACTTCGCCGCCGGCGTTTTTGACCACCCGCGCGAACGGAATGATTGCGCCGCCGGAGCCCGCCGCGCTCAGGTACGGCGCGGGCCGCGCCACGCGGTCGGGGGTTGCCATGGCGGCGGTATACCACGGCCGCTGACGGGGATCGTAGTGGTCGCCGTTCATGGTTTCCAACGGCCACTGCACGTAACCGCCCCAGTGCGTGCCGATATCGAGGTAGCGCATGTTGGGGTGCGCGTCGCCGAACTGCTTGAGTACCGTGAAGATGCGCTGCTCGACGCCACCGTTGCTGTCAGGCGTCATCTTGCCGGTGTGGGTCAGATAGTTCGTGATGGTGGCGTCGGCCGACGTCAACTCGGGGGTTTGTGCGAGATACGTGAGGTTTTGCTCGACTTCGCTGAAGGTTCCGTCGAGCGAGCCGTCAGCCTGTGTGATGCGCGCTTGGCTCGATTGCTCGAACTCGCTGACGGCCTGGTGGCGCACATTCAGCGCGCCGACGGTCGCCAGCACGGCGACGCTGAGAACCAGCGCAGTACCGAACGCAAGGTTGATCTTGAAACCGATCGAATTCGATACTTTCATTCCGATTCTTCAGAGGATTGGTTTGACGGCCCCGGAAACAGCATCAACAGCCCACCCGGCAGACGTATTTTCGACAAGGCCTTGAATTTTCTTGAGGGGCGGGAAAACCCTTACAGAGATGTTCCGGGTGCAATGGCTCGTAGTCGGCATAGATGCGACGGAGGTCCCGATTCATGCCCCCGTGGAGCATGATATGAAAGGTCGAGGGAACCCCATGTCGAAGACCGAAGCAGTGAAAGTGAAGCAGCGCCCGTGATTGACGTAGTGCTCGAGCGCCCCGTTCTTCTGTTCTTCCGAGCGACCTGCTCCCGGCGTTTAGTACGGTGACGCGGTGTAGGGTCCGTTCCAGAGAGGAACTGCAATGAAAAAGCGATTCACCGAAGAGCAAAATCATCGGCATCTTGAAGGAAGCCGAGGCTGGCCTGAAGCGGGCGGAGCCGTGCCGCTACGAATCACGTCGCCGAGTTGACGACGAAGCGCTGACTGGCCGGATGATGGCCATCGCCGCGCAGAAGCGCCGATATGGCTATCGCCGGATGCACGTGCTAGCCGCACGCAGCACCCGCCCCACCCCCATCAAGCCGCCACCCTAAACACCGCCACCGCCGCCCTGAGCCGCGCCGCCTGTTCGTCGAGCGACGACGCGGCCGCAGCTGCCTGCTCGACCAGCGCCGCATTCTGCTGGGTGACTTCGTCCATTTGCGCGACGGCCAGGCCGACCTGTTCGATGCCGGTGCTCTGCTCCGCAGATGCCGCGGATATCTCGCCCATGATGGCGGCCACCCGGTCGATCGACCGCACGATCTCCGTCATGCGCGTGCCCGCCGCCTCGACGAGCCGGCTGCCGCTACCGGCCTGCTCGACCGACGCGTCGATCAATCCCTTGATGTCCTTCGCGGCCGCCGCGCTGCGCTGCGCCAGCGAGCGGACCTCCGCCGCCACGACCGCGAACCCGCGCCCTTCCTCGCCGGCCCGCGCCGCTTCCACCGCGGCATTGAGCGCAAGAATGTTGGTCTGGAACGCGATGCTTTCGATCACGACGGTGATGTCGGCGATCCGCACCGACCCATCGGCAATCTGCCGCATCGTTTCGACGACTTCCTGCACGGCCGCGCCGCCCAGCTCGGTCGCCTCCTTCGCGCGGGTCACCAGCGCATCGGCCTGCCGCGCGTTGTCGGCGTTCTGTTTGACCGTCGACGTGAGCTGTTCCATGCTCGCGGCCGTTTGCTGCAACGACGCCGCCTGCTCCTCGGTGCGCTGCGACAGGTCCAGATTGCCTTGCGCGATCTCGCCGGTGCCAACGGCGATCGAATGGGTCGTCGCCTGGATGTCGGCGATGGTCTCGGTCAGCCGTGCCTTCATGTCGCCGAGCGCGACGAGCAGGCTGCCCGGCGCCGCGTCGGCGGTGTCGAACTGCACGTCCAGCTCGCCGGCGGCGATGCGCGCGGCGATCTGCGTCGCATGGGCCGGCTCGCCGCCCAGCGTGCGCCTGACACTGCGCAGCACGCCCCACGCGATCGCCGCGAGCGCGGCGGCGATCACCAGCGTGATCCCGCCCAGCACCCACGCGAGCCGGCTGAACACGGTGTTGATGTCGTCGTAGAAAAAGCCCGTGCCGATCCACCAGTTCCAGTCCGGAATGGCCACCACGCCCTGAAGTTTCGGCTCAAGGTCGGCGTCGGGGCTGCGCTTGATCAGCACGTCGACGAGCGCGAAGTGGTCGCGCGCCATCCCCTCGCGGTAGGCGTCGCTGTCCGACAGGCCGCCGGTCGTGCGATTGCCCTTGGCGCGGGTGCCGATGAACTTCGCGTTCGGATGCACGAGATTGACGCCGTCCGACGTCGTGACCCAGAAGTAGCTCTTCGAATTCGCATTCAGCGCCGACAGCGCGGCCTTGGCCTGCTGCTGCGCCTGCTCCGCGGTCAGCGTGCCGTTCGCCTGCATCGCGCGGTACGAATCGACCAGATGCTCGGCCTTCGTCAGAAGAATCACGATCTCGTCGCGGCGGCTGTCGATCAGCGCGTCGCGCAGCGTGTACAGCGACATCGCGGCGAGCAACACGACGCCGAGCAGCGCCGCGGCGACCAGCAGCAGCAGTTTCGTGGACAACTTCATGCGGGGGCCTCGATATATTAACCATCTGGTACATATATCGGCTCGACCGGCCCCATCTTGAATGAGTCCTTATCGGTATTTACCCTCGATCCGTGCGTTGAGCGCACGCGCCATGCAAGCGGCCGCCTGCATGGCGCGCCGCCTGCCGGCGCAGGCGCGCGCGTCGCTCACAGGCCGAGCTGCGTCGCGAGATGGCCGATGTCCGAGACTTCGTAGTAGTTGTAGAACGGCGTGCCCGGCTCGTGGCCGCGGTTCACGAACGCCTTGTGCTTGATGCCGAGATCCTCGGCCGTCATCAGGTCGTAGCGCAGGCTCGACGACACGTGCAACACGTCCTCGGGCTTGCAGCCGAGCTTGTCGAACATGTATTCGAAGCCCTGCATCCGAGGCTTGTACGACTGCGCCTGCTGCGCGGTGAACACCGCATGGAACGGCGCGCCGAGCTTGTCGACGTTGCTCATGATCTGGTCGTCCGACGCATTCGACAGGATGACGAGCTTGTATTTGCTCGCCAGCCGCGACAGCCCGGCCGGCACGTCCGGATGCGGGCCCCACGTCGGCACGGCCAGATAGAAACTTTCGGCCTCGGCTTCGTCGAACTTCACGCCGATCCGCGCACAGGTGCGGCGGATCGCGTTGACGACGACGTCGCGATACGGCTTCCATGCGCCCAGCACCTCGTCGAGCCGATACGCGGCGAACGCGCGCACGAAGTCCTCGAGCGCGACCGGCGAAAGCCGGTCCCCGTAGACCTCGCGCGCCATGTCGGCCATCCGGAAACGGGTCAGCGTGCCGTAGCAGTCGAAGGTGATGAACTTGGGTTCAAACTGGATCATGGTGACGTCCTGTCGGTGTGAAGCCCCGGCAGGGCCGGGGACGGGCTGGGTTCAACGAAATTGAATCAAGGCAAAAAGTCGTTCGCGCATCGTTCGGCGCCGCTCAAAAGGCAGAATCGCCGCGTGTTGCCGGGCGCGTGCAGCACGATCTGCGGCGCGGCCGGCAGGCGGGCGGTTCGGCGAGCCGTTCTGCAAGCGGCAGCGCCACCATGCCGTCATCGTAGTGGCATTCGCACAGCAGGAGCTGTCGGATTGGCGGCCCTCGCCGGCACGCTCCGCGCGTTCGTTAGCACGGATCGAGCGGGTTTGCGTCGATCTCGCGGGCGCGGCGGCCGTCGCCGCAAAACAGGCGAATCGTCCTATCCGCGCGGCAACCGCGCTGGCAGAGTGAGCGGGTCATTCCCATCCATCCGGAGTCCGGCGTGTCCGACCTCAACCCTTCCAGCACGCTTACCTATCGCCCCTTCGCCGAAACCGACCTGAGCGCCGCGCACCGGCTGTCGGAGGCGGTCAAGTGGCCGCACCGCGTCGAGGACTGGCGCTTCGCATTCCAGCTCGGCAGCGGCTTCGTCGCCGAGGACGAATCGGGCGTCGTCGGCACCGCGCTCGGCTGGCGCTTCGACGACGCCTGCGCGTCGCTCGGCATGGTGATCGTGTCGCCCGAGCAGCAGGGCCGCGGCATCGGCCGCGAGCTGCTCGCACGCGTGATCGACAGCCTCGGCGCGCGCACCATCTTCCTCCATGCGACGCCGTCCGGCGAACCGCTCTACGTGAAATTCGGCTTCGCAGCGATCGGCACCATCGACCAGCATCAGGGCGCCGCGTTCCAGCCGCCGCTGATCTCGCTGCCGCCCGGCGAACGCCTGCGCCCGCTCGGCGTCAACGACGGGCCGCGCCTCGCGGCGCTCGCGTCGCGCGCCGCCGGCCATGCGCGCGGCACGGTGATCGACGCGCTGCTCGACGTCGCCAACGGCATCGCGCTCGACCGCGACGGCGAACTGCTCGGGTTCGCGCTGTTCCGCCGCTTCGGCCGCGGCCACGTGATCGGCCCCGTGATCGCACCCGATGCGCTGCGTGCGCAGGCGCTGATCAGCCACTGGCTCGCGCTGCACGAAGGCATGTTCGTGCGCCTCGACGTACCGGGCGATAGCGGGCTGTCGGACTGGCTGCAGGGGCTCGGCCTGCCGCGCGTCGATACCGTCGTCGCGATGGCGCGCGGCGCGGCGCCCGAGCGCGACCCGGCGCTGCGCGCGTTCGCGATCGTCAATCAGGCACTCGGCTGAGCCGCGCGATGAGCTTCCTGTACAAAGCCGACCCGGTGCGCGGCGCGCAATGGGCGCAGCGCTTCGCACAACGGGCGCCGGACCTCGCGTTCCGGATCTGGCCGGACCTCGGCGACGCCGCGGCCGTCCGCTATCTCGCCGCCTGGCAGCCGCCGGACGACCCGGCCGCGCTGCTGCCGAATCTCGAGGTCATCTTCTCGGTGGGCGCCGGCATCGACCAGTTCGACCTGTCGCGCGTGCCCGCGCATATTCCGGTCGTGCGGATGATCGAGCCGGGCATCGTCGAAGGGATGGTCGAATACGTGACGCAGGCCGTGCTGACGATCCATCGCGACCTGTTCGACTACGCGGCCCAACAGCGCGCGCAAGTGTGGCGCGAGAAGCCCGTGCGCGCGGCCGCGTCGCGGCGCGTCGGCGTGCTGGGCCTCGGCACGCTCGGCCAGGCCGTGCTCGACACGCTGCGGCGCTTCGGCTTCCCCTGCGCGGGCTGGAGCCGCACGCCGCGCGCGCTCGACGGCGTCGACTGCTACGCGGGCGACGCGGCGCTCGATGTGTTCCTGGCCAGCGCCGACATTCTGATCTGCCTGCTGCCGCTCACCGACGCCACGCGCGGGCTGCTGGGCGCGCGCGTGTTCGACGCGCTGCCGGCCGGCGCGTCGCTCGTGCAGGTCGGCCGCGGCGAGCAGCTCGACGCGAGCGCGCTGCTCGACGCGCTCGACGGCGGCCGCCTCGACAGCGCGATCCTCGACGTGACGGACCCCGAACCGTTGCCGGCCGGCCATCCGTTCTGGACGCACCCGCGCATCCGGATCACGCCGCACATCGCCAGCGCGACGCGGCCCGACGGCGCGGTCGACGCCGTGCTCGCCAACCTCGCGCGCCATCGCGCGGGACAACCGATGATCGGCGTCGTCGATCGTGCGCGCGGCTACTGACGCGCGCCTGCCCCGCGGGGCGCGCAGCAGAAAATGCCGAAGCGCCCCGCGCAAACGCCGTCTCCATACGTTTCCGCCCGCAAATTGAAGACGCATGTGGAATTCTCGCCCGGTAGCATGAACTCATCGCTGACACCCGACGAGAACCCCGCCCCGCCATGAACCAAGCCGCGCTGATCGAAGCCGATCGTCAACATCTGATCCATCCCGTCGTCAACTATCGTGCGCACGAAGCGCGCGGCGTCACCGTGCTCGAATCCGCCGACGGCGTGTTCCTGCGCGATGGCGACGGCCATACGCTGCTCGACGCGTTCTCGGGCCTGTGGTGCGTGAACGTCGGCTACGGCCGCGAGAGCATCGTGAAGGCCGCCGCCGAGCAGATGGCGAAGCTGCCCTACGCGACCGGCTATTTCCATTTCGGCTCGCAGCCGGCGATCGAACTCGCCGAACGGCTCGCCGCGCTCGCGCCGCCGTCGCTGAACCGCGTGTACTTCACGCTCGGCGGCTCGGACGCGGTCGACTCCGCGGTGCGCTTCATCACGCATTACTTCAACGCGACCGGCCGCCCGTCGAAGAAGCAGATGATCGCGCTCGAGCGCGGCTATCACGGCTCGTCGTCGATCGGCGCCGGCCTGACCGCGCTGCCCGCGTTCCACCGTCATTTCGATCTGCCGCGCGCCGATCAGCACCATATCCCGTCGCCCTACCCGTACCGCCATCCGCTCGGCAACGACCCGCAGGCGCTGATCGCCGCCTCGGTCGCCGCGCTCGAGGCGAAGGTCGCGGCGCTCGGCGCCGACAACGTCGCCGCGTTCTTCTGCGAGCCGATCCAGGGCTCGGGCGGCGTGATCGTGCCGCCGGCGGGCTGGCTGAAGGCGATGCGCGACGCGTGCCGGCGCCTCGGCATCCTGTTCGTCGCCGACGAGGTGATCACGGGCTTCGGCCGCACCGGCCCGCTGTTCGCGTGCGAAACCGAATCCGTCGAGCCGGACCTGATGACCGTCGCGAAGGGGCTCACCGCCGGCTACGCGCCGATGGGCGCGGTGCTGATGTCCGACGAAATCTACGAGGGGCTCGCCGGCAGCCGTACCGAATCGGCCGTGGTCGGCCATGGTCATACGTATTCCGCGCACCCGGTCAGCGCGGCGATCGGCCTCGAGGTGCTGAAGCTCTATCACGAGGGCGGGCTGCTCGCGAACGGCCGCGCGCAGGCGCCGCGCTTCGCCGCGGGGCTCGACGCGCTGCGCGCGCATCCGCTCGTCGGCGACGCGCGCTCAGCCGGTCTGCTCGGCGCGCTCGAGCTGGTGGCCGACAAGGCGCGCAAGACGCGCTTCGACCCGGCGCTGAACGTGCCGGACAAGATCGCCGCGGCCGCGTACGCGAACGGCGTGGTGTTTCGCGCGTTCGGCGACGGCGTGCTCGGCTTCGCGCCGGCGCTGAGCTTCACCGCGGGAGAATTCGACCTGATGTTCGAACGCGTGCGCAAGACGCTCGACGACGTGCTGGCCGACCCGGGCGTGCAACGCGCGCTCGACGCCGCCCACGCGCAGCCGGCCTGAGCCGGACGAGGGAAAGCCGGGCTTGTGGCGGCCATCGTTCGACTCTAAAGTAACCGGACATTCCATTTTTGCCCTCTCACGTGAACATGACGGACAGCAAGCTGGATCGCATCGACCTGCGCATCCTCACCCAGTTGCAAAAGCGCGGTCGCATGACCAACGTCGAGCTCGCCGATGCGGTCGGGCTGTCGCCCAGTCCGTGCCTGATCCGCGTGAAGCGGCTCGAGAAGGCCGGCTACATCGGCGGCTACGGCGCACACATCCAGCTCGAGAAGCTCGGCGACGTGCAGGTGGTATTTACCGAAGTCACGCTGGCCGACCACCGGCGCGAAGACTTCGACCGGTTCGTCGCGGCGATCCGCAACGTCGATGAAATCGTCGAGTGCCACCTCGCGAGCGGCGGCTACGACTATCTGCTGAAGTTCATCACGCGCAGCGTGAGCCATTACCAGACGATCGTCGAAGGGCTGCTCGAGCAGAACATCGGCATCGAGAAGTATTTCAGTTACGTGATCATCAAATCGCCGTTCGTCAAACGGCACTACCCGCTCGAATCGCTGTTCGGCGAACGCCACTGACGGCGGGCGCGCAGCAGCCTCCAACGCGGCAGTACGCCGGCCGAGGCGGGTCGTTGCGCGCGCGCCGCCGGCGCCGAACCGTTTCGCCTCATTGCAAGGACCTGTCATGCCGCTTACGCTGTCACGCACCGAACTCGTTCGCACCGCCAACCTCGTCGACGGCAGCTGGCGCGTCGCGCTCGATGGCCGTTGCTTCGATGTCACCAACCCGGCGACGCTCGACACGATCGCTTACGCACCCGACAGCGGCGCGGCCGACGCACGCGCCGCGACCGATGCGGCCGCCCGCGCGCTACCCGCGTGGCGCGCGACACCGGCGCGCGAGCGCGCGGCGATCCTGCGCGCGTGGCATGCGGCGATCGTCGCGCACACCGACGATCTCGCGAAACTGATGTCGCTGGAACAGGGCAAGCCGCTCGCCGAAGCGCGCGGCGAAGTCGCATACGGCGCGTCGTACGTGCTGTGGTTCGCCGAGGAAGCGACGCGCACCTACGGCGATCTGATTCCGCAGCAGCAGCGCGGCAAGCAGCTCAGCGCGGTGAAGGAGCCGATCGGCGTCGTCGCGGCGATCACGCCGTGGAATTTCCCGCTCGCGATGATCGCGCGCAAGATCGCGCCGGCGCTCGCGGCCGGCTGCACGGTCGTCGCGAAGCCGGCCGAGGACACGCCGCTGACCGCGCTCGCGCTCGGCTTCCTCGCGATGGAAGCCGGCGTGCCGCCCGGCGTGCTGAACCTGATCGCCGCGTCGCGCGAGCGCGGCATCGACGCGGTGGCCGACTGGCTCGCCGATGCCCGCGTGCGCAAGATCACGTTCACCGGCTCCACGGCGGTCGGCAAGCTGCTCGCGCGCGAATCGGCGGCGACGCTGAAGAAGCTGTCGCTGGAGCTGGGCGGCAATGCGCCGTTCATCGTGTTCGACGATGCGCAGCTCGACGCCGCGGTCGACGGCCTGATGGCCGCCAAGTTCCGCAACGGCGGCCAGACCTGCGTGTCGCCGAACCGCGTGTACGTGCAGGCCGGCGTCTACGATGCGTTCGCCGCGAAGCTGGCCGCGCGCGTCGCCGCGCTGAAGGTCGCGCCGGCGACCGATCCGGCCGCGCAGATCGGCCCGATGATCAACGCGCGCGCGGTCGACAAGATCGCGCGCCACGTCGGCGACGCGCTCGAACGCGGCGCGCGCGTGCTGACCGGCGGCAGGCGGCTGTCGCAGCTCGGCCCGAACTACTACGCGCCGACGGTGCTGGCCGACGCCACCGCCGACATGCAGCTGAGCTGCGAGGAAACCTTCGGGCCGGTCGCGGCGCTGTTCCGGTTCGATACCGAGGAACAGGCCGTCGCCGCCGCCAACGACACGCCGTTCGGGCTCGCCGCGTATTTCTACACGCAGGACGTGCGGCGCATCGCACGCGTGTCGGCGCGGCTCGAAACCGGCATCGTCGGCATCAACGAAGGCGCGCTGGCTAGCGAGGCCGCGCCGTTCGGCGGCGTGAAGGAGTCGGGCTACGGCCGCGAAGGCTCGAAGTACGGCCTCGACGACTACCTGTCGATCAAGTATCTGTGCCAGGGCGGGCTCGACTGATCGGTTGGGCGGCGCCGATTCGCCAAGCGCAACCAGCGCGACGATTGCCGCGATTGTCACGATCGCATCGCGTAAACGCCCGCAGCCGGCCCATAGCCGGTTGCGCCGCCGCCATCATCGCCCCGCATGCCGGCCTCGATTTCTGGGCAGTCCTGCCGTTAACACGGATTTGACCCGGCCGCGTCAGTCGCGGCCGGCTTCCGGAACGAGCGCGACCAATGCCTGCAACTCTTTCGATCGAGAAAATTGCCGACTGGGCCGGCCGCCACCATCTCGCCGTCGGCGTGCTCGGCACGCTGATGTCGGTCGCGGCGCTCGGCATCAGCGCGGCGACGCTATGGGCCGCGCGCAGCGAGGTCGTGGAGCACGCGCGGGAAAACTCGCGCAACGTCGCCGCCGTGCTCGCGAGCGAGGTCGCACGCACCGTCGAGACGTCGAACAGCGCGCTCGCGTCGCTCGCGACCAATATTCGCAACCCGGCGATGGCCCGCATGAATGCCGGCTTGCGCCATGATCTGCTGTTCGAGCGCACGGCCGCGCAATACGTGACCGGCATGGGCGTGACCGACCGCTACGGACGACTGATCGACGGCTGCTGCGGCCCGTCGCACCGCTGGGATTTCAGCGATCGCGACTACTTCAAGGTCCATCGCGATTCGGACAGCGTGGGCCTCTACGTATCCCAGGCGTACCGTGCGCGCTCGCGCGGCGGCACCGAATCGATCGCGCTGTCGCGCCGTATCGAACGGCCGGACCATACGTTCGAGGGCATCGCGGTGGTCGCCATCGACCTCGCGTATTTCGACCGGCTGCTGTCGCGCCTGAACGTCGGGCCCCACGGCATCAGCGCGATCCTGCGCGCCGACGGCACGATACTCGCGCGCAACCCACCGCTGAGCGATGGCCAGATGGTGCGCCTGCGTCGCTCGAAGGCGTTCGAACGGATGGTGCAGCACGAATCGGGCTTCTACGCGGCGCGCTCGAGCATCGATGGGACCTTGCGACTGTATACGTACCAGCAGGTGCCGGGCACGCCGCTAATCGCGGTGGTCGCGCCGGCCGAACAGGACGTGCTGGCCGACATCACGCGGCTGTCATGGAAGGTCGGCGTGTCGGCGTCCGTGATCGGTGCGCTGTTCTGCGCGGTCATGTGGCTGCTCGCGTTCGCGCTGCGCGACAACCTGCGCAAGCAGACGCTGCTCACCGACCTCACCCGCACCGATCCGCTGACCGGCCTGCACAATCGCCGCGCGCTCGACGCAGCGCTCGCCGACGAATGGCAGCGCCTGCAGCGCGGCAACGACGGCAGCCTGTCGATGCTGTTCATCGACGCCGATCACTTCAAGCAGTACAACGACCGCTACGGCCATGCGCAAGGCGATACCGCGCTGCGTTTTCTCGCCGAATGCATCCGCGCCCATACGCGACGGCGCGGCGATCTGGCCGCGCGCTACGGCGGCGAGGAATTCGTCGCCGTGCTGCCCGATACTGACGAAAGCGGCGCGGCGACCGTCGCGGAAGCGATTCGCGGCGCGGTGGAGCGCAACTGCCTCGACGGATTCGACGCGACGATGCCCGCGTTCACGGTCAGCATCGGCTGCGCGACCGCGCATCGCGGCCACCCGAAGTCCGTGCAGGCGCTGTCGCATCACGCGGACCTCGCGCTCTACACGGCGAAGCGCCAGGGCCGCAATCGCGTGTGCCGCGCGGACGCGAAATCGTTTGCGCAACCGGCTTGACCGTACCGCTTCGATCGTTCGTTTGAGCATACGCGACCCGCAAACGATTGGGCGATTCACACCCCCATATCCTTCATGTACCGTGCGCGCCATCCGGAACGCTATCGAATTACATGACAGGATGTGCAAGATGAGTAACAAGCCGTTGACCATTCGCGCGAAGTTGATGCTCGCGTTCGGGGTTCTGACCTGCGTCGTGCTGCTGGTGTCGGTGCTCGGCATCGTCTCCCTCAGCCGCGCGCATGGGAGGTTCTCGGACTACGTGAACGGCATCAACGCGCGCGCGACGCTCGCCGACCGCGTGCACGTCGCGGTTGACCGGCGCGCAATCGCCGCGCGCAACATCGTGCTCGCAGGCTCCGCGGCCGACGTCGAACACGAAAAGGAGGCGGCGCTGCAGGCGGACCGCGACGTCGGCACCCTGCTTCGCCAGTTGAGGCTCGCCGTCGGCCCGGGCACCGACGCGACCGACAAGGCGCGCGAACTCGTCAGACAGATCGACACGGTCGAGACCAGCTACGGGCCCGTCGCGCGCGCGATCGTCGATGCCGCCGTGAACAACCGGCGCGATCAGGCGATCACGATGATCGACGAACAGTGCCGCCCGCTGCTGGTCCGGCTCGTCGCCGCGACCGACGCCTTTGCGACCTATTCGCGCGAGCGGGCCGCGCAGCTCGTGACCGATTCGGGCGACCGCTATACGTCGCAACGGCTGCTGCAGATCGCCATCTGCCTCGCCGCGGCGGTCGGCGCGATGGTGGCCGGCTGGGCCATCGCGCGCGACCTGATCCGCTCGCTCGGCACCGAACCAGTGATGCTCAACGGCATCGCGCAGCGCATCGCGGCCGGCGACCTCGCCGGCAACGCCGCGAGCGCCGCCGCACCGCGCGGCAGCGTGCTGGCGTCGATGCACGAAATGCAGGCGAACCTCGTGCGGCTGATCGCGCAGGTCCGCGCCGCGTCGAGCAACGTCGCGGCGGGAGCGAGCCAGATCGCGTCCGGCAACGTCGACCTGTCGTCCCGCACCGAACAGCAGGCCGCATCGCTGCAGGAAACCGCGTCGAGCATGGAGCAATTGACGTCGACCGTGCGGCTGAACGCCGACAACGCCCAGCAGGCCAGAGCGCTGGCCGACAACGCGTCGCAAGTCGCACAGCGCGGCAACGTCGCGGTCGGATCGATGGTCGAGACGATGACCGACATCAGCGCCGGCTCGGCCAAGATCGCCGATATCACCGGGATCATCGAAAGCATCGCGTTCCAGACCAACATCCTCGCGCTGAACGCGGCCGTCGAGGCGGCCCGCGCCGGCGAGCAAGGGCGCGGCTTCGCAGTGGTCGCGAGCGAGGTCAGAAGCCTCGCCCAGCGCTCGTCGAGCGCCGCGAAGGAAATTCGCGAGCTGATCTCGCATTCGGTGGAGAAGATCGAAGACGGATCGCGCCTCGCGAACCACGCGGGCGACACGATGAGCCAGGTGACGCAGGCCGTCGCGCGGGTAACGGACATCATGGGCGAGATCGCGGCGGCGTCCAGCGAGCAAAGCCGCGGCATCGAGCAGGTCACGCTGGCGATCACACAGATGGATGAAGTCACGCAGCAAAACGCCGCGCTCGTCGAGGAAGCGGCCGCCGCATCCCGATCGCTCGAAGAACAGGGCAGCCAGCTGGCCAACGCAGTCGCGCTGTTTCGACTCGATGAGAGCGCAGCCCACGCGTAGCCGCACGCGGCCGGTTCATACTGGCCGCAAACGTTTTGCAGCACGAATTCACCAAATAGTGAGCATTCGGCCGCGTCGACCGCGACGCGCCACAATTCCTTAACGGCCGCGTCACGATCGCGCTCGACAATCCGCCATCTTCGACCTTCAGGATGGAGTCCGCATGATCGTGTCACCCCGCCGTTTTCCGCTGCACGTCGCAGCACTCGCGAGCGCGCTCGCACTGGCCGCCTGCGGCGGCGGCGACGACGTCGCATCGACCCCGGCGACCAGCGCCGCGATGCCGGCGCCGCCCGCCGACCCCGGCTTCGTCGACAGCGCACCGGTGCCGAGCGTGCCGGCGTTCGTCGACAACATCGCGACCAACCAGCGCGGCGACGCGCGCTATGCGACGTTGTCGACCAACGCCGCGGTGCGGGTCGTGAGCCGCTTCCTCGATCTGTGGCAGCCGTCGACGATGATCGTCGACGCGGGCGTGAACGCGCCGGCCAACGGCGCGTTTCCGGCGGTGGTGGCGTCGACGTGCTCGGGCCTGCCCAGCAGCGGCACGCCGTGCGGCACGATTCTGAACGGCACGGTGCTCGCCGCCAACGTTCAATACGTGGTCGACGCAACGACCGCACGCACGCAGCAGCAGGCCGATGCGGCCTACTTCGACGACCGGCGCGGCAAAGGCTACAGCGTGACCGACGGGATGGGCCCGCTCACCGACGCGTGGCGCACGGCCGCGCAGCAGACGACCAGCATCACCAGCGTGCCGGCCGATGCGACCACGGTGCTGTACAACGACGCCGGCAACAACACCGGCGTCGGCAGCAGCACCAACGCGAACTTCGGCAAGGTCGTCGATCTGCTCAACGAAATGGGCACCAACGCGTCGACCGAACCGTCGAAGCGCTTCTATAAATATGCGCGTCCGTACCGCTGGAGCGCCGCGGTCGTCGTCGCGCCGACGCTCGTGCCCGCCGAAAGCGCGACGCCCGCCACCGACGGCGGCTTCATCAGCGGCCACGAGGCCGAAGCGATGCGCGACGCGACGACGATGGCGTGGCTCGTGCCGGAGCGCTTCCAGGAGATGGTGAGCCGCGGCCTCGAACTCGGCGAGAACCGGATCCTCGCCGGCATGCATTCGCCGCTCGACGTGATCGGCGGCCGCATGCTCGCGCTGGCCATCAGCGCGGCGAACCTGACCGCCTACGCGAGCGACGCGCAGGCCGCGTACGGCCAGGCGCACCAGGCGCTGCAGCAGCTCACGGGAACGACCGACGCGACGTTCGCCGCGTTCGCGCATTCGGGCACCACGGCGACCGACCGGTTCGCCGATTACACCGCGAACCGGGCCGCGTTCCTGCGCCGCCTGACGTTCGGCTTCGGCGCGATCGAATCGACCGACGCGCCGCCCGTCGTGCCCAAGGGCGCCGAGGTGCTGCTGCAGACGCGCTTCCCGTACCTGAGCGCGGACCAGCGGCGGGTCGTGCTGAAGACCACCGAGCTGCCGTCGGGCTACCCGGTGATGGACGATGCGGAAGGCTGGGGCCGCCTGAACCTGTTCACCGCGGCCGACGGCTACGGCACGTTCAACGGCAACGTGGTCGTGTCGATGGACGCGTCGCGCGGCGGCTTCTACGCGGCCGACCAGTGGCGCAACGACATCGGCGGCGCCGGCAAGCTGACGCTGCAAGGCACCGGCACGCTGACGCTCGCCGGCAACAACAGCTACACGGGCGGCACGCAGGTGAACGGCGGCACGCTCGCCGCGGCGTCCGCGAGCGCGTTCGGCAACGGCGACGTGTACGTCGGCGCGGGCGGCGGCGTCCGGATCGCGGCGGCCGCGCCGGTCACGATCGCGACGCGTTACACGCAGCTCGCGAACACGACGCTCGAACTCGACGTCGACGGCCACGGCGGCGGCCGCCTGCGCGTCGGCGGCCCGCTCACGGTCGCTGGCGGCACGCTTCACGTGAAGTTCGTGAACGGCTATGCGCCGAAGGCCGGCGACACGATCGCGCTGATCGACGGCGCGGCGCTCGCCGCGAAGTTCGCGACGGTGACGGTCGACGGGTTCAAGGCGACGCCAGTTTATACGGCTACGGGCGTGTCGGTGATGTTGTCGGCGTCCTGATCGGCGGTCCAGCCTCAGCGTGCCGCGCGGCCGTCGCGAGCACGCTGTGTGCGGGTCCCCATTTCATACCGGCCGGCACGCGCCTTGCTCGTCGCGACACGATCCACGGCATCTCCGAGGTATCGACGTGACGAGCCCATCAGCGCGCATCCATATCGGCATTTCCGGCTGGCGCTACGCCGGCTGGCGCGGCACCTTCTACCCGCAAGGGCTGAAGCAGGCCGACGAGTTGCGCTACGCAGCGAGCCGGCTGCAGACGATCGAGATCAACGGCACGCATTACAGCCTGCAATCGCTCGCTAGCTTGCGGCGCTGGTACGACGAAACGCCGCCCGGTTTTACGTTCGCGGTGAAAGGCGCACGCTATCTGACCCACATGCTGCGGTTTCGCGACGAAACCGCGACGGTCGCGTGCGCGAACTTTTTCGCGCAGGGGCTGCTTGCGCTCAACGACAAGCTCGGCCCGCTCCTCTGGCAATTTCCGCCGCCGCTGCGATTCGACCCCGACCACATGGAACACGTCCTGGGCCTGCTGCCGCACGATACCGAAGCGGCGCTGGCGCTCGCGCAACGGCACGACGGGCGGGTCAGGACGCCCTATCTCGAGATCGACCGCAAGCGCGCATTACGACACGCTATCGAAGTGCGTCACGCGAGCTTCGTCGACCCGGCGTTCGTGGAGCTGCTGCGCCGGCACGCGGTCGCGCTGGTCGTGTCGGATTCGACGGAACCGTGGCCGCAGTTCGAGGACCTGAGCGCCGACTTCGTCTACATGCGGCTGCACGGCACCGAGACCAAATATTCGGGCGAGTACTCGGACGAGTCGCTCGACCGCTGGGCGCAGCGCATCGAAACGTGGAGCCGCGGCGCGCAGCCGGCCGACGCGCGCCTCGCCGCACCGGACCTCGCGCCGCCGCGCGCGCATGCGCGCGCCGTCTACTGCTACTTCGACAACGATACGAAGACGCGCGCGCCGTTCGATGCGCGGCGCCTGATGGCGCGCCTCGGCGTGCGGGCGCACGACGCGGCCGCCGCAGAAGACAGCGCGCCGCAGGCTGAATCGCAACCGCAAGGAGAAGAACGATGACCCTGCTCATCTATCTGGTCGGATGGATCATTTTCATCGGCGGCGTCGCGTGGGGCTTGATCGCGCTGCACGTGTCGCAGCATGTCGTCGAGATCGTCGCCGTGATCCTGTTCGGCATCGCGGTGATCACGGGCGCCACGCGCGCGCGCAGCCGCGATCGCACCTAGGCGCGCGCGTCACGCGGCGTCGAGATAGGCGGCGAGCGCGTCTGGGCTCGCGGACGGAAACGCATCGGACAGATGCGCGAGAAACGCGGACACGCGCGCTCCCAACAGCCGCCGCGACGGGTACAGCGCCCATAGCGCGATGTCCGGCCCCGGCACGTCGCCCCAGCTGACGAGCGTGCCGGCCGCGAGGTCGCCGCTCACGAGCGACACCGGCAAGCACGCCGCGCCGAGCCCGAGGCGCACCGTATCGCGCACCATCACCAGCGACGACAGCCGCGCCACCGGTTCGAACGCGATGCGGGCGGGCCCGGCCGGCCCGATCACGTCCCACGCGGTGCGCAGGTCGTCGGCGGTGCGCACGACGGCCGGCGCGGCCGCGCCGTCGCCGGGCCGCGCGAGCGCCGGCGTCGCGACGACCGCCAGCCGGTCGCGCAGGAACACGCGCCCGATCAGCGTTGCGTCCGGGTCGGGATTCACGCGGATCACGAGGTCGTAGCCTTCTTCGATCATGTCGACCGGCCGGTCGTCGGTCGTCACTTCCAGTCGCACATCCGGATACTTCAACGCGAACGTCGCGACGAGCTTGCCCATCGCCAGCTGCGAGAACAGCATCGGCGCGCTGATGCGCAGCCGGCCGCGCGGCCGCTCGCCACCCGACGCGATCGCGGCGGCGCTGGCTGGGTGAGTGGGGAGCGTTGGGGGCGGTGCTGGCGCGCTAGCGCCTGCGCCGATGCGGCGATACGCCGGGACGCACTGGCATGCGATGCGCGGTAAGGCGATGCGCCGTGCTGCGACGCGGTGCGGGTGGTCTGATGCGGCTGAACGCTGTCGAGCCGGTCGTCATCGGCAGCCGGTTCGCGGCGATCGCCGCGACCGATCCACCACCGCGATGGGCGCGATCGCCGCCATCACGGCAAAACGCCCCGCGCATCGACCACCCCACATCGCCGCATTCGCGACCCAAGCAGCCGCGTGACGGCCTCCCTATAATCGGACCTTTCGCCGCGTTCGCGCGCGATGACGCAGCACTTCCCATTCCGAGCAACACCCTTCTCCTCTGGAGACGAGATGACCCTCCCCGCCGTTCCGTTCGCCGAATCGTTCGATCTCGAAGCCGCATTCGACGACGTATCCGAATACTGGTCGCCCAAGGTGGTCGCGCAGGTCAACGATCAGTACGTCAAAGTCGCGAAGGTGCGCGGCCGGCTCGTGTGGCACGACCATGTCGGCGAAGACGAGCTGTTCTTCGTCGTGCGCGGGCACCTGAAGATCGAGTATGAAGGCGGCCGCGTCGTCGATCTGCCCGCCGGCTCGATGCACGTGGTGCCGCGCGGCACGCTGCACAACCCGATCGCCGAAGAAGAATGCTGGATCGTGCTGATCGAGCCCGTGCAGACGAAGCACACCGGCGACGTGCAGTCGCCGTTGACGCGCACCCTCGACGAGCAGCTCGGTCAGCCGCAGCCGCGCTGAATTCGCGCGCGTCGCGGGCAGCGCAAGCCAGCGCGCGACGGGCGGTGCACGCGGTTCGATAGCGCGCGCCCGCAGCGAACGCGCGTCCCGTTACCGCGGACATCATATGTATCCAGCACGCGGGTACGCGCACGCGGCACCGCGAGCTGGTCGCGGCTCGGGCGGCCGGCGCTTCGGGCGCACGCTGCCGCACGCTGCCGCACGCAGTACCTCGCGCAGCACCTCCCGCAGCAAGCCCCGCCAACCGCCCCGCCCGCCTCAGCCGCGCACCGCCGCGATGCCGTCGAGTTCGCGCATCGCATCGTCCGGCAGCGTCAGCGCGCCGGCGGCCAGATTCTCGCGCAGATGAGCGACCGACGACGTGCCCGGAATCAGCAGGATGTTCGGCGCGCGGCGCAGCAGCCACGCGAGCGCGGTCTGCATCGGCGTCGCGCCGAGCCGCGCGGCGACCGCGTCGAGCGTCGACGACTGCAACGGGTTGAAGCCGCCGAGCGGAAAGTACGGGACGTACGCGATGCCGTCGCGTGCGAGCGCGTCGATCAGGCCATCGTCGTCGCGATGCGCGAGGTTGTAGTGGTTCTGCACGCACGCGATGTCGCAGATCCGCCGCCCTTCGGCGATCTGCGCTGCCGTCACGTTGCTCAGCCCGATGTGCCGCACGAGGCCCTGCCGCTGCAGTTCGGCGAGCGCGCTCAGCGGCGCCTCGATCGAGCCTTCGGCCGGCCCGTGCACGTCGAACATGATGCGCAGGTTGACGACGTCGAGCACGTCGAGGCCCAGGTTGCGCAGGTTGTCGTGCACGGCCGCGGCGAGCGCGTCGGCGGAGAAGGCCGGCAGCCACGACCCGTCGTCGCCGCGCATCGCGCCGACCTTGGTCACGATCAGCAGATCGTCGCGATACGGGTGCAGCGCGTCGCGAATCAGCTGGTTCGTCACATGCGGGCCGTAGAAGTCGCTGGTGTCGATGTGGTCGATACCCGCCGCCACGGCTTCGCGCAGCACCGCGAGCGCCGCGTCGCGATCCTTCGGCGGCCCGAACACGCCGGGCCCGGCCAGCTGCATCGCGCCGTAACCGAGACGGTGAACGCGCCGGCCGGCGATGGCGAACGTGCCCGATTGAACGATGGGGGACATGATCGTGCTCCTGTTTTCGAATGACAGAACGCAGGTTACGCCGCCTCGCACTGCGCGATAACCCGTCATAATCTGCACGACCTGTACGAAAGGACGAACAATGCAAGTCGATCTCGGCGATCTGAACGCGTTCGTGGCGGTGGCGCGCGCGAAGGGCTTCCGCGAGGCCGCGCGGCTGGCCGATGCGAGCGCGTCGGGGCTCAGCGAGGCGGTGCGCCGGCTGGAGGCGCAATTGGGGGTTCGGCTGCTGCATCGGACGACGCGCAGCGTGTCGCCGACCGAAGCCGGCGAGCGTCTGCTGGCGCGACTCACGCCCGCGCTGAGCGAGGTGCAGGCCGCGCTCGACGTGGTGAACACGTTCCGCGAGCGGCCGGTCGGCACGCTCAAGCTCAATGTGCCGACCAGCGCGGCGCGGCTCGTGCTGCCGTCGATCATCCCGCGCTTTCTCGACGCGTATCCGGAGATCCGGCTCGACATCGTCGCGGACGAGAGCTTCGTCGATATCCTGGCAGCCGGCTGCGACGCCGGCATACGCTACGACGACCGCCTCGAACAGGACATGATCGCCGTGCCGATCGGCCCGCGCTCGCAGCGCTTCGCGACCGCCGCGGCGCCTGCCTATCTCGCGCGGCGCGGCCGGCCGGCCCATCCGCGCGAGCTGCTCGACCACGCGTGCCTGCGCGGCCGCTTCGCGAGCGGCGCGATGCCGGCGTGGGAGTTCGAGCGCGACGGCGAAGTGGTGCGCGTCGAGCCGTCGGGGCCGCTCGTCGTGCAGATCGGCGGCGCCGTCGATCTCGTCGTCGACGCCGCATGCGCGGGCGTCGGCATCGTCCACCTGTACGAAGACTGGCTCGCGCCGCAGCTCGCGAGCGGCGCGCTCGAGCCGGTGCTCGACGGGTGGTGGCGGCCGTTCTCCGGCCCGTATCTGTACTATCCGGGCCGGCGCTTCGTGCCCGCGCCGCTGCGCGCCTTCGTCGACTTCATCAAGGCCGACGCAGCGTAGCGCATGACGCGGCGCGGGTGTCCCCGCCCGCGCCCGCCTTCCGCCCCACAAGCCCCCCACCTCTACACAAGCCGCACCGCCAGCGCCACCACGAGCGCCGGCAGCATCACACACGCGCCGATCGCCAGAAACTTCCCCGCGCTCACTTGCAGCCCGTCGCGCCGGATCGCCGCGAGCCACAGGATCGTCGCGAGCGAGCCGGTGACGGACAGGTTCGGCCCGAGATCGACGCCGATCAGCAGCGCATCGACCACCGGCTGCGGGCTGTGCGCGACGCCCACGATCGCGCCGGCGACGAGCCCCACCGGCAGGTTGTTGACGAGGTTCGACGCCAGCCCGATGGCGACGCCCGACGCGGCCGCCGCATGCGCCGTACCGCCGGCCGTCAGCGTGCGCAGCAACGCCGCCAGCGCATCTACCGCGCCGGTCCGCTCGAGCGCCTCGACCAGCACGAACAGTCCGGCCACGAGCGGCAGCATGCTCCACGAAATCGCGCGCAGCGTCGGCCCGCAGGCCGCGCGATCGCGCGCCAGCACACAGGCCGCGGTCAGCGCGCCGGCCAGCGCGGTCGGCAACCCGAGCGGCCGGTCGAGCAGCGACACGATCATCAAGGCGGCGGCCGTCGCCGCGATGCCGGCCAGCGCGATGCGCGCGCCCGCGCTCAGCGAGGGCACCGGCAGATCGCGCGCGCAATGGCCGCGCAACGCGTGACGCTGCGTCGCGCGCAGCATCGCGTAGGTACACGCGATCGACGCGACGGACGGCAGCGCGAAGCGTGCGAGCCAGGTGCCGAGCGCGGGCATGTGCGCACCGTACAGCACGAGATTCGCGGGGTTCGAGATCGGCAGCACGAAGCTCGCCGCGTTCGCGACGAACGCGCAGACGTACAGCAGCGGCAGCGGGTCCGTCTTCGCGCGGCGCGCGGCCGCGAACACGGCCGGCGTCAGCACGACGGCGGTCGCGTCGTTCGACAGGAACACGGTCGTGACGGTCCCGACCAGATAGACGAGCGCGAACAGCCGCCGCGGCGAACCGCGCGCGCCGTTCACGACGTGGGCCGCGACCCAGTCGAACAACCCCTCGCGCCGCGCGACTTCGGACAGCAGCATCATCCCGGTCAGGAACAGGTACACGTCACCGCCTTTCGCCACGGCCGCGAGCGCCGCGTCGGCGGGCAACAGGCCGAGAGCGACCAGCAGCACCGCGCCGGCCACGGCCCAGATCGCCTCGGGCCAGCCGAACGGCCGCACGATCACGCCGGCGGTCGCGAGCGCGGCGATCGACCACGCGAACGGAGCGGAATTCATCGGCATATCGGGCGGCTGCAATGGATCGACGCGCGCTTCATCGCGATGCGACCGGCAGGTCGGCCGGCTCACCGCCGTCCGCGCCGCCCGGCGGCTTGCCGCACGCCGCGCGCAGCGAGCGCGCGTAGCCGAGCCACAGCGCGAGCGAACCGGTCGACACCGCGCCCAGCACGACGAACGCGACCGGATAACCGTAATGCTGCGCGAGTACGCCGCCGAGCGCCGGGCTGAGCGCCGCGCCGATGCCCTGCACGGTCGCGACCGCGCCCTGCCCGGCGTTCACGTGGCCCGTGCCGTCGAGCAGGCGCACGACGAGCGCCGGCACGACGACGCTTTGCAGGCCGGCGCCGATCCCGTCGAGGATCTGCACCGGCCACACGCCGGCCTCGCTCATCAGCGCGGCCGCGAGCACGCCGCGCAGCGGCAGCGCCAGATAGGACAGCAGCAGCACGCACCAGTATCCGTGCGCACGAATCAGCCGCGGCGCGCACCACGCCGCCGCGATCATCACGCATTGCGCGATCACGATGGTCTGCGCGGTAAACACACTCGGATCGCTGCGGTGCGCGGCGACGACGCCCATCCCGTACAGCGGCAGCATTGCCGCGTTGCCGAGATGGAACAGCGCGAGCGACGCGCTGAGCAGCACCAGCGGCCGGTTCGCGGCCACCGAGCGCCACGCGCGCGCAGGCGGCGCCGCGCCGCCGCCCGAGCGGCCACGATCCGACGCCGGCTCGCCGCGCGCGCGGCCGGCTGCGTCGTCCGGCATCGCGAGGCCGCGCGCGCACGCATGGTCGATCGCCCGCGCCGGAATCGCGCACGCGCTCACGATCGCGAGCACCGCGAACGCGGCGACGAGCGCGAACACGGCGTCGAATCCCGCGTGCCAGCCGAGCCAGCCGGCGAGTGCGGCGCCGACCACGTTGCCGGCGTGATTCGCCATCTGGTTGCGGCCGAACTGGCGGTCGAAGCCCTGTCTGCGCGCGATGCCGAGCGTCATGCCGGCGATGGCCGGCGCGAGCGCCGCGCCGCACACGGCGGCCACGACCTGCGATGCGGCGACGGCCGCGTAGCCGTCGGCGAAACGCAGCGTCAGCGACGCGAGCGCGGTCGCGGCCGTCGCACAGACGATCAGCAGCCGCTTCGCGCGCAGCGCGTCGACGAGCGCGCCGGCGGCCGGCGTCGCGGCCATCGCCGCGAGCCCGGCGAGCGTCATCACGGAGCCGATCGCGTCGGCACTCCACCCGCGCGACAGCAGGATCACGCCGGCGAACGGGCCGATCCCGGCCTGCACGTCGGCGATGAAGAAGTTGAGCGCCTCGAGCGGGCGCGCCGGTCGCATGGTCGCCACGCGTTCAGTCGGCCGGCGCATCGACGAGCTCGGCGATCTCGACGACGTCGATCGTCGTGCCGTGCGGCGTGACGACCGCGTCGCCCCACACCTGTACGTGCGTGCCGGGACGCAGGTAGTCGGCGAGTTCGGCGGCCGCGTGCGGCGGCATGCGCAGCGCCGCGCCGCTCGTCAGCAGCGCGCCGTTGCACTCGCCGCGCGGGCCATGCAGCGCGAACGCGATCTGGCCGCACACGTCGATCGGCTCGCGTGCGGGATGCGGCCGCGCGTGCGGTTCGGGGCCGGGCCCGGTATCGACCAGCTCGGCGCCGTCGCGAGCGGTCAGCTGCACGGCCGACACCATGTCGGCGCCGCGCGGCTTGACGCCGCGCACGCGGATGCGATCACCGCACGCGACGTGCCGTACCAGCGCGCGGCCGAGATGCGGCGGCACATGAACCTGCAGTTGGCCGTCGAGGATCAGCCCGTCGACTTCGCCATGCGGGTTGAGCAGGAACTGCGTGACGCGGCCGCGCGTTTCGGGCAGGCACGCCGGATCGATCCAGTGCATCGTGGGGTCCTCATCGGGGTGTCGCCGCAGGCGTCGCACCGAGGGCCGCGGCACACGCTGCGGCGGCCGGGCGGCGCGCAGCGTCGAACGCGCGGCGACGGAGGCGTGACGGACCGCGACGACGGGTTGCGGTCCGCCTCTCTTTGCAAACGCCGTGCCAGTGCGCACGGGCCCGCGCGGCCGTGCGGCGATCGCGGCGGTCACGCCCCAGGTGTCGGAAAGACGGACAGCAGCAGCCGGTCGGTGTCGGGAAACCCGACACCCGCTGCGCCGTTCAGTCGTCGCGCTCGATGCCGAGGCTCGCCATCCGCGCGTACAGGGACTGACGGCCGATGCCGAGCTGCCGCGCCGCCTGCGCGCGATTGCCGTTTGCGAGCGCCAATGCGCGCAGGATCGCGGCACGCTCGACCGTCGCGAGCGCATCGGGCAGCGGCAGATCGAACAGGTACGCGGGCAGCGCGTCGTCGGGCGCCGCCGACGCCGGCGCTGATGCCACGCCGAGCGCGAGATCGGCCGCGCCGATCGCGGGCCCGGGCGCGAGCGCAGCCGCGCGCTCCATCACGTTGCGCAGTTCGCGCACGTTGCCGGGCCAGCGGTGCGCGAGCAGCGCGCGCTGCGCATCGTTGGTCAGATGCAGCGCACGCGCGCCGGCCGCGCGCTCGAGAAAATGCGCGGCGAGCGGCAGGATGTCGGCGACCCGCTCGGCGAGCGGCGGCAGATGCAGCGGGATCACGTTCAGCCGGTAGAACAGGTCTTCGCGGAACGTGCCGTTCGCTACCGCGGCCGCGAGGTCGCGGTGCGTCGCGGCCACCACGCGGAGGTCGATCGTCGTCGGACAGTCCGCGCCGAGCGGCGTCACCTGGCGCTCCTGCAGCGCGCGCAGCAGCTTCGCCTGCATCGCGGCCGGCATGTCGCCGATTTCGTCGAGGAACAACGTGCCGCCGTCGGCCTCGACGAGCCGCCCCGCGCGATCCGCATGCGCGCCGGTGAACGCGCCGCGGCGATGGCCGAACAGTTCGCTCTCGAGCAGTTCGGCCGGCACGGCCGCGCAGTTCACCGCGACGAACGGCCCGGCATGCCGCGCCGACGCCGCGTGCAGCACGCGCGCGGCCACTTCCTTGCCGGTGCCGGTTTCGCCGGTGATCAGCACCGTCGCGTCGCTGGTCGCGGCGCGGCCGAGCTGCTTCTGCACGTCGCGCATCGCGGCGCTCGCGCCGAGCAATCGCGGCCGGTCCGACGCGCTCTCGCCCGCGAACCGGGCCGGTTCGGCGTCGCCGGCCGGCAGCGGCGCATGCGCGGACACGATGCGCTCGAGCAGGCGCGCGATGTCGTCCCGCCCGACCGGCTTCGTCAGATGATCGAACGCGCCGAGCCGCATCGCGTCGATCGTGTTGTCGCTGGTCGCATGGGCGGTCAGCATCACGACCGGAATCGCGGCGAGCGCCGGGTCGTCGCGCAATTGCGCGAGCACCGCGAGGCCGTCGAGGTCCGGCAGCCGGAAGTCGAGGAACACGCAATCGACGCGCGCGCCGTCGCGCAGCGTCGCGAGCGCCGCGCGCGCGGATGCGGCCTCGACGACCCGATGACCGAGATCGCCGAGGGTTTCCGCGAGGCCGTCGCGGAACGCGGCGTCGTCGTCGACGATCAGGATGCTTGCCATGGGATCTCGATCACGAAGGAAGCGCCGCGCGGCGTCGTGTCGACCCACGCGCGGCCGCCGTGCGCCGCGGCCACTTCGCGCACGACCGCGAGGCCGAGGCCGGTGCCGTCCGCCCGGCCCGTCACGAACGGCTCGAAGATCCGCTCGCGCTGCGCGTCGGGAACGCCTGGCCCCGTATCGGACACCGTGAAGCGGAGCATCGCGCGCCCGTCGGCCGTCGAGCGCGCGGCCGCGACCGCGACCGCACCGCCGTCGCCCGCGTGGCGCAGCGCGTTGAGCAGCAGGTTGTCGAGCGCACGGCGCATCTGCTCCGCGTCGAACGCCGGGCCGTCGGCGGGCGCCGCGAAGCGCTCGCCCCGCCCGTCGGGCGTGCACGTCACGGCGATGGATTGCCGCTGCGCGAGCTCGCGATGCGCATCGACCACCTGCGGCAGCCACGTATCGAGATCGACGCGCGTCGCGTGCGGGCTCACCGGCTGGGTCAGCGCGAGCAGGCCCGACAGTTGTGCGTCGATGCGGGCGATCTGCGCGAGGATGATGCGCAGCGCCTCCTGCTGCCGGCTCACGTCGCCGGCGAGCGCATTCTCCGCCTTCAGCCGCATCGCGCCCATCGGATTGCGGATTTCGTGCGCGAGCTGTGCAGCCAGCTTGCCGAGCATCGCGAAGCGCTCGGCCTGCACGAGCCGCGCGCCGAGTTCGCCGGCCTGCTGCTGCAGGCGTTCGGCCCGTCGCGTGCGCGCGTTGAACGCGTCGATGATGCGGTCGAGATCGGGCTCGCCCACGCGCGGCAGCTGCGCGTCGCGGCCCTCGGTCGACAGCGCCGCCTCGATGCGCCCGAGCTTGCGGTTCCAGCCGCGCAGCGCGAACGCGAGCCCCGCCGCGATCGCGAGCAGGACCGCGAGCACCGCCGCCAGCGCCGTCGCGAGCAACTCGCCATGCCGGCCGAGCGGCGGATGCGCGCGGGTCAGCATCCACGCGAACAGCCCCGGCATGCCGGGCACCGGGCAGGCGGCCGCGACGACCGCGTCCTGCGCGCCTTCGACCACGCTGGTCGACGCGATGCCGATCGCCGCGCTCGCGCGCAGCGTCCGCACGATCAGCGGCGTTTCGGCCTCCGGGACGTCGCGCTTGATGCCGCTGCCCTGATAGGTCGGAAACGCATACGCGACGAAGCGGCCGTCGGCGCCGGCGCCGCTGCGCGTCCAGAAGCCGCCTTCGACGTCCGGCGTGCGGGCGAGCACGATGTCGAGGACGGCGTGCATCCGCTCGGCGTCCGGTTGCGCGCCGGGCGGCGAGCCCGCGCCCGCGTAGCGCGACGCGACCGCTGTACACGCCGCCGCGGCCTGGGTGCGCGCATCGGCGATCTGCTCGCTCGCGGCGGAACGCGTGACGATCCACACGAGCGCGACGAGCGTCGCGCACAGCACGGCAACGAGTGCCCACAACATCACGAGCTGGTTGGAAAACGACGGGCGCTTCATGGGGTCCGGCGGGGTTCCGGCGAAAAGGCGATCGCGACAGGATAGCGTAAAGCCTGCCGACCACCCAGGCGCGGGCCGGGCCGGGCTGGCGCGTCGGGCCCCCGCCGACGCGCCCGCGCCGTCAGCGCCGGTTCGAGCGCGACACCACGTCGATCCACACGGCCAGCACCAGCACCGCGCCCTTCACGATCATCTGCCAGTACGCGTCGACGTCGAGCATCGACATCCCGTTGTCGAGGCTCGCCATCACGAGCGCGCCGATCAGCGCGCCGTACACGGTGCCCGACCCGCCGCGCATCGACGTGCCGCCGATGAAGCACGCGGCGATCGCGTCGAGCTCGCCCATCGTGCCGGCCGACGGCGAGCCGGCCGCGAGCCGCGCGGTGTTGACGATGCCGGCAAACGCGCACATCAGCCCCATCAGCGCGAAGATCGCGAGCTTCACGCGATCGGTGTCGACGCCGGACAGGCGCGTGGCCTCCAGGTTCGAGCCGACCGCATAGATGCGCCGGCCGAACACCGTCTGCGTCGCGATCCACGAGAACACGCCGAGCAGCGCGAGCAGCAGCAGCACCGGCACCGGAATGCCGCCGTAGCGATCGAGCGTCGCGACGAACGCGAACAGCACGGCGCCGGCGCCGACGACCTTCGCGACGTCCTGCCACGGCGGCACGACCGCGAGCCGGTAGCGCCGGCGCGTGCCGCGCTGCCGCACGACCAGCAGCGCGACGAGCGCGAACAGCAGCACCGCGAGGCCGTCGCCCACCGCGCGCGGCAGATAGCCCTGGCCGAGGAACACGAAGCCGTCGGACACCGGCGCGATCGTCGAGCCGCCCGTCACGCCGAGCAGGATGCCGCGGAACGCGAGCATCCCGCCGAGCCCGACGATGAACGACGGCACGCGCCGGTAGGTCGACCACCAGCCGTTGAACAGCCCGACCAGCACGCCGAGCGCGAGCACCGCCGGCACCGTCGCGGCCACCGGCCAGTGGCGGTTGACGTCGAGGATCGCCGCGACGCCGCCGAGCAGCCCGAGCAGCGAGCCGACCGACAGGTCGATCTCGCCGGCGATGATGACGAACACCATCCCGCACGCGAGCATGCCGGTGATCGACATCTGCCGCAGCAGGTTCGACACGTTGCGCGGCGTGACGAACGCGCCGTCGGTCAGCACCGAGAAGAACGCCCAGATCGCGACGACCGCGAACAGCAGCGCGAGCACCTTGTAGCGCACGAAGATCTGCCGCAGCGGATGGCCGCGCAGGCGGCGCGCGTCGGCGTCCGGCGGCACGGCGGAAGAGGAGGAAAGTTCGGTATTCATGTCGCACTCGCTGCAATGGGTTCGGTCGGACGCCGCGCGGGCTTCAGCGCGGCGCCGAGAATCTGTTCCTGCGTGAGACCGTCGTTCGCGAAATCGCCGCGCAGCTCGCCTTCGCCGATCACCAGCACGCGATCGGCGAGCCCGAGCACTTCCGGCAGCTCCGACGACACGACGATCAGCGCGACGCCGCGCCGCGCGAGCGCGAAGATCAGCCGGTAGATCTCGGCCTTCGCGCCCACGTCGACGCCGCGGGTCGGCTCGTCGAGGATCAGCACCTGCGGGTCGGCGAGCAGCATCCGCGCGAGCACCGCCTTCTGCTGGTTGCCGCCCGACAGGCTCGCGATCGGCAGGAACGGATGCGCGGCGCGCACCGACAGCCGCTGCATCTCGGTGCGGATCGCGTCGAGCTCGGCGGCCGCGTCGATCCGGCCGCGCGTGGCGAACCGGCGCAGCACCGACAGCGTGATGTTGTGGCCGACGCCGAGCTGCGGCACGATCCCGTGACGCTTGCGATCCTCGGGCACCATCGCGATGCCGGCGCGGATCGCATCGGCCGGCGAGCGGATCGCGAGCGGCCGGCCGTTCATTCGCACGGTCGCCGTGCTCGCCCCCGGATACGCGCCGAAGATCGCCTGCATCAGCTCCGTGCGGCCCGCGCCGACCAGCCCGGCCACGCCGAGGATCTCGCCGCGCCGCACGCTGAACGACACGTCGTCGACACGCTTGCGGCGCGGGTTGGCGACGTCGTGACAGGTCACGTTGCGCGCTTCGAGCACGACCTCGCCGATCTCGTGCGGCTCGCGCGGATACAGGTTGCCGATGTCGCGCCCGACCATCATCGAGATGATCCGCTCGGTGCTCAGCGCGCGCATCGGCTCGGTCGCGACGTGGCGGCCGTCGCGGATCACGGTCACGGTGTCGCACACCGCGTCGATCTCGTCGAGCTTGTGCGAGATGTACACGCACGCGACGCCGCGGCGCTTCAGGTCGCGCACGATGTCGAGCAGGATGCGCGTTTCCGCGGCGCTCAGCGACGACGACGGCTCGTCGAGGATCAGCAGCTTCGCGCGCTTGTTGAGCGCCTTCGCGATCTCGATCAGCTGCTGGTGGCCGCCGCCGTAGTTCATCACCGGCTGCGCGACGTTGATCGCGTCGATGCGCAGCTCGCGCAGCAGCGCCTCCGAGCGGCGCACCATCTCCGCGTAGTGCATGCGGCCGCCCGGCAGCGTGATCTCGTTGCCGAGGAAGATGTTCTCCGCGACCGACAGCTCGGGCACGAGCATCAGCTCCTGGTGAATGATCACGATGCCCGCGCGTTCCGTGTCGCGCACGCCGGACGCGACGAGCGGCGCGCCTTCCCAGCGGATCTCGCCGTCCCACGTGCCGTGCGGATACACGCCCGACAGCACCTTCATCAACGTCGACTTGCCGGCGCCGTTCTCGCCGCACAGGCCGACGCATTCGCCGGGGCGCACGGTCAGGTCGATGCCGTCGAGCGCCTTCACGCCGTCGAATGCCTTGACGATGCCGCGCATCGTCAGCAAGGGTTCGGTCATACGTTCATTGCCTCGCAATCGGCACGCGGCCGCGCACAGGGCCGGCCGCGTGCAGCGCGCCGCGCGCGCCGTTACTGGCTCGCCAGCTGCGCCTGGGTGTAGAAGCCGTCCTTCACGACGATGTCGACGTTGCGCTTGGTGAGCAGCGTCGGCTGCAGCAGCACCGTATCGACCTTCTTCCTGCCGTTGTCGTACTGCGCGTTGAACGCGGGCTTCGTGCCCTTCGCGAGATCGACCGCGAGCTTCGCGGCTTCGCTCGCGATCAGCTTCAGCGGCTTGTAGACGGTCATCGTCTGCGTGCCGCCGATCACGCGCTTGACCGCGGCGAGATCCGCGTCCTGCCCGGACACCGGCACCTTGCCGGCCAGATGCTGGGCGGCGAGCGCCTGGATCGCGCCGCCGGCGGTGCCGTCGTTGGACGCGACGATCGCATCGATCTTGTTGTTGTTGGCGGTCAGCGCGTCCTCGACGATGCGCAGCGCGGTCGAGGCGCTCCACTCGGGCACCCATTGCTGGCCGACCACCTTGATGTCGCCGCGATCGATCGCCGGCTTCAGCACCTTGAGCTGCCCTTCGCGCAGCATCTTCGCGTTGTTGTCGGTCGGCGCGCCGCCGAGCAGGAAGTAGTTGCCCTTCGGCTTCGCGTCGAACACGCCCTGCGCCTGCAGTTCGCCGACCTTCTCGTTGTCGAACGAGATGTAGGCGTCGACGTCCGCATCGAGGATCAGCCGGTCGTACGACACGACCTTGATGCCGGCCTTCCTCGCTTCGGCGACGACGTTGCCGAGCGTCTTCGAGTTGAACGGCACGATCACGATCACGTCGACGCCGCGCGAAATCAGGTTCTCGATCTGCGAAATCTGCCGCTCCTCGCTCGCATCGGCCGACTGCACCGACACCTTCGCGCCGAGCTTGGTTGCCGCCGCAACGAAATAGTCGCGGTCGCGCGACCAGCGCTCGACGCGCAGATCGTCGATGCAGAAGCCGATCTCGGGCTTGTCCTTGCTCGCATGCGCGAGCGGTGCGCCCAGTGCGAGGATCGCCAGCGCAGCGGCGCCGGCAAGCGAACTCAATACGGTACGACGCGTCACGGATTGCATGTCTCCACTCCTTGTTATGGAACCACCTTACGAACGCCGGGCGGCCGTCGGAACGGGCGGCCCGCATCGAGTCGTCGCCGGGCGCGTCATGCGCCCGTCGCGAACACCGGTTCGAGCGCGCGGTACAGCGCGCGAAACGTCGGCCGCCGCACGTCGCGATACCACGCGTGCCGCTCGCGATCCGGCTCGCGCACCGCGACCACCGGCGGCTGCGGGCACACGTCGTCGAGCGACGCGGCGGGCTCGCACGCAAGCTGCGCGAGGCGTGCGGCGCCCAGCGCCGGGCCGACTTCGCCGCCCTCGCGCAGCGTCAGCGCGCGGCCGCTCAGGTCGGCGAGCATCTGGGTCCAGTACGCGCTGCGCGAGCCGCCGCCGATCACCGTGATGTGCTCGGGCGCGAGACCTGCCGCATGCAGCGCGTCGATGCCGTCGAGCAGCGCGAAGCCGACGCCTTCGAGCGTCGCATTGGCCAGATCGGCGCGCCGCGTGTCGGGCGTGAGCCCATAGAACACGCCCTTCGCGTTCACGTCGTTGTGCGGCGTGCGTTCGCCGCTCAGATACGGCAGGAACCACGGGCGCGCGTCGCGCGCGTTCGCTTCCGCGTCGGCGAGCAGCGCCGCCACGCCTTCGTAGCCGGTCAGTTGCGCGGTGAAGTCGATGCAGCCGGCCGCGTTCAGCATCACCGACATCAGATGCCACGTGTCGGGCAACGCGTGACAGAAGCTGTGCACGGCCGATTCCGGGTTCGCGCGAAAGCCGTCCGACACCGCGAAGTACACGCCCGACGTGCCGAGCGACAGCAGCGCATCGCCGGGCCGCACGATGCCGACGCCGACCGCGCCGGCCGCGTTGTCGCCGCCGCCCGCCACCACCGGGATCTCGCGCAGGCCGAGCGCGCGGGCCACCGCCGGCAGCAGCGTGCCGGTCACGCGATTGCCTTCGAACACCGTCGGCATCTGGGCGCGCGACAGTCCGCACGCGGCGAGCAGCGTATCGTCGTAGTCGCGCTTCGCGACGTCGAGCCACAGCGTGCCGGCCGCATCCGACGCATCGGTCGCGAACGCGCCCGTCAGCCGGTAGCGCAGATAATCCTTCGGCAGCAGCACGTGGGCGATGCGCGCGAACACGTCCGGCTCGTGACGGCGCACCCACAGCAGCTTGGGCGCGGTGAAGCCCGGCATCGCGATGTTGCCGGCCACCGCGCGCAGCGTCGGTGCGGCGCGTTCGAGCTCCGCGCATTCCGCGTCGGCGCGGCCGTCGTTCCAGAGGATCGCGGGGCGCAGCACGTCGCCGTGCGCGTCGAGCAGCGTCGCGCCGTGCATCTGGCCGGTCAGCCCGAGCGCGACGATGTCGCGCGCGTCGATGCCGGCCGCGCGCGCGTGGGCGACGAGCGCCGCGAGCGCGCCGCATGCGGCGTCCCACCAGTCGCCCGGCGCCTGTTCGGACCAGCGCGGATGCGGCCGGCTCACCGTCAGCGCGTGGCTGGCGGAGGCGCGCACCGCGCCGTCGCGGTCGAGCAGCACCGCCTTCACGCCCGACGTGCCGAGATCGAGTCCGATGTACATGGCGTCAGCGCAGCGCGTAGATCGCCTGGTTCACGATGTTCTCCAGCCGCTCCTGCGCGCCGCTCACGTGCTGCGGGTTCACGCCGCGCGCGAGCGCGTCGTCGGCGAGCGACTGCAGCGTGTAGCCGCCCGACAGGATCTTGCGGCCGAACGCGTCGTCCCACTGCGCGTAGCGCTGCCGGCGCAGCGCGTCGAGCCGGTCGTTCTCGACCAGCACCGCCGCGCGTTCGAGCGCGAGCGCGAGCACGTCGATCGCGCCGACGTGGCCGTAGAACAGGTCTTCCGCCGCGACGCTCTGGCGCCGCACCTTCGCGTCGAAGTTCATCCCGCCGGTCGTGAAGCCGCCGTGCCGCAGGATCTCGTAGAACGCGAGCGTCAGCTCCTCGACGCTGTTCGGGAACTGGTCGGTGTCCCAACCGTTCTGCGGATCGCCGCGGTTCGCGTCGACGCTGCCGAACACGCCGAGCGCGAACGCATTCGCGATCTCGTGATGGAACGAATGGCCGGCGAGCGTCGCATGGTTCGCCTCGATGTTCACGCGGATCTCGTCCTGCAGGCCGTACTGCACGAGGAAGCCGTGCACCGTGGCGACGTCGTAGTCGTACTGGTGCTTGGTCGGCTCCTGCGGCTTCGGCTCGATGAGCAGCGCGCCGTCGAAGCCGATGCGGTGCTTGTGCTCGACCACCATCGACAGGAACCGCGCGAACTGGTCGCGCTCGCGCTTCAGATCGGTATTGAGCAGCGTCTCGTAGCCTTCGCGGCCGCCCCACAGCACGTAGTTCTCGCCGCCGAGCCGGTGCGTCGCGTCGAGCGCGTGGCGCACCTGCGTCGCGGCCCATGCGAACACGTCTGGGTTCGGGTTGGTCGCCGCGCCGGCCGCGAAGCGCGGATGCGAGAACAGGTTCGCCGTGCCCCACAGCAGCCGCACGCCGCTCGCCTGCTGGCGCTCGCCGAGATAGTCGACCATCCGCGCGAAATTCGCAGCGTACTCGCGCAGGTTGTCGCCTTCCGGCGCGACGTCGGTGTCGTGGAACGTGTAGAACGGCGTGCCGAGCTTCGAGAAGAATTCGAACGCGGCGTCGGCCTTCATCTGCGCGCGCTCGAGCGGGTCGCCCGGCTGCTGCCAGGGCCGCACGAAGGTGCCCTGCCCGAACATGTCGTGGCCCGGCCAGACGAACGTGTGCCAGTAGCACACCGCGATGCGCAGATGCTCGGCGAGCGTCTTGCCGAGCACGTGCTTGTCGGGGTCGTAGTGGTGATAGGCGAGCGGGTTGTCCGACTGCGGACCTTCGTAGCGAATCGCGGGAATGTGTTCGAAATACGACATGGCGTCTCCATCCGGGGTCGTGTTGCAGCGCAGCGCGCCGGGGTGGCGCGCGCAGCCGAATTCGATCTGGCTGGATCGTGCCCGCGCGCCTGCCGGCCGGCAATTGCGAAATTGCGCAGCACGCTTAACGTTTCTTGCCAGCCGCGCACGCGCGGCGCGCGTTCCGTCCTACAATCGCCGGACACCAGACGAACGCGCGCCGCCCGCGGCGCGCCCCGGAGACAACGGCGCGGCGCCCCGGCGGCGCCCGCCCCGACACCGACATGACCCGCGCCCCTTCCGCCCAGACACCGCACCGCATCGCGCTGCTGTTCAACGCGAACAAGGTCTACGACCGCGAGATCATCAGCGGCATCGGCCAGTATCTGCACACGACGCGCGTCGTGTGGGACCTGTTCCTCGAAGACGACTTTCGCTGCCGGCTGGCCGGCATCGAGCGCTTCGACGGCGACGGGATCATCGCGGATTTCGACGATCCGGCCGTGGCCGATGCGCTCGCCGGCTCGCCGCTGCCGGTCGTCGCGCTCGGTTCGTCGTACGAGGACCCGGCGCAATACCCGCAGGATGTCCCATATATTGCGACCGACAATCCGAAGCTCGTGTCGCTCGCCTATACGCACCTGATCGGCGCGGGGCTCGCGCACTTCGCGATGTACAGCCTGCCGGCCGCGCAGGAGAACCGCTGGGCGCAGCAGCGCGAACTCGCGTTCGACCGCCTCGCGCGCGCAGACGGCCTCGATGCGCCGATCTACCGCGGCGTGTCGACGAGCGCATCGGGCTGGGATCACGCGATCGAGCAGCTGATCGGCTGGCTGCGCGAGCTGCCGAAGCCGGTCGGCATCATCGCGGTGACCGATGCGCGCGCGCGGCATCTGCTGCAGGCGTGCCTGATCGCCGGCATCGCGGTGCCCGAGCAGGTCGCGATCATCGGCATCGACAACGATCCGCTCACGCGCACGCTGACGCGCATTCCGCTGTCGTCGGTGATCCAGGGCACCGAGGAAATGGGCCGCACCGCGGCGCACCTGCTGCACCGGATGCTGCGCGGCGCGCGGTTTCCCGGGCAGCGCATCCTCGTGCCGCCGGTCGGCATCAACGTGCTCGAATCGACGCGCCATCAGCCGCTCGCGAGCCCGCACGTGATGCGCGCGCGGCACTTCATCCGCCAGTACGCGTGCCAGGGGATCAAGACCGAGCAGGTCGCCGACTATGTCGGCGTGTCACGCTCGCTGCTCGAAGAGCATTTCCGGCGCGAGCTGCAGCGCACCGTGCATCAGGAGATCCTGCGTCACAAGCTCGAGGCCGCGCAGGCGCTGCTCGCGGCGCGCGATGCGCCGAGCGCGGAAGTCGCGATCCGCTGCGGCTTCACGTCGTTGCAATACATGTATGCGGTGTTCCGCCGCGAACTCGGCTGCACGCCGCGCGAATACCAGGAGCGCGCGGCGGCCGCCCACTGAATTCACCGCCACCAGCGAACCACTCATGCGTATCGATACCGACACTTCTCACCCGGCGACCGACGTCGGCCGCATTCCGTCCGAGCCGTGGGGCACGCTGCCCGGCGGCGACCCCGTGCGGCGCTATACGCTGCGCAATGCGCACGGCGTGCGCGTCGTCGTCAGCGATCTCGGCGCGACCGTCGTGTCGTGGCTCGCGCCGGATCGCACCGGGCGCTTCGCCGACATCGTGCTCGCGCACGACACGCCGGCCGAGTATCTCGACGCGGGCGCGTACCTCGGCGCGACGATCGGCCGCTGGGCCAACCGGATCGCCGCCGGGCGCTTCACGCTCGACGGCATCGACTATCCGCTCGACCGCAACGAGAACGGCAACCTGCTGCATGGCGGCGCGAGCGGCTTTCACCGTGCGCGCTGGGACGTGATCGACGACCGCGGCGGGCTGACGCTGCGGCTCGAGTCGCCGGAAGGCGATGCGGGGTTTCCCGGCAACGTGCGCGTGCAGGTCCGTTACACGCTCGACGACGACGGCACGCTGACGATCGACTACACGGGCGTGACCGATGCGCCGACGCCGTTGAACCTGACGAATCACAGCTACTTCAACCTGAGCGGACGCGCGGGCGGCGACGTGCGCGGACATCTGCTGCAGATCGACGCCGATGCGTTCGTCGAAGTGGACGACGCGCTGATCCCGACCGGCACGGCCGACGTGACGGGCAGCGCGTTCGATTTCCGCCAGAGCGCGCCGATCGGCGCGCGCCTCGACTGGCCGCATGCGCAGCTCGCGCGCGGGCGCGGGTTCGATCACTGCTACGTGTTGCGCGAACCGGGGGGCGGCGTGCGAACGGTTGCGTCGATCTACGATCCGGAGAGCGGGCGCGAGCTCGCCGTGTCGACCGACCAACGCGGGCTGCAGCTTTATACGGGCAACTATCTGCAGGGCTTGCGCGTGAGCGGCGGTGTGGTGTGCGCGCCGCATGCGGCGCTGTGCGTCGAGGCCGGGTACTTTCCGGATCAGGTCAATATGGATGGGTTGCGCGAAGAGACGATTCTGCGGCCGGGGCAGGTTTATCGGCAGACGACGCGGTATCGGGTGGGGGTGCGGGGGTAGTGGGCGCGTGCATGCCGCGGTTCGCCGGCGGCGCGCGTGATCGCGTCGTGCCGCGGTGCTCGGGGTGAGTTGCGGTCGAATTCGGCTTCGGTTCGTGCGCGGATCGTCTGCGCGGCCGCGATGCGTGATGTGGGGCGCAGGTGGCGAGCCGTTGGGATATAGCTGAGCTGACACACGTATCCCCCGCCGCTGTCAGCGCTGCGACGGCTCCACTCAGCGCTCGGGAATCTCGATCGCATGCGTCGCTCCGGACATCGATCTGGATGGTTGCTTTTTCAACAGCATGATGCTGAGCCCGACACCGACCAGGGTCAGTAGCGCATTCCCGGTCATCAGCTTGCCGAGCGCCGAGTAGTAGGCAGCATGCGCAATCTGCGTCGCCGCCGCGAACGTCGGCGCATCGTTCTGCAATCCCGATTCGGCAATATTGCGGCTGCCGTTCGCGGCCATGAACAGTGCAGCGCGTGCCGGTTCGGCGAGCGGCAGTGCCGCATGCGCGAGACGGGCGACCACCTCCGCGTGGCTCACGCGATCCAGCACGAGCCCCGCGACGCTCACGCCGAACATCGAGCCCACCATCACGAGCGTAAAGAACAAGCCGATCGCCGTACCGGCATCTTTCGCAGGCACCTGGGTGGTGACGCCGTTGATGGTCGCGGTCGTCAGCATGCCGTTGGACACACCGAAGCAGAACAACCCGACGACGAAGATCGCACTCGACGTAGCGGGCCCGAGCACGCAGAACGCCGCGCAACTGACGAACAGCAGCGACATCGATACGAGCGTAGGAATGCGGAAGCCAACGCGATCGATTACTTTGCCGGCCAGCGGCGCGATGAACGCGACCGCGATCGTCATGCACAGCAGCCACATGCCGGATTTCAGCTTCGAGTAGTCGAGTACGTTCTGCATGAACAGCGGCAGCACGAACAGAAAGCTGGCCATCGTGTAATTGAAGATCATCCGGATCAGGATGACCGTGAGATAGCCGCGGCTCGTCAACAACGTCACGTTGATCAGCGGAGCCGGCTTGCGCAGGCTGCGTCGCACGAATATCGCCGCCGACAGCAGCCCGGCCACGGCGATCGCGGCGAGTGTGGCGGTCGCGGCCGTGCTCAGCATGTTCGACACATAGATCAGGCAACCGAGGGCGAACAGGTAGAACGGCACGCCCGCGACGTCTAGCGCCAGCGGGCGACGCGCTCCGGCTGCGTCGTCGGACACGAAAATCCAGGTCAGTACGATCGAAAGCAAGCCGAGCGGGACGTTCAGCAGGAAGATCCAGCGCCACCCGAGATATTGCAGGATGAAGCCACCGGTCGGCGGTCCGAGCGCCATGCCGACCCCGGTGATGGTGACCGCGACGCCAGTCGCGAAGCCCTTCTGGTCCGGCGGAAACGCATTCGCGATGAGCACGAGCGCAAGACCCAGCGTGGCGGCGAAACCCGCGCCCTGGACGAACCGCGCGACGATGATCTCCGTGACCGTGCTCGACCACGCGCCTATATACAGCGACGACACCATGAAAAGCACCGCGCCGAACATGAACACGCGCTTTCGGCCCACGCTGTCGGCCATCTTGCCGAACAGGCAGAAGAACGCCGCAGCCGCGGTCAGATAGCTGACGATGATGAGCTGAATCTGCTGCATCGACGCACCGAACTCCGTCGAGAACGCCGGCAAGGCCAGATTCACGATCGTCATGTCGAGATTGGCGAGCAGCAGGCAGATGCCGATCGAAAATAGAACGATCCATTTCTTCATTGAATTGCCTCGTTATGGCTGCGCTGATCGCTCACTGGAACATGTGCATCTGTCGTCGCGATGAACCAGGGACGTGCCGAGCGACGCCGCTCGGCACGGCCGCCGGCCACGCCGTCATGCGAGTTGCCGCTCCAGCGTCTGCAGATCGAAATAGTCCTTGAAGAGCGTCAACTTGCCGTTTGCGTCGAACTCCAGAATCACCACCATCGGCAACCGAATCTCCTTGCCGCCCAGCACGATATGGCTCGTGCGCTCGACGATCGCGGTGCTGCCCTGTGCGATCAAGCGCTGCTGCTCCCAGCGATAGGTGCTTGCCTTGCCGAAGAAGTCGGTGATCTTCTCGACGACGGCATGCCTGCCGACATGCGCGCCGAGCGGTACGTCCTCGAGGCGCACGTCGTCGGCGAGCAGCGCCGACATCGACTCGATATCGCGCGCCTCGAACGCGCGGACGACTTGCTCGGCGAGGGTTTTCGTATCGTGACTCATGGGTTTTCACCTGTTCGTTGGGTTGGTGGAACGACGATCGACCCGGTGTTCGGGGCGAGCCGGCCTGATGCGCCGTTGCTGGACGGGCCGTGCGGCATTCGGGGCGCGTCTTCGACGGATAGACGACGGCCGAGCGATTCCTACGACAAGATGGATTCGTCGTCGCGGTCGCGATGGAGCTCTTGCGTGACCGCATTGCACACATCGCCGTGCGGCCTCACGACGGCGTTGCCGTTTTCGTTTTCCGCGTAGTGGTCTTCTCACGCTGCGATGCCGATCGAGGTCTCATCTTATCGACGGCCGCGGCCCGATCAAGTGTGAAAATTCACAGTCGCCGGCGCGTGAAAATTTCCAGGAAAACTGCTAGTGAGCGCGTCATGCGCCGAACCACGCCGGTGCGCGTGTCGCTGCCGGCGCATCGCGACGGCATGGCAACCGACCGGTGCCGGACCAAGCCAATCAGGGCGCGGGCCTCCCGCCGATCGCCGCCGCCAGCGCCGCGTGCGATACGACCTCCGCCATCGAGCAGCCTCAAGACGGCGTCGCACGCACGTTGCTATGCTCGCACCGCCCGACGCGGACGCGCCGGCAGTCCACCGACGGCTGCCGTCGCGCAGGAATCGGCGTTTGCTGCCGGTGCCAAGCCGGGACTAATCGCGAACCGGAATCAGCCCGAGCATCGCCGCCTTGACCGTTGCGTGAGTCTTGTTGGTGGCGTCGAGCTTGTCCATCGCATTCTGGATATGGAAACCGACGTTGCGTTCGGTCAATTGAAGAATCGCCGCGACTTCGGCGGCCGTCTTGCCCTCCGCCGTCCAGTGCAGCACTTCCTTCTCGCGGAGCGACAACCGCATTGCGCCGCTCGGCATCACGTCCGAAACGATCAGGTTGCTCATCGTCGCGTGCACGAACTGGCAAAGCCAGATCATCTCCGGCTCCGTGCGCCGCAACTCTTCCGGCGAGATGGGCGGCCCGCCGCGCACGAGGCTGAAGGTGCCCATCGCGCCGCGATGATCGCGGAGCGTCTGCGACCAGCCGTGGCGCAGGCCGAAGTCCGCTGCGTCGCGCCAGAACGCGTCATGGCCGGCCAGCGGCCCCGGCCAGGGCATTGGCCGGGTGCAGGCTTGTCCGTAATGGAGAACCGGATCGGCATGCTGATACCGCTTTTGCGCGTAATGGGCGCGCCATGCTTGCGGAAAATTGTTCCATTCCATGCTGGCGGGCCGCGTAATCGGTATCGTGACCCGCAGCACATATGCGTGGTATTCGAACCCCAGCGCGCGAACGGCCGGCGCGAGACCATCGAATGCGTCGGATGCGGTTTCCGCCTGCTCCATGCTCGCCAGCAGCGATTCTCGCCATTGACTCATCTACGGCCCCTTTGATCGCTCGGTTATTCAATATAGTGTTCCCGACCCGTGAATCGCGCCGGTCACCATATCCGAACTCCGGAACCGAATCAATTCGGCCGCGTTTCCCAAAATGGCGAACGCTACGTGGCCGCGCGGCCGGCCGCGACACCGGCGGCCCGGAACTGCCGAATGTCCTGCGGTCGCACACCCCCGAGCAGGAGCCGCCGGTAACGCTGCCATTGCCGCTCCCATCCCGATCGCGACGGACCTCCCTTCCCTGCCGCCCAGTCATCCCCCCGCCCCCCGGCAACCCCCCCGTATACCTCCCCCCGACATTCCTCTATACTGCCCCCCAGTATCCGGAGCCCACGATCCCATGCCGCATTCCCCCGAAGAAAAAAAGCGCGTCCTGACCCGCGTGCGCCGCGTGCGCGGGCAACTGAACGCGCTCGAGCAAGCGCTGGAAGACGGCGCGGACTGTGGCCCGATACTCCAGCAACTGGCTGCGATTCGCGGCGCGATCAACGGCGTGATGGCCGGCGTGCTCGAAAGCCATTTGCGCGAGGAATTCACCCAGCTCGCGGACGCGACGCGCCCCGCTTCCGGGTCGATCGACGATATCGTGACGCTCGTCCGGTCGTATTTGCGCTGACCGATACGGGATCGTCGACGTGCCGATTCATTCGATGATTACTTAAAGGATTCCCATGAAATCACGTGCCGCAGTTGCATTCGAGGCGGGCAAGCCGCTGCAGATCGTCGAGCTCGACGTCGAGCCGCCCCGCAAGGGCGAGGTGCTCGTCAAGATCACGCACACCGGCGTATGCCACACCGATGCGTTCACGTTGTCCGGCGACGATCCGGAAGGCCTGTTCCCCGCCGTGCTGGGCCATGAGGGCGCCGGCATCGTGGTCGAAGTCGGCGAAGGCGTGACGAGCGTCAAGCCGGGCGACCACGTCATTCCGCTGTACACCGCCGAATGCGGCGAGTGCCTGTTCTGCAAGAGCGGCAAGACCAACCTGTGCGTGTCGGTGCGCGCGACGCAGGGCAAGGGCGTGATGCCGGACGGCACCACCCGCTTCAGCTACAACGGTCAGCCGGTCTATCACTACATGGGCTGCTCGACCTTCAGCGAATACACGGTCGTCGCCGAAGTGTCGCTCGCCAAGATCAGCCCCGACGCCAACCCTGAGCAGGTCTGCCTGCTCGGCTGCGGCGTCACGACCGGCCTCGGCGCGGTGAAGAACACCGCCAAGGTGCAGGAAGGCGACACCGTCGCCGTGTTCGGCCTCGGCGGCATCGGCCTCGCGGTGATCCAGGGCGCCAAGCTCGCGAAGGCCGGCCGCATCATCGCGGTCGACACGAACCCCGGCAAGTTCGACCTCGCGCGCGTGTTCGGCGCGACCGACTGCGTGAACCCGAGCGATTACGACAAGCCCATTCAGCAGGTGATCGTCGAGATGACCGGCTGGGGCGTCGACCACAGCTTCGAGTGCATCGGCAACGTCAACGTGATGCGCGCCGCGCTCGAATGCGCGCACCGCGGCTGGGGCCAGTCCGTCATCATCGGCGTCGCGGGCGCCGGCCAGGAAATCTCGACGCGTCCGTTCCAGCTCGTCACCGGCCGCCGCTGGCTCGGCACCGCGTTCGGCGGCGTCAAGGGCCGCTCCGAACTGCCGGGCATGGTCGAGGACGCAATGGCCGGCAAGATCCAGCTCGCGCCGTTCGTCACGCACACGAAGCCGCTCACCGGCATCAACGAAGCGTTCGACCTGATGCACGAAGGCAAGTCGATCCGCACCGTCGTGCATTTCTGATCCCCATCCGATCGGCCGGCCACGCAGCCGGTCGCGCCGCATGACGACGCCGGCAAACCGCGAGGTTTGGCCGGCGTCGTGCATTCTGCGGGTGCGTTACGATCGCGCCGGCCGCGGCCTGCTGCGCCGGGAATGCGGCGGCGCTTCACACATACGCGCGGTCCGGTCGCACGCCCGTCAATCCCTGCGACCATCCGCGCGCGGCGACATCAGGATCGGCGCGTAATGCACGGCATACGCGGCGAATGCCACGATCCAGCAAGCAGCGGACGCATCGAGCCACACGACGTAGCCCACCCCAGGCACGAGCGGCCCGAACACGCGGAGCACCGCCGCGACGATCACCAGCCAGTAACACAGCTGCTCCCACGGGCCGGCGGCGAGCATGCGCCCCGTGTGGCCGAGCGCGGTGCGCGTGATCATCGCGACGATCGCGCCGCCGATCGCCCCGACCGTCAACGCATGCACGGCGAGCGAGTGCGCGACCACGCCGGCGACCGACAACGCGAGCAGCACGAAGCCGATCGGAATCCACAGACACGACACGTGCAGAATCCACACGATCGGCCGCTTGCCGACGCGCCACGAGCGCCACCCGACGATGCGCCACGCATGCAGCACCGCAGTCGCGAGCGCGGCGGCGATCAGCAATGCGCCGGGTGCGCCGAGCGCATCAGCGAACAGCGTGAGCGCGACCGCCGGCCCCGCGAGCGTATCGACGAGCCGGAAGCGGCGCATCGTGAAGCCGGGGATCGCGTTCATCGTGAATATCGGCACGATGCGGCCCGTGATCACCGCGACGAAGAACACGACGAGCCCCGTCGCCGCGTAGGCGGCGCGCAGCGCGAGATCCGCGCGGCCGGTCGTCACGGCCACATGGAACAGCACGTTGAGCGCACCGAACAGCAGCAGCGCGACCGGCAGGAACACGTTGTGCCGGTTCTTCGCGGCCAGCAGCACGCGCAGCAGCACGGCGGCGGTCACGGGCAGGAACAGCGCATCGACGATCGCCGCGGGCACGGCCGGCCCCGACCAGACGAGCACGCGTCCGGCGAGCCAGAGCAGCCACAGGGCTCCGAGCGCGGGGCCGCGCAGCGTCTCGCGCGACGTCCACGCGCGCGTGGCGGTCAGCAGAAAGCCCACGACGATCGCGGCGACGAAGCCGAAGATCATCTCGTGCACATGCCACATGAGGCCGGTCATCGCGCCTGCGCGCCCCGCGGCCGGCACACCGTGCCAAGCCGCGAGCCACACCGCGACGGCGATGCTCGCGAACCCTGCGCCGGTCAGATAGAAAGGCCGCAGCCCGAGTTGCAGCAGCGGCGGCGTGGCGGGCGCGGATGGCGCCTGCATGGGCTCGCTGATTTTCATGTGCGCTCCGTCGATCGAGGATGACGTCGTTCATCCTAGACCTCCGACGCACGCGACGATGGGTGCCCCTACGCAGCGCGGTGGCATCGTCCGCGTTCGTGACCTGCGTCAAGCTCGCACTTCACGCATGTGCGAGACTTTCGCAACCGCGCGTGTGTTGTCATCGCCCCGTCAGCATCGCGCGCGTCGCATCCGCAGCGTGGCCGACGGCGATTCCCCGAACGCCCGCTTGTATTCGATCGCGAACCGCCCGAGGTGCGCGAAGCCCCATTTGAGCGCGATGTCCGTCACCGACGCGAGCCCCGGCGTCGCGTCGTCGAGCAATTCGTCGCGCACGCGCTGCAGCCGCAACTGGCGCAGATACGCCATCGGCGTGCTGCCGTGGCGGTTGCGAAACCCGGCGAACAGCGTGCTCGGGCTCACGCCCGCCAATTCGGCCAGGCGCTCGATCGTCAGCGGCTCGTCGAGATGCGCGCGGATGTACTCCTCGACGCGCCGCACGTAGAACGGCGCGAGCGGCGCCGGCGCCGGACGTGCGCCGTTGCGTATGCTGTTCGGATGGCCGTACAGCAGCAGGTTCAGCAGCGTCGACTCCAACTGCTCGAACGCGAGCGGATGGCGCAACGGATGCCCGTCGGTTGCGATCGCGTCGGCCAGCATCGGCAGCATCTGGGCGAGGCACGCGCCCTGCGGCGACGCGAGGCTGAACTCCGGCTCGAACTCCACCGGCGCGCGGCGCTCGTCGCCGAAATGGCGCCGCGCATGCCGCTCCATCACCTCGCGCTCGACGCGCAGGATCACCTGCGGGCACGCGTCGCCCCACTGCATCCGGACCGGCAGCGTCGGCGACAGCAGCGACGCGGTGTCGGGCGACGACACGAAGCGCGCCGCGCCGCACTCGATCTCGGCATCCCCGCGCAACGGTATCTGCAGCAGATAGAAGTGTTCGAGCGGCCCCGGCTCGATCGCCACCTGCCCGCCGTAGTCGAGCAGGTTCAGCGACAGGTTGCCCCAGCGCGCGTGATGCATGCAGCCGTGCAGCGCGTGCGCGGCGCCGGTCGGCGTGAGCCGATGCGGCTTGAACACGTCGGCCACGCGCGCGCGCACCTCGTCGACGTCGTTCGACTGCAGCAACAGCGTGTCGCGATTGAAACAGGCGGCCTCGCCCAGCCAGCCCGTTCCCGTAAATTGCCCCATCGAAGTTCTCCCGTCGTGCCCGATCGCACTTGCGCAGTGCACGTGTTCCCGATTCCTGGGAAGCCCGTCGCACGATCCGGATAGCACCCGGACTATCCGGACAGTCCGCGCCGTCGCGCGCGCAAGCCCCACGCCCATCACGCAAGAAGCGGACCGTTCGCGCATCGTAGAAAACTGCGCGGGTCTTCCGCATCCGCACATACCCGCAGTGCGCCGCGCACCGGCCGCGGCGCCGCATGGCGCGCCGCAGGTTTCCGGAATCCGCGGATACCGGCCGAAGAAAGCGGATAGAAGTGCCAATTTCGTCCACCAATACTGGGTCCATCCAAGCAACGCACCGAAGGGAGGGACGCATGAAAGGACGACACATCGAGGTTCCGTCGCCGCACGGCGGCGCGTTTCGCGCGTATCTGAGCACGCCGGCGGCCGGCAAGGGGCCCGGTATCGTGTTGTGCCACGAAATCTTCGGCGCGAACGCGACGATGCGCGACGTGGCCGACTATTACGCCGAAGAAGGCTATACGGTGCTCGTGCCCGATTTGTTCTGGCGTCAGGCGCCGGGCATCGAGCTCGGTTACACCGCGCCGGACTTCGAGCGCGCGATGGCGCTGTACCGCGACTACGACGAAAACGACGGCGTCGACGACGTCGCCGCCGCGCTGGCCGCGCTGACCGGCCGGCCGGAGTGCTCGGGCAAGGCCGGCGTGCTCGGCTTCTGCCTGGGCGGCAAGCTCGCCTATCTGGCCGCGTGCCGGCTGCCGGACGTGGCGGCCGCGGTCAGCTATTACGGCGTCGGGATCGAGCACGCGCTCGACGAGGCGGCCGGCGTGCGCGGCCGGCTCGTGCTGCAGATCGCCGCCCAGGACCGCTTCTGCCCGCCGGACGCGCAGGCGCGCATCGCCGCAGCGCTGAGCGGCCGCGATGGCGTCGAGGTGTACGTGTATCCCGGCGTCGACCATGCGTTCGCGCGCAGCGGCGGCGATCACTTCGACAAGGCGGCCGCCGTGATGGCGCATCAGCGCGCGATCGCCGCGTTCCGTGCGGCGCTCGGCCCGCACTACGATCTGTCCGCACTGTGGGAAGAACACCTGCGCCACGAATTCGACACGCGCAACGTCGACGCGACGATGGCCACGATGGTCGCGCAACCGTACGTGAACCATATCCCGACGCTGACCGGCGGCGTCGGTCACGACGAGCTCAAGCGCTTCTACACGCATCACTTCGTGCATGCGAACCCGCCCGACACGACGATCACGCCGATCTCGCGCACGATCGGCGCGAGCCAGATCGTCGACGAACTGCTGTTCTGCTTCACCCACACCACCGAGATCGACTGGATGCTGCCCGGCGTCGCGCCGACCGGTAAACGCGTCGAGATTCCGCTCGTCGCGATCGTCAAGTTCCGCGGCGACAAGCTCTATCACGAGCACATCTACTGGGACCAGGCCAGCGTGCTCGTGCAGATCGGCTTGCTGGACGCGGCCGGGCTGCCGGTCGCCGGCGTCGAGACGGCGCGCAAGCTGCTCGACGAAACGGTGCCGTCGAACCAGCTGATGCAGCGCTGGCGCGACAGCGCGTAAGCGCCCGAGCGACGGCCCGCAGCGCGAGCGCATCGCCTTCACTCAATCATTCCAGGAGACACCCCATGACAGCTCTGGCAGGCAAAGTCGCGATCGTCACCGGCGGCGCCACGCTGATCGGCGCGGCGGTCGCGCAGGATCTGGTGCGCGCCGGCGCGTGCGTCGCGATCGTCGACCTCGACGTGCAGAACGGCGCGCGCGTCGCCGACACGCTCGGCGAGCGCGCGATCTTCATCGCCACCGACATCACCGACGATCGTGCGATCGAGCACGCGGTGGCGGCCGTCGTCGAGCGCTTCGGCGCGATCGACCTGCTGATCAACCTCGCATGCAGCTACGTCGACGACGGCATCCGCGCGACGCGCCGCGACTGGCTCGCGGCGATGGACGTCAACGTCGTATCGGCGGCGATGCTGGTCAAGGCCGTGCATCCGCACCTGGTGCGGCGCGGCGGCGGCGCGATCGTCAACTTCAGCTCGATCTCGGCGCAATGCGCGCAGACGGGCCGCTGGCTCTACCCGACCTCGAAGGCCGCGATGCGCCAGCTCACCCGCAGCATGGCGATGGATCTCGCGGCGGACCGGATCCGCGTGAACTCGGTGTCGCCGGGCTGGACCTGGTCGCGCGTGATGGACGAGATGACGCACGGCGACCGCGCGAAGACGGACCGCGTGGCCGCGCCGTTTCATCTGCTCGGGCGCGTCGGCGACCCGTCGGAAGTCGCGCAGGTCGTCACGTTCCTGTGCAGCGACGCGGCGAGCTTCGTCACCGGCGCCGACTACGCGGTGGACGGCGGCTATTCCGCGATGGGCCCCGAGCAGGCCGTGCCGGCGATCCCGCAGCTCGCGCAATAGCGGCAAGCCGATTCGCCGCGCCGCATCACGACCCGATTGATTCGTCATACCAAGGATTTCATCATGAAGCGCATCGCCATCGTCGGTGCCGGCCAGTCCGGCCTTCAACTCGCTTTCACGCTGCTCGACCACGGCTATCACGTCACGCTCGCGACCAACCGCGACGCGCAGCAGATCCGCTCCGGCAAGGTGATGTCGAGCCAATGCATGTTCCACACCGCGCTGCAGCTGGAGCGCGATGCCGGCCTGAACCACTGGGAAGAAGCGTGCCCGTCCATCGAGGGGATCGGCGTCGCGGTGCCGCATCCCGACGGCGGCGGCCGCAAGGCGATCGACTGGTCGTCGCGCCTGACCCGCTACGCGCAGTCGGTCGACCAGCGCGTGAAGATGGCCGACTGGCTCGACGCAGTCCGCGACCGCGGCGCCGACGTGCGCATCTGCGACGTCGGCATAGCGGAGCTCGAAGCGCTCGCGAGCAGCCACGATCTCGTGCTGCTCGCGGCCGGCAAGGGCGAAATCGTCAACCTGCTGGGCCGCGACGACGCGCGCAGCGCGTTCGAGCGCCCGCAACGCGCGCTCGCGCTGACCTACGTGAAGGGCATGACGCCGAGCCAGCCGTATGCGCGCGTGCGCTTCAACCTGCTGCCCGACATCGGCGAATACTTCGTGTTTCCGGCGCTGACCACGACCGGCCCGTGCGAGATCATGGTGTTCGAGGGCATTCCGGGCGGCCCGCTCGACTGCTGGGCCGACGTGAAAACGCCCGAACAGCACCTCGACCGCAGCCTGTCGTTCCTGCAACGCTACGTGCCGTGGGAATTCGAGCGCTGCCGCGACGTCGAGCTGACCGATCCGAACGGCACGCTCGCCGGGCGCTTCACGCCGACCGTGCGCAAGCCGTTGTTGCGGCTGCCGTCGGGCCGCACCGTGTTCGGCATGGCCGACGCGGTGGTCGTGAACGACCCGATCACCGGGCAGGGCTCGAACAACGCGGCGAAATGCGCGAAGGTTTACGGCGACGCGATCCTCACGCGCGAGGCCGCGCCGTTCGACGAAGGCTGGATGCACGACACGTTCGAACGCTACTGGGCCTACGCGCAGCACGTCGTGCGTTGGACCAACTCGCTGCTCACGCCGCCGCCGCCGCACGTGCTCGAACTGCTCGGCGCGGCCGGCCAGTATCCGACGCTGGCCGCGACGCTCGTCGACGGCTTCGACGACCCGAGCCGCTTCGCGCCATGGTGGTTCGAGCCGGCCGCGTGCGCCGCGATGATCCGCGAACACGCGGCACGTTCGGAGCAAGCGCGATGAACGCCAGCGCTTCCTCCCCTCTCGCCGCCGTCGATCCGCTGCAACTGCGCGCCGCGTTCGGGCATTTTCCGACCGGCGTCACCGTGATCACCACGCGCGCCGCCGACGGCCGCAAGGTCGGGCTTACCGCCAATTCGTTCTCGTCGCTGTCGCTCGATCCGCCGCTGCTGCTGTGGAGCCTGCGCAAGGTGGCGCCGAGCCGGCCGGATTTCGTTGCGGCCACGCACTTCGCGATCAATATCCTCGCGCACGACCAGCTCGAGCTGTCGCGCCGCTTCGCGACGCCGCGCGCCGACAAGTTCGACGGCGTGCCGCACGACGACGCCGAAGCCGGCGGCGTGCCGTGCCTGCACGGATCGAGCGCGCGCTTCGTGTGCCGCAACGTCGGCCATTACGAAGGCGGCGACCACCTGTTGTTCATCGGCCGGATCGAAGCGTTCGACGCGTTCGGCAAGGCGCCGCTGGTCTTCCATGCCGGCGAATATCGCGCGCTCTGCGCGCACCCGGATCTCGCACGCGCCGTTTGACCGGCTCTACTCATAACGCAACAGGAGGTGGTGATGAAGAATTGCGGCTCTCGCCTGCTCGCGGTCGCGGGCATCGTGGTCGCCGGCCTGGCCGTCCACGCGCTGGCCCAGGCGGCCGACCTGCCGTCGGTCAACCTGGGGATGACGAGCTTCGTCGACGGGCTGCCGCCGGCCGGCTCCGGCTGGTACGGCACGCAGTACCTCGAGTACTACACGGCCGGCCGCGTCAACGACAACGCGGGCAACAAGGTCGGGCTGCCGAAGCAGGACATCGACCTGTTCGCGGGGCTGAGCCAGCTCGTCTACCAGGCGCCGCTGACGTTCGGCGGCATGCATCCGGGGCTCGACGTGATCCTGCCTTGGGTCGGCTCGGTCCATACCGACGACGGCATCGGCAACGTCGCGCTGAACGCGCGTGCGGGCTTCGGCGATCTGTTGATCGGCCCGTTCGTGCAGTTCGACCCGGTGATGGGCGCGCACGGACCGCGCTTCGCGCAGCGGGTGGAACTCCAGTTCATCGCGCCGACCGGCGCGTACGACCGCACGCGCGCGATCAATCCGGGCAGTCATTTCTGGTCGTTCGATCCGTACTGGGCCGCCACCTTCTGGATCACGCCGAAGTGGACCGTGTCGTGGCGGCTGCATTACTTGTGGAATGCAACCAATCACGCGCCGGCCGCCTCGCTCGGGCCGGACGTGACGTCGACGCAGGCCGGTCAGGCCGTGCATGCGAACTTCGCGACCGAGTACGAGGTGCGCCCCGGATTGCGGCTCGGGCTGAACGGCTACTGGCTGCGTCAGACCACCGACATGAAGGCGAACGGGCAGGACGTGTCGGGCACGCGGGAAGCGGTGTTCGCGATCGGGCCGGGCGCGATGTACAGTTTCTCGCCGCAGGACCACATCATGTTCAACGCCTACTTCGAGACCTATGCGCGCAACCGCCCGCAGGGCACGCGGATGGTGCTGCGGTACGTGCATCACTTTCAGTGACGGGTGACGGGTGACGGGTGACGGACGGCATCGGGCCGTGCAACGCGATCGCGGCTCGCACGCGCGCCGTGCGTTCCAATGGCCGTAGGGGGCCACCCGCGCGGGCGGTGGACTACGGCCTCGTCCAGGGTCGACCATGGGTCCGGGTTGCGTTGACGCCGCTATGATCGGCCTGTCTCGCGACGCCGCCCGGGGGACGACGAGCCTCCCATGAAGACGGTTGCCGTGCCGGCTCGCGATGCCACGCAGCCGGCACGCCGATCCACGGCGCGGCCGGCCGCGCCGCGCCGCTTACTGGCCGATGGTCGCGAAGCTCGGCAGCAGCACGCGGTACACATGAATCATCGCCGGCCCGAGCAGCACGCCCATCAGCGCGGGGAAGATGCAGAAGATCAGCGGGAACAGCAGCTTCAGCGCGATGCGCGCGGCGCGCTCCTCGGCGCGCATGCGCCGCCGCGTGCGCAGCATGTCCGACAGCACGCGCAGCGATTCGGCGACGCTCGTGCCGAACCGGTCGGCCTGGATCAGCATCGCGCAGAACGACTCGATGTCTTCCACGCCGGTGCGCAGCGCGAGGTTGCGCAATGCCGTGTCCTTGGTGAAGCCCGAGCGCATTTCGAGCAGCAGCAGGTCGAGTTCGCCCGAGACCACTTCGCTGCGAAAGCGCAGCTCCTCGCTGACCCGCATCAACGCCGCATCGAGCCCGAGCCCGGCCTCGACGCAAACCGTCAGCAGGTCGAGCGCGTCGGGGAAATCCTCGAAGATCGTCCGCTGACGCTTGGTGATGCGGCGCGACAGGACGAAGTTCGGCAAGTAGTAGCCGATCCCGGCCAGCGCGACGAGGATGAACGACAGCAGCATGCGCTGATCGGCGAGCCGCGTCGTGGCGAGCGCGAGCAGCGCGGCGCCCGGCAACGCCAGCGCCAGCACCGTCTTCGCGGTGAAGTAGAGCCCGGCCGCGCTCGGGTCGCGCCATCCGGCATTCATCAACCGCACCCGCAGCGGCGAGTTCTCCCAGCCGTCCTGCGGCACCGACAGCTTGGAGATCGGTTGCGACAGCTCGACGAGCCGCGCGATCCAGCGCGGGCCGGGCGCGCCGGCGTCGTCCGCTCCGGCGCCGGCCGCGCCGACCGCCACGCTCGCGCCGCTGGCCTGCTGAAGCCGGCGCTGCAGGTTGCGCGGCGCGAACAGCAGCATCGCGGCCAGCACGCCGCCCGCGACGAACAGGAACAAGCCGGCGAGCATCACGGTATGTACTACGCTCAGGTTTTGCATGACAGCCTCGAATCGGTTCGTGAAGCCTGAGACACGCGTCAGACGCGAATCCGGATGATCCGGCGGATCCACAGCAGGCCGAACGCCATCGACGTCAGCATTGCGCCGACCATCTTGACGCCCGCCGGGTCCTGCCAGAGCACCGACAGAAACTCGCGGTTCAGCACGGCCATCATCCCGGCGGTGCCGAACGGCAGCAGGCCGAGAATCCACGCCGACAGCCGGCCTTCCGCCGACAGCACGCGGACCTTGTCGAACAGCTTGAAGCGCTCGCGCACCAGCGCCGCGATGCTGTCGAGCAGCTCGGCGAGATTGCCGCCGGTCTCGCGCTGGATCAGCACCGCGATCACGAAGTAGCGCAGGTCGTTCGCCGGCACGCGCGTCGCGAGATTCACCAGCGCATCGTGCAGCGACACGCCGTAGTTGATCTCGTCGAAGGTGATGCGAAACTCGCCGCTCATCGGCTCCGGAAACTCCTCGCCGACCATCCCGAGCGCGCTCGTGAACGAGTGGCCCGAGCGCAGCGCGCGCGCGATCATGTCGCACACGTCCGGTAGTTGCCGCTCGAGCTTGAGCATGCGGCGGCGGCGATGCCGCGTCACGTACAGCGTCGGGATGCAGCCGGCGAACAGCGCGACCGGCAGCACCGCGACGAGCGGCAGCGGCGTGACGCTCAGCACCAGCGCGGTGGCCGCGCACAACGCGCCGCTCAGCACGACCAGCTTGGCGACCGTCCAGTCGAGGCCGGACTGCTGCAGCACCAGATCGAGCGACTGTACGCGCGGCACGCGCAGCAGCAGCCGGTCGAACGGCTTCGACTCGTCGAGCATGCGCTTCTTCAGGATCGACATCCGCTCCTGCTGCACGCTGCCGCCGGCCGACATCGCGCGCAAGCGCGATTCGATCCGGCGTGCGGCATTGCCGTGCCGCGCGTTCCACCATTGATAGACGCCCTCGATCGCGAGCACGACCGCGACGAAGGTGAGAATCACAAAACCGTAAAAGATCGAGTCCATGAGGCCTCCGGCCGTCGTCAGTTCGTCTCGTAGTGGCGCGTCGGGTCGTACAGCGCGTCCGGCAGGTTGATGCCGAACGACTGCAGCCGCTCCGCGAACTTGGGCCGCACGCCGGTCGCGCAGAAGTAGCCGCGCACCGACCCGTCGCCGTTCATGCCGGTCCGCTTGAACGTGAAGATTTCCTGCATGTTGATGATGTCGCCCTCCATCCCGGTCAGCTCCTGGATGCTGACGATCTTGCGCTTGCCGTCGGTGAGCCGCGACGCCTGCACGACCACCGTGATCGCCGATGCGATCTGCTGGCGCATCGTCTTCGGCGGCAGCGACAGCCCGGCGATGCTGATCATGTTCTCGAGCCGCGTGAGCGCGTCGCGCGGCGTGTTCGCGTGAATCGTCGCGAGCGAGCCTTCGTGGCCGGTGTTCATCGCGTTGAGCATGTCGAGCGCTTCCGCGCCGCGCACTTCGCCGAGGATGATGCGGTCCGGCCGCATCCGCAGCGCGTTGCGCACCAGCGTGCGCTGCGTGATCTCGCCCTTGCCCTCGATGTTCGGCGGCCGCGTCTCGAGCCGCAGCACGTGCGGCTGCTGCAGCTGCAGCTCGGCCGCGTCCTCGATCGTCACGATCCGTTCCGTGCGCGGAATGAAACCCGACAGGATGTTGAGCAGCGTCGTCTTGCCGCTGCCGGTGCCGCCCGACACGAGCACGTTCACCTTCGCCTTCGCGAGCGCCTCGAGCAGCTCGGCCATCGGCTCCGTGAGGCTCTGGAAGCGCAGGAGGTCGTCGATCTTCAACGGGTCGACCGCGAAGCGCCGGATCGACAGCAGCGGCCCGTCGATCGCCGACGGCGGAATGATCGCGTTCACGCGCGAGCCGTCCGGCAGCCGCGCGTCGACCATCGGGCTCGATTCGTCGATGCGGCGCCCGACCCGCGACACGATCTTCTCGATCACCTTCATCAGGTGCGCGTCGTCGTAGAACGTCACGTCGGTCAGCTCCAGACGGCCGCCGCGCTCGACGTAGACCTGCCGGTACGTGTTCACGAGGATGTCGGACACGCCGGGGTCGCGCAGCAGCGCCTCGAGCGGGCCGAAGCCGAACATCTCGTCGTACACGTCGATCGCGAGCTGGCGGCGCTCGATGTCGTTCGCCGGCATGCGCCCCTCGTCGAGGATGCGCGAGATCAGCGCCGATATCTCGTGGCGGACCTGCTCCTGCGGCAGCCGCGACAGCCGCTCCAGCTCGACGCGCTCGAGCACCGCCAGATGAATCTCGCGGCGCAGCTTCTGATACGCGTCGCGTACCGACGGATGGCCCGATCCGGCCCACTCCGCGCCCGTTGCCGGCGCCTGGGTCCGATACAACGACATCTGTTCGCGCAATGACATGATGGTTTCCCCGAAAGATTCACATGGACTTGAGCTTCGGCGTGGCCTTGCGGCCGAACAGCCGGGACATCAACGGTTCGCTGCTGGCCGCGTCGGGCTGGGTGCGCACGTCGCCTTCGACGATCTGCTTCGCGCACGCGTGCACCGCGCGCGCGACGCCGGCGGTGCGCGCCAGGCGCGACACCGGATAACCCTGGTCGATCGCTTCGCGCACGGTGTCGGCGTCATCCGGAATCGTGGTGCTCGCGTGCAGCCCGAGCACTTCCTCGAGCGCGGTGCGGGTGCGCTCGCCCGCGCGCGTCATCCGGTTCACCACGAGCCGCAGCTGGTCGCTCGAGTAGCCGAGCGACACGAGGATTTCCAGCATCCGGCGCCCCGCGCGCACATGCGGCATCGCGGGCTGCAGCACGAGCTGGATCTGGTCGCTGCGGTCCAGCGCGACCATCGACAGCGCGCTGATGCTCACGCCGATGTCGAAGATCACGAAGTCGTAGCGCGGCGCCGCCACGCCGAGAATCCACTCGAGCGCGTCCTCGCGCATCTCCGCGGCCTTGACCGGGTCGCCCGCGCCCGCGAGCACGTGGAAGGTCGGCGTCACGTGCGCGAGGCTCGCATCGAGGAAGGCGCCGTCGATCCGTTCGATCTGCGCGCACAGCTGCGGCAGCGTCGACGGCGGCGTCTCGTCGCTGACGAGGAACGCGGCGTCGGCATACTGCTGGTTCAGGTCGATCAGCAACACGCGCCGCTTGAACTGCTCGCTGATCTCGTAGGCGACGTTGCTCGCGACGAAGCTCGTGCCCGCGCCGCCCTTGCACGACGTGAAAGAGATGATCCGCGTATCGTCGCCGTCGCGCCGCGTGCTCTGCGCGGCCGCGCGTTCGAGCGCACGGGCGAGCGCGGCCGTGTCGATCGGCCACTGCAGCACGTCGCGCGCGCCAGCGCGCATGGCGTCCAGCAGCATCTGCGGCGATGCGTCGGCGCTCACCAGGATGCCGGTCAGGCCCGGATGTTGCCGGCAGATGCGTTCGAGCGCCGCCAGCTCAGCCGCATCGATCTGCCCGCTGTCGATCAGCAGGATGTCGAACGAGTCGAGCCCGTCGGTGCGATGCTCGATTTGCGACGGACGGCCGGCCGCGCGCGTCACGCGGTAGCGGCCGGCGTCGCTGACGAGACGCGCGATCCGCATGAGCCGGGCCGTGTCGTCGGAAGCTACGAGGATATTGATCATGACTGTGCCTCGTCGTGCAATTATTGACAGGCTGATCCGCCGGTCGAGGAATTCAGGCTTTCGCGCGTGAGCGTCGTCGTGAAAGGCGGCATCGTGAGCGCGACGTTGACGAACGGGACCATCGTCTTGACGGTGAGGTTCGTGATGCTCAGCGTCACGAACGAGCAGCTGCTCACGTCGCAGCCCGACGGCGTGTAGGTCACCGCGACGTTCGCATCGGCCAGGATCGGCAGCATCGACTTCACGCGCTTGACGATGCCGGCGGCGTTCACGTCGCACACGATCGCCGTGCGCGCGCCGAGCCGCATCGCCTCGGTGGCCGTGTTCCAGTAGAACAGCACCCGGCCGAATTCGAAGATGCCCAACAGCAGCATGACGAGAATCGACGAGATCAACGCGAACTCGACGATGGTCGCGCCGCGTTGGCCGCGGCGGCGCGACAGCGGAACATGGCGTGCGTTCATGACACTTGCCTCATCACGGTGACGATGTTGCCGAACGTGATCGACGACAGCCCCGGGTAGGCTGGGATCGGCTGGTACGTGTAGCCCTTCACCTTCACTTCGACGACGTTGATGCTGCCGGTCGCGGTGCCGCTCGGCGCGTTGTTGCTCGAGTCGTAGGTCGGCAGGTTCGCGAACTGCGGCGGATCCGACGCATCGGCGCAGTCGGGCGTGTGCGCGGCGTCGCAGACGATCACCATCGACGTGGTAAGCCCCGGCACCAGCTCGGTGCCGGCCGCGCCGCACGTCGTGTTGCCGTAGACGACGAGGCACTGCGCCGCGGCAAGCGGATAGGCGGCGTCGCTCGGCAGATAGACGGACAGGTAGCGCGCGGCGTTGCGCGTCGCCTTGGTGAGCGTCTCGTACTGGTAGATCGCGCGGCCGAACTCGGCCACGCCGGTCGCGAGCACGATCATCGGGATCAGCACCAGCGCGAACTCCACGGCGGCCACGCCGCGCATGCGCGAACGGTGCATCGGAAGCCTTTTCATGATCGCGTCTCCTCTATTGAACGAGCATCGGCACCTTGACGCCCGCCGAGCTGCCGATGCCCGGCAGCCCGTGCGTCGCGCAAGGCGTCGAGCCCGATGCGGTCGAGCCGAGATATTCGAGGTGCGCGACCACGCCGCCCGCGCCCGGGCTGAACGGCAACGGATCGAGCATCAGCACGCAGTCCCACTGCGTGACGTGCAGCTTGCTGCTGCTGCCCGACAGCGTCGAGCAGTCGCCCTCCGGCGCCAGCGCGAGCCGGCGGTCGCCGCCGTACGTCTGATAGTTGCTCGCGGTGGCCGTCCCCTTGGTCGCGATGCCGCTGCCGGCCGGCGGCGCGCCGTCGCCCTGGTAGGACTTGAAGCTGGCGCGATCGAGCACGAACTGTGTGTACGCATCGCCGACGATGCCCGGCGTGCCGGGCGGCCCGTATTTCGGCCCGACATACGCATAGCCGGTGAAGTCGGGCTGGCCGCTCGAGCCGTTCGCGCCGTTCGTATAGATGCCGAAGCGCGTGTTCCATGCGCGCAGCGACGCGGACTTCAAACCGGTCGAGCCGAGATCGGGCGGCGACGTGATGTTGCAGGTGTTGCCCGACAGCTCGCTCGCGATGGTCGTCTCGTTGGTCGAGCCATCGAGCGCGGCCCAGCCGAAGTTGCCCGGCCCGTAGGTCGACGACGACCCGGACGGCGACGAGATCCAGTCGCCGACCTTGTACGGCGCGGCCGACGAGGCGCGGCACACGAACACCGGAATCGCACAGGTCGTCTGCCCGGCGGCGACGGTCGCGATCGCGCTCGCCGATACCTGCGTCGCGTTCGCGACCTGTACGCCGGGCATCGCGTTCAGCACGCCGACGAACCAGTTCGCGATGCCGCTCAACGTGGCCGTGCATTTCACGTACTTGACGTTGGCCGGCGTCGAAACCGCCGTCTTCGTCAGGAACGGATTCGTCAGCGCATCGCTGAACGTGACGTTCGAATCGGTCAGCATCTGCACCGCGCTCTTCTGAAAGAACGCGAAGTTGACGTGACCGGCGGCGATGCCGTCCGCCTCCGCGACGGACAGGCTGATCGCCGAAGTCAGGTCGCGCGCGGCGGACAGCGCGCATGCATCGGCGCTGTTCTGCAGTTCGCTGCGCGTGACGTACAGCTTGCCGAGGTCCAGCGCGAGACCGACGAATCCGATCATCACCGCCAGTGCGAGACCGACGACGATCGCGACGGCACCGCGCTGTCGATGCAAACTGCGGCGCGTGAGTTTCGGATGACGAGCTGCGCTGGACATGGCGTTCTCCCTGAGCTTGCCTGTTGTTATTGCGCCGACTTGCCGATGCCGATCACGAAGGCATTGCCCTTCGGCTCCGGCTGCTTGAACGACTTGTCGTAGTTGTCGAGGGCGGACGCGGCGGCGCTGCCCGCGACCACCGGCTGCGACGCGTGTTCGGCCGCGTGCGGATCGATGATCTGCGCTTGCGTGACGGCGCGCACGGAGTCGCCGAAGCGTGTGTCCCACACCGGCGTCGACGACATGCAGCCGGCCAGCGCGAACGCGAGCGGTGCGGCGAGCGCCGCGCGGCGCACGAATACGAGGTAGGCGGATTTCATGAGCTTCCCCTTGGATGACTTCAACGATCGGTGGACTGGGGGCCTGCGTTCGCCCGCGCGACCTGCGCGTGGGCGGCGGCTGGCAGCCGGGGCTTCTGGGGCGGCGTGTTGCCCGCGGCCGCCGCGAGACGCGCGGCGGCGGCTTCGATGCGTGCGACACGGGCTGCGTTGGCTGCGTTGGCCGCATCGGCCGGCGGCTGCGCGACGGCCGGCGCCGCGCTCACCGCACCGGCCGCAGCCGGTGCGGCTGCCGCCGCGTTCTCCGGCTGGACCGCGGCAGGCGCCGGCGCGTCGGCAGGCGCCGGGGCACGCGGTGCGGGCGCGGCCGCCGCCGGCGCAGCCGATTGCTGCACGGGCGTGGGCGCCGGTGCCTGCGGCGCATCCGCGGCGCCGTTCGCCGGTTGCGCGGCCGGCCGGCGCACGCCGTGGCGGCCTTCCATGTTGCCGGTTGCGTACACGTCGGCTTCGTTCGGCTTCGAGAAGCTGTCGGTCGGCATCGGCTGGTCGGCGCTCTGCAGCGGCTTCACCAGGTGCGGCGTGATCAGGAAGATCAGCTCGGTGCGGTCCTGCTGGAACGACGTGCTGCGGAACAGCGCGCCGAGCACCGGCACTTCGCCGACGCCTGGGATCGCCTTGAGGGCGCCGGTGGCGTTGTCCTTGATGAGCCCGCCGATCGCGAACGACTCGCCGTCGCTCATCTGGACCGTCGTCGAGGCACGCCGCGTCGTGATGAGCGGCAGGATCGACGTGCCGCCGATGTTGGTCGCGCTCAGCGTGACGCCGGTTTGCGACAGCTCCGACACTTCCGGCGCGACCTTCAGGCTGATGCGGCCGTTCGCGAGCACCGTCGGCGTGAACTTCAGCGCGACACCGAATTCCTCCTGCTGCAGCGTGATCGTCGACACGCCGGTACCGCTGCTTTGCGGCACCGGGATGAAGATCTTGCCGCCGGCGAGGAACGTCGCCTCCTGGCCGCTGATCGTCACGAGGTTCGGCTCGGCGAGGATCTTCACGAGGTTGTCGGTGTTCTGCGCGTCGGCCGCGATGCTGAACGGCTTGTTGTTCGCCTTGTTGAACACCGCGGCGCTCGCGACGCCGGCGAGCAGGTTGCTGACCAGCGCGCCGCTCCACGAGCCGAAGCCGCCCTGGATGTTCAGCGCGCTGCCCATCTGGTTGATCAGCGTCTTCGACACCTCGGCCACCTTGACCTCGAGCATCACCTGCTGCGGCGACGTGACGGACAGCATGTTGAGCACGCCGCCGCCCTTGGCCGTCCCGCCTTCGCCGCCGCCGGCGCTGTCGCTGTAGGCGCGCGCGATCTGCACGGCCTGCTGCGCGGCCTGCGAGTTCGACACGGTGCCCGCCAGCACGATCGTGCCGGCCGCGGTCGATACGTGAATGTCGCGCTCGGCCGGCATCAGTTGCAGCAGCGACGCCTGCAGGCCGCCCGCATCGGCGCCGACCGCCACGTCGATCACGCGGCACGCGCCGCTCTTGCCCTGCACGATCATGTTGGTCGTGCCGACCGACAGCCCGAGGATGTAGAGCGTCTGTGGCGATACCATGGTTGCCTGCGCAACGGCCGGATTGCCGATGGTGCGATTGCGGACTGCCTCCGGCATCGGCACCAGCAACGACTTGCCGAGCGGCACGCTGACGCTGGTCGAATCGCGCACCGCGCCCACGCAGTTCGGCCCGCGCAGCGGCCCGGCAGCCGCGGCCGGCGCGGCGGCGATCGCCGGCGCCATGCTGATCGTCATCTGCATCGGTCCCTTCGCGACGGCGGCCGGCGCGCTCGCGCCGCCCTTCGTCAAGGCCGCCGATTCGGCGGCTTCCTGCGCCAGTGCGCTGTATACCGTCAGCGTTCCGGTACAGAGGATCGCGGCCATCATCGCGCCTCGTGCGATACGTGTGCGCACCGGGCCGGTACCTGAGTGTTGCGGATTGATCTTCATTTCGTCTGATCCCCCGAGTGACCGGCGCAGCGCCGGTTGTCGACTTCCAAGGCCGCCGTGCCCTGACGGCGGCCGATCTGGTTAATCTGTTGTGTGGGCCTGTCGTGCGGCTTCAGAAACACTCGACGCTGCCGTGCACGCCGGTCAGTACGCCGATGCAATCGCGGCGTGCCTCCGACGACGCGTGCGACGCGACGTGCACGCGCACGGTTCGCACGCGGGCCGGTGCCGGCGCGGGCGGTGCATCGGGCACCGGTGCCTTGCCGAGCAGCGTCATCTTGGTCGCGCCGTCGGTGGTGAGCGTCTTGTGATCGACCTGGTTGCGCAGCACCAGCGACAGCGTGCCGACGCTGCGGGCGAGGTCGAGGCGTTCGGCCTGGTCGGGCGTGACTTCGAGCGTCACCGCGTTGACGACTTTCGGCGCGGTGTCGTCGCGGCTCACCTGCTGCGCGACCGCCAGCACCAGGATGTGCTCGAGCACGATCTTCGAGATGCTTTGCCCGTCGGTCTTGCCCTGCTGCTCCTGCGTGTTGACGATCACGTCGACGTAGTTGCCCGGCAGCGCGAAGCCCGCGACGCCGACCACGTCGTTCACGCGCACCGTGATCGCGCGGCTGCCGTCGGCGATCACCGCGGACAGCCCGCCCTTGGTGCCGACCGGCGCGAGCTTCGACTCGATCACCGGCTCGCCGCGGGCGAGGCTGGTGCGCACGACGCGCCCTTCGAGTTCCTTCGTATCGGTGAACGCGCCGGTCGGCACGCTGCCCGCCGGCCAGCTCACCATGTGGATCTGGTTCGGCCCGAGCGGCTCGCCCAGGTTCAGGTCGGTGGTCGCGACCGCGACGGACGTGACCGAACCGTTGGACGTGTTCATCAGCCAGCGCGACGCGAACACGACCGCGGCAAGCCCCGCGACCATCGCGACCACCAGCATCAAGATTGCTCGACTGTTTTTCATGGCAATGCTCCTCGACGAATCGTGAAAGAAACAACTCAACCGGCGACGTGCGTGCGACCGCCGCGCTCGCCCGGCGGCAGATACCCGCCGTCGCGCTCCGGCGCCGCGCCGAAATAGCTGGCCCAGGCGTCATGCAGCGCGTCGTGCGTCACTTCGGGCGGATCGCCGCGATACCGCGCGCCGGCGGCAACGAGGCGCAGCAGGTCGGTCGGGTAGCACGCGAGATACGCCTTGCCGGTCGGCAGGTGCAGCCGGTGCAGCAGGTAGTCGAAGGCGTCCTGCGACGACACCAGCCCGAGCGACTCGCACGCGGCGTCGAACACCGCGCGGTAGTGTTCGATCGACATCGCGCCGACGTGCAGCTTGGAGCCGAGCCGGCGCAGGAACGCTTCGTCGGCGAACTGCTCCGGCGCGAGGTTGCTCGAGAACACCGGCCACACGTCGAACGGCAGTACGAAGCGGGTGCCGGAATCGAGCGTCAGGAAATCGACGCCGCGATCGAGCGGGCGCAGCCAGCGGTTGAGCAGATCGCGCGGCTCGACGCGCTGGCGGCCGAGATCGTCGACGATGTACATGCCCATGTTCGCCTTCATGTGCGGCGGCGCCTGGTAGAAGCCGGCCGCGTCGTCGCGGCGCAGGTCGAGCTCGTCGAGCGTCAGCTCGCCGCCGGACATCACGACCGGCCGCTCGCACAGCCGCCAGCGGCGATCGACCGACTGCCCGTCGCCTTGCGACGGCGCGTCGATGTGCACCAGCGGATCGTGGATCTGGATCACTTCGCCGGCCGCGCAGATCGCGTACGGCACCGGCACGTGACCGGCCATCAGCGCGCCGAGCCGCTCGGCGAGGTAGGTCTTGCCGCTGCCGGCCGGCCCGTGGATCAGCAGCGGCCGCCCGGCATTCAGCGCGGCGGCGGCCGCGTCGAGGATCGACGTGTCCATGATCACGCCGTCGAACACGGCCCACACGTCGTTCTGCGCGACGCGCAGCTTGCGCACCGAATGCGCGTCGATGCAGGCGAGATACGCATCGAGCGGCACCGGCGCCGGCCCGCTGTAGCTGCTGCGCGCGCGCTCTTCGAGCGCCGCGACGCGGCCGGCGTCGGTCAGGCGGAACGTCACGTCGAGGTCCGTCGTGCCGCGATGGGTCAGCTCGACCAGGTGCTCGCGCACCAGGAACGCGAACACGTCGTCGAGCACCGCGAGCGGCAGACAGTGGCGCTCGATCAGATCGCCGTACGACGGGCGGCCGAGCACCAGCGTCGCCTTCAGCACGAGCCCGGCCACGAAGGTCTGGCTCAGCCCGGTTTCCGCGATCGAGCGCGGCGCCGGCGGCAGCTGCGCGTCGGGCTTCGCATGCGCTTCCCGCTGCGGCGACGGCTGCGGCAGATGCGCTACCTGCGCGTCGCGTTTCGGTTCGGTGGGATTCGTGTTCATGTTCGTTCCATCCTCGTTGCGGATACGCCGCGCTATGCGCACGATGCGAACAGCATGCCCAGCGTGCCGACGGCGATTGCGACGCCATACGGCAACGCGCCGACCGACGCGGATTCGACGGGGCCGTCGGTTGCCCCTGCAAGCGGCGCGGCGGCGCGATGCGCGACCAGCATCCACACGTTGGTCCACATCCGGCGCATGCGGCCGCGCAGCAGCGCGAAGCCGAGTGCGCCGACGCCGCCCGCGACGAAGGTGGCCAGCACGATGTAGAAGGTCATCTGCGCGCCAACCCATGCGCCAATCGCGAGCATCAGCTTCACGTCGCCGGCGGCCATGCCGCGCAGCAGATAGAACGGCAGCAGCAGCCCGAGGCCGGTCGCCGCGCCGGCAAGCCACGCGAGCACGCCGGCCGGCACGCCGTGCAGCGCACATTGCGCGACCAGCGCACCGGCGAGCCCTGCGACGACGAGCCGGTTCGGGATGCGGCGGTTCGCGAGGTCCGTGCTGGCCGCCACGATCACGAGCAGCGTCACGCACAACGGAACCGGATAAGGCGGCGCAACTGGCAACATGGCGAACCTCGGTCAAATGAAACGATCTGGATTACTGCCCGAGCGCGGTATTCACCGCCGCGGTCACGATCGACGCAATCGCGTCGTACGCGCCTTGAACCGAGCCCTTCAGCGCGACCACGGCGCCGAGCACGACGGTCGCGAACACCGCTGCGAGCAGCGCGTATTCGATCGACGTCACCCCTCGCTCGTCGTCGATCCATCGCGATACCGCTACTGCAAGTACCCTGGCGCGCATGACGGCCTCCGATCCGGTTGATCGACCGAGCGGGAGACGGCTCGCGGAGCGCACCGGCCGAGCCATCCGCCATTCGGTCCATCAGACATTCGTTGCTTGGTATGTCCGGCCTTGCTCGACGGACGACATGGCGACGAACGGGCCGGACCAGCCGTTCGTCGCCCCGTCATTCAGATCGCCGCGTTGAGGTCGTCTGCGATCGTGTTGAACACAGTCTTCAGGTCGTTACCGACCAGCGTCAGCGCGGCAACGAGGCCGACTGCGATCAGCGCGGCAATCAGGCCGTATTCGATGGCCGTCACGCCTTGCTCGTCTTGAACGAAACCGCGGACCTTCTGGATGAACGTGGACATGGCTACTCTCCTTTTGCACTGCTACGAAAACCCCGTGGTCTGGAATAGACGCGGGGAGCGGGTACCACCGGTACTACAAAGAAACTCGGAGCCGAGGCTCAGCGACGGGTGCGGCCGGCTGCGAGCCGATCCGGGCCTGGAGACGTCGGTGAGCTGGTGTGTGCGCTGCACATGCGTGGACCGATCGGCGATACATCACGATCGAACCGGACGGCACGGCTGCCGTCCTGCACAAGGCCGCGGATTGAATGACCGACGCAAGCGCGTCGATACTGCTGAAGGTTCCCGTCGCGGCATGCGAGCCGCGTGGTGCTGTGGTCTGTCATTTTTATTCCCCAATGCTGTCATCTGATTCTTATTGCGCGAACGATGCTGACGCTCGCTCGATCGATCGGTCGACGATGCTGCCCGCCGCTGCGTGGACCACTGCGCCGTATTCCCCGACGCGCTTGCGGTCCATCGTCCTGCACGGGTGAGGCGCTCCGGTATGTTCTGCTGCGTCAACCGGTCGCGGCTCGCATCGTCGCCTGCCGTGCGGCCCTAGACGCAAAGAGCAGGCCAGCCGACCGACAATCGAGGCGCAGCAAGGATTCCGACGATCCATGCGCCGGGCCGGCGGCAGTGCGACACCCGAAATGTTTCAGATTTGATATATGCGCGGCGGGCATCGGCGCGCGTCGGCCGGGCGCAGGCGCGCTGCCAGGGCGGTTCGAAAAATTTTCTCGGGACTTTCCCGAACCCGCGACGCCATTCATCCGACGCGTATTCGATGCAGTCCCGAAGCAGCGACAAACGCGGAATGTTTCAAGCGAGAAACATGAATTGCGCGGCGACCGATTTCTCTGACGTAAAAACGCCGTTTTCGGCCGAAGAACTGCCGCATCGACATCGCGCGTTTCCGGCCGCGGTTTGCGTCGTGCGATTTTTTCTCCAACAATGCATTCACCGGACAGCGCCATCGAATGCGATTCGATCCGGATACACGACAACACGAAAAGCCGCGCGCACACCGCGCGGCATTCACCAAACACGGGGCATCATGTACACGGCCAATGATGGAATGCGCTATCGCGCGACACGCTGTGCTCAATGGCTGACGGCCGACCGAATCGTTCCGTACAGCTGCGTGATGCTGCTGTTGTGCGTGGGCTTCGTGATCACATGGGCCGTCACCACCGACGCGTTCACGGCGCAAACCACCGCCCGCCCCGGCGTCGACTTCTCCGTGTTCTGGAGTGCATCGCATCTGGTGCTGCACGGTCATGCCGCAGCCGTCTACGATCCCGTGTTCTTCTCACGGGCCGAGGTCGCGAAATTCGGTGCCTACATGGGTCACCAGTCGCTGCCCTGGCTCTATCCGCCGACGATGCTGCTGTTCATCGCGCCGGTCGCCCTCGTGCCTTTCCTGCCCGCGTACATCCTCTTTTTTGCGGGCAGTCTTTTATGCTATGCGTACGCCGTCCTGCGACTGTCGGGCCTGCGTGCGCACCTGCCCGTGCCGCGCGCCGCCGTGCTCGTCGTGCTCGGCTACTCGGCCGTCTGCGCGTGCGTGCTGTACGGGCAGAACGGGCTGCTCACCGCCGGCATCGCGGCGCTCGCGCTGCACCTGCTCGGCCCGCGCCCGATCATAGCCGGCGTGCTGATCGGACTGCTCGCCATCAAGCCGCAGATGGCGACGGTGTTCCCGTTCGTGCTGATCGCGACGCGCGCATGGCGCGCGTTCGGCGCGGCGGCGGTCACGACGACGCTGTTCACCGCGGCCGGTTTCGCACTGACCGGCCCAGGCTCGCTGGAGGGCCTCGCTCACGCGTTGTCGATCGTGCGCGGCATGCACTTCACGCTTCCCGCGTACTGGTTCGTGTCGCCGACGCCGTTCGCCGCGATGCGGCTCGCCGGTGCGTCCATCGCGGTGTCGCTCGCGGTGCAGGGCGCCGTCGCGCTGCTCGCGATGGCCGCGGCCATCTCCGTGTGGCGCCGCACGACCGACATGCGCCTGCGCGGCGCGGTGCTGGCCGTCGCGACGCTGCTCGCGACGCCGTACCTGTGGCAATACGAGCTGACCTGGCTCGGCATCGCGGTGTTTTGCCTGATCGCGCACGGCCTCGACGAAGGCTGGCTGCCCGGCGACCAGATCGTGATCGTTCTCGCGTGGCTGCTGCCGGTGTTCGAAGTGTTCAACCGGATCACGAAGTGGCCGCAGATCGGCCCGGTCGTGCTGCTCGCCGTGCTGCTGATCACCGTGCGGCGCGTCGCGCTGCCGCCGCGGGAACGGCAATGAAGGCGCCGCGCTTCCTGCTGCATGGCGGCTCGGCGATCGATGCTCATCCGGAGCTGCCGATCGCCGGCCCGCGCCGCCATCCGCACTGGCTCAATCGCGATCGCGTGCGCACGTATGCGGCGGCGGCCCTGCTGACCGAGCTGCTGTTCGTCTGCGTCTATCTCGCGCGCGTGCACGGCTCGCATACGTCGGTGCCCGAGCCGCTCGCGCAGGATTTCGCGCCGCTGTGGAGCGCCGCGCGGCTCGCGGTGCACGGGCATGCGCTCGATGCGTGGCATTTTCCGTCGCTGTTCGCGATCGAGCGGCTGGCGATTCCGACGCTGAATCTCGCCGGCGGCTCCGCACCGTGGCTCTACCCGCCGACGATGCTGCTGCTGGTCGCGCCGCTCGGCTGGCTGCCGTATCCGGGCGCGCTCGCGATCTGGCTCGGGCTCACGTGGATGCTGTTCGCAGCGACGATCCGCGCGACCGTGCAGCGCGACGCCGCGCTGCTGTGTGCGCTGGCGTTTCCCGGCGCGTTCGTCGCGCTGCTCGCCGGACAGACGAGCCTCGCGAGCGCGGCGCTGGCGGGCCTCGGCCTGCTGGCGCTGAACCGGCGCCCGGTCGCGGCGGGCATCTGCTTCGCGTTGCTGACGGTCAAGCCGCAGATCGCCGTGCTGTTCCCGCTCGCGTTGCTGTGCGCCGCGCAATGGCGCGCGCTCGCGGCATGGGCCGCGACGCTCGCCGCGGGCGTCGTGCTGTCGACGCTCGCGTTCGGCTTCGAGACGTGGATCGCGTTCGGACACGGGATCGCCGACGCATACCGCAACGTCGACGCGGGCCATGCGCAGCTCGCGCGCATGCCGACGGTGTTCGCGCTGGCCGCGTACGCCGGATGGCCGGCCGCGCTGGCGCGCACGCTGCAGCTGCTGTCCGGCGCGGCCGCCGCGCTCGTCGTGGGGTACGCGTGGCGCGGCGCGTGTTCGTACGCGCTGCGCGCGGCGACGCTCGCCTGTGCCTGCCTGCTGGTCAGCCCGTATCTGTTCGACTACGACCTCACGTGGTACGGCCTCGTGATCGCGTGGTACGCACGCTATGCGTGGACGCACGGCTGGCGGCGCTTCGATCGCGAGTGGCTGCTGCTGATGTGGGTCATGCCGCTCGCCGGCCTCGTGCTGGTGCCGCATCTGTCGTTCCAGTTCATGCCGCTCGTCACGCTCGCGTCGCTCGCGATGCTCGCCGCCCGGATCGCACAGGAACGACGCGACGTGCCGTCGATGCCCGACGCGCACGATCACTCGACCGACACCGGCTTCACGCATCCGGCCCGGTCGCATCACCGCTCGACGCACGGATTGCGCCGCATCGGCCGCCCGCTGTTCGGCGCCGATCGCTGATATGTCATTACAGGGGAACCCGTCATGCGCGAATCGCTCTATACACCGCTCGTGTCGCTCGTCGTGCCGTTCTACAACGAAGGCGAAGCCGTCGAACGCTTCTTCGACGTCGTGATTCCGCTGATGGCGGGCATCGAGGCGATCCGCTTCGAGATCGTCTGCGTGAACGACGGCAGCCGAGACGACACGCTCGACCGCCTGATCCGCGCCAGCATGAGCGATCGGCGCGTGCGGATCATCGACCTCACCCGCAACTTCGGCAAGGAAGCGGCGCTCACGGCCGGCCTCGACGAAGCGGCCGGCGACGCGGTGATCCCGCTCGACGCGGACCTGCAGGATCCGCCTAGCCTGATCCCCGTCATGATCGAACACTGGCGCGACGGCGCGGAAGTGGTCGCCGCACAGCGCAGCAGCCGCGCCTGCGATTCGTTCGCGAAGCGCACCACCGCCGCGATCTACTACCGCGTGCACAACCTGCTGTCGGACGTGAAGCTGCCGGAGAACGTCGGCGATTTCCGGCTGATGGACCGCAAGGTCGTCAACGCGCTGCGCAGCCTGCCCGAACGGCATCGCTTCATGAAGGGGCTGTTCGCGTGGGTCGGCTACCGCACCGTGATCGTCGAGTATCAGCGCGACGCGCGCAGCGCCGGGCACTCGAAGTTCTCCGGATGGAAGCTGTGGAACCTCGCGCTCGAAGGCATCACGAGCTTCAGCACCGTGCCGCTGCGCAGCTGGACCTACATCGGCGTGTGCATCGCCGCACTCGCGTTCCTGTATGGGGCGTTCATCATCGCCCGCACGCTGCTGTTCGGCAATCCGGTGCTCGGCTATCCGTCGCTGCTGTCGATCATGCTGTTCATCGGCGGGATCGAGCTGATCGGCATCGGCGTCGTCGGCGAGTACGTCGGGCGCATCTACGACGAGACGAAGCAACGGCCCGTCTATCTGGTGCGCCGCCGCTATCAGGCGCACGCGAAGGTGATCGAGCTGCCGGTCGCGCGCGATGCGCGGCGGGCCGGCGCACGCCGGCGCGTGCAGCCGGCGCGCGTGCGGGTCGGCGCGCGCTGAGCCGCGGGGCGCGCCGATGTTCGCGCTGCTGTATGCCGAACGTGCGCGGCTGGCGCGTTTCGGCGTGACCGGGCTCGGCTCGACCGCGCTGCACGTGCTGGTCGCGTCCGCGCTGTATGCCTGGTTCGATGCGACGCAGGTCGCCGCAAACGCGGCCGCATTCGTCTGCGCGACCGCGTTCTCGTATCTGGCGAACACGCTGTGGAGCTTCTCGTCGACGCTGCATTCGCGCAACCTGCTGCGTTACCTCACCGTCGCAACGGCCGGCTTCATCGAAACGATGCTGCTCGCGCGCGCCGCCGAACTGCTCGACGTATCGCGCGGCGCGACCATCGTCGCGATCGCGCTGCTGATCCCGCCGACGATGTTCGTGATGCACCGCGCGTGGACGTATCGCTGATGCGTCGGCGTCGTGCGAGGCCCGGTGGCCTGCATCCAATCGTTGCATGAGACGGCGATGCGGCGGCTTGCACCGCTTCCGCCGATACCGCTGCTTCGGTCTACCGCTCGCATCCGATCGCATGCGCCGCACGCGCGGCCGTGTCGCGACGTTCATCGAACGGTCATCGAACCGTCGCAGCCGATCGGCGCGGCGCCTGCTAGGATGGCATGTCCGCCGCGGGACGGCGGCGACGCTCGCACGCTGCGCGGCACGAATCGTGCTCGGTGCGCACCCGCCTCCCATTCGACGCCGGCTTCGGCGCTACGCGCCGTCGGCACGAGACTCGTGACTCGTCCATGCCCAGGAAAAAATCCAGCCTCTGGCTCCGGCCTTTCGACCTGCTTGCCGCCGCCACCGGCACGCGGCCGAAACGTAAAACCGCGAAGCCCGCCGCGTCGGTCAAGCGCAGCGCCGGCGCCAAGACGGCGCGCGCCGCCCGCCCCGCCGCGCCCGCGGCCCGCACGTCGCCGCGCGATACGCAGGGGGCGTGGCTGCGTTCGTTCCATTCGGCGCGCCCGGCCGCCGGCCGCCTCGTCAACCATCTCGCCTATGCGCTGTACCTGCCCGCCGCGGCGGCGACGACGCGCGACATGCCGCTCGTCGTGATGCTGCACGGCTGCAAGCAGACCGCCGAATCGTTCGCGGCCGGCACGCGCATCTGCCGCGTCGCGGCGCGCGCCGGGTGTGCGGTGCTGTTGCCCGAGCAGGCCAAGACGGCGCACTCGCACCGCTGCTGGAACTGGCATGGCGATGCATCGCTGTCGGAAGCGCCGGCGATCGCGTCGCTGGTCGATGCGATCGTGCGCGAACGCGGCTTCGATCGCGACCGCGTCTATCTGGCCGGCATGTCGGCTGGCGCCGGGCTGGCCGCGCGGCTCGCGCTCGACTATCCCGACCGGTTCGCTGCCGTCGGGCTGCACTCCGGCCCGGCCATCGCGCCGCCGTTGTCGACGATGGCCGCGATGAGCGTGATGCGGCGCGGGCTGCGCGACGATCCGATCCGCACCGTCGACACCTGCGTCGACACGCATCATTACCCCGGCATGCCCGCGCTGATCGTGCACGGCGGGCTCGACACGGTCGTCGCCGAGCAGAACGCGGTGCAGCTCGGCGTCGCGTTCGCGCGCCTCAATCGGCTGATCGACGAGGCAGGCGAGCCGCGCGTCGGCGAGCAGCGCACGTACACGCACGACGGCGTGCGCTACACCGACTATCTGCACGGCGGCCGGGTGATCGTGCGCGTCTGCATCGTGCACGGCCTCGCCCATGCGTGGAGCGGCGGCGATCCGCGCGAGGCGTTCCATTCCGCGACCGGGCCGGATGCGACCGCGATGTTCTGGAATTTCTTCCGCAGGCGACGGCGCAAGCGCTAGCGCTTGCGCGGCGGCGCGCATGCACGACTCACGCGCGCTGCGCGATCGCCGTCGCGTCGCTCGGGTCCGCGTGCGACCGCCGGATCGGCAGCCGCACGCAGAACGTCGTGCCCTGCCCCGGCACGCTCGTCACGTCGATCGTGCCGCGATGGCGCTCGACGATCCCGTGCGACACCGACAACCCGAGCCCCGTACCCTGTCCGACCGGCTTCGTCGTGAAGAACGGATCGAAGATCCGCCGCGCGACGTCCGGCGCCATGCCGGTTCCGGTGTCGCTGATCGCGATCGACACGCATTCGCCGTCGCTCGACGTGCGGATCGTGATCACGCCGCGCGTCGGAATCGCGTGCGCCGCGTTGACCAGCAGGTTCATGAACACCTGATTCAACTGCGACGGCAGGCATTCGACCGGCGGCACGTCGCCGTACTCGCGCACGATGTCGGCCTTGTACTTCAGTTCGTTGTGGACCACGTTCAGCGTGCTGTCGAGGCCCGCGTGCAGATCGACCACGCTCCACTCGCCGCTGCCCGGCCGCGAGAAATCGCGCAGGTCCTGCACGATTCGCCGCACGCGCACCGCGCCGTCGATCGACTCGTCGATCAGCGTGCCGATCTCGTCGCGCACGTAGTCGAGGTCGGCCGCGCGGCGCTGCGCCGCCAGCGCGTCGCGCGCGGCCGGCTCGAGTTGCGGCAGCAGCGCGTCGTGCGCGGCGAGCACGTCGAGCAGGCTGCGCACCCACGTGCGCAGCGTGTTGAGGTTCGCGCTGATGAAGCCGATCGGATTGTTGATCTCGTGCGCGACGCCGGCCGCGAGCTGGCCGATCGACGCGAGCTTTTCCGATTGCAGCAGCTGCACGTGGGTGTCCTCGAGCGCGCGCAACAGGCGCCGCTGTTCGTCCTTCTCCTGCTCGAGCCGCGCCTGCGCGGCACGGCGCTCGTCGATCTCGGTCGCCATGTTCTCGCGCGTGCGCTGCAGCATCGCGGTGGTCTGCTCGTAGCGGCGCAACGCGGTCTCGAGCTCCGCGGTGCGCACGCGCACCAACCGTTCGAGCGTGTCGGTCATGCCGCGCAGGAACGTCGTGCGGGCGTCGAACCGGCACACCAGCAGCGTGACGGTCAAGGTCGCGGTGGTGAACATCGCGATGGTCGTCGCGAGCCACGGCGCGTCGATCCCGTTCGCGGCGCCGCAGCGCGCGTCCGGCGCAAAATGCGCGGCCGCCATCGCCGTGTAGTGCATGCCGGTGATCGCGATGCCCATGACGAGCGCCGCGCCGATCCGCAGCGCGCTCGCATGGCGCGCGTGCTGCGCGCGCAACGCCTGCGCCATCCACAGCGCGGCCGTCGACGCGATCACCGCCACGCCGATCGACGCCGCGAACAGCGCGGGATCGTAGCGAATGCCGGGCGTCATGCGCATCGCCGCCATCCCGGTGTAGTGCATCCCGACGATGCCCGCGCCCATCAGCATGCCGCCGGCCAGCAGCCGCGCGCCGCCCAGGCGCGCACGCGTGACGACGGTCAGCGCGAAGTACGACACGAGCACGGCGATCGCCAGCGATGCGCCCGTATCGGTCAGCGCATAACCGAGCGGAATCGGCAGCGACAGCGCGAGCATGCCGACGAAGTGCATCGACCAGATCCCCGTGCCCATCGCGACCGCGCCGCCTGCCAGCCAGGCGCGCCTGAGCGTCCGCTTCTCGAGCAGCGAGATGAACGCGGCGAGGTCGAGCGCCGTGTACGAGGCGAGCGTCGCGATCACGAGCGACAGCAGGACGAGCGGCAGATTGTAGGTGCCATGCATGATTGCGCCTCGGTCGGATTGAACGCGTGGCCCTCGCGTGCGAGGGCCGTGCAGCCGCGCGCCGGCTCAGGCGGGCGGCGCGTGGCTCGCCGCAGCCGCGCCCGCGCCCGCGCCCGCGCCCGTCGCACCGGTCGCACCGGTCGCGCCGGCCACCACGAGGATGTCGAACGACGTGCCTTCGCGCGCCTCGAAGCGGCGCACGAGTTCGATCTGGTGCGCCGTCATCACGCTGCCCTTCGTCATCAGCAGCACGCCGCGATGGGTGCGCAGATCGTCGGCGAGCTGCATGCCCTCGCGCAGCTGCGCGGACTGGATCTCCGCCACCGACGCCGCGATGCCGAGGTTCTGGGGATCGCGCATCAGGTCGATGAAGCGCGCGACGAGCAGCGGGTCGTAGCGCACGCCGGCCTGCGAGCGCAGCACGTCGATCGCCTGCTCGACCGAATGCGGCGCGCCGATTTCGCCGTTGCGCAACCCTTCGAAGTCGCGCGCGATCGCGACGATCCGCGAGCCTTGCGGAATCGCGTCGCCGACGAGGCCGTCGGGCGTCCCGCGTCCGTTGAAGCGCTCGTACTGGTGCAGCACGATCGACGCGACCTTGTGCAATTGCGCGATCGGCGTCAGCACCATCTGCGCCCGCAGCGGGTGCTGCTGGAACAGGCTGTGTTCGTCGGTCGTCATCTTGACGATCGGCTTGTGCAGCAGCTCGTCGGGCAGCGACAGCTTGCCGATCCCGTGCAGCAACCCCGCGTAATACACGTCCTGCGCGTGCAGGCTGCTCATCCCGGCCGACAGCGCGAGCCGGCGCGCGATCTCGCCGACGCGCATCGCATGACCGCTCGCCGATCCGCAGCGCAGCTCGATCATGCTGGCGCAGACCTGGACCATCGCGGTGAAACTGCTTTTCAGGTCCTGCTGCGCGGCTTCGAGGAACAGCACCGTCTGCGCGAGCTCCTCGGTGCGCGCGCGCACCTGGGTCTCCAGCTCCGCGTTGAACCGGCGCAGCGTTTCGTTCTGCGCTTCGGTCAACGCGGCGAGCCTCGCGGCCTCGGCGCGCAGGCGCCGCTGCTCGAGCGCCTGCTCGAGCGTCATCAGCAGGTCCTGATCGTCCCAGGGCTTGTTCAGGTAGCGATACACGCCGCCCTCGTTGACGGCCTCGACGATCGACGCGATGTCGGAATAGCCGGTCAGCAGCACCCGCATCGTCTCCGGGTACAGCGCGCGGGCACGGCGGAGAAACGCCGCGCCGCTCATGGTCGGCATCCGCATGTCGGACACGATCAGGTCGACTTCGGTCGTCGCGAGGATTTCCAGCGCCGCCTCCCCGCTGTCGGCCGTCAACACTTCGTAATTCGCGGGCCGCAGCACGCGCCGCAGCGCGGACAGCACGTTCGGCTCGTCGTCGACCAGCAGGATCGACGCGGTGCGGCGCGGCTCGCCGTCCGCCGTTGCGCCGATCGTTTCAGGCAGCGCGGCAGTCATGCCGGTCGCGCCATCGGTTGCGGCTGTTCCGTTCGTCGCGGAAATCGTCATAATCGGCCTCGGATCAATTGTCTTCACCACCTCTCCTCTGTGAGAACGGCCGGCGGCGCGCATTCCGTATCGGGGAAAACGCTGATGCAGCGCAGCCGACTGGCGGCGCAGCTGGCTGCGACGCGCGCCGGCTTCCGGTATCGTGGCGGGGCGCGCCGAGCGCGGCACGCGCCGGCTGCACACTCATTCAACCTATGGAGCACGCATGATCCTGGAAATGGCATCGCTCGAAATCGATCCGGCGCAAGCCGCCCAATTCGAAGCGGCGGTTCGCGCCGCACTGCCGCTGTTCGCGCGGGCGCGCGGCTGCGGCGGCGCGCAGCTGCATCGCGTGATCGAGCGCAGCGGCGGCTATCTGCTCGTCGTCGAATGGGAAACCGTCGACGACCACATGGTGCATTTCCGCCAGTCGGACGACTTCCAGGCGTGGCGGCAGCTGGCTGGCCCGTTCTTCAAGAGCCCGCCGCAGGTCGTGCATACGGAAGTCGCGGTGAAGTGAGCGCCGCGACACGCGAGCGGCGCGCCGCCCCGCATAGGCGGCGTCGCGCCCGCACGCGCACGCGCACTCGCGCGCGCCGTTCGCGCGTGAGCGCAACGCCGCATCCCGCGCACCTCGCGCAACCGATCCTCTACGAGCCTTCGCAATGACCATCGACCCTTCCGTCCTCGCCGCCTTCACGCCGACCGGCAAGCTGCGCGCATCGATCAATCTCGGCAACCCGATTCTCGCGAACCGCGACCCGGCCACCGGCGAGCCGTTCGGCGTGTCGATCGACCTCGCGCGCGCATTCGCCGAGCGCCTGTCGGCCGAACTCGAACTGGTCGTGTTCGACGCGGCCGGCAAATCGGTGCAGGCGCTCGCCGACGAGCGCGCCGACTTCGGCTTCTTCGCGATCGATCCGCTGCGCGGCGAGACGGTCGCGTTCACCGAGCCGTACGTGCTGATCGAGGGCTACTACCTGGTGCGCGACGATTCGCCGATCCGCAGCAATGCCGACGTCGATCAGCCGCACAACCGCGTGACGGTCGGCAAGGGCAGCGCGTACGACCTGTTTCTCACGCGCGAGCTGAAGGCCGCGCAGATCGTGCGTGCGCCGACTTCGGCGGACGTCGTGCCGACCTTCGTCGACAAGCGGCTCGAAGTCGCGGCGGGCGTGAAGCAGCAGCTCGAGGCCGATGCGGCGAAGACGCCCGGCCTGCGGCTGCTCGGCGAGCGCTTCATGGTGATCCGGCAGGCGATGGGCGTGCCGAAGAGTCGCGGCGAAGCGGCCGCCGCGCTGCTCGGCGCATTCGTGGAGGAGATGAAGGCGTCGGGCTTCGTCGCCGATGCGCTGCGGCGGCACGGGATCAGCGGCGCGTCGGTCGCGCCGTAACGCTGACCGGCCACTCGCCGGCCGCGCTGCATGGCGGCGGCGGCCTCGGTGCGGACGGAGGCGCCGGCATTACTCCGCGGCGGCCGGCACGAACGGCCGCGGATACCGCCCCGCCGCCTGACGCTCGATCATCCAGTCCGGATAGCCGGACGGCAGCGCACTCACCGTGTCGAGATGCGCCAGCTCGTCCGCGCTCAGCACGACGTCGAGCGCGCCGAGATTGTCTTCGAGCTGCTCGATCCGTTTGGCGCCGACGATGACGCTCGTCACATGCGGCTTCGCGAGGAGCCACGCGAGCGCGATCCGCGCCACCGACACGCCGCGCGCGTCGGCGAGCGTGCGCATCGCCGCCACGCACGGCCACGCGCGCTCGAGATCGACCGGCGGGAAATCGAAATGCGCACGGCGCGCACCGGCGTCGGCCGGCGCGCCGGGCCCGAACTTCCCCGACAGCAGGCCGCCGGCGAGCGGCGACCAGACCAGCAGCGACAGTTGCTCGTCGCGCACGAGCGGCACCAGCTCGCGCTCGACGTCGCGTCCGGCGATCGAGTAATAGGCCTGCAGCGTCTCGAAGCGCGTCGCGCGGAGCGCTTCGCTGAGCCCGAGCGCCTTGCCGATCTTGCCGGCCCGCCAGTTCGAGACGCCTACATAGCGCACCAGCCCCTGACGCGTCAGGTCGTCCAGCGCCCGCAGCGTCTCGTCGATCGGCGTGACCGGATCGTTCGCATGGATCTGGTAGAGGTCGATATGGTCGACCTGCAGCCGTTCCAGGCTGCGCTGCGCCGAATCCATGATGTGCGCGCGCGACGCGCCCTGATCGTTCGGCTTCGGACCCATCGCGCCGGCCGTCTTGGTCGCCAGCACGACGTCGGCGCGCGGCACGCCGAGGTCCTTCAGCGCCTGGCCGACGATGCGCTCGGACTGGCCGAACGAGTAGACGTCCGCGGTATCGATGAAGTTGATGCCGCCGGCCAGCGCGCGTTCGATCAGCCGGTTCGCGTCGTGCTGGCCGACGGCGCCGATCGCCGCCCACATGCCGGCGTCCGCATTGCCGCCGAGCGTCATCGTGCCGAGACACAGCTCGGAGACGTACAGGCCCGTGCGGCCCAATTGCTTGTATTTCATCCTGGTTCCTTTCCGGTTCGCCAACACCGCATGCGGCGGCGCGCGCTCACGCGTCGCGCGCCGGATGCGAATTCAGCCGATCTGTGCGCGCCCCGCGCGCCACTGCGCGGCGACGGTCGCGACGCGCTCGCCGTAGCGGCGCGCGGTCTCGAGATCGCCCGGCGACATTTCGTCGGGCGACGCATCGGCCGGCGTCTGCGCCATCGGCGCAAGATACGAGCCCATGCGATTCAGGTCGTCGCGCTGCGACGCCTTCAGGTTCGCCGGCTTGAGGTCCATGCTGACCCAGAGGCCGCCGTGCTGGCCCGCCAGCAACACGAAGTACTCGAGCGTGTTCAGCTTGTCGCCGTTGACGCTCGCGCTGTTGGTGAAGCCGCCGAACAGCTTGTTGCGCCACGCGCCTTCGAACCACGCCTTCGCCGTGGCGTCGGCGAATTTCTTGAACTGCCAGCTGGGGCCGCCCATGTAGGTCGGCGAGCCGAACAGGATCGCGTCGGCCGCGGCAAGCGTGCGCCACGCGTCGTCGGCGACGTTTCCGTCGGCGTCGATCGCGACCAGCACGGCGCCCGCGCCGTCGGCGACGGCCTTTGCCATCCGTTCGGTATGGCCGTAGCCGGAGTGGTAGACGACGACCGTGCCGGCCGCGGAGGAAGTCGATTGCGTCATGGTTGAGCGTCCTTTGGTTCGGGTTGCCGTCGGGCGACGACATGGGAACGCACTTTACTGAGTCGCAAATGCGTTATAAATGGGCGACCTTTGAACGTTCTGTTACCCCCGGAGAGAACAATGCAAAACCTCGATGCGCTTTTGATCTTCGCCCGGGTGGCCGAGATGACGAGCTTCACGCGCGCCGCCGAGAGCCTGGGGATCCAGAAGGGACGCGCGTCGATGGTCGTCCGCCAGCTGGAGCGCGACGTCGGCGTGGCGCTGCTGCACCGGACGACGCGCAGCGTGCAGCTGACCGAGGACGGCCGCGCGTTTTACGCGCGCGCCCGCGATCTGCTGGCCGAAGTGCAGGAATTGCAGTCGATGTTTTCGGGCAGCGGCACGCGCCTGCGCGGGCGGCTGCGCGTCGACATGCCGACCGAGCTGGCGCGCAGCGTCGTGGTGCCGGCGCTGCCGCAGCTGATGGCCGCGCATCCCGAGCTCGAGCTGGAACTGTCGAGCACCGACCGGCGCGTCGATCTCGTGCAGGAAGGGTTCGACTGCGTCGTGCGGCTCGGCCCGATCATCGACGACACGCTGATCGCGCGGCCGCTCGGCCGCCTGCGGATGATCAATGCGGCGAGCCCCGACTATCTGGCGCGGCACGGCGTACCGCATACGCTCGACGATCTGCTCGGCCAGGGGCACCGGATGGTCCACTACTCGCTGACGCTCGGCGCGCGGCACGCCGGATGGGAATACCCGAAGGGCGACGGCTACGCGACGCTCGCCTTGCCGAGCGCGATGCAGGTGAACAACGTGCAGACCTATCATGCGGCCGGGCTGGCCGGCATCGGCCTGATCCAGGCCGGCTATTCGGGCGTCGCGCCGCACATCGCGAGCGGCGCGCTGGTGGAGGTGCTGCCCGACCTGCGGCCCGAACCGCTCGCCGCGTCGCTGGTGGTGGCGCATCGGCGCAATCTGTCGCCGCGCGTGCGCGCGTTCATGGACTGGATCGAACGCGTGCTGCAGCCGTACTTCGATTGAGCGCACGCGGCATCGCGCGAGCGGCCGTCCTCGCCGCCAACGACCCGTTGCGACGTTTCAGATCTGCAACCTGAACCGCGGTGCGGTCGCCCGGTTTCGTCAGACGCAGGTAGGCGCGCGTCGGCGCGGTCTGTACTGCGGCATACGCTCCCGACGCTGCCTCGCGGCTTGCCCGATATCCGCGCGTGCGCGGCGCGGCGCGGTTGCGCGATCGCAGCGCGGCGCCGTCGCCTTCGCGTTGAGCGCGACCGCGCCGAGATGGCGGCCGGCATTCGCCAACGCAACGAACGACGGCCGAGCCGATTCGCGGCGCGCGACCGTTTCAGGATCGACACATTTCCGGCGACGGCGAGCATCCCGACCCGCATGGGCGCGCCGCCGGCCGCCTGCCCGCGCGCATCGACGGCCGTGGCACGCTCCATGCGTTCACGCCAGAGACGCCGGACCCACCGTATCGGCGCGCACACAATATTTCGAATAAGTCCGCGTCCGGCGCACCCGTCGATGAGTTCTCCGGTGCACGGCGCATCGGGGGACACGATGAAAACGAACACGACCGTCTCGATCGGCGCGGCTGCGCGTGCCGACAGCAGCACAGCAACGCTCCCTTCGCGGCCGCTGGCCGCCGCATCTCGCGCATTTCATCGCGCCGACGCGCTCGACGCGAACCCGGCGACGCCCGTGCGCACGCGCACGCGCGCGCCGCGTGCGGCCGCGCGCAGCGCCGGCGTCCGCAGGTTCGGCCGGCCCACCGCCGGCCGCGCACCGCAACCCGCACGCTGAGCGCCAGCCGGCGCTGCATTCGGACGCACCGCGGCCGTCCGCGCGCGCCGCCGACAGCGGCGGCCGGCGCCCGGTGGCCCGGTGGCCCGACAGCTCGTTGCACCGCCGGCAGCCGGCAAGCGCACGCAATCCCGTCGACGAGAGCCTGCCCTTCCGTCATGAATCCGACTGAGAAACCCGGCCGTTCGGACATCGCACTGGTGGTTTCGCTGGCCGTCCTGTTCGTGGTCGCGCATCCCTACACGGGCATCCGGCACGACGCGATTCTGTACACCGCGCAAGCGCTGCACAACCTCCATCCCGACAGCTTTGCGCACGACCTGTTCTTCCAGTACGGCTCGCAGGATCGCTGGACGATCTACGGGCGGATGTTCGCGCTGCTCGTGTCCGCGCTCGGCCTGCGCGCGAGCAATCTCGCGTGCCTGATCGCCGCTCAGGCACTGTGGTGGACCGGCATCTGGCGGCTCGCCCGCCAGCTGCTGCCCACGCCGTGGCACTGGGTCGCGCTGCTGTTCGTCGCGTGCATGCCGGCCGATTACGGCGCCGGCCTGATCTTCTCGTACGACGAAGGCTTCGTCACCGCGCGGCTGCCGGCCGAAGCGCTCGGCCTGTGGGCGATCGCGTCGCTGCTCGAACGCCGGTATCGCGTGGCGCTCGCGCTGACCGTCGTCGCCGCCGCCGTTCATCCGCTGATCGGCGGCGCGGCGCTGGCGTTCGTCGCACTCGTGCGGCTGCCGCGCGTCGCGTGGTGGCGGCTATTGCCGATCGCGCTGATCGCGTTCGCCGTCGTCGAGATGCCGGCCTTCCACGCGCTCCACCTCGATCCGTTCGATCCGGAATGGCGAGCGATCGCGCGCTACAACGTGCCGTTCCTGTTCCCGACCCTGTGGTCGCTCACCGCGTGGAGCAAGCTGTGCTGGGCGATCGCGCTTCCCGCGGCGCTATCGGCGGACCCGGCGCAGCCGCAACGCGCGCTGTGGTCGAACCTCGCGTTGATCGGCGTGGCGGGCGTCGCGGCGACCACGATCGCGGACCTGACCGGCCAGGACGCGCTGTGGATCCAGCTGCAGCCGTGGCGCACGCTGTGGCTGCTCTCGGTGATGCAATGGCCGGCGGCCATCCTGCTCGTGCGGCGCGAAGCACGCGTGCGGCCGACGCTGCTCTGGCTGCTGGCGATCTGCTGGCTGCTGCTCGACGTCGGCGGCGGGGTCATCGCGCTGGCCGTCGCCGCCGCGCTGCACGTGGGCGCGCGCCGGCCCGCCGCTGCGGTGCCGGTCACGCAGCTGCGCGACCTCGGTACGGTGCACCGCGCCGCATGGATCGGGACGACGCTGATCGCCGCGATCGTCTGGTTCGTATTCCAGTGCGCGTATCAGGTCGCGCGCGCCGCCTATCCGACCGGCAAGGTCGCGCTCGACATCGGGTGGCTCGAGGCGTTGATTCACACGCATCTGGCGATCGTGCCGGTCGCGTTGCTGGTCGCGCTCCACCTGTCTCGCACGCGACTCGCGGCCGCCGCGCTTCCCGTCACATTGGCCGCGCTCGCCGCGTATGGATTCGTCAATCTCGACCAGCGCTCCGCGGCGGCGACGCTCGTCGAAGCGAGCGCCGACCGCCCGGCGCTCGCGCCGTTCGCCCGCACGGTCGCTCGCGGCGACATCGTGTATTGGGACGGCCCGGGCGACGAAGTCGTCTACCCGTGGTTCCTGATGAAGACGTCGAGCTATTACTCGTCGGCGCAGGCGGCCGGGTTGATCTTCAACCGCCGCACCACCTTCGAGGCCGTGCGGCGCGTCGAGCTGATCCGGCGAGACCCGTATGCCGCGCGGCCGCCGCGCGGCGGCGCCACCGCCGCCGCTGCGGACAAGCACTCGAACGTCTTCGTGTCCACCTACGACTACGTCGCGCTGACCGCGGCCGGCATCCGGCGCGTGTGCGCCGATCCCGTGCTCGATTTCATCGTGTCGCGTCGGCACTACCCGGCATTGGCGACGCGCGACGCGTGGTCGCCCGACGCCGCAAGCACCTTCTGGCTGTACGACTGCGGCCGCATCAGGACGGCAGGCGCGGCCGCGCACGCGCTGACCGTACATGCGCAACCGCGCACCGACACCGACGCAATTCACGAGCGAATGCCCGCTGCAGCGCAGGCCGGCCCGCCCGCGCGTGACGACGCGCGCATGAACGGCGCTTGAGCCCGACGCCCGCAACCGCTTCGACATCACGGCTCGCCGTCCGGCTGGAACGGCAGAGACGACACACGACAAACCAGCGACTCGACACTCGGGGTGACATCATGGATCAATCGGTTGACGTACTGATCATCGGCGCCGGGCCGGGCGGCCTCACCGCCGCCTACCTGCTGACCAAACAGACCGCGCTGTCGGTCGCGCTCGTCGAGAAGGATCCCCACTATGTCGGCGGCATCAGTCGCACCGAACGGTTCGACGGCCATTGCTTCGACATCGGCGGGCACCGCTTCTTCTCCAAGTCCGCCGAGGTCGTCGCGCTGTGGCACGAGCTGCTGCCGGACGACTTCATCGAGCGGCCGCGCAGCTCGCGCATCTTCTACCGGAACAAGTTCTACCGCTATCCGCTCGACGGGCTCGAAGCGCTGATGAACCTGGGCATCGTCGAAAGCGCGCGCTGCGTGCTGTCCTACCTCGCCGCGCGCGTGCGGCCGTGCCGCAACCCGACGTCGTTTCATCAATGGGTCGCCAATCAGTTCGGCGAACGGCTGTTCTCGATCTTCTTCAAGACCTACACCGAAAAGGTGTGGGGCATGTCCTGCGACGAAATTTCGGCCGACTGGGCCGCACAGCGCATCAAGGGGCTCAGCCTGTCCACCGCGATCGCCGGTGCGGTGAAGCGGTCGCTCGGGATCCGGTCGCGCCGGACCGACGTCAAGTCGCTGATCGAATCGTTCCACTACCCGCGACGCGGCCCCGGCATGCTGTGGGAAGCCGCCGCGCGCAAGTTCGAGCAGCAAGGCGGACGGTTGATGATGGGCCACGCAGCGGGCGCACTGCAGTACGACGGCCACGCGCGGCGCTGGCTCGTCGAAACCATCGGCCCCGACGGACAGACGCATCGCATCAGCGCGCGCGACGTCGTGTGCACCGCGCCGCTGCGGGAAACCATCAACGCGATTTCGCCGCGGCCGTCGTCCGCCGATGCCGCCGCGCGGCTCCAGTACCGCGACTTCATCACGGTCGCGCTGATACTCGACCGGCCGGCCACGTTCACGGACAACTGGATCTACATCCACGACCCGTCGGTCAAGGTCGGGCGCATCCAGAACTTCGCATCGTGGTCGCCCGAGATGGTGCCCGACGCCGCGACGGGCGGTTGCCTCGGGCTCGAGTACTTCTGCTTCGACGGCGATGCGATGTGGGAGAGCAGCGACGCCGACATCACCGCGCTCGCGATCCGCGAGCTCGAACAGATCGGCTTGGCGACGCGCGACCAGATCCGCGGCGCGCGCGTCGTGCGCCAGCCGAAGGCGTACCCGGTGTACGACGACGATTACCGCGCGATCGTCGACCAGATCCGGGCCGATCTGGCCGAACACTTTCCGAATCTGCATCTCGTCGGCCGCAACGGCATGCACAAGTACAACAACCAGGACCACGCGATGATGACGGCGATGCTGACCGTCGAGAACATCGTCGCCGGGCATCGGCTTCGCGACGTATGGGCCGTCAACGAGGACGCCGAATATCACGAGAGCGGCGCCGAACCGCAAACCGGCGCAGCGGGCCTGCGCGCCGTGCCGGCCCGCACCGTTCAGTGGAGGCGGACATGATGCTGTCGCGCTATTGCGTCGTCAGCGTGGTGTCGCTCGGCGTCGACTGGGCGCTGTTCGTCGTCCTGAAGGCGACGATGCCGATCGACGCGGGGATCTCGGCGTGGCTCGCGTACCTGGGCGGCGGTGTCGTCAACTATCTGCTGTCGCGCCGCGTGGTGTTCCGCTCCGACGCGACCGGCCGCCGGCAGCTCGGCGAAGCGCTGCTGTTCGCGGCGAGCTGCGCGCTCGGCTCGCTGCTGACCGGCGGCATCGTGCACGTCGCGTCGGCGCGGGTCGGCACGGTCGCCGCGAAATGGATCGCGGTGGCCGTCAGCTTCGTCACGCTATATCTGGTGCGCAGGATCGTCGTGTTCAGGACGGCGCACGTGCGCGTAGGGGATGCGGCGGCGGCCGCGCGCCGCGAAGCCGGCGCGAGCGCGCACGTCGAGGCGACGGTTCGTTGACCGCGTGGGCGGATAACGGTCGAGCGCGTGCATAGCGCGTCCGCCCGCGTGTCGGACGCGCGATCGATCGCATTGCCCGAATCGAAAACCGGCGCCGACGTCCGATCCGAACGCCGGCGGCGGCCTCGGCAACGCTGCGTTTCGCCCCGACACGCAGTGCCCGCGTTGGCGCGGGACGAAAGCGCCAGTCAGCGGCAGCACCGCTGATCAACCGGCCTGGGCCACGCCGTCACGCACCGCGTCGCCGCCGTCCGAGGCCGTGCGCGCGAGCACCGGCTTCAACGCGTGTCCGGTATGGCTCGCGTTCACCTTCGCGAGCCTTTCCGGGGGCGCCGCCGCGACGATCGTGCCGCCGCCCACGCCGCCTTCGGGGCCGAGATCGATGATCCAGTCGGCTTCCGCGATCACGTCGAGGTCGTGTTCGATCACGACGACGCTGTGCCCGCCGTCGACCAGCCGGTGCAGCACGCGGATCAGCTTCGCGACGTCGGCCATGTGCAGGCCGACCGTCGGCTCGTCGAGCACGTACAGCGTGTGCGGCGCCTTCTGCCCGCGCCGCGTGATGTCGTCGCGCACCTTGGTCAGCTCGGTGACGAGCTTGATCCGCTGCGCCTCGCCGCCGGACAGCGTCGGCGACGGCTGGCCGAGCGTCAGATAGCCGAGGCCGACGTCCTTCATCAGCTGCAGCGGATGCGCGATGTTCGAGATCGGCGCGAAGAACGCGACCGCTTCGTCGATCTCCATCGTCAGCACGTCGCCGATGTTCCGGCCGCGCCACGTGACCGCGAGTGTTTCGGGGTTGAAGCGCTGCCCGTGGCACACGTCGCACGGCACCTTCACGTCCGGCAAAAAGCTCATGCCGATGGTGCGCACGCCCTGCCCTTCGCACGCCGGGCAGCGCCCGTCGCCGGTGTTGAACGAGAAGCGCGACGCCGTGTAGCCGCGCGCGCGCGCTTCGAGCGTGTCGGCGAACAGCTTGCGGATCGTGTCCCACACGCCGATGTAGGTGGCCGGGCACGAACGCGGCGTCTTGCCGATCGGCGTCTGGTCGACTTCGAGCACGCGGTCGATGCTCTCCCAGCCGCTCAGCGACGCGCAGCCCTGCCACGCGTGCGTCACGCTCAGCGCCGGCCGCGGCGCGCTGCGCGCGAGCACGCTGGAGCGGCGCTTCGTCGCCGGCGCGTCCAGCTGCGCGGCCTTGCGCGCGCGGCGCGTGGCCGGCGACGACAGCACCGAGCGGCCGACCGCGTCCAGTAGGTTCGTCATCAGCACGTCGCGCGCGAGCGTCGACTTGCCGGAGCCGCTCACGCCGGTCACCGCGACGAGCCGCGCCAGCGGAATGTCGACGGTAACGTCGCGCAGGTTGTGCAGCGTCGCGCGATGCACGGTGAGCCAGCCGTCGGGCACCGCGTCGGCGCCGTGCTGGCCGCGCGGGTTCACCGGGCGGCGCGGCTGCAACGGATGCGTCATCGGATGCGCGAGCAGGCGGCCCGTCACCGAATCGGGTTGCGCGGCGAGATCGGCGACCGCGCCTTCGGCGACCAGCGTACCGCCGCGCTTGCCGGCGCCCGGCCCGATATCGATGATGTGATCGGCGCGGCGGATCGTGTCCTCGTCATGCTCGACGACGACCAGCGTATTGCCCTTGTCGCCGAGCTTGCGCAGCGCGTCCAGCAGGATCCGGTTGTCGCGCGGATGCAGGCCGATGGTCGGCTCGTCGAGCACGTAGCACACGCCCTGCAGATTGCTGCCGAGCTGCGCGGCGAGCCGGATGCGCTGCGCTTCGCCGCCCGACAGGCTCGGCGCGGCGCGATCGAGGCTCAGATAGCCGAGCCCGACTTCCTCGAGGAACGCGAGACGGCTGCCGATCTCGCTGACGATGTCGCGCGCGATCTGCGCGTCGCGGCCGGTCAATTCGAGCGCATCGATCCAGCGGCGCGTGCCGGACACCGTCCATTGCGCGACGTCGACGATCGAGTGCGCATCGAACGTCACCGCGCGCGCGGACGGATTCAGGCGCGTGCCGCCGCAATCGGGGCACGGCTCGTTGCCGACGCCTTCCGGCTCCTGCTCGTCCGACGGCAAGGTCTGCTCGCGGCCGCGTTCGTCGCCGGCGAACACCGTGTCGTCGTAAGCGGCGCGCTGCTCGCGCGTGAGCGTGACGCCGGTGCCGACGCACGTCGTGCACCAGCCGTGCTTGCTGTTGTACGAGAACATGCGCGGATCGAGCTCGGGGTAGCTGGTGCCGCACACCGGGCACGCGCGCTTCACCGACAGCACCTTGACCGCCCCGACGCCCGCGGTCGAACGATCGTTCTGCATCGCCTGCTGCAGCCCGTCGAGCGGCGCGAGCAGATGCATCACGCCCTTGCCGAGCTCGAGCGTGTCGTCGAGCGCGCGCCGCAACGCGGCTTCGTCGTCGGGCGACACGACGAGATCGGCCACCGGCAGCTCGATCGTGTGCTCGCGGAAACGGTCGAGCTTCGGCCACGGATCGACCGGCACGAATTCGCCGTCGACGCGCAGATGCGTACTGCCGCGCGCCTTCGCCCACTTCGCGAGATCGGTGTACACGCCCTTGCGGTTGACGACGAGCGGCGCGAGCAGCCCGACGTGCTCGCCGCGATGGTCGCGCAGCAGCTGCGCGGCGATCGACTCGACGGTTTGCGACGTGACCGGCGTGCCGTCGTGGATGCAATGCTGGAGGCCGAGCTTCACGTACAGCAGACGCAGGAAATGCCAGACCTCGGACGTGGTCGCGACCGTGCTCTTGCGGCCGCCGCGCGACAGCCGCTGCTCGATCGCGACGGTCGGCGGAATGCCGTACACCGCATCGACCTCGGGCCGCCCGGCCGGCTGCACGATCGAGCGCGCATAGGCGTTCAGCGATTCGAGGTAGCGGCGCTGGCCCTCGTGGAACAGGATGTCGAACGCGAGCGTCGACTTGCCGGAACCCGACACGCCGGTGATCACGTTGAACCTGCCGTGCGGAATGTCGACGTCGAGCGCCTTCAGGTTGTGTTCGCGCGCATTGACGATCCGCACGACGTCCTCGCCCTCGATCGCGCGCCGCGCGCGCGCCGCGTTCAGCGCGACCTGCAGCGGCACGCCTTCGTCGGCGCTTGCGGCGTTGCCGTCCATCGCCTGCTCGTACTGCAGCAGCGCGACGCCCGTATGCGATTGCGCGCACGCCTTCACGTCGTCGGGCGTGCCCGCGCACAGCACCAGGCCGCCGCCGTCGCCGCCTTCCGGGCCGAGATCGATCAGCCAGTCGGCCGCGCGGATCACGTCGAGGTTGTGCTCGATCACGATCAGCGAATGGCCGGCCGCGAGCAGCTTGCCGAACGCGCGCATCAGCTTCGCGATGTCGTCGAAGTGCAGGCCGGTGGTCGGCTCGTCGAACATGAACAGCTTCGCGCGCGCGATGCGCGCCTCCTCGCTCGCGACGCGGCGCCCGCCGGCCGCCGCCGCCGACTCGGCGAGGAAGCCGGCCAGCTTCAGCCGCTGCGCTTCGCCGCCGGACAACGTCGGCACCGGCTGGCCGAGCTTCACGTATTCGAGCCCGACGTCGACGATCGGCTGCAGCACGCGCAGCACCTCGGCGTCCGTCGCGAAGAAGCCGACCGCTTCGCTGACCGTCAGGTCGAGCACGTCGGCGATGTTCAGCGCGCGACCGTCGCGCTCGATCCGCACTTCGAGGATTTCCGCGCGGTAGCGGCTGCCGTCGCAATCGGGGCAACGCAGATACACGTCGCTCAGGAACTGCATCTCGATGTGTTCGAACCCGGAGCCGCCGCAGGTCGGGCAGCGGCCGTCGCCGGAGTTGAAGCTGAACGTGCCGGCGCCGTAGCCGCGTTGCAGCGCGAGCGGCGCTTTCGCGAACAGCTTGCGGATCTCGTCGAACGCGCCGACGTAGCTCGCCGGGTTCGAGCGCGTGGTCTTGCCGATCGGCGACTGATCGACGAACACGACGTCGCCGACCTGATCGGCGCCCGACAGACCGCGGAACGCGCCGGGCGACTCCGTCGCCTTGCCGTGATGGCGCGCCAGCGCCGGATACAGCACGTCCTGCAGCAGCGTCGACTTGCCGGAGCCCGACACGCCCGTCACGCAGACGAGCCGTTGCAGCGGGATCTCGACCGTCACGTCGCGCAGATTGTGTTCGGTCGCGCCTTCGAGCACGATGCGCGGCGTGTCGGCATCGACCGGGCGGCGCGCCCAGTCGGACGCATGCGCGACGTGCTTGCGGCCGCCGAGATACTCGCCCGTCAGCGTGTGCGCCGAGCGGATGTCGCCCGGCGTGCCGTCGAACACGATCGTGCCGCCGCGCTCGCCGGGGCCGGGGCCCATGTCGATCAGCCGGTCGGCCGCGAGCATCACCGACGGATCGTGCTCGACGACGACCAGCGTGTTGCCGGCGTCGCGCAGCCGCTGCATCGCGTCGACGATGCGCGTGAGGTCGCGCGGATGCAGCCCGATGCTCGGCTCGTCGAGCACGAACAGCGTTTTGGTCAGCGACGTGCCGAGCGCCGTGGTGAGGTTGATCCGCTGCACTTCGCCGCCCGACAGCGTCCGGCTCTGCCGGTCGAGCGTCAGGTAGCCGAGCCCCACGTCGCACAGATACTTGACGCGCGTACGCACTTCCGCGAGCAGCAGCTTCAGCGCATCGTCGAGCAGCGCGCTCGGCAGCTCGATGTCGTCGAAGAAGCGGCGAATCCGCTCGATCGGCAGCAGCATCAGGTCGTGCACCGTCAGACCGGGCAGCGCGTCGAGTTGCGCGCGCGTCCATTCGACGCCGCGCGGCATGAAGCGGTCGGCCGGCGCGAGCACCGCGTCGGCATTCGGCTTCGAGCCGAGCCGCCACAGCAGCGATTCGGTTTTCAGGCGCGCGCCGCCGCAGACTTCGCAGGGCGTGTAGCTGCGGTACTTCGACAGCAGCACGCGGATGTGCATCTTGTACGCCTTCGACTCCAGATAGCCGAAGAAGCGTTTCACGCCGTACCACTGGCTCTGCCACTTGCCGTTCCAGTCGGGCGAGCCGTTGATCACCCAGTCGCGCTCGGCCTCCGTCAGATCCGACCACGGCGTGTCGCGGCGGATGTCCGCTTTCGCCGCGTAGCGCATCAGGTCGTCCTGGCATTCCTTCCATGCGGGCGTCTGCATCGGCTTGATCGCGCCGCCGCGCAGCGTCTTGCGCGCGTCGGGAATCACGAGGCCGAGATCGACGCCGATCACGCGGCCGAAGCCGCGGCAGGTTTCGCATGCGCCGTATGCGGAGTTGAACGAGAACAGCGCGGCCTGCGGCTCCGCGTAGCGCAGATCGCTGTCGGGGTCGTGCAGCCCGGTGGAAAAGCGCCACAGCTGCGGCTCGGCCGAGGCGTCCTGCGCATCCGCCGGCAGCACGTAGACGTTCACGCGGCCGCCGCCGCGCTTGAGCGACGCCTCGATCGCCTCGACCACGCGCACCTTGTCGGCCTGCTGCACGCGGAAGCGGTCGGCCACCACGTCGAGCAGTTTGCGCGGGCCGGTCGGCGACGCGACTTCACGCTGCGCCTGCACGCGCGTGTAGCCGCTCGCCGACAGCCACTGCGTGACCTCTTCGTCTGACGCGCTGTCCGGCAGCTCGACCGGAAACGTGACGACGACGCGCGGATCGTCGGCGCGCGTGCGCTCGAGCAGCTGCGCGTAGATCGTCTCCGGCGTGTCGTGGCGCACCTGGCGCGCGGTCTTGCGGTCGAACAGCTCGGCCGCGCGCGCGTACAGCAGCTTCAGGTGGTCGTTCAGCTCGGTCATCGTGCCGACCGTCGAGCGCGAGCTGCGCACCGGGTTGGTCTGGTCGATCGCGATGGCGGGCGGCACGCCGTCGACGCGCTCGACCTGCGGGCGGTCCATCCGGTCGAGGAACTGCCGGGCATACGCGCTGAACGTCTCGACGTAGCGCCGCTGGCCTTCCGCGTACAGCGTGTCGAACACGAGGCTCGACTTGCCTGAGCCCGACGGGCCGGTGACGACCGTCATTTCGCCGGTGCGCAGGTCGAGGTCGAGATTCTTGAGGTTGTGCTGACGTGCTCCGCGAATGCGGATCAGATTGCTGGATGACAATTTGCCTGCCCGTCTGAAGGAGTTAGCCGGAATCACGGTGCCGCGGCGCTGCGGCGGATCTCCGCAGGCACGGCGCACGCGTCGCAGGGGTCATGCCTGGGCGGCGCGCGTCCGGCGGATACTATACTGTACATTCATACAGTTTTCCATCGGGTGGGCGGGCGCCTTGGTCGGATGGGGGCGGCAGGCGCGGGGCTCGATGCGCCGGGGAACGGCGCGGGGATCGGGCCGCGATCGTTGGTGGGGCGGCGTTGGTTGGCGTCGGCTGGCGTTGGCCGCGGCGGTCGGTGGGCGGAGTTGGCCGGTGAGCTTGGTTGGCCGGTGAGCCGAGTTGGGCGAGTTGGGCGAGTTGGCCGCGTCGGCCGCGCTGGTCGCATTGGCCGGGTAGCCGAGTCGGTCCGCGTTGGCCGGCATTGGCACCGTCGGTCGGTGGGCGGAACTGGCCGGTGAGCCTAGTTAGCCGCGTCGGCCACGCTAGCCGCGTCGGTCGCATTAGCCGGGTAGACGACGAGTCGGTCCGCGTCGGCCGCATTAGCCGGGCAAACGAGCTGGTCCGCGTTGGCCGGCGTTGGCAACCATTCGCCGGCGTCCCTCGCGCCGCGATGCGCGCCCGAGCCGGCTTGCCGGACGGAACGTGCGGCCGCGACCGTCCAGCGGCCCGCGGCCCGCAACAATCAGCCTTCCTGCCGCTCGATCAGGAAACGCTCGCGGCGCTTGCCCTTGATCCACGCGGGTTCGCGCCCGCGCCCCGTCCACGTGCGCCCGGTGCTCGGGTCACGATACTTCGGCGCGCCGGTCGGCGTGCGCGTCGATGCCCTGGCGACACGGCCCGTGCGCCCGAAGATCTGCCGGGCCGTCAGCCCGTATTCGGCGACACGGGCGCGCACCTCCTGCAGAACGGTCTCGAGCTCGGCCTGCCGCGCCTCCTCGGCACGCAGCATCAGTTCATCGGCTTGCGCCTTCAGTTCCAGGTAACCCGACATCCTTTTTCTCCAAAGTGTTCCGATGCGATGAAAATCCGAACCGCGCGCGCCGCGAGCGGTTCGTCGTGTGCTCGATGAACGATCGTGCCGCTCGCGGCGCGGCGCCGTTCGCGCCTGTCCGAAGCGCCGCCGGCGAGCACGCTCGTGCTCGTCAGAACGGCAGGCCGACGTCCGGCTTCGCAGCCGTCAGCACGCGGCGGAAATCCGCCTGAATGCGCTCGAGCCCTTCCTGCGTCTCCGCCTCGAAGCGCAGCACGACCACCGGCGTCGTGTTCGACGAACGCGCGAGGCCGAAGCCGTCCGGATACTCGACGCGCAGCCCGTCGATCGTCACGACCTCGTCCGCGCCGTCGAACTTCGCCTCGCTCTGCAGCTTCTCGATCAGACGGAAGTTCTCGCCTTCTTCGAGCTTGAGCTGCAGTTCCGGCGTGCTCATCGCATCCGGCAGCGCATTGAGCACCGCGCTTGGATCAGCCGTCTTCGCGAGGATCTCAAGCAGCCGCGCGCCCGTGTACAGCCCGTCGTCGAAGCCGTACCAGCGATCCTTGAAGAACACGTGGCCGCTCATCTCGCCCGCGAGCGGCGCGCCGGTCTCGCGCAGCTTCGCCTTCACCAGCGAGTGGCCCGTCTTCCACATCAGCGGCTCGCCGCCCTTCTCCTTCACCCACTGCGCGAGATGGCGCGTGCACTTCACGTCGTAGATGATCTGCGCGCCCGGATTGCGCGACAGCACTTCCTCCGCGAACAGCATCAGCTGGCGGTCCGGGTAGATGATCTGGCCGTCCTTCGTGACGACGCCCAGGCGGTCGCCGTCGCCGTCGAACGCGAAGCCGAGTTCCGCGTCGGTGTCCTTCAGCGCCTGGATCACGTCCTGCAGGTTTTCCGGGTGCGCGGGATCGGGGTGATGGTTCGGGAACGTGCCGTCGATGTCGGTGAAGCGCTCGACCAGCTCGCAGCCGAGCGCCTTGAACAGACGCGTCGCGAGCGGGCCGGCAACGCCGTTGCCCGCATCGACGACGAGCTTCAGCGGACGCGCCAGCTTCACGTCGCCGACGATGCGCGCGATGTACTGATCGGCCACGTCGAATGCTTCGTACGAGCCGCTGCCGGTGTCGTAGCGCTCGTCGACGATGCGGCGGTACAGCGCCTGGATCTGCTCGCCGTAGATCGCCGCGCCGCGCAGCACCATCTTGAAGCCGTTGTAGTCGGGCGGGTTGTGGCTGCCGGTGACGACGATGCACGAATCGACGCGGCGCTCGCCGCCCTTCAGCGCGAGCGGCACGCTTGCAGCGAAATAGCCGACCGGCGTAGGCACCATGCCGACGTCGACGACGTCGACGCCCGCCGCACGCAGGCCATCGGCCAGCGCGCCGACGAGTTCCGGCCCGGACAAGCGGCCGTCGCGCGCGACCACGACGGCGTCGCCGCCTTGCGCGCGCACTTCGCTGCCGAACGCGCGGCCGATCGCGCGCGCCGTGTCGGCGTCGAGCGTCTTGCCGACCACGCCGCGAATGTCATATGCCTTGAAGATGGATTGGGAGATCATCAGTTCTCTCTCGGTTGCGTGCATGGAAAACGCTCGGACCGGCGCGTACGCATGGCCGCCTGCGCTGCCGCCGCGCAATCGCGGCGCACCTGGGCGACGGACCAATTCACATGCGCGCACGGCAGCAGCGGCATCTCGTCCCGGCGCGCGCAATGCGCGTTGCCGTGCGTGGCCGGGGCACCGGATCGCCGATACGGACGACTGCCGGCGATGCGCTTCACAATGTCGCCGGTTCCGCGTCGCTGCGGATCGCCGTGCACCGTCGCCGCGGCCGCCGACGCGCATGCAGCTCGCCCACACGACGCGCGCGTCGCGTCGTCGTTCGCGAACCACGTTGCAAATCGCCACCGTCCTGCCACGGTCGAGCCGCATGCACGGCTGCCGATGCGCCGGCCGCGTCGCTTCCGCCCCCGCCGGTCGTTCGATCAGGCACTGTACGTCGCACACACGCCGACGGGCCGACAAAGCTCTGAACGATTCCGCCAGCGCGCGCCACGGCTACAACGGCATCGCATCCCCAGCCGCACGCGCCGCGCTCAGTCCGTCTGCGCGAGATACGGCGACGTGAACACGCGCGGCGGAAACGGCGCCAGCCCGCCTTGCGGCGTGAAGCTGTAGCGCAGATACACGGCGGCCGTCCATTCGCGATACTGATACGCGTTGCCGAACGACGCGGTCGCGCCGACGGCGAGTTGCGGCGCGACCTGATATTCGCCGCGCGCGGCCAGCGAATAGGCGACGCCCGTCTTGCTGTGCGACGGGTACAGCGCGCCCGGATCGAGGCCCACGGCCTGGCTGGCGGCCGCGTTCGCCGCCGCTTGCGCCTGCATGCCCGGATCGAGGGGGAAATACGGCACCGCGTTCTGCCGGTAATGCTGCACGCCGATCGAGCCGTTCAGATCGTAGGTGAACGCGCCGGTCCTGCCTGAATACTCGACCGGAATGTTCAGTATCACGTACTGCTGCGGGCTGAAGTAACCGCCGTGCCCGTACGTGAAATACGACTGGTTCTTGCTGAAGCGCATCCACGTCGCGTTGACGCCGACGGTGAGCGTCCGGTCGGCGTCGTTCAGGATGCGCGTATACGCGCCGCCGCTGCCCTTGCCGGAGAAGTTGCGCTCGACGTGATGGCCGTCGTAGAAGTCGAATCCGGCCGCGACGTAGGTGCCGCTCGTGCCGTCGTCCCAGCTCAGCGTGCCGCGCGCGCCGCTGCGCATCACGCCGCCCCACTTGAGGCCCGCGCCGGCGTCGCGCGCGCCCGCGTACGACAGCACGCTGTCGGTCACCGCGCGGCGCGTCACGGCCAGCGAATACGCCGCGCGATCGGTGATCGCGCCGTTGTAGCGCGCGCCGCCGACGATGTCCTGATACGGAAACCCGACCGGCGTCGCGCCGATCTCGGCCTGCACCTGCTTGCCCTCGTAGCCGAGCGCGACGCCGACGCCGCTCGCGGTCTGCGAGCCCGGCGAGCCGCCGCCCGCCGCCTTCGACAAGCCGGCGCCGAATCGCGCGAGGGTCGGCACGTCGGTGCTCGCGCTGCCGCCGTCGAGCATGACCGGCGTGGCCGTCACGACGACGTGGCCGTTACCGGCCTTGATGCGCCCTTCGATCGGCGCCTCGATATCGGTGAGAGCCGACAGCCCGGCTTCGCCGGTCCGGTTGCGGAACACGAGGCCGCCGGTCAGCGCGCTGGTCTGTTCGCGATTCACCTGCGCGAGCTCCGAGGCGACGTCGAGCAGCTGCGCATCGGCGTTCGCGGCGCCGTCCGGCTGCGGCGGCTGGCTCGCGGGCCGGCCGCCCGCATAGCCGGCCGGCGGACGCGGAATGTAGCGTGGCGCCGCATACGGATCCGCGTCCGTCTGCGCGAGCACGGGCTGCCGTGTCGCCTGCGCCTTCGCGCCGCCGCGCGCCAGCCTGCCGGGCCGGGACGCAGGCACGGGCGCGGCCGCCGATGCAGTCGCCGATGCCGCGGCACGCGACGCAGGCGACATCGGCCACGGCGTCGCGACGTAGCCTGCACCACAGTCGTCGTCAGGGCTGGCCGACGCCCCGCATTCGAGCGACAGCACCTCGGCCGCCGCCTCCCGATACGGCCGATAGCGCGGCGCGGCCGCGGCGCGTCCCGACTCCGCCAAGCCGCCGCCGTCGCCGCCGTAACCGTCCGGATCGCGCGCAACGGGCAGCGGCGCGGCGCGCGGCGCCGGACGGGCCTCGGGCATGGCGGACGGTATGACGTAGGTCGCGGGCGGCGCGGGCGGCATCGAATAAGGCACGGTCGGAACGTAAGAGGACGGAGAGGGCCACGAAGGCGCGCCGGGCGCCGGCAGCGCCGCGCCGGAACGCGTCGACGGACGCGCCGCATCGACGGCGGTCTTGCCTTCGAACGGATTGGTGCCGGGCAGCGGGTTCGCGCCGATGCGCCGCATCGCGTCGTCCCAGCCGCGCGGCACGTTCGCGCGTGTCGGCTTGCCGGACGCGGGCGGCGTATTGGCCACCAGCAACGCCCGCTGCAGATACTGCGCGGCGAGCGTGAGCTTGCCTTGCGCGCGATACAGGCGGCCGACGGCCGCGAGCAGCGCCGGATCGTCGGGCGCACTGCGCAGCGCGCTCGCCGCGAACGCTTCACCGTCGTGCCACGCCTTCGCGCTGCTCGCCGCATAGATCGCCGCGATCAGCAGGCCGACGTCGTCGGGGCGGCGGGCCAGCGCGACCCGATAGCACTTCAGCGCGTTCGCCGGATCGCCGGCCGACGTGTACAGCCGCGCGAGCGCACCCTGCAGCTCCGGGTTGTCGGGCATCGCGGCCAGCCACGGCGCGATGACGGCGTAGCCGCCGGCGAGGTCGCCTTCGTCGCGCACCTGATCGGCGCGACGCACGACGATGTCGAGATTGAGCCGTTCGAAGTCCGCACGCTGCGCGGGCGACAACTGCATCGCATCGAGCCGCCGCATCGCCTCGGCCACGCGCGCATCGTCGTGCGCGGCCGACGCGAGCCGCGCGTATTGCAGCAGCAGGCCCGCGTTGCCGGGTTCCCGGCCCAGCGCACGCTGCACGATCCACAGCGCGCGCGCGGCGTCGCCGGCCTGCGCGTAGCCGGCGGACAGCTGCGCCGCGAGCGCCGGCACCGACAGGCCGATGCCGTCCGCCTCGTGCAGCACGGCGAGCGCCTTCGCTTGCTGGCCGTTGCGCACCAGGCGCGTCGCGAGGGCTACCTGCTGGCCGACCCACAACCGGTGCTGCAACGTCGTCATCGCCGCGGTGCGCTGCGCGGGCGCGATGCGCTCGAGCCGCTGCAGACCGACGCTCCAGTCCTGCGTCTGCTCGGCCAGCAGCGCACCGGCATAGAGCGCATCGGGCATGTCGGGCCGCTCGGCCAGCAAGCCGTCCATCAGGCTGCGCGCGGAGGCGATCGCGCCTTGGCGCACGTACACGCGCGCGAGGTCGAGCCGCAGCCACGGATCGTCCGGATTGCCGGCGAGCGCATCCTCGAACAGGCTGCGCGCCGCGCCGAGGTCGCCGTGCGCTTCGGCCTGCCGCGCCTGCGCGGCCTCGGCCGTACTGCGCAAGCGCTCGAGGCCGCCCGCCTTCGCTTGCTGCTCGGCGCTCAGTTGCGTCGCGAACTGCAACGCCTCGTCCGCGCGCCCCTGCGCGGCCAGCGCGCCGACCAGGCCGCGCATCGCGTCCGGGTTGTCCGACTGGCGCCGCAACGCCATCCGGTACGCCTGCTCGGCGCCGGGCGCGTCGCGGTTCTCCAAAAGCGCGTCGCCGAGCAGCACCTGCGCGGTGACGTTCGACGGGTCCGCGAGAATCGCGCGCTCGAACAGCGCCTTCGCCTGCGCGAAGTCGCCGTTGCTCTGCGCGCCGAGCGCGCTGCTCGTGTAGAACCAGTAGGTCGCGCTGTCGAGCGCCGAGCGCCAGCGCGCCGCATTGCCGCCGCGCGACGCGCGTTCGAGATCGCTGCGCGCCTGCGCGAAGCGCTCCTGCTTCAGCGCGACGATGCCGCGCCCGCCCAACGCATCGCTGTCGTTCGGGTTGGCGTCGAGCACGGCGTCGAAACGCGCGCGCGCCGCAGCGAGGTCGCCACGATCGAGCGCCGCGAAGCCGTCGTCGATCGCGCGACCGCGCGCTTCGTTCGCCGCGCCGCGCCGATCGGGCTCGCGCGCCGCCAGATCGGGGCGCACCATGCTGTCGTAGCGCGCCTTGACCGGCGCATCGTCGGGCGCGACCTTCAGGTACGCGAGATAGCGCGCCTGGTCGGACGGCCGCGCCGCGAGCCACAGCAGCGCCTGACGCCAGCTTTGCAGCGCGTCCTTGCCGACCTTGCCGTCGCCGGCCAACTGTTCGAGCCGGTCGATGCCGTCGCGGCGCGTCGCGTCGCGATAGGTCAGATGTTGCGCATAGGCGAGCGCGTAGCGCGGATCGTCCGGGTTGTCGCGCGCGAGCCGTTCGAGGCCGCGCCGCGCATCGTTCCATCCGCTCGGCGTGGCCGCGAGTGCCTGGAAATACTCGCGCTGCAGCGCCGGCGACGACGGCACGCCCTGCAGCGCGCGCTGATACTGCCGCACGGCCTGTTCGCTCTGCCCGCTTTGCGCGAGGCGGCGCGCATCGCCCAGCTCGGCGTCCCGCGCACTCGATTCGCCCAGGCGGCTCGCGAGTTCGTCGATGCGCGCGAAGCCGGGCGCGGTGCGGCGCAGTTGCTCCAGATAGCGGCGCGCGCCGTCGAGATCGCGGCGATCGGCGAGCACCATCCCCATTCCGAACAGCGCGTCGGGCTGATTCGGATCGACGCCGAGCACCTTGTTCCACGCCTGCGCCGCGAGATCGCCGCGACCGTGCGCCTGCCAGTAGCGGCCCTGATCGACGAGCACTTTGAGCGCGTCGTTGGCGGCCTGCGCCGCATGCGGCAGCGCCAGCGCGCACACGAGGCTCGCGACACCGCCCGCGCGGGCGCCGAGCCCGCGTAACCGTCGGTCGCGCATGTCACTCCTTCAGCCGGCGCGCCGCACGCGCACGCAGCAAACGATAGAACAGCGCCGCCGCGATGAAGGCGCCCAGCACGCCGACCAGCGCGAGCAGCACCGGCCGCCCCGACATGACCCAGCGCACGTAGGTGAGCGGCGGCAGCGCGCCGAGGTGATACGCGGTGTCGGTCGACGCGACCGTCACCGTGCGATCGCGAATCACCACCGTCGCGCCGCGGATCGACGCGAGCAGATCCTCGTCGAGCAGCGCCGGCCCGAGCACCGCGTCCGCATGGCCGGTCGCGCCGATCAGCGCGACCGCGCTGCGGGTCTTGCGCAACGGCGATTCGAAGCCGGCGATCACCGCGCTCGCGCCGTCCGCCACGATCGACAGGCCGGCCTGCACGCGCTCGGCGCCCGGCGAATCGGCCGCGACCGCGCGGCCGAACAGGCCGCCGAACACGCCGCCGCGGCGCTCGTCGTCGAACGGGATGCGCGCGGCCCAGCGGCTCAGCAGCGGCTGCGAGTCCGGCGCGCCGAGTATCAGCAGATCGCGCGACGCGAACGCGTCCACGCCGGCCGCGTCGGTCACCGCCACGCCGCTGACCGGATAGCCGGTCGACGCGCCCATCCGCCCCATCGCGAGCAGGTACAGGCCGTAGACGTCCGCCGACGGCTCGTTCGGCAGCACGACGGCCGTGTCCGACAGATCGGCCATGCGCGTGAACGGAAAGCCGCTGTTCGCGAACGCGGCCAGATCGGGCAGCGCGATGTAGTGCGGAAACGACGACACGTCGATCGTCGAGCCCGGGTCGATCGCGCCCGCGACGTTCTGCAGCAGCCGCCCGGTGCATTTGCCCTGATCCGGCATCTCGTAGAAGAAGTTCAGCGCCAGTTGCGCATGCGGCGTCACCAGCGGCGGCGGCACGTGCAGCGTCGCGCGCGCGGTGCCGTCGGCGACGAACGGCAGGTAGCGGCTCAGGCTCCAGTTGGCCCAGTCGCGCGCCGGAATCGGCAGCGCCTTCACGAACGTATCGTCGACGCTCAGGTTGAGCGACGAGCGATCGGCGCGCAGCGTCGGCGTATAGCGATACCGCAGATCGATCGGCGCGCCGCGCGTGTTCCACGTAAACAGATCGGGCGCCATGCGCAGATCGAGCCGCACCGGGCCGGCCTGGTAGCCGGACACCGACAGCGCGCGTTCCGCCGCCAGTTCGCCGAAACGGACCGGGCGAACCGACGACAGCCAGTTCGGCGCGTCATACGGCACACGCGGCGCGGGCGGCTGCACACCGGTGACCGTGGCGCGCGTGCCCGCGAGCGGGCCGCGGCCGAATGCGAGCGCCAGCGCGGCCGCCTTCAGTTCGGCCGGCGTGCGTCCGAGCACCAGCAACAGCTGGCCGTGTGCGGGCGCGGGGCGGTCGGCGACCGCCAGCGTCGGCCCGTCGATGGCCGGCAGCGGGACGCCGTCCACCCGATCGTCGGTGGTCGCGAACACCACGACGTTGCCCGCTTCCGGCATGGCGCCGACGCGCACCGGGAAGCGCGCGCCGCGATACGACGCGAGCGCGCCGAACCACGATGCGACGATGCCGGCCGCCTCCAGCGTCTCGCGCGACGGCCGCGCGGCGAACGCGAACGGCAGCTCGAGCCGCCGCACGTCGCGCTGATCGAAGAACGGCGCGGGCAGCACGCCGAGCTCGGGCGGCTCGGGCAGCGTCGCATAGGTCAATTCCAGGCGGCTCGCGTTGCTCACCGTCGCCCACAGCGACGAACTGGCCGGATTCTCGCAGCCGTTCGTGTAATGGCCGATCAGCTGAACGTTCAGATGGTTGTACTCGGTGACGAAGCGCGGATCGATCGGCACGTCGCGTGCGACCATCATCCCCGCCTGCGCGGTCGGCAGCGGCAGCGTCGCCGCCACTTCGCCGTTGACCAGCACCTTCAGCTGCGACAGATCCGGCAGCAATGCGGGCGAGTAGCTGTAGACGAGGTGCAGCGCCGCTGCCGTGACGACCTCGTCGCGCCGCACCGAAAACGCGACGCCGTTCTGGCCGTCCGTGCCGTGCAACTGCAACGGATCGCGCGCGCCGAGATCGGCGAACGTCAGCGCCTGACGCCGGCCGCCCGGCACCAGCGTGCCGGGCTCCGCCGTGGTCGGCAGCCGGCCGGCGCGGCGACGCTCGGCTTCGTCCTTCGGCACCGGCTCGGCGAGCAGCGGCGGCGGCGCGACGGCGGGGCCGGCCGGCACGGCCATCGACAGTGACGGCAAACGATCGGCCAGCCGCTCCGGCGGCTCGCCGGGCGACGCGGCACGATCGAACGCGCGCACCGCGCCGGGCTGCTGGGCCAGCGCAGCGGATGCCCAGAGGCCCGACGCGACGCCGCTCGCGAGCGCGCCGAACGCGAACGCGAACGCGTACGTCCGCAGCTTGCGCGGCAAGTGCGTGTGCCAGCTGCCGGCCCGCGCGCGGCATGCCGCGGCCGCCCCCATCGAAACGCGCGCGTTTTCACCCGCGTCGTCGCGCGTGCCGCCGCGCCATCGCGACATCCCCGTCATGCTGTCTGCCCTCGTGTTATTTCTTCGTGATGGTGTCGGCGGCGTCGCCCTTGCCGCCGCGGCCGCCGTGGTGGCCGCCGCGCAGGTCGCCGTACAGGCGCGCGATCACGCGCAGCAAGCCGCGTATGCCGACCGTCGCGAGATGCAGGAACGCATGCGGCGGCGAGTCCGGCCGGCGGCCGGCCGTCCAGTCGATCCATGCGTCCGCGCGCGCGAACGTCGAGCTGACCAGATCGAATTCCTGCTGCTGCGACAGGGTCTCGAAGCGGATGCCGAGCCGCCCCGGTCCCGCGTACTCGATCGTCCCCGGAAACGCGTACTCGTCGACGCCGCGAAACAGCGACACGGTCACCTGTTCGCCGTCGGGCACTCGCGCGTCCTCCGGCACCGCGACGCCGATGCCGCCTTCCGAGTAGTCGAGCGTTTCGCACGCCAGCGTGCGGCCGTTGCCGAACCGCAGCATCACCGGAATGCGCGCGGCGACGCGATGCGACTCGCGCACCTGCCGGCGCTCGTTCGCCGCGGCGACCGCGAGGCCGAGGATCAGCAGGTTGTAAGTCGTCCACGCGAGGTTGAACGCCGTCGTCTGCACCTCGCTGCCCACGCCGCGATTCAGCGCGATATGCAGCGCGCCCATCGCGAGGCCGAACGCGTTCAGGATCACCAGGCTCAGGTACGGCTTCGAGATCGCCCAGTCGAAATAGCCGCGGTCGATCCGGCCGCCCTTGGCCGTGACGTTGAACGTACCCAGCCGCGGATTGACCAGCGCGAGCAGCGTCGGCAACGCGATGTACGACGCGAGCACGGCCTCATAGACCTCCGCCCAGAACGAATGCCGGAACCGGCTCTGCATCCGCGAGTTCGTCAGCGTCGCGTGCACGACGTGCGGCAGCGCGTAGAGCGCGAGCATCGTCGCCGATGCGTGGATCACGTGCGCGCCGAAGAACAGGAACGACAGCGGCGCGGTGAGGAACACCAGCCGCGGGATGCCGTAGAAGAAATGCATCATCGCGTTGAGGTAGCACAGCCGCTGCCCCAGCGTGAGCCCGCGGCCGAACAGCGGATTGTCGATGCGGAAGATCTGCGTCATGCCGCGCGCCCAGCGGATGCGCTGGCCGATGTGGCCGGTCAGGCTTTCGGTCGCGAGACCGGCCGCCTGCGGGATCGCGAGATAGGCGGTCGTATAGCCGTGGCGATGCAGCTTCAGCGCCGTATGGGCGTCCTCGGTGACCGTCTCGGTCGCGATGCCGCCGATCTCCTCGACCATCGAGCGCCGCAGCAGCGCGCACGATCCGCAGAAGAACGTCGCGTTCCAGAGGTCGTTGCCGTCCTGCACCAGCCCGTAGAACAACTCGCCTTCGTTCGGCACCTTGCGGAAGATCCCGAGGTTGCGCTCGAACGGATCGGCCGAGAAGAAATGGTGGGGCGTCTGCAGCATCGACAGCTTCGGGTCGCGGATGAACCAGCCGAGGCACAGCTGCAGGAACGAGCGCGTCGGCACATGATCGCAATCGAAGATCGCGACGTACTCGCCGTGAGTCGACTTCAGCGCTTCGTTCAGGTTGCCGGCTTTCGCGTAACGGTTGTGATCGCGGATCGTCCAGTGCACGCCGACGGCTTCGCAGAAGTCCCTGAACTCCGGCCGGCGCCCGTCGTCGAGCACGTGGATCGACAGCTTGTCGGCCGGATAGTCGAGCGCGAGCGCCGCGTAGACCGTCGGTTTGACGACGCTGAGCGGCTCGTTGTACGTCGGGATGAACACGTCGACGCTCGGCCAGTCCGCACGCGACGCGGGCAGCGGCAACGGCTTGCGCCCCAGCGGCCATGCCGTCTGGAAGTAGCCGAGCAGCAGCACCGCGGCCGCATACACTTCGGCCGCGACGAGCAGCGCGCCCCAGGCGGCGTCGAGCGGGTGCGACCACACCAGCGTTTCGGTGAGTCGCCAGAACATGTACCGGCCGGTGGCCACGACCGACAGCGCGATCATCACGAGCGTCGCGTAGCGGCCGTTCACGCGCCGGATCGCGAGCGCACCGGCCAGGCAGCAGGTCGCGAACGCGAGCTGGCCGGCGTCGTCGAGCGGCACCGTACAGACGAAATACAGCGCCAGCGCCGCGCATGCGGCGAGCGGCGCCGTCACGAGCCAGCCGCTGTCCGGCAACCGGTCGAGCAGCCGGTCGAGCGCCGACCCGCGACCGGCCTCGACAGCCGCGCTCATGCCACGCTCCGCGCATTCGCGCGCCGCCCGAGCGCGCGCTCGAGCCACTCGGCGCACGCGCTCAGATCGGCCGCGGCCTGCGAACGTGGGTCGTAGCGATTCACGGTCGTGCGGCACGCGAGCGATTCAGCGACGCCCTGGTCCGCGTGAATCACGCCGGCGAAGCGCGCCGCGCCGACGCTGTCGCGCAACGCGCGCAGCACGTCGCGGCCCAGCTCGCGCGACTGATCGACCTGATTGACCACGTAGCCGTCGCCGATGAAGTCGGTGCGCGTCGCCGCATAGGCGTCGAGCATGCGCCGCATCTGCGGGATCGACGCGTACGACGCCGCGTCGGCGAGCAACACGGTCAGCACGAAATGCGCAGCCGTCAGTGCGGCGCGCATGTAGACCGACGAGCCGGGCGGCGTATCGACGATCACGATGTCGTCGTCGCCGAGCGCGAGCGCGGCGAGCCCGCGTGCGAGCCACGCCGGATCGCGATCGAGCATGCGCTCGAAGCGGCGCTGATCCGTTTCGCCGACCACGCCGAACGGCATCACCGCGATGCCGTCGACCACCGCGAGCGGCCACTGCCGCTCGCTCAGCGCCGCGCCGGCCAGCCCGTCGCTCATCTCGACCGGTACGCCGAAATGCAGCTTCAGCGCATTCTGCGGATCCAGATCCACCACGCACACGCGATGCCGGCGCGACGCCGCGAGCACGGCCGCGAGGTTCGCCGCCAGCGTCGTCTTGCCGACGCCGCCCTTTGCCGACGCGATCACGACGATCTTCATGAACGGCCCGTCCATACCGGCGGCTGCTTCGGCGCGTCGGCCGGCACATGGCCGCGCAGCCGCTCGAACAGCGCATTCAGCGGCTCGGACGAGCCGGGCGCGCGCGTGCGGTCTGAGGCCGGCGACTTGCCGACCAGTTTCTTCAGCGCGCCGGCGCTGCGATCGCGTGCGGCGGCGTCGGTTGCGGACGCTACGCGCGTGTCGGCCGTCACGGCGTCGACCTCGGGCTGCGTGTGCTCGGCAGCGATCGGCGCGGGCGTGCGAGGCGCGTCGTCCGCTTGCAATTCGACACCAGCGAGCAGCGGCCAGCGCGCGCGCGCCGCATCGGCATCCGCTTCCGCGCGCACCTCGTGATAGCGTCCGGCATCGCCGCCGAAACGCTTGAACAACGATTCGATATCCCGTGAGCTCGACATAAGCTGCCCTGTTGTCATGACGGAGAGTCCGGTCGCGCGGACCGTTCAGTGCGGCGCGCGAGCGATGCGCAACTCGATCCGTGCGTCGTCCTGCGGCACGACGTCCTGCGTCACGCGCAGGCCGGCCGCGCCGACGCTGTCGAACCAGCCCTGATACGCGCCCTGCAGGAACGCCGCCGACCAGCCAAGATGGCCCGCGCCGAGCGCGCGCAACGGCGCCGCGTAATGAACGATACGCAGAAATGCCTGTTCGTCGGACAGCTTGGCGTAGCCCCACTGCATCTCGCGCCAGCGCGCGTTCAAGGCGTTCGCGAGATCGTCGGTCGACTCGCACGGGCCGAGCGGATGCGCGGCCGCGAAGCGCATGCCGACGCGCGCCATCAGTTGGCGGAGTTCGTCCTGATCGAGCTGATCGCTGAATTCGCCGGCAAGCGCCTCCAGGAACCCGCGCCATTGCGGCGACACCTGGCGCTCGAGAAGGTGCTCCAAGATTTCCTGCATGCGAGACGGCCCCGGTGAAATTGGATGATCGGTGTGCCCGCATCGTGCATGTCGTGTGCGGGCATCGTGCCAACGGCGTTTTGGAAATCGTAGCGAATCCCGCTTCGCGGATGGGCGCCAACATCTAGCCCGGAGGCGACAAACTGGCAGACGTAACGGACAACGGGCCGACTGCGTCAGCGCGGCCGTTTCGTGCGCCCGCCCGTCGTCGGATGGCGAACACACTTCACGCGGCGCCGGGCGCGCCGCGAGGCATCGAGCGACTACGCGGGCGTCGTATCAGGCCAGGCCCGGCGACGATTCATCGCGGAATTCGCAGAACAACTCGCGCCGATCGGCGAGCACCTCGATCTGCTCCGGCGTCAATCCGGCGACGATCGATGCGACTTCGTCGGACATGCCCAGCTGCTGTTTCGCGACTTCGCGATCCGCATGCAGCAGGCGCTGCGCGAGCGTCAGGTATGAACGGTTGAATTCAGCGATTGCGTCGAAGACGTCGTCCTGTTCGGCCATGATCGTTCCTGTTATTGTCGGCCGGCCGTCGGATTCGGCAAGCCACGGGGCGCATGTTCCCGACGCCCGGCATTCTCGACCGAATACTGTATGTGACGTATGCACCGCTGAACGGACAAAGCATAGATGTAATCCGCCAAATCGCGATGTTTGGCGACTGGCGCGATTGCCGCAATCGCCGCGATTACCGCCCGCACGGAATGGGGTCTACGGGGACGGAACCGGCGCGGCTGGCCTGGCCTGCGTCAGGCGCTCGACGAGCGCCTCGAGCTCCGCCGGCTTCAGCGCAATGATCAACGACGCAATCTCATTCGAGATGCCGAGCTCGCGCGCAGCCACGTCGCAATCGATCTTCAGCATCTGCTGCATCAGTTCCAGGTAGGCCGGATCCAGCGCTTCCAATGCGCGGCAAATGTCGCCTTGCTCCATCATCGCGCCCTCCCGATAACACGCCCGTGATGTCGATGGATCGGCATTCCGACGCGTCGGCAGATGCCGTTCCGGTGTGCGGATGCAAGCCGCGCTTCGACGCGGCTGCCGTCGAATGAATACCATTTCAAAATAGTTCGTTGTGCAATTCGTGATGTCGTGATCGGCCTGTCCGATTCGCCCAGGATTCAGTCGTCGTTTCAATCCGGAACGCCCATAGGATTTGTGCAACTGCACACGCTCGACGCAATGCGACTGCGCGGTGTGCAACGTCGATTGTCTGGGCGCCCGGACGCCGCATCGGAAACCGGCGTGGTCCGCTCTTCACTCCGAAATCATGGAAATATCGCTATGTTGAAAGTGACGAAAGCCGTCTTTCCGGTCGCCGGCCTGGGCACGCGGTTCCTGCCCGCCACCAAGGCGAGCCCCAAGGAAATGTTGCCGGTCGTGGACAAGCCGTTGATCCAGTATGCCGTCGAAGAGGCGATCGAAGCGGGCATCACCGAGATGATCTTCGTGACCGGGCGCAGCAAGCGCGCGATCGAAGATCACTTCGACAAGTCGTACGAGATCGAGGCCGAACTCGAGGCACGCGGCAAGGAGAAGCTGCTGTCGCTCGTGCGCAGCATCAAGCCGAGCCACGTCGACTGCTTCTACGTTCGCCAGGCCGAAGCGCTCGGGCTCGGTCACGCCGTCCTGTGCGCGGAGAAGCTCGTCGGCGACAACCCGTTCGCCGTGATTCTCGCCGACGACCTGCTCGACGGCCCGACGCCCGTTCTGCGCCAGATGATCGACGTATTCGACCACTATCATGCGTCGGTCATCGGCGTCGAGGAGATCGCGCCGGCGGATTCGAAGTCCTATGGCGTGATCGACGGCAAGCGCTGGGAAGACGATCTCTTCAAGCTGTCGGGGATCGTCGAGAAGCCCGAACCGGCGCAGGCGCCGTCGAATTTCGGCGTCGTGGGCCGTTATGTGCTGAAGCCGAAGATCTTCAAGCATCTGCGCGGACTCAAGCCGGGCGCGGGCGGTGAACTGCAGCTGACCGACGCGATCCAGTCGCTGCTCACCGATGAACAGGTGCTCGCGTACCGCTACGACGGCACGCGCTTCGACTGCGGCAGCAAGCTCGGCTACCTGAAGGCGACGGTCGAATTTGCGTTGCGGCATCCGGAGGTCGCGGCGGATTTCGAACGGTATCTGCTCGCGCGGATGTCGGAGCAGCTGGTCGTCTGACGCCGGTCGCGCGCCGCGGACCGCGGCGCATCGTGCGACCGATCTTTCACGCCACGTGCCGCGGACATTGCGGCGTCGCGCAGCGAGGACCGCACATGTGGACCGCCATCGGCAACCTCGGTGACGCTGCGCTGACGCTCCCGCTCGCCGCCGTGTGTTTCGCGTGGCTCACGCGCTCGTTGTACGGCTGGCGCATTGCGCTGTCGTGGGCCACGCTGCTCGCCGCGGCGATGTTGCTCGTCGGCGTCACGAAGATACTTCATGCGGGATGCGGCGTGCAGATTCGCGCGGTGCACTTCCGCGCGATCAGCGGGCATGCCCTGCTCGCTGCGGCCGTGTGGCCGATGGCGTGCCTGCTGATGCTGCACGACGGCTGGAACACGCGTACGGTGCGCGCGCTGTTGCCGGGGCTCGCGCTTGCCGCGACGATCGCCGTGGCGCGCGCACGCGACGACGCACATACCGCGTCCGAAGTGATGGCCGGCTGGATGCTCGGTGTGCTCGTCACCGTCGTGCTACTGAAACGATGGACGGATGCACCGATCCTGCCGCCCGTATTGCGGCCGCTCGCGGTGGTGTCGGTATGCGCCGTGGCGGCGCTTGCGTATGGACGGCATGCGGCGATTCAGGATGCGATCGACGTGTATGCGCCGGTGGTTTGTGCAAGGGGGATGTGAGCGGGGGACGTGCGCGGAGGTTGCCGGGCTCGACATGCGACCGGCGATGCGCGACGACGCTTGTGGTGCTGCACGGTCGCGGCCGACGATTGGCGGCACCGATCAACATTCTGTCGGACTCGCACGATTGGCATTACCGACAATGAGTTCATCACGCACTGCACCATTTTCTATTTTCGCTGGGAGCCGATGAAGATCCTCGTCTACGGCATCAACTATGCGCCCGAGCTGACCGGCATCGGCAAGTACACCGCCGAGATGGCGGAAACGCTCGTCGAGAAAGGCCACACCGTGCGTGTCGTGTGCGCGCCGCCCTACTATCCCGAGTGGCGCGTCGCCAGCGGTTACTCGGCGCTGCGCTACTCGACCGAAGAGCGCGGCGGCGTCGCGCTCTGGCGTGCGCCGCTGTGGGTGCCGTCGCGACCGAGCGGCATGCGCCGCATCGCGCACCTGGCGAGCTTCGCGCTGTCGAGCTTTCCGATCATGCTGCGGCAGGCGCTGTGGCGGCCCGACGTCGTCGTGTGCATCGCGCCGAGCCTGCTCAATGCACCGGCCGGCTGGCTCGTCGCGCGCCTCACCGGCGCGCATGCGTGGATTCACATCCAGGACTACGAGGTCGATGCCGCATTCAGCCTCGGGATGCTGAAGGGATCGCTGCTCAAGCGTGCGGTGCTTGCGCTCGAACGTACGCTGCTGAAGCGGTTCGACACCGTATCGACGATCTCGGGGAAGATGATCGAACATGCGATGCGCAAGGGCATTCAGCCGCACAAGCTCGTCCATTTTGCGAACTGGGCCGACACGCATTCGATCTATCCGCTCAAGCGGCCGAGCGAATTGCGGACCTCGCTGTACATCTCTCCCACCGCGACGATCGTGCTCTATTCGGGCAACATGGGTGCGAAGCAAGGGCTCGATATCCTGGCCGACGCGGCGCAACGACTCGTGATGCGAGACGACGTCGTGTTCGTCTTCTGCGGCAACGGGCCGGCGCGTGCGGAGCTTCTGATGCGCTGCGGCGGCCTCAGGAACTGCCGCTTTCTCGAGCTGCAACCGATCAGCCGGCTGAACGAGCTGCTGAATCTCGCCGACATCCATGTGCTGCCCCAGCGCGCCGACGCTGCTGATCTCGTGATGCCGTCGAAGCTGACCGGCATGTTCGCCAGCGGGCGGGCCGTGATCGCGATGGCGAGCCCCGGCACCGAGTTGCATGACGTTGTTGCGCCGCGCGGGATCGTGGTTCCGCCGGGCGATGCCGAAACGCTTGCGTCGTCGATCGACGCGCTCGCCGCGAATGCGGCCGAACGCGCCCGACTGGGGCAGGCCGGGCGCAAATTCGCCGAGGCCGTGCTTTCGCGCGACGCGGTGTTGAGCGCATTCGATGCCAAGTTGCACGCATTGCGTCCCGCGCCGTCCGACGCCGAAGTCCCCGGCGCACGGCATCCGGATTTCTGAAACTGCATTCGACTCTTCTCCATACCGCAACATGAAGATCACCATCATCGGTACCGGCTACGTAGGCCTCGTCACTGGCGCTTGCCTCGCCGAAATCGGCAACGACGTGTTTTGCGTCGACGTCGACCAACGCAAGATCGACATCCTGAACGGCGGCGGCGTACCGATTCACGAGCCGGGCCTGAAGGAGCTGATCGATCGCAATCGCGCGAGCGGCCGGCTGCAGTTCTCGACCGATATCGAAGCGAGCGTCGCGCACGGCGACATCCAGTTCATCGCCGTCGGTACGCCGCCCGACGAGGACGGTTCCGCCGATCTGCAATACGTGCTCGCCGCTGCGCGCAACATCGGGCGCTACATGACCGGCGCGAAGGTGGTGGTCGACAAGTCGACCGTGCCGGTGGGCACCGCGCTGCACGTGCGCGATGCAATCGCGACCGAGCTCGCGCGGCGCGGCGTGCGCCATGAATTCTCGGTCGTGTCGAATCCGGAGTTTTTGAAGGAAGGTGCGGCCGTCGACGATTTCATGCGCCCGGACCGCATCGTGATCGGCACCGATTCCGATGAAGCCGGCGAGCGTGCGCGCGAACAGATGAAGCGGCTGTATGCGCCGTTCAACCGCAATCATGAGCGGACGCGCTATATGGACGTGCGCTCGGCCGAGTTCACCAAGTATGCGGCGAACGCGATGCTTGCGACGCGCATCTCGTTCATGAACGAGCTGGCGAATCTGGCCGATCGCGTCGGCGCGGATATCGAGGCCGTGCGGCGCGGCATCGGTTCGGATCCGCGGATCGGTTACGACTTCCTGTATGCCGGCGTCGGCTACGGCGGATCGTGTTTTCCGAAGGACGTGCGTGCACTGGTGCAGACCGCTGCCGAATACGGTCAGTCGCTGCGGATTCTGGAAGCCGTCGAAGCGGTCAACGATGCGCAGAAGAAGGTGCTGCTCGAGAAGATTTCGGAGCGGTTCGGGGAAGATCTGTCGGGGCTCACGTTCGGGCTGTGGGGGCTGGCGTTCAAGCCCAATACCGACGACATGCGCGAAGCGCCGAGCCGCGATCTGATCGCCGGGCTGCTGAAGCGTGGTGCGAGCGTTCGCGCTTACGATCCGGTTGCGACGGAGGAAGCGCGGCGTGTGCTCGCGCTCGATCTTGGCGACGATCCTGGGGCGCATGCGCGGCTTCAGTTCGTTGCGACGTCGGAAGAGGCTGCGGCCGGCGCCGACGCGCTGGTGATCGTTACCGAGTGGAAGGTGTTCAAGAGCCCGAATTTCGCAGCGCTGGTGGAACTGCTGAATGAGCCGGTGATCTTCGATGGGCGGAATCTTTATGAGCCGGAGGCGATGGGGGAGTTGGGGGTTGAGTATTACAGTATTGGGCGGCCCCACTCGGTGCGAACTAGTAAATCGGTCAGAACCTTGAAGGCGGCAAGAGGCTGAGCGAACAATCGTTCGAGGGGGGCGATACCACCGCGGCTCTAAACCAATTTCGTGTCGTTATGAAACGACGATTGATTAAGCCCGACTCGACCCCCGCCCTTTCGCTGGGCCCTGAATCATCGACGTCAAAATACAACCGGGTCGAATTACGCCAAGAGCCGGATATCCTGTTGCCGAGAAGATCGACGTACGTACGAAATGGCGTGTCGCTTCTCTAGCGACAGGGCGACGTACATTCACACGGACACTATTTTATGAAGGTCAGCATCGCAGTGTGCGGTCGGTTTCACTTCCACAACTATATAGAAAAATTGGACCGGGCCGGCATTCTAGATACGTTTTATTATTCTCACAGAATCAACAATTCCGCGTTTTCGCTATCGCGGGGCCGAGCCGTCAATATCTGGCCAAAGGAATACGCCGTCCGGGCGCATGCGAAATTTCTGAAGAACAGATTCAGTGATCTGCTCTATCCTGCGTATCACGATTTGTGGCAGCTCGGCGCCAGATCAAAGTGGCGCCCCGTTCAATTGCTGCACGTCATGGCACATGGCACATCAAGACAGCTCGTCCAGAAAGCCAAACGGGAAGGCTCGATCGCTATAGGTGAAGTTGTCAATACGCACCCGATCTACCGCGAAAGAATCCTCGCGACCGAAGAAGCAAATCGTGGGCTACCCCGCTCCAAAACGATCAACCGCCAACAACAAAGACTGATCGAAGAACTTGCGATGTACGACTACTTACTCGCACCTTCGTCAATTGTGCGGGACTCGCTCATTCAACAAGGGACACCTTCCGATATCATCCATGTGATCCCGTACGCCGCCAATGTGAAGCGATTTTATCCGCTAGGACAACGCCAAAAACCGAAAGACCGCCTCAACATATTGTGCGTAGGCCAAATCAACCTACGCAAAGGCCAGCTTTATCTTCTTGAGGCTGTTAAAAAACTCAATAGCAATTTCTTTCATGTCACACTGATCGGCAAAGTCGACCCACAAATTGAATCATTGCTGGCCCCCTATCGGCACCTCTTTACACATATCCCCCGCGTCGACAACGCCGAGCTCAATAAGCATTACAACTCAGCCGATCTTTTCGTGCTTCCCTCTCTGGAAGAAGGGCTGGCGGTAGTTCTATGTGAGGCGTTGGCGGCCGGACTTCCCATCATCGCGACGCATGAGTCTGGCGCCTCCGAAATCATCGAACATGGGCGCAGTGGGACCATCATTCATGCTGGGTCCGCCGCAGAATTGGCGAACTCCATAAATGAAATAGCCAGTTTCCCGGAAAAACTCGAACGATTCTCCGTGGAGGCTATTTCCGCAGCGGCGCGAACGCACAACTGGGACCAGTATGTCGACAAACTGGTAGAAGTGTATGCAGATGCCTACACTAGAAAATGAGCATAGTCGGAGAGTTTCTCATCGCCCAAATCACATTATCCAATATTCACGATAAATTTATACGTCGAGGATGCCGATTTCACGTAAATTTTATAATTTAAAAATATTACAACAAACTTAAAAATCACCAGGGTGAGCGATATATAGGGCCACCGAGATAAACGCTACTGCGCACACCAACTGGAAACGATCGCCTTGTGCCATACAATTCGGACGTCGCAACGGTCGAGATACCATCGAACGATTGTCTATTATGCAAGTGTGCACCCTTATCGCGCCACCCCGCCGCCGTAGCTATGCCCGATGAAGGCCCATTACCACGCACCGTAGATTGACCCGACAGCAACCCCTCTTGTGGTGTCGGCTTGTAGTCCTTGAAGTCGTCCGCAATTCCTTGCCCGTTGAATTCACTGCCCAGATTAGAGTAATATCGCTCGGTGTATTCTTTCGGCCCGCCCAAAAATCGGGTTATAGACGTTCCTGGTGAACTGGTGACTCTACGAGTTTGATCACCCTTCGCGAAACCACTTTCCTTCCGCCCCCCAGCACCGCTCTCGGTTTCCTCATACGCAGATGTGAGGCCTCGGTTCAAAGTAACCTCACTTCTCGCCGCCATCGAGTGATCGATTTGGCGCGGCATTTTCTTCACACCGATATTCTGCGCGGTAGCGGTCGAAATATGCACCAGCAAAATTACCAACGGAATGGCCGCCCGTGTATATATTGCTTTCATATCAGATCAATAGGAATTTTTTATAGATGCTACCGAGGACGCCAGTGTCCTTCGCCATAGTCTTTCAAAGCATGCACGACAGGCGCCCTATCTATCCGACATTATTGACGCGTTATCGGCCACTATCGAACGTGTCGTATTCGGCTGCGACACGTCGTGCGTCACGAAACTTTGTACCGTCGGATGTTTGGATTAGTTTTCGTCGGCCGCTTCAGATACCGTGCTGCTCCTATGCGAGACAGCGGCAATGGCAGAAGGCGCAAGATCGGACTCCGGCGAGTGACACATAGCAATGACAATGCAACTCCCGCCGCGCTAAGCCGAACCGGTGGGATAGCTATCAACACGGTCTCGACGGGGTTCTGACCGGAGCGCATGGTGCCGTAGCGATACCCATCAATCCGCAGACGTTCGATCTCCCGTCAGAGGGGCGGCGACTTCGGCACGCTTAGTTCCAACGAGTTCTACCGAAAATGACCGCCGGCCGGCGCCCTATATCAATCGGACCGAGACAGGGAAATATGTGCCGCTCGGTTTGCTTTCGTATTGATTACACTGCATCATAAGATGCAGCGCAAATGTCTCAATTCGGCAAGGTCGACCCCAATAGTCTGATTCGATCAACTTAATGGCAGCTACCACTCCTCAATCTGACCTAAGATACCCAGCGCTCATCGCTGCAACCGACCGCCTTGCTTGTATCTACCGCAGCACATGCTCGACAATTCAGGCTTCGCATGGTCGGGGGCGTCGAAATGCTTTGTGTGAGCGCAGTGCTCATGGTCGTCGCATTCTTTCAGAAACAAACACCGACCGTTATTTTTGTCACTGGATACGATTATCTAGTGATATAACACGCGCTGCATAGGATGTGCGCTACGTTCCACTTTGCTTCTGCTTCGGACCGTGGACGTAACCATGGCGTCCATCTTAAAGTGTGGTCATCGTTCTCTTGCGTTCGAGCACCCCATTCAAACACCAATCAACTCGACTCACCCCATTCGAAGCCGCTCACGCGTCCGGCGCTCGTCACATTATATGCATCTGAGTCAGGACGAGCTCGAAATGTTTGCAAGTCGACCCAAACAAACATTATTTTGGAGAGTCTTATGCGCAAAAGTCACTGCACCATATTAATCGCCACTACGCTGTCCTTTTTCTGCCTCGCCGACGTTGTACAGTGCGCAACATCATTGGCATTACATACGAGAGCTATGTCGGGGACTTCCGACATGCTCACGCCGCTGGCATTCGGCGCCAAAGCTGACGGAATCACCGATGACGTAGCCGCACTAAATAATATGTATACAGCTGCCCGTAGCAAAAAAACAAGCGTATTTCTCAGGGGCCGTCAATATCGAGTCACCGGGCAACTCGACGCTAGAGGTGTGTCAACTATCGGCGAAGGTGCGATCATCAAATTCGATTTGAGCAACACTAAAAGCCCAAATGCATTCATCTGGGGCGGCTCGGACACGTTCGTTACGGAAACGAGCTTTGATCTGTCTAATACTGGCCGGGATGCAATGCTAGGAATCACTAACTCGGCCGCAGGCGCGTCAAATCAAAGATTCTATCGAAATCATATCGTGTGCCGCACGAGAATTACCTCACAATCTCAATCTAACATCTATGGCCTCTGGATCACCGGGACGGGGCTGAGTGGTTTCTATGTCGAGGACAATCAGATCGAGGGTTGCAGCTATGGAATACAATTCAATGTGCAAGACGGCATAACTAGAAATGTTCGCACTCGGGCGGCAGGCAAACCTATTTCGCACGTTCACATTACCGGAAATTCTTTGATCGACGCAACAATTGGGGTTAACACACCGCACGCAGACGTTTCAGATGTCGTTATTGACGGAAATACAATCACTCCAAATACTCTAAAACTAGATTTGCCACTTAATATCGCACACGCCACCAAAATAACCATCAGCAATAATTCGGTGACATCGAATGCCAATAGCTCAAATGGAACACTTCATATCGAAGACTGTAGCGGAGCAGTAACGATCAGCGGAAACAATGTAGCAGCCCAAGGTCGAAACAATGGCATCCAAATCGGCATAAAACCCAACATCAGCCACGACTCCGCTCCCACTACAAGGATTGTGGTGACAGGAAACCACATCGAAGGTGTAGTCGACACTCCTGAAACCATAGGCATTCTTCTACCAGATGCCGTCACGATCGATACGACCATCTCTGGAAATTACATCGCTCACTTCTCTCAATGCATAAACTCTGTCGGCCCGTCCAATATTTCCAGCAACACCCTCATAGGCTGCATCGAACCGACAAAGTCTCAAAAGAGTTTAATTTTTAACAACATGATCAAAAACTGACGTCCCGCGCTGCATATGTTTCGAAAGCGCAAGACGCTCGAATTCCTTGCGCTGCCTTTGTTCCACTATGCTCGGGACCACCACCATCGCGAGAATGTATGTCATACCAGCCCCCGCTATTGGCTGAGAAATAAGTGCCGTCACAAACAATGGAAAGCAAGTTATAACCTTTTTACCGAAAATCCGATCACCAGGACGCGCACCGGAAATCAATATAGATTGAATCAAAAATCCTATTATCCCGATTGATGAAATTGACGCGATTAGGCAAATAGCATTCCCAGCCCGAGTACCGCTGTACACGCCTGTACCGAAACCGTCCGTCATAATCGAGTCAATCCCACGACTAATTGCTTCGGATCTTTCGGTTACCGAAGCACTATGTTGATCCATTTTATCCGACAACCCAATAGCCGGAGCAAATAGGAGCACACCAATTGCCGCAACTCCCACTGCAATCGCGATCGAAAATCTGATCATATTCGCACGTCGGCGCGCTATGTACACCAACCCTCCCGTCAGCGGAAGCAACAACAGGCCAAGTGTAGAAAGAGATAGCAATGCACCCGCCATGAGCCCAATAGTCACGAACCTCGATCTCCGGGTAAAACGCTCGTATGCGAATAGAAAAATAGAAATCGCCTGATAAATCCCAGCCTCACGAAAGAAATTACTAAACCTATTTAACTGAATATCGCCCGTCGTATAGAGACTGTACAGCATCGAAAATGGGAAGTAAACCGCTCCGGTTTGCATGCCATCGACTACCGCCGGACTCGACTCATAGCCCTGAATTTGAATAGGGAACAAATATAACGCGTTCAATCCAGTAATCAAAGATAATGTCATTGTGACCATTCCAGACCAACCCAACAGGCCGACAACCGTTGAAAATATTCTGAAAAACTCTCTATTTTCATCGCGCCGCACCAGGAAAGCAGAATAACAACCCACAATGACTATTGTAGACACAAACTCCTTTGCTAGCAGTATCTCGTCGGACCCCCTTAAAATGCCCAACGGAAATTCGTACGCCCAATACAAGAGAACAAGGGCGATCACAAATCCGAAATCGAGACCCACCCTATTTTCAATAATACCGGACCTCTTCTCTGCCATAAAAAAATATAGAACCACCAATATCAAACCAAGCACCATTGCCACCGAGACATATTGCTGACCTAGTGCGGCCGGCCTCATCAAAAACGTATTCAACACGAGAGCCCCGGCAAACATTGATACTAGTTTAGGTTTCTTCATGGGATTGATCCGAGTCTCGGGATTGTTGCATCATTCTATGAGCTGCCAATTTGACGGTCAATAAAGCAAGCTAGCTCAAATCCGCCAAGATGGGGAAATACGCCAGCTGTGTATTGAAAATAGATCAGGTGTGTTGCGAGACGATTGGCGACGAACATCTCGATGTTGATAATATGCTTGCGCCGGTCCAGGACGATCGAAGCGAAGCCGCACAAGACCATGGGGTCCTAACACACACGAGACCGTACAAGTTCGCGCGCGGTACTGGCGCATTTCGCATTCTGGCCATCCAGTTGGGCCAATTACCACAGGATCTCTATAGAAACGCATACGTGGTCCCTGCCGATACGGATCTCTTTACTACCGGGAAGGCGGCATGGCAGCCAACCGCGCAACCTACGTCACCTGCGAATCGGCGTTGCCCACCGCCTCTCGGACTCGGCGCATCACAACCGCTCCCCTCCCTGGACCACCCAGTCCGGCCGCCCTGCTTCACCGAGCATCCAGCGATACACTGCGGCCATTCTTTGCGACACGCTGCTCCATACGAAACGCTGCTCGACCAGCGAACGTCCTCGTTCCCCGATCATGCTGAGTTCGTTGTCGCTCATTGAGCCAAAGGCAACCAGGAACCGCTTGATATCCTCAACATCCTCCCGAATCCGAAATGCCGCTGCCGCGTCGAACCCTTCCGGAAGATTACATGCATCGGTCAACGCACACGGCACACCCAACGACCACGCCTCGAGCGGAACCATAGGAAGGCCCTCGCTAAACGACGGCAGGATCAACCCGTGGCAGGCAGCGTATGTCTGTCGCTTCGCTTCTTCGAATTGTGGTCCAACGAACCGAACACGATAATCTGCCGCTCGGGTTTCGACGATTCTCTGTAGGTGATCAATATAGGACTGATCACCCCAGCCGCCGACAATGAGCTCGAGACCCGGACCGAGCTTGTTTTCTTGAAACATCGACTTCCAGGCGGACAGGAGGTTGTCCAAACCCTTTTTGGGATGCAGCCTGCCGAAGTACAACAATAGCCGTTTTCCTTCATAGCTACCGTTCCACCAAGGCGGTCTCGATTGAACCTCAGTCACCGGCATATCGACGCCGTTCGGGATGATCGCGATCGGTTGTTTGAATCCGGCGTCGCGAATTCCCCTGGCTTCTTCAAGGCTCAATGCATGGAAGCACGTTGCACCGGACAAGTGCGCGCGCTCGTAGCCAGCCAATGCAATCCACTTTTTGATGCGGGATCGACGAAGTATCCAACGATCCAACATGCCATGCGGCGAAATTAAATACGGCTTCCGATGCTTGCGGTGCCACGCGACCACGTCAGAAGACGGATGCATCCAGATGCCGTGCGTGTGAACGAGCGCTACGTCCGACTTCAACAATGCACGGCGCATTGCGGGGGAGTAGCCGATCGATTTCGGCCCCACCGCCTTCGCGGTTGTTACACGGACAGCCCCCCAGGCGTGACGGTCTTCCTGCGTATACGCATCTTCCAATCCGAAGACATGCGGTTCAATTCCGCTCTCGGGTAATCGCAATACGAGCCCGCTTACCGCGTCTAGCAATCCGCCGGCATTGCGCGATATCGATGGCGTTACGACGGCGATGCTATGAACGAGCGCGCCGGTACTGTACTGTCCAAATATAAGCTCGTTGTTTCCCACAGATACCTTCCTTCGATAATTGCCACACCGCAGGAGCAACTAAATCGCCATCATTGCCGTTCAGCGCGACACCCGTCGCCTGACCGGCCGGCAAGGACTCCCGACGCAAACCATTCCCTCTGGTAAATCGGAGAACACCGAACTACGGGCGCCCACCAATGCGCCCCGGCCGATGGTCACCCCGGGCGCCACAAACACGTCCGCCGCAATCCACGCTTGCTCTTCAACGCGAATCGATCGGCCGCGAATGGCGAAGTCCACGCGCGTTGGGTCGTGATCCCCTCCGCACAGATACGATCGCTGAGAGATCACGGCATTTGCACCGATTTCGATCGGCGCGAGGCTGTATAGCACCGCATCGTCTCCAACCCAACTATGATCACCGAGGACAACTTTCCATGGATAGGTCACCGTTACAGTCGGTCGGATCAACACACCTCTTCCAATGCGCGCACCAAACAACCGCAATAAGAATCGACGCCAGCCATACATGAACTGCGGCGAGGCGTGGAACAGGGTTTTCTGACAAATCCACCAAAGCTGGACGACTGCTGCGCTACGTCCGCGAAATCCGACCGGTACCGAGAAGGTACTCAAGTCTTGATATTGTCGATTTACATTACGACGCGCAGCGGATAAGTCATCGATCTCTGAATTCATTTATTAACCACATTGTCTACAATTTGCGCCAGCCTTTCGCCCAAAGTGGGAGAGTTCAATTGGCGATATTTCGAGAAAGCACGTTTCCCGATCTTGCGTATAACGGCCGGGGGCAAGTCCCACACCGACCGCAATACAGCCGCTAATGCCTCTACTCCGCCATCGCGGGCATACAGGAACCCCGTTTCGAACGGCGACACATACTCCGGCTCTGGTCCCATATGCATATGGAGCTGATCGTGTATCAACGGGGGGAGGCTCAGGCCGAACATATGCACGACACTCAGCCCAGCGGCACCCGGATAGCAGCCGATCCGGCAGGCTCTACTAATGTTTGCAATTTCGGAGTCATCATATACCGCACCATGCCAAATCACATGAGCACGGCCGGCGTACGCTTGCTGCATACTCCCACGCAGTTCCCCATCACCGATAATATGAAGAACAATCTTATGGCCTTCGCTTACCAGTGATTCGACTGCGCGAATCAATATTTCGACATTGCACCCATCTCGCAATCGCCCAACAAACAATATCCCTGGTTCGCCGCCAGTTTTCTCGGAAGGATTTATTGTTGTTTCAACCAACAATGAGTTGTGCGCCGCATCCAGATTTTTTTTGCGGCAACCAATACGTTCCAATGATTTTCTTGACGATTCTCCATAGCAAACATATCGCGAGGACATGGCGACGACTGCGCGATAACTGATCGAACGGAAAAACCCTGGCTTCGGATAACGATATAGCCCTTGCCCATGGACCACAATGGGAACGCGCATCAACCGGCCCAGGGCGAGCGACAACCACAACGAAACATAGGTTACATCCGCGAAAATGAACACCGCGGCAGGCCGTTCAAATAAAATGCGCGAGGCGATGCCGTGCTGAAATTTCGCGCGAGTTCGGGGGATCGTTGTAATCGGCGTCTCAACGAACTCGTCGCACGATGGGTATTCCGATGAAAATCCATGTGATTCGACCCCACGCATATTTGCGAATACTTTCACATTAAAGCGCTGCCGGAGCGATGAGATCACTTCAAATCTATATCGCGCAATTAATGGTTGAACGTAAAACACGGTACGCTTCGTGGCCAACGGTTTGGCCGATTTCGCACCCTTGACGCGAGAATTCCATGCCTCTCGATTCACCACGTTGCCACCCTTGGTTGTTATTCCAGCGACACATCGCGTTGCAAAACATCGAACTTCCAGTTTTGCGAGTCACTGATTGCATTAATAACATTGCGTCCAAACGCCTCCGGCGTATGAGCCTTCGCGAACGCAAATAGTCGTCCCCCGCCTCTCATGGCTTGCGCACTTTTCCTGAGACGGCTCCAGTTGTAGCACTCGCGACCTTTTTCCGTCGTTACGAAATCGCTCCAGCGCACACCGAGCATATATCTTTCTCGATAGTGCTCGATCAAGCCATAACCCGCCGTGACAACCGGCACCCCCGCTTGTGCCGATTGAATGAGTACACCACTCATTCCACTGAAATTTTCATAGCAGAGCCAAACCACATCCGCGCAAGCAAAGGCTTGCCCCTCCTCTATTTGGGTGACGAACCGGTCAACGACCACCAAGCAATTCCTCCGCTCTGGCCGCCGATCGAGGAAATCGCGGATCATATTTTTTGCGTCCGCGCTTTGTGCACCCATCATTAGCAAGCGGAAATTCGGCGGCAGATCATGCGAATCGAACAGCTTCAGCAATTTCGCGAGTCCCTTACGTGGGCTCACCGAGCCGTACAGCAAGATCACAAAGTCATCGGCCGTAAACCCGAGACTGACACGAGCCGCCCCTCGTGGCGCCGGCCGCTGAATGAACGACACGTCTGGGACATAGCGCACCCGCTCTCCGGCGTGCCCGATCGCCTTCTTTGCGAAATCCGCGAGCGGCTCATCGATCGAGGTAAGCACCGCGAGGTTTCGGGTCTTAAGGGTGCGACGAAACAGGAACTCATTCACGATGTCACGCTTACCAGCGCCCGGGCCCAAAATCCCGCACGACCTATGGTGGAATTTAGCCGCCATCACCATCCCGCCAAACGGCGTCGACCCAAACGGCGACCCAAACCAGCTAATTACCTTGTCGATATTGTTGAAGAACGGCACATAGGCAAAATCAACACGCTGGCGTCGCGATACATCGCGATAGCCAGCGCGGAATGCTTTCAGCCATCGATATTGTGAACGAACCAGCCCGATGCGACCGGCGCCTCCGCTCGCGGGGAGATCTGGCATCGTAGCCACCTTCAATCTACCGGCGAACTCCGACAGAACCGCTCTGCACGCGTCGTGCAGCAGGGCCTCATTTGTGGTCAACAGTATTACGTCGACGCCGCGCAACAATGCTTCGGCAACAATCAGTCTCACATAGAGAATCATGCGATGACCGGTCGCATCTGGTTCGACGATCATCAACGTCGTCATTGGCCTCCCCTGCGCTTCAAATTCAAAGTGGCATCGGTGAAATGATTCGTCTGCGCAACATGAATATGGCGCCAACGAGAAATTTACGATATTCCTAGTCCAAATTCATGCCGGCAATATAAAACTGGAGCGCAATTTACGCATTGGCAATATAATTGAGAGCACAGTCAACAAACCCAGCAATATAATTCGGTATGGATGGTTGGGCAAAACATATCCGAACAATGCAACGGCTGTGGATATAGAAAAACCAATTGTAGCGATTGGCCTCAATTGCCTGATTTCGTTACTCGCATCGACAATCAACTCTCGAAGCATTATTGCGCAGCAAACGTAGACCGAAACTGCAGATGCCAATGCGACACCAATCGCGCCAATCAACGGCACCGCGATCGCAGAAAGCGCCGCCAACACGATCAACTGCGCCAGGGTAGCAATCGCGACACGGCTCGGCCGTCCGGTGCCACGAAGGTATGCATTCAACATCCCGGCAAGCACGCTCGCCACCATTAGATAGACAAATATTCTGAAAAATGGTACCGCCGCGCTCCACTTGCTCCCGAGGGCAAGATCGACAATTTCGGGGGCCGCCACACAGAAGTAGGTAGCGAGCACGAGCCCAATTGCGCCGAGATGACTGAATAAGGCGAGGGCATATCTCACGGCGTGCTGCTTGTCCTTTCTTGCGAGCTCCGCAAAATTCGGGAACAGATACTGGTTCAACGCGGTGCCGAAATCGGCCACACCGATTTGTGCCAGCCGACTGGTCGTCTGATACAAACCAAGAGCTTGTGCGCCAAATGTCTTGACGATGATGAGCCGATCAAGTTGATTCACGACCATAATCAGCAGACTGGACGCCCAAATCCATCGGCCGAATCCCATGACGCCCCCAAGCGGCGACGTGTCGAAATTCAGTCGCGGGCGGGATGAAAAAATCACATGCGATGCGACCGCTTTTAGAAATTCCGACACCGGCATCGCCGCCAGCACCCAAAACACGTCGTGATAGGCAAGTGCCGCAACGGAGGACATCGCGAAATCGGCCACGACGAACCCCATCGTCAGCATCGACACCGTCCGGAACCTTCTTTCGCGCTGAGCTATCGCAACCCGCATGCTGGTCATGCACCGTGCGAACGGCACCAGCGCGACGAGCTGCAGCAGCGTCTTGCTTTCCGGGATACCCATGAATTTTGCGACTGGCGCCGCACTTGCGAACAACACCGCCGAAAGCAGTGCCCCGCGTATGGCATTTGCCGTCCACAACGCATCAAGGCCACGCTGATCCAACACCTGGCGCTGCTGGATCAGCGCATGTGTGAGCCCCATCTCCGTCAGAGACTCCGCAATCGATAACGCCATCAAAGCGGCGGCGATCAACCCAATCGATTCGGGACCCAACAGTCGCGCCAATAGAAAAAACTTGAACGCGACCAGCAGGCGCGATACGCCTTGCTGAACAAATACCCACGTCGCACTACTCTCGTCGAATCGCATCGTCTGTCGTCGCCACTCAAACCTTATATCCGCTCGGCCACAGCTACATCATGGCGCTGGAGGAATTCCTGATACGTCGACGCCAACCCTTCACGCAACCCGATCTTTGCGCGCCAGCCGAGCTGCGCGAGCAGGCCGACGTCGAGCAATTTCTGAGGGGTGCCATCCGGCTTCGTGGTATCGAACTCGATACGTCCATTGAACCCAACCGCCTGCATCGCCTCGCGGGCGAGTTCTTCGATCGTGACGTCCGAACCGCATCCGACGTTGTACAAGCCCGACTCCAAACCGACCTCGAGAGCGAAGATCGTCGCATCAGCCATATCGTCCACATGCAGGAACTCGCGCCGCACGCGGCCGGTTCCCCATACGGTCAGGCTCTCGCGCCCCTCGACCTTTGCTTCGTGAGCCTTACGGAGCAGAGCAGGCAACACATGACTCGTCCGCAGATCGTAGTTGTCGTTCGGCCCATAAAGGTTCGTCGGCATCAGCGAAATGTATCGCGTCCCGTACTGTCGGTTATACGATTCGCAAAGCTTGATACCCGCGATCTTCGCGATAGCGTAGGGCTCATTGGTCTTTTCCAGCGGGCCACTCAACAGGTACGCTTCCTTGATCGGCTGCGGGCAGTCGCGCGGATAGATGCACGATGAGCCGAGAAACACCAGACGCTGCACCCCTGATCGATACGCGGCATGAATGACGTTCGCCTCGATCATCAGGTTCAGGTACAGAAAGTCCGCCGGATAGGTATCGTTAGCCAAAATGCCGCCAACCTTTGCGGCGGCCAGCACGACGACCTCGATTGCCTCTTTCCGGAAAAACTCCTCGACGGCGTTCTGATTCGTCAGATCCAGTTCCGAACGCCCGCGCGTGACGACATTGACATACCCCCTCGCGTCGAGATTCCGTACGACTGCCGAACCGACCATTCCACGGTGACCGGCGACGAAGATTCGAGTGTTCTTGTTCATGGCGCTCACTCGTTGTATTCGAACGTCTTGAAACCCGCGAGAGTCACGAGGGCGTCGCGCTTCGCCACCTGATAGTCCGCGCGTACCATTTCGGTGACCAGCGACTCAAACGATGTCGTCGGCTTCCAGCCCAGCTTTTCATGTGCCTTGGTGGGGTCGCCCAACAGCGTCTCGACCTCGGTCGGGCGGAAATAGCGCGGATCGACACGCACGATCACGGCGCCGGGCTTCACTTTTGCCTCCGAGCCTTCCACCTTGTCGACGATGCCGACCTCGTCAACGCCTTCGCCGTCGAATCTCACGGTAATACCGAGCTCGGCAGCCGCCTGCTTGACGAAGTCCCGCACGCTGTACTGAACCCCCGTCGCGATAACGAAGTCTTCAGGTTGCTCTTGCTGCAGCATCAGCCACTGCATCTCGACGTAATCGCGCGCGTGGCCCCAGTCGCGCAGCGCCGACATGTTCCCGAGGTAAAGGCAGTCCTGCAGGCCGGCGGCAATACGTGCGATGGCGCGCGTGATCTTGCGCGTCACGAAGGTCTCGCCACGCACCGGCGATTCATGATTGAACAGGATGCCGTTGCACGCGTAGATTCCATATGCCTCGCGGTAGTTGACGGTGATCCAGTACGCATACATCTTCGCGACCGCATACGGGCTGCGCGGGTAGAACGGCGTCGTCTCCTTCTGCGGAATCTCCTGCACGAGACCGTAAAGCTCCGACGTCGACGCCTGGTAAAAGCGCGTCTTTTTCTCTAGCCCGAGAATCCGGATGGCCTCCAGGATACGAAGCGCGCCGATACCGTCCGCGTTCGCCGTGTATTCCGGTTCCTCGAACGACACGGCAACGTGACTCTGCGCCGCGAGGTTGTAAATCTCGTCAGGCTGCACACGCTGGATGATGCGCACGAGGCTCGTCGAATCGGTCAGGTCGCCGTGATGGAGCACGAAGCGCCGGTCCGACACGTGGGGATCTTGATAGAGATGATCGATCCGGTCGGTATTGAACAGAGAGGCGCGGCGCTTGATGCCATGCACCTCGTAACCCTTGTTAAGCAGCAGCTCTGCGAGGTATGAGCCGTCCTGCCCCGTTACGCCGGTAATCAAAGCAACTTTACGATTCATGATTCGATGCTCCTAAATGGACGTGCCCTGTGTGTCGATTGCAAAAACACATTCGCGATGTTGTTCACTCTGAAACGCTTTCGTATCCGTAGTAACCGGAGTAATAGCTGCCGTAACCGAATCGATGCCGCGGTACGTCCGTCAGCAACGCCCCCTTCAGGGCTGCGCCGCCGCCGCGCAGGCGGTTCGCGCATTCGACGAGCTCCGCCCGCGGGTGCTGTCCATGCCGGACGACGAGCAGCGTCGCTCCCGCATATCGGCCGATCACCGTGGAGTCGGTGACGGCAAGCACCGGCGGCGTGTCGATGATCACGACGTCGTAGCGCCGCGACACTTCATCGAGAAGCCTCTTGAACTGGTCGCTCAGCAGTAGCTCTGCGGGATTCGGCGGCAGCGATCCCTTCGGAAGCAGGTCGACACCGGTGACGACGTCGCGCTGAATCGCGTCGTCGAGGTTGAATCCCGTGATGACGTCGGATAGGCCGGGTTGCTTGGACACGCCGAGATACGAATGAACGTTGCCGCGGCGCATGTCCGCATCGATCAGCAGTACGCGCGTACCGCTGCTCGCGATAACGGCCGACAGGTTCACGGACACGAACGACTTCCCGACATCCGGCCGAGGGCCGGTAATGACGATCACGTTATTGGTGGAATCGAGCAGGCCAAACTGCAACGCCGTTCTCAAGCTACGAATGCCCTCGGTAGCGAGATCCTCGGTCTCGAGCGCTGCCAGCACATGCGGGCCTGGCAGCCCTCGATCCATCGCCTGCTGCAGGTTGATCTGCGCCTGGCTATGAGGAATCGTGGCGTAGACCGGCAGATCGATCGCCTTCTCGATTTCATCGCTGTGCTTCAGCCCGCCAAACAACGCGTGCTTCGCAAACGCCGTCACGGTACCGATCACGAGCCCGAACAACGCGGCCAACACGATGATGAGCGGCCGTTTCGGCTTCACCGGCTCGTCGGCAGCCACTGCGAAGTCCACGACACGGACATTGCCGACCTGGCCTGCCTTGACGATGCGCAGCTGTTGCGCGTTATCGAGCAGACTGGTGTAAAGCTCCGTATTCACGCGCACGTCCCGCAACAGGCGCAATGCAGATTGCTCGGTATCCGGCAGCGTCAGCACGCGCTTGTTCAACTGCTCCTGCTGCGCATTGAGAGCCGCGATTTGCGCGGTCAGTGCCGCGACCGCCGGATGTTCGCCCGTGAAGCGTTGCGCCATCTCGACACGCTGCTGCTCGAGATCGACGAGCTTCGTCTTGCCTTCGACGATCTGCTGGAGCAGAAGACGGCTTTCCTCGGTCAGATCGACGGTGCCCTTCTGGTTGCGAAATGCGTTGTATCGGTCTTCCGACTGGTCCAGTTGCTTGCGCAACTGCGGCAATTGCTGTTCGAGGAACGCAAGCGTGTGTTCCGCCTCGGCCGATTTCCGGTCGATGTTCTGCTGGACGTACGTGGATGCGAGCGTATTGAGGATCGCTGCAGTGCGAACGCTGTCCGAGCCATCCAGAGATGCGCCGATCACACCGGATTGCTTCGTCTTTTCGGCAATGACGAGCGCGTCCTGCAGACGTTTGATGGTTGCCTGTGTCGACGCGCGGGTGAGAACGAAATCCGTGTTCGGCCGCGCGCGAAGACGCGCAACGACGAGTTCCACCGCGCCGTACTGATCCGCACCGCGTGCGAGCTGGCCGACGGTGCCCTTCAGGACGACATCGCCTTCCGGATTGACGAGCTCGTAATGGCTGTCGTCACGGGCAACGAGCTGATACTTGGCGTCATAGCGATCTTTCGGCACCTCGAACCGCGTGACTTCGATCTTCTCGCCGCCCCACGCGAAGCGCGTCATCCCGAACCATGGAGTCGCCAGTTTCTGGCTGCCCGCGATGCGCGCCGCCAAGCCTCCGATCACCGGAAAATAGCGCGGCTGCGCCGAGATATCGAGGTGCAATGCTTCGACTGTGTGACCGACCACGAGGCGCGATCGAATCAGCTCGATCTCCGCGTCGGCGGTCTGCTTCGTATCGAAGATCGAGGCAAGCTCGCCCAACGCGTTCTGCGTCGAGTTGGCACTGTCCTCGACCTGAATCATCACGTCGGCCCGATAGGCCGGCTTCGCGACGAACGCGTATACCGTGCCGAGCAGAAGGATGAATGCGGCAATCGCGAAGATGAGTCTCCAGTTCTCGGCGACGACAGCGACATAGTCGGACAGGTGAATCTCGTCACCGTCCTGCATGTCGACGATTCTCGATTTATTTACGGATTCCATAGTCAATTCTTGATCCGATTCACTTTGTCGACCCAGCGCTTCATGCTCTGGTCGATTTGCGTCAGAGCCAGCTCGAATGCCGGTCGCCCGCGCCGATAAGGATCGATAACATCGATCTGTTCGAATTCGCCAAGCCGGAATACACGCCCTTTCGCGAACGGATAGCCGGCTTCGATTCTTTTGCGCTGGCTCTGCGTCATCGTGAGAATCAGGTCGGCCGATCGCATGTGTTCGAGATTCAGATCGACGGCAATGTGCTGTCCAAGGTCGATGCCGCGCTCGGCCATCAATTCGACGGCGAGCGGATCGGCACGCCGGCCCGCGAGCGCCGAACATCCCGCGGATCTGATCCGGGCCGCCGGCAATGCGCGCGCCAGCAACGCCTCCGCCATCGGGCTGCGGCAGATGTTGCCTTCACACACAACCAGGATGGTGTCGATCATTTGGTCAGCACCGCGCCGGTCAGACCTGCGTTGATCGCGGGCAGCAACAGGCTCAGTACGCGGCTGAAACGCACGAGCGCGTTGCCGTCCACATACACGACGTCCTTTGGCTGCAGCTCGAACTGGTTTGCCAGCACCATCGAAACCGGCGAGTGAGCGTTCAGATGAAAAACCTGCGGCTTCGCTTCCGACGCACCGCGTATCACGTACAGCTGCGCGGCATCGGCACTCGCGCTATTCACGCTACCGGCCTGCGAGAGTGCATCGCTCAACGTCAGGCGTCCGTTCCGCAACGGCAATGCCGTAATAGGCTTGCTGACTTCACCCATCACGAACGCGCCGTTGTCCTCGCGCGAAACGACGCGCAGCAGATCGCCGTTCCGAAGCAGGATCTTCGAAGGATTGACGTTGCGGTCGAGCATCCGCGTGAGGTCGATACGGTACGACTTGCCATTTCGCACGACGACCATCCGGCTCTGATCGGCCGTCGGGCTGAATCCGCCCGCGCGGTTGATCGCCTCGTTCAACGTCATCGGGACATCGTTGACCGGGATGACGCCCGGTGTATGCACTTCCCCGTCCACATACACCTGCTTTGCACGAAACGAGGAAACGCGCACCGTAACCTGGGGCTTCACGAACACCCGTTGCAACGCGGCCTGAACGACACGTTGCGCCTGGTCGATACGCATACCGGCGACATGGACGCTGCCGGCATACGGTATTTGCACGTTGCCGTTGTCGTCGATGACGAACCCCTGTACAGGGTCGTACGGCCGCGAATTCGTCGAAGTCTGCGTACCCTGCGCAGCTGCAAGTTCCGGGTGGTCCCAGACGGTGATCTGCAATACGTCGCCCACGCCGAGCGTGTACGGCTCCGGTTTGCCTACCAGGTCGTTGAGCTGCGATTCGCCGAGCCGCTGCGCTGCCTCACGCATCTCCTGAATCAACGCCATGTTGATATCGGTGATCGGAATCTGCAGGTTCTGCTGCGAAGTACTTTCATCGCCGCCTGTAACCGGCAATGTCGCTTGTGACGACATGCGCATGCCCGGCGCCACCGAGCATGCCGACAGTGCCGCGCTCATCGCCGCGCCGATCACGATTCGTGTGCCAAGACGGCGGATTTCCGTCGCCCTGGCCTCGCGCCGATCCAAAATACATCTCATCTCGTGTTCCCCGGTTTATGTTTAGAGATGCGACAAATCACGACTTCCACCACCGCTCAATAAGCATTCGCATTGACCAACCCCTTCGCCACCGTCGCCAACACGATCCGCATATCCAGCGCGAACGACCAGTTCCGCAGGTAATAAAGGTCGTACTCCACCCGCTTCTGCATCTTCTCGAGCCGATCGGTTTCCCCGCGATACCCGTTCACCTGTGCCCATCCGGTGATGCCGGGCTTGATCCGATAGCGATGGATGTAGCCGTCGACGACCTTCTGATACAGCCGGTCGTGCTCGATCGCGTGCGGCCGCGGCCCGACCACCGACATCTCGCCGCGCAGCACGTTGAGGAATTGCGGCAACTCGTCGAGACTGGTCTTTCTGAGGAAGCGCCCCACCCGCGTGATGCGCGAATCGGTCTTCGTCGCCTGCGTGACCACGCCGGCCTGCTCGACGTGCACGCGCATCGTCCTGAACTTGAGGATCTGGAACTCTCGTCCATCGGCCCCCTTGCGGTACTGCTTGAAGAACACCGGCCCGCGCGACGACAACTTCACCGCGATCGCGATCACGACCATCACCGGCAGCAGCCCGATCAATGCAACGGCTGCGAACAGGCGATCGAACAGTTCCTTCTTCCACATCGCGTGGCGCGGCATCGGCGATGCCACGAGATTGATCGCCGGCGCACCCATGAGGTCGACCATCTCGCCGTCGAACAGCGCGACGCTGCGCACGTCGGGAATGAAACGGATGTTCACCAGGTCGTCGCCGAACGCATTGACGAACCGCAGGATCGTCGCCTCCTCCGACAAGGGCAGCGCCAGCCAGATTTCCTGCACACCGGTCTCGCGCACGAACTTCGCGAACTCGTCGAGCTCCGTGAATACCGGCACTCGAGGCGAAACACCCGCGACGACCGGCTGCAGATCGAACACCGCAGCCGGGCGAAACCCGCTCGCCGGCGACTCCTCGATGTTGCGAATCACCTGCTGGCAATGCTGCGCATGCCCCACCACGGCAACACGACGCAGGTTGATGCCCGCGTGGCGGACGCTGCGCAGGAACAGATGCGTGCCGATGCGCGACGCGATCAACGCACTCCCGGTCATCGCGGTCCAGTAGACGAACCACAACCGCGAGATCACGTCCGATCGATGCAGCGAGAACATCAGCACGATGCCGCACGCCTGCACGGCGAACCACGCGAGCGAGATCTTTCCGCTCAGCCTGAGCATCGAGCGCCCACGCCACGATTCATACACGCCGAACGCCGGAAACAGCACGAGTGCAAAGGCGATCGAGAACGTCACCAGCGCGCTGTCGAAGTGCGATTCAGAAACCGTCTGATAGCGAAATTGCGACGCCAGCAACGAGCCGGCGACGATCACCGCGATATCGACGAGTCGAGCCATCATTCCTTGCAGACCGAACATTTCAATCTCCCGTCTGATGTCAACGAATACAGCCGAATCGGCGCATCACGCACGCCCATACGTGTCATCGAACCGCACGATGTCGTCTTCGCCGAGATACGATCCCGATTGCACTTCGATGAGCTCGAGCGGCAACTTGCCCGGGTTCTCGAGCCGATGCGTCACGCCCAGCGGAATGAAGGTCGACTGGTTCTCGCCGAGCATGAATTGCTCGTCTCCGCGCGTGACGAGCGCAGTCCCGCTCACGACGATCCAGTGTTCTGCGCGGTGATGGTGGAGTTGGAGCGACAGCCGGCCGCCGGGATGCACGACGATGCGCTTGACCTGGAAGCGCGCGCCGTGATCGATCGAGTCGTAGTAGCCCCACGGGCGCCGCACCTTGCGGTGCGCGTCGGCCTCCGGCGCCTGCTGCGCGCGAATGCGACTCACGAGGCCTTTCACATCCTGCACACGCGAGCGATCCGCCACCAGCACGGCGTCAGCCGTTTCGACGACCACCGCATTGGTCACGCCTACGCATGCGACGAGTCGCCCTTCCGAATGAACGAAGCTCGACGTCGCGCCCTCGAATACGACCTTGCCGCGACCGACGTTGCCGTCGGCGTCCTTGTCGAGCGCCTCCCACACGGCGTCCCACGAGCCTAGATCCGACCAGCCCGCATCGAGCGGCACGACCACGCCCTCGGCCCCGACCGCCGTCGACGCCAGGCGCTCCATCACGGCATAGTCGATCGAATCCGCCGGCGACTGCAGGAACGCGTCCTCATGCGGGCGAAAGAACGGGCCGTCGGTCTTACCTTGCACGTACGCAGTGAGGCAGGCCGCGTGCATGTCCGGCTGCAGCGCACGCAACGTGTCGAGCCACACGCTCGCACGCACGACGAAGATCCCGCTGTTCCACCAGTACGTACGCGACTCGACATACTGCGCGGCGAGTTCGGCAGCCGGTTTCTCGACGAATCGCTCGATGCGATGCGCGCCGCCGTCGAGCGCTTCGCCGAGCTTGATGTAGCCGAAACCGGTATCCGGACGCGTGGGCGGCACGCCCAGCGTCGCAATCGCACCGCGCCGTGCATGCTCGACCGCCAATGCGATCGCACGGTGAAACGCCGGAGTATCGGCAATGGCGTGATCGGCCGGCATCGCGACGACGATCGCGTCCTGGCCATCGGCATGCGCCACGGCTGCGGCGAGCGTCAGTGCAGGTGCCGTATCGCGTCGCGCCGGTTCGACGACGATGCTTGCGGCGAGCCCGCTCGCACGAAGCTGCTCCGCCGTGACGAAGCGGTGTTCATCGCCGCATACGACGATCGGCGCCGACACTTCGCTCTCGCCAGCTGTAAAGCCGGTCATGCGCTGAACCGTCGCCTGCAGCAGCGAGTCGGCACCCAGCACGCCGATCAGCTGTTTCGGATATTGCTCGCGCGACATGGGCCACAAGCGCGACCCCGATCCACCCGCGAGAATGACCGGCGCGACTCGAACCTTCGCCCGCACTGCGTCGCCGCGGTCGGGATCGACCGATCCCGTTTCGTCGTGTGCTGTCTCGGTGAATGCCGACATGATCTGCACTCCTATTCTCTCAGGGCAATGATTCGATTCGAAAATCCGAGAAGATGTGCGCCGTCCCGTCGCCGCGGCACATCCCGTGTTTGCTAAATCGGTCGCACGTCCTCGTTCGAGCGGGCCTGCAACCGATATTGCGAAGGCGTCACATCCAGGTGCCGCCGGAAAATCTTCGCCAGGCGATCACCGTTTCCCCACCCGCATTGCCGAGCGATCGTGCCGATCGGCATGTCGGTCTCCATCAGCAGCTGCACCGTGCGCTCCAGGCGCACCTGCAGCAGAAACTCGGACGGTGTCGTTCCGATCTCCTGCTTGAAATGCCGCAGGAAGTTCCGTTCGCTCATTGCCGCAACCCGCACCGCGTCGCTAACCGATATCGACCGATCGCAGTTCCTGCGCAACCAGTCCGCTGCCGCCCGTACCCGCTCGACGGGCGCACCGTGGCGCGCGTCGTCATGCTCCGCCGTAACCAGCGCGTCGTTCAGCGCGAGCCGCGACGCGATCGCTCGTACCGCATCGCCGCCGAGATCGCGCTCGACCAGAGACAACGCGGCGCGAGCCGGCCCGTAACCGTCGTAATCGACGACGACTGAATCGGCCGCGTGCGCACCGCTTCGCGCGGCGTCGATCAACATCCTGCCTTCGCTGATGGTCTCGACCATGCCGGCCTTCGGCACGACGACCCTCAGCCAGTCGATCACCCGCGCGTCACGCGCAGCGCGCCGCGCACCTTCTCCACCTGCAACGAATACCGCGTCGAAGGTATCGGCCAACGCCGCATCGCACGCAAACGTGCGTACGCTGACGGCCGACGACCACACGATGTTTCCACCTCGCGACGAATAGAACCGAACGTCATACAGCGGAAGCGAGGCCGCTTGAGGCGCATAGATCTCATTGGCTGCCTCGAACACCTCGCATACCGCAGCCGCTGCAAGCAACGAGAATCCCTCGAATACGACAACGCCGATTTCCCGACTCTTGCGCGACCGTCTCCCTCCAACATCTCCTTCCGCTTCATCTACCGAATGAGCGACATTCGTGTGCGTCATGGCGTACTCTCGAACATCCCTTCCAATCGACTTCGGTCCGGCTCGGTAATTTGACTCCGTTGCGATGCATCATACCGACGGCGCCGAGTGGCGTTTAAACGCTGGCCGATCAGAACAAACAGTCGTCGGATTAGCCTGCGGGAATTCCCTGATCGGCCAGAAATTGGCGTTTTCTGACTACCGTGTAGCAGCGAAATGAAGCACGTGTGCTGGAGAAAGATGCATGACGAGCGAGATGCGGGAATCGCCGCTTCCGAATGCGTCGAATCGAGTAGCACTGCGATGTGACGACAGCACGCGCCAACGCGCACTTCACGCACCGCTTCGCAGGTTCCCCATCGATCCAGGCCATATGCGAATGCGATGCGGCTCACGGCGACGGGATGGTCCGATGCCTTCACATCGATGTGGCAAACGCATGCGATTCGACGGCAACATGCAATCGGTGTCACTCGTGCATGTGCCGCATCGATACGGCGTATTCGGCCATGCGTACGGCCGCGGCCGCAGTAGGCAGATTCCGCCAGGCAACCGAACACCGCGTTTGGTCTCGCGTGCCCGTGCTGTCGCATATGAGCGGCGTCGCGCGCATCACTTACCGCTTCAACGAGCGTTTATGTGAGCGCTATGCCGGCGATGAGGGCCGCGACACCGATCGGCAGCGCGAACACGGCCGAGAGCGCCATTCTCTTCAATACGCGAGCGCGCGCCACTTCACGCGAACCACGGGCCCGCCGCGGCCGAAACTCGAGCAGCAGCATCGCACGTCCATGTCGGGCACCGGCCCACAGGCCAGATGTCACGCTGAACACGAGGTAGACCAGAATCCACATGAAGCAGATTCTCGAGAAGATCAGGAGAGCGACGTTCATATCCGCAATGCCAAGTTATCGGTGAAGTCGCGCAACTCAACCGATGCGCGATTCGCTGCTGCTAGCGTACATTGCGGTGCAACATGCCGCACATGACATTCTTCCCCTCGATTCCGCCATTGACGATCGCGTTTGACGTAGATGAAGGTTAGTGAGCGCGCCAGCCGTTTTTTGCGCGGTCGTGCGTGAATGCCGTGCTACGCGACGGACGCGTCGAGCGCAGCGCACGGTGCCGTCGGGTTCGGCAAGAGTGAGGTTCTGGAGATTGGCGCTTGCTGCATCGCCGCCTTCGATAGAGGCGGCACGCATCATCGCGTGGCGTCGGCGAGTCGAGCGGCGGCAAAGACATGCGCCGCACCTGCAGCTCGACCCGTGCTGAATAAAAAGACCTGCGCGCGCGACGCGCGCAGGTGAAGTTCCGAGGAGGTTCCGGGGTGAACGCGTCTCCTCGAAAGGCCAGACCAAAGACTAGCGCCGAAACGATCGTTCGGAATCGAGATGGCGGCTGCCGCCACGATCATGGCCGAATGCAATTGTGTCGATGCGCGCCGCACGCTCGACGCCAACGACATCGCGATAACGCGCCGATTTGCGAGCGCCAATTGGCGGAATGCTTCGAGGTTTTGACCGACGAGCGCGATCATGCCGGGCAATGATGATGAACACCGTCGGCGACAACTCCGCGGCATTGTGGGTCTACGAAATCGGCACACCGATTCACAGACCGACGCAAACGCCATCGCGATCCGACGCCGGCACATTCCCACAAACTTCATGGAGCCTCTCCGCCATGTTGCCGCTCGATACCTTCTTGCGCATCGTCGACGCAACGCCGCTCGTTGCGATCGACCTGATCATCTCGAACGAGGACGGCGCATACCTGCTCGGCCATCGCACCAACCGTCCCGCTCAGGGCTTCTGGTTCGTGCCTGGCGGACGCATTCACAAGAACGAACGCCTCGACGATGCATTTCGACGGATTGCGCGCGATGAACTCGGATGCAGCGATCTCGAGCGCGCCGACGCGGAGCTGGTCGGCATCTACGATCATCTCTATGAAGACAACTTCGGCGGTGCACCGGACATCACGACACATTACGTCGTGATGGGATACAAGCTGCGCGGCAATCTGAACCTCGTATCGCTTCCGAACGCGCAGCACACCGCGTACCGATGGGCGACTGCCGACGAGATTGCCGCCGACCGGTCGATCCATCCGAACACGCAGGCCTACTTCGCGCCCGCGCGCTGAACACCGCCCCGAGCCACGCGTGCGCACATTCCCGAATCGGCCAGCAAGACGCCGGCCATCACACCCACGGCGAATGCGACGCTGCGTTTCAGCGGCGGAACGTGCCGTTGCGCCATTCGACGCCGTCCGCGGACGCGATCATGCGGTCCCGAGCGGCCGCGCGATACTCGGTCGGCGACATCGACAGATGCTGTCGGAACAGCTTCGCGAGACGGTCTCCGCTGCCGAGACCGACACGGCGCGCGACCTTGTCGGCCGGCAAGTCGGTTTCGACCAGCATGCAGCATGCCTTCTCGAGCCGCACTCGCAGCACGAACTCGGTGGGCGTCACGCCGATCTCGTTCTTGAAGCGCCGCAGAAAATTCCGCTCGCTCATCGCCGCCGCCTGAGCGGCATTGGCGATCGAGATGCGATTTGCGCTGTTCGCGCGCAGATGAAGCGCGGCAGCACGAATCAATTCGCTGGCGCGCGCCTCCTGCGCGCCGAACAACACGCTCGCGAACTTGCGGCTCGCGCCCGGCATCATGCAGGCGACGATTTCCTGCGCGATCTCGTAGCCGGCATCGCGCACGACGATCGACAACGCAGCGGCGAACATGCCCTCGTCGCCATCGCTGCTCTGCTCGGCTTCGCCCGGATTGCACACCGCCAACGACGCCTGCAGCGCGGGCGGCACGGTCTCGGGAGTCTTCTGGTTCAACCGGATCGCGCTCAGCATTTCGACGCCGGCGCCGTCCCCCTTGACCACGCGCGCACGCTGATGCGCATGATGCAGCCAGCCGATGAACGGCTCGTCGAGCCCGTTCACCCGCCCCTGCCCGCCCAGCACGAACATCGCTTGCACGCTGCTCGTATCGAGCGGACGCGGCGCGTCGGTCCAGATCTGCACGCCCGACGACGAGCGCACGGCGCCGCCATGACTCGAGTGAAGCCGCAATTCATAACGGTCCTCAAACGACGCATTGACGCGCTCGAGCCGATTGGCGAGTTCGAATACTGCAGCCAGCCTGCCCATTTGCATAATGGAAAAACCGTCGAGCAACAGAATGATTACGCTGTCACGTCGACGACCGATAGTTCGACCCCGATCCCCGCTCACTCGCGACCCCGTTGTAATTACATTCGGCACTGTCAGCATCATCTCGGCCCTTTAACAATTTTTTGCATTTTCTGCAGCGCATCATATGCGGCAAATACGCCGCCGTTCCGTCAGTGTCCGATCTCGCCTCATTGTTGACGGAATCAATCAAGACGGCGATCCGTTACCAATTATTTGTTGGTAATCAAGAAAATCAATCACGCCGACCGCCGCGGAATTGACCTCCCTTGATCCAGGTCATTGCCTTAATATTTTTGCAATGTATCGCGCCGCTGTATGGAATGCGTGCGTTGCGGGCGTTGTTCGTGTGCCGTTGCGGCTGCGGGGCCCAAATGGATATGGCGCGGCGGCGCCGATGGTATCGCGAGTTCACGTCATTGAAGCGGTGCTCGGCATTAGCAGCCGCAACGGATCTCACGAGCCATTCACCGGTGATCAAACGTATCTACCGGCAGTACATCGCAGGGCAATATGCCTGTCGATTTTAACGTTTGCGCAGAATGTGGAATCCCGCACAATTGGTTCTAGAACACTTATTCGCCGGCCGTCGCATGTCGTCCTGGCAACGCTTTAATATCCAGTAACACGCCGTAATTAAAAGTGACAGCGGGAACTCGCGCTTTTTGCGGGTTGCCCGCCGTGACAAGCAGATCGTGTCCGACACGCAAGTGGGCACCGTCGCGCAGTGGTCCGGGGCCGCACACGCCCGCCGACTGCCTGCGGAATGTGTCAGGCGCGTGACGAGCAACGCGCCCTGCAACGCCACCGGACTCCGCCAGGCCCCAACGCCACCGCAGCTCGCGCCGTATGCGAACGAGACGGAACAATCCGTACCGGATCACCGATAGTTAGAACAACGGATGTTGCACGATTGCCAGCGCCACGCACATTCGATGTCGAGCGCCATACCTCACCGCGCGATTTCGGCAAATAGCCCGGATCGCTGTCGGATAAGACATGGGCCGTATCGCTCGTTGCATGCCTCGCCGAATCGGATCCGGATTCGCGCTACTCATGTCAATTCGCCAACGCGAGAGTTTCGCGATGTTGACGAACGATCGCTTTCTCGGCGCCTGTATTGCACACAATCACGCCGATCTTGCCCACGTGACTGCATAAATTTATTGGCACACCCGCGGGTGGCCGGAGTGCACCGTACGGCGAATCAGTTTCCATCACATGGTGACAATTCAGGCGCATAAAGAACGCGGCTTCAATCCGACAGGACACCATCGACATACTGCACGACGAGAAAGCATCGCACAACCGTTCCATAAGAATAAGATTCAGCTCGCGCAGCGGCAATAATCCCGTACAGTATTTCTGTTTATCAATCGATGCTAAAAATGGTTTGAAACTCTCAGCACTCGGCGTCGGCGGTGAGCTTTGAACACCGCATGGAAAGCGAAAACGATCGATCTACCGTCACACACGAAACTAAGAATCCCATAATAATCCGCCAAATTTCACCGTCCGATCTAGACAAGACTTTGTCCGAATACACCTTATTAGATCCATTGCCTTCTCGAAAATAGATCAAATAAAACGGCGCCCAGTATCGTAATCCGCTCGATATCAATCAACAGCATCGCAAATCGCCCTCGCCCCACATGTCCGGGACATACCGATCCCCGTTTCTTTTCCACGACACATCGCACCCCTGAATTTCCGCACAAAAATATCTCGATGTACGCTGCACTGCACTATTCGAACGCAAACACGCACACAAAGCGGAGAGACCATGAAACAAGCAACTTTTCCGATCCTGACGATCGCGTCGTTGATGGTGGCCGGTGCAGCGCACGCGCAGACGAGCGTCACGCTGTACGGCACGATCGACACCTCGTTGACGTACGTGAATCACGCCGACGGCAGCAAGAATCTCTGGGCGCTCGGCAACAGCAGCGCGGGCAACCTGTCGGGCAGCCGCTGGGGTCTGAAGGGCTCGGAGGACCTCGGTGGCGGCCTCTCGGCGATCTTCCAGCTCGAGAACGGCTTCAATCCGAGCACCGGCGGTCTCGGCCAGGGCAGCCGCATGTTCGGCCGTCAGGCCTACGTCGGCGTCGCCAGCAATCAGTACGGTTCGCTCACGCTCGGCCGCCAGTACGATCCGCTGATCGATCTCGTCCAGCCGATCACTGCCGACAACTACTTCGGCAGCGCGTTCGCGACCGCCGGCGACGTCGACAACTACGACAACAGCTTCCGCGTCGACAACGCGATCAAGTACACGTCGCCGGTGTTCGCCGGCCTCCAGTTCGCGGCGATGTATTCGCTGGGCGGTGTCGCGGGCAGCACCGGCTCGAAGCAGTCGTATTCGGCAGGCGTGTCGTACACCAACGGTCCGCTGAGTCTCGCCGGCGGATACTTCTACGCGGCGAACGCGAACCCGTCCGCGGGCACGCGCACGACATGGTCGAGCACGTCGGACGGCACGTTCGACGGCGCGATCAACACGGGTTATCAGAGCGCGCATTCGATCGGCATCGCGCGCGTGGCGGGCCAGTACGTGTTCGGCGCATTCACGGTGGGGGCCGGCTACAGCAATTCGCAGTACCGACGCGACGGCGCCTCGGTGTTCGCGAGCAACGAGCACTACAACACCGCGCAAGGATTCCTGAACTATCAGGCGTCGCCGGCGCTGCTGGTCGGCGTGGGCTACAGCTTCACGAAGTCGGGCGGCGACACCGCGGCGAACTATCACCAGGCATCGCTCGGCGCCGACTACAACCTGTCGAAACGTACGGACGTCTACATGACGGCCGCGTATCAGCATGCCAGCGGCACGACCGCCGACGGAGCCGGCGGCTCGATGGCGGCAGAGGCTTCGATCGGGTCATACGGCTACAACGGCACGAAGTCCCAGACCATGGTCAATCTGGGACTCCGTCACCGGTTCTGATCGCCGTCGCGGGCAGCCGGCCGCGTCGGCGCCCGCAGTCTCACTGCGCGTGCAGCGATATCTCGACGCGCCGGTTGCGCGCGCGCCCTTCTTGCATATCGTTCGACGCGACCGGGTTCGCTGGCCCGTGCGCCGCGGCCGCGAACGCGTCGGCCTGCAGTCCATGCTCGCGCAAGTACGCCGCGACGGCGTCGGCGCGACGCTTCGACAACGCCTGGTTATGCGCGGCCGAGCCGGTCGAGTCGGTATAGCCGTCCACGTCCACGCGGGCGAAATGCATGTCGCGATGATGGTTCAGCAACGCGCCGAGCGCGGCGCGTGCGGCCGGCGTCAGAACGGCCGAGTCGGTTGCGAAATAGGCGTCTCCGGTGAGCGTGACCTTCTCGGCCGGCGCCGGTGCAGTACGGCGTCGTCGAATCGACCACGCGCACGGGTTCGCTGCCGCACATGCGCGTCGCGACCTTCATGCAGGTCTTCTCGCTCGACAGGAAGCCGTGGCAATCGACACGGAACGTCTTGATGCCGTCCCGCGACTGCCGTTCATAGGCGTTGAACGTAGGCCCCGACGCGGTTCACGTAAAGCTCCGCAAATGCGAGGGGCGCGGCCGCATGCGCGTGCGATGGTGTTCGGGGTGCGACGCGGCATGCGTCGGCCGTGCGTGCCGGCGCATGCCGCTGCGCCGCTTACTTCCACTGATACAGCATGCCCGCGCCGACCACGCGCTGGCTGCCGGCAAAACCGCCGTTGACCGTCGCCTTCAGGTTCTCCGTGATGCGCGCCTGCACGCCGACTGCCATGGCTTTCCGGCCCTGGAACGTCGCCGTGCCGCCCCCCATCGCGAAGCTCGAATCGCGGTCCATGTGCGGAATCGACGCCATCCCGGCCGTCGCGGCGATCCCTCGCGCGCCATCGAATCGGTCTGCTGGATCGGCCGCTGCATCTGCGTGAGCTGGTTGTTCACCGTGTTCAGCGATTGCGTGAACTGGTTCGATACGGCATTCAGCTGATTCACGTTCACCGCGTCGGTGCCTTGCGTATCGGCCGCGACGTTCACCACCTGCCGCGCCGAATCCGCCGAGCCGACCGCGACGACGTTCGAGCGGCCGCCGTCGTTGCTGCCCGCGCCGAGCGCCGTCGAGTCGTTGCCCGACGCCGTCGAACTGTTGCCGACCGCCGTGCTGTTCGAGCCCGACGCAACCGAGCCCGAGCAACCGGCCGACGAATTCGAACCGCTCGCCCCCGGGCGGCACGTTGCCGCCGGCCGGATTCGACGTGTAGGAGCCGTGCGCGCTGGCGCTGTCGATCGCGATCAGCACGATCTTGTGCGGCGACGGCCGCATCAGCAGTAGCCGCTGCACGATGTCGAAGAACAGGAGATCGGCGCGGCGCAGCACGCCGGACGCGCTCAGCGACACGCACACCAGCAGCACGAACGCGCCCATCACGATGCATTCGCGGATGAAGCCGGCGGGCAAGTGTGCGTCGTCGCCGCGCATCAGAGGCGGCTCGTCATGCATGCGCGTGGCGCAGCGGCAGCTCACTCGCACTCGAGTCCGACCGGCGTCAGCCGGGCCGGCGACACCGGCTCGGCGGGCTGACGCAACGCCGCCGCGCCGCCGTGAGCGCGCTACGACGACACCGCTTCGAGGCGATAGCCGTGCGTATAGACGACACTGAGCCGCACGCCGTTTCCGGGCAGCGCTCGAGCTTCTGCCGCAGCCGGTAGATGTGCGTATCGAGCGTGCGCGACTCCGGATCGAGCTCGCGCCCCCACGTGCTCATGCAGACCAGCTTGCGCGACAGCAGCTTGCCGACGTTGTTGAAGAACAGTTCGGCGAGATCGAATTCCTTCGGCGTCAGCTTGATCGGCGCACCGCGCAGCGTGATCGTGCGCTCGCGCGGATCGAGCAGGTAGTCGCCGGCTGCGATCGCGCCGCAGCGGTCGGTAGCGCGCCGAGCGCATCAGCAACGCGTTCACGCGGCTGGCGAGTTCGGCGACGCGAAACGGCTTCGCGATGTAGTCGTTCGCGCCCGCATCCATCGCGAGCACGATCTCGTCTTCCAGCGTCTTGCTCGTCACGAACAGCACGGCGGGCGAGGCGCCCAGCGTGCGGCGGATCCAGTACAGCACTTCGAAGCCGCTCATGCCCGGCAGCAGCCAGTCCAGGATCACGAGGTCGAACGGCTCGGCGCGCAGCAGCCGCTGCGCCTCCTGGCCGTCGGCCGCTTCGATCACCTCATGACCGAGCGGCTCCACTACCCGCGCGGCGCGCCTTCGCATGAACGGGATCATCTTCGACTATCAACACACGCATCAGCGGTCATCCTCGTCATCGGCGGACGAGCGACCTGGCCGTCGTCGCTTCGCCGCGGGCACGACATCGTATGGGATACGTATGGGATACGAACGAATCATGCGCGTACGGTGCAGAGCCAAACAGCGCGCGCGTCCGCGCCCACGATCATGGCGGTTCGCATTCGTCGCGCTACCTCGCGCGACCGGTAGGTACGGCGCGAATGGTCCAGCAGGCCCGTTATGGGCGTTCCACGGGGCTCTCAGCATCGGGATGCTCATGGTTGCAGGCCTTCATCGGGCTGCATGTGTTTCGGTGGTACGGATGGAATCGGCCGCGTCGCGCAGCCGGTTTCACGGCAAACGTTTGCGTCCGGAACACTCACGAGCAATTTTTTCCGATCCGAACGATCCGCCGACGCTGTAGTCGTTGGCGAGCCAAAAGCCGGGCGAATTTTCGCATGAGGGTAATGGTTTGTCATGTGACGACAGATGTTTGAGCGCAACAGCCATACATGCTCAGCCGGCGTGCTTCGCGGACGCCCTCGCGCCTCATTGGATCGCCGCAGCCGAAGGCGGCGATCATGCGATGGCACGCCGCCGGCCCGCGTCATCACACCGATGCGCGTGCAACGCCGGATTCCGCCGGACGACGCCATTAAGTCGCCGAACGAACGCATGCCGACCGGCGCCACGGGTTGGTTCGCGCCAGCGACGTCGCGACACCCACCGCTGAGCCGACGCACGCGCTGCGTGCTCGCGAACACCGACAGCCACGACCGGTTCGATCTGTCCCGCACATCGATCCGCCGAGTTCGCCATGTTCATTTCTTTTCATGCCGCGCGACTCACGAAACGTCGCGCGCGACCGCCGCCTGATGAACCGCGCGACCGGCGATCGACGCAAGTTCACTCACCCATTTTTCATTCCGGCATCCCACTATTTTCCAGTTTTTCCACAACATTCAGTGATTGACCGCATGACCACGACATCACATTTATAAACTGACTTTATTTAACTATTTCTGTCTTTCTGCTGTGTCAAACTCTCGTCCGGTTCCGCGTCCTTTCTTTCGTTTTCCGCGTCAGTGCGTTCGAAGGATAGGCGGCTCGCAACGGCCCTCGTGCCTACGGTCGTCGCAGCCTCGGAATCCCAGACTCCGGGAACATAAGTACGCGATGTCACATCGAGCGCCGAGCGCAACAAAGCGCCGCTTCGACCGTTGAATTTCGCGTGGAATACCAGTTGATTGGCCAAACCGGTTCCACTGCTTCGAGGCTAGTTTGCAGGCATTCCAGCTCGCAAACCTTTGCCCGAGCGGACGAAATGTTTTCACGGCCGGACGATATTTACATTCATACAATCGCGCATCGCGACGGATGCCGAGTGTGAACGCTTTTTTTACGCCCAATAAATACGATGCCCGCTCACGGAGACGATAAAACGATGAATTCGATCTGCAATGCGTACGGAGTCCCGCACGACAAAATCCGCTTCAATCCATCGCTCGGGCCAATTCGATTTCCATTCGCCGGATTCGGAAATAACGACCGGCATTCAGCGGACGTAGCGGCACGGTTTTTGTTGATCCGTTCGCGATTGCTCCGCGCAGCGCCGCGCGTGCCGTGCGCTGTCAATCAAGTCCACACGGATTGCACGGAATCGTTACCGCGGCGCGCGCCGTCGACCTATAATTTTTCGCAATAATCGCGCACATAGATGCATCGAGCCAGCCCAGGCCAACCCTCTCCAACGCGCTCGCAACCATGCCATCCCGTTCGTCCAGTCCGGCGTCGCTCCGCGCCACGCCTGAGCTCGTCGGCGCACATATTCTCGTCGTCGACGACCGCCCGAACGACCTGCGGCTCCTGACCGAGATCCTGCGCTCCGCGCGGTGCCGGATCAGCGTCGCGTTCGACGGCCTGCAGGCGTATCACCGCGCCCAGGCGATCGTGCCCGACCTGATCCTGATGGACGTCCGGATGCCTCGCATGGACGGCTTCGCCGCGTGCCGGCTGCTGGCGTCGACGCCAGACACGCAGAACATCCCGGTCATCATCCTGACGGCCGCCGGCGATCTCGACGATCGCATCGCGGGCCTCGAGACGGGCGCGCTCGACTACATCGTGAAGCCGTTCGAGCCGGCCGAGGTGATCGCCCGAATCCGCAATCACCTGAAACGCGCGCGGCGCAGCCAGCCGTTCGCGCATCTGCCCGAGCTGCCCGATCACCCGGACACCGCGCTGGTGCGCGCGGCCAGCGACATCCTGCTGCGCGAACTGCGCAACCCGCCGACGCTGGACGAACTCGCACGGCAGGTCGGCACCCATGAGAAGCGGCTGTCGCGCGTGTTCCGCGATCATCTCGGACAGACCGTATTCGAATATCTGCGCGACACGCGGCTGCGCGCGGCGCAGCACTTCCTCGCCGCGACGTCGATGGGCATCGGCGACATCGCCGAGGAGATCGGCTTTTCGACGCCCGGCAACTTCGCGACGGCGTTCCGCGAACGCTTCGGCGTCACGCCGTCCGACTGGCGCCGCCAGCGCCCGACGGTCGATGCGCAGCCGCCGTCGCATGACCATGCGTAGGCGCGGCGCGTCGGCCGCGTATGCGTTCGGGCTGCTCGTGCGGCTCGTGCTGGCGCTGCTCGCCGCATACGCCGCGCCCGCGGCCGCGGCCGACGACAACCCCGCGCGGCTCGAGGCAGTGGCGTTGCTCGAGGATCCGGGCGCGGCGCTGTCGGCGAGCGAGGTCGCGACGCGGGTGGCCGAGCGTCAACGTCGCGCTGCCGAGCCGGCGCGGCCGTCGTTCAACATCGAATTCTCGCGTTCCGCGTGGTGGGTCGGCGCAACGCTCGTGAACCGCGCGGCGACCCGCCAGCCGATGGTGCTGGCGATACGCGACGCGCGCGTCGATCGCGCCGACTTCTATGTCGAACACGGCGGCCAATGGACGCTCGCCGGCCGCTTCCCGGCCCGCGACGGCAGCCTGGGCGAACCGGTGTCGCGATATCCGGTGCTCCCCGCGACACTGGACGCCGGCGAACGGCTGCCGGTGCTGGTGCGCGTCACGTCGCGCAAGGAACTGAAGCTCGCGCCGAGCGCATTCACGCGCGACGCGTGGCATGCGTACGAGCTGCGCGCGGCGATGTGGGACTTCGGCTTTCTCGGCGGGCTGCTCGCGCTCATGTGGTGTGCGCTGCTGATCGGCTTCTTCTCGCGCAGCGGCACGTTCGCGGTGCTCGCGCTGCTGGCGCTCGGCACCGCGCTGTTCGAGGCGACCTACCGCGGCTACACCGCGCTGTACCTGTGGCCCGGTGCGTACGAATGGTCGGCGCGCGCGGAAATGGTGTCCGTGTATCTGTCGCTCGCATGCTTCATCGCGTTCATTCTGCTGATCGCCGATCGCGAAAAGACCGGCATGCCGATGCGCGCGGCGTACCTGGTGTTCCTCGCATTCGAATGCGTCGGGATGGCCGGCGCCGCGTGCGGCGATCTGCTGACGTTCACGTGGCTCAGCCTGCGGGTGAACGCGGCGCTCGCGGTGATGAACATCAGCCTCGCGCTGATCCTCGCGTTCCGCCGCACGCCGACCGCGCGCGTGATGCTGATCGCGATCTCGTTCGCTGGATTCAACATGCTGATCCGCGTGCTCGACGCGCGCGGCGCGATTCCCGGTTGGCTGCCGTGGCTCCGATCCGACATCTATCCGAACCCGGTGATCGCGATCATCGGCCTCGCCACGCACCTGCTCGTGCTCGCCGCGTGGATCAACCACGTGGGCCGTCAGCGCACCGAAGCGCGCAAGCGCCTCGAGCACTGGCAACTCACCGAACAGGACCGCCTGCGCGACGAGGTCGCGAAGCGCACGGTCGCCCTCAACGACGCGCTGCAGGAAGTCAAGACGCACATGCAGCAGAAGATCGAGACGCTCGGCTACGTCAGCCACGACCTGCGCGCGCCGCTGTCGACCATCCACGGCTACGCGAAGCTGCTGCTGCAAACCGCGACGCCCGGCCAGGCGCGCCTGATCCGCTCGATCGACCGCAGCATCCGCTACCAGCTCACGCTGATCGACGAATTGCTGCAGTACACGCGCGCCGAGCTGCAGCCGCTCGGCATTGCGCCGGACGCGACCGACCTGCCCGGCCTGCTCGACGACATCGGCGACTACGCGCTCGCGCTGTGTGCGCAGCAGAACAACCGCTTCGACTACCGGCCGCTGACGCCGTTGCCGCGCAAGCTGACGATCGACGGCATCCGGCTGCAGCAGGTGCTGCTCAACCTGCTGTCGAATGCGTCGAAGTTCACGCGCGACGGCACGGTCACGCTGTCGATCGGCGCGTACCGGCAAGCGGGCGCGTGGCGGCTGGTGTTCGAAGTCGCCGACACGGGCATCGGCATCGAGCTCGACCAGACGACCGACATCTTCCGCGCGTATCGGCAGGTGCAGGCCGTGAACGGCGGGACCGGCCTCGGCTTGTTCATCGCGCAGCGGATCGTCGGCGCGATGAACGGCGAGCTGGCCGTATCGAGCCAGCCGGGCGTGGGCACGTCGTTCACGTTTCAGATCGTCGCACCGGCGCTCGGGCATGCGTTGATCCCGGCGTCCGCGCTCGCGCGCACCGTGCAGCCAGCGGAACAGATCGACCTGCTCGCCGATGCGCGCGGGATGCGCTGTCCGCCCGACGATGCACTCGATGAACTGATCGTGCTGGCCGGCGAGGGCCGCCTCACCGATATCGAGGAATGGCTTGGACAGCATGCGCCCGCGCCGCGACATGCCGCGTTCGTGCATGCCGTGCGGGAGCGGCTCGACACGCTCGACCTGCAAGCGATCGAACGCCTGGCCGCAGCGCTGAAGCATACGGGCATCGTGGATGCACCGAGTGCGCCGTCGCTCGACGCGGAGCCGGACCTCGCCGGGCCGGCCTGATCGCGGTATGCGCGCAGGCCGTCGTCGGGCGGTGTGCGGTGTGCGGTGTGCGGTGTGCGGTGTGCGGTGTGCGGTGTGCGGTGTGCGGTGTGCGGTGTGCGGTGTGCGGTGTGCGGTGTGCGGTGTGCGGTGTGCGGTGCGAGGCCAGCGCGCCACGCATGCACCCCGCGCCGCCGCATGGCCCGCACCGTCCTCACGCTACAACCGCGGCATCGTCGACACCAGTGCCGCGTCGTCGCCCGGCGCAGCGGCCGCGGGCCGAGCGGTTTCCCGCGTCGCGCGCTTCGGATCGAGCCCGCTGCCGCCGGTGCGGCGCCGTGCGGCGTGCCGCTCGATGACCCGCTGCAGCAGACAGAACACGCACAGCAGCGCACCGATCACGATGCGCGTCCACCACGAGCTCAGCGTGCCGTCGAACGTAATCAGCACCTGGATCGTGCCGAGAATGCCGACGCCGAACACCGAGCCGATCACGTAGCCCACGCCGCCCGTGAGCAGCGTGCCGCCGATCACGGTCGCGGCGATCGCGTCGAGTTCCATTCCCTGTGCCTGCAGCCCGTAACCGGACAGCACGTACAGCGTGAACACCACGCCGCCGAGCGCCGAGCAGAAGCCGCTCAACGCATACACGCCGACTTTCGTGCGCGCGACCGGCAGCCCCATCAGCAACGCCGAGCGCTCGTTGCCGCCGATCGCGTAGACGTTGCGGCCGAAGCGCGTGAAATGCGCGACGTAGATCGCGGCGGCCAGCGTCGCGAGCGCGATCAGCGCACCGGCGCTGAGCATGCCGCCGCCGAGCGGCACGCTGATGCCCGCGAGCGCATGGAACGTCGGCTCGTTGATCGTGATCGATTGCGTGGTGATCAGGAAACACGCGCCGCGCGCGAGGAACATCCCGGCCAGCGTGACGATGAACGGCTGCAGCCGGAAGTAGTGGATCAGCGCGCCCATCGCCGCGCCGTACAGCGCACCGAACAACAGCACGATCGGCACGATGGCCCACACCGGCCAATGCAGCCGCTCGGCGCCGACGGCGCACAGGATGGTTGTCAGCGCAACGACGGAGCCGACCGACAGGTCGATGCCGCCCGACACGATCACGAAAGTCATCCCGATCGCGACGATCAGCAGGAACGCGTTGTCGACCAGCAGCCCGGTCAGCACCTGCATCGAGAAGAAGCCCGTATACATCACGGACCCGAAACCGAACAGCGCCGCGAACAGCGCGATCGTCACGACGATCGGCAGCGTGCGCGGGTCGGTGAGCCGTGCGAGGAATCGGTTCATCGCGGCGTCGCTCCGGTGGTGGCGCGCAGCGCGCGCGTCGCGTGACGCAGCGCCAGCGCGCGCGCCGCGTCCGACTGGATCAGCGTGACGACGATCACGACGATCGCCTTGACGACGAGCGTCGCCTCGGGCGGCACGCCGATCGAATAGGTCGTGTAGGTCAGCGTCTGGATGATCAGCGCGCCGAGCACGGAGCCCGCGAGGCTGAAGCGGCCGCCGAGCAGCGACGTGCCGCCGAGCGTCACGGCGAGGATCGCGTCGAGTTCGAGCAGCAGCCCTGCGTTGTTGCCGTCGGCGCTGCGCACGTTCGAGCTGGCGAGGATGCCGGCAAGCGCCGACAGCACGCCGGAACACAGATAGACGCCGAACACGACGGCCCCCGCGCGCAGCCCGACGAGCCGCGTCGCGACCGGGTTCACGCCGATCGCGCGGATGAACAGGCCGAGCGCCGTGCGGTTGACCAGCAATGCGATCGCCGCGATCGTCGCGATCGCGATCCACACCGAACACGGCACGGCCGCGAGATAGCCGCCGCCGAGCGCCAGGTAGCCGGGCGCGCCGATCGGAATGATCTGCCCGCCCGTGAGCAGCTGCGCGATCCCGCGCCCCGCGACCATCAGGATCAGCGTCGCGATGATCGGCTGCATCCCGACGAACGCGACCAGCACGCCGTTCCATGCGCCCGCCAGCAGCCCGACGCCGAGCGCCGCGGCGAGCGCGACGCCGACGCGCGACGGATCGCCGTCGAGCACGATCGCGGCCGCCGCGCCGGCGATCGCGACGATCGCGCCGACCGAGATGTCGATGCCGCGCGTCGCGATCACGAGCGTCATCCCGAGCGACACGATCACGAGCGGCGCCGCGCGATTCAGGATGTCGATCGGCGCGCCGAACAGATGGCCGTCGAGCAGCGAGATCGACAGGAAGCCCGGCCGGTGCGCGACGTCCAGCGCGAACAGCAGCGCGAGCGTCAGCACCGGCCACGCGAGCGAATGACGAAACAGCGAACGCAGCCGCATCATGAGCGGCCTCCCGCGATCAGTTGGTACACCTGCTCCTCCGAGGCATCGCTGCCGGTCAGTTCGGCGACCTTGCGGCGGTCGCGCAGCACCGCGATCCGGTGACTCACGCGCACCACTTCGCTGATCTCCGACGAAATGAACAGAATCGCGAGCCCCTGCGCGCACAGCGCGAGCACACGCTCCATGATGTCGAATTTCGCGGCGACGTCGATGCCGCGCGTCGGCTCGTCGAGAATCAACAGCTTCGGCTCCGTCGCGAGCCAGCGCGCGAGCAGCACCTTCTGCTGGTTGCCGCCCGACAGCAGCCCGATCGGCTGCTCGGCGTCGCGCGCCTTGATGCCGAGCCGCTCGATGTACGTGTCCGCAAGCTCGCGCTGGCGCGCCCGCCCGATCAGCCGCCACCAGCCGCGCCGCGCCTGCAGCGCGAGCACGATGTTTTCGCGAATCGACAGCGCGGCGACGATGCCCTCCTTCTTGCGGTCCTCGGGGCAATACGCGATGCCGTTGCGCACCGCGTCGTGCGGCGACGCGAGCCGCGCGCGCCGGCCGTCGATCTCGATTGCGCCGGTGTCGGTGCGCTCCGCGGCGAACGCCAGCCGCGCGGTCTCCGTGCGCCCCGAGCCGAGCAGCCCGGCCAGCCCGACGATTTCGCCGGGCCGCACGTCGAGATCGAGCGGGCTCATCATCCCGCGCCGGCCGGCGCGCTGCATCGACAGAAACGGCGCGCTCGCGCCGGCATCGCGCTGCACGGCCGCCGCGCCCGCCTGCAGCGTGCCGGACACCGGCTCGCGGCCGGTCATCTTCGCGACCAGCAGGTCGACCGGCAGCTCGCGCGCGAGGTACTCGCCTTCGCGCTCGCCGTTGCGCATCACGGTGATGCGGTCGGACACCGCGTAGGTCTGTTCGAGAAAGTGCGTGACGAACAGGATCGCGATCCCCGACGCCTTCAGCCGGCGCAGCACGTCGAACAGCCGCGCGACCTCGCCGTCGTCGAGGCTCGAAGTCGGCTCGTCGAGGATCAGCACGCGCGCGTCGACCGACACCGCGCGCGCGATCGCGACCATCTGCTGCACGGCGATCGGATACGCGTCGAGCGAGCGCGTGACGTCGAGCGACAGGTCGAGCTCGGCGAGCGCGTCGCGCGCACGCGCATGGATCGCCTTCCAGTCGATCGCGCCGCGCCGCATCGGCTGCCGGCCCGCGAAGATGTTCTCCGCGACCGACAGGTTCGCGCACAGGTTGACCTCCTGGTACAGCGTCTGGATGCCGGCCGCCTCGGCCTCGCGCGGCGCCGCGAAGTTCACCGGCGCGCCGCCGACGCGAATCTCGCCCGCATCGTGCGCATGCACGCCGGTCAGCACGTTGATCAGCGTCGACTTGCCCGCGCCGTTCTGGCCCATCAGCGCATGGATCTCGCCCGGAAACAGCCTGAAGTTCACGCGCTGCAGCGCGTTGACGCCCGGAAACGCCTTGTCGATGCCGATCATCTCGACCACCGGCGGATTCGTCATGGATCGCCCTCGATTCGTTGAAGTGGCCGGACGGCGGCCGTCGCGCCACCGTCCGCGCCGCAAGCGACGCTCAGTACTTGCGGGTCGGCAACACCTGCGCGGCGACGTTCATCGGGAACACGGTCTCGTTCGTGACGATCCGCTTCGGCAGCTGCTTGCCGGCCACCACGTCCTTCACCGCGGTCATCAACTGCGGGCCGAGCAGCGGGCTGCATTCGACGTCGACGTTGATCTTGCCCGCGACCATCGCCTGGAAGCCGCCCTTGGTCGCGTCGAACGACACGACGCTCACGTCCTTGCCGGGCTTGATGCCGGCCTCCTCCATCGCCTGGATCGCGCCGAGCGCCATGTCGTCGTTGTGCGCGTAGACGACGTTGATCTGCTTGCCGTAGGTCTTGGCGAACGCTTCCATCACCTGCTTGCCGCCGGCGAGCGTGAAGTCGCCGCTTTGCGACGCGATCACCTTGAACTTCGGATTGTTCTTGATCACCTCGAGCAGGCCCGCGCGGCGGTCGTTGGCCGGCGCCGAGCCGACCGTGCCCTGCAGCTCGACGATGTTGATCGGGCCGGCGTCGTTCTTGTAGCGCTCTTCGAGCCAGTGGCCCGCGCGCCGCCCTTCCTCGAGGAAGTCGGAACCGATCATCGTCACGTACAGCGACGGGTCCTTCACGTCGACGCCGCGATCGGTCAGGATCACCGGAATATGCGCCGCCTTCGCTTCGGTCAGCACCGGCTCCCAGCCCGACTCGACGACCGGCGAGAACGCGATGACGTCCACCTTCTGCGCGATGAACGAGCGGATCGCGCGGATCTGGTTCTCCTGCTTTTGCTGCGCGTCCGAGAATTTCAGGTTGATGCCGGCCTCCTTCGCCGCACTCTTCACCGACACGGTGTTCGCCGTGCGCCACGCGCTCTCCGCGCCCACCTGCGAAAACCCGAGCGTGATCTGCTTTTGCTGCGCGTAGGCGCCGGTGGTCAGCAGCGTCGCCGCCGCGACGATCGCGCCGGTCGCCAGCTTCCTGATGAATGTCATGGTCCGTCTCCGATGATGTCGTTGTATGCCGCGGCGCCGGCGTGGCGCGGTGCCGCGCTGCGCTGTTGTGGTTCTGCGTCGCGCGGGCGCGGTGCGGGGCCCCGCGAGCCGGCGCTTGCGGCCGGCCCGGAATAGACGCCCCGCATCAGTCTAGGAACAAGTCCGATAACCTGCCAATGAAATCTTGGATTGAAGCGATACAACTATCGGCATACGTATAAACACTGATCCGCGGCGCGCGCCACCGCGAGCCGTGCCGCAGGCCGTGCAATCGGCCCTGGAGCGGCGCCGGCGACGCGGCGCACGCAACTTGCTCCGGCGCTCAGGCTCGTTCAAGACAAGGAGAACCGCGATGCGTGCCGGACGCGAACCGAAATCGCAGCGCGCGGCCCCCGGCCGCCGCCTGCCGCGCTGCAGCATGACGAAGCGCCCGTCCCGCTCGAACGGCGGCGCGCGGGTGGACGCCGCGCTGCGCCACGTCGACGACCGGCATCCCGGCTATACGCGCCGGCGCGTGCGCAACGGCTTCGCGTATTACGGACAGGACGGCCAGCGCATCCGCGACCCCGACGAAATCGCGCGCATCAACGCGCTGGCGATTCCGCCCGCGTACACCGACGTGTGGATCTGCATGGACCGGCGCGGCCATCTGCAGGCCACGGGCCGCGACGCGCGCGGGCGCAAGCAGTACCGCTATCACCCGCTGTGGCGCGAGACGCGCGACGCGAACAAGTACGCGCGGATGGCCGCCTTCGCGGCTGCGCTGCCGCGGATCCTCGCGCGTGTCGCGCGCGACCTCGCGCTGCCGGGAATGCCGCGCGACAAGATCGTCGCGACCATCGTCCGCCTGCTCGACACCACGCTGGCGCGGATCGGCAACACCGAATACGCACGCGAGAACGCGTCGTTCGGGCTGACGACGCTGCGCAAGCGCCACGTGACGATCCGGCCCGGACAGGTGCGGCTGCGCTTCACCGGCAAGAGCGGCATCGAGCACGACGTGACGGTGCAGGACCCGCGCGTGGGCCGCATCGTGCGACGCTGCGCGGAGCTGCCGGGGCACGAGCTGTTCCAGTATCTGGACGACGACGGCGCGCGCCATTCGGTCGGCTCGTCCGACGTGAACGACTACCTGCGCGAAGCGGCGGGCGCGGAGTTCACCGCGAAGGACTACCGGACCTGGGCCGGCAGCGTGCAGGCGCTGGCGCTGCTCAGGCGCATCCCGCACGAGAGCGTCACGCAGGCGCGCAAGCAGATCGTCGAGACGGTGCGGACCGTCGCCGGCATCCTGCGCAACACGCCGGCCGTGTGCCGGCGTTGCTACATCCATCCGGTGGTGCTCGACACGTTCGAGGCCGGCCTGCTCGACACGTTCGAGGTGACGCGCAAGCCGCGAGGGCTGCGCGCGGACGAAGCGGCGTTCGTCGCATTGCTCGAGCAGGCCGAGCGCCGCTCGGCCCGGCCGCAGAAAAAATGACGCGGGAAGTGACGCGGGCCGCGCCGGCCCGCGGTCGGCGTTACAGCCCGAGCGAATTCGCCGTGCTGCGAAACACCAGCGGACGCTCGTCCTGCCGCTGCTCGCGGCGGGCGAACTGCACGGCCTGTTCGACCCGGCCGTGATGGGCCGATTTCGAGCACACCGGATCGGCCTCGGCCGGATCGCCGGCCAGCATGTACGCCTGGCAGCGGCACCCGCCATGATCGACATGCCGCTCGTCGCAGGTGCGGCACGGCTCGCGCATCCAGCCGTCGCCGCGAAACGCGTTGAACGCGTCGCTGTCGTACCAGATCTCCTTCAGCGACTGCTCGCGCACGTTCGGCAGCGTGAGGCCGGGCAGCGAGCGCGCCGCATGGCACGGCAGCGCGGCGCCGTCGGGTGCGACGCCGAGGAACACCGAGCCCCAGCCGTTCATGCACGCCTTCGGCCGCTGCTCGAAGTAGTCGGGCACGACGAACAGGATCTTGCAGCGCTCGCCCACCAGCTTGCGGTAGCGGTTGACCGTTTCCTCCGCGTCGCGCAACTGCTCGGCGGTCGGCATCAGCTGGTCGCGGTTGAGCATCGCCCAGCCGTAGTACTGCGTATTGGCGAGCTCGAGAAAATCCGCGCCGAGATCGAGCGCCATCTCGATGATCTGCCCCACGTGCGGCAGGTTGTACCGATGCAGCACGCAGTTCAGCACCATCGGATAGCCGTGCTGCTTGATGAGCCGCCCGACGCCGCGCTTCAGGTCGAAGGTGCGCGTGCTGGTGAGAAAGTCGTTCAGCTCGCGCGTCGAATCCTGCAGCGACAGCTGGATATGATCGAGGCCGGCCGCCTTGAGCCGCTCGATGCGCGTCGCGTTCAGGCCCACGCCCGACGTGATCAGGTTGGTGTAGAAGCCGAGCGAGCGCGCATGCCCGACCAGTTCTTCCAGATCGTCGCGCTGCAGCGGCTCGCCGCCGGAAAAGCCGATCTGCGCGGCGCCGAGCGCGCGCGCGTCGCTGATCACAGTGCGCCACGCGTCGGTGTCGAGCTCCGCGCCGTGCGTCGCGAAATCGACCGGGTTGTAGCAGAACGCGCAATGCAGCGGGCAGCGGTACGTGAGCTCCGCAAGCAGCCACAGCGGCGCCGACGGCCGGTTCTGATCGGGGGTCGTGTCCATGTCAGTCGAGCCAGCCGCGCAGCCGCGCATGATCGAGGAAGCGGTAGACGTCCGACGCAAGATCCGACGTGCTGAACAACTGCTCGAGTTCGCCGATGATGTCGTCGAGCTCGCGCGTGCCGTCGCAGCGCACGAGGATCTCGCCGGCACTCGGGTTGAGCCGGACCATCCCTTCCGGATACAGGAGCACGTATGCGTCCTGGGCCGCCTCCCACTGCAGGCGGTACATGCCCCTCAGCGAGGGGCGCAGCGGCACGCCGCTGACGGCTTCGTTCGAGTTCATGCGGGATATGCCTTTTCGATCGCATCGAGAATCTGCCACAGGACATCCAGCTTGAACGACAGGATGTCGAGCGCGCGCCGTTGCGCGTCAGGTGTCGTGAAATGGCTCAGCGTCACCGCGAGCCCGTGCTCGACGTCGCGCTGCGCGAGCGGCACGCGGCTGCGGAAATACTGCAGGCCGTCGGCCTCGATCCACGGGTAGTGCGACGGCCAGCCGGCCAGCCGGTCGAGGTGGATCTGCGGCGCGAACATCTCGGTCAGCGACGAGCACACGGCTTCCTGCCACGGCGCGCGACGCGCGAAGTTGACGTACGCATCGACCGCGAAGCGCACGCCCGGCAGCACGCGCTCGAGCGACCACAACTGCGCGCGCTCGATGCCGACCGCCTCGCCGAGCCGCGCCCACGCCTCGATGCCGCCTTCGCTCTCGCCGTGCCCGTCGTGGTCGAGAATCCGCTCGACCCACAGGCGGCGCGTCTCGCGGTCGGGGCAGTTCGACAGGATCGCCGCGTCCTTCAGCGGAATGCTGATCTGATAGTAGAAGCGGTTCGCGACCCAGCCGCGAATCTGCTCGCGCGAGCATTCGCCGGCATTCATCCGCCGGTTGAACGGATGATGAATGTGATAGCGCGATTCGAGCGCGCGCAGGCGCGCCTCGAACTCCTGCGCGCTCCAGGGCGTCGCGTGCAGCGCCGCGGCGGGAATCGGTGCGTTCATGGTCAAACCTCGAATTGCATGCCGTCGTGGGCGACCTCGATGCCGTGCTCGCGCAGCTGCGCACGCTCGGGCGAACCGGGGTCGAGAATCGGATTCGTGTTGTTGATGTGGGTGAGGACCTTGCGCGTGCTCGCGGGCAACACCCCGAGCCGCTCGATCATCCCCGGGTGCGCGGCATCGCCGCGCTGCGCAAGATGCCCCATGTCGGCCGCGTGCTTCGACGACAGGCCGAGGTCGATCATCTCCGTCCCGGTCCAGAAGGTGCCGTCCACCAGCACCAGCTCGGCGTCGCGCATCGCGGCGCGCACGCCGTCGTCGACGTCGGCGAGCCCCGGCGCGTAGAACGCCTGGCGGCCGGTGGCCGTGTCCTGAATCAGCAATGCGATGTTGTCGCCCGGCACGCTGGCTGCGCGATGCGGCGAGTAAGGCGGCGGCTTGCTGTCGACCGGCAGCGCGGTGAAGCGAAGGCCGGGTGCGCCGGCGATCGCGAACGGCTCGCGCAGCGCGATCGGGTTCACGTCGACGCCGCAGTAGTGGCCGAGCAGCGGGACGAGCGGCAGCCCGGTCGACAGGTCCTCGAGCACCGGCGCGCTCGCGTAGAGCGGCAGCGGCGAGGTGCGCTCGCGCAGCATCAGCAGGCCCGTCACGTGATCGATCTGCGCATCGCACAGCATCACGGCCGCGATCGCGCTGTCGCGGATCTGCCGTGCCGGTTGCAGGTCGGGATCGGCGCGCAGCTGCGTGAGGATGTCCGGCGACGCGTTCACCAGCACCCAGTCGACGCCGTTGCCGCTGACCGCGATCGACGACTGCGTGCGCGGCACGATGCCGCTGCTGCCGGTGCGGGCGCGACGGCAGTTGCTGCAGTTGCAGTTCCATTGCGGCAACCCGCCGCCGGCGCCCGAGCCGAGTATCTTGATCTTCATCTGCGTGTGCTCCGGGTGCTGCCCGCATCGGGTTCGCCGACGCGGGCGGCACTGCGTGCGTCGATCAGCGGTTGGCGATGTACATCGTGATTTCGAAGCCGAAGCGCAGGTCGGTATAAGCCGGGGTGGTCCACTGCATGATGTGTCTCCTTGTTGAGTTGGTGAATCGAACAACCGCATCGATCGAGCGGCCGTTACCAGTTCAGCAAGGAGCGTGCCGGGGCGGCAGGCGCGCCGCGCGGCGGCGTGCGCGGGCCTACGCGGGCGTGCGACAGCCGCCGCATCGTGATGACGCCGCCATTCTTACGATATGCCAACGACACTCTTTCGGAACCCGTCGGGCGACACGCTCGGGTGTGCCCGATGGGCGTTGCAGGTGTTGAATCCTTGAACACCGGGTGTTGCAACATGACACACCGGTGTGACACTCGCGGCGGCGTCAGCGCGTTTCGGGCTCCGTCGCGTCCTGGGCGGCGGCCGGCATCTTCCGGTAGATGGTGTTGCGCGACACGCCGAGCGCGCGCGCCGCGGCCGATACGTTGCCGCCGTGACGGGCGAGCGCGGCCGCGATCGCGGACGCGGCCACGTCCTGCAGCCGCGCATCGCTGGCGGCCGCCGCGGCGGCCAGCGGCGCGGGCTCCGCCGCGAGTGACGCCACGTCGTGGCCGTTGGCGGCCGGTGTCGGCTCGCGCCGCACGTCGTCGAAGAAATCGTCCGGCAAATGCTCGCGGCGAATTTCGCCGTCTTCGTCGACCATCGCGGCGGCGGTGCGCAGCAGGTTCGCGAGCTGCCGGAAGTTGCCCGGCCAACCGCAGCGCTCGAACAGCGCCATCACGTCGGGCGCGACGCTCAACGGGCGGCGGCCTGGGCCCGACAGCGTCTCCCGCTGCAGCATCTTCTGCACGACCACCGCGAGGTCGGTGCGATCGCGCAGCGGCGGCAGGCGCACGACCAGGCCGTTGAGCCGGTAGTACAGGTCTTCGCGGAAGCGGTTCTGCGCGATCATCTCGCGCAGGTCGCGGTGGGTCGCGCAGATGATCGCGATGTCCACGCCGATCGCCTTGGTCGAGCCGAGCGGGTTGACGATGCGCTCCTGCAGCACGCGCAGCAGCCGCACCTGCAGCGGATACGGCATGTCGCCGATCTCGTCGAGAAACAGCGTGCCGCCGTTGGCCTGCAGCAGCTTGCCGGTCGCGCCCTTGCGCCGCGCGCCGGTGAACGCGCCTTCCTCATAGCCGAACAGCTCGGATTCGATCAGCGTCTCCGGGATCGACGCGCAGTTCACCGCGACGAACGGACCGTCGCGGCGCGGCGAGTCGTTGTGGATCGCCTGCGCGAGCAGCTCCTTGCCGGTGCCCGTCTCGCCGGTGATCAGCACCGGGATGTCCTTGCCGATCACCTTGCGGACCTTCGCGATCACGGCCGCGACCTGCGGATCGCCGGTGTCGAGGTAGCTGAGCCGCGACAGGCTCGCCGCGTTCTGCGCAGCGGTCGGCCGCGCGGCCTGCGCCGTGCCGCCGTCGTGGACTTCGGCCGGGCGGCTGCCCTCGGCCCGCGATGCGCGCCGGAACTGCACGCGCGCGCAGACCACCGCGCCGTTGCCCAGATTCAGCGACACGTGCGGCTCGGTGCTGGCACGCATCCGGTCGATCAACTGCGCGCTCGTCACGTCGAACAGCGACGCGAGCGTATGCGCGCGCAGCGCCGCGAGCGGCATCCCGAGCTGGAATTGCGCACTGCGGTTGGCCGACAGGAAGCGGCCGTCGGCGGTGAACGCGACGATCCCCTCCATCAGCGTGCCGAGGAATTCGGGGCGGCCATGGAACGACACCTGCAGCGTTTCCTGGAAGGTCGTCGTGAACAGATGGTTCTCGATCATCTGCACCGACATCTTCGCGAGCGCCATCGTGTGCTGGTGATAGCTGCGATGGTCGCCCGTCACGTCGAGCACGCCGATCGCGTCGCCGTACGGATCGAGAATCGGCACGCTCGAGCAGGTGAGGAAATGGTTGGCGGCGAGGAAGTGCTGGTCGCCGTGCACGACCATCGGACACAGCTCGGCGAGCGCGGTGCCGATCGCGTTGGTGCCCTGCCGGTTCTCGGCCCAGTTCGCGCCGGGGCGCAGCGCGACGCGCTCCGCGCGCCGCAGGAAATCGTCGTCGCCGATCGAATGCAGGATCAGGCCCTCCGCATCGGTCAGCACGATCATGCTCTGCGTGTTGACGATCTGCTCGTGCAGCGTCTCCATCACGGGCATCGCGTGGACGCACAGCACGCGGTTCTGCTCGCGCTTAAGCGCCAGCGCGGTGCCGGACAGCAAGTCGTAGTCGGGGCGTGTCGATGCCTGCAGACCGAACGTTTCGGACCGCTCATGGGACTTCTGGATCGTCGGCGTCGGCCAGCCGGGCACTTGCGGTGCCCGAGCGCCGGCCGTCGGATAAACGTCATCGCGCATTGTCTCCTCCGGGGATCCTTCCGGTCGATGCCGGACTCTTTGCCATCGATGCAAGCAAACATCGGGCCACAGGGCGGCCCGCTCATCGACGTCGTCGCGTTGCGTCGGCGTCCGGCCGACGATGAAAGGAGAATGAAATCGGCATCGCGAGGCACGTCGTGCAATGCGTTTCCGGTACGGCCCAGTGATAGCGCGAAACCTTGGCGCACCGCCACCCGGACGAATCCCTAGCTTGCGCGCGGGCGCGATTCTCGCTTCAGTGGACGCAAGCGCGCGGCGCGCCGTCGCCGCTTTTTCCCACTACCCCGACCGACATGACGCACACCTTCAAGCACCTGCACCGCGACGCCTGCACGATCGCGTGGACCGAAGCAGGCAATCCGCTCGGCGAGCCGGTCGTCGTGTTGCACGGCGGCCCCGGCAGCGGCAGCCGGCCCGCGGTGCTGAGCCTGTTCGACCTCGAACGCATGCGCGTCGTGCTGGTCGACCAGCGCGGCGCGGGCGCATCGACGCCGCGCGGCGGCTTGCGGCACAACGACACGACGCGGCTGCTGCGCGATCTCGACGCGCTGCGCGCGCAGCTCGGCATTGTGCGCTGGGGCGTCGTCGGCGGGTCGTGGGGCGCGGCGCTGGCGCTCGCGTATGCCGGACGGTATCCGTCGCGCGTCAGCGGCGTCGTGCTGCGCGGCCTGTTCCTCACGTCGTCGCGCGAAGTGCGCGCGCTGTTCGTCGGCATGCGCGCGCACGCGCCGCGCGCGTGGCGACGCCTGATCGACGCGGCCGGCACCGCGCGCGCCGAGCGCCTGACGACCAGCTTCGCGCGACGGCTGCAGCCCGGCGCGAGCGCGGCGCGGCAACGCGCGCTCGCGCTCGCGTGGAGCGCCTACGAAGACGCGATCCTGACCGGGCGGCCGCCCCGCCGCACGCGCACGACGCAGCCGGCGCTCGAGCGCCTGATCGACAAGTACCGGATTCAGGCGCATTACCTGCTGCACGACTGCTGGCTCGGGGAGCACCGGCTGCTCGCGCTCGCGCGACGGGCGGCCGACGCCGGCGTGCCGATTCACGCGGTGCACGGCACGCGCGACCGCGTGTGTCCGGTCGACAACGTCGCGCGCCTCGCGCGCGCGGTGCCGGCCGCGATCGTCGAGCGCGTGCCGGCCGGCCACCTCACGCGCGACGCTGCGCTCGCGCGCGGCGTCGCCGCTGCGGTGCGCGCACTGCCGGCCGTCATGCCGGCCAATCGGCACACGGCAGCCGACGCGCCCGTTCAGTCCCACGCATAGCGCGCGCCGAGCCACGCGCCGCGCGGCGCGCCGGGCCCGACGAACTGCTCGTTGACCGGATTCAGCCCGTCGAACGAATGATTCGGGCCATTGAAGAAGTTGCGGCCGAGCGTGCCGAAGTTCGCATAGCGCTTGTCGAGCAGATTGGTGACCGACGCGAACAGTTGCAGATGCTTGGTCGCCTGCCACGTCGTGTCGAGATCGATGAGGAAATAGCCGGGAATCGTGCCGTTCGCGTCCTGGTTGTTCTCGTCGCCGCGCGCGAACACGCCGCCGCGATACGTGAGATTGGTGCCGATGTTCCACTTCGGCGTCGCCGCGAAATCGAGCCGCAGCTTCACGGTGCTGGCCGGAATGCCCGGAATCCGGTCGCCGGAATGCACGACGATGTTGCCGCGCGCGTCGGCGCTCGAATTGCTCGCACTGCTTTCGGTCCACGTCGAGCGGTAGCGCGCATCGACATAGCTGTAGCTCGCGCCGATCCCCACCGGCCCGAGCCGCGTGTGTCCGGCCAGCTCGACGCCTTGCCGCCGCGTGTTGCCGACGTTCTGGAAATAGCCGAGCGTGCTGGCGCCGCCGTTGCTGCTGATGAACTGGATATCGTCGGCGAGCGTGGTGCGGTAGACCGCCGCGCTCCACGTCGTCGCCTGGCCCGCGCGGCCGCGCGCGCCGAACTCGAAGGTCTTCGCGATCACCGGCTTGAGCGCCGGATCGGCGAGAAAGTCGTTCGGCAGCGAACACGGCGCGGCCGGGTCCGCGCACGCGAGCTCGATCGCGGTCGGCGAGCGCATTCCCTCGTTGTAGGTCGCGTACGCGGTGAAGCCCGGCACCGGATTCCACGTGACGCCGACGGCCGGATTGAACCGCGAGAACGTATGACGCGCGGTGAGCAACGGCTGCTGGCCGCTCACGTCCTCGATCGCGGCGCGCGACCAGTCGTAGCGGCCGGCCAGCGTCAACGCCCACTGCTGCGTGAGCGCGAGCGTGTTGTCGAAGTACACGCCGTAGTTCGCGTTGCGCGTCCGGGCGCGGGTCGTCTGCGTGAAGTTGCCGACGCCCACCGTCGCGCGCGCGTCCGTGAACACCGCCTGCTGCGACGCCTGCTCGAAACCCGACGTCGCGAGATCGGCGGACGCGCCCATCACGAACTGCTCGTCCATGCCGGCGAGCTTGCCGAGCAGCGTCAGCTGCAGCGCCGCGCCGTAGCTGTCGGTCGTGATCGTCGAGCGGTCGTTGGTCCCTTGCACGGTGTCGACGGCGCCGCTGTCGTCGACGCTGCCGAAGTCGTCGTTCACGTTGCTGCTGGTGTTCGTGTTGCGGTAGTGCCGGTAATGAACGCCGCCGCTCAACTGCACCTGATCGTTGAACGCATGATCGCCCGACAGCGTGACGTACGCGGCGCTGTTGCGATTCAAATCCGGATAGGTGTACGCCTGCGCGCGGTTGTCGAGAAACGAGCGCGGAATCGTCTGCGTGCCCTGCAGCGCGTTGTCGGCGCCGCCGGCCGAGATCGACAGCGTCGTGTCGGCATCCACGTAGCGCAGCTTGCCGAAGCCCTGCCGTACGCGGCTCGCGTTGTGATCGGCCCAACCGTTGTCGTTCGCGACGTTGCCCGTCACGTAGTAGTCGAGCGCGCTGCCGATGCGCCCGCCCTGCTCGAACTGCGCGGTCTTGCGCCCCCATGAGCCGCCGGACAGCTGCGCGGCGCCGCCGGGGCTGGTCCTGCCGTTCTTCGTCGTGATCGCGAGCGCGCCGCCGAGCGTGTTGAGCCCGTAGGTCGGGTTCGAGCCGGGAATCAGCTGCATCGTGTCGATCGCGGCCTGCGGAATCAGATCCCAGTTGACGACGTCGCCAAACGGTTCGTTCACGCGCACGCCGTCGACGAACACCGACAGCCCCTGCGGCGTGCCGACGACCGGTGACGCGGTGAAGCCGCGGTAGTTCACGTCCGCCTGGTACGGGTTGCCCTGCGCGTCGTTGATGTCGATGCTCGTCACGTTGCGCTCGAGGTAGTCGGTCAACACGCCGCGGTGCTGCCGGTCGACGTCGTCGCCACGTATCGTCTGGACGTTGGCCGGCACGCGCGACAGCGGCGTGCCGATGCCGAGCAGCGGCGTCGTGCCGACGACGACGATCGGCGCGAGCGTCTGCTCCGCGGCCGGATCCGACGGCGCGACCTGCGCGGCAGCGGGCGTCAGCCAGCCGCCGAGCATGCCGCCGACCCACAGCGTTGCGCCGGCGCGGCCGGCGGCCCGGCAGCGCTTCGCCAGTTCGGCTTCCTTCATTTACGGGTCTCCTCAGTCGTCTTGTCGTCGTGTTGTCGTGTATAGCGATACAGCAGGCGCAGGCGCCGTATCGGCGGCCGCGGTCGGTTTCGCGTCATCGGCTGCGCGCACGCGGCGAACGCGATGCCATCCGCGTGCTGACGATGCCGGACACGTGCGTGCGACACCGTCTCCGTCGAGCCCATTGAATCGTTCTGGAAATGGCATCCGGTTTCGCGCTGCATGAATCGCTTCGTGATCCAGATGGCAAGAAGCATGCCGAAATGCCGGTCGCCTTGCGGGTGGCCTTGTCAGCGCGAAGCCGACCCACTCACCCGCGGACGCATTGCGACACTGGGCCACGCGCGTGTTGCACTTCGTGTCACCGCCGCTGCACCTGTGTCACTTTGGATCAGCACGGCGCGGCGCATGCCGCGAGATGCGCCGACATGCGCGGCGCGATGCCCGTCGGCGCCGGCACCGGAACTGCGCAATCGGTGAAAACCAGCGGCGCGCGACGGCTTCATCTCGTTGATCGATGCGAGCCGGCCCGCCTCGAACGCGAGCACGGCGCAGCGTGCATCGTTGTTCCGCCGCACGAGGAATGCACTGTCATCTTTAGCAACACTACACGCACGGTTGTCCCCGAACGCAACAACCATTGATCAACCGCAACCATCGGCACGCGACCGCACGGCGCGCGCGAATCGCCCGCTGCGCGTTGCGCGGCAATGCTCGCGCATCAATGGCATGCGATTTGCGTTACTGGCTGCGCACTGATCCCGGAACCCCACCCAGCCGGCCTGGCCGGATGTTGGCCGCGGTGCGACCACAATGACTCAGGAGACAACCATGAAGAAACTCTCGGCTTCGAAGAGCCGACTGGCATCGATCGGCATCGCGGCGGCTGCCGCGATCGTCTTGAATCCCGGCCTGGTGGCTGCCGCCGCGGATTATCCGGCCGTTACGTATCAGCGGCTGACCGATGCGCAACGCGACCCGGGCTGGCTCACCTACTACCGCACCTACAACGGCCAGGCGCATTCGCCGCTCAAGCAGATCGACGCGTCGAACGTGAAGCAGCTCACGCAGGCATGGAGCTACAAGTTTCCGGCCGAGCTGAAGCAGGGCTTCGAGGCCACGCCGATCGTCAACGGCCGCTACCTGTTCGTCACCACGCCGAAGGACAACGTCTACGCGTTCGACGCGACCACCGGCGCGCAACTGTGGAAGTACGAGCCGAAGCTCGGCGCCGAGTCGTTCAAGACCGCATGCTGCGACGTCGTGAACCGCGGCGTCGCGCTGTACGGCAAGAACGTCTACGTCGCGATGCTGAGCGGCGAGGTTGCCGCACTCGACGCCCAGACCGGCGCGCTCGTGTGGAAGAAGCAGATGTTCGAACCGGGCCTCGGCTACGCGTTCTCGCTCGCGCCGCTCGCGATCGACGGCGCGATCGTGGTCGGCAGCTCGGGCGGCGAATACGGCGCGCGCGGCTTCATCGCGGCGCTGAGCCCGAACGACGGCTCGGTGCTGTGGAAGCGCTACACGATCCCCGGCCAGGGCGAGAAGCACGCCGACACGTGGCCCGACGGGATGCAGGCGCACGGCGGCGCGCCGGCGTGGCTGACCGGCACCTATGATGCGGCGACGCGCACGCTGTACTGGGGCGTCGGCAACCCGGGGCCGTGGCTCGCGGACCTGCGCCCCGGCGACAATCTGTACTCCGATTCGCTGCTCGCGCTGGACCCGAAGAACGGCGACCTCAAGTGGCACTACCAGTACACGAAGCACGACACGTGGGACTACGACGGCGTGAACACGCCGGTGCTCGCGACGATCAAGTACAAGGGCAAAGAGCATGACGCGATCATCCATGCGGACCGCAACGGCTACTTCCACGCGATCGACCGCGACAGCGGCAAGCTGATCTACGCCGAGCCGTTTGTGAAGGCGACCTCGGTCACCGGCTACACGGAAGACGGCGCACCGATCCAGGACCCGGCGAAGTATCCGAAGGTCGGCACGACGATCGAGACGTGCCCGAGCTTCCTCGGCGGCAAGAACTGGTGGTCGGTGTCGTACGACCCCGAGCGTCATCTCGCGATCGTGCCGACGCTGCATGCGTGCATGAGCCTGTCCGGCAAGTCGGTCAACTACATGGAAGGGCTGCCGTATCTCGGCGAAGGCTTCGAGATCAAGCCGGAACCGGGCAGCGAAGGCTACGGCGAACTGCAGGCCATCGACGTCAACACCGGCAAGAAGGTGTGGAGCCACTGGAGCAAGCTGCCGTGGAACGGCGGCGTCGCGACGACCGCCAGCGGCCTCGCGTTCAGCGGCTCGCTCGACGGCCACCTGTATGCGTTCGACGTGTCGACCGGCAAGGTGCTGTGGGAAAGCCCGCAGCTCGCGAGCGGGATCATCGCGCAGCCGTCGGTGTTCGAAGTCGACGGCAAGGAATACGTCGCGGTGCTCGCCGGCTACGGCGGCGCGAACCCGATCTGGGGCGGCCCGATGGCCAAGGCCGCGGATGACGTACCGCGCGGCGGCACGCTGTACGTGTTCGCGCTGAACCGCGGCTGATCGGCGTCCGACCACCGCATGACGCCCGCGCCGACGGTGCGGGCGTCCTCCCCTTCGTTCCCATTACCCACCGAGCGTACGAACATGAACCTTCGACTTTCCCGCGTAGCCGTCGCCAGTGCGCTCGCGGCAGGCACGGCACTGATTCCCGCACTGTCCATGGCCGCGCCTGCGGTGCGCGTCTGCTCGCTGCCGGGCACCCCTACCGCCGGGCTCGACAAGGCCGTCGCCCGCGAGGCGTTCCGCACGGCCGGCATCGCCGCGACGTTCGCCGCGCACGACGCCGCAGGCAGCGACGACGACGGCGTGTCCGCCCACGAGCTCGCCAAGATCCTCGAGCACGATTGCGACGTGCTCGCCGGCTTCCCGCGCTCGGCGATCGCCGACGCGTCGGACACCAAACTGCTGTTCTCGCAGGGCTACCTGCGCTCCGGCTACGTGAGCGTCACGCGCCGCGACGCGGCCAAGCCGGCCAACGAACGCGAAATCGTCGCGGCCACGTATGCGAGCCCCGCGCAGCTGATCGCGGTGCAGCAGAAGAACGCCCGCTTCGATCTCGAGAACACGTCGGAGCAGACCGTCGACGCGGTCGCCCGCGGCCGCGCGAACCGCGCGATCGTCTGGTATCCGGCGGTCATCGCCTATCAGGCAGCGCATCCGAAGCAGGCGTTCAGCATCGGCGCGACCTCTTCTCCTTATGCGGAATGGCAGCTCACGTTCGCGTTCGCGCAACGTTCGGCCGAGCTGCAGCAGCGGATCGACGCCGCCCTCACGCAGATGAAGCAATCGGGCCGCCTCGCTGCGCTGACGCGCAAATGGGCGCTGCCCGGCAACGCGCTCGAAGCGCGCGCCACGCACGATTCGCGCGCGACGCCGCGCTTCCTCGACGGCGCGCTGGCCACGGGCGCATCGCGCGCCGGCGTGATCCGCGCCGGCGGGCGGGCGGCCGGCGGCGGCTTCATCCGCGTTTCGGACAGCACCGGCGAAGCCGCGCCGTCGTTCGACGCGGCCCAGGTCGAGCATGGCAAGGCGCTGTACGGCAGTGCGTGCGCGAAGTGTCACGGCGTCGATCTCGAGGGCAATACGGCGCCCGCGCTGAGCGGCCCGTCGTTCGCACCGCTCGCGCATTCGCATCTGACGATCGGCGGCGTGTTCGGCTACATGGCGACCAACATGCCGGCCGACCAGCCGGGCAAGATGAAGGACGACGAGTACGCCGACCTGATGGCGTTCCTGCTCGCGTCCAACGGCTATGCCGCGTCCAAGACCAAGCTGAGCGCCGACACCGCGCGCGCGTCCAACGCGCCGCTCGTCGCCGGCCCGGGCGGACACAAGCAAGCCAGCCAGTAAGCGCGGCGCGCGGCCGCCACGGCACATGCCGGGCCGCGCGTCGGCAAGATTTCTTCTTCAACAGGAAACGACCGTGATGCACAACCCGAATCGCAGAACCTTCATCGTCCAGACCATCGGACTGTGCGCGGCGCTCGCCGCAACCCGCTCCGCGCTCGCCGCGCTGCCGCTCGTCGACGAGAACGACGCGACCGCGAAGACGCTCGGCTACCGCGCGCGCGCGTCGAGCGTCGACGCCGCGAAGTTCCCGAAATACCAGAGCGGCCAGCGCTGCGCCAACTGCCGCTTCTACAAGAGCGAAAGCGCCGACGCCGGCACCTGCCCGATGTTCGCCGGCAAGTCGGTCGCGGCTGACGGCTGGTGCAACGTGTATGCCAAGGGCGCGTGATGCGTTGCCGGCGCGCCCGGCGCCACGGCGCGCGCCGGTGCCGGTGCGCGCCGCCGGCCACGACGGCGACGCGCCGCCTCACGCGGCGCACCTGCACGCACTGATTTCGACGGGGCTCACACGCGGCTTCGTCACGCACGGCGACATCATCGACGCCTTGCCGGACGACGACGCCCATCAGGGCGGCGTCGACGCGACGGCTGCGATGCTGCGCGAGCTGGGCATCGCGGTGTCGGACGGCGCGCACGCCGCGGGCTGGACGCTCGACCGTTACTTCCAGCCCACGCCGAGCGCGCGTGCGTGGGCCGAAGGGGCCGGCGCGCTCGCCGCGGCCGAGCTGAGCGCACCGCGCACGACCGACCCCGTACGCCTCTACCTGCGCGAGATGGGCATGACGCCGCTGCTCACGCGCGACGAGGAGATCATGCACGCGCAACGGATCGAGCGCGGCCGCGCGGCGTCGGTCGCGGTGCTGTGCGGCGATCCGCAGGCACTCGACGCACTGGTCGCGATGCGCATCGAGATCGCCGAAGGCCGGACGGCCGCGTCCGCTTACGTGCTGTCCATCGCGGATAGCGCGGACATGGCGCCCGCCGACGGCGCCGCCGCCGCCAGCCCGCATGCGGGCGATACGCCGGCCGACGCGGGCGCGAGCACGCGCGACGACGACGCTCCGGCCGACGATGGGCTCTGCCGTCATACCGTGCTCGCGCGACTGGCGCCGATCGACGCGCTCACGGCCGCGATGCGCGCCGCACTGGAAACCGACGGCGCGCACGGTCTCGCCTACCGCGCCTGCGTGCGCGAAGCGGCCGCCCTGCTCGGCACGCTGCGCATGTCGATGCGCGCACTCGAGCGCATGAGCGAGCCGCTGCGCACGCACGCGCGCCGGCAGCGCACGCTGCACGGCCGGCTCGCACGCACGCTCGCCGACGCCGGCGTGCCGCACGGCGCGGCGGCCGCGTGCGTGCAGCGCGACGGCGATCATGCCCGCTGGCTCGCGGCGTGCATCGCCGCGCATCCCGAATGCGAGCCGGCGCTGACGCGCCGCGCGGCCGAGCTGGTCGACGCGCGCGACGCGATCGCGCGGGCCGCACGCACATCGGCACTGCCGCCCGACACGATCGCGTTGCTCGATGCGCGGCTCGACACGATCGAGCGCGCGATGCAGCCGGCGCGGATGGGCCTCTTCGACGCGAACCTGCGGCTCGTCGTATCGATCGCGAAGCGCTACCCGGACCGCGGGCTGCCGTTCGCGGACCTGATCCAGGAAGGCAACATCGGGCTGCTGAAGGCGATCGACCGCTACGACCATCGGCGCGGCTTCCGCTTCTCCACCTACGCGACCTGGTGGATCAGGCAGGCGATCACGCACGCGCTCGCCGATCTCGGCCGCACGATCCGCGTGCCGACGCACACTGTCGACGCGATCAACAAACTGACACGGATCGCGCGCGAACACCGGCAGCGTTCCGGCGCTGCCGCGACGCCGCACGAACTGGCCGTGCAAATGGGCGAGCCGCTCGACAAGGTGCGCGACCTGATGTCGATCGTGAAGGAGCCGATGTCGGCCGACGCGCCCGTCTCGCCGGAAGGCGAGATGACCTTCGTCGACGTCGCGCCCGACGTATCGACGCCGTCGCCCGAAGACGCCGCCGGCGCCGCGCAGCTGCGCGACACGATCGCGGCGATGATCGGCCGCCTGCCGGCGCGCGAGGCGACGGTCCTGCGGCTGCGCTACGGGCTGCACGCGGACGAAGGCTGCTCGCTGCGCGACATCGGCCGACAGCTGAACCTGTCCGCCGAACGCGTGCGGCAGATCGAGGCGTCAGCGCTCGCGCGGCTGCGCGCGTCCGACGGGCTCGACGTGCTGCGCGCGTTCATCGCATAGCCCGCGCAGGGACGGCGGCGCATGCGCCGCCGTCCGCCGCCATGTTGACACCTGCAACACCCGCTGCTGCATTTCGGCGCAACGATCGCGCCGCTCACGATGCCGCGCGGCCATGCGCAGATCGTTTGCACCCCCTATCGATTCCGGAACGCCGCGCGCGACGGGCATGCGTGCCGATTCGACCGGATCGCGGCGGCGCTTGGCATGCTAGTTGCGTTTTGCTATTCCAGCCACACCCAGACAAATTATGGAGAACACCTTGACCGCCCTCGTATCGATCCTTCAGGAAAGCCGAATCTTCGAACCGACGGCCGACACGCGCGCACGCGCGACCATTTCCGGCATGCCGGCCTACCGCGCGCTCGTCGCCGAGGCCGAGCAGGACTACGAGGGCTTCTGGGCGCGCCTCGCGCGCGAGAACCTGAGCTGGCACAAGCCGTTCACCAAGGTGCTCGACGAGAGCAACGCGCCGTTCTGCACGTGGTTCGACGACGGCGAGCTCAACGCGTCGTACAACTGCCTCGACCGTCACGTCGAAGCCGGCAACGGCCAGCGCGTCGCCGTGATCTTCGAGGCCGACGACGGCACCGTCACGCGCGTCACCTACGCCGAGCTGCTCGCGCGCGTGTCGCGCTTCGCCAATGCGCTGAAAAAACGCGGCATCGGCAAGGGCGATCGCGTCGTCATCTACATCCCGATGTCGATCGAAGGCATCGTCGCGATGCAGGCCTGCGCGCGCATCGGCGCCACGCACTCGGTCGTGTTCGGCGGCTTCTCCGCCAAATCGCTGAACGAACGGCTCGTCGACGTCGGCGCGGTCGCGCTGATCACCGCCGACGAGCAGGCGCGCGGCGGCAAGACGCTCCCGCTCAAGAGCATCGCCGACGAAGCGATCGCGATGGGCGGCTGCGACGCGGTCAAGAGCGTGATCGTCTATCGCCGCACCGGCGGCAAGATCGACTGGCATGCCGGGCGCGATCTGTGGATGCACGAGCTGGCCGACGCCGAGTCCGACCACTGCCCGCCAGAATGGGTCGGCGCCGAGCATCCGCTGTTCATCCTCTACACCTCCGGCTCGACCGGCAAGCCGAAGGGTGTGCAGCACAGCACCGGCGGCTACCTGCTGTGGGCCGCGCAGACGATGAAGTGGACCTTCGACTGGAAGCCCGACGACGTGTTCTGGTGTACGGCCGACATCGGCTGGGTCACCGGCCACACGTACATCACCTACGGGCCGCTCGCATGCGGCGGTACGCAGGTCGTGTTCGAGGGCGTGCCGACCTACCCGGACGCCGGGCGCTTCTGGAAGATGATCGCCGACCACCAGGTCAGCGTGTTCTACACCGCGCCGACCGCGATCCGTTCGCTGATCAAGGCCGCCGACGCCGACGACAAGGTCCACCCGAAGAGCTACGACCTGTCGAGCCTGCGCATCATTGGCACGGTCGGCGAGCCGATCAATCCGGACGCATGGATGTGGTATCACAAGCACGTGGGCGGCGAGCGCTGCCCGATCGTCGACACCTGGTGGCAGACCGAAACCGGCGGCCACATGATCACGCCGCTGCCGGGCGCGACGCCGACGGTGCCCGGTTCGTGCACGCTGCCGCTGCCGGGGATCATGGCCGCGGTGGTCGACGAGACGGGCCAGGACGTGCCCAACGGGCAAGGCGGGATCCTGGTGGTCAAGCGTCCGTGGCCGTCGATGATCCGCACGATCTGGGGCGACCCGGAGCGCTTCAAGAAGAGCTACTACCCGGACGAGCTCGGCGGCGGGCTGTATCTGGCCGGCGACGGCACGGTGCGCGACAAGGACACCGGCTACTTCACGATCATGGGCCGCATCGACGACGTGCTGAACGTGTCGGGCCACCGGCTCGGCACGATGGAGATCGAGTCGGCGCTGGTGTCGCACGAGCTGGTGGCGGAAGCCGCGGTGGTCGGCCGGCCGGACGACACGACGGGCGAGGCGGTGGTCGCGTTCGTGGTGCTCAAGCGCTCGCGCCCTGAAGGTGACGAGGCCGCGGCGCTGGCCAAGGCGCTGCGCGACTGGGTCGGCAAGCAGATCGGGCCGATCGCGAAGCCGAAGGACATCCGCTTCGGCGACAACCTGCCGAAGACGCGCTCGGGCAAGATCATGCGGCGCCTGCTGCGCTCGCTCGCGAAGGGCGAGGCGATCACGCAGGACACCTCCACGCTCGAGAATCCGGCGATTCTGGAGCAGCTCGGCCTGTCGCTCTGAATGACGGGGCCGGCACCGGCCGGCCCCACCCGACCTCCGCGACGCACGCACGTTCCGGCGCCCATCCCGGCCGCGAACGCGCGACGCGCAGCCGCCACCCGGCCGCGCACCTGCGTCCCCGCGCCCCATCCCGCGTGCGCGGCCCGGGCGACGGACACCGCTGCGCGGCCGTCCGGCGCCTTTTCTGTTCGATGCATGGACGTACAACAACACTGGAGACACCCCGATGAAGAGCAGGATCGTGATCGGCTGCGCCGCGCTCGCAGGCGCGCTTGCCAGCCCCAGCGGCTTCGCCCAAAGCAGCGTGACGCTGTACGGCAACCTCGACGCCGCGTTGCTGTACACGAGCAAGACGCTCGATAGCGCCACCGGCGCAAACGCAGGCCATCAGTTCTCGATGGCCGATACCGGCATGACGCCGACGACGTTCGGGATGACCGGCACCGAGGATCTCGGCGGCGGCCTGAAGGCGAAGTTCCAGCTCGAAAGCGGCTTCGCCGTCACCAACGGCGCATTCGCGCATTCGAACGGCAACATCTTCGGCCGTCAGGCGTGGGTCGGACTCGACGGCGCGTTCGGCACGGTCAAGGCCGGCGTCCAGTATTCGCCGTTCCTGCTCGCGATCTTCGATTCGGACCCGCGCAGCTTCTCGCACTTCGGCAGCGGGCTCGTCAACTACGTCGACAACGTGCTGGTGACCGGCCTGTTCAACCCGAACGCCGTGTCGTACACGAGCCCGACGATCGCCGGCCTCACCGGCAGCGCGATGTTCGCGTTCGGCGGCAAGGCCGGCGACTTTCAGGCGGGACGCCAGTACTCCGCGAGCCTCAAGTACGAGCACGGCGGCTTCATGATCAACGCCGGCTTCTACAACGGCAACGACGGCACCAACCCGACGCCCACCGCCAGCACCGTGGCGTTCGTCGGCCGCACGATCGGCGCCGCGTACCGGTTCGGCCCCGTCACCGCGAAGGCGTCGTTCGCCAGCTACAAGGTCGCCGGGTCGTTCAGCAACAACGTGTACGGCGGCGGCCTCGACTACCAGGCGACGCCGACGGTCGACCTGAACGGCGGCGTGTGGTTCACGAGCGATCGCAACGACACGGCCAACCACTCGCTGCTCGCCGCCGTCGGCTCGACGTACAGCCTGTCGAAGGCGACCGCGTTGTATGCACAGGTCGCGATGGTCAACAACCACGGCGCGATGGACACCGGGCTCGGCATCACCAACGCGCTTTACGCGGTCAACGGCACGACCGTCGGCGCGAACGTCGGGATCCGGCACATGTTCTGATGCAGGCAACGGCGGCATCGGCAGCGCCGCCGTTCTGCGTTTGCAGTCCGAATCATCTGACGTCGAAGTCGGCATGCGACCGAATGCACTGACTCCGGCGCGAACTTCGTCGCGCATCGAGGGTGCGATCCGCTCGCGCACGCGCTGCGTCCGCGCCGCATGCCCGCAAGAAGGCCTGGTATAGACCGCCCGCTTCCCGGTCCAACGCGTCGACCGACGCCGGTCGGTGTTGCCGCGCACATCGCGCGGCTGCGCGATGCGTGTCGTTTACGACCGATTTCCGGGCGCATCGCCGATAGTCCGCACGCTCCGTTTCTCTACACTGGTGCACGCCAGCACACAGCCACCTGCCCCGTGTCGCGTGTCGCGCCGCGTCACGGCACCGTGGCGATCCCGAGACAACCGCCCTCGCCGCCGACGCTGCCGCGTCCGTCCCGCCGCGCTGCCGCCGGCCCGCTGCGAAGGCCCCTTCCAGGAGCGTTCATTGAGTTCACCGCACGCGCACTCCGCGAAAACCCGGTCTTCGCGCCAGGCCCTCAAGCTCGACGACATCACGATCGTGGACCGCGCTATCCTGAAGCGCGCGGTCGGCGCGATGGCGTTCGGCAATGCGATGGAATGGTTCGACTTCGGCGTCTACAGCTACATCGCCGTCACGCTCGGCAAGGTGTTCTTCCCGTCGAGCAGCCCGTCCGCGCAGCTGCTCGCCACCTTCGGCACGTTCGCGGCCGCGTTCGTCGTGCGCCCGCTCGGCGGCATGGTGTTCGGCCCGCTCGGCGACCGCATCGGCCGCCAGCGCGTGCTCGCCGCCACCATGATCATGATGGCCGTCGGCACCTTCGCGATCGGCCTGATCCCCAGCTACGCGTCGATCGGCATCATGGCGCCCGTGCTGCTGCTCGTCGCCCGCCTCGTGCAGGGCTTCTCCACCGGCGGCGAATACGGCGGCGCCGCCACCTTCATCGCCGAGTTCTCGACCGACAAGCGCCGCGGCTTCATGGGCAGCTTCCTCGAGTTCGGCACGCTGATCGGCTATACGCTCGGCGCGGCCACCGTCGCGCTGCTGACGGCGACGCTGTCGCACGACGCGCTGCTGTCATGGGGCTGGCGCGTGCCGTTCTTCATCGCGGGGCCGCTCGGCCTCGTCGGTCTGTACATCCGGATCAAGCTCGAGGAAACGCCTGCGTTCAAGAAGGAAGCGCTGGCGCGCGAAGCAGACGAACGCGCGCGCCCGAAGCAGTCGTTCGGCACGCTGCTCGTCGAACAGTGGCGGCCGCTGCTCCAGTGCGTCGGTCTCGTGCTGATCTTCAACGTGACCGACTACATGGCGCTGTCGTACCTGCCGAACTATCTGTCGGCCACGCTGCACTTCAACGAGACGCACGGGCTGTTCATGGTGCTGATCGTGATGCTGCTGATGATGCCGATGACGCTCTATGCCGGGCATCTGTCCGACCGCATCGGCCGCAAGCCGGTGATGATGTTCGGCTGCGTCGGCCTGCTCGTGCTGTCCGTGCCGGCGCTGATGCTGATCCGCACCGGCGGCATGCTGCCGGTGTTCGGCGGGATGCTGATCTACGGCACGCTGCTGTCGACCTTTACCGGCGTGATGCCGTCGGCGCTGCCCGCGCTGTTCCCGACGCGGATCCGCTACGGCGCGCTCGCGATCGGCTTCAACGTGTCGGTGTCGCTGTTCGGCGGCACGACGCCGCTCGTCACCGCATGGCTCGTCGATCGCACCGGCGACCTGATGATGCCGGCGTACTACCTGATGGGCGCGTCGTTCATCGGCATCGTGTCGGTGCTCGCGCTGCGCGAGAGCGCGCGGCGGCCGCTGCCGGGCTCCACGCCGTGCGTGGGCAGCCGCGCCGAAGCGCAGGAGCTGATCCGCCGCGGCGCGGGCGAGGTCCGCGGGCGCGAACGCAAGCTCACGCCGATCGGCGAACGCGCTTGATCATGTGACGCACGTGATGTGCCTGATGCGCGGCACATCCGTCGCGCTGTCCCAGCCGCAGCGACATCACGCAACGCCGCGTGACGCTCAAGCCGCGGCGAGCTTCTGCTCGTCGAACCAGTCGAGCAGCGTGCGCGTGACGAAGGCGGGATTCTCGAGGTTCGAGATGTGGCCGGCGTCTGGCACCAGCACGTGGCGGCAGCCGATCACGCCTGCCATCTTCTCCGTCTCCGACGGCGGCCGCGCCATGTCGCCGGCGCCGCACATCAGCAGCGTGCGCGCGGCATCGAGGTCGGCGAGCGCGGCCAGCGTGTCCGGACGCCCGAAAATCAGCCGGCCGAGCGGGACGATCGACTCGCGCAGCCGGTCGGCAGGCAGGCCGGCGAGTGCGGCGCGAAATGCGCTCGGCACCGGGTCCGACAGATTCGCGTCCGGGCGGAAGAACAGCGGCACGATCGCATTGAGCAGCGGCGGCGCGATGCTGCCGGCGGCGGCGATCGCATCGAGCATTCCGAAGTAGCGCAGCCGCGTCGCGTCGGGCTCGGCTTCGAGCGACGCGTCCATCAACACGAGCGAGCGCACGCGCTGCGGTTCGCGCAACGCGAGCCGCGCGCCCCACATCCCGCCGACGCTCAGGCCGACCACCGCGCATTGCTCGATCTCGAGCGCGTCGAGCAACGCGCTCGCGTGCGCGGCGAGATCGTCGAGCGTCTGCGTGCCGGGCGGCAGCGGACCCGATGCGCCATGCCCCCACAGGTCGGGCACGATCACGCGATACCGGCGCGACAGCGCGTCGATCTGCGGCGCCCACATCGCCGCGTCCCACAGATAGCTGTGTCCGAGCAGCACCGGGAAGCCGGTGCCGTGATCGTGGTAATGCAGCGTGCTGCCGTGGATGGTGCGGGTGAGCATCGGGCCTCCGGGTATGACGACGATGGGCAGCGGCGCGCAAGCGCGCGCTGATTCACTGGCGCGTTGCCAGCAACGCTGGCGCCGCGCATGATCGCACAGCTCGGCGGGCGCTGCAGGCGACGTGTGTGGCGCGTCGCCTCAGCGGTGGCGTGCTCGCATGCGGCACTGGATCCAAGGGCCGGGAATGCCGGCGTCGGGCCGCGTTCGGCCCGGCGCGCAGTGCGAACGATCGCGCGGCCCGCATCGAACCGGGCACGCGGACCAAGCGCGTGTCCGCACCGGCCTGTTCGGCGAGCGCCGCATGCTGCAGCGTGGTCCGGCGTCGGTCACTTGCATGCACAACGCGCGGCACGCGCACGCCGCAAACCGGCCACGAAGGAAGAAGCCGTTAACGCAATCGCGGCGCCGGACGACCTCGATCGTCCGGCGCCACGCGGGCCGATGCCGGTACTCAGAACACCGCGTGCCCGCTGATCAGGCTCGGCAGCCAGGTGGAGAAGAACGGCATGTACGTGACGATGTTGATCGCGCTGAAGATCGCGAGGTAATACGGCCACGCCATCTTGGTCGTCTCGCCGATCGACACGTTGCCGATCGCGCAGCCGACGAACTGCACCGAGCCGATCGGCGGATGCACGAGGCCGAGCGAGCAGTTCAGCAGCAGCATGATGCCGAACTGCACGGGCCCGACGCCGCAGGCCATCGCGATCGGCAGGAACAGCGGAGTCGTGATCAGGATGTGTGCGGCCATGTCGACGAAGGTGCCGAGGAACACCTGGATGACGTTGATGTACAGCAGCATCAGCCACGGCGCGGCGGTCGACTGCTTGAGCAGCCCTTCGATCGCATCCGGGATCTCCAGATACGACATCTGGAAGCGCAGCATGTTCGACACGGCGATCAGCAGCAGCACGACGCCCGTCGTGCGCGCCGCATGCGACAGCGCGCGCCGCAGCTTCTCGACGGTCAGCGTGCGATAGACGAGCGCGGTCAGCACGAGCGAGTACACGACCGCGATGGCCGCCGCTTCGGTCGCGGTGGCAATCCCCTTCGCGACGCACACGAGGATGATCGCGATCACCATCAGGCCGGGCACCGCGCCGACGAAGCTGCGCAGCACCGCATACCAGCCGGGGAACGCGGGCAGCGCGGACGAGCCGTCCTCGCGGCGCGGATAGCCGTGACGCACGGCCTGCCAGTACGCGGCGGCGAGCACGAAGCCCATCACCCACAGCACCGGCAGCAGCCCGGAAAACAGCAGGTCGCCGATCGACACGCCGCTCACCTGCTGGCCGTGCAGCATCCCGGTGATCCCCTGCGCGGCGAACGCGTAGATGATCATGTTGGTCGACGTCGGCATCAGCGCGCCGGCGAGCGACGCGTGGGTCGTCACGTTGACCGCGTACGCCGCGCTGTAGCCCTCGCGCTTCATCAACGGGATCACCACGCCGCCCATCGCCGACGTGTCGGCGGTCGGCGAGCCCGACACGCCGCCGAACAGCGTGCAGGCGACGACGTTGGCCATCCCGAGGCCGCCGCGAAAATGGCCGACGGTCGCCTGCGCGAAGCGCAGGATCCGATCGGCGATGCCGCCGTGCAGCATCAGTTCGCCGGAAAAGATGAAGAACGGCACCGCGAGGAACGAGAACGCGTTCATCCCCGAGATCATCGACTGCATCGCGGTGGCGATCGGCAGCCCTTCGACGAGGTAGGTCAGCACGCATGCGATGCCGAGCGCGAACGACACGGGCACGCCGAGCACGAGGAAAATCAGAAAACTGACGGACAGGATCGCGAGTTCCATGGCGTTAATGTCCCGACGAAGAACGACGGAGCGCGAGCAGGTGCTCGAGCGAGAAAAGGATGATGGCGATCGCTGCGGGAATCGTGATCAGATAGCGCACGCCTTCGGGCAACCCGATGATCGGAATGCGGTCGCCCATCGTCTCGGCCGCCATGCTGCCGCAGCCGGCGATGATCGCGATCGCGAACGCGATCAGGCACAGATGCTGGATCGCGATCACGACGGTGCGCCCCTTCGGCGGCAGGCGCTGCACGAGCGAATCGAGGCCGATGTGGCCGCCGTCGCGCACCTTCATCGCCGCGCCGAACATCGCGATGACGATCACCAGCAGCAACGCGATCGGCTCGACGAAATCGGGCGCGTTCTCGAACACGTAGCGCATCACGACCGCGTAGAACACCAGCACCGTGAGCGCCGCGAGACACAGCGACGCGATCACCGCGAGCGCGCGGAACAGCAGGTCGTTCGCGCAGTGCAGCAGCGGCGTCGCGCGCGCGCGGCACGGCGCCGCGCCGCCGCGCGCGTCGGGCGAGCCGACGGCCGCGGCGCCATTCGGTGAAGTGCGACGGGTCACTTGGTGGCCTCGATCTCGTCGACGATCTGCTTCATCTGCGGGGTCTTTTCATACTTGGCCCACAGCGGCTGCATCGCCTTCACGAACGCCGCGCGATCGATCTGCGCGGCCGGTACGATCTTCGCGCCGCCCTTCGTCACCGTCTGCTGCGCGGACGCCTCGCGCGCGGTCCACAGCTTCTGGTAGTACGGCACCGAATCCGCCGCGGCCTTCTTGATCGCGGCCTGCTCCTGTGGCGACAGCGTGTCCCAGATCTTCTTCGAGAACACCAGCACTTCGGGCGTCATCGCGTGCTGCGTCTCCGAGTAGTCGGGCGCGACTTCGAAGTGCTTGGTTTCCTCGTACGACGGCAGATTGTTTTCCGCCGCATCGACGAGGCCCGTCTTCAGGCCCGTGTACACCTCGGCGAACGGCATCGGCGTGGGCGTGCCGCCCATTGCCTTGATCTCGTCGACCATCAGGTCAGACGGTTGCACGCGCACCTTCAAGCCCTTCATGTCGGCCGGCGAGCGCACCGGGCGCTTCGCGTAGATCGAGCGCGCGCCGCTCTCGTAGAACGTCAGCGCGATCATGCCCTTCGCCGCGAACGCGTCGAGGATCTTCTGGCCGGCGGGACCGTACATCGCCTTGCGGAAATGGTCGACGTCGCGGAACAAGAACGGAAGCGACGGGATCAGCGACTCGGGCACGATCTCGTTGAACGAGGCGCCGTTCACGCGCGCCATGTCGATCGCGCCGATCCGCACCTGGTCGACCGTGTCCTTCTCCGAGCCGAGCGCGCTGTTGCCGAACACCTTGATCGAGTCCTTGCCGCCCGTGAGCTTCGACAGCTCGTCGCCCATGTACTTGACCGCCATGTTGGTCGGGAAGTTGTCGCCATGCACGTCCGCCGAGCGGAACACGCGCGCGTGCGCGGATACGGCGAAGCCTGCCATCAGCGCGACGGCCACGGCGGTACGGGAGCGGGTGAATCGGTGCTTCATCGTCAGTCTCCTTGCTGGTTGCTCGTTGTTCGGCGGCGCGCCGGGCGACCTCCGCCCGCTTTCGGTACACGGCCTGCGTTTAACTTGAGTCATACGTTGTATGACGTGTGGAAGCGAATGTACGTCGGTTAATCGTTTAACTCACTTGGTGCATACCCGTATAAGCGGAGTAGTCCGGGGTTTTTGAGGAGATTGGGGGAAAACGTTTCTACGTGAAGCGCCCGGTTAGCGAAACGTTTTCCGAACGGGCGTCGGTATTGGAAGTCGGCACCGTGCTGGCCGGGATGCCGGGTAGCCGACTTGGTTATTTTCTAGTTGTCCGATGACTGACTACTTGACGGCTTTACGTGCTCGATCTTGTCCGCACCGCGCCAGCCGAATGCGTTCGGCTCCCCCGTTGTAATGACGCCGCGACGCCGTCTGCGTCGGGAGCCGCGGCGGATGCCAGCGCAAGCGTTGCCGATGCGCGTATCGGCGCGGCTTTCGGCAAGCGCGCCGGCCACCGTACCCCACTTCGTCACGGCGGGCACGCACGATGCGGCGGGGCGATACGGCAAACACACGAGGAGGTATGCGATGCAGACGAGTCGACCGTCGGCGGGACAGCGTCAGGACGCGCCGTTGAATCCTGGGGACGAAGGGCCGCCCGATACGCCCGGTGTCGGCGAAGATCTATGCGGTGTATGTCGCGGCACAGGGATGGTGGAAGGCCAGCCATGCACGGTATGCGGCGGCACCGGCAAGGTGTTACAGGGAATCGGCGGCGGCTAGGCGGCATCCCCCATACGCATCAGGCTGCGCCGATGCGCTGCGGAAGCGCTGTGGGAGACGAGCGCGGCGCGTCCATGCCGCGTTCGCGGCCCCGCTGCGCGGACCGTGCGCGGCTGCTTCAGCGGCCTAGGCGTCGTTCGCGCAGGAACGCGTTCAGTTCGCCGCCCGCGTGCTCGATGTGGCGCTTCAGCAGCGACGCCGCAGCGCGCCCATCGCCCTTGCGGCACAGCGCGACCAGTTCCGCATGCTCGGACTCGGCCACGTCGCGCGCGGCCTCCGACAGCGACAGCTGAACGCGCGTGTAGCGATCGGTCTGCTGCAGCAGCGATGCGACGATCGCGGCCGTCTTCGGCTGCTCGGCCCGCGACAGCAGCAATTGATGCAGTTCGGTGTTCAGTTCGCCCCAGCGACCGGACTGGCTCGCGTGCAGCACCGCGCTGTATTCGTCGAGGATCGCGTCGAGCCGCGCGAAGTCTTCCGCCGTGAGCTTCGGAATCGACTTTTTCAGCAGCACGGGCTCGAGCAGCGCGCGCAGCTCGAACAGCTCGGTGATGTCCTCGGGCGACAGCTCGGAGACGATCGCGCCCTTGTGCGGCAGGATTTTCACGAGCCCTTCGCTTTCCAGCTGCACGAGCGCTTCGCGCAGCGGGATGCGGCTGATCCCGAGCTCGGTGGCCAGCGCGTCCTGGCGAAGCTGGTAGCCGTCGACGTACTCGCCGGTCAGGATGCGACGGCGCAGTTCGTTCGCGGCGGCCTCGGCACGCGTGGCGTAGACGAGGGCGGGGCGTTTGTCGTTCATGTTGCGGTTCGGACCAGGGATGGCGGCAAGGCTTGCGCCGACGCGCCGGTGGATATTGCATATTTTCTACGATAGTAGCAGAGCGGCGGGGCGGCCAACGCGGCCGGCAGATCGGCTCGGCGAATCGCGCCGAATGCAGCTGGCGGCGGTCGCATGCCGACTGGCCGCGCGCTTACTTCATGCATCCCGGCGCACGCGGTGAAGGTTTGCGCGGAGGCGATCCGGTACGCTCCGCGCGCCCTTCCCCTCTCATTCCAGCCCATTCCCCCGCCCATTTCCAGCACGTTCCCCTTCCCTTCCTCACGCCCTTTTTATTTTATATTGTATAAAATATCCGAACTCCCTAGAATGCACTCGTCGATGGCTGACTCTCGGGCGAAACGGGAGGCACCGTTTCGGCACCGACGCGAACGAGAGGCGGCCGGCCACGGTCCGGATCGGGCGAAGCCCCACGATCCGGCGCGCACGCGTACCGCCCAGGTTGCCAGCAATGGCAGTTCACCTATCTGAATGTGAGGAAACGAGATGAGCGAGAACATTTTCACCGGCACCATTCCGGCCCTGATGACGCCGTGTACCGCCGAGCGTCAGCCGGATTTCGACGCGCTGGTGAAGAAGGGCAAGGAGCTGGTGGCGCTGGGCATGCGCGCGGTGGTGTACTGCGGCTCGATGGGCGACTGGCCGCTGCTCACCGAAGCGCAACGTCAGGAAGGCGTCGCGCGGCTGGTCGCAGCCGGCGTGCCGACCATCGTCGGCACGGGCGCGGTGAATTCGAAGGAAGCCGTCTCGCACGCCGCTCACGCGGCGAAGGTCGGCGCGCAAGGGCTGATGGTGATTCCGCGCGTGCTGTCGCGAGGCGCATCGCCGGCCGCGCAGAAGGCGCACTTCTCCGCGATCCTGAAGGCCGCGCCGAACCTGCCTGCGGTGATCTACAACAGCCCGTACTACGGCTTCGCGACGCGCGCCGACCTGTTCTTCGAACTGCGCCGCGAGCATCCGAACCTGATCGGCTTCAAGGAATTCGGCGGCGCCGCCGACATGCGCTATGCGGCCGAAAACATCACGTCGCAAGACGCAAACGTCACGCTGATGGCCGGCGTCGACACGCAGGTGTTCCACGGCTTCGTCAATTGCGGTGCGGCCGGCGCGATCACCGGCATCGGCAATGCGCTGCCGCGCGAAGTGCTGCAGCTCGTCGACCTGTGCAAGAAGGCCGCGCAGGGCGACGCCGTGGCGCGCGTGCGCGCGAAGGAACTCGAAGCGGCGCTCGCCGTGCTGTCGTCGTTCGACGAAGGCTGCGACCTCGTGCTGTTCTACAAGCACCTGATGGTGCTGAACGGCGACACGGAATACACGCTGCACTTCAACGAAACCGATGCGCTGAGCGACGCGCAACGCAACTACGCTGAAGCGCAGTACACGCTGTTCCGCAACTGGTACGCGAACTGGTCGAAGACGATCGCGTAAGTCGGGCGCCGCTGGTTCGGCGATCGAAGCAAGCCACGGCTCGTTCCGTGGCTTTTTCATTGGCGCGGGGATGAAGCGCCGCCGCCCGTGTCAGCCGGCCGTGCGCTCGAGAAACGCGAGCATCGCCGCATTGAAGCGCGCCGGCCGCTGCAGCGGCGCGAAGTGGCTGACGCCAGAGAGAAGCGTCAGCGTCGCGCCCGGAATCGTGTGCGCGAGGTATGCCGCATGTTCGGCGCGGATGAACTCGTCGTGCTCACCCTGCACGATCGCGACCGGCACCGTGATCGCCGCAAGCTCGGACGCGCCGTAATTCGGTTGCGTGCGCATCATTTCGCTGACGGCCGCGACGAACGCGTCGAAGTCGCCGGGCGTCGCCGACAGGCGTGCGTAGTCCTTGCGGTGCCGCGCGAAGCAGCGGTCGATCAACGGGCTCGGCACGAATTCCTTCGTCCCGCTCGGATCCATGTTGCACGCGAAGAAGAAGACGCCCGCCGCCCGCTGCGGCGTGCGCGCGGCCAGCACCAGCGCGACGCATGCGCCATCGCTCCAGCCGACGAAGCGCGCGCGCTCGATGCGCAGCGCGTCGAGTACCGCGCGCACGTCGGATGCCATGCATTCGTACGAATAGGGGCGCGCATCGCGCGTGCTGCGGCCGTGGCCGCGGCTGTCGATCACGATCGCGCGGTAGCCGGCCGCGAGCAGCGCCGGCACCTGGTGGCCCCAGTTGCCGCCGTGGCTGAGGCCGCCGTGCAGCAGCACGACGGGCGGCCCATCTCCGAACGACGCGTGCCAGATGCGCGCGCCGTCATGGTCGAGCCATCCTTCGGCGTCGGCCGCGGGCAGCGGCGGCCCGCCCTGCTCTTCGAAACGGACGAGATCGTCGTCGGTGAAGTGCGCGCTCATCGTGGTGCCGTCCTTGGGGAGAGACGAGCTTGCGATTCTAATGCGCGAAGCCGCGCGTCGGCGCGGCGCGCGACGCATTCAGGCCTGCGTCGACACCAGCGAGCCCGACGTCGATCCGGACGACTTCTGGATCGCCTGCGCGAGCTGCGCGATCGCCGTCGACAGCGCAGCGGAGATCGTGCTCGCTTGTGCGCCGAGCGACTGCTGCTCGGTGGCTGCGGCGGGATCGTTCTTCGCGCGCTGCGCGACGGTCGCCATTTGTTGCTGAATCTGCGCGAGCTGTTTCTGCAGGCGCTCGATCAGCTGTTTCAGTTGCTTGACCGCGGGATCCTCGGACGACGACGACGACGCCGATGCGCTCGACGCCTGACCGCCGTTGGCCGGCGCGGCGCCGGCAGCGGCAGCCGTCGCGCCGCCCGTCGGCGACGATGTCCCGGCAGCCGTCGAGTTGGCCGTCGGCGTGGAAGCCGCAAGCGGGGTTTGCGCGGCGGAAGAAGGTTCGATCTGCATTGTGTCGGTCCGTAGTGGGTCGGCGATTGCCGTCGATTGAACAGGCGAATACCTTGCAAGCGGATAACGGCATTCGTCGTACCAAACTTTAGCCGCGCGACGCAAAGGGGCCAGACAGACGCGCCGGGTACGCTGGTAAAATTCGAGTCCTGCCTTCCGCCGGACCGCCGCTCGATTGCGTCTCGCCGCGGCCGGCCCGCAACCGCGTATCGAAGCCCGCCGTATCGCGCGCAATCGACCGCGTCGGCCGGCGTCGCGCCACGCGAGCGGCAGCAAGCGCCTCCACGGCACGGCGACGGTTACGCCCCCTTCATCACGTATCACGAGGAATCCACGATGGCCCGCATCGGCGCCTTCTGCCTGACGACTTGGCTCGCCGCCGCGATCCTGTATTTCGGCCAGCATTCGCTTGCGATGATCGCGCTCAGCGGCGTGGTCGTGTTCGGCGGATTCGATCTGCTGCGTCCGTAGCGCTTGCGGGCTGGCAGCGTGCGCCGAGATGCGCGTCGACCCGGCGTGACGCGCTGACCGACAGCTTCATCGCCGGACGACGCGCCGGCCCCAGCCCTTCGCAGCCCGTGGAACGCGCGCCGCTCGAACCGGCTGCCGTGCCGTGCGGCCCGCGTGCGCGCGCAGGCGGGCGCATCGCCCGCCGCACGCTACCCCGTTCAACGCGGCAAGGTCCGCAGCGACGACGGCCCGCCCGACAGCGCGATGCGCGTGCCCGTATCGCGCAGCTTGCCGCCTTCCACCGCATACAGCGCGAGCTGCCGCTCGACGTTGAACTGCACGATCACGTGCCGGCTGTCCGCGGTGAACGCGATGCCCTGCGCGGCTTCGCCGCCCGGCGCCTCGCTCGTCTGCACCGCGCGGCCGGCGCGGATCTCGAACAGCACGACCTTGCCGCGCTTGTGGCGGCCGGGATTGTCGGGCGTCAGGTTCGAGCCGTCCATCGCCTGCACGGCGATCCATTTGCCGTTCGGCGAGATCGCGACGCCTTCCGGCAGCGACGGCACCGTCAGGTACTGCACCGTGCGAAACGGCGTGTGCGACACGTCGATCAGCGCAACCGAATCGGCGTCGCCCGCGAGCGTGCCCGTATAGCCGGGCAGCCCCGCGAGGCCGACGTTGCTGACGACGGCCCAACGATCGTCGCTCGACACGTCGATCGTGTACGGCGCGACGCCGGTGCTCAGCCGCGTGCCGCTGTCGGTCACGTTGCCGTCGTCGACGTTCAGCACCGCGACGCCCTGCTCGTCGCGCAGCGACACGAGCGCATGCTTGCCGTCGTGCGTGAAGCTGATCCCGGCGAGGCGCTTCTTGCCGATCTTCAGGCTGCCGTCGAGCGTGACCTGCGTGCCGTCGATCCGCAGGATCGACACGCTGCCGTCGACGTTCGCGACCAGCGCGAGCCGGCCCGACCGGTCGATCGCGATACCCTGCGGATGCGTGCCGAGCTCGATGCGCGCGATCGTCGGCGGCGATGCGTCGAGCGTCACGACCTGCACGAACGTGTCGTACGCGAGCTGCTTCGCGGCCGGGTCGTAACGCGTGGGCGCACCGACCAGCGCGAGCTTCGCGTCAGGCGTGATCGCCACCGCCTGCGGCGGCCCCTGGATGCCGTTCTCGACGTCCACCTGCAATGCGATCTTGGGCGGAAACACGCTGGCGTCGAGCAGCGTCAGCGTGTCAGCGGGCGGCGACGCGAGATAGGTGTCGCGCCCTTCGATGCGCTGGTACTTGCCGTCGTTGCCTGACACGATCCAGTCGGCCGCATGCGCGGCGACGGCGGTCGTGGCGAGCGTCAACGCGGCGAGCAGGCGGGCGCGACGAAGGTGGAAGCGTTTCGAATGCATGGCGTTCGGTTCTCCGGTCGGTTGCAGACGCAAGGATGCGCGCGACCCAGCTGCTCGACGGGCCGGTGCAATCGCATGATGCACGAAGGCGCGCGCCGCCGTGCGCGCCGGTTCTCACGCGCTGCGCGGCCCCGCGCCGTCCCACCGGTCGACGCCATCGAGCGGATACACGGGCCGCGCGAGGCGCTCGTAGCGGAACAGCGCGTAGTCCGACCCGGTCAGGCCGCGGCTGTCGCATTCGACGAGCGCGGCCGCGATCGGCACGAACACCGGCCGGCAATACATGCGCGACTTCAGCAGCAGAAAGCGTGCCCGGCGCGGATCGATGCCGACGCTCTCGAACACGCCGAGATCCCACGGCTCGTGCGTGCGCTCGGTCACCACCAGCGTCGCGACGCCGATATCGAGCACGGCGGCGCGGCCCATGTAGGCGCGCTGGCCCGTATAGGTCGGCCCGGTGATCACGTATTCGCCGTCGGTGATCGCGCGCACGACGCCGGTCGCGCGAAACGGCGTGCGCCGCGCGCCACCATGCGACGGCATCCGGTTGCCGATCGGCACCGTGACGGTCGCACCGACGCCCGCATCGATCAGCGCGGCGACCGCGTCGGGGTCGCACAGCGGCCCGCTGACGATCCCGTCGAGCCCTTGCGCGAGCGCGGCCTCCAGCAGGTCCATCGTGTCGCACGGGCCGCCCGACATGCAGTTGTCGCCGTGATCGAGCATCAGCACCGGCCGGTCTGCGCCGCGCGCGAGCGCCGCGGCCTGCGCGACCGATTCGGCGAGCGGCGCGCTGCGATACACGAACGCGTCGCGCGCGTCCCAGATCTGCCGCGCAATGCGTTCGGCCACCGCGTCGGCCGCCGCGCGATCGCCGTCGCCGACCACGACGACGCTCACGCACGGCGCGGGGATGTCCGCGAGCGAGAAGCCCGCCAGCACCGACACCGCGAGCATCCCGTCCGCCTCGGCCGCGCGCGCGGCTTCGAGCGCGCGCCGCATCGCGCCTTCGGCGCTCGCGCTGCGCAGCGTCGACGTCAGCAGCGGCGGCTGCCGCCACGCGAGCACCGGCCGCGCACGGCCATGCAGTCGATCGAGCAGCAAACGCGCCGCGTGCTCGCCGGTTTCGTACATGTCGACGTGCGGATAGGTCTTGAAACTGACGATCACGTCCGCGTGGTCGATCATCTTCTGCGTGACGTTCGCATGCAGGTCGAGCGCGACCGCGATCGGCGCGGCGGGCAGCAAGGCGCGCACGCGCGCGAGCAGGTCGCCTTCGCCGTCCGCGCTCTGCTCGGCGACCATCGCGCCGTGCAGATCGAGCATCACCGCGTCGCAACCGGGCGCCGCGGCGACGATCGCGTCGCAGATCGCCGCATAAGCGTCGGCCGCGACCGGCCCGCTCGGGTTCGCCGCCGCCGACACCGGCGTGACGATCTGCGCGCCGGCGCGCTCGGCCGCGTCGATGAATGCGGCCATCGCCGTGCGCATCCCGCGGTTCGTGCGATACGCGTCGTCGCCCCAGTCGGGGCCGTTGCGGCCGAACGCGGCGAGCGGCGTCGGCACCGGCGAGAACGTATTCGTCTCGTGGTTCATCCGGGCGATCAGGATCTTCATCGCGTGCAGCCCTCCGCGAGGCCGGCTGCGGCGAGCATCGCATGGAGCAGCACGTTGCAGCCGGCCTCGAGATCGGCTGGCGCCGCGTCCTCGATTTCGTTGTGGCTGATCCCGTCCTTGCACGGCACGAAGATCATCGCGGCGGCCGCGACACGCGCGAGATACACGGCATCGTGGCCGGCCCCGCTGATCACGTTCATCGACGACAGGCCCAGCGCATTCGCGCCCGCGCGCACCTGTTCGACGAGCGCCGCGTCGAACGGCTGAGGCGCGAAATACACGACCTGCTCGACGTCGATCGGCATGCCGGCCGTCGCCGCGAGATCGTCACACGCGGCGCGCAGAGCCGCATCCATCGCCGCGAGCGTCGCATCGTCGGCCGCGCGCAGATCGACCGTCAGCGTCACGCGGCCCGGAATCACGTTGCGCGAATTCGGATGCACGTCGATCCAGCCGACCGTGCCGCGCCCGTGCGGCGGGTGGGCGAGCGCGATGCCGTTCACCGCGCGCACGAGATCGGCCGCCACCAGCAGCGCGTCGCGCCGCAGCGCCATCGGCGTCGGGCCGGCGTGCGCCTCCATCCCGTGCACGGTGACGTCGTACCAGCGCTGCCCGAGCGCGCCCTCCACCACGCCGATAGTCGTCGCATGCGCCTCGAGCACCGGCCCCTGTTCGATATGCGCTTCGAAGTACGCGCCGACCGCATGTGCATCGCGCACGTCACCCGCATAGCCGATCGCTGCGAGCGCATCGCGCACGGCGATGCCGTCGCGATCGCGCTGTGCGAGTGCATGTTCGAGCGTGAACGCACGCGCGAACACGCCGGACCCCATCATCACCGGCACGAAGCGCGAGCCTTCCTCGTTGGTCCACACCGCGACCTCGAGCGGCGCGCGCGTGCGCACGCCCGCGTCGTCGAGCGTGCGCAGCACTTCGAGGCCCGCGAGCACGCCGTAGTTGCCGTCGAACTTGCCGCCGGTCGGCTGCGTGTCGATATGGCTGCCCGTCATCACGGGCGGCAGGTCGTCGCACGCACCCGCGCGGCGCGCAAAGATGTTGCCGATCGCATCGATGCGCACCGTGCAGCCGATCTCCTTCGCCCATCCGACGAATAGGTTGCGCGCGTCTCGATCGCGCTCGGTGAGCGCGAGGCGGCAAACGCCGCCGTTGGCGGTCGCGCCGATTTGCGCGAGCCGCATCAGGCTGTCCCATAGCCGCGCGCCGTCGACGCGCAGCCCGAGCGCCGCAACGCCCGGTGTCGAATCCTGAACTTGCATCGGTGGAATTCCTCGCAATGAACGGGCACGGCGCTTATGCGACGCCGACGCCCAAGTAACGATCCTTCACGTCGTGATCGGCGGTGAACGCCGCGTTGCTGCCTTCGTAGACGATCACGCCCTGTTCGATCACGAAGTGACGGTCGGCAAGCTGCGTGCACACTTCGAGGTTCTGTTCGACGAGCAGGATCGACACGCCGGCCGCCTTGATCAGCTTGAGCTGCGCGACGATCTCCTCGACGATTACCGGCGCGAGCCCTTCGACCGGTTCGTCGAGCATCAGCAGCCGCGGGTGATTCATCAGCGCGCGGCCGATCGCAAGCATTTGCTGCTCGCCGCCCGACAGCTGCGCACCGCCGTTGCGGCGGCGCTCCTTCAGCCGCGGGAAGATGCGATAGATGTCGTCGAGCTGCCACGGCGAATCGCGACGTGCGCCGAGCCGCAGGTTTTCCTCGACCGACAGCAGCCGGAAAATCCCTCGATGCTCCGGCACGAAACACAGGCCGCGTGCGGCAATCCGGTGCGCGGGCTGACCGGACATCACCCGGCCCGCGAACGTCACCGTGCCGCCGCTCGGCGCGACGACCCCCGCGATCGTCTTGAGCGTGGTCGATTTGCCCGCGCCGTTACGCCCGAGCAGCGTCACCGTTTCGCCGTCCCGCACGTTGAGCGAAACGCCCTGCAGTACGTGGCTCTTGCCGTAGCACGCGTGCACCGCCTTCACGTCAAGGATCATGCGCGGCCTCCGGTGATCATGTTGCCGAGATACGCGCTGCGCACGCGCGCGTCCCCGCGAATCGCCTCGGGCGTGCCTTCGACCAGCACGCGCCCCTGCTGCATCACCGTGATCGTGTCCGAGATGTCCATCACGATTCCCATGTTGTGTTCGATCAGCACGACCGTGTAATCGTCGCGCAGGCGGCGGATCAGCGTTTTCATGTCGTCGAGGTCGTCGATACCCATGCCGGACGTCGGCTCGTCGAGGAAGATCGCGCGCGGCCGCGCCGCGAGCGCCATCCCGACTTCGAGCCGGCGCTGCTGGCCGTGCGACAGCACGCCGGCCGCCGTGTCGGCGAACCGCTGCAGGCCGAGCCGATCGAGTACGTCGTCGACGACACCCTGATGTGCCCGCGCGCCAAGGGGCGGCGCCCACGGATTCAACGCGCGCCGCGACTCGACGCCTTGCGCGGCGACGCGAAGGTTCTCGCGCACACTGAGGTTCGCAAACAGGCTCGTCACCTGGAACGAACGCGCTATACCGCGCCGCACACGCTTGTGATCGGGCTCGCGCGACACGTCGTGACCGTCGAACAGGATCGAGCCGGCGCTGATCGGCACGGTGCCCGTCAGCGTATGGAACAGCGTGGTCTTGCCTGCGCCGTTCGGGCCGATCACCGAATGAATGGTGCGCGGCATGATCCGCAGATCGACGCCGCCCAGCGCCGTGAACTTGCCGTAGCGCTTGACGACGCCGCGCGCTTCCAGAATCGCTTCGCTCATCGCTGCTCCCCGGCCGCGGCCTCGGTACGCCGGGCGCGCCGCAGCGATGCCGCGACGCGTTCGCCGACTCCCCACAAGCCGCGGTGCATGAACAGGCTCACGGCGATCAGCACGAGCCCGAGCAACAGCAGCCAGCGCGGCCATAGCGTCGACAGCCAGTCGGCGAACAGCACGTAAGCGGCCGCCCCGAGCACCGACGCGAACAGGTTGCCGGTGCCGCCGATCACCGTCATCACGAGGATCATCTCGCTCGTGTGATAGTCGATGTTCGACAGCGGCGCGATGCCCGTCATCAATGCATGCAGCGCGCCGGCGAGGCCGGTGACCGCGCCCGAGATCACGAACGCCACGAGTTTGAAGCGCCGCACGTCATAGCCGGCCGCCGCCGCGCGCGCCTCGTTGTCGCGGATCGCGAGCAGCGTGCGGCCGAACACCGAGCGCGACACGCGCAACAGCAGCCAGAACACCGCGACGAACACGACGGCGACGAAACCGTAATAGCGCCACGGCGAATCGAGCGGCACGAGCGGATGGCCGAATACCGACAACGCGGGGCGCGGAATGTCGAGCAGCCCGTTGTCGCCGCCCGTCACATCGGGCGTCGTATAGGCGACGAAGTAGAACAGCTGCCCGAACGCGAGCGTCAGCATCACGAAGTAGGTGCCGCGCTGCCGGATCGAGAACCAGCCGACCAATGCGGCCGCGGCGGCGCCGAGCGCGGCGGCCGCAACCAGCGCCGCAGTCACCGACTCGACGCCGTGCGTCAGCACCACGCCCGCCGCGTAGCTGCCGAGCCCGAAGAAGATGCCCTGGCCGAACGACAGCAGCCCCGTGTAGCCCAGCAACAGATTGCAGCCGAGCGCGGCGAGCGCGAACACCAGCACCTCGGTCGCGAGCGAGCCCGAGTCGAGCGCGAGCGGCAGCGCGCCGGCCACCGCCACCGCGAGCCAGCCTTCCGGTCGCTGCAGCGCGGCGCGCCACGGCGGCACACGCCGCGACGCCGCCGCATCCGACGGCAGCGATTTCGACGATTCGATCATGCAGCCCTCCCGAGCAAACCGTTCGGACGCAGCAGCAGCACGGCCGCCATCGCGACATAGATCATCAGGCGCGCGCCTTCGGGCCACAGCGTGCTCATCAGGCTCTGTACGATGCCGACGAGCAGCCCGCCCACCAGCGCGCCGAGAAAATTTCCCATCCCGCCGACAACGACCACGACGAACGCGACGCCGAGCGCCTCGATCCCCATGAACGGATCGACGCCGCGGATCGGCGCGGCCAGGACGCCCGCGAGTGCGGCCGTCGCCGCGCCGAGCGCGAACACGAGGCTGAACACGCGCGTCACGTTGATGCCGAGCAGCGACACCATTTCCGACGACTCGCTGCCCGCGCGCACCGTGCTGCCGAGCCGCGTGCCGTCGAGAACCCACCACAGCAGCGCGGCCAGCACTGCCGTGAAGCCGATCACGAACAGCCGGTATTTCGGATAGACGAAGCCGCCCCAGATCACGACGCCGCTGAGCGCGTCGGGCGGCGGTACGTTGTCGCCAAGCGGGCCCCACGCGAGGATCGCGCACTCCTGCAGCACGAGCGCCAGGCCGACCGTCGCGAGGATGTGGAATTCGTGTTGCTGTGCATACACGTGACGCAGCACGAGCTTTTCGACGATCCATGCGAACGCGCCGACGACGAGCGGCACGACCGCGAGCGCGGCCCAGAAATTCGCCGACCATTGCAGCGTCTGATAACACAGGTACGCGCCGAGCAGATAAAACGCACCGTGCGCGAAATTCACGAAGCGCAGCAGGCCGAACACGATCGACAGGCCGACCGCGAGCAGGAAGTACAGCATGCCCACGCCGATGCCGTTGACGATCTGCAGCAGATAGACGTTCATGGCTTCCGTATCGGTAAGGAGGAGGAACGGTGGTCGGCGCGCAGCGGCCGCGAACGCGGCCGGCGCGTCACGCGAGCTTGCAGCCGGTCTTGTCGACGGGCAGGAACGACTGCCCGGAGCTGACCACGTCCGCGTAGTCGTCCGCGTTCTTCATCCGGCTTTTCGGCTTGCCCTTCAGCAGGTAGTAGTTCTTCAATACCTGGTGGTCGCCCTTGCGGATTTCCTCCGGACCCGTGAGCCCGTCGTACTTCATCCCCTCCATCGCGGCGATGACCTTCTTCGGCTCCGCGGTGCCGGCCTTCACCATCGCGTCGAGCAGGATCTTCGAGCAGATGTACGAGCCCGCGAGGCTGTAGTTCGGATTGGCCTTGAACGCGGCGTTCGCGCGCTTCACGAGATCGCGGTTCAGCGGCGAATCGATGCCGTGCCAGTACTGCGCGCCGAAATACACGCCGTCGCAGATGTCGGGGCCGAGCGCCTCGAACTGCTCGAGCCCCGACGCCCATGCGAGCAGGATCGTGCAGTTGCGCTTCATCCCGAAGCTCACGGCCTGACGCAGCGTGTCCGATGACTGCGAGCCGAAGTTCAGGATCAGCAGCACGTCGGGCTGCGCGGCGGCCGCATTGGTCAGATAGCCGCTGAATTCCTTCTCGGCGAGCGAGTGATAGCTGTTGCCCACATGCTCGATGCCCTTTTCCTTGAAGATCGCCTTCGCGGCCGACAGCAGCCCGTCGCCGAACACGTATTGCGGCGTGATCGTGTACCAGCGCTTCGCTTTCGGCAGCATGCCGATCAGCGGGCGCACCGTCTGCTCGATCGCGCCGAAGGTCGGCACCGACCAGCGAAACGTCGCGTCGTTGCAGTCCTTGCCGGTGATCTCGTCGGCGCCGGCCGTCGTGATGAACACGCCGCCCGCCTTCTGCACTTCCTTGCCCATCGCCAGCGATTCGGACGACAGAATGCCGCCCGCGAAGAAGCGCACGCCCTTCTGCTGCGCGATCTCCTGCACGCGCCGCACGGCCGTCGCCGGCTTGCCCTCGGTGTCGAGCGCCGTGTATGCGAGCGGTGCGCCGAGCACCTTGCCGTATTGCCTGACGACGAGCTGCATGCCGAGATCGGCGTACTTGCCGTTCGCGGCGAACGGCCCGGACATCGGCACCGGGCAGGCGAGCTGGATGGGCGAACCCTGTGCGAACGCGGCGCGGGACGCCATGCTGCCGAGCGCACCCGGCACGGCCGACAGCGCGGCCAGTTTCAACAGTTCTCGGCGATTCAAGTTGACGCTCCTTGGTGAAGGGGACACACGCGATGCGACCGACTGCCAAACCGTGCCTGCGCGCTGCAGGATGCCCGCCGCCGGTTCATTCTATTTATCATGATAAATAGAATGAACCGGATGCTAGAGTTGATCAAAATTGGTGTCAATCAGGCAAAATTCCGTACCTCGCGCCGGAACGGATCGTCGACGATGACGCGGCGCGCAGTCAGACAAAGGAGTCTTCAAGATGGTCATGGGCCGAGCCAGGGCGGGCGTCGCGGTCGCAATCAAGCAGCCGAAACGGGCCGATCTCGTCGCCGAGGAGATCAAGCGGCTGATCACGGAGAAGGATCTGAAGCCGGGCGACCGCCTGCCGCGCGAAGCCGAGCTCCAGCAGCTCTATGCGGTGAGCAAGAGCACGATCCGCGAGGCGCTGAAGTCGCTGGAGGTGCAGGGGCTGATCAAGGTCACGACGGGGCCGTCGGGCGGCGGGATGGTCGTCGAGGTGCCGCTCGACCGCACGCTGCAGTTGCTGCAGAACTACCTGTTCTTCAAGGACGTGACGATCGACGACATTTATACGGTGCGCAAGCTGCTCGAACCCGAGCTCGCGGCCGGCGCCGTGCCGCACCTGACGGAGCGCGACTTCACGGCGCTCGAAGCGAACATCGCGTGCTGCGACGGCGCGTCGGGCGTGCACGATCGCGGCCACATGCTGCGCCAGCGGCAGGAGGACACGACGTTCCACGACATCCTCGCGGCCGCGAACCCGAACCCGTTCCTGCGCTTCAGTTGCGAGCTCATCAACGAGATGATCCGGCAGTTGATCGAGTTCCGGAACGACACACCGCTCACCGAGCACAAGCGCTTCGGCGAGGCGAACGTGTCGATCCACAAGGCGATCCTGCAGGCCGCGCGCGAGCGCGACGTCGAGCGCGTGCGTGCGCTGATGGTCGAGCACATGACCGACGCGCCGAAGCACGTGAAGCGGATGAAAGGCAAGCTGCGTGGGCGTCTGATCCTCGATTCCGAAATCCGTCGGCGGGCCGCGTCGCCCGTTGCGAGTGCGGACGCGGCCGGTTCCGACGACGACTGACCGCCACCCCTCACGCGTACCCCGTCGTGCCCTTCGTTTCCAGGTATTCGACGAGGCCGAACTCCGCATACTCGCGCCCGTTGCCCGAACGCTTGTAACCGCCGAACGGCGCGGCCGGGTTCCACGCCGGATAGTTGATGTGCACGTTGCCCACGCGCAGCCGCGCGGCGATGCGGCGCGCGCGCTCGAGGTCCTTCGTCTGCACGTACGCCGCGAGCCCGTAGACCGAATCGTTCGCGAGCGCGGCCGCTTCGTCTTCGGTCCGGTAGGTCAGGATCGACAGCACCGGCCCGAAGATCTCCTCGCGTGCGATCGTCATGTCCGGCGTCACGTTCGAGAACACCGTCGGCTTCACGTAGAAGCCGTCGCCGAGCCCGTCGGGCCGCCCGAGCCCGCCGGCGACGAGCGTCGCGCCTTCGTCGATGCCGCGCTGGATCAGCTGCTGGATCCGGTCGAACTGCGTGCGGCTGACGACCGGCCCGATCTCCGTCTCAGGCGAGCGCGGATCGCCCACGACGGTGCGCGCGGCCTCCCGGCGCGCCGCCGCCTCGGCCGCGGCCAGCTGATCGACGTGCACGAACATCCGCGTCGGCGCGTTGCACGATTGCCCGCTGTTGCTGAAGCAGCTGCGCGCGCCGAGCGTCACGGCGGCGTCGATGTCCGCATCGGGCAGGATCAGGTTCGGACTCTTGCTGCCGAGTTCCTGGTGCACGCGCTTCACGGTATCGGCCGCGGCCTTCGCGACCTCGACGCCCGCACGCGTCGAGCCGGTGAACGACACCATGTCGACGTCCGGATGCCGCGACAGCGCATCGCCGACCTCGTGTCCGTAGCCGTGCACGAGGTTGAATACGCCGGGCGGCACGCCGGCTTCATCGAGGATCTCGGCGAACAGGATCGCGCTGAACGGCGCGATCTCGCTCGGCTTGAGCACCATCGTGCAGCCGGCCGCGAGCGCCGGCGCGACCTTGCACACGATCTGGTTGATCGGCCAGTTCCACGGCGTGATCAGCGCGCATACGCCGATCGGCTCGTGCGACACGAGCAGCGAATCGACCTGCGTGCTGAACCGGAACGCGCGCAGCGCACGGATCGTCTGCTCGAGGTGTGCGGTCCCGACCGCGGCCTGCGCCGCGCGCGCGAACGCGAGCGGCGCGCCCATCTCCTGGCTGATCGTGCGCGCGACTTCCTCGTAGCGCCGCTGATAGATGTCGAGCACGCGCTGCAGCAGCGCGACGCGCGCGTCGACGCTCCAGCGCGAGTAGGCGTCGAACGCCTGCTTCGCCGCGCCGACCGCGCGGTCGACGTCGGCCGCACTGCCGATCGCGAGCCGTGCATACGGTCGCGCGGTCGCGGGATCGATCACGTCGATGGCGCGCGCGTCGGCCGGGTCGAGCCACTGCCCGGCGATATAGCTCTGTTCTGAGGTTCGCATCGAATGCTCCTGGGTCAGCAATAGCGGGCGCCGCCGTCAGCGCATCGCGCGCGCATAGGTGTCGGCGAGGATGTCGCGAATCTTCGCGACGAACCAGACTATCTCATCGCGCGACATCACGAGCGGCGGCGAGAACTGCACGATCGGCGTGCCTTCGTGGTCGACGCCCGCGCGGCACAGCAAGCCCGCTTCGAAGATCGCCGGCGCGAGCAGCGTCGACACGAACGCCTGCGCGCCGATGCCCGCGGCCCAGCGGCGCGCGGCCTTGTCGGTGACGAGCTCGAGCGAATAGTGGTAGCCGTCGCCGCGCACGTCGCCGACGCACGGCAGCTCGAGCAACCCGTCGAGCGTGCGCCGGAATACGGCCTGGTTGTCGCCGACGTTCTCCAGCACGCGTTCGCGCTCCATGATCGCGAGGTTCGCGAGCGCGGCCGTGCACGCGACCGGATGGCCGCCGTAGGTCGCACCGTGCAGGAACATCTGCTGCGGGCCGGCGAGCACCGTATCGACGACCGCGTCGCTCGCGATCACCCCGCCGAGCGGCACGTAGCCCGATGCGATCCCCTTCGCGAACGTGATCAGGTCCGGCTGCAGCCCGTAGCGCGTCGAGCCGAACCATTCGCCGAGACGGCCGAACCCGCAGATCACTTCATCGGCGACGAGCAGCACGCCATGCCGGTCGCACAGCGCGCGCAGCCCTTGCGCATAGCCGGCCGGCGGCGTCAGGCTGCCGCCCGCGTTCTGCAGCGGCTCGACGACGATCGCGGCGACGGTGTCCGGCCCTTCCTGCACGATCAGCGATTCGATCTCGTCGAGCAGATGGCGCGTGAACTGCGCTTCCGTCTCGCCGTCCGGCCGACCGTAGCGCTTCGTGTTGCTCACGTGCCGCACGCCCGCCATCAGCGGCTCGAAATGCTTGCGGAAGTTGGTCATCCCGTTCAACGCGAGCGCACCGAACGACGTGCCGTGATACGCGACGCGCCGCGCGATGAACTTGCGCCGCTGCGGCTCGCCGCGCGCCTGGTGATACTGGCGCACCAGCTTGATCGCCGACTCGTTCGACTCGGAGCCGCTCGACGTGAAGAACACGCGGTTCAGGCCGTCCGGCGCGAGCGTCGCCAGCTTGTGCGCAAGCCGGATCGCCGGTTCGTGGCCGTAACCCCAGTTGGTGGCGAACGGCAGCCGCCCCATCTGCTCGCGCATCGCGTCGCCGATCTCGGCGCCGTGGCTGTAGCCGAGCTGCACGCAATACAGCCCGGCGAGCCCGTCGAAGTAGCGCTTGCCGTTGCGGTCGACGAGCCAGCAGCCTTCGCCGCGGTCGAATACCGTCAGCGCCTGGTCGCGATACGCATCGGCGTGCGTGAAGTGCATCAGCAGATGGCGCTTGCCGAGCGCCTGCAGGTCCGCTTCGAGACCGACGTCGATACCGTTCATGGGTCATTCCTCCTTCAGGGTTGCGAAACCGGCGGCGGCGAGCCGCGCGGCCGTTCAGTTCATCGACAACGTCGGCGCCGGCCGCGTGAAGCCGCGCGTGAGCCACAGCAGCTGGCAGAACCCGAGCGCGAGCCAGCCGAGGCCGACGTAGAAGGTCTGGCGCGACAGGCCCGACCACAGCCACACGTTCATCGCGAAGCCGAGCGCCGGCAGCACGCCGTACCCGATCCAGCCGGCGACGCGGCGGTGTTCCGGGCGCACCAGGTAGCTGCGCATCACGCACAGGTTCACGACCGCGAACGCGACGAGCGCGCCGAAGCTGATCATCGTCGACGCGAGATCGAGCGTGATGAACAGCGCCGACAGCGACACGGCGCCGACCGCGAGCGTCGCGCGCACCGGCGTGCGCAGCCGCGCATGCAGTTGCCCGAACACGCGCTCGGGCAGCACGCGGTCGCGGCCCATCGCGAACAGCACGCGCGTCACGCTCGCCTGACCGGCCATCGCGCTCGCGAAGCAGCCGGCCACGTAGACCGCGACGAACAGCGCGGACAACGCGCCGCCGCCGATGCGCCGCATCAGTTCGAAGCTGGCCGAATCGAGATCCTTGAACGCATGCCAGTCGGGAAACACGACCTGCCCCGCATACGCGATCAGCATGAACAGCAGCCCGCTCGCGAGCGTGCACAGCAGGATCGCGCGCGGCACCGTGCGGCGCGGCTCGCGGGTTTCCTCCGACAGCGTCGATACCGCATCGAAGCCGAGGAACGACAGGCACAGGATCGCGGAACCGGCGAAGATCGCGTGCGCATCGCCATACGCCGGCAGCGCGAGCGCCGGCTCCAGCCCCGCGCCGGCCGCGACATGCGCCGCGGCCGCGACGAACACCGCGATGAACACGAGCTGGCTCGCGATCAGGATCAGGTTCACGCGGTTGACGAGCCGGATGCCGACGATGTTCAACCCCGTCACCAGCACGATGCTCGCGACGATCCACACGCTGGCCGGCACCGCGGGGAACAGCTGCTTCATGTAGATGCCGATCGCGAGGTAGCTGATCATCGGAATGAACAGATAGTCCATCAGCAACGCCCAGCCGACCATGAAGCCCGCCGACGTGCCGAAGTTGCGGCTCGCGAACGTGTAGGCGGAACCGGCGCTCGGCATCAGCCGCACCATGTGGCCGTAGCTGCGCGCGGTCAGCAGCATCGCGACGAGCGTGACCGCATACGCAATCGTCAGATGTCCGTTGGTCTCGCGTGTGACGATTCCGTAAGTCGTGAACACCGTCATCGGCAGCATGTACGCGAGGCCGAAGATCACCAGCGCGAACAGGCCGAGCGCCGGGGCGCCGGGCCGGCCGGGCGGGCCCGCGTCGGTGTCGGTGTCGGTGTCGGCGTGCCCGTTCGCGTGCGCTCGCACGTCGTCCGTCACTGCGCTGCGCGCATGCTGCGCTGTCCCGGTGTCTTCCATGGTGTCCTCACTTGGCTGTCGTTCATGACCTCAACACACGTGTCGTCGGCAATGCGGCATCGCAGGCATTGCGCGATTCGGAAACGAGTGTGGTGCGCCAAAAACTCGACGACGAATGAGAAAAGCGGACGTATTCGGGGGATATTTCCGGACGCGTGGCAACGGCCCATTGCGGGCCGCGCAGCGCTCTGGCGTTTCGCGGGCATTCCCGCTATCTTCTATGCGAACCCGTCGCCGCCCCCGCACCATGGACAGCCAGTCCCATCGACATCGACGCCGCGCCGAGCGCGGCCTGCGTTCGGCCGCCAGCCAGGACGACATCCCCGCCACCGTGCACGCGATCGCGGTCACGCTCGACGAATGCCGCGTCCGGCATCTCGACATCGCCGCGGTGCTCGACGGCACGGGCCTCGGCGCGGCCGAAGTCGCGTCGCCGAACCTGCACGTGAATCGCGGCCAGGAGCAGCGTTGCTTCCGTAACCTGCTGCGCTGCAGTGGCCTGCCGTCGATCGGTCTCGCGATCGGCGCGCGACTCCATGTGTCGACGCTCGGCCTCGCCGGCTACGCGATGCTGATCAGCGGCTCAGTGATGCAGGCATTCGGCTGCATGGGACGGTTTCCGCTGTTCATGGGGCTGTATTTCGACGTGCGCGGGCACACGCATGCGGACGGAATGAGCGTGACGATCGAGCGGTACAACGGCGAACCCGACATCGAGGTGTTTCAGACCGACATGTGCCTGTCGAGCCTGCGGCTGATCGTGTCCGATCTGGTCGGCAAGCCGGTATGGCCCGCGCAGCTGCATCTCGCGCGCCGCACGCCGCGCAACGCTGCGGACTACGCGCGCCACTTCCGCTGTCCGGTCGCGTTCGGCGCAGGCGAAAACCGCCTCGTGTTCACGAGCGTGGACGGCTCGGAAGCGCCGCGGCTCGCGAACGAAGTCAGCTTCAATGCGCTGCATCAGCAGTGCGAAGCGCTCGAGCAGCAGTGGGCCGCATCGCTCGGCACGCGCTTCGCCGATCGCGCGAAGGCGTTGATGGCGCGCGACCTCACGCGCTTCAAGTCGATGACGTCGCTCGCGGATGCGCTGTACGTGACCGAGCGCACATTGCGGCGCCGACTCGACAAGGACGGCATCACGTTCCAGTCGCTGCTCGACGACGTGCGCCATCAGGAGGCGGTGCGCCTGCTCGACGAGCCGACGCTCAGCGTGGCGGCCATCGCAGAGCGGCTCGGCTACAGCGAACCGCGCAGCTTCCGGCATGCGTACCGGCGCTGGACCGGCAGCACGCCGCGCGCACGCGCGGATGCGGACGGCGACGCCTGACGCGCAGCGCGTGACCGCGCGCAGTTCAGCGCATCATGCGACCACGCGCAACGCAACGCGCGATGGCGCGTGCGTCATTCGAGTTCGACGCCGTTGAGTTCGGGGATCAGGAACAGCGTCGCGGCCATGTCGAGCACATAGAGGCCGGCGAGCAGCGCGATGGCCGTCTGAAACGAGTAGTGCGCGGCGAGTGCGCCGACCGCCACCGGCCCGAAGCCGCCGACCGCGCGGCCGATGTTCCACAGCACGTTCTGCGCGGTGGCGCGCGCGGCGGTCGGATAGCCTTCGGACATCAGCGTGCCGTAGCCGCCGACCATCCCGTTCACGAACATGCCCATCAGCGCGCCGGCCCACAACATCGTCGTCGGGTCGGACAGCCGGGCGTACGCGATGACGGTCGCGACCGCGCCGAGCTGGTACAGCAGGAACGTCGGCTTGCGGCCGATGCGATCGGCGAACTGCCCGAAGGTCCAGACGCCGATCATCATCCCGACGACGGTGACCGCCGTCCACAGGCCGGACTTCGTCAGCGAAAAGCCCATCTGCTTCGACAGGAAGGTCGGCAGCCAGATCATGATGCCGTAGTAGCCGAAGTTCTGGACCGAGCACAGGATCGCGATGCCGACGCTCGTGCGCGCGGTGCGCGCGTCGGCGACGAGCATGCGGAACGCGTTGGTGCGCGGCTGCGTAGCACGCTGCACGAACGCTACGGGCTCGTGCAGCCGGTTGCGCAGCGCCCATGCGAGCAAGGCGGGCACCACGCCGAGCGCGAACATTCCGCGCCAGCCGATATGGCCCAGCAGCAGCGGCGTCAGCAGCGCCGCCAGCAGCACGCCGGCCTGCCAGCCGAGCGCCACGTAGCACGACACGCGCGCGCGTTTGGCGGCCGGCCACGCTTCGGCCGCGAGCGCCATGCCGATTCCGAACTCGCCGCCCAGGCCGATGCCGGCGATGGTCCGGTAGACGAGCAGGTCGCGAAAGCCCTGGGCGAATGCGCACAGGCCGGTGAAGATCGCGAACAGCATGATCGTCCAGGTCAGCACGCGCACGCGGCCATAGCGGTCGCTCAGGGCGCCGAACAGAATGCCGCCCGCCACCGCGCCGATCAGCGTCCACGTGACGAGCGCCCCGCCCTGCGCGGGCGTCAAGTGCAACGCCGCCGTGATCGCCGGCAGCATGAAGCCGAGGATCAGCAGATCGAAGCCGTCCATCGCGTAGCCGATCGCGGCGCCCGCGAGCGCCTTCCACGCGTAACGCCCGGCCTGCTCGACGCGCGGCGACGCCGCGTCGCCGAGCGACGAAGGTTCAAGGTTGGCTGCCATGGTGTCCTGCCGCAAAGGTCCGGGCGACAGTCTGAGGCCGGTTCGCGCGCGCGACGGCGCGGTGACCGTGCGCGGACGGAAAGGGTCGCGGCTGCCGGCTCGCCGAAACGGAAACGGGCAACCGCGGGTAATGGAACTGAAAGACGGAACTGAAAGACGTCGATGCCGGCGGCGGCGCTGTCAGGCGGCACGCCGACGGCAAGGGATGAAGCATGCGAGCCGCGGCTCGCGTCGGCCGGACGGCGCCGGCGCGCGACCGGCGCCGCGCGGCGTCAGCCCTGATCGTCGCCGGGCCACCAGGTTTTGGCTTCGCGATCGACGAGCAGCGCGTCGAGGTCCTTGCCTTCGAGCCATTTCGGCCGCGGGCCGCGACCCGACCACGAGCGGCCGGTCGTCGGATCGTAGTACTTCGCAGGCGCCTTGCGTTTTCGCTGCACGATGTAGCCGAGCGCGCTCAGCACTTCCTGCTGCGTGATACCCAGCAACTGAACCTGCTCCCTGAATGCCGCGAGCGCGGCCTGCTTTTCTTTCTGCCTGGCTTCCGACAGCTTGATGTTCAGGTCCCGAAGTTGTGCTTCGAGGTCCTGCAGAGCCTGAGTCATGTATTCATCCTCTTTGGGCATGTTTTTATTCAAAGAACCTCCGATGGCCGAACCGGCCGTGAAGTTCCGCCGATCCGTATTGCGATATGTGGATCGCCAGACCGGAGCCGCAAGGTCTGCGATGTCCACCGGCGGCTATGCCATCGTCGAACGCTGCGGTCGCGGCACGCGACGCGCGGTACGCCGCGCTCGAACGCGCGACGAACGGTCGATGGCGACCTCCTCGCCACCGGTCGCCGCGCCTCGTACGGGCACGGCATGGCGCGAATGATAGCAGCGTGCATGCTCGGTGTTTGAGGACTTTTGCGCGGCGACGGCGCGGCGCGGTCCGGCGTCGAACGTCACGGCGTCGCGACATCGCGGGGCGCGACGCTCACGGCAGCGGCGGCGCGTCGGCCAATACGGCGAGCAAGCCGGCGTCGAACGGCGTCGCATGGTCGATGCCGAGCGCGCGCACGCGCGACGCATCGAGGTGGCAATCGTATGGGCGCGGCGTGGCATCGGTCGGCGCATGGATCGGCGCGAGCGCCGCGCGGTGCCCCAACGCGGCCGCGAGCCGTTGGGCGATGTCGTATTTCGTCATCGGCTCCTCGGCCGACCAATGACGGATGCCGGTGACCGGCGCGCCGGCCAGATGGCGCAGCGTCAGGTCGCGGATGACCTGCGCGACGTCCGGCGTGTACGTCGGATAGCGGATCGCCCACGCATCCATGCGCGCCGGCTCGGCGCGCGGCTGCGCGGCCGCGACGATCGCCGGCACGAGGCTCGTGACCGCCGACTCGCGCCAGTCGACGATCGGCCCGTACAGCAGCGGCAGCCGCAGCACACACGCGAGCGGCGACGCGGCGAGCAACGCCGCCTCGCCGTCGAGCTTCGTGCGGCCGTACACGTTCAGCGGATTCGGCGTGGCGTCTTCGCGGTACGGCGCGGCCCGGCCGTCGAACACGTAGTCGGTCGAGATGCCGAGCGTCCATGCGCCGTAGCGCGCGGCGAGCGCGCCGATGCGCGCCGGCGCGTCGACGTTGATCGCACGCGCGGCGGCCGGGTCGTTCTCGCATACGTCCGGACGACGCTCGGCCGCGCAGACGATCACGGCGGACGGCCGCCGCGCATCGAACAGCCGTTCGAGCGCGGGCTGGTCCAGAACGTCGAGACGGGCGGTGTGTTCCGGCGGCAACGCGACCCGCCGGGCGCCGGCGGTATCTGCGTTCCGGATGGTCGCGACCAGCGTCAGCGACGCTTCGCGCGACAGCGCGGCGGCAACCGCACGGCCGAGCAGGCCGGACGCGCCGATGAGAAGGATGGTCGGTTGCGACACGGTAGCCAACGATGAATGGAAACGAGGCCCACCAATCTATACGAGAACCTGCGTCGGATGGCGATTTCGCGCGCAACGCGCAACACGCGGCGGCGCACGACGAAAAAAAGCCCGGTGCGCGATTGCTCGAACGCACCGGGCCCGCCATGCGGCAGCGACTGCCGCGCCAGCTTACTTGCGGTCGAACGAATACCGCCCCGGCCCGGTGAGCGCGAGCAACAGCAGGCCGCCGATGATGCTGACGTTCTTGTAGAAGTTGATCATCGCGACGTACTGATCCATCCCCTGCAGCGCCCAGTAGCGATGCCCGATCAACGCGGTCGCGAGCGTGTACGCCGCGAACAGCAGCGCCAGCGGCCGCGTGTAGAAGCCGAGCGCGATCAGCGCGCCGCCGACCAGTTCGACCGCCACCGCGATCACCGCGGACAGCTCGGGAGACGGTGCGCCCGTCGACGCCATGTATGCGACCGTACCGGAGAAACCGGTCAGCTTCTGCCAGCCGAACAACACGAACAGAATCATCATCAACACGCGAGCGGCCAGCAGCAGCTCGTCCTTCTTCGACTCCAGCGATACGTAACGCATAACAATCACCTTGAATTGACGGTTCGACGCATCCGGCACCGACGGCCGCCGAAACGGCGAACGCATGGATCGGTACCGAACCCTCCTCGCGCGATCGGTGCGGGCGCCCCTGCCCGCTTCCGACAAATCCGTCCGGTGGCGCGATCTCGGCGCTGCGGAGCGGTTCTGGCGAAGCACGGGTGCAGTCTACTGTCTCACCGAGAATCATCAATCCGTCAAAACAAGATTCGCTGTCACCATCCGGTGGACAATTGTCACGTGACAAACGCAGCGTGTCGGCCGCGTGGGCCGATTGCCGCATCGCTTACCGCGTCACTTACCAGGTCACATCAGGTCGATTGGATAGCTGCTGTCGAGCTTGTCGTGCCACGCGCGCAGCGTTTTCGGCACGGTCTTTTTCCACGCCGGGACGTTCGTGTAGTACCGCATCCGCACGTCGTTGTGGGCGTCGAACACGAGGAGCCCGATCCACAGATCGGTGTCGCGGCGCATCACGATCGCGGCGTTCGTCGTCGCGATGCCGCGCACCCAGTACGACGTTACTTTTGCATTCAGGCCGTCGAGGTCGCGCTCGTCGTCGCGGTTATTGATCATGTCGACGAGCGTCTGGTAATCCGCGCCGAGCAGCTTGTGCGCGATCGCGTCCTGCCGCGCGTCGTCCAGCACCTTCAGCGTGACGAGATCCGCCGGCGGGCTCGCCTGCGCCTGCGACGCGGTCACGTAGTCGCCCGAATAGACGACGCCCGCGCCGGCACCGCAATCGGCGTCGCTGCCCTGCTGCGTCACGCGCACGCGCGATCCGTGACGGCTGAAGTCGAGCCGGCATCGGTCCTGCCGAAACGTGCCGGCGTCGCCGTGCAGCGCGAGATCGCCGGCCAGATCGCCGGTGTTCGCGCCGTTGTTGCCGCTCAATTCGAAGTGAAGATGCGGCGCCGTGCCGGTAATCGTCAGCACGCCGCCAAGGGACGGGTTGGCGCTGTCGCGATACCAGGTCTGCTGCCAGCGGTCGGGCGCGAGCGGCGCGCCGTTCAGGATCGCAAGGCGCTCGCGATAGCGATCGGCGATGCACGAGGCGTCGCCGCCGCAGCGATCGCGCTGCGCGAGCCATTTCAGTTGGGCGGCCTTCAGCGCGGCCGTATCGCCGCCTTTCGCGCGCGCCTTCTGCCATGCGGTCGCGAGTTGACCGTCCAGCGCGGACAGGCGTGCGTCCGCGCAGATTGCGTGTTCGGTCGGCGAAGCGGCCTTCGCACAGTCGAAACCGGCCGCATGGGTGGCCATCGGCAGCGCGGTCAGCCATGCGGCCGCCGCGAGAACGTGCGGAATCGCGTGGCGCGACGCGCGGGCGGGAAGCGCTGCGCTCGCGCGCATGCCGGCGTGAGGATTCGATCGGTTCGGAAGGATCATGGCGTTGGATCGTCGCTGGAGCGCGGGACCGCTGAAACGCCGGCCCGCCGAGTTCGGGGAAAGGCGCGCGACACACGATGCGACGTGCGCAACGCGGGCCCCAGCGTAACGCGAACCGGCCGCGCCATCCAGCTGCGCTATGCAGCCGATACCGCGTGTCCGAGCCGCTCGGCGAGAAACCCGATGAACGTGCGCAGCGTCACGAAGCCTTCCCGATGCTGCGGGAACACCGCGTTCAGCGTGAGCGGCGCCGGCGCATACGCGTCGAGCACCGGCACCAGCGCGCCGCCGTCGAGCGCGGCGCCGACGATGAACTCCGGCAGCAGCGCGATGCCGAGCCCGGCGGTCGCCGCATCGCGCACGACCTCGCCGTTGTTCGCGACGAGCGGGCCTTGCACGTCGAACGTGCGCGCCACGCCGTCGACCCGGAATTCCCAGCCGACGCGCCGCTCGCGCCCGTACATCAGGCACGTATGGCCGGCCAGCTCCGCGGGCGACGCGGGCGTGCCCTGCCGCTCCAGATAGGCGGGGCTCGCGCACGCGATCATTTTCCATGCGCCCAACGGACGCGCGATCAGCGTCGAATCCTCGAGCGCACCGATCCGCAGCACGAGGTCGAAACCTTCGCCGATCAGGTCGACGCGCCGGTCGGTCAGGTCGAGGTTCAACCGCACGGCCGGATGCGCGCGCAGGAATTCGGCGATCAGCGGCGACACGTGCGTGATGCCGAACGACAGCGGCGCGCTGATCTTCAGCGACCCGTGCAGCTCGGTGCTGCGCACCGACATCGCCTGCTCGGCGTCGGCGACTTCCGCCAGGATCCGCTGCGCGCGCGCGTAGAACTCGTGACCCGACTCCGTCACCGCGAGATTGCGCGTATTGCGATGCAGGAGCCGCACACCGAGCGACGCTTCGAGCGCCATCGTGCGCCGGCTCACGAACTGCTTCGACAGCATCAATTGGTCGGCCGCCGCCGTGAAGCTGCCCGCGTCGACCGTCGCGACGAAGATTCTCAGATCGTTGAGTTCCATATTGTCCACTCCAAGGTGACAGTCATTATCTTCACGGCCATTTATTTGTCAATTCGATTGACCTAAGATTCATCTCAACGAACGGCCGGCCCCACTTCCGAGGGCCGGCGACACCAAGGACACGCATCATGATCGAGACTCGTGCAGCAAACCAACGTGGCCGTGCCGAGCATGGCTGGCTCAGCTCCCGTCACACGTTTTCGTTCGCGAATTACTACGATCCGAAGCAAGTCGGCTTCTCCGACCTGCTGGTGATCAACGACGACCGCGTCGCACCGGGCCGCGGCTTCGGCACCCACCCGCACCGCGACATGGAAATCCTGTCGTACGTGCTCGAAGGCGCGCTGGAGCACAAGGATTCGATGGGCACCGGGTCGGTGATCGTGCCGGGCGACGTGCAGCTGATGAGCGCCGGCACCGGCGTGCGTCACAGCGAGTTCAACCACTCGCCGGAAACACCCGTGCACTTCCTGCAGATCTGGGTCGGGCCGGCCGAGAAGGGCGCCGAGCCGCGCTATCAGCAGACCAACATCGCGGCAGCCGACAAGCGCGGCAAGCTCACGCCGATCGTGTCGCCCAACGGTGACGCCGGTTCGCTGAAGATCCGGCAGGACACGCGGATCTACGCGGGCCTGTTCGACGGCGACGAGCGCGCGACGCTCGAACTCGCGCCGGACCGCTATGCGTACGTCCACGTGGCGCGCGGCAGCGTGTCGGTCAACGGCGTGACGCTCGGCGAAGGCGACGGCGCGCGCATCCGCGACGAACGGACGCTGACGTTCGCCGACGGTCACGACGCCGAGGTGCTGGTATTCGACCTGCGCCCGGTCGAAGTGACGGCCGACTGGGCATGACGCCCGTTCGGAACATCCGGCCCCGCCGCGCGCGGGGCCTTCTCTAATTGGAGATTCGCAACATGGCCAAGGTACTCGTCCTTTACTACTCGTCCTACGGGCACGTCGAAACGATGGCGCAGCACGTCGCGGAAGGCGCGAAATCGGTGCCCGGCGTCGAGGTCACGCTCAAGCGCGTGCCGGAGACCATTCCCGTCGACCAGGCGAAGGCGATCGGCGTCAAGGTCGACCAGGCCGCGCCGGTGGCTACCGTCGACGAACTCGCGAACTACGATGCGATCATCTTCGGCACGCCGACCCGCTTCGGCAACATGGCCGGCCAGATGCGCACGTTCCTCGACCAGACGGGCGGCCTGTGGATGAAGGGCGCGCTGGTCGGCAAGATCGGCAGCGTGTTCGCGTCGACCGGCACGCAGCACGGCGGCCAGGAAACGACGATCACGTCGTTCCACACGACGCTGCTGCACCACGGGATGGTGATCGTCGGCGTGCCGTACGCCTGCAGCGGGCTCGTCGACATGAAGGAAATCACCGGCGGCACGCCGTACGGCGCCACGACGCTCGCCGGCGCGGACGGCAGCCGCCAGCCGAGCGCGAACGAACTGGACATCGCGCGCTATCAGGGCAAGCACGTCGCGCAATTGGCGGCGAAGCTCGCGGCCTAATGCTGGCGGGGGTGCGGCTGCGTGGCTGCATCGCTGCGTGGCTGCCCGCCTGTAGCACACCGTAGCTCGGAGCTCGGGGTTTGGGCTCGTCGCTTGGCGCTGGTAACTCGTAGCTCGTAGCTCGTAGCTCGTAGCTCGTAGCTCGTAGCTCGTAGCTCGAGTGTGTAGCTCGCAGCGCGTCACTTGCAGCCCGGAGTGCGTAGCTCTCACCGTATCGCTTGCAACCCGGAGGCCGGAGTGCGTAGCTCGCAGCGCGTCACCTGCAGCCCGGCGCCCAGAGGGTGCAACTCGCAGTGTGCCGCTTGCAGCCCGGAGTGCGGAGCTAGTAGCTCGCAGCTCACCGGTCATAGCCCCCGCCCGCCGCGCGTACCGCGTCGCTCGGTAGCCCGTGCCTGTAGCGCCATAGCCCGTAGCCGCGCGCCTCCGTACGCGCCGCCCAAGCCGCATACGCAGCGCATACAAAAACCAACGGCGCCGGTTTCACCGGCGCCGTCTCCTTACCTCGCTCCCCGCCCGTTACTGCCCCGATGCCGGCGCGGCCGGCACGCTCTTCGTCGCGGGCGCCTTCTCCACCGCGTTCTGCGGGTAATTGCTCTGATCGTTGGTCAGCCGGTAGCCGCTGCCCGTGCCGATCGCCTTCAGGTCCTTCGCGTGGCGCGCGCGCGCCGCCTTGCGGGCGGCCTTCTTCTGCGCCTTGTCGAGCTGCTTCTGGGTCGGCGCGGATGCCGAAGCCTGCAGCGGCGCCGACGCCGCATCCTGTGCATATGCGGCCGGCGCGGCGGTCAACAACAGACCGAACGACGCCGTGATTGCCGCTGCCACCGAAACCACGCGAGACTTCGTCATGGCCGGAACTCCTTGTCGATTGTTGGTTGTGGGTCGAACGCCCGCGTGCGATGCCGGCGCCGATGCAACGTTAGCCGATCGCCGGAAAAATGTCCGTGCGAGTTTCTGAATTCTCCTGATAACGGCCGCGATACGTCGGCGGCCCGCACGTTGTCCATGCCGGCCCGAGGCGCTTGCCGCCGCGCCGCCGATTCGCACCGCGTCGATCACGACACGCCGCATCGCGGCCTGGCCGCCGTGCGCGCAAACCTCGCGAAAGCCGCAGCCGGCGAGCCGCCGCCGCCCAGCCTCAAATCCACCGCGACAACACCGGCAGCAGGATCGGCACGATGAACGCGGTGAGCACGCCGTTCAGCCCCATGCCGAGTCCCGCGAACGCGCCGGTTTCCTCGCCGATCTGAAACGCGCGCGCGGTGCCGATCCCGTGCGACGCGACGCCCAGCGCGAAGCCGCGCACGGCCGGCTCGTCGATGCGCAGCACGTTCAGGATCGCGCGCGCGCACACCGCACCGAAGATGCCGGTCGAAATCACCAGCACGGCGGTGAGCGACGGAATTCCGCCGATCTGCTGCGCGACCGCCATCGCGATCGGCGTGGTCGCGGATTTCGGCGCGAGCGACGCAATCGTCTGATGCGACGCGCCGAACAACGCCGCAACGCCCACCGCGGAAACGATCGCGGTCAACGAGCCGGCCAGCAGCCCGACGAGCAGCGGCAGCGCGGCGCGCCGCAGCTTCGACCACTGGCGATACAGCGGCAGCGCGAGCGCGACGGTCGCCGGGCCGAGCAGGAAATGGACGAACTGCGCGCCCTCGAAATACGTCGGATACGGCGTATGCGTGACGGTCAGCAGCCCGACGATCAGCGCGACGGCGATCAGCACCGGATTCGCGAGCGGGTTGAAGCGCGAGCGCGCATAGACGGCCTGCGCGATCAGGTAGGCGATCAGCGTGATGGTGAGGCCGAGCAGCGGCGTGGCGGCGAGATAGACCCAGATCGCGCCGAGTTTCGGGAAGGCCGTCATCGTGCCTCCCCCGCCGTGCCGGACGCGGGCCGCTGGCGCCGCAGCAACGCGCGCGTGACGAGCGCCGTGACGGCGATCGCGAGCGTCGTGCTCACCGCGAGCGCGACGACGACCGCGAGCGCATCGCCGCGCACGCGGGAAGCCGACACCATGATGCCGACGCCGGCCGGCACGAACAGCAGCGACAGATGGCGCAGCAGTTCGAACGCGGTCGGCTCGATCGCGTCGGCCACCTGCGGGCGCAGCATCACGAAGCCGAACAGCAGCAGCATGCCGATCACCGGGCCGGGCACCGGTATGCCGAACAGATAGGACACGCCTTCCCCGAGACACTGGAAGGTCAACAAGACCGCGAACGCCTGCAGCATCAAACACTTCTCCCGAACGTGGCCGCGCCGGCGTGCCGCCGCGCGCGCGATGGGCCGGCCGCACCCGGCGCCGGCATGAACGATACGCGCGATCGTACCAACAATGAATGCGCCGCGCCCGCGCGCGGGGCCGTCACGCTGCCGGTTCGATCCGCTTCGCGATGCCGCGCCTCGCCGCACGCGTCCCGCCCACGCAAAAAAGCGGCGGGCCGAAGCCCGCCGCTGCACCGATCGGCTTAGGCGTGTTCACGCCGGCGCGAATGCCGCTCGCCGCATTACTTCAGCCGCGCCGCGATTTCGTTGCCCATCGCCTTCATCGCGGCCTTCGTCGGCGCGTCGTTGGCGAGCGCGTTGAGCAGGCCGAAATCGTGGATCGTGCCGTCGTAACGCGTGGTCGTGGCGTCGACGCCCGCTGCGTCGAGCTTGCGGCCGTACGCTTCGCCTTCGTCACGCAGCACGTCGAACTGCGCGACCTGGATCAGCGCCGGCGGCAGGCCCTTCAGCTGCGCGACGCTCGCGCGCAGCGGCGACGCGTAGATCTCGTCGCGTTGCGCTTCGTTCTTCGTGTAGGCGTTCCAGAACCACTTCATCAACGGCCGCGTCAGGAAGTGTCCCTGCGCGTATGCGCCGTACGAGCCGGTGTTGAAGTCGTGATCCGTGACCGGCCACAACAGCCCCTGGAAACGGATCGCCGGGCCGCCCTTGTCCTTCGCCATCAGCGCGACGACCGCCGCCATGTTCCCGCCGACGCTGTTGCCGACCACCGCGAGACGGCTGCCGTCGACGCCGATCTCCGCACCGTGCGCCGCGACCCATTTCGTCGCCGCATACGCCTGGTTGATCGCGACCGGGTAATGCGCTTCCGGCGACGGCGTGTAGTTGACGAACACCGCGACGGCGCCCGATTGCACGACGAGATCGCGCACGAGGCGCTCGTGGGTCGGGAAGTCGCCGAGAATCCAGCCGCCCCCGTGGAAGAACATGAACACCGGCGGCGTGCCGCTCACCTGTTGCGGCCGCACGATCGTGATCGGCACCGACAGCCCGTCCTGCTCGATCGTGCGATTCGACACGTCGATGCCGGACAGATCGACCTTCACGCCGCTCTGCGCATCGACCAGCACCTGACGCGCCTTCTCGGGGCTGAGTGTTTCGAGGCCCGGCCCCTTCTGGCCGTTCAGCACGGCGAGGAACGCGCTCGTCGCGGTGTCGGGGCGAACGGCTTGCGCGGATGCCGCGGTGGCGGCCGATGCGCCGGACCACGTGGCTGCGACGACGGCGGCGATCAACAGCGGCTTGACGATCTTCATGATGAAACTCCCTGGCTCAATCGGTATGCAACGGATGGACGGTGGACTGCGTGGTAGCGGAATCGGGTGCGATCAGACGAGCGTCAGCGTGACGTCGATGTTGCCGCGCGTCGCGTTCGAGTACGGGCAGACGATGTGCGCGCGATCGATCAACGTTTGTGCGGTTTCGCGGTCGAGGCCCGGCAGCGAGATCTTCAGTTCGACCTCGATGCCGAAGCCGTTCGGGATCGCGCCGATCCCGACGCTGCCCTCGATCGCGGCATCCGCGGGGATCGCGATCTTGTCGCGCGCCGCGACGAACTTCATCGCGCCGATGAAGCACGCGCTGTAGCCGGCCGCGAACAGCTGCTCGGGGTTCGCGCCCGCGCCGCCCGCACCGCCGAGCTCGCGCGGCGTGGTCAGCTTCAGGTCGAGGCCGCTTTCCGGCACGGTCGCACGGCCGTCGCGGCCGCCGGTGGCTTTTGCATGAGCGCGGTAGAGAACTTTTTCGATCGACATGACAGACTCCTTTTCAACGATGAGTGAGTGAACCAACTTGCAAACCGGGGCCGCGCGCCGGCGGTGTCGCCGCCGGCATTGCGTTTGTTTATCTACTCATAGATAGATAAACCAGCCCAAAAAGTGCGGATGTTTCATTCATCCGCTTCAAAAACTATCTACTACAAGATAGACAACCAGCCACAACAAAAAGCGGTGCAAACATGCCCGGCGCTCAAGCCCGGACCTTCCACACCGCCTCTACATCTTCGAGGCGCGCCCGCGTATGAAACAGCCGGCTGGCCAGCACGCTGCCCTGAAACGCCGCGAACAGCGTGCGCGCCGCCGATTCCGGCTTGCCGCTGAACTGCAGCGTGCCTTCGGCCGCGCCCTGGGTCAGCAGCTCGGCGAGCCACTTTTCGTTCGCCTTGAAGAACGCCTGCACCGCTTGCCGCACGTTGTCCGGCAACGATTCGATATCGGCCGCCAGCATGCCGCAGAGGCAGATCCGGTCGCCGTCGCCGAGCGTGCGCCCGAACAGCTTCGTGTACAGGCTCAGCTTCACGTCGGCCGGCAGCGCTGGATCGATCGTCCGGATCGCCGCGAGCACGTCGTCGCTGTAGGCCGCTACCGCTTCCAGCACGAGGTCGTCCTTCGACGGGAAGTAGTAGTGGATGCTCGACGTCTTCACGCCCACCAGATCCGACAGGTCTCGATAGCTGAAGCCGTTGTAACCACGCAGCATCATCAGCGTGATCGCATGATCGAGAATCTGTTCGCGGACGGTCGGTTTCGTTTCCATGGATCGAACTTTATCTACTCATAGATAGAGAGTCAAGCACTTTTTTACGGGCGCGGCGGCGGTGCGGCGCTTCGCTTCCTTACGACCGGCCTGCAGCGTCGGCGAATCGGTGCGACACTCGCTGCCGGACGACGCGGTCGCAACGTATGACGCTCGATCGACGTCGGATCGCGTGGCCGAATCACCGGAGGAAAAAGATCGATGTTTTCGTGGTTTGAACGACGCCTGCCCACCTTCCCGCTCGACGATCCCGTCACGCCGCCGAAGGGATTCTTCTCGTTCGTCTGGGCGTGCACGAAAGGCGCGCGCGGCTGGCTTCTGCTGATCGCGCTCACGTCGGCCGCGCTCGCCGGCTACGAGGCCGCGTTGTTCGCGATGATGGGGCGCGTGGTCGACTGGCTGTCGTCGGCGACGCCGGCCGACTTCGGCGGCCGCCACTTCGGCACGCTCGTCGGGTTCGCGGCGATCCTCGCGGCCAGCGCGCTGCTGATTGCGCTGCATACGCTCGTCAAGCACCAGGTGCTGGCGATCAACTTCCCGATGCGGCTGCGCTGGCTGTTTCACCGGCTGATGCTCGACCAGAGCCTGTCGTTCTATGCGAACGAGTTCGCCGGCCGCGTGACGACCAAGATCATGCAGACCGCGCTCGCGGTGCGCGATGCGCTGTTCATGTCGGTCGACGTCGTGATCGGGGTCGCGGCTTACCTGATCGGCATCCTCGCGCTCGCGGCCAGCTTCGACTGGCGGCTGATGATCCCGCTCGCGCTGTGGGCGCTCGGCTACGGCGCCGCCTGCGCGTTCTTCGTGCCGCGGCTCGGGCGCGTCGGCAGCGAGCAGGCCGACGCGCGCGCGCTGATGACGGGCCGCATCACCGACGCCTATTCGAACATCACGACCGTGAAGCTGTTCTCGCACACGCGCCGCGAAGCCGATCACGCGCGGCACGCGATGGAGGCGTTCAAGGCGACCGGCGACGCGCAGATGCGTCTCGTCAGCGCGTTCGAGATCGTCAACCATCTGTTGTCGACGCTGCTGCTGGTCGGCTCGACCGGCCTTGCGCTGTATCTGTGGCTGCACGGCGAGGCGAGCGCGGGCGTGGTCGCGGCCGTGGTCGCGATGGCGCTGCGCCTGTCGAGCTATTCGCACTGGATCATGTGGGAGATGACCGAGCTGTTCGAGAACGTCGGCACGATCCAGGACGGCATCAACACGCTGACGAAGGTGCGCAGCGTGCGCGACGCGCCGGACGCGACGGCGCTCACCGTGCCGCGCGGCGAAATCGTGTTCGACAACGTGCGCTTCGCCCACGAAGAACACGACACGCCGGTGTTCGACGGGCTGAACCTGACGATCCGGCCGGGCGAGCGGATCGGTCTGATCGGTCGTTCGGGGGCCGGCAAGTCGACGCTGGTGAACCTGCTGCTGCGCTTCTACGACGTCGACGGCGGCTCGATCCGGATCGACGGGCAGGACATCGCGCACGTGACGCAGGACAGCCTGCGCGCGGCGATCGGGATGGTGACGCAGGATACGTCGCTGCTGCATCGGACGATGCGCGAGAACATTCTGTATGGGCGGCCCGACGCGACCGAGCGCGAGATGCGCGAAGCGGCCGTGCGTGCGGAGGCGGCCGACTTCATCGCGCAGCTGCGCGACCGGCACGGGCGCAGCGGCTACGACGTCGAGGTCGGCGAGCGCGGCGTGAAGTTGTCCGGCGGCCAGCGGCAGCGCGTCGCGATCGCGCGCGTGATGCTCAAGGACGCGCCGATCCTCGTGCTCGACGAAGCGACCAGCGCGCTCGACTCGGAAGTCGAGGTCGCGATCCAGCGCAGCCTCGACAGCCTGATGAGCGGCAAGACGGTGATCGCGATCGCGCACCGGCTGTCGACGATCGCGGCGATGGATCGGCTGATCGTGCTCGATGCGGGGCGCATCGTCGAGGTCGGCACGCACGCCGAGCTGCTGCAGCGCGGCGGCATCTATGCGGCGCTGTGGGCGCATCAGAGTGGCGGTTTTCTCGGCGAGACGGCGGACGCGCAACGCGAGACGCAGTAATGCGCAGGCGGCGGCGCGGTGGGTGCCGCGTCGCCGCAGCACGCCACCGTGCGCCGTGCTATCGACGACGCAACGCGCAATAAACGCCCGCGGCGCTCGCGCCGAACACCAGATGCGCAACCAGCGTGATCGCGCCGCGCACCTGCGCGAACCACGGAAACACCGCGGTAAACGCGTACAGGTTGACGCCGTAGAGAACGAGCCCGAACACGGCGCCTGCGCACAGTGCGGCGCCGCGCGACAGATTGCGCACCAGCGCCGCGAGCATGGCTGCGTACGCGAGCGACAGCGCGGCGTGTACCAGCGTCGCCACGCCCATGATCGTCGGATCGAAACCCGCGGACGATCGAAGCGCCGTGCGCCCCAACGCGATCGCCGCCGTCAGCCGCGCGTCGCGCAGCAGGTTGCGCAGGGCATCATCGCCGGCAAGCGGCCAGAGCAGCAGTTCGATCACGGTCGACGCAAGCGCCGCCGCGCATGCCGCGTACAGGATCGGGACGGGACGGAGCCGGTTCACGTGGGTCGCCTGCCATGTATGACGGCTTGCCGCGCGATCCGCGCCGCCGCCGTGCGTGTACATGCGCGTGCGCGGACTACAGAGGACGATCGCAATCGGTCCAGTACGCGAACGGATCGCGATGGCGCGGATAGTGCGAGTCGAGCCATTTCAACAACGTCGCACGTGCGTTGTCGAGATCGGCCTTCGACGACGACGTCGTCAACTCGTGCAGTTCGACGGACTTTTCCCGGTCCATCACGTAGCAGTTCCAGTCGGGGCCGTCGAGATCCGGATCGTCGGAGGCCTTCGACTCCTTGCGCCAGCCCACGCCCTTGCGCGCATCGATGTAGTAGCGTGGATGCACTTTCAGGTAAGACATCTCGCCGCCCTGCAGGCTGCTTTCCGCACGCAGCACGTCGCGTTCGTCGACGATCTGCGTGACTTCGGGCAGCCGGCGCGCGCGCCAGCCGACCGGCAGCGTCGCCGTTGCGCGCACCGCGTCGTACGCGCCCCACGTGAGCCCCCACGCTTGCGCCATGCGCTGCATGAACGCATCCGCGCCCGGATAGCCGCGCAGCTGGATGCGCGTCGACAGCGTGACTTCGACGCGGCCGTCCGCGCCGGTGGCGTCGTCGGCTGCTTCGAACGGGTTGCCCGGGCGCGACGCGCTCGGGCGCGCGTCCGCGGGCGCCAAGCCCGAAAACAGCTGGTCCAGCGCAGCACGCGCCTTCGACGACTTGTCTGGTCTATTCATTACTCGTTCCCTTTACATTCGAGCGGCTCGAACCGCTCGATTTCCGTATTCTCGTCCATCTGTCGAATCCCGCGCTTTTTCCGCGGTCGCATTGTCGGCGATCGGCCGACCGCGGTCGAGCGGCAACGACGCCGACGCACGCGCGGCTGGCCTATCCGAGCGCCGCGCGCATCCGCTCCATCAGCGCCAGCACTTCGGGGCGCGCCTCGCCCTTTGCATGCACGAAGTGATAGCTGAGCGGCGACTCGACCTCGTGCCTGCTCACGCGCACGAGCGCGCTGCGCTCGAGATACGCGCTAGCAAGCGGCGTGCGCGCCAGCGCCACGCCGAGCCCCGCTTCGGCCGCCGCCAGCACGAGGTTGTAATCCTCGAAGCGGCGGTCCTGCGCGCGCGGCTTGAACGCGATGCCGAGCGCGGCGAACCACGTGCGCCAGCCGGTGACGTCCGAATCGTGCAGCAGCGGCATCTCGAGCAGCGCCGCGTCGCCGCCGCGCTGGCGCAGCGTGGCGAGCTGCGCGGCGAGCCGCGGGTGCGCGACCGGATGCAGCTTCTCCGGCATGAACTCGCGCGTTTCCAGATGACGCCAGTTGCCGCGCCCGTAGCGAATCGACAGATCCGCTTCGCCCGCTGCGATGTCGACGTTGCGCAGCTCGATGCCGAGCTCGATGCGCAACGCCGGCGCCTCGCTCTCGAGCGCCTGCTGCCGCTCGAACAGCCAGAGCTGCGCGAAGGCGGGCACCACGCTCATCCTGACGAGCCGCGGCGCGCGCGGCAAGCGCCACTGATCGGCCGCGCCGTCGATGATCGCGAACGCCTGCTCGATCCGGCCGACGAAGCGCTGGCCGTCCGGCGTCATGCGCACGCCGCGCGCATGACGTTCGAACAACGTCATGCCGAGCCAGTTTTCGACGGCAGCCACGCGCCGGCTGATCGCGCCGTGCGTGACGCCGGACACCTCGGCCGCCGCCAGAAACGAGCCGTGACGCGCGACCGTGCAGACGGTCTCGAGACTCGCGAGCGGCGGTCGCGAGCCCGGCTGCGGCGGCGCACCCGGCTGCGAGCGCGCCGGACGGTCGCCGCGGCGGCGCACCGAGCTGTGAGCCATATTCATATCCGGATGTCGATCTGTGCGCTAGCTTAACATCTCGCGACACTGCACCATGGCCGCATGAACACGCTCTCCTCCTCTCCCCCCTCTTCGGCACGCGACGCGCGACAGCGGCTCGTCGCGGCCGGCGCGGTGGCGTTCACGATCGTCTCGTGGGCCAGCGCGTTCCCGTTCATCCGCATCGGCCTGCACGGGCTGACGCCGCTGCAGCTCGCCGCCGCGCGCTTCGCCACCGCGGCCGTGCTCGCGCTCGCATGGCTCGCGTGGCGGCGGCCGCCGAAGCCGAGCCGCGGCGACGCATTGCGCTTTCTCGCATGCGGCCTGCTCGGCATCGCGCTCTACAACGCGCTGCTCAACACCGGCGAGCAAACCGTCTCGGCCGGCGCGGCCAGCTTCATCGTCAACACGCTGCCGATCTTCACGGCACTGCTTGCCGCGGTGTTTCTGCATGAACGCTTCAATCGCTGGGGCTGGCTCGGCTCGCTGGTCAGCCTCGCCGGCATCGCGGTGATCGCGCATGGTCAGCCGGGCGGCCTCGTGCTCGGCTCCGGCAGCACGCTGATCCTCGGCGCGGCGCTGTGTTCGGCCAGCTATTTCGTGTTGCAGCGGCGGCTGATCCCCGTGTACGGCGCGCTGCCATGCACCGCGTACACGCTGCTGGCCGGCGCGGTACTGCTTGCGCCATGGTTGCCCGGCGCGCTGGCGGCGCTCGGCGACGGTGCGTCGCACGAGACGGTGTCGGCCGTCCTCGTGCTCGGCATCTTCCCGGCGGCGCTCGGCTATGCGGCGTGGTCGTTCGCACTCGGCCATTTCGGCGCGGCGCGCGCGTCCAGCTTCCTGTATCTGACGCCGGCGGTCGCGACGGCGATGTCGATGATGCTCACCGGCGAACGGCCCGGCATCGGCACCGTGGGCGGCGGCCTGCTGGCGATCGTGGGTGTCGTCGTCGTCGCATTGCGCGGACGCGCGTAGCCGCGCGGCGACGTCGCACGCGGAGGCCGCGTCGAGTGAGCGGATCACCGCACGCTCCGGAGCCGGCTACGATTGCTGCAAAACCGACGAGCGACTCGGCAAGCAAGCGAAGCGCGCGTCGATTCGCCGGCGCCAGCGGGCTCGACCGTTAGTTGCATCGAATCGGAGGAGACGTTGCCGCGCCGATGAATCGAAGTGTGCAGACGAATCGACCGAACAGTTGCTGACTGATTGCATCGCACTGTCCATGGCTTCGGAATCCGGCCCGTCGAATAATCAGGGCCATTGACGGCGCGACACGCGCACGCGCCGATCGCGCGACGGCCGTGCGGCCGCATCACATTTGCGCAAGCTCGGACAATTCGCCGAGACGGGCGCAAGCGCGTTCAGATATATTCAGACGAATTGTGTGTCGTCCGATGAAGTCGCATGCGCCGCGGTGGCACCACGGCGTACTCGACGATCGGCGACAGGCAAGCCGAACCCATCGCGGGTCGCGGAGACTCGCCCGGCTCGCCGGCCGCCTCACAAGGGCGTGCGCGATCGAACGGGCGGCAACAGCACTATCAATCAACGGAGATGGCAGATGGAACGAAGCACCGTCGGCATGCGCTGCAAACCCCTGGTCACCGTCGCACTGGCAGCCGCCGCATTCGCGGCCGCCTCGAGCGCGATGGCCGACCAGGTCGTGAAGATCGGCAGCGTCGAACCGACAACGGGCGGCATTTCGCACCTGGGCAAGGACAACGAGAACGGCGCGCGTCTCGCCGTCGAAGAGATCAATGCGAAGGGCCTGACGATCGGCGGCAAGAAGATCACGCTGCAGCTCGACGCGCAGGATGACGCGGCCGACCCGCGTCAGGCGACGCAGGTTGCGCAGAAGCTGGTCGACGACAAGGTCGTCGCCGTCATCGGCCACCTGAACTCGGGCACGTCGATCCCGGCGTCGAAGATCTACAGCGATGCGGGCATCGTGCAGATCTCGCCGTCGGCCACCAACCCGACCTACACGCAACAGGGCTTCAAGACCACCTATCGCGTGGTCGCGACCGACGCGCAGCAAGGCCCCGCGCTCGCGAGCTACGCGCAGTCGAAGGGCGTGAAGAGCGTCGCGGTGATCGACGATTCGACCGCGTACGGCCAGGGCCTCGCGAACGAATTCGAGAAGAAGGCCAAGGCGCTCGGCCTGAAGGTGCTGTCGCACGACGCGACCAACGACAAGGCCGTCGACTTCCGCGCGATCCTGACGAAGGTGAAGGGCGAGAACCCGGACGCGATCATGTACGGCGGCATGGATGCCACCGGCGGCCCGCTCGCGAAGCAGGCGAAGCAGCTCGGCCTGCGCGCGAAGATCCTGTCCGGCGACGGCGTGTGCACCGACTCGCTGGCGCAGCTGGCCGGCCCGGCGGCCGACAACGTGCTGTGCTCGCAGGCCGGCGCGGCGCTCGAGAAGATGCCGGGCGGCGCGGCGTTCGTCGCGAAGTACGAGAAGCGCTTCAACCAGGGCATCAAGTTCGATGCGCCGTTCGCATACGACGCGGTGTATATCGCCGTCGACGCGATGAAGCGCGCGAACTCGACCGATCCGGCCAAGATCGTCGCCGCGATGCCGTCGACGAAGTATGAAGGCGTGATCGGCACGACGACGTTCGACGCGAAGGGCGACCTGACGCACGGGATCATCTCGATCTACGGCTACAAGGCCGGCAAGAAGACCTTCCTCGATCAGGTGAAGATGTAATTCCCCGCGATGCCGGCGCGACGGGAACGCCACCCGTCGCGCCGGTGCCGCGCGGGCCGGTTCAGGCTTTGCGGAGATGAAGTGACATGTGTGCAATGGCGTATGCGGAATTTCAGCAGGAGTTGAAGAAGGCGCAGCTGACCGCGCGCGAATTCGCGCGGCTGATCCGGATGAACGAAAGCTCCATCACGAACTATTCGAGCAAGGGCACCGTCCCTTCGCACCTCGCGGTCATCGCGACCCTCATCGGCGCGCTCGCGGCGCACGAGATCGATTTCCGGCACGTGATCGGCAAGACGGCGATCGAGCCGAAGCGGCCGCGCGGCGGCGGGGTGTTTCCCGCCGGCGACAAACCGCGCGCGCGGAGGACCGTCAAGGTCGGCTCCTGATGCATCGAATTCACCGGTAGCGGCGTCCTCGTCCGCGCCCATGGAGCGGCCGATCGAACCCGTCAGTCGGCGGCGCCTGCGACGCCGTCCGCCCGTCAGTCTGCCGCTCGCACCTGATCGAGCAACGCCTGCAACGGATGCCGCAGTTGCTTCGACGACATGCGCTTCACCTGGCTGCGGCACGAGTACCCGGTCGCCAGCGCCTCGCCTCGTTCCGCGGAACCATCTACGTGCGCCGCCCACGATTGCGCATAGATCGCCTTCGACGTCGCGAGATTGCGCGCCTCGTGCCCATAGGTGCCCGACATCCCGCAGCAGCCGGCCGCCTCGACCGTCAGGCGCAGACCGCGCCGCGCGAATAGCTGCGCCCATTGCCTGCCGCTGTCCGGTGCGTTGGTCCGCTCGGTGCAGTGCGGCAGCAGCCGAAACGCGGCGCCCGACGCGCGGCCCGCGCGGGCTTCCGGCAACGCATCGAGCAGCCACTCCTGCGGCAGCGCGACCTGCGGCACGTCGACGAGCCCGGTCACCTTCAGGTATTCCTGCCGATACGTGAGCGTCATCGCCGGATCGAGGCCGACCAGCGCGACGCCCGAGCGTGCAAGCGCGGCGAGCTGCGTCGCGTTGCGGATCGCCGCCCGCTCGAACGCGCGCAGAAAGCCCTGCACGTGCAGCGCCTTGCCGTTCGGCGCGAGCGGCGCGAGCCATACCTGGAAACCGATGCGCGCGGCCAGTTCGATCAGCGTCGCCAACTGCTCGGTGTCGAAGTAACGCGTGAACGTGTCCTGCACGATGACCACACTGCGCGCGCGCTGCGCGTCGGTCAGCGCGGCGAGCGCGTGCGGATCGGCCGGCCGCACGCGCCATTGCCGCAGCGCGGCCGCGAGATCGAAGCGGCTCAGCAGCGGGCTGTCGACCATGCCGACCTGACGCTCGAGCAGCGTGCGCACCCACCCGGCCGCCATCATCCGGTTGTACAGCGCGGGCACGCGTGCGAGCCACGGCATCGTGAATTCGAGCGAGCCGATCAGATAGTCGCGCAGCGGCCGCTGATAGCGCTGGTGATACAGCTCCAGAAAGCGCGAGCGGAACTCGGGCACGTTGACCTTGACCGGGCACTGCCCCGCACACGACTTGCACGCGAGGCAGCCGGCCATCGCGTCGTACACCTCGTGCGAGAAGTCCGCTGCGCCGTTGCGCGCGGCGCGGCTGTTGCGCCAGCGCGTGACGATGCCCGTCGCCCACGGCTGCCGCACACGCGCCGCCGCGACGACGTCGACGCCCGCCTGTCCTTGCAGGCGCAACCATTCGCGCATCAGCGAGGCGCGCCCCTTCGGCGACTGCACGCGCTCGCGCGTCGCCTTCCACGACGGACACATCGCGTCGTCCGGGTCGAAGTTGTAGCACGCACCGTTGCCGTTGCAGTGCATCGCGGTGCCGTAGCTGCGCCACACGCGCTCGTCGATCTGCCGGTCGTGGTCGCCGCGCGTCGGCACCTCGTCGATCTTCAGCAGCCGCAGCGTGCGCAGCGGCGGCGTCGCGATCTTGCCGGGATTCAGCTGGTTGTGCGGATCGAACGCGGCCTTCAGCTGCTGCAGCGACGGATACAGCTCGCCGAAGAACGCCGGCGCGTATTCCGACCGCACGCCCTTGCCGTGCTCGCCCCATAAAAGGCCACCATGCCGCTGCGTGAGCGCGGCCACCGCGTCCGACACCGGCCGCACCAGCGCCGCCTGCTTCGGGTCCTTCATGTCGAGCGCGGGGCGCACGTGCAGCACGCCGGCGTCGACGTGGCCGAACATCCCGTATTGCAGCCCGTGAGCATCGAGCAGCGCGCGGAATTCGGCGATGTATTCGGCGAGGTTCTCGGGCGGCACCGCGGTGTCCTCGACGAACGGCTGCGGGCGCGCCTCGCCCTGCACGTTGCCGAGCAGCCCGACCGCGCGCTTGCGCATCGCGTACACGCGCTTGACCGCGTCAGCGCCGCTCGCGAGCGTATGGCCGAAGCGCTCGACGCTCGTATCGGTGCGCAAATGCTCGACGAACGCATGCACGCGCGCATCGACGTCATGGGCGTCGTCGCCGCTGAATTCGATCAGGTTGATGCCGAGCGTCGGACGCCCGTCGTCCTGCGGGAAATACTCGGCCACGCTGCTCCAGACGAAATCCTTCATCGCGAGCATCAGCACCTTCGAGTCGACCGTTTCGATCGACAGCGGCCGATGGGCGAGCAGCGCTCGCGCATCGCGCAGCGCGTCCATGAAGCCGCCATAGCGCACGTTGACCAGCACCGAGTACTTCGGGATCGGCAGCACGTTCAGCTTCGCTTCGACGACGAAGCCGAGCGAGCCTTCGGCGCCGCACAGCACGCTGTTGAGATTGAAGCGGCCGTCGGCTTCGCGCAGGTGCGCGAGGTCGTAGCCGGTCAGGCAGCGATTGAGCTTGGGGAATTTCGCGTCGATCAGCGCCGCCTGTTCGTCGCGGATGCGGCGCGCGGTGCGATACACGTCGCCGACGCGGTCCTGCCGCGCGCAGCGGCGTTCGAGTTCGGCTTCGTCGACGGCGTCGCTGCGTAGTTGCTCGCCGCCGAGCAGCACGAAGTCGAGCGCGAGCACGTGGTCGCGCGTCTTGCCGTAGGTGCAGCTGCCCTGCCCGCTTGCGTCGGTGTTGATCATCCCGCCGATCGTCGCGCGATTCGACGTCGACAGCTCCGGCGCGAAAAACAGCCCGTGCGGCTTCAGCGCGGCATTGAGCTGATCCTTGACGACGCCGGCCTGCACGCGCACCCAGCGCTCGTCGGCGTTGATTTCGAGAATCCGGTTCAGGTTGCGCGACAGGTCGACGATCACGCCGTCGGTCAGCGACTGCCCGTTGGTGCCGGTGCCGCCGCCGCGCGCCGCCACCGCGACGCCGCGATGCTCGGGCTGCGCGAGCACGCGCGCGAGCAGCCGCACGTCGTCCGCATGCGCGGGGCTGATGACCGCTTGCGGCAGGCGCTGATAGATCGAGTTGTCGGTGGCCTGCACGGTGCGGTTCGCGTGGTCGGCGCGGATTTCGCCGGCGAAACCGCCAGCCTGCAGCGCGGCGAGGAAGTCGCGGTAACGGGCCTCGAGCGGGCTGACGGGACGGGACAACGAAGCGATCGGCATGGAATGGCAGCGCAAAGTGATGGGAGCCGTTGCGCGGCCTCGATTAAAACCATGAGTTTTGAGCAAGTTTCCACGCGCGCGGGAAATCCAGTATCTTGCGGAACGGTCCGACAAACAAACGAATTCTGCCCCATCAACGCTTGCATAAAACTCATGAATTATCGCCGCCTGACCCCGTCGATGTCGCTCTTGCTGGTGTTCGAAGCCGCCGCACGGCACGAGAGCTACACGCGTGCCGCCGACGAGCTGTCGCTGAGCCAGAGCGCGATCAGCCGGCAGGTGCAGACGCTCGAGGCTCAACTCGGCGTCGCGCTGTTCCGGCGCGAGGGCCGCTCCGTGAAGCTGACCGAGGTCGGGCGGCGCTACTTCGCCGAGGTGAGCGGCGCGCTCGGGCGCATCCGCGGCGCGACGCTGCAGGCGATGTCGCATCAGGCCGGCGCCGGCACGCTGCGGCTCGCGACGTTGCCGACCTTCGGTTCGAAATGGTTGCTGCCGCATCTGCACGGCTTCTACGCCGCGCATCCGGGCGTGACGGTGCACCTGCATTCGCGGATCGGCGCGATCGACTTTCATACCGACGACGTCGATGCGGCCATCACGGTCGGCACCGGCGACTGGCCGGGCCTGCACGCGCACCGGCTGTCCAACGAATTCCTGATCGCGATCGCCAGGCCCGCCGCTGCCGGGCGGCGCAACGCCAAGGCACGGGCGCCCGCCTGGGCGGCCGGCCAGACGCTGCTGGGCGTGACCAGCAATCAGCACGCGTGGGCCGAGTGGTTCGCGCATTTCGGCCTCGATCATCGCGACATGCGGGTCGGGCCGAGCTTCGAGTTGACGTCGCACCTGATCCAGGCCGTGCGGGCCGGCATCGGCATCGGCCTGGTGCCGAAGGTGCTCGTCGAAGACGAACTGACCCGCCACGAGCTCGTGCCGATCGGCGACGCGATCACGAGCCGGCGCAGCTACTATCTCGTGTATCCGCCGGAAAACGAAACGCTGCCGTCGCTGGCCGCGTTTCGCGAATGGCTGCTGAAAGCGTGCTGACAAATCGTGCCGACGACGACACGCTCGCTCGGCGCGAGCCGCCATGCGGGCGTCGGCCTGCGCATGCGACCGATGCGTCGAGGCCCCCTGAGCGACGCCATTTTCGTTACATTCGTGCTACGAATGCTCGGATGCGACGTCACGCGGCGGGCGGCGCTTCATTGCCGCCGCCCACCGCGTACGATCAACCGCCCGCAGACCGCCCGGTTCGGCCGCCCTGCGCACCACCGTCAGGAACCCTCGCCATGAAGAAGCTCGTGAACCTCCCGTCCGATGTCGTTAGCGAAATGCTCGAAGGCATCGCGCGGCAGTCGCCGCATGTCGCGATCCTCGGCGACGAGCACGTGCTCGTGCGCCAGCCGCTGCCCGAGCCGTCGCGCCGGCCGGTCGCCGTGCTGTCCGGCGGCGGCAGCGGCCACGAGCCCGCGCACGGCGGTTACGTCGGCGAAGGCATGCTGAGCGCGGCCGTGTGCGGCGAGGTGTTCACGTCGCCGTCGACCGACGCCGTGCTCGCCGCGATCCGCGCGAGCGCCGGGCCGAACGGCGCGCTGCTGGTCGTGAAGAACTACACCGGCGACCGCCTCAATTTCGGGCTGGCCGCCGAACTCGCCCGCGCGGAAGGCATCCCGGTCGAGATGGTGATCGTCGCCGACGACGTGTCGCTGCGCGGTGTCGTCGAGCGCGGCCAGCGGCGCGGCATCGCCGGCACCGTGCTGATTCACAAGCTGGCCGGCGCCGCCGCCGCACGCGGGCTGCCGCTCGCGCGCGTCGCGGCCGTCGCGCGCGAGGCGGCCGCCGAGCTCGGCACGATGGGCGTCGCGCTGGATGGCTGCACGATCCCCGGCGCGGACAAGTCCGGGTTCAGCCTCGCCGATCACGAGATCGAGCTGGGCCTCGGCATCCACGGCGAGAAAGGCGTCGAACGCACCGCGCCGCTGCCGGCCGACGCGCTGGTCGAGACGCTGCTGTCGCGCATCGTCGCCGACCTCGTGCTCGATCGCGGCGAACGCGTCGCGCTGCTGGTCAACGGCCTCGGCGCGACGCCCGACATGGAGCTCGCGATCGTGCTGCGCGCCGCGTACGACAACCTGACCCGGCGCGGCATCACGGTCGCACGCGCCTGGGCCGGCACGTTCCTGTCGGCGCTGAACATGCCGGGCTGCTCGATCTCGCTGCTGCGGCTGAACGACGAACGGGCCGCGCTGCTCGACGCGCCGACGCAGGCGCGCGCATGGCCCGGCGGCGGCGCAGTGAACCCGCATGTTCGAATCGACGCGCCGGTCGCGCACGAGCCGCCGCCCCAGCCGGTCGATGCGGCCGCGAGCGCATGGGCTGCGCGTTTGCAGCCGGCGCTGCGCGCGGTCGCGCAAGCACTGCTCGACCACGAAGCGACGCTGACGGAGCTCGATACCGCGGCCGGCGACGGCGATCTCGGCGCGAGCATGCATCGCGCCGCGCAGGCGATCCTCGCGCTGCCGGACACCGCCTACGGCGCGCCGGCCGCTACGCTCGCGGCGTTGGGCGCCGCGTTGCGGCGCGCGATCGCCGGCAGTTCGGGACCGTTCTATGCGAGCGCGTTGTTGCGCGCATCGCGGCGCCTTGCCGACGCGTCGGACCCCATCGCGCCGTCCGCGCGCGACTGGGCGGCTGCGCTGCGCGGCGCAGCCGACGCGATCAGCGAACTCGGGGGCGCGCGCGCGGGCGACCGCACGATGCTCGATGCGTTGGTGCCGGCCGCCGACGCGTTCGGCCGCGCGCTCGATCACGACCACGACGTCGCGAGCGCATGGGCGGCCGCCGTGCAGGCCGCCGAACACGGCGCGCGGCAAACGGCCGACATGCCGCCGCGCGCGGGACGGGCGAGCTATCTCGGCACGCGCGCGCTCGGTACGCCGGACGGCGGCGCCGTGGCCGTCACGTACTGGCTGCGCGCGTTGCTGCCGCACGTGCGGTAGGCGGGGCGCGGGCGCCGCGGGCAGGCGTTTGCGGCCATCGCGTGCGTGGTAGGGCTGGGCGCGGCGTGGCGCACTCGGTTCGGCATCGTTGTCGCCGGCCGGCGCGCTCGCGGGGTGCGTCGCTGGAGGCATGGAACCGCCCGCCATGTCGCCCGCGACCGGCTGTGCGCGTTGCAGCCACACGTGCGGTAGAAGGGGCGCGGGCGGGCGTGTGCGGCCATCGCGCGCGTGGTAGGGCTGGGCGCGGCGTGGCGCACCCGGTTTGGCGTCGTTGTCGTCGGCTGGCGCGCTCGCGTGGTGCGTCGCTGGAGCGGACCGCCATGTCGCCCGCGTCGCGGGAGGTAAAGCGGACGCTGCAAACGGGGGCCGCAGCAAGCGCGCGCGACGCGTGGTATGTCGTGCCGTGCTGTGCATTGTTGTGCCGCTTCGGGCCATGCCTTGCCATGCGGTCCCGCTCTGCGCCGCGGGGGCCTCGCATCACCTCGCATCACCTCGCATCACCACCCCACCCCAGCTCCCCTCCCCGGGGAAAACCCCGATCCTCACATCGTCCTATGACATCCGGCGTCGCTAATTGGCGGGATTACTTTGATCCTCGTCGGCGCCCGTCCGGGCGCATGCTGATAGCGAGGATCCCTCATGCGATACGTGCCATCGATGACTTCCGTTTCCGCGGCCGCTTCCGTTGCGGACGACGCGGCTTCCCGCGGCGATGAGCCGCACTGTCTGCCGCGCGTCGCGATCGCGGCCGCGGCCCTCGGCAATGCGACCGAATGGTTCGACTACGGCATTTACGCGTACGGGCTCGCCTATATTTCGGCCGCGCTGTTTCCGGGCAGCACGGCCAGCGCGACGCTGTTCGCGCTCGGCACGTTCGCGATCTCGTTCCTGATCCGTCCGCTCGGCGGCCTGTTCTGGGGCCCGCTCGGCGACCGCCTCGGCCGCAAGCGCGTGCTCGCGCTGACCGTCCTGACGATGTCGGGCGCCACGCTGCTGGTCGGCGTGCTGCCGACCTACGCGAGCGCCGGCTGGCTCGCGCCGGCCGCCCTGATCGTGCTGCGCATGGTGCAGGGCTTCTCGACCGGCGGCGAATACGGCGGCGCGGCGACCTTCATCGCCGAATACGCGCCCGACGCGCGACGCGGCCTGTGCGGCAGCTTCCTCGAGTTCGCGACGCTCGCCGGGTTTTCGCTCGGCGCGCTGCTGATGCTCGGCTTCGCGCTGCTGCTCGGCGACACCGCGATGCACGCCTGGGGCTGGCGACTACCGTTCCTCGTCGCGGCGCCGCTCGGGCTGATCGGCTTCTACCTGCGCTCGCGCCTCGAGGAAACGCCGGTGTTCCGCGAGCTCGAAGAACAGGCGCAGCGGCGCGAGCAGAGCGCCGCGGCCGCCGCGCTGCCGCTCGGCCGGCTGCTGGTCCGCTATGCGAGGCCGCTGCTGCTGCTCGGCGGGCTCGTCGTGGCGCTGAACGTCGTCAACTACGTGCTGCTCGCGTACATGCCGACCTACATGCACAAGGAACTCGGCGTCAGCGAAAACCTGTCGCTGTTGATTCCGCTGCTCGGCATGCTCGCGATGATGGTGCTGCTGCCGTTCGCCGGCTGGCTGTCGGATCGCGTCGGCCGCAAGACGATGTGGTGGATCTCGCTCGTCGGGTTGTTCGTCGCGGCCGTGCCGATGTTCGCGCTGATGACGCACGGCGTGCTCGGCGCATTCGTCGGCTTCGCGGTGCTCGGCCTGCTGTACGTGCCGCAGCTCGCGACCATTTCCGCGATGTTCCCGGCGATGTTTCCGACCCACGTGCGCTATGCGGGCATGGCGATCGCGTACAACGTGTCGACGTCGCTGTTCGGCGGCACCGCGCCGATCGTCAACGACTGGCTGATCGGCAAGACCGGCAACACGATGATCCCCGCCTACTACATGATGGCCGCGTGCGCGGTCGGGCTCGTCGCGCTGTCGGCGGTGATCGAGACGCGCGGCTGCTCGCTGCGCGGCGACGCGGTGCCGGGGCAAGCGCGTTGACGCGCGACCGAGCACGCAGCGCCTCCCATAAACGGTAACCGTCGAATCGCCCGCCGCCCGGCACCGGACGGCGGGCGATCTGCGTTTCAGGTGCGGCGGGATCAGCGATGTCGTCGCAGCGCGCGGAGGATCGCGCGGCCGTCCGTTTCGATCGCGCATGCGCGGCCGTCGACACCGGTTGCTTGGCGAGGCTCCGAGGCGCCGGCGCTTTCGCGTGCGGCTCCTTAGGCGCCGCACCTGCCAACGGCCTCACGAACGGCGTGCCGCGACGGCCTCATGACCGACGACTCACCGAAGGTGAGCCAATCGCCTCATGCGCAGCGCTGCAGATCGACTCAGAACGTCGCCCAATCCGCGCCTCCGACTCGCGCCGGTGCGTTGCCGACCTTGCCGGTTTCGCGAACAGGGCGCTTCGCGCCGCGTGCCGGCGTGCGCGCAGCCGCCGCGACCGGCGCCGACGCTGCAGCCGCCGCCGGCTGCGACCTCGACTCGACCTTGAATATCGCCACCGCCGCCTTCAGGCTGTCCGCCTGATCGGCCATCGACTGCGCCGCAGCCGTCGCCTGCTCGACCAGAGCGGCGTTCTGCTGCGTCACCTCGTCCATCTGCGTGACGGCGACGTTGACCTGCTCGATCCCCGTGCTTTGCTCGCTCGATGCGGACGCGATCTCGCCCATGATGTCGGTCACGCGTCTGACCGAGCGGACGATCTCGTCCATCGTCGTTCCGGCGTTCGACACCAGCGCCGAGCCGGCGGCGACGTGCGTCACCGACGTCTCGATCAGCTCCTTGATCTCCTTGGCCGCGACGGCACTGCGTTGCGCCAGCGTGCGCACCTCGCCGGCGACCACCGCGAAGCCGCGCCCCTGCTCGCCCGCGCGCGCCGCTTCGACGGCCGCGTTGAGCGCCAGGATATTGGTCTGGAACGCGATCCCTTCGATGACGGAGATGATCTCGGCGACCTTCTGCGAGCTGGACGCGATGTCTTCCATCGTGCCGACCACCTGCTTCACGACGGTGCCGCCGGACGCGGCCGTCTGCGAGGCCGCTGCCGCCAGCGTGCTGCCCTGGCGCGCATTCTCGGTGTTTTGCCGGACGGTCGACGTGAGCTGCTCCATGCTCGCCGCCGTTTCTTCCAGCGAGGCGGCCTGCTCCTCGGTGCGCTGCGACAGATCGACGTTGCCCTGCGCGACCTCCGCGGCGGCGAGCGAGATCGACTCCGCGGACACCTTGATGCCCTGCACGATCGTCGTGAGCCGCGCGCGCATCGCATCGAGCGACGACATCAGGCTCGATGAATCGCCGTGCGCGACCGGCAGGTCGATCATCAGGTTGCCGTCGGCGATCTGCGCCGCCGCGTGTTGCGCGACCGACGGCTCGCCGCCGAGCTGACGCAGAATGCTGCGCGCGATGACGATCGTCGTCGCGACGGCGACGAGCAGCGAACCGCCGACGATCGCCGCGACCAGCGCGCGCACGCTCGCGTACGTCGCGGCCGCATCCTGCTTCGCCTGCTCGTTCATCTCGTCCTCGAAATTGGCGAGCTCCGTCGCCCGCGCCAGCCACACACGCTGCGGCGGCCTCGCGTTCTCCATCAGCTCCTTGGTAGCCGCCGCCGGGTCGTTGCTCAGGCCGAGCTGGGCCGCCTTGCGCAACGCCGGCTGGGCCGCCGCCTCGTCCCGCTTGAGCGCGGCCACCAGCGTCCGCTCGCGCTCGGTCGTCGCCGGCTCGTCGGCGAACATGCGCGCGAGTTTCTGATACGCATCCGCGTAGATGTCGTCCTGCTTCTTGATGCGCTCGGCTTCCTGCGCCATCTCCTGCTGATCGGTGAGCAGCGCCAGATTCCGGACGGCGATCGCGCGATCCTGGATCGTCGCGCGAAGCCGGTTGGCGAGCTTCGCTTCGGTGTTGTTCACGCGCGCGATGGTGTCCAGCTGGCCATGCAGTTGCCACATGCCGTAAAACGCGGTCCCGGCTACGGTCACCAGCAGGATCGTCAGCAGCCCGAAACCCAGCATCAGGCGGCTGGATACTTTCATCTCTCTCATTTTGGCCCTCGGAGCAATGTCAGATTGTTGTTATTCGTTGTTTACGGCCGCGCACACGTTTGCTTAAGGAAAATTTCGGACAGCATGCGAATCGTGTGATGGGGTCGGTTGGCGAACACACGCGGACAGCGGCAGCCCGCTCCGCCTGAACCCAAAAGCAACGACGCCGTCGCACTCCCGTGCGACGGCGTCGTCTCGCGCGCAGCAGCGGCGCGTATCAGGGCCAGGGCCGCAACGAACTCACGACACGGCGGCCAGATTGCGCTCCGCCACTTCGTCCACGGCTTCCTTCACGATACCGACGATCTCGTCGGCTTCCGCGCGCGTCATCACGAGCGGCGGCGCGAACCCGAGAATGTCGCCATGCGGCATCGCGCGTGCGATCACGCCGCGCCGCAGCGCGGCGGCCGACACCTGCGCGCCGATCTTCAGCGCCGGATCGAACGGCGTGCGCGCGTCGCGGTCGGCCATGAATTCGAGCGCGGCCAGCATCCCGACGCTGCGCACTTCGCCGACGAGCGGATGCGCACCGAACGCGTCACGTAGCTTCGCGCCGAAATACGCCCCCACTTCGGCGGCGTTGCCGACCAGATTCTCGCGCTCGAGAATCGCGAGGTTCGCCAGCGCGGCAGCGGCGCACACCGGGTGGCCCGAATACGTCCAGCCGTGCCCCATCGGCCCGTGCGCCTGCGAGCCGCGGGCGATCACGTCCCACACCTTGTCGCCGACGATCACGCCCGACAGCGGCGCATAGGCGCTCGTCAGTCCCTTCGCGACGGTGATCAGGTCCGGCTCGATGCCGAAATGCTGCGCGCCCATCTTCGAACCGAGGCGGCCGAACCCGCACACGACTTCATCGCTGATCAGCAGGATGTCGTGCTGGCGCAGCACGGCCTGGATCGCGGGCCAATAGCCGGCCGGCGGCGCGATGATGCCGCCGGTGCCCATCACCGGTTCCGCGATGAACGCGGCGATCGTGTCGGCGCCTTCACGCGCGATCAGCTTCTCGAGCTCGTCGACGCAGTACGCGACGAACTGCGCTTCGCTCATCCCCACCGGCGCGTTGCGATACCAGTGCGGACACACCGTGTGCTTCACGCGGTCGATCGGCAGATCGAAATGCTGATGGAAGCTCGGCAGCCCGGTGAGGCTTCCCGTCACGATGCCCGAGCCGTGATAGCCGCGCTCGCGCGAGATGATCTTCTTCTTGTTCGGGCGGCCGAGCACGTTGCTGTAGTACCAGACGAGCTTCACCTGCGTCTCGTTCGCGTCGGAACCCGACATCCCGTAGTAGACCTTCTTCATCCCCGCCGGCGCCCATTCGATGATGCGCGACGACAGCTCGATGATCGCGTCCGACGCGTGGCCGACATACGTGTGGTAATACGCGAGCTGCTTCGCCTGCTCGTGCATCGCATCGGCCACTTCGGTGCGGCCGTAGCCGATGTTCACGCAGTAGAGCCCGGCGAAGGCGTCGATATAGCGCCGGCCCTCGTGGTCCTCGATGCGAATGCCGTGCGCGCCCCGCACGATCCTGCCCGGCAGCGCGCCGCTTTCGTGGTCGTACGCGTGCGTCGACGGATGCATGAAATGGGCGCGGTCCGCGCGCAGCAGTGCGTCGATCGATTGCTTCATGATGTGCTCCTTGAATTGGGTCGTATGGATGTCAGGCCGTCGCCGCGACGGGCAGGCCGAGATTGCCGAGGCAGAAGTACTTGGTTTCGGTGAACGGTTCGAAGCCCTCGACGCCGCCTTCGCGGCCGAGGCCCGACGCCTTCATCCCGCCGAACGGAATCGGCGCGCCGGTGAACTTCACGCCGTTGACCGACACCATCGCGAAGTCGAGCCGCCGCACGAGCTGGAAGATCGTGTCGATGCGCGTCGCGCATACGTAGGCGGCCAGCCCGTACTCGGTGTCGTTCGCGCGCGCGACGACTTCGTCGAGCGTGTCGAACGCGCACACGGCCGAGATCGGCGCGAAGTTTTCCTCGTCGTACACGCGCATGCCCGGCGCGGCGTCCGCGATCACCGTCGGTTCGTAGAACCAGCCGCCCAACGCATGCGGCCGGCCACCCGCGACGATGCGCGCGCCGCGTGCGCGTGCGTCGTCGACCCGCGCGACGGTCGCGTCGAACGCCGCCTGATGCATCAGCGGCCCGACGTCGGCGCCGGACTCGAACGCGGGCCCTGTTTTCAACGCGCGCACGGCGCTGGCGTAGCGGCCGACGAACGCGTCGTACAGCGCACGCGCGACGAAGATCCGGTTCGCCGCGCAGCAATCCTGTCCGGACGTCTGGAACTTCGCGCCGACGGCGATCCGCACCGCGTCGTCGAGATCGGCATCGTCGGTCACGATGAACGGCGCATTGCCGCCCAGTTCGAGCGCGATCTTGCGAATGCCGGCTTTCGCCGCCGTCTCGGTGACCAGCCGGCCGACCCGCGTCGAGCCGGTGAAGCTCACCGCGCGCACGCGCGCATCGCCGACGAGCGCCTCCATCGCCATTTGCGGCTCGCCGAGCACGACGTTGAACACGCCGGCCGGGAAGCCGGCCTCGTCGGCCAGCTGCGCGAGCGCGAGCGCCGAGAACGGCGTCTCGTGCGCGGGCTTCACGACCACCGTGCAACCGACCGCGAGCGCGGCGGCCGCCTTGCGCGTGATCATCGCCGCGGGGAAATTCCACGGCGTGATCAATGCGGCGACGCCGACCGGCTCCATCACGGTGCCGAGGTGTGCGCCGTCGATATGTGTCGGGATGGTGCGGCCCGCGGTGCGTTTCGCCTCGTTCGCGAACCATTCGACGAAGCTCGCCGCATAGCGGATCTCGCCGCGCGCTTCGGCGAGCGGCTTGCCCTGCTCGAGCGACAGCAGCGCGGCGAGATCGTCGAGATGCCGCAGGATCAGCGCGTGCCAGCGCAGCAGCGCCGCGCTGCGTGCGGCTTGCGGCGTCCAGCGCCACGTGCCGAACGCGCGCTGCGCGGCGTCGACCGCACCTACGATCTGCGCGCGCTCGAGCATCGGCACGTGACCGATCACCGACTGATCGGCGGGATTCACGACGGCGCGCGTCGCGGCACTGTCGCTGTGGATCCAGCGACCGTCGACATAGCACATCGACTTGAACAGGACCGGGTGTCCGGGCAGCATGCTGCGTCTCCTCGTTGGGTGGGTCACGAGCTTCATTCTGTCGTGCCGACGGATGCGAAATATTCGGTTTCGGCGCGCCGTTCTTGCGGTTTTTTCCGTATTGAGCGCGGTCCGCGCGAAGTTTCAATGCCAGTCCGGCGCGCCGCCCGCGTCGCGCTTGACGACCTTCGTCACGATGTACGTGAAGTAGCGCTCGATGCCGAGGTCGTCCATCAGCAATGCGTCGATGAAGCGCTGGTAGTGATCGATGTCGCGTGCGACCACGTGCAGCACGTAGTCGACGCCGCCGCCGGTCGCATAGCACTGCGCGACTTCGGGCGCGGCGCTCACGCGCGCCTCGAAGCGCCGCATGTCGGGCGCGGTGTGACGCGACAGCGTCACCTCGACGACGATGCGGCTGCCCGAGAACGTGCCGACCCAGTCGACGTCCGCGCGATAGCCGCGTATCACGCCGCTTTCCTCGAGCTTGCGCACCCGCTCCCATGCGGGCGAGATCGACAGGTTCACCGCTTCGGCGAGCCGCGATTTCGTGATGCGGCCGTCGCGTTCGAGAATGCGCAGGATCGCCAGGTCGTATCGGTCGAGCTTGATCACGTCGCGCGCGCTCCTACACGCCCACCGGGATGTTGCGCTCGACGATGTCGGCGACCACCGCGATCGTGTCGCCGGCCTGCACGAGCCCAGGGAAATGCCGGGCCGCGAGCAGCCCGCGCCGCCGCGCGACGTATTCGACCGGCGCGACGCCGGTGCGGTCGATGTCGTGCGCGCGCGCGAGCACGTCGCCCGCCTCGACCTCGCTGCCGAGATCGCGGCACATCTCGAGCAGCCCGCGATGCTCGCTGGTCGTGAAGCAGGAGCCGTCGGGCATGTCGAGCAGCGTGGTCGTGCGGGGTGCGGCGCGCACCGCCGCGCTTGCATCGTCGCGCTTCGCGAGCACGCCGGCATGTTCGAGAAAGCCGCGTACACCGCGCTCGGCGATCGCGACGCTCGCGGCCGTCGACGTGCCGCCGCCGCCCAGCTCGGTCGACACGAACACCTTGCCGGCCGCCTCGGCGGCCGTGTCGAACAGCCCCACGCTGTCGAGTTCCAGCATCCGCATCGAATACGGCGCGCCGAACGCGCGCATCGCGCGTTCGCAGCGCGCCTCCTGCTCGCGGTTCTCCAGCACGTGAATCGCCGCGAACGGCACGAAGTCGAGCGTGCGGCCGCCCGCGTGGATGTCGAGCACGTGGGTGGCGAGCGGCAACAGGTGACGCTGGAAGTAATCGGCGATCTTCTCGGTGACGGTGCCATCGGGCCGACCGGGGAAACTGCGATTCAGATTGCCAGCGTCGATCGGCGACGTGCGGCGGCCCGCGCGAAACGCCGGGTAGTTCATGAACGGCACGACGATCACGCGTCCGGTCACGTCGGCCGCCTTCAGCGAGCCGGCGAGCTTCGCCAGCGCGACCGGCCCTTCGTATTCGTCGCCGTGATTGCCGCCGGTGAGCAGCACCGTCGGCCCGTCGCCGCGTTTCACGACGGCGATCGGGATCATGATCGCGCCCCACGCGGAATCGTCGCGCGAGTAAGGCAGTTTCAGAAAGCCATGCTGTACACCGTCCGCATCGAGATCGACGGTCGGCGTGATCGGAGAGGCGCGCATCGCTCTACTCCTTCACGAACAGCTTGCGCGGCGTACGGCAGAACGTCTCGACGCCGGTGTCAGTGATCAGGATGCTTTCGGTGATCTCGAGCCCCCAGTCGTCGAGCCACAGTCCCGGCATGAAGTGGAACGTCATGCCGGGTTCGAGCACCGTGCGATCGCCGGGGCGCAGGCTCATCGTGCGCTCGCCCCAGTCCGGCGGATAGCTCGCGCCGATCGGATAGCCGCAGCGGCTGTCCTTCTCGATGCCCGCGCGGCGCAGCACCGCGAAGAACGCGTTCGCGATGTCCTCGCACACGTTGCCGGGCTTCGCGGCGGCCAGGCCGGCCTCGATGCCTTCGACCACCGCGCGCTCGCCTTCGATGAAATGCGCAGGCGGCTTGCCGAGATAGACGGTGCGCGACAGCGGGCAGTGATAGCGGCGATAGCAGCCGGCGATCTCGAAGAACGTGCCGGCGCCGCGCGCGAACCTCGAGTCGTCCCAGGTCAGGTGCGGGGCCGCCGCGTCGGCGCCGGTCGGCAGCAGCGGCACGATGGCCGGATAGTCGCCGCCGTGGCCGTCGGCGCCGGCGATCCCGGTCGCGTAGATCTGCGCGACCAGGTCGCTCTTCTTCATGCCGGGCTCGATGGTGTCGAAGATGTGCGCATGCATGCGTTCGACGATGCGTGCGGCGATGCGCATGTACTCGATCTCGCGCGGCGATTTCACCGCGCGCTGCCAGTTCACGAGCGCGGTCGCATCGACCCAGCGCGCGGTGGGCAGATGCTTCTGCAGCGACGCATGGGCCGCCGCGCTGAAGTAGTAGTTGTCGAGCTCGACGCCGATGCGCAGCGTGCTCCAGCCGCGCGCGGCGATCACCACGCTCGCCAGGTAGTCCATCGGGTGACGGTCCTGCGACTGCACGTAGTGGTCGGGGTAGCCGACGATGTTCTCGTGCGTCATGAACGCGGTGCGCTTCGCGCCGTTCGCGTCCTGCGCGCGGCCGTACCAGACGGGCTCGCCTTCCATCGGCAGCAGCACGCACTGGTGCACGTAGAACGACCAGCCGTCATAGCCGGTGAGCCAGGCCATGTTGGTCGGATCGGTGACGATCAGCAGGTCGATGCCGGCCCGCTGCATCGCCGTGCGCGTCTTCGCGATGCGCGCCGCATATTCGCTGCGCTCGAACGCAAGCCGCGGCGCGGCTTCGTGGGTGTCGATGACTGCGGACATCTGTCTCCTCTCAAGTCGTGAGGTCGTTGTGGAAAATCGTGCCCGCCCGCGCCGCGCGCGCGCGTTGCAGCGCCAGTACGGCAATGGCGGTGTCCTGCGCGCCCGTTCCGGTCAGGTCGCAGATCGTGATGTCGTCGCGCTGCGTGCGGCCCTCGCGCCGCCCGGCGATCACCTCGCCGAGTTCGGGAAACACCGCATCGGCCGCGACCACGCCCGCGGCGATCGCATGCGCGAGCTCGCCGGCGACGCGCGTCTGCTGCAGCCGGTCGCAGAAGTAGCGCGCCGCGCCGAACACCGACGGCGCAAGCTCGGTCTTGTAGTGCGCGTCGGAGCCCATCGCCGTCACGTGCAGCCCCGCATGGAGATCGGCGGCATGCACGAGCGGCTCGCGGCTGGGCGTCGTGGTGACCGCGACGTCCGCGTCGGCGAGCGCGGCATGCACCGAGCGCGCGACCGTCGCGTCGATCCCGTGCGCGGCGCGTGCGTCGTCCGCGAATCGCGCCGCGCGCTCGGCATCGCGCGCCCAGACCGTCACGTGCGTGATGTCGCGCACGAGCATCAGCGCGTCGAGCTGCAGCCGCGCCTGCTCGCCCGCGCCGACGATGGCCGCGCGGCGCGCATCGGCGCGCGCGAGCCGCCGTGCGGCGACGGCGCCGGCCGCCGCGGTGCGCACGGCCGTCAGGTAGCCGTTGTCGAGCAACACGGCTTCGGTCAGGCCGGTGCGCGCGGACAGCACCAGCATCAACCCGTTCAGGCTCGGCAGCCCGAGCGACGGGTTGTCGAAGAAGCCGGGGCTGACCTTGATCGCGAAGCTGTCGAAGCGCGGCAGATAGGCGGTCTTCACGTCGACTTCGCCGTGGCGCTCCGGTAACGCCAGATTGAGGATCGGCGGCATCGCGACCGCTTCGGTCGCAAGCGACACGAACGCGGCTTCGATCTGGTCGATCGCGGCGACGTCGAGCGGCACCAGCGTGCGCAGTTGCGTGCGATCGAGCAGCGTGACGGGAGGAATCATGTCAGTGCTCCGAGACGATACGGCGATGCACGTCCATGTCGATGTTCGCGCCGCTGACGACGACGACGATCGGGCCGTCGCAGTCGCGACGCGCGATCCGCTCGTCGAGCAGCGCGGCGATGCCGACGGCGCCGGCGCCTTCGACGACCAGCCGCTCTTCGCGATACGCATGCGCGATGCCGCGCGCGATCGCCGGTTCGTCGAGCAGGACGATCTCGTCGATCAGGGCGCGCGTCATCTCGAACGTGTAGCGGTTGTGGAGGCCGATGCCGCCGCCGAGCGAATCGGCGAGCGTCGGCCGTTCGTCGACGTCGACCGGATGACCGGCCGCGATGCTCGCGTGCATCGCCGCGCCGCGCGCCATCGACACGCCGATCACCGCGAGCGACGGGCGGATCGCCTTCGCCGCGAACGCGACGCCGCTAAACAGTCCGCCGCCCGACAGCGGCACGACGAGCGTGCCCGCATCCGGCAACGCTTCGAGGATCTCGACGCCGATCGTCGCCTGCCCGGCGACGATGCGCGGGTCGTCGAACGGCGGCACGTACACGTAGCCTTCATCGCGCACGAGCTGCCGCGCGGCGGCTTGCGCGTCGTCCTGGCTGTCGCCGGCGATCACGATCCGTGCGCCGAGCGCGGCCACCGCGTCGACCTTGTTCGCCGGCACCAGCGACGACATGCACACCGTCGCCTCGATACCGAACGCACGCGCCGCATGCGCGACCGCACGGCCATGATTGCCGGTCGACGCGGTGACGACGCGCGTCACGTGCTGCGCGGCCAGCTCGGCGAGCGCATTGGTCGCGCCCCGCAGCTTGAAGCTGCCGGTCGGCTGCAGCGTCTCGAGCTTCAGATGGACCGGCACGCCGAGCCGCGCCGACAGCGCGGCCGAGCCGACGAGCGGCGTGACGCACGCATGCCCGGCAATGCGTCGGCGTGCGCGGTAAACGTCGGACAGCGACAGGAAGGACATGAAACGCACGCCTCATCGATATGGTGCGATCCAGTCTAATGTTCCAAATGGCGCTTTCGAATGTCCTGATACATTGTGCGGCGCGTATCAGGTATCAGGTGACGGGCGTCGGGCGCGGCCGTCGCTTCAGTGGAAGTCGTGCACGTGCGGATACTGTTCGAATACGCGCGCGATGGTCTCGAGCGCCGCGTTGCACGCGGCGTCGGTGGTCTCCGCGCCGATGCACACGCGCACCGCGTTCGGCCGCTCGGCGCCGCCGACCACGAACGGGTCGGGCGACGTCACCGCGATCTTGCGCGTGCGCAGCTCGCGCACGAGCCGGTCGGCCTGCCAGTAGTCGGGCACGCGCAGCCACGCGGACAACGCGTTCGGATGCGCGCCGAGGATGTACGGGCCGAGCGCGGCCTTCACCATGTCCTGGCGCAGCGCGAGCCGTTGCCGCTGCAGTTCGACGAGCCGCCGCGCGGTGCCGTCGACGATCCAGCGGGTCGCGATCTCCGCGATCGGCGAGGTCGCCATCCAGCTGCTCACGCGCAACACGCTCTCCACGCGCAGCGCGAGCCGCCGCGGCATCGCGAGATAACCGGTGCGCAGCCCCGTCAGCACCGATTTCGTCATGCTGGTGCAGTAGAAGCCGAGCTCCGGTATGAGGCTCGCGATCGGCGTGGCCGTTCTGGCCGGCAACGGGCCGTACACGTCGTCCTCGATCACGTAGACGCCGTAGCGCGACGCGATGCGTGCGATCGACTTGCGGCGCGAGTCGGGCATCACCGACACCGTCGGATTGTTCAGCGTCGGCGTGCAGACCAGCGCGCTGATGCGTTCGCCGTCGCACATCTCCTCGAAATGCTCGGGGCGGATGCCGTGCTCGTCGATCTCGAGTCCTTTCAGCGTAAACCCGAGCACGTTCGCGGAGCCGATCACGCCGTGGTCGGTCAGGCTCTCGCACAGCACGGTGTCGCCGGGCCCGACGATCGAGGCGAGCGCGAGGAAGATGCCGTGCGCCGCCCCGTTGGTGATCAGCAGCGATTCGCGGTCGACCGCGAGGTTCAGCGACGCAAGCCACGCGACGCCGGCCTCGCGATGCGCGTCGAGGCCGGCGATCGGCCGGAACGAGCGGATCCACGGCTGGTCGCCGGCATCGGCCAGCGCCGCGCAGACGGTGCGCCACGCGGCGTCGTGCTCGGGCGTATGGACGATCCGCGCGATCGAGAAGTCGACCAGCTCGCGCTCGGCCGTGTCGAGGATGTAGTTCGACATCGATTCGGTGACGCGCGCGGCGACGAAGCTGCCGCGGCCGACTTCGCAGCGGATCAGCCCCTGCCTTTCAAGTTCCTTGTAGGCGTTCGTGACCGTCTGCACGCTGACGCCGAGGCTCGCGGCGACGTCGCGCTGCGGCGCGAGCCGCGCGCCCGCGGCGAGCGCGCCGCTGTCGATGTCGGCGGCGATCGCCTTCACGAGCCGCTTGTATTTCGACTCGATGCCGTGCACCGCGCCGATCGCTTCGTGCCAGCGCGCAGATACCTCGGTCCGTCCCATCTCGATGTCTCCGTCGTTGCCTGCGCATGGTCGCTCAGAAAGACACCCTCAAAATATTGTCCTAGTGCAATTGCGTGCGGTGTGACGCGGGTGTCGCGTGCCGCGCGCGACATCGCGCATGGCGCGTGCCCGGTGTACTGCACCGCTATGGCGCACGTCGACACGAACGGTACGACTAATCGATCGGTCGGGCGATGCGGCACTGCACCACCCGCTTGTCACCGGCTCGCGAATCGGAGCTTCGTCGGTCGGCGCACCGCGGCTTTGGACGGCCGTTGCGCGGCCGATGCACAGAAGCTGCAAGACATCCGCATGACAAAAACGGTAGTTTGCTATCGAATTACTTTGCCCCTATCATCTCGTGCATGACGAATCTGCCCGATCTCCGCCTCGCCGTCAGCAGCCTGCTGGTGCTCAGCGCGCGCAAGTGGCGCCGCACCAGCGACGCGGTGCTGACCGCGTACAACGTGTCCGAGGCCTGCGCCACGCCGCTGCTGATCGCCGGGCGCCTGGGCGAAGGCGTGCGCCAGGGCACGCTGGCCGAACACGTCGGCATCGAGGGGCCGTCGCTCGTGCGGCTGCTCGACCAGCTGTGCGCGGCCGGTCTCGCGCGCCGCGACGAGGACCCGTACGATCGTCGCGCGAAAACGATCTCGCTGACGGCCGCCGGCCGCTCGGTCACCGCGAAGATGGAAGAAGACCTGCGCGTGCTGCGCGCGCAGGTGCTCAAGGGCGTGTCGCGCGCCGACCTCGAGGCGACGCTGCGCGTGCTGAATGCGTTCAACGCCGCCGATGTGCCGAACCCGGCACCGGGCGCGCCGCAATCCGCCAGTTCCGCGTCATGACCTTTCCGAGCCTTCGCGACTGGCTGTTCTCCGGCAAGACGTTCGCCGCGTCGATGCTCGCGCTGTACCTCGGCCTGTATTTTCAGCTGCCGCGTCCTTACTGGGCGATGGCGAGCGTCTACATCGTGTCGAACCCGTTCGTCGGCGCGACGCGTTCCAAGGCGCTGTATCGCGCGCTCGGCACCGCGCTCGGCGCAGCCGCCGCGATCCTGTTCGTGCCGCCGTTCGTCGAGACGCCGATCCTGTTCAGCATCATCGTCGCGACGTGGTGCGGCACGCTGCTCTACCTCGCGATCTCGGACCGCACCGCGCGCAGCTACGTGTTCATGCTGGCCGGTTACACGATGCCGCTCATCGCGCTGCCGACGGTGGCCGATCCGTCGACGATCTTCGACGTCGCGATCGCCCGCACCGAGGAGATCGTCCTCGGCATCGTGTGCGCGAGCGTGGTCGGCAGCACCGTGTTCCCGAACCGGCTCGCGCCGACGCTGATCGAACGCACCGATGCATGGTTCAAGGATGCCGCGTTCTACGGGCGCGAGACGTTGTCCGGACATCTCGCGGGCAAGGCGCTGTCCGCGTGCCGCCAGCGCCTCGCCGCCACCATCACCGGCCTCGAGTTTCTGCTGAGCCAGCTGAGCTACGACCACGCGCATCCGCGCGTGCTCGAGCGCGCGCAGGCGCTCGCGGGCCGGATGCAGCTGTTCCTGCCGCTGATGTCGTCGCTGGCCGACCCGCTCGTCGCGCTGATGCGCGAACTGAAAGTGCGCCCGCCCGGGCTCGACGCGCTGCTCGCCGACGCCGCGAAGTGGTTCGATGCGCCGCTGCCGGCCGTGAAGGCCGACACCGGCGGCGAGATGGCGCACGATCCGGCCGCGGACGACCTGCGCGCGCGCATCGCGTCGCTGCAGCCGCCCGACAGCGCACTCGCGAGCTGGGACGGCGCGCTGCTGTCGAATGCGCTGTGGCGGCTGCGTCAGGTCATCGACATCTGGCAGGACTGCCGCTCGCTGCGCGCGCTGATCGCGAACGAGTCGGGCATCTGGCAGCCGCGTTTCAGGCACTGGCGGCTCGGCGGCACCGAGCGTTTCTTCGATCGCGGGATGATGCTGTTCTCGACGCTGACCGTGGCCGGCGCGATCGTGTTCGCGTGCTGGCTGTGGATCGCGTCGGGCTGGCACGACGGCGCCGGCGCGGTCACGCTGGCCGCCGTCGCGTGCAGCTTCTTCGCCGCGCTCGACGAGCCTGCGCCGCTCGTGTTCAAGTTCTTCCTCGCGACCGCCGCGAGCGTCGTGTTCGCGGGCCTGTACCTGTTCGCCGTGCTGCCGCACGTGCACGACTTCGCGATGCTCGTGCTGATGTTCGCCGGCCCGTTCATCCTGATCGGCACGCTGCTGCCGCGCCCGCAGTTCAACATGGTGACGATGCTCGTCGCCGTCAACACGGCGACCTTCATCAGCATCCAGAGCGCGTACGACGCCGACTTCTTCGTGTTCCTGAACAGCAACCTCGCCGGTGTCGCCGGGTTGCTGTTCGCGTATCTGTGGACGCGCGCGACGCGGCCGTTCGGCGCCGAACTCGCCGTGCGACGGCTGCTGCGCTCGGGCTGGGAGGACGTCGCGCGCTCCGCGTCGACGCAGCCGCTCGACGACCAGCGCAACCATGCGTCGCGGATGCTCGATCGCGTCACGCAATTGCTGCCGCGGCTCGGCGCGTCGGACGATCATCGTCATCCGTCGATCGAGAGCTTCCGCGACCTGCGCATCGCGCTGAACGCGCTCGACCTGCGCCGCGCGCGCCGCAGACTGTCGGGCGACGTGCCCGATGCGATCGACCGCGTGCTGGCCGGCGTCACCGATCACTACGCGCGCTGCGCGGCCGCCAACGCACGGCAGCCGGCGCCGCCCGCGCTGCTCGCGTCGATCGACGATGCGCTGCGGCGCGTGGCGGGCCGCACGCGGCCGCACGCCGCGTCGGCCGGCGCGGCGGAGGCCGGCGCGACGCCTGCGGCACCGACGTCGCGCGCCGCGCACCGGCGCTTGCGCAATACGCTGCACGCGCTCGTCGGGCTGCGGCTGTCGCTGTACCCGGCCGCGGCCGCGCAGCCGCCGCAGGCCACGGCGGACGGAGCACGCGCATGATCCGGCTTTCCCACCCGTCCTTCCGAGCGCGACCATGATCGGCGAAATCGACATCTTCGGCGTATTCGTGCCGGCTCCCCTCGTGCTGATGCTGATCGCGTATCTGATCAACATCGTCGTGCGCGCGCTGCTCGAGCGCGTCGGCTTCTACCGCCTCGTCTGGCACCGTTCGATCTTCGATCTCGGCATCTACGTGTTCGTGCTTGCCGCCGTCGTGGTCGTGTCTCACCATCTCGTGGCTAGCTAATCGTGAAAAAAACCTGGTACTCGGCAGGACAGATCCTGCTCACGCTGATCGTCGTCGTCGTGGCCGCCCTCGTGTTGTGGCGCATCATCAATTACTACATGTTCTCGCCGTGGACCCGCGACGGGCACGTGCGCGCCGACGTGATCCAGGTCGCGCCGGACGTGGCCGGCCTCATCACGTCGGTGCAGGTCGCCGACAACCAGGAGGTCAAGCGCGGCCAGGTGCTGTTCGTGATCGATCAGGCGCGCTACACGCTCGCGCAACGCCTCGCCGAAGCGACCCTCGCGCAGCGCCGCGCGACGCTCGCCCAGGCGAAGCGCGAATATGCGCGCAACCTGCAGCTCGGCAATCTGGTGGCGAGCGAACAGGTCGAGGAAAGCCGCACGCGCGTCGAGCAGGGCGAAGCCGCCGTCGCCGATGCGCAGGTGTCGCTCGACACCGCGAAACTGAATCTCCAGCGCACCACGATCGTGAGCCCGGTCGACGGCTATCTGAACGACCGCGCGCCGCGCACCGGCGAATACGTGGCGGCCGGCCGTGCGGTGCTGTCGGTCGTCGATCGCAACTCGTTCCGCGTGGACGGCTATTTCGAGGAAACCAAGCTGCGCGGCATCCATATCGGCGAGCCGGTCGACATCGTCGTGATGGGCGAGCCGCATCCGCTGCGCGGCCACGTGCAGAGCATCGTCGCCGCGATCGAGGATCGCGACCGCACGCAGGGCGCGAACCTGCTGCCGAACGTGAACCCGGCATTCAGCTGGGTGCGGCTCGCGCAGCGCGTGCCGGTGCGCGTCGTGCTCGACGAGGTACCGGACGATTTCCGGATGATCGCCGGCCGCACCGCGACCGTCGCGGTGCGCTCGCATGACGCGCGCCGTGACGACAAGACGCGGCCGGCATCGGCGCCCGCCGCGGCCAGCGCGACTGGAGCATCGCAATGAAGCGGCATGGGCTGCGCCTCGCGGCGGCGCTCGCGCCGCTCGCGCTCGCACTCGGCGCGTGCAAGTCGGTCGGCCCCGATTACGCGCTGCCGCAGCACGCATACGTGAATGCGCCGCTCGCGAACCATGCGCTCGACGATGCGGACGGCGCGCTCGTCTCGCGCGATGCGGTGCCCGGCAACTGGTGGCAGCTGTACGACGATCCGGTGCTGAATGCGCTGGTGCAGAGCGCGCTGAAATCGAACACCGACCTGCGCGTCGCTGCAGCGAACCTCGCGCGCTCGCGCGCGGCGCTGGAGGTCGCCAACGAACAGGGCGGCTTCTCGGGCCACGCCGAAGCCGGCGTGCAACGCGCGCAGGAATCGGCCGAACAGTATCTGCTCGAGAACAAGCTGCCGGTCGTCAACGAAGGCGCGGTCGGCATCAACGTGTCGTACGAGCTCGATCTGTTCGGCAAGCTGCGGCGTGGCGTCGAGGCCGCGCACGCGGACAGCGACGCGGTGCAGGCGGCGGCCGACCTCGCGCGCATCACCGTCGTCGCGGATGTGGTGCGGGCGTACGTCGAGTCGTGCTCCGCCGGCGACGAACTCGCGATCGCGAAGCAGTCGCTCGCGCTGCAGCAGCAGCGTGTGAAGCTGTCGCAGCGGCTGCGCGACGCGGGGCGCGGCAATCAGACCGACGTGACGCGCGGCGTCACGCAGGTACGCACGCTGTCGGCCGACATCCCGCGCTTCGAAGGCCGGCGCAAGATCGCGCAATACCAGCTCGCCGCCTTGCTCGCGCGAGCGCCCGCAGATCTGCCGAAGGCCGTCGCCGAATGCGAGCGGCTGCCGCGGCTGCGCCAACCGATCCCGATCGGCGACGGCGCCGCGCTGCTGCGCCGCCGTCCCGACGTTCGCGAAGCCGAGCGCCAGCTCGCGGCTGCCACGGCCCGCATCGGCGTGGCAACCGCCGCGCTGTATCCGTCGGTGAGCATCGGGTTATCCGCGGGTTCGGTCGGCGTCGCCGCCGATCTGTTCTCGTCGACCACCAACCGCTGGTCGTTCGGGCCGCTGATCAGCTGGGCGTTCCCGATCAACGGCCAGCGTGCGCGCGTGCGCGAAGCCGAAGCGGCGACCGGCGGCGCGCTCGCGCACTTCGACGGCGTCGTGCTGAACGCGCTGCGCGAAACGCAGTCGAGCCTCGCGACCTATGCGGCCGACGTGCAGCGCACCGACGCGCTGCGCACGGCCTACGAATCGGCGCGAAGTTCCGCCGACGAAACGCACCGGCTCTATATGGCCGGGCGCGAGTCGTTCATTTCGGATCTGGATGCGACGCGCACGTTGACGAGCGTGCGCGCGCAGGTCGCGGCGGCTGAGGGGCAGGTTGCGGCGGATCAGGTCAGGTTGTTCCTCGCGCTCGGCGGGGGGTGGGAGGGCGATGGGGAGGTGGTGGCGGGCGTGGCGGCGGGTTCGGGGGCGGGTTCGGCACCAGCATCGGCGGCGGCTAAGTCGGCGGCATCGGCAATGGGTCGGTAAGTTTCCGTGTGGCGACAAAGCGCGACGAGCGTGTCGCGTCTACTACCGCCCCGCGGTCGCGGTTGCGTTCACGCGCAATCGCCGTTGCGGAGAAGACCGCGCCGACATCGCGCCGCACCCGCATTCCCGATAAACTCGTCTGCGGTTTTCGTCCTTCGCTCGCCGCGCGTCGCGCGGCTCACTTCCCGGAGAGTCCTCATGCGAACCAGCGCCCGTAACCAATTCCCCGGCCGGATCGACGTCGTCAAGCCCGGCGCCGTCAACGACGAAGTCACGCTGCGTACCGACAATGGCCTCGAGATCGTCGCCGTGATCACGCACGGCAGCGCAGCGTCGCTGGGCCTCGCGGCGGGGACGAACGCCTTCGCGCTCGTCAAGGCGTCGTCGGTGATCGTGATGGTCGACGTCGACAGCAGCAAGGTATCGGCCCGCAACTGCATCGCCGGCACCGTGTCGTCGATTGCGAAAGGCGCGGTGAATTCCGAAATCGTGATCCGCGCGGCCGGCGGCGCCGAGATCGTCGCGATCGTTACCAACGATAGCGGCGATCGTCTCGGTCTCGCGAGCGGCAAGGCCGCATCCGCAGTCTTCAAGGCATCGAGCGTGATCGTCGCCGTCGCGTGATTGGCCGTTCACGCAGCTGAGCGCCGTAACGACCCGGAGCAGTTGGCGACACCCGTATGGGTTGACTGCGCAAATCAGCTTGCGGGCATAGCAACAAGATCGATGCTTTGAAGACATCCGCCGCGACGTCGTCGGCGTGGCCGCCACGCGTTAGCGCCGGCATGGGCGAGCGCGCGGTAAGTGCCGCGCTCGCACCGAATAATCAGCATTGATACCGCAGGGGAACGAGGAACGACGCCCCATAAACGGTTACCTTGCCGTCCAGGCAGACGACGTCCTCGTCTTTGTCAGTGCCGATGACGGTGATGAATGTCCGGAAAATGCGCGTGACTGTGCGTGATCGGCAGATGCACGTGCGGATGGGTGTGCGGCTCGTTGCCGTCGTACGGAAAATCGTGCGCGTGCTGATGGTGTTCGTCGTGACGATGCCGGTGCGCGTGTTCGAGCCGTTCGTGCGCGTGCTCGTGTTCGTGCCGCTCGCGCACATGCAGCCAGATGCCGAGCGCCATCAGTGCGGAGGCGGCCCAGAAAGTGACGGACGGCAGCGCCGGCCAGATCAACAGTGACAGCAAGACGCCGAACAGCGGCGCCACGGAGAAGTACGCACCCGTGCGTGCGCTGCCGAGGTGGCGCAGCGCGACGACGAACAGCACGAGACTGATGCCATATCCGCCGAGTCCGGTGAGCATCGCGGCGAGCGTAATCGGAACGGTCGGCAACGCGGCGCCCGTCGCGAGCGCGATGGCGATATTCACCGGGCCCGCGACGAGGCCCTTCACGCATGCGATGACCATCGCATCGTTCGCGGCGACCTTGCGCGTCAGGTTGTTGTCGATCGCCCAGCACAGACAGGCGCCGGCAATCAGCAGCGCACCGGCCGGCACGCCCGCCTGGGCCGGCGCCCACGACAGCAGGATGCCCCCGGCGACGATCGCCACCATGCCGCCGAACACCTGCAGATCGACGTTCTCGCGGAATACGACCCACGCGATGACGGCGGTCAACACGCCTTCCAGATTGAGCAGCAACGCGCTCGTCGCGGCCGGCGTCGTCGACAGCCCGAGCATCAGCAACGCAGGGCCTGCGATGCCGCCGGCCGCGATCGCTCCGGCGAGCCAAGGCAGCTCGGCACGTTGCAGCGGTGCGGCGCCATCCGTCGACGGACGGTGCCCGCGCAATGCGCGCAGGCCGATTACAACCCCGAGGCCGACACCGCTGCCGAGATAGAAAAGACCTGCGACCATGAACGGCGACATCGTACCGATCAGCGCCTTGGCGAGCGGCGTCGCAGCGCCGAACAAGATGGCGGCTGTGAGCGCGACGAGAATTGCGGAACGTCTCGGGTTCATGATGCGGATTGGCGTTGAGTGTCGCGAGTGGATATCGGTATTGTGCGCCGGGAGATCGGGCCAGCGGGCGGCGGGCGGTGCTTCAGCGAAATCGGTTTTGCGGTGCGTTTACATCGAGCGCCGGGCAGCGCGATTCGGTTGAGCTTTCGGCTGCGGGTGGTATTGCGTCGCGCGCATGATGCGTGCCGGCGCGGCGGTTCGGGCGAGACATTATGGCGGTTGCGGCGCGCGGCGACAATCGACGTAAGGCAATCGCGGCGCGGCGTGGTGATAGCGCATCGGGGCTCGCTGACGTGCTGGCCGATCGGGCGCGGCGAAGCCGATTCTGCGATATGGATTCGTGCGGAGCTACTCGGCCGGCTCTTCGTCGGAGATCTGTCGGCGTGAGTCGCGCCCAGGTGTGGCGATATCAGTAGCCCGAACTATTATTGTTTGCGGTGAATCTGTTCGTGAGGTCGCAACTTGCGATTGCGTATACGGCTTCGTATCGGATTTATATCCACTCGACGCGATTGATGCGTTGCCTGCGTCGTCGCGTGTCTGCGTGTCTGCGCAGCGGCGCAGCGGCGCAGCGGCGCAGCGGCGCAGCGCGCGGAGCGGCGGACGGTCGGGATAGTTCGTCGATTGGGGTCGACAGCAAAGGGCGCGGCGACAAAGCGGACACCGATGACCCACGGGCCAAGCGCCGTCGACCGCCAGGCAGTTCGATGCCGGTGCGATGATGGAAATCAGGTGATGGCGGTGTGGGCAGTGCAGGTCGTACCGACGCGCTCTTGAGCGTTCGCCGGTCCGTCACACGATGCACTGCATACGCAGCGCGGACTGGATGTTGCCGCGCGCTCGCGCGGCAACACATCGGGCGTTACTCGTTCGCAGCCGTCTGCTGTTCGGCCTGCGATGCTGCGTCCGAAGGCGCATCCGTCGGTGCGTCTGCGGCCGCCGGATGCGCTACTGCCGCGTCGACAGGCGCCTGCGCTTTCGGCTGCTGCGGTGCACCCTTCGCGGCCTGCGCCCCACCCTTGCCCGGCCGGCGCGATTTCAAGCGGCGCGCGCGCGCGGCATCGTCGTGCGTCACGCGACCGGCTTCGTTACCTTGCAGATCGACCCGCACCGCGTCTTCGACCAGACACGACCAATAACGATTGCCGCGGCACCACGTGGACATCGCTTCGCGCAACTCCGCTTCGCTCAGCCCGACGGACTGCGCCTCGCGCGCGAGGTCGTCCCAGATGCCGACCTTCAGGGGCACCTTCGGAGCCGGATTCTTCGGGAATGCGCGCGGGAACCGACGCTGCAGTTTGCCGATCGCGACGATGACCGGATCGACCGGCGTCGACGGTTTCGCCGAAGCGGGCTTGGCGCCGGACGGCGCTTTGGCCGGGGCACCCGATTTGGCCCCGCGAGCCGGCCGGTTGCCCGACTTGGGCTTTGCACCGGCATCCGGTTGCGTTGCCGGTTGCTTCGCGTTGCGCTCCTGCTTGGCCTTTGCTGCGAGCTGCGCCCGCAATTCGGCAAGTTGTTCAAAACCCATAAATTCAATCCACCAGGAATATAAGGCGTGGTTCGTGCAGCCGCTTCGCACATCGACATGCCGCATCGCATGCGGCTTGTTGCCGCCGATGCACGCGATTGCGGGGCCGCATCGCCATCGCCGCTGTTTCAGGCACCCGGCCACGATGCCGGAGAAGGCAGGAGTGGAAGTATACCGGTACGCGCGACGGTCGGTTCGCCGACGGGTTCATATTTGGCCGGAACCGCGGCCGCGGGGCGTCCGAATCGGCGTGCTGCGCATTATCGCTGCGTTTTCGTCGAATAACGACCGCGTGTTACGTAGCGCCGCTTTACCCGCGTTTGAGGTGCGGTGCGTAATGCGTGTAATGCGTGCGTTGTTCCGCCGCACGAAACTTGGACGTTGTCATTGGCGGCGTTGGCGTTCGCATGTCGCGTTACGGGTCATTCAACATATGGCTGTGCCATCCTTTGCATGCTGCGTGTCGCGCGGTCGGTGCGTTCAGTGATTCGCGTCACACGCTGCCGTGGTGGGCTTGGTTGCGTGCGCATCGATATGCATTCGCGTGCCATGTGGGTGCTCGTACGATGGCGGCGAGGGGGCGCGCCATCGGGCATCTCCGGTCGACGGCAGGTGCCAACGACGATCGGCAGCATCTACATCGGATCCAGCAATACAACGGAAATTGGCGCAGTGCGCCTCGTCCGCATTACATCGAAGCTGCGAATCTTCCAATTGGTAGCAACGGAGCCGCGTATTGGGAAGCGTCGTGTATGGGACTGCTTCGTATCAACGGGTTCGCATTGACATCATCGATCAAAACACGCCAAGCGCTAACCCGGCAGCAAGCGCTGCACCGGTCTCCGCGCAGCGCTCGAGATCCTCGCGGTCGATCATTTTCGGCGCCAGGATGCGCTCGGGCGTTTGCGCGTGGGTACAGACGATCAAGCCCGGCACCACACGCCTGAGCCGCCATCCGGTCGCGATTCGATCGATCTGGCGCAGCGCGTTCTGTCCGTCGCTGCCCGCACAAATCATCGCCGCATACGGACGACCGTTCACGCGATCGACCGCCGCGTAGTAACAGCGGTCGAAGAAGTCTTTCATCATCCCGGACATCGCCGCGAGATTTTCCGGCGTCGCGAACAGATATGCGTCGGCGGCGAGCACGTCGTCTGCGTGCGTCTCCTCGGCACGCTGCAACCGAACGTCGACGCCCGGCTGCTCGCGCGCCGCGGCGGCGGCCGCTTCGACCATTTGCCGTGTGCCTCCGGTCATCGTGTGATAGACGATCAACAGCGTCTTCATCTGTATTCGCTCTCTCTATTCGGTCGCGTCAGATTCAGCCGCGCTGATGGCGGGTAGCGGAGTGCGCGTGGGCCCGCATCTGCGCGTTGTCCAATTGCGGCGCGTGACTGCTGCATTGGATACCGGATTAGCCCCGCGCCGGCGCCGACGAATCCGCGTCGGCCGGACGGCCGTAGTACGTGAGAAACATGTCCGCGGCCGCTTGCGCGACCTTTTCCTGCTGCGCAACTTCGAGCGGCGGCTGACCAAGCGTCACTTGCGGCCAGAACGCGAACGCCTTCACGATGCCATGCAGTTGGTGGGCAGCAAATTCCGGATCGGGAGCGGACAGGCGACCGGCCGCCGCGGCCGCGCGAATCCAGACGGTCAAATCCTCCTCGCGTTCGCCAATGCGCTCCACCATGTCGCGTGAACGTTCCGGCGAGTGAATGACGGCGCCGATCGCAACGCGTGCCAGTGCGAGAAACGCTTCGTCGCTCAGCAGCCGCAGTTTGCGGTCAAGCAATACGAGCAACTGCTCCCGCAGCGGCACGTCTGCGCGATAAGCGGACACGCCGACGGTGCACGTCGCATCCCATAAGCGATGCAGGATCGCGGCGAACAACGCCTCCTTGCCGGGGAAATGGTTGTACACCGTGCGCTTCGACACATTTGCGCGCGCGGCGATGCGATCCATGCTGGTCGCGTCGTAGCCTGCCGCGAGAAATTCCTTGATCGCGGCATCAAGGATGGCCGCTCGCTTTCTTTCGGTCAGGCGCTCAGAGGGTGTGTTCGTATTCATGAAAGAAATTCTATACCGTTGAGTTTACTTTTCGCCCAACAGGTCTACACTGCTCGGTGTACTTTTATTGACGGGAAATCAAATATGGCGTCCCCGCTCGTTTTTCTTCATCGGGTCCTCGGTATCGCAGCCGCGAGGCGTGGCCGCGATTTGTCCGGCGGCTCGCCACAACACAATGGCGAGCGCTTCCGCAACACGACAGCAAGGCCCGCGGAGAGTTTTGGCAAGACGCTTCGCATCGCCTGGAACATGCTGTTCAACAAACCGCGCAACACGGTGCCGACGGGCGTTTTACCAATCGATCCGCTTACTCGCGAGCAACTCGACGCAGCTCCGGATCGGAGCCTGTATCGGCTCGGGCATTCGACGTTGCTATTCAAGTTGCGCGGCGAATTCTGGTTGACGGATCCGGTATTCGCCGAGCGAGCATCGCCGTTTCGGCGCGTGGGCCCGAAACGCTTCCATGCGCCGCCGATTGAACTCGGCGATCTACCGCCGTTGCGCGGCGTGATCCTTTCCCACGATCACTATGATCACCTCGATCGCGATGCGGTGTGCGCGCTGGCGGACACCACGAGTGTCTTCGTTACGACGCTCGGTGTCGGCGACCGCCTGATCGAATGGGGCATCGACGCCGGGAAGGTGCGCCAGCTCGACTGGTGGCAAAGCGTTGACGTCGCCGGCCTGACGCTCACCGCGACGCCCGCCCAGCATTTTTCGGGGCGCAGCCTGTTTGACGGCAATAGCACGCTGTGGGCGTCGTGGGTCATCGTTGACGACGAACTGCGCATGTTCTTTAGTGGCGACACCGGGTACTTCGACGGCTTCCGAATGATCGGCGAGCGCCTCGGACCGTTCGATGTGACATTCGTCGAGACCGGAGCGTACGACCCGCAATGGCCATACGTGCATATGCAGCCGGAGGAGACAATCCAGGCCCATATTGATCTGCGAGGTCGTACGCTGATCCCAATTCATAACGGCACATTCGATCTCGCGATGCATTGCTGGCACGAACCGTTCGAACGTGTCACCGCGTTGTCGGTCGCCCACGGCATTCAATTGTCGACTCCAAGGATGGGCGAGCGGGTGGATCTCAACGAGCCGCATCGCGGCGAACGGTGGTGGCGAACAGTTAAGCAGGCATTGGCGGCGCCTTCCAAGAAGGTGTGGCGATGGCCATTGTGCGCAGCGCGATCGGCGAAGTAGACGCACGGAGTCGGGGCGGCTATGCGTCGATTTGTCTGCGCCCCGTGGCGCTAGCGCATCTCGCTCCTGAAGCCCCATGCGAAAAAACAACCAATTGGCTTCGGGGAGTCTGCGGTTGCTCAGCGACGCGATTGTCGATCACCCTGCTGGGAATCGTGTCGTCGCGGGCTTTAGTGTCGGGAACACTGATTCGGATTCGGCAGCACCCGCCTCTCGCCGATCGGAGGTTGGCGCCTTTTCAACCACGAACTCTAGGGTCCCCGCCGTCATCGGTCGGACTAACAGTTGCGCGCCCGCACTGTGTTGTCACGTGACAACTGCACATTGCGCCCCTGCGGAAACCGCTCCACCGCCCGCTCGAATGTATCGCAAACTACATAATACGTTTCAAATACAATGAATGTAGTCGTATTGAGGGTGCCCTGGAGAATTTCAGACCCGGTCGCGCATGTGCCCCCTAATTCGAGCCGGCAATGGCGGATCTTCCCGTGAAACAACATGAAAAATGCTGGGCAAACCATTGCAGGATAAGGGTTTCCGCTTGCGCCCGCTTTTTGGAGAAATGTTTCACGGCCAGTGGGCCGGCACGTCTAGTTGTCACATCGTCGCCGAGAATCTCCCGTTAATGTGACGCGATGAGGGGCGCTATCTGCCCCACTCCACACCTGGCTGGCGCTCAGTACGCGAGACCGCACAAAACCCGACATCCGACAGCTTCGGATGAGCATGTACGACGCGATATTGGGGTCATATCATCGCCGGGCCGTCATGGCATGCAGGGCTGTAGGTCGTTGGCCCGTCGCCGAGCGTCACCCGCGGCCGATGTTTCTCCGAGCCCCGCTCGCATATGACGAACCGACGAGCGGTTGTTACGTGACAACCCAGTCGGACCCTCGGTCTTATCCCCAGAGCAATCGAAATCCGGCGCGCGCCGTAACGCGCTGCACTTCGGATCCTGCAGTATTAACGCCAGCCGCCGCTTGGGCGCAAATCGTTGTCACGTGACAACCCGCCTTCCGCATTGGGCCGCATTTGAGCGTGGCCCGTGGCCGGCAGCAAGGTTTAGAACCGCATCAAAAGCAAGGTGCCAATGCGCTATACGCAAAGAATCCACGATTGCTGGTCGCCCACACCGTTGTCAATGAAAACCTTCATTAAGGGATCGGTGCGCAGGCGTCCACGGCAGTTGAGCGTTCGCGCAACCCAACAGGAAATACGGGCAACCCGGCTCAATGAGTGCATAGAAGAGCAACTCGTCACTTCGGCAATCACCGCCGGATTTAAAGTCATTCCGTTCGTGCCGCTCGAAGGCCAGCTACGGTAGCTATCTGGCCAACTTGTCACGTGACAAACTCAAGCCATGGTTCTCGTCTCGAAATAACTCGTCTCTCTGGACTTTCCAAAAATATTTGCATATATTACGCAAAACTCCTTGGAGAGATTTAATGGCTTTCAAGATCGCCGTCAGCAACCAAAAAGGTGGGACCGGAAAGACGACCATCTCGGTCAACATCGCGGCCGCCTTCGAAGCAGGCGGCAACAAAGTCGCCTTGATCGATGCCGATCCCCAAGGCACTTCAGTGCGATGGGTCACGAGCGGGGAAAATACGCTTCCGATGACGGTCCTGTCCCTCGCCCCGGCCGGCCGAGGAATCGGTGGCGAGATCAAAAAACAAGATGCGAATTTCGACGTAATCGTCGTCGATTGTCCGGGTAACCTCGAAGATCCACGAATCGCATCAGTGCTTGAAGTCGCCGACTTCTGCCTGGTGCCGCTGTCGCCGTCGCCCGCCGACCTTTACAGTACCGTCGCCATGATTCGCATGATCGAGTCGATGCGAGCCGTTAGAAACCCAAATCTTTCTTCTGCGTTGATGTTAAATAGCGTCAATGGAAAAACTAAAATGAGAGAAGAGATTTTAAAAATTCTAAAGGCAGAAGAAATAGGGGAGCATCTGCTCGATAGTCAGATCGCGCAGCGCGAGGTCTACCGGCAGACGTTTGCTCTCGGCACGACGATTCACCATCACAACCGATATCTGAAAGGGCTGAAGGAGGCCCGCGCGGAGATCGAAAAACTCGTTACAGAAATGGCCCAATACATCGCGTCGACGCGCGCCACCGGAGCGGCTCATGGCTAAGGACACTTCGAAGGAAAAGAAGCCGACGGGCAATCTGCATCTCGCGGCCGGTCTGCTGCGCGGCCTCGCGCAAGAAAACGCCGCACTGGAAACGCGCTTGCCCGAGCCCTCGGCGGCGTCGAATACCGCCGTCGAAGCCGCGATCGCAATCGCGCCGACCGTGACGACGCCAACCGATACACCCGACCTCGGCGCACCGCAAAAAGTCGCGGTCAAGGACTGCATCCCGAATCCGTTCAACCCACGCGTGTTCTACTCTGAATCGAGCCTGCACGAACTGGCGTTGACGCTGAAGCGGGAAGGGCAGATCGAGCCGATCAAGGTGACGCGCCTTCCGGAATTCCCGGGCAAGCTCGTCGTGATCGATGGTCAACGCCGCCTGCGTGCGACGAGCATCAACGGCGACGAGACGATCAACGCGACGTTCCGTACCGATCACACGCCCGAGCAGCTCTACACGATCGCGTACCGCGCGAACCACGACCACGAACGCCAGACGATCTTTGACGATGCGGTCGCGTGGAAGCGCCTGCTCGACGAAAAGGTCTTTCCCGACCAGAACACACTCGCGGAAAAGATCGGCAAGGACAAAGCGTCGATCAGCAAGACACTATCGCTGAACGCACTGCCCAACACCCTCCTCGAGCGGATGGCCAGCGCCAACGACGTGGTCGGCCTGCAAGCGGCATATTTCCTGAAACTGATTTTCGAACGGGTTGGCGAAGCGGCTGCCGACCGTCTGCTCACCGCCGTCATGGAGCGCAAAAAGTCGGTGCGCGATCTGGAGAACTTCCTGCGTACGCAAGGCGACGGCAACAAGAAGACGGGACGCACGCGCTACAGCGTTCGTCACGATTTCGCGCTCGAGTCGCGCGCGGTCGGCCAGTTGAAGACCTACCCGGACGGACGACTCGATCTGCAGCTGAAAGGAGTCGATACGTCGCACCAGGAAGCCCTGGCCGATCAGCTCAAAGCCGTGATCGACGCATACGTGGCCGAATTGGCCGTCGCGGCTCAGAAGTAAGCACTAAGAACCACGACCACGCATCTGCATCGCGACGCGTCGCCGGCCGAAGCCCGGCACGCGTCGCCTGACAAGCTGCGAGGCCGCTCTCAATTCGTCGCGAGGCTGCTCTTCAGCAGAAATTCGAGCAGATCGTCCGACGTCGGTTCGCCCCAGGTGTCGAGCGCCAGCCATCGGAAGAAGCTCGTTTGTGCGAGCTTGCTTGCCTTCTTCTTCGGCGACAGCGTGAGATCCTTCGAGCCTGCCACCGTCTCGTTGTAACGCTCGATCAGCTTGGTCTGATCGTCGATCTCCAGTTCGCGGAAATACGCGCCCGCTTCGTCGACCTTCGCGGCCAGGTATTTGTCGCGGATCTGCTCCTGCTTGCTCTGCGCGGACTCCTTGGCCGGCGCGGCGGCTTCCGTGCCTTGTCCATCGGACAACGTATAGCCGTGCGTAAGCGCCTTGCGGAAATACGCGCCGACGTTGTCGACCGGTGCCGCGTTCTTTTTCGTTGTCCGATTGAGCGTGTACGCAATCGCCGCCTTGATGCGCTGCACTCCATATTGCGTGATCAGACGACGCGCCTCGGAACGCGGGATGCCGAACTTGGCCACTTCGTCGACGAGCGCTTCGTTCTTGACGTCACCTTCTTCGACCGTATCCGCGCTCTGCTTGCGCGTCACCTTGAACTGAACGGCCTCCACGCTGCGGCCCGACTTGTGTTCGATCAGCTCGAGCGTATGGTCGGAAACTTCGTTCACCTCCTGAATGCAGGGCACGAGGACCTTGCTCTTGAAGAGCTTGTATTCCTTGTACGACTGCGATGCCTTGTCCTGGCCGAGGATCAGATCGCGGAACTTGGGCAACGGAATCTTCGCCGTGATGCCGATGCCCTCGTAGCGCACGGTGTTCTCCCACAGCGCGAGCGAGTGCGAGCGCCGAAACTCACGCGCAATCCGCATATCGATGAGCGCGTAAATTTCAGGATTGAGCAGTTCGCTACGGATCTGGTCCGAGAAGCTGTACTTGAGCACCGACTGCTCGAGCTCGGCGCCGGCGAGCAGGCCCGACGCCTTCCACACGGTCGACCGATCTGCGGCAAGGTAGTCCCAGTTGACGACGGTACTGATCAACGAGTTGACCGTGTCCTTCACGTACTTGGTGTTGTTGCTGTTCAGCCCGCTCTCGTGCGAAAGCGCCGCAATCGAGATCGAAAAGCTCGTGCGCCCCGGTTCGAACGCTTCCTGACGCAGCGCATTCTTGATCAGCGAACTGAACATCTTGCGCTGCTGCAGACCGATCTTTCCGGACTTCGGCGCGATGTGAATAGCCTGAACCGCCTTGCGCAGCAGATCGGGCGGCTCGGGCGTCTGGAACAGAGAGACCTGCTTGTCGGAGCCTTTGATTGCGGGCTTGCGCGGCATCGTGATGTCCGGAGAAGGTGACCTTATTGATGGCGGACTTTATACCTTTTCGCGTAATCCAGCAACTGGCGATCCTCTAGCAATACTTTCAGTAACTCTTACAACGCATTGTTTTATAAAGATAATCAATCTGTTTTGCCACGCTAAATCTGCCCCATATCCATATACCTTTTCGCCACAATGCGTCCCAAAACCAGCTACCTATGCGCCAGATCAATCGAATCCGGCACGGGTCTTGCCCAGCTCAAAGGTAACCGTTCATGGGAAACAGGCATGCAGAAAGCTACCCGCGGACCCAAATCGTGGTGCCTTGCAGCACTGGTCCGTTACCTCCCATAAAACGCTACCTTTGCCGAACCCCATGGAAGGCTACCTATCAAGACCGGCCACCGTCGTGCTTTTCGAAGGCAGCGTAAATTCTGTGCGAAGATCGACCCATAAACGGCTACCTTCGAATGCCCCCATAGGAGGTTACCCATGGTGGCTATCGAGCCGGTGGGCGGGCACAGCCTTGTTTAAGATTCCAGGGAAATCGTCGGTGACACCAGTAGTACGCCCCATAACCGGCTACCTTAACGTCGCCCTATAAATGGCTACCTTAGAGAAAACGACCTTGCTCTCCCGTCGCAGCGGTCCGAGCAACTAGCTCCCATAGCCGGCAACCAAAGAGTGTCCCCATAGACTGCTACCTGAGGTACTTCTGCGTAGAAATCCCATAACAGGCTACGCGTGCCCCATATCCACAACCCTAACTTCCCACAGCACGGTACCCGATTCCCCAAATCCACAGACCTGACACCCCATACACTTCCGCCTGTGCTCCCATAAATGGGTACCGAACCCCCCTCAAACCCTTGTGCAATAAGGCTGTGAGCCGGCTAAAAGTAGTTAAAGAAGTAAACGTCGTTTACCAAAGATGTAAACACACGCGTGCCTGTGAGAAAAACCAACCCCCATAAACCGCTACCAATAGGCGCTCTCGGGCAAGGAACCGCACGAAATGTTCTCGCGTTGCCCTCGGCAATGACCGTTTGCCGCCTCGTTCTACTGCGAGGCCACGCCTGACACGGGTTTCCAAAGGGGTGAGTACACACTCACAGCGATGGAAACGTAGCAACTTATGGGATGGAATAGCGGCTTCACGGCCAAAGGTTCCCCCCTATGGGATCGTATAAGGGCTGACGATGCCGAGCGCTTTGCCGAGTATTGGGCGTGCCGAGCAGCTGAGCCTTCCTGCGGCGCGCATCACTTTTGACGCGGCGGTGGAGGAAAATCGCCCGAATCGAGACTTGCGTAGTGTGTTGTGCGTCAGACGTGCCCCTTTCCTGAAAAAGTCGCCCGGAGTCATAGCCGCGCTGTCCCGCGTTTTCGGCGCCCCTACCTGCCCACTATGGAAGCGCCTCCTGTGATGCTTGCCTCACGCAGCCTCACAACTTTCTACCTTTCGACTAGCCGGCACAGTGAGGTTCGGCGCACCACATGGCGGCGATCAACGGCACCAGCGAGAGCGCCCGCGCGTTGCTGCAGAGCTCGACCTGGGCTCGTCGACCGTGCACCTTTTTCGATACCACTGCTGAACGGCGGTGGAATCGTGGAAGGCGGCATCTGTGGGATCCCCCAGGCCATAGTGGCGTGAACAACGCGCCAGGTTGCGCTGACCCAGCACTGAGTCGCGGCTATTAAAAGCGCGACCACAGCCAGGACATGCGGGCGAGATGCCGATCGAACCTTCAAACTGTGCCGTCGACCTCGACGCCATAGCGGCCCCAACACCTGATGCATCCCGACGAAGCGCGCAGACAGGTCACCGGATACCCTGGCGTTGGGTGACCAATCGTCCACCGCGTATGGGAGTGTCAGACGCAGCGCCGCGTACCTATCCCGGACACACCGTGGTCGTTTATGGGGCAAATGAATGGATATAAAACGGAACGACACCGAATAACGGCGCGGCGGAGAGTCCGCCCGCACAGCCATCGACGTCGATGACAAACCCACACTTGACCGGCCCCCACATCGCGCTACGCGCGTGACGCTATTCCCGAGGTGGCGGTGAGCGAAGCACCAAAACGGAGCATCGGAACTTGAAGCGCATCGTATGGCGGAAACGCATCGGGCCGGCCACACGCTCGTCGCGACGTCGAAGCCTAAGATCGCCGACACACGCTGACGGCAACCACGATTGTGGCGTCTCCTCGACATCCCGACGAATGTCGCGACGATAGCGCCACCTTTTCCGCAACCCGGTTATGATGTTCGGGCCCTGTTCGAAATATGAAGACGACCAGGGGCAGGGGCGGTATCTCGATGTACTTCACTCCGTGACCAATCACAAAAGAGAGTTCAGTGATGCGAATCCAGATCAAAAAGCTCGCACTGGCTGCTTCGGCGGCTGCTTTCCTCCTCGGCTCGACCGCGCCGGTATTCGCGCAGACCGATGCCAGCGCACCGGCCGCATCCACCGCGTCGGATGCCAAGGCCGCGAAGCACGAGGCGCGCAAGGCTGCCCGCGCAAAACGCAAGGCCGAACGCAAGGCGGCACGCGCGAAAAACACAGCTGAGCTGAAGAAGCTCGAAGCCGCTGGTTACAAGCCGGCAGCCAACGATCCGAACTATCCGCAGAACCTGCAGAACGCGCAGAAGAAAGCAGCCGAGGCGGCTGGCGCAAGCCAATAAGCGTTATCTGGCGACAAGCCCTGCTCGAACCGGGGTTTGTCGCTCGCGCATGCACAAATGAATGCGCGTCATCCAGTCATCATATGAGTTCGTCTACAGCTGAATTGATTCGTTGTCCTTGGTGATTGAGGTGCAATGATCGTCAGGGTACGTTTCGGCCAACACCGCCATTCGCCTATTCCCAGACGGTTCACTTAGTCAGTGCATCTGACATGATCAGCTGCGCGTTTCCGCGCGCACCACGTTTCCCACCGATTTCAACCAACCCGTGAATGCGCGCACGGATTCATCCTTCGCACGCGCGGTCGGCACGTAAGTGAAGTAGCGCCACGCCGGCAGCGCCGGCTCGCTGAATGGCTGCACCAAACGCCCTTCGGCGATGTCGTCGGCGACGAGCGCGATCGGCCCCATCGCGACGCCGAGGCCGTCGAGCGCACCTTGCAGCGTCAGATAGAAGTGCTCGAGCGTGAGCGAGTGCCGCGGAACCAGATCTGCATGGCCCGCCGCCGCGAGCCACTCGGGCCACATGCCGGGATAGGTTGCCGCATGCAGCAGCGTGAAGCCAGCAAGGTCCGCCGGTGTGCGCAGTTGCCGGCTGTCGAGCAGTTTCGGCGCGCACACCGGCAGCCGGACTTCGGACAGGAATTCCTCGGCGACGTAACCGTCGATCGTCTGCGGGCCGCCTCGGACGATCAGATCGACCTTGTCCCGCAACTTCTCGATCGGCTCGTTCGATGTAGACAGGCGCACCTCGATGGTTGGATGAGCAACCTGGAACGACGACAGCTTCGGCACGAGCCAACGCAGCGAGAACGTCGCCGGCGCGTTGACGCGTAGTACGCGCTGCTGCCCCGCGCCGAATTGCTGCGCAGTCGCGAGCGCGATCCGGTCCAACGCGGCGCCCACTTCAGCGAGATACGCGCGCCCCGCATCCGTGAGCTCGACGCGCCGATTGTGCCGGACGAATAGAGGCCGGCCGAGCCATGCCTCCAGTTGCTGCACATGGCGGCTGATTGCACCGTGCGTCACGCACAGTTCGTCGGCGGCCGACGTGAAACTGCCGAGTCGCGCCGCGGCTTCGAATGCGCGCAATGAATTCAACGGTGGGAGTCGCCGGGCCATTTATCCAGATCTGTGAGATTTCCTCACGCGAATTATCAGTTTTAATCGTTTGATCGCGCAAGCGGGACTGCGCCACTATTGCGTTCAAGCGGCCGGTGGCCGGCGTATATGTCTGGATTTATCACATGGAGGATCGGCCATGCCGAACGTGGTGGTGGTGGGCGCGCAATGGGGCGACGAAGGCAAGGGCCGCGTCGTGGACTGGCTCGCGGCGCAGGCGGATCTCGTCGCACGCTATAACGGCGGCCACAACGCGGGGCACACGCTGGTCGTCGGCGGGAAAACGTACAAGCTTGCACTGCTGCCGAGCGGCATCGTACGCGGCAAGCGCGGCGTGATCGGTAACGGCGTGGCGCTCGATCCGGAGGCGCTGCTGGCCGAGATCGCGCGGATGGCCGAACTCGGCGTGTCGGTGACGCCCGACAATCTGTCGATCGCGGAGAACGCGACACTCGTCCTGCCGATTCACCGCGCAATCGACGAGGCGCAGGAGCGCCTGCGACGCGAGCCGATCGGCACGACGCTGCGGGGAATCGGGCCGGCCTACGAGGACAAGGTCGGCCGCCGCGCGCTGCGCGTCGCCGATCTCGCGGAACCGGACCGGCTTGCCGACAAACTCGACGTACTGGTCGACCACCACAACGCGTGGTTTCGCGGCCTCGGGCTCGCGCCACGCTCGCGCGACGCGATGCTGGCGACGCTGGTCGAGCTCGCGCCGAAGATCCTGCCGTTCGTGCGACCCGTATGGGCCGAACTGAACGACGCTCACGCGCGCGGCGAACGCATCCTGTTCGAAGGTTCGCAGGCCGTGATGCTCGACATCGACTGGGGAACCTATCCGTTCGTGACCTCGTCCGGCACGATTGCGTCGGCGGCTGCGGCCGGCACCGGCCTCGGTGCGTCGAAGCTCGGCCACGTGCTAGGCGTGACGAAGGCCTATGCGACACGGGTCGGCGGCGGCCCGTTCCTCACCGAACTCGGCGACGCGACCGGCGAGCGATTGCGTGCCCGCGGTCGGGAATTTGGTGTCAACACGGGCCGGCCACGTCGTTGCGGATGGCTCGACGCAGCGCAGTTGCGTCAGGCCGTTTGCGTATCCGGCATCGATTCGCTCGCGCTCACGAAGCTCGATGTGCTCGACGGCTTCGAGTCGATCGCGCTGTGCGTCGGCTACGAAGTCGACGGCGCCCGCATCGCTCACCTGCCCACGAGCCTCGATGCGCAGTTGCGAGTCCGGCCGATCTACGAGGAATTCGCCGGCTGGGACGGCACGGTGAAAGGCGTACGTGAGCGTACGGCATTACCGCATGCCGCGCAGGCTTTCATCGAGCGGGTCGAGGAGGTCGCGGGCGCGCCGGTGTCGATGATCACGACCGGCGCCGAGCGCGACGACACGATCGTGCTGAGCAATCCGTTCGACTTCGAACGCGCCTGAGTGCGACGCTGCATGGCGTGCGTGAAGTGATGGCCGCGCCGCGCGCCCACCTGCTGCGGAGCCGGCTCACGGTTGGTCGTCGACGTCGGTGGCCGCGCGCGAACCGCGTTCCCCGCGCGTGCCTGCTGCAAGCTGGACACGTCTGCACTGCTGCGGTACTGTTCCGCACGATTCGCGCCAGCCCGTGCCGTGCCGGAGAGGGCGCTGCTGCGACGCGATTTCAATCCCGGAGACAGGCCGATGGACACGTTACAGATGATGCGCATTTTCGTCCGGGTGGCGGAGGAGGGCAGCTTTACGAGCGCGGCCCAGCGGCTCGACATCACGACTGCATACGCGTCGCGCTCGGTCGCACAACTCGAAACTCATCTGCGCACGCGCCTGCTCAACCGCAGCACGCGCCGCATCGCGTTGACCGATGCGGGGCAGCGTTACCTCGATCGCTGCCAGCGCATTCTCGGCTATATCGACGAAGCGGAGGCCGAGGCGGCAGACGCCCAGGTGAAACCCTCCGGCCGCCTGCATGTGCACGCGACGACGAGTTTCGGTCAGGCGTACCTGGTGCCGGCGGTGGTGCGCTACCGGCAGCGCTATCCGTCGGTGGCGGTGGAACTCACGCTGTCGCAGCATGTGCCCGATATCATCGACGAAGGCTACGACGTATCGCTGCAATTGAGCACGACGGAACTGCCCGATTCGGGCCTGATCTCGCAGCGGCTCGGCGATGTGCACAGCGTGCTGTGCGCGGCGCCGGCGTATCTGAAGGAGCACGGTACGCCGCGCACGGTACGCGATCTCGAATCGCATGCTTGCCTGCAGATCGTCACGCCGATATTTCCGCGCGATCGCTGGCATCTCGACGGCCCCGACGGACGCGAAACATTCGAGCTGCCGACGTCCGATTTCCAGGTCAATATCGCCGAGGCGCTCGGCGCCGCACTGCGTGCAGGCCTCGGGATCGGCTCGTTGCCGATGTCGACCGCAGTGCCCGCACTGGCGAGCGGTGCGCTGGTGCGCGTGCTGCCCGAGTATCGGCTGCAGAAGCTGACCGTCTACACGCTCTATGCATCGCGCCAGTATCTCGATGCGAAGATCCGGACGTTCGTCGAGTTCCTGCGGGAATGCGTTCCCGAAATGCTGGCAGCCGATGAAGCGGCGCTGCGCGGGACCTGCGTGTCCTGAGCGATATTCGGCGCTGACGTGGCGTGCTTGGTGCGCGACAGTTGCAACGGTCAGGAAATGGCGTCGTTCGCGATGTGTTCTGCGAAGTTGATGCCCGCCATTAGAGCAGCCATCGTATAAGACGCTCTGCCGGCATTGACGCGTAGCGTCGAGCGTCAACGATTTCGGCCAGCGTGCCGATGAGGCGGTGGTGGGTAATGCGGGACGGCGCGCCCGCGGTCCCGCATGCACTCCTGTAAACGGACAACGCCACGGAGTTGATCCGTGGCGTTTCGTTTTCAAGCGCAGCAGCAGCAACGCCGGTCAGCGGATCACTTGCTCCAGAGCGTGCGTCCGAAGAACGTCAGCGTCCGATCCCATGCGATCTGCGACCACACCGGATCGAATTGCGTACCGCCGATGCGGCCCGGACCGACCGCCGTCTCGTTTGCAAACGCATGGTGCGCGAGATAGCGGTGGAATTCGATGCCGACGTTCGCGTCCGTCAGCTTCTTCTCCAGCGCGTCGACCTGGTCGATCTTGAAGAAGTCGTCCTGCGTCCCCCAATGGCCCATCAACGGCACCTTGATCTTCGACGCATCGAGGTAGTCGAGCGGCGGGAAGCCGTACCACGTGACGCCGGCATCAGCATCGGCAAACTGCAGCGACAGCAACGTCAGCGCACCGCCCATGCAGAAACCGGTGACCGCCACACGCGACGCGCGCGTCTTCAGGTATTGCACCGCACCCGGAATGTCCTGCGAAGCTGCATCGCCGAAGTCGAGCCCCGTCATCAAGTGGTGCGCTTCTTCCTCCTCGACGGTCGACTTGCCGCGGTACAGATCGGGCACCAGCGCGACGTAGCCGCAGCGGGCGAGGCGATCGGCTACACCGCGGATCTGGTCATTCAAGCCCCACCACTCCTGAATGACGACGACCGCGGGCGCGCCTTCGGTCTTTTCCGGGGTGGCCAAGTAGCCTTGCAGTTCCTGGCCGTCCGGACGGCGAAACGTGATCATGGAACCGGATGTTTGAGACATGAAACCGCTCCTTTGCGAGAAATGCGATGAATGCGGCATCGGGCGGCCAGCGAGTGCAGAGTGTCCGGAGACTCGCGGTTCGGTTGCATTCGCTTCGGCCGGCGCCGACCACGCGGCCATTCTATGCGCAAAAGGAGGCACGCTGCGTGACGCGACGACTGCCGGTCCGTGCGTCGCGTTGCATGCAAATAGGAGCCGCGGGAATGCAATACCCGCCTCGATGAACGGCGGCGGGGTGGCGCGCAGGCTCGGCGCGTCGCGCTTATTGACCGAAGTAGATCGACTCGCGAGCGTCCTGCTTGATCGCAACGACCCGGCCGGCACGTACACCGGCACCGGCCTGAGCACCGTAACCCGTTGTGTCGTTGTTCGTCATACGGGCTTGGGCAGCTTGCAGCGCGTTCGGGTAGTGGGCGTCTGAAAGTTCGGGCTTGTATCCGGCCTGTTCGAGTTGGATCAGTTCAGCGCGGACTTGCTCGCGCGTCAACTGGCCGGACGAATTCGACTGTGCGAGCGCGGCAGCGGATGCGGACAGCGCGGTAGCAGCGGCAATTGCGTAGATAAAGGACTTCATGGTGACCTCCGGTTCTCGTAGATTTCGCGCTTCGCTGGTTGCGTCAAGCGGTGGATTGCATCGTAGCGAGCGAGATACTGGTCGGAAATACGCGTTCCGGCGAATAATTGTTGCAACTGAGTAAACGGTCGGCGGGAGATGCCGTTTGGTGGGGGCGGGGCCGTTGTACTAAATTGATGGCGATGCGGCATCGGACGGACGCCGGAGATCTCTTATTCGAATAGGAACGCTAACTGTAGAGCGAAACTAGGTAGTCGTTACCTTGCGGCTCATGTCCACCGTTGCACCTTCATGGATCTGCCAGAACTTTCAGATGCACCATCGCGCCCAGCAGATCATTCACGTGAAGGCTCGATCAAGTCCGCTTCAGGCGCGTAGTCGCGGCGAACCCGTATATATCAATGCTGCGCGAGCATGCGACCACGCTGTCTTCGAGCGGAGGCATCTTCTGGACGCTTATGGGGAATTCGCCATCTGTCCTGTGCGAATCTGTGTTGCCAAAGTGAAGATCGCCGGCCCTTCAACGTGGTTGCGTGAACGAATCCGACGACGTGGTCGCAGTAAAGACCCAACCGACGGCCGGATTTCGACAGCGAATGACCGGCGAACCTTCGTTGCGCCCCAACCTGCGGACGTGCCAGCCCGGCGTGCACCGACGGTACACCATCGGAAAATTTGTCACGTGACAACCGTATGACGTTTCGCTCGACTTTATATACTGAACGAACCAGCCGCCACTTCCCGGCCGGTCCCGGCCATAAATACAGCGACAGCGCCAGTAGTCAACGAACGGCACAACCCTTCCTCCCGGTAACATCCGCTCCAAGCCTTCGGCAAAACGCCTATAATATTTGGGCAAATTGCCGGAGCACACCCATGAGCACAATCGCGTTCCATCCGTCGGGCATTGCCCATCCGCGCCAGGCCGAATTTACGATCCTGGAGCAGTTGCTCGCGATTCGCGTCCGCTCCGGAGCCGATCTCGCCGATCTGGCGAACGCACGTGTCGATGTCGCGGTGATTGATCGACTCTCGGAGCGTGGTTTGAAATCCGACGAACTCGCGTTCATCATCCCGCGTCGCACATTGAGTCATCGTCGCCAGGCGCACGAGCGCCTGTCACCCGAGGAATCGGACAAGGCGATCCGGCTCGCGCGGATCGTTGCGCAGGCGACGGCCACGTTCGGCGATGCGGACAAGGCGATGGCATGGCTGCGCAACGGGCTTCAGCGCTTCGGCGGCCGCACGTCGCTCGACATGTCGAGCACCGAGCACGGTGCGCGGCTCGTCGAAGAACTCCTTACGCAGATCGACGAAGGATACTTCGCTTGACGACGCTCTGGCGGATCAGCAACTACGCTGACCTCAAAGGCGTCGGCGGATTGCGGGCCGGCGGGCGCTGGCACTTCGCCGGACAGCCCGTCGTCTACCTCGCCGAGCATCCGGCGCTTGCGCTGCTCGAGACCCTCGTTCACTTCGAAATCGCCACCGTCGCGCAGTTGCCCAGCGGATACCAGCTTCTCCGCATCGAGGCGTCTGAATCGGTCGACGTTGCCGAGATTTCCGAAGGGGACGCGCCTGCCGACTGGCGTGAGAACGTCGACTGGACGCGCAGCGCCGGCACCGAGTGGTTGCAGACGCAACCAAGCGCGTTGCTGCGCGTGCCGAGCGTCGTCGTCCCGCATGCGCACAACTTTCTGCTGAATCCGCTGCATCCGGCCGCATCCGACGTGCGGATCGCGGAAGTCATGCAGTCGCCGTACGACAGGCGCATTCTGCATCTGGTCCAGACCACTCGACGCGACTAGCGTCCGCTGCGCACTGTCGAGCGTGTCGCGCCGATCACCGCTCGTGCGCGGCGCGATCCGCCGCTGCGTCGGGCGCGAGAGTCCGGCCGATTCGCGTGACCGTTCTTGCGCTGCTCAGGCCGAGCAGCGCGCTGACATCGGCATGCGATCGGCCGTCGAGCAACTGGCGACGCGCATACGTATTGCGCAGTACGCGCGGCCCGAGATCGGTTGCGTGAAAGCCGATCGCTTTCAGCGCGTCGCGCACGACCATCAGCAGGAACATGTCGTTCATCGCAGCGCCGCGTCGCGGAGCAGGAAAGAGCAACGTGGAGGCCGGCGCATCAACGGACATCGCGCACCACGCGCCGAGCGGCGCAACCGCAAACGGCGCGACCGGGATCGTACGCGCGGGCCTCGCATGCGCGCGCGGTACGCTCATCGACGGCGGCCGTGCGTCGAGATCGAGCGCATTGCGCGTCGCCGCACGAATCTCGGCCGACGTGATACCGGTCCCGAGCAGCACTGCAACGATCGCGCGGTTCCGGCACGCGGTGGGCGTATCTCCGGGACGCGGCTGCACGTAGCGCTGCAGCGCCGTGTCGGCTTCGGCCGGCAGATAGCACGGTTCGGGTTCGCCGTCCGGCCATCCTGCGTTGTGCGTCGTCCGGCCAGCCGGATGGATCGTGCGTACATCGGTATCGACGAGATGTCGGCACAGTCTGTCGATCAGCTTCGCGTAGCGCACGCGCGTCGACGTGCCGGGCGCGCAGCTGCGCTCCAGTTCGCTCAAAAACGCCGCCACGTGATCGGCGCCGAACGTGGCGAGCGACACGCGATGCGCGACGAGATGGCGCAAGAACCGCTCGAACATCGCTGTGTGCTGCACGATCGATCGCGGCGCAAACGGACGACGGTCGGCTCCCCTGGCAGCCGTTTGCTGCCACGCGAGAAACGCACCGACGGGGTCGTGAGTCCAGCGATTCGTGTCCATGCCTGATTTATAGCCGTAATGCGGTGCCGGCCGCAATGTTGCCGTCGGCACGTGCAATGCGTTCACGCGTATCGATCGACGTCGAGCGGATTCACGGCAGCTGCTTGCCGCGCAACTTCATATCCGTGGCGCTACACATATGTTTCGGATCACTACGTGAACGGAGAGGTTCGCTATCAGCCAACGGCATCACGTCGTAATCGCCCATGCCCGCGATTGCGGGCCGCCCGATCAGCGGCCCGCCGACATGATTGTCAAACACTGTGAGTCAATCGTCAGCATTTGCAACCGAAGTAACAGTCGCTGCAATTCGGCGGTTTTCGGCGTTGGCATCGCTACATTAGCTCCACCTGCCGCACGTCGCGGCGAGGCATGCGACAAGCCGCGACAGGCGGCCCGCAGCAACAACGTCTTTAGGGAGAATGACCATGAACAAGATTCGTACGATCCTGCTTGGCGCCGCGCTGACGGCAATCGCATCGGCTGCCTTCGCACAAACGGCTCAGACGGGCGCCGCGGGCTCCGCTGGCGTTGGCGCACAAGTTCAGACGCCGTTGCTCGGCGGCGGCGTGGGCGTGCAGGCGGGTGCCGGCGCGAACGCGGCGGGCTCGGGTGCGGGCGCGAGCAATCTCGTCGGCGGGGCGCTGCACGGCGTCGGCAACACGGTCAGCGGCGTGGGCTCGGCCGTGGGCAACGCAGTCGACGGCGCGACGCACGCAGTCGGTTCGGCTGCCGGCTCGGCCAAGGACGCGGCGACATCGGCTGCGCATGCGACCAAGTCGCACGTGAAGCGCGTCGCAAGTTCCGCGAAGAGCCACGCGCAAGGTGCGGTCTCGACGGCCGGCGACGTCGCCGGCGAAGCGAAGGCAAAGGCCGGCGAAGCGCTCGAAGGTGCGGCGAACCCGGTACAGGGCGGCGCATCGGTCGGATTGAAGGGCTCGGCGTCGGCGCAAGGCGGTGCGCTGTAAGCAGAACGCTTTGAGCGAACACGCGGCCCGCTTCGATTCGGGCCGCGATTGAGCAGAGCCATCGAACTCGATGGAAGCAGCCCGGTCACCTATGTGACCGGGCTGCGTCATTTTATGGAGATAGGCGCTGCCGTCAGCGCTCGCACGCGAATCTAGTCGTTCGAGTCGTTTCGCAAACGATCCGGCTGACCTTAGGCCGATTGATTCGCCGCGGGCGGTCCGCGTCGGGATGCCGATCGCCAGCGCGCCATGCTTAAATAGCGAGGCAAGCTCGCCGCTGCGGGCAAAGCGGGTACAACGATCACCATCGTGACGCATGACTCCGGGCCTCCACACCGATTTCACCTTGCTGCACCGCGACGCACGTCGAACCCCGCGCACGGCGCAAATGTGTGGGCAGCTTCGCCAGTCGACAGCGAAACATCGCACGACGCCATGATGCATCGCGTCTACCATGCTTCGACCAGCACGTTTGTCGAGCCGGAGCCACCACGCGCTTGCCGGCGTTCCGGGCCCGGCACATGCCGCGCACCCGCTTTCGGGTACCATCCCGCCCGCAGGGCGACGCCCTCGCAGCGGTTGTGACGCGCATCGCCCCATCGACGGTGCGAGCTTCGTTCAGCGCGCAATCGCCGCGGCATCGCCCATCGTCATGAACCAGAGGATTCTTCGTGAAGTTCATCCACGCGGCAGACATTCACCTCGACAGCCCGTTGCACGGCCTGAGCGCCTATCCCGACGCGCCGGCTGCGCAATTGCGCAACGCCTCGCGCGAAGCGTTGCGGCAACTCGTCGATCGAGCGATCGAAGAGGAAGTCGCCTTCCTCGTGATCGCGGGCGACCTCTACGACGGCGACTGGAAGGATCACAACACCGGCATCTTCTTCGGGCAGCAGATGGGGCGCTTGCGCAAGGAAGGCATTCGCGCATTCGTGCTCGGCGGCAATCACGATGCCGAAAGCGAGATGACGAAGAAACTGACGTTGCCCGACAACGTGACGGTGTTCGGCCACCGCAAGCCAGAAACTTTCCGGCTGCCGGAATTCGACGTGGCGCTGCACGGGCAGAGCTTCAAGGACAAGGCTGTCGTCGACAATCTCGCGATCGGCTATCCGGACCCGGTGCCCGGCCATTACAACATCGGCGTGCTGCACACGGCGCTCGAAGGCTATGCCGCGCACGCGAACTATGCGCCGTGCACGCTCGCCGAGCTGCATGCGAAGGGCTACGACTACTGGGCGCTCGGTCATGTGCATGAATTTCAGCAATGGTCGGAGCCCTCGACCATCGTGTTTCCCGGCAACCTGCAGGGCCGCCACATCCGCGAGACGGGCCGCCGCGGCGCGGTGCTCGTGACGGTCGAACAGGGCCGCACGCAGGTCGAGCGTCTGTATCTCGACGTGCTGCGCTGGGAAGCCGTATCGGTCGACGCGTCCGAGTGCCTCACCGTCGCCGATCTGTCGAAGAGAATCGGCCAGTCGCTGGACGCGCTGCTGAGCGTCGACGCACACGTGCCGCGTGCGGTGCGCGTCACCGTCACCGGCCGTACACCGGCGCACGGCCTGTTTTTCGGCCGGGCGCCGCAGTTGCGCGCCGAGGTGCTGAACCAGATCGGCATCGTCGGCAACGATCGACTGTGGCTGGAGAAGGTCCGGCTCGCGACGTCCGCGCCGGAGCAGCAGAAGGGCGACCGGGAGCAGTTCGAAGCGCTCGAGGATCTGAAGCAGATCCTCGCCGACGCCGCGCACGATCCGGATTTCCTGGCGCTGCTCGAACGCGACCTCAAGCCGTTCGTCGGCAAGGTGCGCAGCGACGTGAAGGAAGAGGTGCCGCTGCTGACGATGGCGCGCGCCGGCGAACTCACGGCGCTCGTCGAGCAGGTCGGTCCCGCGTTGCTCGCGCGGCTCGCGACGGGGGAATAAGCGATGCGCATCAACCAACTCGATCTGATCCGGTACGGCAAGTTCACCGACGAAACATTGCGCTTTCCGGCAGCCGGCCAGGATTTCCACGTGATCGTCGGGCCGAACGAAGCCGGCAAGTCGACGATCCGGACCGCCGTGTCGGAATTGCTGTTCGGAATGAAATTGCAGACGCCGCTCGACTTTCTGCACGCGACGCCCGACCTGCGGATCGGCGGCGTGCTGGAGGGCAACGCAGGCACGCTCGCGTTTCATCGCGCACGCGGGCGCAGCTCGTTGCGCACGCCTGCCGACGACAAACTGCCCGACGATTACCTCGCGGCGATTCTCGATGGCGCGACGCGCGAATTCTTCGAGCAGATGTTCGGGCTCGACCATGGGCGCCTCGTCGACGGCGGCCGGAGCATTCTCGATGCGTCCGACAAGCTCGGACAGGTGCTGTTCGAGTCGGCGGCCGGCGTCGGCACGCTCGGGCCCGTGCGCGAGGAGCTCGACGCGCGGGCGGCCGAGCTGTGGGCGCCCCGACGCAGCGGCAGTGCGTTCGCACTGGCCGAGACTTCATACAACGATGCGGTCGGCGAACTGAAGGCGGTTCAGGTGCGCACGCGCGACTGGGTCGAGCGCAAGGAGGCGCGCGACGCGATCGAGCACGAGATCGACCAGGCGCGTGCCGAGCAGCGTCGTCTCGAAACGCTGCGCTCGAAGCTCGAACGCGTGCGGCGGTTGGCGCCGTACCTGAAGGAATTGACCTTCAAGGATGCGGCGCTCGCGGAACTGGGCGCCGTCGTCGAACTGCCGCCCAGCGCGTACGCGGACTTGCTGAAAGCGCAAGGCGATCTGGCTGCCGAGCAGAAGGTGCTCGAAGAGCGTCGCGCGGACCTGCTCGCGAAACGGCAGGCGCGCGACGCGATCGTTCCCGATGCCGACGCGCTCGCGCTCGCTGGCGACATCGAAGCGCTCGACCGCTTGCGCGGCGCCTGCATGAACCACGCGCAGGATCTGCTGCTGCTCGGCGCCGACGTCGAGCGGCATCTGTCCGCGGCAGCGGCCGCCGCCGCGCAGCTCGGCTGGCCCACCGACGAGCCGTCGCTGCGCGCGGCGTTGCCGACAGCGCTGTCGCTGAAGACGGTCGCGAACCTGTTGCGCGACCACGGCGCGCTGCATCAGGCGCTGAGCGGCGCACGCGAGTCGCTCGACGAGCGCACGCGCGAACTCGCGCACGCGCAGGAACAACTGGCGCGCGTGTCCACCGTCGATGTGCCGCAGGCACTTCGCACCGCGCTTGCCGATGCGCAGGGTTTGCGCGGCAGCGCTCAGCGGGAACAGGCGCTCGAACGCGACATCGCGGCCGCCGAACGCACGCTCGCCGACGCGCTCGATGCGCTCGGCCAGTGGCGCCGGCCGGTCGATGCGCTGCGGGTGCTCGATGTGCCGTCGGCCGCGCGGCTCGGCGTGCTGCTGAACGAAGCCAGCGAGCGCGCGAGTGCGGCGGCAGCCGCGCGCGATGCACGCGACGGCGCGCGCGAAGAACTCGAACGGCTCGAACTGCAGGAGCGGCATTTCGCGGAGACGCACAAGGTCGTCACGACCGCGGAGGTGCTGGCCGCACGCGCACGCCGCGACGTCGCATGGGGCGACGTCCGCGACGGCGCGGTCGACCTGGCCATCGGTGCGCCGGCCATCGACGATGCGATCCGCCTGGCCGACGAACTCGTCGACGCCCAGCTCGGCGCCACGCAAGCGGCGGCCGCGCTGCAATCGCTGCGTCAGCAGGTCGAGTCGGCGCGGGCGGTGCTCACGCGCCGGCAAGCGGCGATGGACGAGCGCGAACGTGAGCTCGCCGCGCATCGCAGCGCGTGGGCGGAACTCGCGACGGCGGCCGGCGTACCCGGCATGCCGCTCGCGGCGATGAGCGACTGGCTCGCGAAGCGCGATTCGGTTTTGGCCGCGCAGGTGGAGCTCGACCGTCAGCGCCGCGAGCTCGCGACGATCCGCGATGCGCGCACCGCGACCGAGCACGCGTTGCGTTCGGCGCTGCGCGCCGTATCCCGCGGCAACGACGCCGACGGGTTGGCGGCGCTCGTCGCGATCGCGGAGACATACGTGCAGACGGCCGAAAAGACGCTCGCGCAGAAGGAGAGCCTCGAGGACCGCGTGCGCGAAGCCGACCGCGGCTGCGCGACCGCGCGCTCGCGGGCCGGCCAGGCCGAGACCGCGTATGACGCCTGGCACGCGCAATGGCTCGAGGCGCTTGCCGACGCACAGCTTTCCGCGAGCGCGGGCACGCTGGCCGCCGCGGAAGGTGCGCTCGGGCTCGCGACGACGGTAACGGCCGAACTCGCTGCGGCCGACGCGCCGCGCAACCGGATGGCCGCGATCCGCGCTGAACTCGCTGCGCTCGAGGCAGGTGCGCGCCGGCTCGCGGGCGCGCTCGCGCCGTCATGGCTGGCGAGCGACGACTGGCTGGACGTCGCGCGCCGGTTGACCGTGCGGCTGGCGGCGGCACGGGAAACGGCACGCGCCGTCGATCGCGCCGACGAGGCGGTGACGCAGGCCGACGACAAGGTGGCCGATGCGGCCGCCGCGGTGGCCGGTGCGCAGGCACGCGTTCAGCCGCTGCTGCAGCTGGCGGCAGTCGCGACGATCGATGCGGCGTTGCCGCTGGCCGAGCGCTCGGATCGGCAGCGCGCGCTTCGACAGGCCGTGGACGCCGCGAAGCAAGCGCTGGTGCGCGACGGCGATGGGTTGTCCCAGTCGGCGATCGAGGCGGAAGTCGAGGAGCAGGACATCGCCGACGTGCCCGCGCAGCTCGAAGAAGTGAAGCAGGCGCTCGGCGACATCGGCGCGCGCCTGAACGCGCTCGCCCAGCAACAGGTCGTCGCGCAGCAGGCGTTCGGCGCGATCGACGGACAGGCCAACGCGGCGCTGGCCGAGGCGAAGCGGCAGGAGGCGTTGGCGGCGATGGGCGAGGCAGCCGAGCAGTATCTCGAAGCCGCTACGGCGAGCCGTCTGCTGAAGTGGGCGATCGATCGCTATCGCGACCAGAAGCAGGGGCCGATGCTGCGCCGCGCCGGCGAGATATTCGCGGGGCTCACGCTCGGCGAATTCGCGCGGCTCACCGTCGACACCGAACGGTCGCCGCCCGCGCTGTATGCGCGGCGCACGAAGGGCACGTCGGTGGACGTCGCGGGCCTGAGCGAAGGCACGCGCGACCAGCTGTTCCTCGCGCTGCGGATCGCAGCGCTCGAATTGCAGCTTGCCAGCCGGCCCGGCTTGCCGTTCGTTGCCGACGACCTGTTCATCAACTTCGACGATACGCGTGCGAAGGCCGGGCTCGAGGCGCTGCGCGATCTGTCGACGCGCACGCAGGTGCTGTTCCTCACGCACCACGATCACTTGCTGCCGCTCGTGCGCGACGTGTTCGGCGTGCAGGTGAACGTGGTGGCGTTGCAGCGCGAGGCGGCCGGTGCGTGATGGCGAGCGGCGCGCTACCCGATAGGTGGGAATGGTCGTTGCGGACAGGTAGTATGTGCGGTTGCGAAATGCCGACGGCCGGCCCGCTCGTCGCGGGCCGGCTACACGAGGGAGCGACATGAACAAGCTGGTAGCCGCCATCGCGTTCGCGGCCGACAAACACCGAAATCAGCGACGCAAGGACGAAGGCGCGTCGCCGTACATCAATCACCCGATCGCGCTCGCCGACGTGCTGGCCAACGAAGCGGGCATCGACGACGAGCGCGTGCTCGTCGCAGCGGTGCTGCACGACACGATCGAGGATACGGAGACCACCGAGCAGGAATTGCTGCGACTGTTCGGCAAGGACGTCGCGGACATCGTGATGGAAGTCAGCGACGACAAGTCGTTGCCGAAAGACGAGCGCAAGCGCCTGCAGGTCGAGCATGCGGGCAGCATCAGCCGGCGCGCGAAGCTCGTGAAGCTTGCCGACAAGATCTGCAATGTGCGCGACATCGCACGGCATCCGCCGGCCGACTGGCCGCTCGAGCGCAAGCGCGCGTATTTCGACTGGGCGAAGTCGGTCGTCGACCGGATGCGCGGCGTGCATCCCGGCCTGGAAGCGATCTTCGATGCCGCGTACGCCGCGCGGCCCGCCGAGTGATACGCGGCCATGCCGGCGGCCCGATTTCTATCCGTCGCGCGATCGCTGCCCGCGGTGGCGGGCGTCGACGTGGGCGGCGACAAGAAACAATGCGATCTAGTGATACTGCGCGGCGCGGCGATCGTCTACCACGCGGCGCGGATCGCACCCGAGGCGCTGCCCGCGCTGTGCATCGAGCATGACGTGGTGGCCGTCGGCGTCGACGCGCCGAGCATCTGGTGGACGGGAAGCGGTCGTCGGGCCGCCGAGCAGGCGCTCGCGCGCGAACGGATTTCATGCTTTCCGACGCCGTCGCGCGAGCAGGCCGTAGCGAGCGCGTCGGGCTTCTTCGACTGGATGTTCATCGGAGAGCGCGTTTACCGCGCGCTGGCGGATACCTATCCGTTGCTCACCGACGCGCGGTATGCGGGCGAGCGCATGAGCTTCGAGACTTACCCGTATGCAATTACGTGCGCGTTGCTCGGCAAGGCGATCGCCTCGGCGAAGCAGAAGCGCAACCAGCGCCGGCAATTATTGATGCAGCTCGGGGTCGACGTGACCGCACTTCGATCGGTCGACGCACGCGATGCGACGCTTTGCGCGTTGACCGCGCAATACGTGATCGATGGAAACGCGCATGCGTATGGGGATGCGGCGGGCGGCTATATCCGCGTGCCGGTGGTCGACCGGACGATCGTTCTCGATACGCTGTAGCGACGCGGCGGTGTGCGGTTGAGGCTCTGATCGCACGGCGCCAAGGTGAGCCTTTTCGGGAGCCGCGCCGAGCGATCGCCGTTGATGGCGGAAATGGTGGCGGGCGGCCGCAAGCGCGACGTGCGCAGGCGAGTCGTCTGCCTTCCGGCCGCGGCGTTCATTCTTCGAGAATCGATTTCGGTATGTTGGACAGATCGCAGGCGTCTGCCTGCTCGAAATACGTTTGCGCATCGTCGATCATCACGACCGCTACGTCGATCAGTTCGTCGAGTCGCTGCAGCAGCGATTCGCGCCACTCGACGTCCTCATCGCGCTCCGGCGTCTTGTCGAGCTGTTCGATGATCGAGTCGGCCGTCTGCAGGAACGGGATCGCCTGCTGATAGTTTTCGATCGAGACCATCGCAGCGTTGCGCGCGCCGACGAGCCGTTCGCGATGCTCGTCCGCGAGCTCCGACTCGCCGCTGATTCGCGGCAGGACGTCCGAAATGCGTTGCAGGAGCGGCGGCACTTGTTCTTCGAGCATGACGGCGCGCTCGCGCAGGGCTGCATATTCGTCGCGAAGATCGGCGTCGCCGGATTGAGTGGTGCTGTCCATCGTCGGTATGAGTGCGTTGTTCGATCGCGGCATGATACGCGACGGCGAGCACGTCGTTGTTTGTGCTCCGGCCTGATGGCTGGCGTGAGTCAAATGCCGCGCGTGGTCGAATCGCGGCGTGACCGCTGTTCGATATAGCGGCGCTGACTTCCTCTTATCCGGCGGGTACCTCGTTCGTGCGGCGATATATATAGAGCGTGATGAGCACGACACCTGAAGCCGCTGTACGCGATAGCCCAGGTGGCTTTTTCAAAATATTTTCACAAAGGGGTTGCATTGCGAGGGGCGGGTGCATAGAATCACGCCTCTTTCGCGCTACCGGAAACGCGGCGCGGAAGGAAGAAGGGAAGCGGTGCGGTTGGGGTGGTTGTAGTGACCCAGGTGCACACGAAGCTGAACCCCTCACCGTCACAACGAAGCAGTTCAAAAAGTTGTTGACGAGTGAAGAAAGACGGTTCATAATCTCGCTTCTCTGCTGCTGAAAACGCAGCGCTGCTGAGGAACGCGAAGTTCCTCGCAGAAATGCTCTTTAAAAATTAACAGCCGATAAGTGTGGGCGCTTGATGGAAGCGAGCTGATCTTCGGGTCAGAAAGCGAAAGTATCAAGAGTCTCACACTAAAGTAAGTCAGGTTTATGAAGAGATTCATATACCTGTCAGCTTTGAGTGAGCGACCGGTTCTTAACGGAACCGAAAACAGTAACAGGTTTGAACTGAAGAGTTTGATCCTGGCTCAGATTGAACGCTGGCGGCATGCCTTACACATGCAAGTCGAACGGCAGCACGGGTGCTTGCACCTGGTGGCGAGTGGCGAACGGGTGAGTAATACATCGGAACATGTCCTGTAGTGGGGGATAGCCCGGCGAAAGCCGGATTAATACCGCATACGATCTATGGATGAAAGCGGGGGACCTTCGGGCCTCGCGCTATAGGGTTGGCCGATGGCTGATTAGCTAGTTGGTGGGGTAAAGGCCTACCAAGGCGACGATCAGTAGCTGGTCTGAGAGGACGACCAGCCACACTGGGACTGAGACACGGCCCAGACTCCTACGGGAGGCAGCAGTGGGGAATTTTGGACAATGGGCGAAAGCCTGATCCAGCAATGCCGCGTGTGTGAAGAAGGCCTTCGGGTTGTAAAGCACTTTTGTCCGGAAAGAAATCCTTGGCTCTAATACAGTCGGGGGATGACGGTACCGGAAGAATAAGCACCGGCTAACTACGTGCCAGCAGCCGCGGTAATACGTAGGGTGCAAGCGTTAATCGGAATTACTGGGCGTAAAGCGTGCGCAGGCGGTTTGCTAAGACCGATGTGAAATCCCCGGCTCAACCTGGGAACTGCATTGGTGACTGGCAGGCTAGAGTATGGCAGAGGGGGGTAGAATTCCACGTGTAGCAGTGAAATGCGTAGAGATGTGGAGGAATACCGATGGCGAAGGCAGCCCCCTGGGCCAATACTGACGCTCATGCACGAAAGCGTGGGGAGCAAACAGGATTAGATACCCTGGTAGTCCACGCCCTAAACGATGTCAACTAGTTGTTGGGGATTCATTTCCTTAGTAACGTAGCTAACGCGTGAAGTTGACCGCCTGGGGAGTACGGTCGCAAGATTAAAACTCAAAGGAATTGACGGGGACCCGCACAAGCGGTGGATGATGTGGATTAATTCGATGCAACGCGAAAAACCTTACCTACCCTTGACATGGTCGGAATCCTGAAGAGATTCGGGAGTGCTCGAAAGAGAACCGGCGCACAGGTGCTGCATGGCTGTCGTCAGCTCGTGTCGTGAGATGTTGGGTTAAGTCCCGCAACGAGCGCAACCCTTGTCCTTAGTTGCTACGCAAGAGCACTCTAAGGAGACTGCCGGTGACAAACCGGAGGAAGGTGGGGATGACGTCAAGTCCTCATGGCCCTTATGGGTAGGGCTTCACACGTCATACAATGGTCGGAACAGAGGGTTGCCAACCCGCGAGGGGGAGCTAATCCCAGAAAACCGATCGTAGTCCGGATTGCACTCTGCAACTCGAGTGCATGAAGCTGGAATCGCTAGTAATCGCGGATCAGCATGCCGCGGTGAATACGTTCCCGGGTCTTGTACACACCGCCCGTCACACCATGGGAGTGGGTTTTACCAGAAGTGGCTAGTCTAACCGCAAGGAGGACGGTCACCACGGTAGGATTCATGACTGGGGTGAAGTCGTAACAAGGTAGCCGTATCGGAAGGTGCGGCTGGATCACCTCCTTTCCAGAGCTATCTCGCAAAATTGAGCGCTCACGCTTATCGGCTGTAAATTTAAAGACAGACTCAGGGGTCTGTAGCTCAGTCGGTTAGAGCACCGTCTTGATAAGGCGGGGGTCGTTGGTTCGAATCCAACCAGACACACAATTTGTCTTGCGGTAACACCATTAGTCATCTGTACTCCTGTGGGCATAGCTCAGCTGGGAGAGCAACTGCTTTGAAAGCAGGGTGTCGTCGGTTCGATCCCGTCTGCCTCCACCAATCCTCAATGACAAGCGTTCGACGCGTCGAGCTTTTGTCATTGGCGATTGAGCCAGTCAGGGTGATATGAGTAACACCATATCGGCTGTCGTTCTTTAACAATCTGGAAGAAGTAAGTAATTTGGATAGCGGAAGCGTCTTGAGATGGACGTGAAAACTATCCGGGTTGTGATTGTATCGATGTATCTCAAGATGATTCGAACTTCATGTTCGGCTCTAATTGGAATACGGCACAACGCGAGAACTCAACCTGTAGCGACTGTCGATGAGACAGACTCGTTATAGGGTCAAGCGAACAAGTGCATGTGGTGGATGCCTTGGCGATCACAGGCGATGAAGGACGCGGTAGCCTGCGAAAAGCTACGGGGAGCTGGCAAACGAGCTTTGATCCGTAGATGTCCGAATGGGGAAACCCGGCCCTTTTGGGTCATCCTGGACTGAATACATAGGTCCAGAGAAGCGAACGCGGTGAACTGAAACATCTAAGTAACCGCAGGAAAAGAAATCAACCGAGATTCCCAAAGTAGTGGCGAGCGAAATGGGATGAGCCTTGCACTCTTTATTTGTATTGTTAGCCGAACGCTCTGGAAAGTGCGGCCATAGCAGGTGATAGCCCTGTAGGCGAAAACAGTATGAAAGAACTAGGTGTGCGACAAGTAGGGCGGGACACGTGAAATCCTGTCTGAAGATGGGGGGACCATCCTCCAAGGCTAAATACTCGTGATCGACCGATAGTGAACCAGTACCGTGAGGGAAAGGCGAAAAGAACCCCGGGAGGGGAGTGAAATAGATCCTGAAACCGCATGCATACAAACAGTCGGAGCCTCGTAAGGGGTGACGGCGTACCTTTTGTATAATGGGTCAGCGACTTACGTTCAGTAGCAAGCTTAACCGTATAGGGCAGGCGTAGCGAAAGCGAGTCCGAATAGGGCGTTCAGTTGCTGGGCGTAGACCCGAAACCAGGTGATCTATCCATGGCCAGGATGAAGGTGCGGTAACACGTACTGGAGGTCCGAACCCACTAACGTTGAAAAGTTAGGGGATGAGCTGTGGATAGGGGTGAAAGGCTAAACAAACCTGGAAATAGCTGGTTCTCTCCGAAAACTATTTAGGTAGTGCCTCGTGTCTCACCTTCGGGGGTAGAGCACTGTCATGGTTGGTGGGTCTATTGCAGATTACCCCGCCATAGCAAACTCCGAATACCGAAGAGTGCAATCACGGGAGACAGACATCGGGTGCTAACGTCCGGTGTCAAGAGGGAAACAACCCAGACCGCCAGCTAAGGTCCCCAAATATAGCTAAGTGGGAAACGAAGTGGGAAGGCTAAAACAGTCAGGAGGTTGGCTTAGAAGCAGCCACCCTTTAAAGAAAGCGTAATAGCTCACTGATCGAGTCGTCCTGCGCGGAAGATGTAACGGGGCTAAGCTATATACCGAAGCTGCGGATGCGAGCTTTGCTCGCATGGTAGGAGAGCGTTCCGTAAGCCTGCGAAGGTGCCTTGTAAAGGGTGCTGGAGGTATCGGAAGTGCGAATGCTGACATGAGTAGCGATAAAGGGGGTGAAAGGCCCCCGCCGTAAGCCCAAGGTTTACTACGCAACGTTCATAGGAGTAGGGTGAGTCGGCCCCTAAGTCGAGGCAGAAATGAGTAGCTGATGGGAAGCAGGTCAATATTCCTTAACCATTGTTAGATGCGATGTGGGGACTGATCGCGGAAGGTTGTCCGGGTGTTGGAAGTCCCGGTCGCTGCATTGGAGAAGGCACTTAGGCAAATCCGGGTGCGTAATTCAAGGGTGTGGCGCGAGCTCCTTCGGGAGCGAAGCAATTGGAAGTGGTTCCAAGAAAAGCCTCTAAGCTTCAGTCTAACGATGACCGTACCGCAAACCGACACAGGTGGGCGAGATGAGTATTCTAAGGCGCTTGAGAGAACTCGGGAGAAGGAACTCGGCAAATTGGTACCGTAACTTCGGGATAAGGTACGCCCTTGTAGCTTGACTGGCCTGCGCCAGGAGGGTGAAGGGGTTGCAATAAACTGGTGGCTGCGACTGTTTAATAAAAACACAGCACTCTGCAAACACGAAAGTGGACGTATAGGGTGTGACGCCTGCCCGGTGCCGGAAGATTAAATGATGGGGTGCAAGCTCTTGATTGAAGTCCCGGTAAACGGCGGCCGTAACTATAACGGTCCTAAGGTAGCGAAATTCCTTGTCGGGTAAGTTCCGACCTGCACGAATGGCGTAACGATGGCCACACTGTCTCCTCCCGAGACTCAGCGAAGTTGAAGTGTTTGTGATGATGCAATCTACCCGCGGCTAGACGGAAAGACCCCATGAACCTTTACTGTAGCTTTGCATTGGACTTTGAACCGATCTGTGTAGGATAGGTGGGAGGCTATGAAACCGGAACGCTAGTTTCGGTGGAGCCGTCCTTGAAATACCACCCTGGTTTGTTTGAGGTTCTAACCTTGGCCCGTGATCCGGGTCGGGGACAGTGCATGGTAGGCAGTTTGACTGGGGCGGTCTCCTCCCAAAGCGTAACGGAGGAGTACGAAGGTACGCTAGGTACGGTCGGAAATCGTGCTGATAGTGCAATGGCATAAGCGTGCTTAACTGCGAGACCGACAAGTCGAGCAGGTGCGAAAGCAGGTCATAGTGATCCGGTGGTTCTGTATGGAAGGGCCATCGCTCAACGGATAAAAGGTACTCTGGGGATAACAGGCTGATACCGCCCAAGAGTTCATATCGACGGCGGTGTTTGGCACCTCGATGTCGGCTCATCTCATCCTGGGGCTGTAGCCGGTCCCAAGGGTATGGCTGTTCGCCATTTAAAGAGGTACGTGAGCTGGGTTTAAAACGTCGTGAGACAGTTTGGTCCCTATCTGCCGTGGGCGTTGGATATTTGAAGGGGGCTGCTCCTAGTACGAGAGGACCGGAGTGGACGAACCTCTGGTGTACCGGTTGTCACGCCAGTGGCATCGCCGGGTAGCTATGTTCGGAAGAGATAACCGCTGAAAGCATCTAAGCGGGAAACTCGCCTTAAGATGAGATATCCCTGGGGACTAGATCCCCTTGAAGGGTCGTTCGAGACCAGGACGTTGATAGGTCAGGTGTGTAAGCGCAGCAATGCGTTCAGCTAACTGATACTAATTGCCCGTAAGGCTTGATCCTATAACAAGTCTGCCTTGTAGATCGGCGCCGTGCGAAAGCACTGGCCGCGATCCAAAGCGACATGTTGGATTCTCGTGTGTGATACACACAACTCAAGATTACTGCTTCTTCCAAGATTGGTTCTGTTGGCCACGCCAGCAGAACAACCCTCTTTGCCTGATGACCATAGCGAGTCGGTCCCACCCCTTCCCATCCCGAACAGGACCGTGAAACGACTCTACGCCGATGATAGTGCGGATTCCCGTGTGAAAGTAGGTAATCGTCAGGTTCCCCTAAGCCAGAAACCCCCGCCCGAAAGGCGGGGGTTTTTGCATTGGCGCGGCAGAAAGAGCACTCGGCCAGTTGCATCGGCTCGAGTCGGCAGGATCGAACGAACCCGGTCGGTTTGCGATAGCTCGGTGATGTGCCCAGGACCGACTCGCTAGAAGCCACGCTGCTCACCAGGTTCACGACGAGTCGGCTCATATCCCCTGATCGTCACGCTGCCGCGGAACTGCTCATCGCCGGAACGCGCGATGCATCAAGCTGGCGATATCTGCGATGCATGTCCGGCGGCCACGCGCCAACGATCTCCTACTGGGCGCCACAGCCGCGTGTAGGCGAACCTGCCGCTGAACGCCGTGCCATCGAAATCACCGGCAAGCACGACCGTTGTCGCGGTGACGATCATCTCGCCGATTGCCTGTACCCGCATCTCCACGAGATCCAGCGTGTCCACGCGCAACAGCTTCGCGCGATGCGCGGCCAGGTCGTCGTGTTTCGAAATGATCTGCCCCGTCGGAATGGTGAAAATCAGGTCATCATCAAGCAGCGTGTCCAATGCGTCGACGTCGTTGCTCAGCATCGCCGCGCGGAGCGCGATTTCATACGGTTCAATGATTTCACGAGCTGAATTCATGTCCGGGCCTCGCATCAGCTTGAAAAGTTGGGGTTTGCTGCATCGTCCATAAGGCGCTACGGAAGCTCGGCTACGCGGCCAACGTCATTCGGCCTTCGTTGAAAGCGTTGTCATCATCGTCGGCCACACGGCGGTCGATGTGAGGTGCCGCCCCAAAAGAGAGACGCGACCGCGACATTGAATATGTCAGCTGCTTGCCGCGCTCACAGCACAGCATCGATCCGCCGCGCAGCATCACGCCACAAGAACCACCGGCGCCAATCAACAGTACACCGCCATTCCAGAATCGTTCCCAAATCCGCCGCCGGTCCCGCGCAGCGAGCGTTGACGCGCCAAACCACAATACACGCCCGCGCCGCAACCGTATCGGCTCAACCCCCTCCACGCTCCAACTGCGCCGCATTGACATCGCGCCGGAAAGCCCCCGGACTCGTCCCCGTCCATTTGCGGAACGCGCGATGAAACGCACTCGGCTCGGTGAAGCCGAGTTCGGCTGCGATCTCCGCGACACTGAGCTTATGTCCGCGCAGCAGCGCCTGTGCCAGCGCACTGCGCAGCTCGTCCTTGATCGCCGCAAAACTCTGACCCTCGCTGCGCAAGCGCCGACGCAGCGTCGCCGGTGTCGTGCCGAGACGCACGGCCAGCGTGTCGAAGTCCGGCCACTCGGCGGCCGGTAACGCTTTCAGGTGCGCACGTGTCTTCGCGACCCAGCCGCTGTCGTGCCGGTAACGAACCAGCAAGTTCCCCGGTGCGCCGCGCAAAAATGTCTTCAGCGATTGTGCGGAGCGGATCGTCGGCAACGACAGATACGCGGCATTGAACGCAAGCCTGCTGTCGGAGCGATCGAAATGCACCGGTACACCGAAGAATTGATGGTAATCGCTGCGCTGGTCCGGGCTCGGGCACGCAAAATCGAGGCGTTGCAGCGGAATCCGCCGCCCGATCAGCCAGCACGCGACCCCGAGCAGTATCAGCCAGAACGTCCGGTAAGCGAACGCCGAATAGGGCCTGCCCGCTTGCGTGAGGACGATCTGGGCCTGACTGTCGGCGACGACGAGCTCGCCGCGCGGCTCGTCGAGTACCACGCGCAGAAACTGCAGCGCGCGCCGTAGCGCCTTCTCCAGCGTGCCGGCATCCAGCACGGCGTGACACAGCAACGTGAAGCTGCCGCGCCGCATCGGTCGAGCCGCAAGCCCGAAGAATTCGTCGTCGATTGCGCTGGCGATCGCGAGCCACAGCCGTCCGTACTGCTGCGGCGTGACGGGTTCGCGCACCGCAACGGGGAGTCCGGCCGCCCGCAGCACCGGCTCGGCCGGGATGCGTTGCCGGTGCAGGCATTCGAGCGCATCCTCGACGAAACCGGGCGAAATCATCTGCGGCGCCATACTCTTGATCTCCTCCGGACATGGCAAAAGCGATCACGATTCTAGATTCGCTTTGTCATTGATTGCAATGTGGCCGCTGTCTACCATCATCGACATAGCCGCGGTTCGCCGACGGTCATAACGAAACAGGAGACAAGCATGCGCAATGGAGCAACCGCCCGGGCGGCGCCGGCCTACGCCGACGCCGTTGCCGGCTTCCGTATCGAGACGGCCGCCGCGCAGCTGCACGGCGACCTCGAGCAGGGCCTGAACGCCTGCGTCGAATGTTGCGACCGCCATGCCGCGGCCAACCCCGACGCCATTGCGCTCGACTGGATCGATGCCGGCGGCCGACACCGCAGCTATACGTTCGCGCAGATGCTCGCGCTGTCGGCGCGCGTCGCGAACCTGCTGGTCGAGCAGGGCGTGCAGCCCGGCGACGTGGTGGCTGGCATGTTGCCGCGTACGCCCGAACTGGTCGCGACGATCCTCGGCACGTGGCGCGCCGGCGCCGTCTATCAGCCGCTTTTCACCGCGTTCGGACCGAAGGCGATCGAGCATCGGCTGCGCATGAGCCACGCACGCGTCGTCGTCACCAACGTCGCGAATCGCAGCAAGCTCGACGAGGTCGCGGATTGCCCGCGAATCGCGACCGTGCGCGAGCCGGGCGAGGCGCTCCCGGCCGGCGACATCGACTTCCGAGCCGCGCTCGACGCTCAGCCCGACGCGTTCGAGCCGGTGCCGCGCAAGGGCGCCGATCTGTTCATGATGATGTCGACGTCGGGCACGACGGGCCTGCCGAAGGGCGTGCCCGTTCCGCTGCGCGCGCTGCTCGCGTTCGGCGCGTACATGCGCGACGCGATCGACCTGCGCGCCGGCGATCGCTTCTGGAACATCGCCGATCCGGGCTGGGCCTACGGCCTCTACTACGCGATCACCGGCCCGCTGCTGCTCGGTCACGCGACGACGTTGTACGAAGGCGGCTTCACGGTCGACAGCACGTACGACGTGATCGAGCGGCTCGGCATCACGAGCCTCGCCGGTTCGCCCACCGCATACCGGATGCTGATGGCGGCCGGCCCCGAAGCTGCAACGCGCGTGAAGGGCAAGCTGCGCGTCGTGAGCAGCGCGGGCGAACCGCTGAACCCGGAGGTCGTGCGCTGGTTCGACGCCGTGCTCGACGCGCCCATCTACGACCACTACGGGCAGACCGAGCTCGGGATGGTCGTGAACAATCATCACGGGCTCGCGCACGTGGTTCATACGGGATCAGCCGGGCTGGCGATGCCCGGCTATCGCGTCGCGGTGCTCGACGAAGCCGGCCGCGAGCTCGGTCCCGGCGAGCCCGGCAATCTCGCGATCGATATCGCGCGCTCGCCGCTGCTGTGGTTCGACGGCTACTGGCAGCAGGCGACGCCGGCGATCGCGGGCGGCTACTACCGGACCGGCGACAACGTCGAGCTCGAGCCGGACGGCACCGTGAGCTTCATCGGACGTGCGGACGACGTGATCACATCGTCCGGCTACCGGATCGGCCCGTTCGACGTCGAAAGCGCGCTGATCGAGCATCCGGCCGTGAGCGAAGCGGCGGTGATCGGCGTGCCGGACCCGGAGCGCACCGAGATCGTGAAGGCCTTCGTCGTGCTGTCGAAAGGCTTCGAAGGCACGCCGGCGCTGGCCGACGAGTTGAGCCAGCACGTGAAGCGACGTTTGTCCGCCCACGCATATCCCCGCGCGATCGACTTCGTCGACGCGCTGCCGAAAACCCCGAGCGGCAAGATCCAGCGCTTCGTACTGCGCAAGATGGAAGCTGAAAAGGCGGCTTGACCGCCGCATATCTCACCCTGAATCGGACGACGAATGAACATCAAGGACCGTGTTTTCATGATTACGGGCGCGGGCTCCGGCCTCGGCGCCGCAGTCGCGCGCATGGTGGTCGAGCAAGGCGGCAAGGCCGTGCTGCTCGACGTCAATGACGAGGCCGGCGCGAGCCTCGCACGCGAGCTCGGCGCCGCCGCGCGCTTCGTGAAGACCGACGTAACGAGCGAAGCCGACGGGCAGGCGGCGGTCGCCGCCGCGCAACACGCGTTCGGCCGCATCGATGCGCTCGTGAACTGCGCGGGCGTTGCACCGGGCGAGAAAGTGGTCGGCCGCGAAGGTCCGCATTCGCTGGAGCGCTTCGCGCGCGCCGTGTCGATCAACCTGGTCGGCACGTTCAACATGATCCGCCTCGCGGCCGATGCAATGTCGAAGCAGGACGCCGACGAACACGGCGAGCGCGGCGTGATCGTCAACACCGCGTCGGTGGCAGCGTTCGACGGGCAGATCGGGCAGGCCGCGTATGCGGCGTCGAAGAGCGGCGTGGTCGGCATGACGCTGCCGATCGCGCGCGAGCTGGCGCGCTTCGGCATTCGCGTGGTGACGATCGCGCCGGGTATCTTCGCGACGCCGATGATGGCCGGCATGCCGCAGGACGTGCAGGACGCGCTCGGCAAGAGCGTGCCGTTCCCGCCGCGCCTCGGCCGGCCGGACGAATTCGCGGCGCTGGTGCGCCACATCGCCGAGAACATGATGCTCAACGGCGAAGTCATCCGTCTCGATGGCGCGCTGCGCATGGCAGCGCGCTGACACTGAACTGGAGGAACTCGATCATGACGACACAGGATCCGATCGTAATCGTCGGCACGGCACGCACGCCGATGGGCGGTTTTCAGGGCGCGCTGGCCGCGGCCAGCGCAAGCGAACTCGGCGCAGTGGCGATTCGCGCGGCACTCGAACGCGCGAACGTGCCGGCCGAGCGTATCGACGAAATCGTGTTCGGCTGCGTGCTGCCGGCCGGACAGGGCCAGGCGCCGGCGCGGCAGGCCGCGTTGAAGGCCGGCTTGCCGCTGGGAGCCGGCGCGACGACCGTCAACAAGATGTGCGGCTCCGGGATGAAGGCCGCGATGTTCGCGCATGACCTGCTGTTCGCCGGCTCGGCCGACGTGGCCGTCGCGGGCGGGATGGAGAGCATGACGAATGCGCCGTATCTGTTGCCGAAGGCGCGCGCGGGGATGCGCATGGGCCACGGTCAGGTGCTCGACCACATGTTCCTCGACGGCCTCGAGGACGCGTACGAAAAGGGCCGCCTGATGGGCACGTTCGCGGAAGACTGCGCGCAGGCCTACGCGTTTTCGCGCGAGGCGCAGGACGACTTCGCGATCGCGTCGCTCACGCGCGCGCAACGCGCGATCGCGGAAGGACGCTTCACGTCGGAGATCGCGCCGGTGACCGTGAAGCCCGGCAAGACGGAAGCCGTCGTGTCGATCGACGAGCAGCCGGGCAATGCGAAGCTCGACAAGATCCCGACGCTGAAGCCGGCGTTCCGCGAGGGCGGCACCGTGACGGCCGCCAATTCGTCGTCGATTTCGGACGGCGCGGCCGCGCTCGTGATGATGCGCCGCTCGCAAGCGGAGCGGCTCGGTGTCACGCCGAAGGCCGTGATCGTCGGGCACTCGACGTACGCGAACAAGCCCGGCCTGTTCGCGACCGCGCCGATCGGCGCGATCCGCAAGCTGTCGGAGAAGACCGGCTGGAACCTGCGCGACGTCGATCTGTTCGAGATCAACGAGGCGTTCGCGGTGGTCGCGATGGCCGCGATGCGCGATCTCGACTTGCCGCACGACAAGGTCAACGTGCACGGCGGCGCATGTGCGCTCGGCCATCCGATCGGCGCCTCGGGCGCGCGCGTGGTGGTGACGCTGCTGGCTGCGCTCGAAACGTATGGGCTGAAGCGAGGCGTCGCGTCGCTGTGCATCGGCGGCGGCGAGGCGACCGCGCTTGCGATCGAACGCATCGCATAATCGAGACGCATGCCGCGACGCAAAGCGGGCGACGGGTTTCGCACCCGTCGCCCGCTTTGCTTTACGCGGGACGCTGCACGCGCGAGCGCGCTAAGCGTTCGGCGACACCGCGCCGCACGCGCGAATCACGAGCTGCACGACCTGCTCCGTCCGTTCGGCGAACGCCTTCTGCGTGAAGGCACGCTTGCCGCTGAGCGCGCGAATCTGCGCATCGAAATCCGCGTAGTGCTGCGTCGTCGCCCAGATCAGATACAGCAGCGCCGGTGCGTCGATCGGCGCGAGCAGCCCGCGTGCGATCCAGCCTTCGATCACCTTCACACGCGTCTCGAACCACGGCTTCACGCGCTCCGACAGGATGTCCTGCATGTGCGCGGCGCCGTGAATGATCTCGTTGGCCCACACCTTCGAGCCGAGCGGCCGGCGTCGCGACAAGTCCATCTTCGCGCGCACGTAGCCGCCGATCGCTTCCACCGGATCGTCGCCGGCCTCGAACGAGCCGGCCGCGCGGTGCCAGTCTTCGAACAGGTCGTCGAGCACGCGGCGGTACAGCGCCAGCTTCGTCGGGAAGTAGTAATGCAGATTCGCCTTCGGCAGGCCCGCGCGCTCGGCGATCATCGCGGTGCTCGCGCCGTCGAGCCCGCGCTCCGCGAATACGGCTTCTGCGCACGCCAGCAGATGCGCTTCGTTGGACGCGCGGATGTGCGCCTTGCGTCGCCGCAAAGGCGCGCCCGCTTCGTCCCCATCGGCCGCGTCGGCGGCCGTTTCGTCGTGTCTCATCGTCACCCTCGCGCGGCATGCGTGCCGCGTCGGGCTTCATTCTAGCCGCAGGTCCGGTTCCGTCGCACGTGCACGCGTCGCGTGCTCGGGACGCGTGCTGCGTTGCGGTGGCACGCTTCTCGCTCGGCGCGCTCGCACAAGAAAGACATTGCGTCGGCCTTTTTGATCGTCTAAAACCTGTCCAATCGGACAGGATTTGACGGCGACGGAACGCGGTGCCGAACGTGCCGCAACTCGCTGCACGAATCGCCGCACGAATCGCGCGAACGATGCGCGCCTGCACCTCGCAGGTGCGCGTTCGCGCCCGACGGCAGCAACGTGCGCACCGGCTTCGTCCGGCTGACGACATGACCGACCCCACAGGAGCGATACGAATGGACGCGGTATCGGAAACAGCGAAGCGGGCAGCATTGGACACGTCGATCAAGGTCGACGGCAGGCGGTTGTGGGACAGCCTGATGGAGGTCGCGAAGATCGGCGCGACGCCGAAGGGCGGCGTGTGCCGTCTCGCGCTGACCGATCTCGACAAGGCCGCACGCGACCTGATCGTCGGTTGGGCGAAGGCAGCCGGCTGCACGGTGACGGTCGATACGATGGGCAACGTGTTCATGCGGCGTGCGGGCCGCGTGGCCGACGCGGCGCCGGTCGTGACCGGCTCGCACGCGGATTCGCAACCGACCGGCGGCCGTTTCGACGGCATCTACGGCGTGCTCGGCGGCCTCGAGGTGATTCGGAGTCTGAACGACCACGGGATCGAGACCGAGCACCCGGTCGAGGTCGTGATCTGGACCAACGAGGAAGGCTCGCGCTTCGCGCCGGCCATGGTGGCGTCGGGCGTGTTCGCGGGCGTGTTTCCGCTCGAGTACGGGCTGTCGCGCAAGGACGTCGACGGCAAGACGATCGGCGAGGAACTCGCGCGGATCGGCTATGCGGGCGACGCGCCGTGCGGCGGCCGCAAGCTGCACGCGGCGTTCGAGCTGCACATCGAGCAGGGGCCGATACTCGAGGCCGAGTGCAAGACGATCGGCGTCGTGACCGATGCGCAGGGGCAGCGCTGGTACGAGATCACGTTCACCGGCCAGGAGGCGCACGCAGGGCCGACGCCGATGCCGCGGCGCCGCGACGCGCTGCTCGGTGCATCGCGCGTGGTCGATCTCGTGAACCGGATCGGCCTCGATCATGCGCCGTACGGCTGCGCGACGGTCGGGATGATGCAGGTGCATCCGAACTCGCGCAACGTGATTCCGGGCCGCGTGTTCTTCACCGTCGATTTCCGCCATCCGGACGACGCGGTGCTCGCGAAGATGGACGCGGCGCTGCGCGACGGTGTGGCGTGCATCGCCGCCGACATCGGGCTCGACACCGCGCTCGAGCAGATTTTCTACTACGCGCCCATTGCGTTCGACTCCGCGTGCGTGGCCGCGGTGCGCGCGGCGGCCGACCGCTTCGGCTACTCGCATCGCGACATCGTGTCGGGTGCCGGTCACGACGCGTGCTATCTCGCGCAGGTCGCGCCGACGTCGATGGTGTTCGTGCCGTGCATCGACGGCATCAGTCACAACGAGATCGAGGACGCGACGCCTGCGTGGATCGAGGCCGGCGCGAACGTGCTGCTGCACGCGATGCTGTCGCGTGCGTGCGAGCCGGTTTCATGACCGCCCGAGCGTAGCGCGGCCGGCCGCCGATCCGCCCGGCCCCGGCCATCCAGAACATGACCGCCCCGACTGCGCCACGCGCAGCCGACAGGGACGGCTTCGTCTCCACCCAGTCGAAGGAACGCGCATGACCACCAAGCCAATTGGCGATATCGCCGCGCATCGCCTGTCGTCCACGCAACTCTCGTGCGAATTCGCCGATATCGCGCCGCTGCTCGATCCGACCGCGGCGGCCGCCGCCGCGAGCCGCTGCCACTACTGCTACGACGCGCCGTGCGTGCAGGCGTGCCCGACGCAGATCGACATTCCGAGCTTCATCCGCAAGATCGGCAACGGCAATCTGAAAGGCGCGGCGATGGACATCCTCGGTGCGAACCCGCTCGGCGGGATGTGCGCGCGCGTATGCCCGACCGAGATCCTGTGCGAAGGTGCGTGCGTGCGCAACCATCAGGATGCGCAGCCGGTCGCGATCGGCGCGCTGCAGCGGCACGCGACCGACTGGGCGATGGCGACCGGCGCGGTGCGCTTCGCGCGCGCGCCGGATACGGGGCGGCACGTCGCGGTGGTCGGCGCGGGGCCGGCCGGGCTCGCGTGTGCGCACCGGCTCGCGCTGGCCGGCCATCGCGTCACGGTGTTCGACGCGCGACCGAAGGCGGGCGGCCTGAACGAATACGGGATCGCGGCCTACAAGGCGGTCGACGATTTCGCGCAGCGTGAAGTCGAGTGGCTGCTGTCGGTCGGCGGCATCGCGTTGCAGACGGGCGTCGCGCTCGGCCGCGACGTGACGCTCGACGCGCTGCGCGAGCGGCACGATGCGGTGTTCGTCGCGACGGGCCTGACCGGCGTGCGCACGCTCGCGATCGACGGCGAGCAACTGTCGGGCGTGATGAACGCGGTCGACTTCATCGAACAGGTGCGGCAGGCCGATGCGCTGGAGAACGTGCCGGTCGGGCGGCGCGTGGTCGTGATCGGCGGCGGCAATACGGCAATCGACGCCGCGGTGCAGAGCCGCAAGCTCGGCGCGCAGCGCGTGACGATGGTGTACCGGCGCGGCGTGGACGCGATGAGCGCGACCTGGGCCGAACGCGAGTTCGCGCAGACGAGCGGCGTCACGCTCGTCACGCACGCGAAACCGGTGCGCATCGTCGGCGAGGGCGGCCACGTGACGCGCGTCGAGTTCGAGTCGGCGTCGGGCGAACGCTTCGATATCGAAGCCGACATGGTGTTGAAGGCGATCGGCCAGACGTTGGTGCCGGCCGGGATCGACGCCGCGCTGCTGACCGCGGACGGCACGCGCATCGCCGTGGATGCGCACGGCCGCACCGTGTTGCCCGACGTCTGGGCCGGCGGCGATTGCGCGGCAACCGACGGCGTCGACCTCACGGTGCAGGCCGTGCAGGACGGCAAGCGCGCGGCCGCCGCGATCGACGCGGCGCTCGCGCAGCGCGACGCCAAGGCGGCGTGAGCGCGGCCTGCGCGAGCGCATCGAGCGCATCGAGCGCATCGAGCGCATCGGGCGCATCGGGCGCATCGCAGGCACCGCAGGCACCGCTGGCACCGCTGGCGTCGCACCCCACCACGCGGATCACGATCAACGTCCCTCATTCACGGAGCCGACCATGGCCGACCTTCGCTGCACGATCGCAGGCATCACTTCACCGAATCCTTTCTGGCTGGCGTCCGCTCCGCCGACCGACAAGGCGTACAACGTCAACCGCGCATTCGAGGCCGGCTGGGGCGGCGTCGTGTGGAAGACGCTCGGGCTCGACCCGCACGTCGTCAACGTCAGCTCGCGCTACGGCGCGGTGCAGTGGAACGGCCAGCGCATCGCCGGGCTGAACAACATCGAGCTGATCACCGATCGCCCGCTCGACGTGAACCTCGCGGAGATCGCGCAGGTGAAGCGCGACTGGCCGGACCGCGCGCTGATCGTCTCGTTGATGGTGCCGTGCAACGAGCGTGACTGGAAATGGATTCTGCCGCTCGTTGAGGATACGGGCGCCGACGCGGTCGAGCTGAACTTCGGCTGTCCGCACGGGATGAGCGAACGCGGAATGGGCGCGGCCGTCGGCCAGGTGCCCGAATACGTCGAGATGGTCACGCGCTGGGTCAAGGAGGGCACGAAGCTGCCGTGCCTCGTGAAGCTCACGCCGAACATCAGCGACATCCGGATGGGCTCGCGCGCGGCATACAAGGGCGGCGCGGACGGCGTGTCGCTGATCAACACGATCAACTCGATCGTCGCGGTGGACCTCGACCAGATGGCGCCGATGCCGACCGTCGACGGCAAGGGGACGCACGGGGGCTATTGCGGCCCGGCCGTGAAGCCGATCGCGCTGAACATGGTCGCCGAGATCGCCCGCGATCCGCAGACGCCGAACTTGCCGATCTCCGGCATCGGCGGGATCTCGTCGTGGCGCGACGCGGCGGAGTTCATCGTGCTGGGCGCCGGCAGTGTGCAGGTGTGCACCGCGGCGATGCATTACGGATTCCGGATCGTGTCGGACCTCGTCGACGGTCTGTCGAACTGGATGGACGACAAGGGCTACGCGACGCTCGACGACGTGCGCGGCCGCGCGGTGCCGAACGTGACCGACTGGAAATACCTGAACCTCAAGTACGACATCAAGGCGCGCATCGACCAGGACCGCTGCATCCAGTGCGGGCTGTGCCATATCGCATGCGAGGACACGTCGCACCAGGCGATCACCGCGACGAAGGACGGCGTACGGCATTTCGAAGTGGTGGATGCGCAGTGCGTCGGGTGCAATCTTTGCATGCATGTGTGCCCGGTCGAGCAGTGCATCACGATGGAGCGGGTCGATGCGGGCGACTATGCGAACTGGACCACGCATCCGAACAACCCGGCGCGGGCCGACGCGGGCGCGAGCCCGGCACAGCCCGCGGAACCCGCGAAGGCAGCATGACCGGCGGCCGGCGGCGCGCGATGCGCGGCGCTGCGGCCTTTCCCCTGTTCGGCCGGCATCGCGCGATGCCGGCGCCGACGTTTACGTGGAGCGTTCGATGAAACCAGCAGCGATTCCCGCCGAACCGGACGCCGCCGCGGCGCCGGCCGGCAGCCTGTACAACGACGACCTCGCGCCGACCTCCGCCGCGCAGCGCACGTGGCGCTGGTATCACTTCGCGGCGTTGTGGGTCGGCATGGTGATGAACATCGCGTCGTACATGCTCGCGGCCGGGCTGATCCAGGAGGGCATGTCGCCGTGGCAGGCGGTGCTCACCGTGCTGCTCGGCAACCTGATCGTGCTGGTGCCGATGCTGCTGATCGGCCATGCGGGCGCGAAGCACGGGATTCCGTATGCGGTGCTCGTGCGCGCGTCGTTCGGCACGCAGGGCGCGAAGCTGCCCGCGCTGTTGCGCGCGATCGTCGCGTGCGGCTGGTACGGCATCCAGACCTGGCTCGGCGGCAGCGCGATCTATACGCTGCTGAACATCCTGACCGGCAACGCGTTGCACGGCGCGGCGCTGCCGGTGGTCGGCATCTCGTTCGGCCAGCTCGCATGCTTTCTCGCGTTCTGGGCGCTGCAGCTGTACTTCATCCTGCACGGCACCGATTCGATCCGCTGGCTCGAGAGCTGGTCGGCGCCGATCAAGGTCGTGATGTGCGTCGCGCTCGTGTGGTGGGCGACGTCGCAGGCGGGCGGCGTCGGCTCGATGCTGTCGGCGCCGTCGCAGTTCGTCGCGGGCGGCAAGAAGGCCGGGCTGTTCTGGGCGACGTTCTGGCCGGGGCTGACCGCGATGGTCGGCTTCTGGGCGACGCTCGCGTTGAACATCCCGGACTTCACGCGCTTCGCGCATTCGCAGCGCGACCAGATGATCGGGCAGTCGCTCGGGCTGCCGCTGCCGATGGCGTTGCTGTCCGTGGTGTCGGTGGTCGTCACGTCGGCCACCGTCGTGATCTACGGCAACGCGATCTGGGACCCGATCGACCTGACGAGCCGCATGACGGGCATCGGCGTCGGCATCGCGCTCGTGATCCTGACGCTCGACACGATGTGCTGCAATCTCGCGGCGAACCTGGTCGGCCCCGCGTACGATTTTTCCAGCCTCTGGCCGAAGGCGATTTCCTACCGCACCGGCGGGCTGATCACCGCGACGATCGCGATCGTGATGATGCCGTGGAAGATCCTCGCGACGACGGACGGCTACATCTTCACCTGGCTCGTCGGTTATTCGGCGCTGCTCGGGCCGGTCGCAGGCATCCTGATGGTCGACTATTTCATGATTCGCGGCACGCGGCTCGACACGCGCGCGTTGTTCGACGAGCGCGGCGACTTCAGCTATACGCGCGGCTGGAACCCGGCCGCGCTGGCGGCGCTCGCGATCGGCGTGCTGCCGAACCTGCCCGGCTTTCTGCACACGGCGTTCCCGGCATCGTTCGCGAACGTGCCGGCGTTCTTCAACACGCTTTACACGTATGCGTGGTTCGTCGGGCTCGTGCTGGCGTCCGCCGTGTACGGCACGTTGATGAAGCGGCGTGCGGCGCAGCGCGCGCAGGTCGCGAGCGCGTGACGAGCGCACGCGGACCGAACCCGACAGTCGAGACAGTCAACGAGGAGGCATCGAAATGGCAATCCTGATTCGCGGCGGCACGGTGGTGGATGCGGAGCGCACCTATCGCGCGGACGTGCTGTGCGCCGACCCGCAGGACGGCGGCACGATCCTGCAGATCGCGGAGAAGATCGACGCGCCGGCGGGTGCGGCGGTCGTCGACGCACACGACCAGTACGTGATGCCGGGCGGCATCGATCCGCATACGCACATGGAACTGCCGTTCATGGGCACGACGGCCAGCGACGATTTCTACTCGGGCACGGCCGCCGGGCTGGCGGGCGGCACGACGAGCATCATCGACTTCGTGATCCCGAGCCCGAGGCAGCCGCTGATGGACGCGTTTCACCAATGGCGCGGCTGGGCCGAGAAGGCGGCGGCCGATTACGGCTTCCACGTGGCCGTCACGTGGTGGGACGAATCCGTGCATCGCGACATGGGCACGCTCGTGAACGAGCACGGCGTGTCGAGCTTCAAGCACTTCATGGCGTACAAGAACGCGATCATGGCCGACGACGAGATCCTCGTGAACAGCTTCTCGCGTTCGCTCGAGCTGGGCGCGCTGCCGACCGTGCACGCGGAGAACGGCGAGCTCGTATTCCGGCTGCAGCAGGCGCTGCTCGCGCGCGGCATGACGGGGCCGGAGGCGCATCCGCTGTCGCGGCCGCCGGAAGTGGAGGGCGAGGCCGCGAACCGCGCGATCCGCATCGCGCAGGTGCTGGGCGTGCCGGTGTACATCGTCCATGTGTCGGCGAAGGATGCGGTCGACGCGATCGCGCGGGCACGCAGCGAAGGGCTGCGCGTGTTCGGTGAGGTGCTGCCGGGCCATCTGGTGATCGACGAGGCCGTCTATCGCGACCCGGACTGGACGCGCGCGGCCGCCCACGTGATGAGCCCGCCGTTTCGCTCGGCCGAGCATCGCGAGGCGCTGTGGCGCGGGCTGCAGGCCGGGCAGCTGCATACGACGGCGACCGATCACTGCGTGTTCTGCGCGTCGCAGAAGGCGATGGGCCGCGACGACTTCACGAAGATCCCGAACGGCTGCGGCGGCGTCGAGGACCGCATGTCGGTGCTGTGGCATCACGGTGTGAACCGCGGGCGCATCACGCCGAACGAATTCGTGCGGATCACGTCGACCAATGCCGCGCAGATCTTCAATCTGCACCCGCGCAAGGGCGCGGTGCAGGTGGGCGCCGATGCCGATCTGGTCGTATGGGATCCGGCCGCGACGAAGACGATCTCGGTGAAGACCCATCACCAGCAGGTCGACTTCAACGTGTTCGAGGGCATGACGGTGCAAGGCGTGGCGACGCACACGCTCACGCGCGGCGCGCTCGCCTGGGCCGACGGCGACCTGCGCGCGCAGCGCGGTGCGGGGCGTTATCTGAAGCGGCCGCCCGCGGCCTCGTATTACGAGGCCGCACGCATCGCCAACCGGCTGCGCGAACCGCATCCGGTCGAGCGTAGCCGGTAAGCACGCGGGAGGCCGAGGGCGAACCTCGGCGGCGACGCTCAGCGAGCGTCGCCCGTGCTCGCGTCGCGGATCGGGATCACCGTGCGCGCGCCGCACTGGCGCAGCAGGTCGCGCAGTTCGTTGATGACCGGAAACACCTCGTGGTTCCAGTCGGCGCCCTGGCGGTCGTGCGCTTCCTGCTCGCGCTCGACGATCCAGCGATCCTCGCGGAAGATCCGTTCGGTGAACCACACGAGCAGCGGCCATGCGAGATCGAGCGCGAACGGAATGCCCGGCTTGTGGATCGACAGCAACCCGAACGTGCGATTGGTGCGTTGCTCGGCATCGAGCGGCACGTAGACGATCCACAGGTCCATCACGAGCGTGCCTTCGCTCGAACGGATCTGCAGCGTCTGATACGGGTAGCCGGTGCGCACCGTCATCACGCTCTTGTCGGCCTGATCGCCGGGCTTCTTGCTCGAGCCGAACACGAGCGCCTCGCCGACCGGCTGCTTGCCTTCCATCCGCGCGAACGTGTAGTCGACCTCGACCCAGTCGTCGCCGCGACGGCGGCCGACCGAGCGTGCGCGCATCTGGCCCATCTGCTTGCGATGCAGGAACTGATGGTTCATGTCCATCAGGTTCTCGTGCATGAACGAGTAGTGGCACTTGACCTCGCGGCCGAAGCGGCGCGTCTTGTATGCGGGATTGTCGGCCGATTCGAGTGCGGGCACCGGGCGTTCGTCCGCCAGCGTCGCGTCGCCGGGGAACACGAAGATCACGCCGTGCGTCTCGCGGCACGGATACGCGCGCACGCCGTTGGGCAGGCGTTCGCGGCCGAGATACGGCACGTCGACGCAGCGGCCGCTGTCGCACGCGTAGGTCCAGCCGTGGTAACAGCAGCGCAGCGTTTCGCCGTCGACGACGCCCGCGTGCAGCGGCACCTGGCGGTGCGCGCAACGATCTTCGAGTGCATACACGGCGCCGGACTCGGTGCGTACGAGCACGATCGGATCGCCGGCGAAGCGCACGCCGAGCGTCTTGCCGCGTTTGAGCTCGCGCGACCATGCGAGCGGATACCAGTGATCGGGATGGATCGGCACACGGCGCAGGTCGCGCACGACCGCTTCGGTGGCCGGTTGTTCGAGGGTGCTGCTGTCAGACAAAGGCACTGCGCGCATGCGTGACGCCTCCTGGCTGGCTGTTGCATTTCGGGCGCCGCAGGTTGCGGCGGCGATCTGTAACGGAGAAGTCTACGCGAAGTTGACGCGCGAAGCTGAACCGATGCGGGTTTGTCCGGCCGGCGCGCCAGGCGTTTCGTTGATGCAGCGCAATCCGGGCCGCGGTGCGCGCCACGTGGCGGGCGGCGTGTCAGCGTCGCGCGTCGTGCCACAGCACCGCATCGGCGCGATACAGCGCGGGGAAGCGCAGCTTCAGCGCGGCGACCTTCGGCAGATCGTTGAACGCGATGTACGGTGCGTCGGGATGCAGCTCGAGGTAGTTCTGGTGATAGTCCTCGGCCGGATAGAAGCCCTTGTACGGCTCGACGCGCGTGACGACGGGCGCCGCGAACGTGTGTGCGGCGCCGAGCTGCGCGATGTACGCGGTCGCGACCGCGCGCTGCTGCGCGTTGGTCGGAAAGATCGCGGACCGATACTGCGGTCCTTCGTCGGGGCCCTGGCGATTCAGTTCGGTCGGATCGTGCGCCACCGAGAAGAACAGTTGCAGCAGGTGGCCGTAGCTGACCTGCGCCGGATCGTAGACGATGCGCACCGACTCGGCATGGCCCGTGAGGCCCGAGCCGACCAGCGCGTAGTGCGCGGTTTCGGATGCGCCGCCTGCGTAGCCGGCCGTCACCTGCTTCACGCCCTTCACGTGCTCGAACACGCCCTGCACGCCCCAGAAGCAGCCGCCGGCAAGGACGGCCGTTTCGTCGTGCGATGCACCGGGCGTTTCGTCGAGCGCCGGCGCGGGTGCGTTGCGGATCGGCTCAGCGGCGCGCACGACGCGCTGATAGCCGAAGACGGCGGCGGCCGCCAGCGCGAGCGCAGCGAGGCGGCGCAGCAGCGCCGCGCGCCGCGGTGCCACGGAAATACGCGTGGATGTCGGGATCATCGATTGCTCCTTCGAGATGCTGTGTGGAATGACGAGAACGGCGCGCGCGTTGCGTTCGCAACGGCGGCGGCGCGAATGCGACGCTCAACCAAACGTGAATGCATACGCATCGACGCCGGGATCGAGAAACTCGATCGAGAACGTGCGATCGACGATCACACCCGGCTGCCGGACGAGCTGGTACAGCCGCTGGCCGCTGACGGTGCCGTAGCCCTGCGCGTCGACGTCGGCGCCATGAGCGGCGCCGGGCGCCGCGCCGTCGAGCGTCACGCGAAAGTGCACCGGTTTGCCGTGCGCGCCGGGGCCGAGCACGAGGTGCAGGTCGCGCGCGTGGAAGCGATAGACGATCCGGCCGCCCGGCGCCGCGAGCGTCGCGCGCTCGCCGCCGACCTGCCACGTGCCGGCCACGCCCCAGTCGTTCAGGTCGAGGCGGGACGGTGCATCGTAGCGGTGGGCCGCGTCGCGCACGACGCCGCCCGGCGACGCGAACGCCTGCGCGCGTGCATAGCCGACGTAGGTTTCGGGCGAGTGGACCTCCGGACCGTCGGCCGGCGCGAGCGCGCCTTGTGCCGGTGCGCCGGTGAGCCCGAGCGGCACGTTCAGCGCTTCCGGGTGGCCGGCATCGGCGAGCAGCGCCTGGATCGTGCGTTCCGATTGCGCGTATTCGCCTTCGCCGAAATGGTGATGGCGGATGCGCCCCTGCGCATCGACGAAGTAGTGGGCCGGCCAGTATTCGTTGTCGAACGCACGCCAGATCGCATAGCCGTTGTCGATCGCGACCGGATAGTCGATGCCGAGGTCGTGCACGGCCTTCTTCACGTTGCCGACATTGCGCTCGAATGCGAATTCCGGTGCATGCACGCCGATCACGACGAGCCCGTAGCGCGCATATTTGTGCGCCCACGCGCTGGTGTACGGCAGCGTGCGCAGACAGTTGATGCACGAGTAGGTCCAGAAGTCGACGAGCACGACCTTGCCGCGCAGGCCGGCCGCCGTCAGCGGCGGCGAGTTCAGCCACTGCACGGCGCCGTCGAGCGACGGCAGCGTGCCTTCGACGGGCAGTGCCGCAGCCGCGTGCATTGCGGGCGCGGGATCGGCCGCGCGCATCATCGCGCCGCGCGCGTCCGGCGTGGGCGTCGACGTTGCGGCCATCATCGCGCCGCTGCGGCCGGCGAGTGCGTCCCGGCCGTCGTCCGCGCCCGGCTGGGCCGGCGGTGCGCCGTTCGAGTGGCCGCCGAGGCGCGCGACCAGCTTCGTTTCGAGGCTGCCGGTCGTGACGGTCGACAGTTGCGCGAGCGCGCCCGTATCGGCGCCGAGCGCGATCGCGCCGACGCCGGCCAGCAGCGCGACGCCGATCCCGCGCCGGATCCATTCGCCGGCGCCGAGCGAGCGCTTCATCGCGGCGAACACCTTGCCGCCGATCACGAGCGCAACGGCGAGCGACGTCGCCGCGCCGGCCGCATACGCGACCAGCAGCAGCGTCGTGCCGACGCTCGCGCCGCGCAGCGCGGCGCCGGTCAGCACGAGCCCGAGGATCGGGCCTGCGCACGGCGCCCACAGCAGGCCGGTCGCGACGCCGAGCAGCAACGACGACGCGGGGCCGGCCGCGCGGCCGTCGCGCTGCGCGAGGCCGGTGAGCCGGTTGCCGGCCGCGACGAGCGGGCGCGTCAGGTGTTCGGCGAAGCGCGGCAGCAGCAGCGTCAGGCCGAACAGCGCGAGCAGCACGATCGCGAGCCAGCGGCCGGCCTGGTTGGCCTGTGCGACCCAGCCGCCGCCGACCGCGGCCAGCGTCGCGACGACGGCGAACGTGAGCGCCATGCCGATCAGCAGCGGCAGGCCGGTGCGCACGAACGGCTGGTCGGCGCGCGCGAACACGAACGGCAGCACGGGCAGGATGCACGGGCTCAGGATCGTGAGCACGCCGCCGAGATAGGCGAGGACGATGAGCAACATGGAGCAGTCTCCGGTCGTTCGGGGAAGCCGCGGCCGTTCAGGCGGCGGCCGGGTGGAAGGCGAGCGCGAGCCCGTTCATGCAGTAGCGCAGGCCGGTGGGCGGCGGGCCGTCGTCGAACACGTGGCCGAGATGGCCGCCGCAGCGGCGGCAGTGCACTTCGGTGCGCGCCATCCCGTACGACGCGTCGGCTTCGGTCGCGACCGCGTGGTCGAGCGGCTTCCAGAAGCTCGGCCAGCCGGTATGGCTGTCGAACTTAGTGCTCGACGGAAACAGCGCGAGGTCGCAACCGGCGCATGCGAACGTGCCGCGGCGGTGCTCGCCGTTCAGCGGGCTGCTGTACGGCGGCTCGGTGCCGGCATCGCGCAGCACCGTGTATTGGGCCGGCGTGAGGCGGCGGCGCCATTCGGCTTCGCTGCGGGTAACGTCGAACGACGCGGTGGCGCCGCGTGCGCCGGGCGGCGCGGCGAATGCGCGGCCGACCAGCATGCGGCGGCCTGCCGACGACAGCGCCGCGAGCGCGGCGACGCCGGTGGCGCCGGCGAACAGCAGATGTCTGCGAGTGGGCATGACGGGCTCCTGGAAGCAGGTGCGGGAAACATGCGCACAGAGTAGGCAGCGGGTGGTGTCGAAGTCCTCACGGAAAGTTAAATGAACCGTGATCTTTCGATGGCGCCCGGACATCGGACGCGCCTCACCGGCTCCCCGCGTTCAAATTCAAAATTTGTCTAGTCATCCTGCCGATTCGACCGTGAAAACCGCACCAATTCCGTGCTCCGATTCACCACGATGGAGTGCGCTACACGCCTGAATTTAGGGGATTTCCCGCGTTTCACCGGTTTTTTTTGATCGCCGCTTGTCTCTCCATTTTTCTTCTTGCATGCTTGTATAGACAAATTCCTGAGGCGCTTGCTGCACCGAGGGGATTGCGAACCTCAACGCAAGGAGAAACCCCGTGAACGGCAAGCGCATCAACTGGGCAGTCAGGACGATCGGCATCATCGCGACTGCGGCGGCCACACTCGCCGCGCCGGTGCAGGCGAAGGAATGGAAGACGGTGACGGTCGCGCTCGAAGGCGGCTATGCGCCGTGGAACCTCACGCTGCCGGGCGGCAAGCTCGGCGGTTTCGAGCCGGAACTGCTCGCGAACGTGTGCGAGCGCATCAAGGTGCAATGCAACATGGTCGCGCAGGACTGGGACGGCATGATTCCGGGCCTGCAGGCCGGCAAGTTCGACGTGCTGATGGATGCGATCTCGATCACGCCGGAGCGCGAGAAGATCCTGCTGTTCTCGCGCCCGTATGCGGCCACGCCGGCGACCTTCGCCGTCACCGATACGAAGATCCTGCCGAAGGCGTCGCCGGCCGCGCCGGTCGTGAAGCTGACCGGCGACGCGAACGCGGACAAGCCGACCGTCGATGCGCTGCGCAAGCAGCTGAAGGGCAAGACGATCGGCATCCAGTCGGGCACCGTCTACACCAAGTTCATCAACGACAGCTTCAAGGACATCGCGTCGATCCGCGTGTACAAGACCTCGCCGGAGCGCGACCTCGATCTCGTCGCCGGCCGTATCGACGCGTCGTTCGACGACGTCACGTACTACGCGGCGAACATCGCGAAGAAGGACAACGCATCGATCGTGCTGGCAGGCCCGAAGCTCGGCGGCCCGATCTGGGGGCCCGGCGAAGGGCTCGCGTTCCGCAAGCAGGATGCCGACCTGAAGACGAAGTTCGATACGGCGATCGGCGCCGCACTCGCGGACGGCACCGTCAAGAAGCTCGCCGACAAATGGTTCAAGACCGACGTCACGCCGTAAGCGCGTGTCCGTCTGCCGTCGCGTGACCGGCCCGGCCGGCGCGCGGCGGCACGCATCATCGGAAGTCCTTCAACGTATGCCGGGAGGCACGCATGGCGATTCTTGAAATGCTCGGCTTCGGAACCGACGGCTGGGGCGGTGTGCTGTTGCTCGCCGCGCTGATGACGGTCGCGCTGACGCTCGCCGCGCTGGCGGTGGGCGCCGCGATCGGCGCGGTGATCGCGGCAGCCAAGCTGTCGCGTCACCGCAGCGCCCGCCTGCTCGGCGACCTGTACACCACCGTGTTTCGCGGCGTGCCCGAACTGCTCGTGATCTACCTGTTCTATTTCGGCGGCTCGACGCTCGTCACGGCCGTCGGCCAGTGGTTCGGCGCGGACGGCTTCATCGGCGTGCCGCCGTTCGTGATCGGCGCGCTCGCGGTCGGGATGATTTCCGGCGCGTATCAGGCCGAGGTGTATCGCGCGGCCGTGCTGGCCGTAGCGAAGGGCGAGCTCGAAGCGGCGCGCTCGATCGGCATGCCGCGCAGCATGGTGTTGCGCCGCATCCTCGTTCCGCAGGTGCTGCGCTTCGCCTTGCCCGGCATCGGCAACGTCTGGCAGCTGAGCCTGAAGGACTCTGCGCTGATCTCGGTCACCGGGCTCACGGAGCTGCTGCGCACGAGCCAGGTCGCGGCGAATTCGACGCACCAGTATTTCCTCTTCTTCGTCGCGGGCGGCGCGCTGTATCTGCTGATGACGGCCTTGTCGAACCGCGTGTTCAACCGCGCCGAAGCGCTCGTCGGCCGCTCGTTCCGCCGCAACTTCGCACGCAACTGACGGAGCGCCCGCATGACCTTCGATTTCGACTTCCTCGCCGACACGCTGCGCCAGTTGCTCGCGGCCGTGCCGACCACGCTGGGCCTGTTCTTCGCGTCGCTCGTGCTCGGCGGCCTGCTGTCGCTCGTGATCGTCGCGATGCGCGTGTCGCCGCACTGGCTGCCGAACCGCTTCGCGCGCGCCTACATCCTCGTGTTTCGCGGCTCGCCGCTGCTGATCCAGATGTTTCTCGTCTACTACGGGCTCGGTCAGTTCGGCGTGATCCGCGAAAGCTTCGTGTGGCCGCTGCTGCGCGAGCCCTACGCATGCGCGGTGCTGTCGCTCGCGTTGTGCACGGCCGGCTATACGGCCGAGATCGTGCGCGGCGGGCTGATGGCCGTGCCGGTCGGGCAGATCGAGGCCGGCTATTCGATCGGGCTGTCGGGCTTCGCGCTGCTGCGCCGCGTGATAGGGCCGATCGCATTGCGCCAGTGTTTGCCCGCTTATTCGACCGAGGCCGTGCTGCTGGTCAAATCGACCGCGCTCGCGAGCCTCGTGACGGTGTGGGAGGTCACGGGCGTCGCGCAGCAGATCATCCAGCAAACCTACCGCACGACCGAGGTGTTCGTTTGTGCGGCCCTCATCTATCTGGGCCTGAACTTCATCATCGTGCGCGTGCTCGGCGCACTCGAATGGCGGCTCTCCGCGCACTTGCGCGCGCCGAAGCCGTCCGGCCCGTCCGCAGCGACGACGCACAATCCGCGGCGCGCGGCGTCCTGAGCGCCCCGCCATTTCCAGGAGAATCCGATGAACACCGCTGCTCCCGTTGCGCTGTCGGTCAAGAACATCCACAAGTCGTTCGGCGATCACCACGTGCTGAAGGGTATTTCGCTCGACGCGCACGAAGGCGACGTCATCTCGATCCTCGGCGCGAGCGGCTCGGGCAAGAGCACCTTCCTGCGCTGCCTGAACCTGCTGGAGACGCCCGACGACGGCTCCGTCGCGCTCGCCGGCGAGGAACTGAAGATGAAGCGCACCCGCGACGGCAAGTTGCAGCCGGGCGACCGTCGCCAGGTCGATCGCATCCGCTCGCAGCTCGGGATGGTGTTCCAGAACTTCAACCTGTGGTCGCACATGACCGTGCTCGACAATCTGGTCGAAGGTCCGCTGCGCGTGCTGAAGCGCAGCCGCGCGGAAGCGGTCGAGGAAGCCGAGGCGCTGCTGGCGCGTGTCGGCCTCGCCGACAAGCGCGGCTACTATCCCGCGCATCTGTCCGGCGGTCAGCAGCAGCGCGTCGCGATCGCGCGCGCGCTCGCGATGCATCCGAAGGTGATGCTGTTCGACGAGCCGACGTCGGCGCTCGATCCGGAGCTGGTCGGCGAGGTGCTGCGCGTGATGCGCTCGCTCGCGGAGGAAGGGCGCACCATGCTGGTCGTCACGCATGAAATGGGCTTCGCGCGGCACGTGTCGAATCGCGTGATGTTCCTGCATCAGGGCGAAGTCGATTGCGACGGGCCGCCCGCCGCGCTGTTCGGCGGCGAGTGTTCCGCGCGCTTCGGGCAGTTCGTGTCGAGCCACCACGACCGCGCCGCGAACTGAGCCCATCATGACCGTCTTCCGTTCTGCACGGCCGCTCGACTGGCGGCAGATTGCGGCCGTCGCGGCCGGCGCGCCGCTGGCGTTGACCGACGAGGCGCGCGGGCGCGTCGCGGCGGCGCGCGGGCTCGTCGACGAGATCGTCGCGCGCGGCATTCGCGCGTATGGCGTCAATACCGGCGTGGGCGCGCTGTGCGACGTGATCGTGTCGCCGGCCCAGCAGAGCACGCTGTCGCACAACATCTTGATGAGCCACGCCGTGGGTGTCGGCATGCCGCTCGGCCCGGCCGAAACGCGCGCGATCATCGCGGCGGCGATCAACAACTTCGCGCATGGGCATTCGGGCGTGCGTCCGGAGGTGGTCGATCAGCTCGTCGCGTTGCTGGAGCACGATTGCCTGCCGGAAGTGCCGGCGCACGGCTCGGTCGGCTATCTGACCCACATGGCGCACGTCGCGCTCGTGTGCATCGGCCACGGCCACGCGCGCCATCGAGGCGAGCGCATCGGCGGCGGCGACGCGCTGCGGCGCGTCGGGCGCGAGCCGCTCGCGCTCGGCGCGAAGGAAGGCCTGAGCCTCGTCAACGGCACGCCGTGCGTGACCGGGCTCGCCGCGCTCGCGCTGGCGCGCGCGGAGCGCCTGCTCGACTGGGCCGACTGGATCGCGGCGGCGAGCTTCGAGAATCTCGGCGGTCAACTGGCCGCATTCGACCCGGCGTCGCTCGCGCTGCGGATCTCGCCCGGCATCGCGCAGGTCGGCACGCGCCTGCGGGCGATGCTCGCCGACAGCCCGATGCTCGCCGCGGCGAGCGGGCGGCGCACGCAGGATCCGTTGAGCCTGCGCACGATCCCGCACGTGCACGGCGCGGCGCGCGACGTGTTCGCCGTGACGGCGGAAGTCGTCGATCGCGAGCTCGCGTCCGTGACCGACAACCCGATCGTCGCCGGCACGCGCGACGCGCCGGTCGTTCATTCGCAGGCCCATGCGGTCGGCGCCGGCATCGCGCTGGCGATGGACAGCCTCGCGGCCGCGATGGCGCAGGTCGCGGCCATCGCCGAGCGGCGGCTCGACCGTCTCGTGAATCCGCTCGTGAGCGGGCTACCGGCGTTCCTCGCCGCGCCCGGCGGCACGTGCTCGGGCTTCATGATCGCGCAGTACACGGCGGTCGCGCTGGTCGCGCAGAACCAGCGGCTGGCGGCGCCGGCGAGCCTCGACGGCGGCATCACGTCCGGGCTGCAGGAAGATCACTTGTGCCACGCGACGCCTGCCGCGCTGAAGGCGCTCGACATCATCGAGAACGCGACGCGCGTGCTCGCGATCGAGTTGCTGGCCGCCGCGCAGGCATACGATCTGCAGGCGGGCAACACCGGCCGTGCGGCGTCGACCGATGCGCTGTGGCGCCATGTGCGCGAGCGGGTGCGGGCGTATCGCGACGATCGGCCGCTGGCCGACGACATCGCGATCGCGGCCGCGATCGTCGCGGGGCCGCCGTTGCCCGTGCGCTAGCGGCGACGCGCAGCGGCATTCAACTTTCATTCGGTCGAGGGCGCATGAACGAAACGGAACGACACGCATCGGCACGCCGAGCGGCTGCGACGCGCGACGACGTGCCGGCACGCGCACTGCCGGCGTACCAGCAGATCAAGCGCTACGTCGTCGAGCGGATCGCGAACGGCGACTGGAAGCCCGGCGGCGCGATTCCGACGGAGGCCGAGCTCGTCAAGGAATTCGGCGTGGCGCGGATGACGGTGTCGCGCGCGCTGCGCGAGCTGACCGCCGAGCGCGTGCTGACGCGCATCCAGGGCGCGGGCACGTTCGTCGAGCGGCGGCACTACGAATCGACGGTGCTGGAAATTCGCAACATCGCGGACGAGATCGCGGAGCGCGGCCATCGGCACAGCGCGCGCGTGCTGCTGATCGAGCGCAGCGTCGAGCCGGAAGCGATCGACGCGCTGGGGCTGCGCTCGGGGCCGGTGTTCCATTCGCGCATCGTGCATTACGAGGAAGACGAGCCGATCCAGTTCGAAGATCGCTACGTGAACCCGGCCTTGTTTCCCGACTACCTCGAGCAGGACTTCACGGTCGACACGCCGAATCACTACATGGTGCGGCTCGCGCCGATCCAGCGCGCCGAGTTCCGCATCTACGCGGAGAAGCCGAACGCGCAGGTGCGTCGCCATCTCGTCATGGAAATCGGCGAACCGTGCCTGCTGTTGAAGCGCCGCACGTGGGTCGGCGAGCACGTCGCCACGTCGGTCACGCTGTGGCATCCGGCGTCGCGGTTTCACCTCGCCGGGACGATGTAGCGATCGGCTTGCCGCGCGCGCGGCGTGGCGGCCTCGTCACTTCGCCACGCGCGCAGCGCGCGACGGTCAGTGCGCGTCGACCAAGCGCGGATCGATATACGTGTCGACGTCCTGCGCCTGCTTGTACACCGCGTTGCGCACGTTGAACGCGTTGGCGTTACGCGTCGAGCCGTAGATCGAATCGAGCCCGTCGCCCTTGCGGAACGCGCGCTTCGCGGCCGCCTCGTCGAGCAGGTGCGTGCCCTTCAGCAGCGGCAGATATTGCTCCGGCTTGAGGCCGACACGCGCCGACATGATCTTGACCGCGTCGGCCTGCGTCTTCGGATCGTTGATGTAGGCGACGCAGCGGTACCAGACCTTGACGACCTTCGCCCAGTCGGCGCGACGCGCGGCGAGGCTCGCCGGCGCGACCGTGATCGCATCGTAGATCAGCCCCGGCGCATCGGCCGACGTGAAGATCGCCCGCGCGCCCGGTGCGCGCTTCAACGCCTCGCCGGCGTTCGGCTGCCATGCGGCCACCGCGGCGATGTCGGACGACGAACCGAGCACCTGCGGCAGTTCGTTGGTCTTCGCGTTCACGAGCGTGACGTCGCCGTCCTTGAGCCCGTGCTTCTGCAGCGCGGTTTCGAGCAGCAGATGATCGACGAGGCCCAGCTCGACGCCGACCTTCTTGCCTTTCAGCGCCTCGACGGTGCGCACCGGCGGCTTCGCGACGATCATGTCGTTGCCGGCCGAATAGTCGGTCAGCAGGACCATCACGTTCTTCGCGCCGGACGCGCCGGTCACGAGCGCGTCGCCGTTGGTCGCGGCGACCGCGTCGAGCTTGCCCGCGGAGAACGCATCGAGCGACGCCGAATAATCGAACCATTCGAAATCGACGTCGACGCCGGCTTCCTTGAACCAGCCCTTGTCGAGCGCGACCTGGAAGGCGACCCAGCCCGGCCAGTCGCTGTAGCCGATCTTCAGCGGCGCGGCCGCGTGCGCGGCGGGCGCGGCCCACAGCGCGGCGGCCGCGGCGGCGGCCCCCAAGGCATGACGGATGAGACGGAAGGACGGCAGGCGGCGCAACGCCGAGGCGGGACGGGTCATCGTTGTTCTCCAGGAGACCGGGATCGGGATCGTCGATACGGATCGTGTGCGAGCACACGGTCCGGCTGCGTGACCGGTTCCTGCGGATGCGGAACGGACGGGCGGCCACGGAGAGGCGCGACGGCCGTTGCCATCGCCAATCTCCCGGGCTTTTGTCCCGCCGTGTAGCGCGAGGGCGTCCGTTTTCGTGATCGGACGCCCGCGCGCCGGGCTGCTCTCGGACCAGACGTTCGATGAACCGGAACCCTAGCGACCCTAAGATGCGACACCGCCGCACCTCTCGGCGTCATGTCGAGCGAGAAGCGTGCCAATCGATGGCGATCGGTGTCGGTCGCGCGCGGTCGCACGCGGCCGTGCGACTCAACGGCGTCGCACGCTGCGCTGAAGTTCGATGAAGCGCGCGGCGAACAGCGCGCTCAGGGCGCGCCGGAGCAGGTCGAGCTTGTTCATGAAGGAGCGGATGGCGAGTGGCGTCGCTGCGATTTTCAGCAATGCCCATGCCATTGGGCATCGTGCGGCCCGCGCACGTGAAGCGCAGGCGGGGCGCACTGAGCCGGTGCGCCGGCGCGTGCGCATGGTGCGCCGCACGCCCGCCGCGAGGGCAAGCGTCTGCCGGGCTGCTCGCGCATGCCGCCACGTCGTCGCGCCGTCGCAGGCTGCGGTGCGGGCGCCGGGCGGTCCTCATGCATCGGCTGGCACGCAACTCGCTTCATCGACACCCGAGAGGTGCGAAGCAATTTGCATCATCTTCAGGATCGCTAGGGTTCCGGTCGTGTGGCGCAGGCGCGCCGCGCGATGTCTGGTCCGAGAGCAATCCGGTCTTGCCTTCGCCTCGACGAGAGGAAACGGCGAGGCTCCACGGAGGGATAAAAGCCCGGGAGGTCGCGATGTCGTTCGGTCGCCCTCTCACGCCCTTTGTCCAACCGACCCCGGAGCCGTCATGTCGCCGAGCCCCCAAGCCGTTCTCGCCCCGCCGCCACACATCGCGTGGGAAGCCTTGATTCCCGCCGGAACCCATTGGTCCGGCATCCTGCGCCGCGGCCTCGCGCTGCGCATCGTCGATATCGAAGGCGGCGCGAACCTGTCCGCCGTCTTTCATCGCCAGGAAGATCTGCTCGAACGCTACAACATGGCCGATACGCTGAAGGCGCAGCACACCGCGCATCTGACGCGCGGCCATGCGCTGTACACGGACATGGGTCGCGTGATCGCGTCGATCACGGCCGACACGCTGGGCTGGCACGACCCGCTCGGCGGCGTCGGCGACGCGCGGCTCTTTGCGAGCAAGTACGGCACGACGTCGTATCAGGCCGCGCGCAACGCGATGGTCCGCAACGGCCGCGACAGCCTCGTGCTCGAGCTCGCGAAATACGGCTTGTCGGCGCGCGACCTCGCGGCGAACGTCAACTTCTTCAGCAGGCTCGACACCGGCGACGACGGCGCGCTCGATTTCGTCGTCGGACATTCGCCGGCCGGCAGCACGCTCGACCTGCGCTTCGAGATGAACACGCTCGCGGCGTTCTCGACCGCGCCGCATCCGCTCGACCCGCGCGCCGACTATGCGCCGAAGCCCGTGAAGCTGATCGCCTACCGCGCGTATCCGGCCGACGGCGCGGCGCCCGACGACGACCCGTGCCGGTGCGCCTGCGCGGAAAACACGCGCGGCTTCGCCAACACCGACCGTCTGTTCGCCTAAGGAGCGCCGCCATGCCGATCATCGAAAGCCGTCTCGACCCGCGCGACGCGATCCACGACACCACGCTGCCCGCGGGCGAACCGTGGCTGCACGACCTGAAGCGCGGCCAGATCTTCCGGATCCTCGACCTCGAAGGCAACCAGGCCGTCGACACACTGTTCTACCGCACCGACGACACCGACGAACGCTATAGCGCGCAGGACACGATCCGCGCGCAGCGCAACCTGTACCTGAGCGCCGGCAGCGTGCTGCTGTCGAGCCGCGGCAACCCGATGGCGACGATCGTCGCCGACACCTGCGGGCGTCACGACACGCTCGGCGGCGCGTGCGCGGCGGAGAGCAACAGCGTGCGCTACGCGCTCGACAAGCGCTACATGCACAACTGCCGCGACAGCTTCCTCAACGCGATCACGCACTGCGCGTGCGGTGCCGGCGCAAGGCTCACGAAGCGCGACCTCGTCGGCAACGTCAACTTCTTCATGAACGTGCCGGTCACGCCGAGCGGCGGGCTCACGTTCGAGGACGGCATCTCGGCGCCCGGCAAGTACGTCGAGATGCGCGCGGAGATGGACGTCACGGTGCTGATCTCGAATTGCCCGCAACTGAACAATCCGTGCAACGGCTACAACCCGACACCGGTGCGCCTGCTCGTCTGGGAGGCCCGATGAACGGCCTGCACGCTTACGATCGTTCGCCGCGCGGCCGCCTCCGCCACGCCGGCCGGATAGTTGCGCGCGCAGCGATGCGCGGCGCATGCCGCGCTACGCCCATCGGCGCCGCCGCGCGGGAGGCAACATGAGATTCGCCAAAGTCCTCGTCGCGAACCGCGGCGAAATCGCGTGCCGCGTGATCCGGACGCTGAAGCGCCTCGGCATCGCGTCCGTCGCGATCTATTCCGATGCCGATCGCGACGCGCGCCACGTGGCGCTCGCCGACGAAGCGGTACGCGTCGGCCCCGCGCCGGCCGCCGACAGCTATCTGAACGTCGCGGCGATCCTCGCGGCCGCGCAGGCAACCGGCGCGCAGGCCGTGCATCCCGGCTACGGCTTCTTGTCCGAGCATGCGGGCTTCGCCGATGCGTGCGAGGCGGCCGGCCTGCGTTTCATCGGCCCGCGCGGCGAGCACATGCGCGCGTTCGGCCTCAAGCACACCGCGCGCGAGCTTGCCGCCGCGCACGGCGTCGCGCTGCTGCCCGGCACGGGGCTGCTCGGCGACCTCGCGGCGGCGCTCGCCGCAGCCGCCGCGATCGGCTATCCGGTGATGCTCAAGAGCACGGCCGGCGGCGGCGGGATCGGCATGTCGCTGTGCCGCGATGCGGCGCAGCTCGACGCGGCGTTCGACTCCGTCGTGAGGCTCGGCAACGCGAACTTCGCGCATGCGGGCGTCTATCTGGAGAAGTTCGTCGAGCATGCGCGGCACCTCGAAGTGCAGATTTTCGGCGACGGCCGCGGCGGCGCGATCGCGCTCGGCGAGCGCGATTGCTCGGTGCAGCGGCGCAACCAGAAGGTGATCGAGGAAACGCCCGCGCCCGACCTGACCGCCGCCGAACGCGACGCGCTGCACGCGAGCGCGGTGCGGCTCGCGCGCGCGGTCGGCTACGCGTCGGCCGGCACGGTCGAGTTCGTGTTCGACGCGAACGCGCGGCGCTTCTATTTTCTCGAGGTCAACACGCGCTTGCAGGTCGAGCATTGCGTGACCGAAGCGGTGACGGGCATCGATCTCGTCGAATGGATGATCCTGCAGGCCGAAGGCGATCTGCCGCCGCTCGACACGCTCGCCGTCGCGCCGCGCGGCGCGAGCATCCAGGTGCGGCTCTACGCGGAGGACCCGAACAAGCAGTTCCAGCCGAGCGCGGGGCTGCTCACGCACGTCGCGTTTCCCGACGACGTGCGCGTCGACGGCTGGATCGAGGCGGGCACGGAGATCAGCGCGCATTACGATCCGCTGCTCGCGAAACTGATCGTGCGCGGCGACACGCGCCGCGATGCGCTGGCCGCGCTGCAGGCCGCGCTGGCGCGCACCGAGCTGTACGGGATCGAGACCAACCTCGACTACCTGCGCGCCATCGCCGGCTCGGACACGTTCGCGCGCGGCGCGCCGACCACCGCGTTCCTGTCGCGCTTCGCGTTCGCGCCGCATACGATCGACGTGCTCGACGGCGGCGTGCAGACCACCGTGCAGCAGGCGCCGGGGCGCGTCGGCTACTGGAGCGTCGGCGTGCCGCCGTCGGGGCCGATGGACGATCGCGCGTTCGACCTCGCGAACGCGCTGCTCGGCAACCCGCGCGACGCCGCCGGGCTCGAATTCACGATGGTCGGCGCGACGCTGCGCTTCAACACGGCGACGCTGTTCGTGCTCGGCGGCGCGCCGCTCGCCGCCACCCTCGACGGCGAGCCTGCGCCGTTCTGGCAGGTGTTGCGCGCGCGGCCGGGCGCGGTGCTGAAGCTCGGCGGCGTGACCGGCGCGGGCGTGCGCGCATGCCTCGCGGTGAAAGGCGGGCTGCAGGTGCCCGACTATCTCGGCAGCAAGGCGACCTTCACGCTCGGCCAGTTCGGCGGCCACGCGGGGCGCGCGCTGCGCCGCGGCGACGTGCTGCACCTGCACGCCGACGCCGCGCGCGGCGACGCCGGTGCGACGCTGCCCGCGGCCGGGATTCCCGCGCTCACGCATGCGTGGATGCTCGGCGTGCTCGACGGTCCGCACGGTGCACCGGACTTCTTCACACCGGACGACATCGCGATGCTCTACGGCACGCAATGGACGGTTCACTACAACTCGAGCCGCACCGGCGTGCGGCTGATCGGCCCGAAGCCGCAATGGGCGCGGGCCGACGGCGGCGAGGCCGGCCTGCATCCGTCGAACATCCACGACAACGCATACGCGATCGGCGCCGTCGATTTCACCGGCGACATGCCGGTGATCCTCGGCCCGGACGGGCCGAGCCTCGGCGGCTTCGTGTGTCCGGTCACGGTCGTGCGCGACGAGCTGTGGAAGCTCGGCCAGCTGCGGCCGGGCGATACCGTGCAGTTCGTGCGCGTGGGGACGGACGGCGCTACAGCCTCGAATACAGCCGAAAAAGATGCGGCCGCGAGTAGTGCGACGCACACCCCCGCCACGGCCCCGGCCGCCGCGCTCACGCCCGCCGCGCCGGCCGTCGTAACCGGCTCGACCGCCGAGCCCAGCGAGCCCGGCGACTGCATACTGGCGCGCGACGCATCGGCCGGCGGCGGCATCGGCGTCGTCTACCGGCGCTCCGGCGATCGCAACGTGCTCGTCGAATACGGGCCGCTCGTGCTCGACCTGAACCTGCGTTTTCGCGTGCATGCGCTGATGTGCTGGCTCGACGCGCATCGTCTGCCCGGCATGCTCGACCTGACGCCGGGCATCCGTTCGCTGCAGGTGCAGTTCGACCCGCGCACGCTGCCGCTCGATGCGCTGCTCGCGCATCTGCAGGCCGCCGAGCGCGAACTGCCCGACGTGACCGACATGCGCGTGCCGAACCGCATCGTGCATCTGCCGCTGTCGTGGGACGATCCGTCGACCCGCATCGCGATCGAGCGCTACATGCAATCGGTGCGGCCCGATGCGCCGTGGTGCCCGAGCAATATCGAGTTCATCCGGCGCATCAACGGCCTCGCCCACATCGACGACGTGAAGCGCATCGTGTTCGACGCGCGCTATCTGGTGATGGGGCTCGGCGACGTCTATCTCGGCGCGCCCGTCGCGACGCCGATCGACCCGCGGCACCGGCTCGTGACCACCAAATACAACCCCGCACGCACGTGGACGCCCGAGAATGCGGTCGGCATCGGCGGCGCGTACCTGTGCGTGTACGGGATGGAAGGGCCGGGCGGCTACCAGTTCGTCGGCCGCACGGTGCAGATGTGGAACCGCCATCGGACCACGCGCGAATTCGAGGCCGGCAAGCCGTGGCTGCTGCGCTTCTTCGACGAGATTCGCTTCTACGAAGTGAGCGAAGCGGAGCTGAGCGCGCTGCGCGCGGATTTCATCGCGGGCCGCGCGGCGCTGAAGATCGAGGAATCGGTATTCGACCTGCGCGCATACAACGGCTTCCTGCGCGACGAGGCCGATTCGATCGCCGCGTTCAAGGCATCGCAGCAGGCCGCGTTCGACGCGGAGCGCGAACGCTGGCGCGCGGCCGGGCATGCGGAATACGTCGGCGACGCCGAGCCGGGCGACGCGCAAGCGGCGCGCGTCGCGGGCGCGCTCGACGCCACGCAGCGCGCGATTGCGGCGGACGTGTCGGGCAGCGTCTGGAAGGTGCTCGTCGAAGCCGGCGAGCGCGTGACCGAAGGTCAGGTCGTCGCGATCGTCGAGTCGATGAAGATGGAGGTGGCGGTGACGGCAACGGAAAGCGGCACGATCGAGACGATCGATTGCGCGCCGGGCGCGGCGGTGGTGGCCGGGCAGCGGCTGATGGTGATGAAGGCGGGCGCCGCCGAGGAGGTCGCATGAGCACGACGCAACGTTCGATTCTGCCGGGGCTGCATTCGATCGCCGAACTGCGCGCGCGCTACACGGCGGGCGAGCTGACGCCGCATGCGCTCGTCGAGGCGATCGCCGCGCATTTCGACGCGGGCGATCCGCACCATGCGTGGATCAGGCCGCTCACGCTCGCGGAGATGAGCGAGTATGCGCATGCGCTCGCCGTGCGCGACCCCGCATCGTTGCCGCTTTACGGCGTGCCGTTCGCGATCAAGGACAACATCGACCTCGCCGGCATCCCGACCACGGCTGGCTGTCCGGCCTATGCGTATACGCCCGAACGCAGCGCGCCGGTCGTCGCGCGGCTGATCGCGGCCGGCGCGATTCCGATCGGCAAGACCAATCTCGACCAGTTCGCGACGGGGTTGTCGGGGCAGCGCTCGCCTTACGGCGCGTGCCGCAATGCGCTCGACCCGCGCTACGCGTCGGGCGGCTCGAGCTCCGGCTCGGCGGTGGCCGTCGCGCTCGGCGTCGCAACGTTCTCGCTCGGCACCGACACGGCCGGCTCGGGCCGCGTGCCGGCCGCGTTCCACGGGCTCGTCGGGCTCAAGCCGACGCGCGGCGTGTTGAGCACGCTCGGCGTCGTGCCGGCCTGCCGCTCGCTCGATTGCGTATCGGTGTTCGCCCGTTCGCCGGCCGATGCGCGCGCGGTATTCGACGTCGCGCAAGGCGTCGTCGAACGCGATCCGTATGGGCGCGCATGGCAGCCGCTGCTCGACGCGCATGGCGTGTGCGCGCGGCCGGCGCCGCCGCTCGGGCAACTGCGCTTCGGCGTGCCGCGCGCCGATCAGCTCGAGTTCTACGGCGACGCGTCGTATCGCGCCGCCTGGGACGCAGCGCTCGCACGATTGCGCGCGACCGGCGCGCGGGTCGTCGAGATCGACTTCGGCCCGTTTCTGTCCGCCGCGCGGCTGCTGTACGGCGGTCCGTGGGTGGCCGAACGCGTCGCGGCGATCGGCGCGTTTGCCGCGCGGCAGCCCGATGCGCTGCATCCGGTGATCCGCGAAATCCTCGGCGGCGCCTCGCGCTTCAGCGCGGCCGATGCGTTCGCGGCGTTCGACCAGCTCGCGACGCTGCGCGTCGACGCGGCTGCCGCGTGGGAAGGGCTCGACGCGATCGCGATGCCGACCTCGCCGACGACCGCGACCGTCGACGCGCTCGAAGCCGATCCGATCGCGATCAACTCGCGCTTCGGCTACTACACGAACTTCGTGAACCTGCTCGATCTGTCGGCGATCGCGGTGCCTGCCGGCACCTGCGAAACCGGGCCGCATGCGGGCCTGCCGTTCGGGATCACGTTCGTCGGCCGCGCGCACGACGACGCGCGCCTGCTCGATCTCGCGCAGGCGTGGGGCGACGGCGTCGGTCACGCCGACGGTGCGGTCGCTGCGGCGTCGGCGGCCGCGTCGATGGCCGCGTCGATGGCCGCAAATCGCGCCTGCGCCGGCTTCGTGCGCGTGGCCGTCGTCGGTGCGCATCTACGCGGCGAGCCGCTGAACGGCGAGCTCACGCAGCGCGGCGCACGCTTCGTCGCCGAGACCACGACCGCGCCCGCCTATCGCCTGTACGCGCTGTCCGCCGCGACCAGCGGCGGCGTCGCGAAACCGGGCCTCGTGCGCGTGCCGGCCGGCGGCGCGCCGATCGCGGTGGAGGTCTGGGAGATGCCGGTCGACGCGTACGGCAGCTTCGTCGCCGGCATCGCGGCGCCGCTCGGCATCGGCACGCTGACGCTCGCGGACGGCGCGACGGTGCAGGGCTTCGTCTGCGAAAGCGCGGCGCTCGACGATGCGCAGGACATCACGCGCTTCGGCGGCTGGCGCGCGTATCGCGCGCAGGCCGCGAGCCGCGCGCTGCAATGAACGTCCGGTCGCGCGGGGCTGCGGCCTGCGCGCGACCGGCACCCAAACGATACGGAGATTTCCATGTCAACGACCCGCAATACGACCGGATGGCTCGCCGTGCGCCGCGAACTGACGACGCGCGGCAAGTGGACGCTCGGCATCGCGTCCTTCCTGCTGCCGTTCGCCGTCTGGTGCCTGGTCAGCTACGTGCCGTTCATTTGGCATCCGCAAATGCGCATCACGAATCCCGGCAGCGTCGACTATTTCCAGACCGGCATGCAGATCGACCGCGACGTGTTCGACGACGAGCTCGCGCATGCGCGCGCCACGCACGCGGCCGTGCCGGAGGGCGTGCGCGCGAATCCGGTGTACCTGCCGGCGCCGCATCAGGTGCTGCGCGCGTTCTATACCGCGTTCACGACGCCGCCCGCGTCGCGCGACGGCGTGTGGCTGCACGAGAGCCTGTGGCACAGCATCCGGATCATCTTCTGGGGCTTCGTGATCTCGTCGGCGATCGGCGTGCCGCTCGGCATCGTGTGCGGCACGTTCAGCGCGCTCGCGCGGCTGCAGGAGCCGTTCCTCGAATTCTTCCGCTACCTGCCGGCCCCGGCGTTCGGCGCGCTGATGGTCGCGATCCTCGGCATCTACGACGCGCCGAAGATCGCCATCATCGTGATCGGTACGCTGTTCCAGCAGGTGCTGATCGTCGCGAACACCACGCGCAAGCTCGAATACGGGCTGTTCGAGGCCGCGATGACGCTCGGCACCAACAAGCTGAAGCTGCTCACGCACGTCGTGATTCCGGGCGTGCTGCCCGACCTGTATCGCGACCAGCGCATCCTGCTCGGCTGGGCATGGACCTATCTGATCGTCGCGGAGCTCGTCGGCACCAGCTCGGGCATCACCTGGTACATCAGCCAGCAGGCGCGCTACCAGCATTTCGACAACGTCTACGCGGCGATCCTGATGATCGGGATCATCGGCGTCGGCACCGATCTCGCGCTCGGCGCGCTCGGCCGCCGGCTGTTTCCGTGGGACCGCACGCTCAAAGCGTGACGCCCGCTCGCGCATACCCATCGACCGATCGTTGCAGAGGCCATCATGCAGAACCCGCAAGCCGTTCCCGATTACCTGATTCAATCCGACGCGGTGCGCGAGCGCTTCGCGCGGCTCAAGGCCCGCGACGTGATCCTCGACGTGCGGCACGTCGGCAAGCGTTTCGCGACGCCGCAGGGCGAGTGCGTCGCGCTCGACGACATCAGCTTCCGCACGCACCGGCGCGAGTTCGTCTGCGTGATCGGCCCGTCGGGCTGCGGCAAGTCGACGTTGATCCGCATCCTGGCCGGGCTCGACACGCAGACGAGCGGTGAGGTGCTGCTCGACGGCAAGCCGGTGCAGGGGCCGGGCGCCGATCGCGGGATGGTGTTTCAGGGCTACACGCTGTTTCCGTGGCTCACCGTGAAGAAGAACGTGATGTTCGGCCTGCGGATGAACGGCAGCAGCAGCGGCGAGGCCGAGCGCGAGGCGCTGCAGTGGCTCGATCTGGTCGGGCTCACGCGCTTCGCCGACGTGTATCCGCACCAGCTGTCGGGCGGGATGAAGCAGCGCGTCGCGATCGCGCGCTCGCTCGCGAACCGCCCGCGCATCCTGCTGATGGACGAGCCGTTCGGCGCGCTCGACGCGCAGACGCGCGCGAAGATGCAGGCGCATCTGCTCGACATCTGGCGCAACATCGACGTGACGATTCTGTTCATCACGCACGATCTCGACGAGGCGATCCTGCTGGCCGACCGGATTCTGGTGCTGAAGGCGAATCCGGGCTCGGTGCACGAGTTGATCGAGGTGCCGGTGCCGCGGCCGCGCGACGGCTCGCAGGTCAATACGCCGGAGTTCATCGCGACGAAGGCGCGGCTCGACGCGCTGATCCATCCGAAGGAAGCCGCACCGGCGGACGACGACGGCGTCAGGCCGCACATGATCCGGATGACCGACGTGGCGGATAACGTCGAGTAGCGGTTCGATTCGTGGCGAGTGCGTGGTGTCGGCTTGCGGGCGTGGGTTGTACACGCGGCGGGGACGATCACGCTTTCGCGATGAACGCGGGCGGGTTCGGATAGCAACGCGTCGTCGCGTCGAAATGGCCGGGTCGTCCGCCAGGCGATGGCCATGTGTCTCGTGCTGCTCGACGGTCAGCCGGTGCACCGTCGCGCACGTCGGCGCGACGCGTGCTATCGCGACGATCGCGACGCCGACGGAGGCACGCTGACAGGCGGAACGCGAGCCGCCCACCGGGCGGCGCGTTCGAGTTGCGCCCGCGCCGAACGCGGCCGCGAGACGGTCGCCGATCGACAAGCCGCGCCCGCCCCAATACAACGAGCGGCACGGGCACCGCAGGCGTACCGCGCGCATTGAACCAAGACCGCGAACGGCGAACACCGATGCGACGGGTCGATGACTTCGCCTCAGAGATTGCGAGTCGTCCACCGTCGCGCGTGCGGCCGGCGCAAGCGACGGCGTCGGCCGCACGCCGTAGCCGTTGCCGTCAACAAGCCGAACGTTCGGCGTAACGCGTTGACCCGCCCGGCGAGTGCCAAGTGCTCGGCGCCGCTCACATTGCCCTTCCCGCGCACGCTGATGCGAGTGCGGGCTTCCCTCTCTCCATCGTTCGATCGGTCGCGATTCGTCTTCATCCCTGGTGCGGCCCACGTGTCCGTCCATCAATGAGCCTCCTCAGCGCGCGCGAACACGCCGGCAAGCGGCGCCGCGTCGAACGCGACGCCGTTTCCATGAATACCGAAATACGGGAATTCGCGATGTCTCGCAGCCTGACGGGCGGCGGCGGGACAGCAACCTGAACGACAGGAATTCGCAATTTAACCGGGTAAACGTGAATCCGTTCAGCCGCCGTTGTCAATAGCGATAGTTTGACAAATCCCGTATTTCGGGATTAAAGTGAATTCCACTTCGTCACCTACCCAGAGCCGCCGAATGGAAATCCCACACCTGGACACCGATGCCCGAACCCGCGATGGCGCGAGCATCGTGCTCGAAACGGCGCGCGAGCGCGGCGTCGACGTCTGTTTCGCGAATCCCGGCACGACGGAAATGCCGTTCGTCGTCGCGCTCGATCGCGTGGCGGGCGTGCGTCCGATCCTGGGGCTGTTCGAGGGCGTCTGCACCGGCGCCGCGGACGGTTACGGCCGGATGGCCGGCAAGCCCGCGATGACGCTGCTGCACCTCGGGCCGGGCCACGCGAACGGCATCGCCAACCTTCACAACGCCCGCCGTGCCCGCACGCCGATCCTGAACATCGTCGGCGATCACGCGCGCGCGCATCTGAAATACGACGCGCCGCTCACCTCCGACATCGAATCGCTCGCGCGGCCGGTATCGGTCTGGTATCGCAGCGTCGCGCATGCCGACGATCTGGCGCGCGACACCGCCGCCGCGATCGCGGCAGCGACCGCGGCGGCCTCGGGCGTCGCGACGCTGGTGCTGCCGGTCGATCTGCAGTCTGCGGCCGTGAACGAAACCGCATCGCAGCCGCGTGCGCAGGCCGCACCGGCCGTGCCCGCATTCGACGCGGCCCGGCTCGCACGGGTCGCGGACCTGTTGCGCACCGGCGTGCCCGCGGTGCTGCTGCTGGGCGCCCGAGCGCTGTCCGCGCGCGGCCAGAAGGCGGCAGCGCGGATTGCGGCGGCCACCGGCGCGGCTTGTTTCGGCGAAACCTTTCCCGCCCGCGCGGAGCGCGGCGGCGGCCTGCCGGACATCGACCGGCTGCCGTACTTTCCCGAGCCGGCGCGCGCGGCCCTCGCCGGGCGCAAGGTCGTGCTCGCCGGCGCGCTCGCGCCCGTCACGTACTTCGCATACGAAGGCATCCCGGGCGAGCTCGCGCCGCCCGAGGACCTCGTCACGCTGGCCGATCCGGGCGAGGCGGCCGACGCGGCGCTGGAAGCGCTCGCCGAAGCCGTCGGCGCGACGGCCGACGTCGACGGCGTGCGCGTCGCACGCTGGAACGTCGAAGCCGGCCCGCTGACGCCGCAGACGGCCGGGCGCGTGCTGGCCGACGCGCTGCCGGACGACGCGATCGTGTCGATCGAAGGCGGCACCTGCGGCTATCCGTTCGTGACGGCGTCGGCGCGCGCGCGCCGGCACACGATCCTCACGAACACCGGCGGGGCGATCGGCCAGGGGCTGCCGGTCGCGCTCGGCGCCGCCGTCGCATGCCCGGCGCGCCGCGTGTTCGCGCTGCAATCCGACGGCAGCGCGCAGTACACGATCCAGGCGCTGTGGACGATGGCGCGCGAGCGTCTGCCGATCGTGATGCTGATCGCATCGAACCGGCGCTACGCGATCCTGCAGACGGAACTCGCGCGCAACGGCCAGCCGGCCGACACGCCGCACGCGAGCCGGCTGACGCTGCTGGACGATCCGCCGATCGACTGGCTCGCGCTGTCGGCCGGCTACGGCGTGCCGGCCGAGCGCGTGAGCACGACGCAGGCGCTGTCGCGCGCGCTGGACGACGCGCTCGCGCACACCGACGGGCCGCGCCTCATCGAGATGTGCCTCGCCTAAGCGGGCGCTTGCCCGCTCCATCAATCCCGACTCTCACCATTTCTCGCCATGGATCTGCAACTCAACGGAAAGGCCGCGTTCATCACCGGCGGCAGCATGGGCATCGGCAAGGCCGTTGCGCTGGAGCTGGCCCGCGAAGGCGTCAACGTCACGATCGCGGCGCGGCGCATGGAACACCTGGAGGCCGCCGCCGCCGAGCTTCGCACGGCGCTCGAACCGCTCGGCAGCGCCGCGGGCGCGATCCTGCCGGTCACGCTCGACACGACCGACATGCGCTCCATCGAAGCGGCGATGGCGGCCAGCGTCGAACGTTTCGGACGCCTCGACGTCCTGCTCAACGGCGCCGCGCATCCGGGCGGCCTGGTGCGCGCGGAGCTGGAGCATGCGGACCCGCAGGGCCTGCTGCAGGACATCGACATCAAGGTGATCGGCTACCTGCGCTGCGCGAAGGCGGCCGCGCCGTACATGCGCCGCAACGGCTTCGGCCGGATCGTGAACGTCGGCGGCCTGACGGGCCGCGGCAGCAAGCAGCTGTCCGGCATGCGCAACGTGGCGATCGTGCATCTGACCAAGACGCTGTCCGATCAGCTCGGGCCGTTCGGCATCACGGTGAACACGATTCATCCGGGTGTGGTCGAGACGCCGCACATCCACGAACTCTACGAGAAGGAAGCGCACAAGCAGGGGCTGACGGCCGCCGAGGTCGAGGCCAACTACGTCAAGGCGACGCCGATCCGGCGCGTGCTGCAGCCCGAGGAGATGGGCTGGATCGTCGCGTTTCTCGCGTCGCCGAAAGCCGGCTCGATCACCGGCGAGTCGATCGGCTGCGACGGCGGGCTCACCCGCGGCATCTTCCTCTGATTTCCCCGACTTCCCCGACACAAGGAGCTTCCCATGACCGCAACCGTACTGGTCGCCACGGCCGGACAAGGCATCCTGCGCTCGAACGACGACGGCAAGACCTGGCATCGCCTCGGCCTGACCGAGCCGATCGAATTCGACGGCATCGTGCGCGCGCTCGCCGTGGACCCGGCCACGCCGTCGCGCGTGTATGCCGGCGCCGATGCGGGGCTGTGCATCAGCGACGACGGCGGCGCGCACTGGTATCGCCCCGCGAACGCGCTGAACGGGCAGACCGTCTGGTCCATCGCGATCGATCCGGCGAACCCGGCGGTGCTCTACGCGGGCACCGGCGCGCCGTCGCGGGCCGCGCTTTACAAGTCGACCGACGCCGGCATGAGCTGGACGCCGACGGCGCCCGTATTCCCCGAGTTCTGCTCCGGCGTCAACCGGCCGCGCCTGCTGACGATCTGCGTCGACCCGAGCGACAGCCGCAACGTGTGGTACGGCGTCGAGGAAGGCGGTGCATGGCGCAGCCGCGACGGCGGCGCGACCTGGGCGCGGGTGGACGGCCCAGGCACCGCGATCCGCAACAGCGACATTCACGCGATCGCCGTGTTGCCCGCGACGGCCGATACCGCGAAGACCACGCTGCTGCTGACGGTGAATGCCGTGTACGTGAGCGATGACGACGGACGGACGTGGGACGGCGAGCTGTCGCGCGAGCGTTTCGACGGGCTGTACTACACCCGCACGGTCGTGCCGCTGGCGACGCCCGACGGCGCACTGCTGATGGCGATCGGCGACGGCACGCCGGGCACGCAAAGCCGCATCTACCGCTCGACCGACCGCGGCCGCGCCTGGCGCGAGACGGACCTGCAGACGCCGCCGAACTCGACGTTCTGGGCGTTCGGCGTCCACGGCGCGCGCCCGGAGCTCGTCTATGCGGGCACCAAGTACGGCCACTTGTTCCGCTCGCGCGACGGCGGCCGGAACTGGACCAAGGAATGGCGCGATTTCAGCGAGATCACGGCGGTCGCATGGACGCCGTTCGAAGCGCCGCTCGTGGCCCATGCGCAATCCACGCACTGACCGGAGCCCGCGATGACGTCATCCGACTTCCGGCAGCAGGCCGAACGCGCGAACGCGAGCGGCCGGCCGATGCCGACGCCGCACATTCAGCGCACCCACTTGTCGCTGTTCGTGCGCGATCCGGTGCGCTCGAGCACCTGGTACGCCGACGTGCTCGGCATGAAGGAAACCGCGCGCGGCGATCAGTGGGTGTTCATGTCGTTCGGACAGAAGCATCACGACATCGCGCTGATCCGCGCGGCGTCCGATGCGGAGCTCGGCACGATCGGGCTGCAGCACTACGGCCTCGAAATCGCGGGCGGGCTGACCGAGCTGCGCCGCCTGTACGGCATGCTGATCCGCCGCCACGTGCCGATCGTCAAGATCACCGATCACAAGGTGGGCATCGGCGTGTACTTCAACGATCCGGACGGCAACCGCCTCGAGTTCTTCTGCGAGACCGTCACCGACGACGAGGAAGGCAAGCGCGTGCTCAACCGCTACCACGCGCCCAGCGATCCGATGCAGCTCGAACCGCTGTTCGACTAGCGTCGCCGCCGCCGTTGCCGCTCCGAACCACCGCACCTCCACACCATTGACCAGGGAATCCCGATGAGCAAGACCGCCAATTTCGAAGGCTTTCATATCCGCAAGTGGTACACGCAGATCGAGGATTCGCTCGCGAACGAGACCGGCCAGCTGGCCGACGGCGAACCGCTGCGCAAGATCGTGATCGCGGCGGCCGTCCACAATCCGTACGCCGGGCGTTTCAGCGAGAACCTCGACGACCTCGTGCGTCCGTCGCCCGCGCTCGGCCGCGAGTTCGCGCGACGCATCGAAGCGCTCGCGGCGGGGCGCGCGATCGAGAGCTACGGCAAGGCGTGTCTCGTCGGCTCGGCGGGCGAGTACGAGCACGGCAACGCGTTCCTCACGTCGATCTTCGCCGAACCGATCCGCGCGGCGCTCGGCGGCGGCAAGGCGTGGGTGCCGTCGAGCGGCAAGCGCGGCCCGATCAACACGGTGATCGACGTGCCGCTCGCGCACAAGGACGCGCTGTACGTGCGCTCGCACTACGACACCGTCACCTGCCTGTTCCCCGATGCGCCGAACGACGACGAAGTGCTGGTGATCTTCGCGTTCGCGACACGCGGCCGCCTGCATGCGCGGCTCGGCGGGCTGAAGGCGAGCGAGATCGTCGGCCGCGACGGTCTGGTCTGAATGCTGGCGCGGCGCGGAGGGCGAACGATGAACCGGGCATCCGGAACCGATGGATGGATCGTCAGCGACGGCTTGCGGCTGCACTACGTCAGCTGGGGGCGCGACGATGCGCCGGCCGTGGTGATGCTGCATGGCCTGCGCAGCTACGCGCAGACGTGGGCCGACGCGGCGCATGCGCTGACCGACCGCTACCGCGTCGTCGCGCTCGATCAGCGCGGGCGCGGCGCGAGCGACTGGGACCCGCGGCGCGAATATTACGCGGCGGCCTATGTGCGCGATCTCGACGCGCTGGTACGGGCGCTCGGCCTGCGGCGCTTCGTGCTCGTGGGCCATTCGATGGGCGGCGCCAACGCGTTCGTCTATGCGGGCCGCGATCCGGAGCGGCTCGCCGGCCTCGTGATCGAAGACATGGGCCCCGGTGCGTCCGTCGGCTCGCAAGGATCGGCGCGCATCAAGCGCGAGCTGCTGGAAACGCCCGACGGGTTCGCGACGTGGGCCGACGCGCGCGCGTTCTGGCGCCGCCAGCGGCCGAACCTGCCGGAGGCGGCGCTCGATTCCCGCGTCGCGCATTCGCTGCGGGAGGACACGCCCGGACGCATCGTCTGGCGGCACGACGCCGCGGGAATCGCGGCCGCGCGGCTCGCCGCGACACCCGAGCAACTGGTCGACCTGTGGCCGCTGATACGGAGCCTGCGGGTGCCGACGCTGCTGCTGCGCGGCGGCGACTCCGACTTCCTGTCCGCGCAGGTCGCGGCCGACATGAGCGCGGCCAACGCCGTGATCGAGCGGGTCGATATCGCGGGCGCGACGCACTACGTGCATGACGATCGGCCCGCGGCGTTCAACGGCGCATTGCGCGAATGGCTCGACCGTCTCGACGATCCGGCATGGCGCGCGGGGGAGCGGGGCGCATGAAAGCGGACAACCGGAACCGGACCTCGGTCGCGATCGTCGGCGCGGGGCCGAACGGCGCGGCGCTGGCGAACCTGCTCGGCCTGTATGGCGTCGATACGGTCGTGGTCGAGCGGGCGCCGCAGATCGTCGACTTCCCGCGCGCGGTCGGCATCGACGACGAAGCGCTGCGGCTGTTCCAGACTGCCGGCGTGGCCGACGAGCTGAGTCGCGACATCATCCAGAACGTGCCGTTGCGGATGTTCAATGCGCGCGGCGAATGCTTCGCCGACGTGCGTCCGTCGGTCCGCGAGTTCGGCTGGTGGCGGCGCAACATCTTCATGCAGCACCTGGCTGAGCGCACGTTGCGCGATGCGCTGGCGCGCTATCCGCACGTGTCGCTGCGCACCGGCGAGGAAGTCGTCGGGCTGGAGCAGGACGACGCGCACGTGACGCTGCGGGTGCAGGGCGCCGACGGGCAGCACTATGCGCTCGACGCCGATTACGTGGTGGCGGCCGACGGCGGGCGCAGTCCGCTGCGCGAGATGCTCGGCATCCCGCTCGCCGGCACGACGCATCCGATGAAGTGGGTCGTGGTCGACGTGAAGAACGCCGGCCTCGACCAGCCCTGCACCGCGCTGAACTGCGACCCGCGCCGCCCGAACGTGTGCATCTATCTGCCGTTCAACTACCGGCGCTGGGAGTTTCTCGTGTTTCCGCACGAGGACGAACAGGCGATCGCGCAACCGGAGTCGATACGCGCATTGATCGCACCGTACGTCGCAGACGTCGAGCGGCTGGAGATCGTCCGGGCGCGCACCTACACGCATCACTCGCGCGTGGCGGAGCGCTTCGTCGCGGGCCGCATAGCGCTCGTCGGCGATGCCGCGCATCTGAGCCCGCCGTGGATCGGGCAAGGGCTGAATGCGGGCCTGCGCGACGTGGGCAACCTCGCGTGGAAGCTGGCCGGGATCGTCCACGGTACGTTGAACCCCGGCGTGCTCGCGACCTACGAAACGGAGCGCCGCGCCCATGCGAAGGCGATGATCGACCTCGCGGACACGTTCGGCGCGATGCTGATGCCGACCAGCCGTCCGGTCGCATTCCTGCGCGATCGGCTGCTCGCGGCCGCGCGGTTTGCGCCGGGCCTGAAGGACTACGTGCTGCAAATGCGTTTCAAGCCGATGCCGAGCTATACGCGCGGGATCGTGGTGACGGGCGCATCGGATGCGTCGGGCGCGATCGGCCGGATGATCGTCCAGCCCGACGTCGAAACGGCCGACGGTGTGCGCCGCAAGCTCGACGACGTGCTCGGCCCGTGGTTTTCGATCATCGGCTGGCAATGCGATCCGCAAGCGAGCCTGAGCGACGACGATCGCGCGTTCTGGACCGCGCTGGGCGCGAAGTTCGTGCAGATCGTCCGGTCGCGCAGCGGCACGTGCCGCGAGCAGCGCATCGCGAGCGCGCACGGCAGCGAGTGCGTCGAAGACGTCGACAACGCGATGGCCGACTGGTTCGACCGGCATGCGGGGCCGCTGGTCGTCGTCCGTCCGGACCGGTACGTCGCCGCGCAGACCGACGCGATCGGCATCGCCGGCGTGACGGCCGCGTTCCGCGCATTCGCGCCGCAGCAGCAAGCGGAGGCCGCGCATGTTTGTTGAGCAACGCATCTATACGCTGGTGCCCGGCGGCGTCGCCGAGTATCTGCGGCTCTATGCGGAGTGCGGTCGCGCGCCGCAGGAGCAGGCGCTCGGCACGATGGTCGGCTGTTTCACGACCGAAGTCGGGCCGCTGAACCAGCTCGTGTATCTGTGGGCCTTCGATTCGCTCGACGAGCGCGCACGGCGTCGCGCGGCGCTGATGGCCGATCCGGCGTTCGGCGTGTTCCGCGGCAAGGTGCGGCATCTGCTGGTCCGGCAGGAGAACCGGATTCTCCGGCAGGAAATCGGCGGTTTGCTGGCCTGGCCGCAACCGGCGGCGTGACCTGCCGGTCGTCGTGCCGGCGGCGGTCACGCGCCGCGCCGGCGCCCTTCATGCAATTCCACGTGAGGCACCCGCGTTGATTCCGTTTACTCCGCTGACTTCCCGGATGAGCTCCGGCGTCCGACACGACTACGCGCCGCTTCGGCTGTACATCGACGGCAGGTTCCACGATGCCGACGGCCGGCGCACGCAACCGGTCGTCGATCCCGGGACCACACGCGTGCTCGGCGAGCTGCCGCATGCGACGGCGCACGACATCGACGCCGCGGTGCAGGCCGCGCATCGCGCATTCGTCACGTGGCGGCACGAGTCGCCGCTCGTGCGTTCCGACCTCCTGCGGCGCGCCGCCGCGCTCGCGCGCGAGCGCGCCGAGACCATCGGCCGGCACATCACGATGGACCAGGGCAAGCCGCTTCGCGAGGCGATCGCCGAGGTCGTGTCGGCGGCCGAGCAGCTCGAATGGCATGCGGAGGAGGGACGCCGCACCTACGGGCGGGTCGTGCCGGCCCGTTCCCCGGACGTCATGCAGACGGTGCTGCGCGAGCCGATCGGCGTATGCGCGGCGTTCTCGCCGTGGAACTTTCCGTTCAGCCAGGCGATGCACAAGATCGCGGCCGCGCTGGCGTCGGGATGCACGCTGGTGCTGAAAGGGCCGGAGGAATCGCCGAGCGCGATCGTCGCGCTCGCGCAGCTGTTTCACGATGCCGGCTTGCCGCCCGGCTGCCTGAACATCGTCTGGGGCGTGCCGGGCGACGTATCGAAGCAGCTGATCGAAGCGCCGCTGGTGCGCAAGATTTCGTTCACCGGATCGGTGCCCGTCGGCAAGCAACTGGCGGCGCTCGCCGCGTCGCTGATGAAGCGCATGACGATGGAGCTGGGCGGTCATGCGCCGGTGCTCGTCTGCGCGGACGCCGACGTCGAGCGCGCCGCGGCGATGCTGGCCGCGTACAAGTTTCGCAACGCCGGGCAGGTGTGCGTATCGCCGACGCGGTTCTTCGTGCAGCGCGCGGCGTTCGACCGGTTCGTCTGTGCCTATCTCGACGCGGTGGGCACGATCCGCGTCGGCTACGGGCTGGACGCGGGCGTGACGATGGGGCCGCTCGCGCATGCGCGGCGCGTGGACGAGATCGACGCCTTCGTGGCCGATGCAACGGCCAAAGGCGCGCAGATCGCCACGGGCGGCATGCGCCTGCCGGGGCCCGGCTACTATTTCGCGCCGACGGTCGTGCTCGGCCCGGCGCGCGATACGCGGTTGATGAACGACGAGCCGTTTGGCCCGATCGTGGGCATCGTGCCGTTCGACGATCTCGACGATGCGCTCGCCGAAGCCAACCGTCTGCCGTTCGGGCTCGCGTCGTACGCATTCACGACGTCGGCGCGCAACGCGCACCGGATCAGCCGCGCGCTCGAGGCCGGCATGGTCAACATCAATCACTTCGGCATGGGGCCGGCGGAAATTCCGTTCGGCGGCGTGAAGGACAGCGGCTTCGGCAGCGAAGGCGGCACGGAAGCGTTCGACGGCTATCTCGTCACGAAATTCGTCACGCAGATGAATTGACCGGCGGGCGCCTGCCGCCGATCGTGCGCGGCGCGGCGCGTGTTCAGGTGGCTGCGCCGATCTGCGCGGTGGCGTCGATCAGCAGTTTGCCGAGCACCTGCTCGTCGAACAGCGCGAAGTGCTCGGCGCGGAACACGAGCGACAGGCTGCTGTTGATTTCGCCGCTGCTGGCCGTGCGGATCGGTGCGGCGATACCGACGAAACCCGCGTCGAGTTCGCCGCGCGAAATCCAGTAGCCGGACTCGACGATCTGCTGGCAGTGGCGCCAGAACGCCGTCCAGTCGGTCGCGAATTCGCCGAGCTCCGCGTTGTGTCGTTCGTGCAGGCGCTTCAGGCGCGCGCGCGACATCGCGGCGACGATCACCTTCGACGAGGCGCCGACGAACAGCGGCATGATGCGGCCGCGCCCGAAGCCCAGCTGCAGGTTTTCGGCGCCGGACTCGTGCATCACGTTGATGATCTGCTCGTCGAACAGCGTCGACACGAGCGCGTCGCCGCCGGTGACCTGGACCAGATGCTGAATCACCGGTTTCGCCGCATTCAGCGTCGGGTCCGACTGCCGCATGTTGTAGTCGAGATGGATGATGCGCGGCCCGAGCGTATAGCGGCCATTGCTGCCGACGAGCAGGCCGACGGACGCCAGTTCCTTCACGTAGCGGTAGCACGTGGTGCGCGAGAAGCCCATGTGTTCGGCGATCTCCTCGGCCGTCATCGACGTCGCGGACGACGAGAAGACGTCAAGGATGGACAGCATTTTGGTCAGGCTCGACATGACGTGATCCGGGTTCAGACGGGTTGCGGCAACCGAACGAGCGGCGCGACGGCGTTGCAGCGCAAGCGGGCCGGCGCACGCTGCCGCTGCGCCGGCGACAGGGCCGTAGTCTAACTGAAGTCGGTCGCGCGGCGCCCGACCGCAGGGCGCGCAGCACCGGCCAGCAACGACGGATTTCGATAGGCATCCCTACATGAAGAGGAGAGTGAAGATGAAGACGTGGATCCGCGTGCTGGCAATCTACGGATGCGGCAGCGCCGTGCCGGCGTTCGCGCAATCGAGCGTGACGCTCTATGGTTCGCTGGACACCGGCGTCACCTATACGAGCAATGTCGCGTCGGCGCCGCGCGGCGGCCGCCAGCTCGCGTTGCAGGCCGGCGTGGCGCGCAACGACGTCTGGGGGCTGACGGGCCGGGAGGATCTCGGCGGCGCGAACTTTGCGGTCTTCCGGCTCGAAAGCCAGTTCCAGACCTCCGACGGCACGCTCACCGTGCCGGGCGCCGCGTTCAGTTCGCAAGCGTACGTCGGGCTCGGCGGGGACTGGGGAACCGTGACGCTCGGCCGTCAGTTCGATTTCGTCGGCGATCTGATGCCGGCCTTCGCGATCGGCGCGAATACGCCGGCCGGCCTGCTTGCATGGGGCTTGCCGGCGAATGCGTCGGCCGGCGGCGCGCTCGACAACCGCGTCTGGGGCGTGCAGGTGAACAACGCGGTGAAGTACGTGAGTCCGACCTTCGGCGGCGTGTCGTTCGGCGGCATGTGGGGGTTCGGCAACGTACCGGGCACGGTCGCGCGCAGCAGCGTGCAGAGCGCGATGGTGTCGTACACGCAAGGCGCGTTCAGCGCCGCGCTCGTGTATTTCGGCCAGCACGACGTGACCTCCGGCGGCAATCTCCGCAACTTCTCGGGCGGCGCCGGCTACGACGTCGGCCGGCTGCGTGTGTTCGGCATGGTGTCGGACGTACGGATCAGCGCGGCCGCACCGCTGCGGGCCACGACCTACGATGCCGGGCTGACCTATGCAGTGACGCCGTCGCTGCAACTTGGCGGCGGCTTCCAGTTCCAGCAACGCGGCGGCGATACGGGCTCGGCCAACCAGCTCACGCTGACGGCCGACTATTCGCTGTCGAAACGGACCGGCCTGTATGCGGTATTCGCGCGCGGGCACGACAGCGCGTACGGCGCACAGGTCGAGGCCGCGCTCGGCGGCGCGGCGTCCGGGTCGACCCAGAGCGCGGTCCGCGTGGGCCTGCGCCACCAGTTCTGATGGTGCGGCGCGCGACGGCCGGCACGCGCAACGCGCGGCCGCCGTCGCGCCGCGCGCATGTCAGAAGCGATGCATCATCCCGATGCGCAACGCGAGCTGGTTGCGGCCCGACGACTGTCCGGCGGTGCCGAGCACGTGCGCATGATCGAAGTCGGTGCCGGTGTTGCCGGTCGCATGCTGGTACGCACCCTGGATGTACGTGGAGGTCCGCTTGCTGAGGTCGTAGTCGAGCATCATCGACAGCTGGTGCCAGCTCGGCGAGGCGTCGCCCGCCGCCGTCGCGACGCGCGCGTGCGTATAGGTGTAGGCGGCGCCGAACCACACGTCGGGCAGGAGGAAATACTGGCCGTTGACCTCGAAATTGTCGAACTTCCACGCGTTCTGCGAGCCCGTCGCAGGCTGGTTCGTGAAGTAGACGTTCGCCTCGGGGCTGTAGACATCGACGTGCGAATAGGCGGCGGACAGTGTCAGCTTGTCATTGAACTTGTACGACGCGCCGACGTCGATGTTCTGCTGCGAACGGCCGCTGAAAACCGTATCGTCGCTCGACAACGCGCCGGCCGCCGTCGCGCCGCCGTTGTTGGCCTTCAGATACGCGACGGCGGCGGAGAACGCACCGGCCTGGTACTGCATCGCGGCGCTGTAGACGCGGTTGCGGGCGAAGCCGCCCGCCTGATTCGAGAGCCCGTAGAGCACTTCGCCCTTGAAGCCGCCGTACGTCGGCGACACGTACTTGACGCTGTTCTGGATGCGGTAGTCCCAGTCGGCGTTGTCGTTGTCGTACGGGTGGGCGCCGAAGTCGCCGAGCCAGTTGCCGGCGGCCGCGAACGGGCTCCACATGTCGAGCGTGGGGTCGTACTGACGGCCCAGCGTGAGTGTGCCGAAGCGATCGGAATCGAGCCCGACGTAGGCCTGCCGGCCGAACATCCGCGACGCGACGCCGAGCGCGCCGGTGCTTGCGTTGAAACCATTCTCGAGCTGGAAGATCGCCCGCAGCCCGCCACCGAGATCTTCCGTCCCCTTCAGCCCCCAGTTGCTGCCGACGGTGTCGCCGCTGACCATCTGGTAGGCGCGGCTTCCGGCCGCGTTGCTCGTGAAATTGATGCCTTGGTCGATCGATCCGTAAAGCGTCACGCTGCTCTGCGCGTGAGCGCCCAGGTTGAACCCCATCGCGCAGGCCGCCGTGACGGCCGCTACGGCCGCAATCCTCTTTTTCATTGTCGATCTCCGGGTGACGCAGGAATGGCAGCCCGCGTCGCGACGGGCACGCACGCGCCTCCCGCCGGATCAGGATCTGCCATCGGTTAGTAAGACGAAAGACGTGACGTGGAACGAGCCGGGCCGCGACGAGCGGCCCGGTGGTGAAGCGTCGGGTGGTGCGCGCAGGCGCGCGGCGACGGCGTTACAGCATGCGTCGCAACACGTCGTTCTCGCGGTTCGGATCGAAGAAGCGGTGCTTCAGCGCGGCGAGCACGTGCAGCACGACGAGCGCGAGCAGCGTGTAGGCGAGCGTCCTGTGCAGCCACTGGAACGCGACGAACCAGTGGTCGTTCTTCGCCAGCAGCTCGGGCACGCGCAGACCGAAGAACGGCACGCCGTCGCTCTGCGTATAGGTGCTCGACATCGAATAGCCCATCAACGGCACGACGACGGCCAGCGCGTACAGCAGGTAATGGGCGAGCTTGGCGAGCTTGCGGTCGAGTTTCGGCAGGCTCGCCGGCAGCGGCGGCAACGTCTGCATCGAGCGGATCGCCAGTTGGGTCAGGACCACCAGCAGCGTGAGCACGCCGAATTCCTTGTGGGTCGGGTAGTACCAGTCGAATTTGGCGGGCAGGTTGTCGTCGAGCCGGACCATCGTCCATCCGGTCCACAGCTGCGCACCGATCAGGATCGCCCTGAGCCAATGAAGCAGCCGAAGCGTGAGCGGATACTTGTGCGCTGGAATTGCAATAGCCTGGTCGTTCATCTGGATGGTCTCTCGTGTAGGCACAACTGCGAAGGGCGGGATGTCGAACGCCGGCGTCGACATTCCGCGCCGTATGGGGCAACTCGCGCCGGGCCGATGCCCCCGACCGCCGCGCGGCGCACGCGTCGTCGAAACGACGCGCGTGCGGCCGATGCGCCGCGTCGTCAGGCGATCGCTCGCGCGTCCGCGCAGCACTCCTGCAGCGCGTCGCGCAGCGCATGCGCGATGAGGTCGGTCTCTTCCGGCTGCAGCGTCAGCGGCGGCGACATCACGATCTTGTTGGCGATCGCCCGGACCAGCACGCCGCGCTTGCGTGCGGCATCCGCCACGCGCGCCGCGAACCCCTTGCCGGGATCGAGCGGCGTGCGGCTCGCCTTGTCGGTCACGAGATCGAGCGCCAGCATCAGCCCCTTGCCGCGCACGTCGCCGACCGTTTCGAAGTCGCGCGTCAACGGCAGCAACTGCTCGAGCAGGCGTTGGCCCATGCGCGCCGCGTTGCCCGGGAGATCCTCGGCTTCGACGATGTCGAGTACGGCGAGCGACGCGGCGCAGGCGAGCGGATGGCCGCTGTACGTATAGCCGTGCATGACGACGTGCGAGAAGCCCGCGCCGTGCTCGATCGCTTGCGCGATCCGGCCGTTGTACAGCGTCGCGCCGAGCGGCACGTAGCCGGCCGAAATGCCCTTGGCGACGCACAGGATGTCGGCGGCGACGCCCCAGCCGCGGCTGCCGAGCATGCTGCCGGTGCGACCGAAGCCGGTCACCACTTCGTCGGCGATCAGCAGGATGCCGTGCCGGTCGCATACGTTCCGCACGCGCGCCCAGTAGCTGGCCGGCGGGACGATCAGGCCGCCGGCGCCCTGCACCGGCTCCGCGACGAACGCCGCGATGGTCTGCTGGCCATGAAAGGCGATCGTGTCCTCCAGTTGCCGGATGCAGTGTTCGACCAGCTGGTCCGGATCATCGCAGTTCCACGGATTGCGATACAGCCACGGGGTATCCAGCAGCACGCAGCCGGGCAGCAACGGACCGTGATTGTAGTGGTAGACGCCGTTGCCGCCGATCGACGTGCCGCCCATGTGCACGCCGTGATAGCCGTTGCGCAGCGACAGGAACTTCGTGCGCGACGGCTCGCCCGCGGCGACCCAGTACTGGCGCGCCATCTTCAGCGCGGTCTCGATCGCGTCGGAGCCGCCGCTGCCGAACATGACGCGCTGCATGTCCTCCTGCTCGAACATCGCGCACAGGCGGTCGGCCAGATCGTAGACGCGCGGGTGGGCCACGCCGTCGAAGGTCTGATAGTAGGACAGCTCGTCCATCTGGCGCGCGATCGCGGCCTTCACTTCCGGCCGGTTGTGGCCGACGTTGACGTTCCACAGGCCGCCGACGCCGTCGAGCATGCGGTGGCCTTCGACGTCGTACACGTAGTTGCCGTCGCCGCGGGCGATGATGACCGTCGGGGTCGTATGCCCGGCCGCGGCCGAGCTCATCGGGTGCCAGAATCGCTTTTGTCGCTTTTGGTAGTCCATGAGGTATCTCTCTTCAAGTGCGTGAACACGGTGCGGCGCGGCGTGCGCCGCGACATCACAGCGCGGCCGTGACGATCTTTTCCTCGAGGTACGAATCGAGCGCGGCCTTCGACAGGTCGCGCCCGATCCCGCTTTGCCGGGTGCCGCCCCACGGCAGGCGCGCATCGATCGGGCTCCATGCGTTGATGGCGACCGCGCCGACGTCGAGCCGTTCGGCGACGCGGTGCGCGGTGCCGACATCCTGCGTCCAGACCGAGGCGGACAGGCCGAACGGCGTGTCGTTGGCGATCCGGATCGCATCGTCCTCGGTCTCGAACGGCATCACCATGCCGACCGGGCCGAACACTTCTTCGCGCGCGATGCGCATGCCCGGATGCACGCCGCCGAGTATCGTCGGGCGCATGAAGCAGCCGCGCGGCGGCACCTGTTCGTCGCCGGCGAGCATGACCGCGCCTTCGGCCAGCGCCGCCGCGACGTGCGCCCGCACGCGTGCGAGATGCCGCGGGTTGATGAGCGCGCCCATCTGCACGCCGGCCTCGGTCGGCGGCCCGACGCGGATGGTGCGTGCCGCGTCGGCGAGCCGCGCTTCGAGTGCGTCCGCGATCGACCGGTGCGCGAGCACGCGCGAGCCGGCCGCACACGTCTGCCCCTGGTTCGCGAACATGCCGGCCACCAGCGACGGGATCGCGCGGTCGAGATCGGCATCCGCGAAGACGATCTGCGCGGCCTTGCCGCCGAGCTCGAGCGTGACGCGCTTGAAGGTGCGCGCCGCATCGCAGGCGATCGTGCGGCCGACTTCGGTACTGCCGGTGAAACTGATCTTGCTGACGAGCGGATGCGCGACGAGCGCAGCGCCGACCTCGGCGCCCATGCCGTGCACGATGTTGACGACGCCGGCCGGCAGGCCGGCTTCGCACGCGAGCTTGCCGAGCCGCGCCACGGCGAGCGGCGCATCCTCGGACGGCTTGATCACCACCGGGCAGCCGGCCGCGAGTGCCGGTGCGAGCTTCCATACGGCGATCATCAGCGGCGCGTTCCACGGCACGATCTGGCCGGCGACGCCGACCGGCGCGCGCCGCGTGTAACTGAGCGTCGGGCGGCCCATGAAGCCGTCGGTCGGGATCGTCCGGCCCTCGAGCTTGTCGGCCCATCCGGCGAAATAGCGCAGCGTGTCGATGGTCATCGGCAGGTCCATCATGCGCATCTCGGCCGGTGGCCGCCCTTGTTCGACGGCGAGCAGGCTCTCCAGCGCTTCGCTTTCGCGCTCGACGAGGTCCGCCAGCCGATACAGCCAGCGGGCGCGGGCCGCGCCGCCGGCGCGGGCCCATGCGTCGTCGTGCAATGCGTCGTGGGCGGCGCGCACGGCGCGATCGACGTCGTCGGCGCTCGAGGCGGGAACGGTGCAGATGCAGTCTCCGGTCGCGGGCGCCAGCTTGTCGAAGGTGCGGCCGGTGGAGGCATCGCAATGCCGGCCGCCGATCAGGTTCTGGATTTTCATCATGGTGTCCGTGTGTCACAGGTACGAAGCGTCGGGCCGATCGGGCGGGGCGATGACGGCTGCCACGGCCGCGGTCCAACGTCGGATTCACTGTATGTCGATGAAACGGCGCGCGTTGTCCGCTATCGGCAATCGCTGCCGCGCGTATCGGTCAGGGAATACCCGTGCCGACGGCGGCGCGACGCGTCTATGCATAGACGCGCCCGCGGCGGGATTGCGATGGGAATGCGGTGGGATTGCGGCGCGGCGGCAGCGCTGCGCGCGCCGGGCCGCGCTTACTGGGCGGCGCGCCCGAGTTCGCGGTACAGGTCGGGATCGCTGCGCTTCAATCGCAATGCGGCGCGAATGCCGAGCGCGCCGATGGCGAGCAGGAAATACGGAAACATCGCGACGAACGCGGAGTCCGATCCGCTCAGCACCGACAGGTTGCGCACCACCAGCACGAGACATGCGCCGAGCGCGACCACGCTGATGAGCGGCGCGATCAGGCGGTGCACGATCGAGGCGTCCCGATGGTCGCGCGCGAAGAAGGCGATCACCGACGTCGCCACGAGGATCTGCACGGCGATGATGCCGATCGTCGCGAGCGCGCTCATCCACGAGAACACGATGGCGAACGGGTCGAGCCGGAACGCGGCCGAGCCGACGATCGCCGCGAGCGCGATCACCGTCTGCACCTTGCCCGCGACGTCGGGGCAGCGATGCACGGGGCACGTATGGCCGAGCTTGCGCCACAGCACGCGTTCCCGCCCCATCGCGTAGAAATAGCGCGTGATCGTGTTGTGGAACGACAGGATGGCCGCGAACAGGCTCGTGACGAGCAGCACGTTCATCGCATCGGTGGCGATGTTGCCGAGCAGCCGGCTGCTGACGGCGAACCACAGATTGGCCGGATCGCGGGCCGCTTGCGCGGCGATGTGGCCTTCGCCCCACGCCTCGACGATCGCCCATGACGACAGCGCGTAGAACACCATGATGAGGATCACGGCCAGGTACGTCGCGCGCGGGATCGTGCGCTTCGGGTCGCGCGCCTCCTCGGAGAAGATGGCCGTGGCCTCGAAGCCCATGTACGAGCCGAGGACGAACACGAGCGCGGTGCCGAGGCCCGGCACGAACACCGCCGTGGGCATGAACGGCCTCGCGCTGAAGCCGCCGGCAGTCGCGCCGTGCGCGACGATCGCGACGTCGAGCAGCATCACGATCGCGATCTCGCCGAGCATCAGCAGGCCGAGCAGCCGTCCGCTGAACTCGATGTGTCGCGCGCCGCAGAGATGCACGGCGGCGACGCAGGCCAGCGCGAACGCCCACCACGGCACGTCGACGCCGTAATGCTGCTGGACGGCGTTGTTGAGAAAGAAGCCGAACATGCTGTAGATCGCGATCTGCACCGCGTTGTACGCGACGATCGCGACGAATGCGCCGCCCACGCCGACGGGCCGCCCGAGCCCGTTCGCGATGTACGCATAGAAGGCGCCCGCGTTGGAGATATGCCGGCTCATCGCCGCGTATCCGATGCTGAAGATCAGGTACATCACGCCGGCCAGCACGAAGACGCCGGGCACGCCGGGGCCGTTGCCGAGCGAGAACGCCGCCGGTGTCGCGCCGACCATCGCGGTGAGCGGCGCGGCCGCGGCGACGACGAAGAAGACGATGTGTGAGAGTCCGACCGCGTTCCTGCTGAGCCCCGCGTCGGACCGGGATGACGATTCGTTCATGAGTAGTCCCGCTGGCCGGATCGTCCGTCAGGAAGCGACCACGGCATGCCTGATCAATGTCCGTGCGCCGCGGGACCATCCTGACGATCCGGCAACGGGAGCTGCCGTGCGGCGACGACACAGGTGTGTGCTTCGACGGCCGCCCGGTCACGCATCTGGTGCATGCGTGCGAACGGGCCGACGCCAGAATTTAGGGTGCCGAAATCCGGGACGTTGTCCGCTATCGGCAATCCGCGCGCGCCGTGCGGCAGGGAATTACCCGGATACGGCGCGCGGCCGCGGCGGCGGCGGTTCAGCTCAGGCGCGGCGTGTGCGACGGCAGCTCGTGGAAATGTTGCTGGTAGTACGCGGAGAAGCGCCCGAAATGACAAAAGCCGAATTGCGCCGCCGCGTCGCCGATCCGCATCGTCTCGGGTGTCGTCATCAGGAAGCGGCGCACCGCGTTGAGCCGGATCGAGCGCAGGTAGGCGGTCGGCGTGGTGCCGACGACGTTCTGAAAGCTGTATTGCAGCGTGCGGCGGCTGATTCGGAGGTGATGGCAGAGATCGATCACCGTCGGCACGTCGTCGCATTCCAGTGCGATTTCCTGGCTGCGCCGCACGATGTAGCTTTGCGTCGACGCCGACGGCAGCGCGCCCGCATCCGCTTCGTCCGACTGTACGAGGTCGAGCAGGATGCCGACCACGTTATGGGCGAGCACGCGTTCGTCGAACGCGTCGCGGGCCGTGAGCGAACCGTGGTCGAGCGCCTGGCAGAGCACGCGCTCGAGGCCGTCCAGCGCCGTGCGGTAGCGCACCGGCGAGATCGGCAGCACCGGTTGCCGGAGGACGCGCGCGGGCAGGTTCGCCAGTTCGTCGAGCGCGTGATCGGCCGTGAGCGTGCGATCGATCGTGAAGGCGAGCACTTCGGTGTCGCACGGAAGATGCGCGACGAACTCTTCGCCGCCGCGCAGCGTGAGCAGGCTCGGACGCGCGACGGTGCGCCCCTGCACGATCGGTGCGGCCGTGTTCGCGATCGGCAGCGCGAAGCAGAGGCGGCCGCGCGGCGCGAGGCCGTGCTGCATGACACGCTGGTTGATCCGTTCGCGGAACACGTGAAAGCGCTGGCCGGCGACCTGGCGCAGCGTCGTCGTGGCGATGCCCGGACTGATCTGGTCGTAGTGCTGCGACCAGTTCACGATGGCCTGCGAATGGAGGAAGACGTCCGAGAAGCAGCGGGATTCGGCATGCAGGTTCATGGTGTCGCTGAGGCGCCCCATCTCAAATTCAATGCCGGCCGAAGCCGGCTCATGCTGCCCGGCGCGGGTCACGGGAATCGCGCAATGCGCGGCCCGCCGCGGCGTTGCGCTGAAGGCGGCCGGTCACGGGACCGGTCGTGCAGACGATCATATCCAGAAAAAAACCGCGGGGTGACGCGGTCTGCGGGGACCGTAATGAAGTGAAGCGACCGCTGGAAACGGGACCGACCGCGGGTGCTGGCTGCCGTAATCGTCCACGTCGTGTCGGTGAATCCCATTATAGGGGATTCAATTTAATGTCGAGAGCGGGTTTACGCATGGTGTCGCCGAGTGGTTCTGGCGCCGCCGCGACGGGCGAGAGCGCGGATCGAAGACAGGGCGGAAGGCGTCGCCTTCGAGTGGGGGTAGACGCGCGCGGACGGCAAATCGCGCCGTTCTCCGCGCCGACCGCCTCGGGGCCCCACCCGTTACCGGGCGCCGGGCAGAGCGCCGCCGGCCCGAATCTCGCGTCGCCCGTGCTCCGCCGCCGCGCGCGGGCCGCAGGCGGCGTGAAGCAAGCTGCTCGTCTCGCCGGCTTGGTTGATGACTGAAGCCAGATTCCCGATTCCGGGACATTGATGAATGAGGTGCGGATTGAATCTCATGTAAACCACCTATTAGTACCAAATTACGGGATTCATATAATCCGTTCATGCGGCCTGGCATCGGTGCCCGTTCGCTCGACGCGTTTCGGCATGCCGGGGCGCGGCTTCATCGGGGCAGCCGTCCGGACGCCAGGACGACGGCCTCGCCCCCTGCCATGCGGCGGCGAGCGGCTGCCGCGAGCGACGTTCATCTTCCGGGAGCCGTCGATGTCCGAGTCATCCTCTGCGTTCCTGTACCGCCGGGTCGCGCTGCGCGTGATTCCGTTTCTGTTCGTCTGCTACGTGGTCAACTTCATCGACCGCGTGAACATCGGCTTCGCCAAGCTGCAGTTCCTGCAGGACCTCGGCCTGAGCGAGGCCGCGTTCGGGGCCGCGACGGCCATCTTTTTCATCAGTTACGCGGCGTTCGAGGTGCCGAGCAATCTGGTGCTGGCGCGGATCGGCGCGAGCCGGACGCTGATGCGCATCATGGTGCTGTGGGGGCTGTGCACGATCGCGCAGATGTTCGTGACGGGCAGCGTGTCGCTGTACGTCGTGCGCTTTCTGCTCGGCGCGGCCGAGGCCGGCTTCTTTCCGGGCCTCATCCTGTATCTGTCGTACTGGTTTCCGGATGCCGTGCGCGCGCGCGTGAACAGCGTGCTGCTGCTCGCCGTGCCGGTGGCCGGGATGATCGGCGGGCCGCTGTCCGGCTGGATCATGGCGCACCTGCAGGACGCGCTCGGGTTGCGCGGCTGGCAGTGGCTGTTTCTGATCGAAGGTCTGCCGGCCATCGCGCTGGGCCTGATCGCGCCGCTGATGCTGAGCGACCGGCCGGAACAGGCGGCGTGGCTGTCGGCCGCGGACCGGCACGCGCTGTTGCGCGACCTGCAGGCCGAGCGGGCCGCTGCCGTCGTCGGGCATGACGGGGCCGGCGTGCTCGACGTTCTCCGCAACGGCCGCGTGCTCGGGCTCGCGGCGATCTATTTCTGCGTCTACGTCGGGATGGGCGCGGTGACGTTCTGGTCGCCGTCGGTGTTGAAGGCGTCCGGGGTGGCGACCGTGTCCGGCGTCGGCTGGCTGTCCGGGCTGATTTCGGTCTTCACGATGATCGGCAACGTCGCGATCGCGTGGAGTTCGGACCGGCACGGCGAGCGGCGCTGGCATACGGTCGCGTGCATGCTCGTCACCGCGTGCAGCCTGCTGCTCCTGCGGTTCGCGGCCGGGCACGTCTGGATGACCGTGACGCTGCTGGCCGTCGCGCAGCTGTGCGCGTTCACCGTGCCGATCGTGTTCTGGACGATTCCGGCGGCGCAGCTCACCGGCCGCGCCGCGGCGGCGGGCATCGCGGCGATCAGCATGCTCGGCTCGCTCGGCGGCGCGTTCAGTTCGTGGCTCGTCGGCGTGCTGTTCACGCGCACCGGCGCGCCGTATGCGGGGCTGGCGGTGGTTGCGATGCTGCTGATGCTCGGCGCGCTGCTGGTGACGAACCTGGTGCCGCGCACACTGCGGTCGCCGCGCGTGAGCGGCGAGCGCGCAGCGTAGCCGCGGCATGACGCTGCGCGGCAGGCAGCCTCACTCGCCGAGCAGGCCGCGCGCCGCGAGGTTCGCATACAGCGCGCGCACGCCGAAGCTCCATGGCGCGATCTCCGTGCACAGCCGCACGGTGTTCACGAGCGCGCCGAGCGCGGGCGTCGCGATCGTCACGCGGTCGCCGAGGTGGTGCGTAAAGCCGGCGCCCGGCGCGTCGCGATCCTGGATCGGCGAGAACATCGTGCCGAGGAACAGCATGAAGCCGTCCGGGTACTGGTGATGCGCGCCGCAGGTCTGGGCGACGAGATCGGTCGGGTCGCGGCTGATCTCGCGCATGTGGCTGATGCCGTCGAGCACGAAACCGTCATCGGCGCCTTCGACGCGCAGCGACACGCTGGCCTGCCGCACGCCGTCGAGCGTGAAGCCGTCGGCGAACAGCCGCACGAACGGGCCGATCGCGCACGAGCCGTTGTTGTCCTTGCATTTGCCGAGCAGCAGCGCCGAGCGGCCTTCGATGTCGCGCAGGTTGACGTCGTTGCCGAGCGTCGCGCCGACCGGCCGGCCGTCGCTGGCGACGGCCAGCACGATCTCCGGTTCCGGGTTGTTCCATACCGATGCCGGCAGCAAGCCGACGTCCGCGCCGAAACCGACCGCCGACATCGGCTGCGCCTTGGAGAACACCTCGGCGTCGGGGCCGATGCCGACCTCCATGTATTGCGACCACGCGCCGCGCCGCTCGAGTTCCGCCTTCAGGCGCAGCGCGGCGTCCGAGCCGGGCACGATTTTCGACAGGTCGGTGCCGAGCGTCGCGGTGATCGCTTCGCGCACCTCGCGCGCGCGCGCCGGATCGCCGCCGGCCTGTTCCTCGATCACGCGCTCGATCAGGCTGACGGCGAACGTGACGCCGCAGGCCTTGATGGCCTGCACGTCGCACGGCGCGAGCAGCTGCGCCGCGCCAGGCGTGCCGTCGAGCGCGGCCTGCAGCAGCGGCTCGACGCGGCCGAGCGATTCGCCCGGCGCGCTGCGCGCGAGGTCGACGGCGTCGGCGCGGTCGAACAGGTCCGCGGTGGTCGGCACGGTGCGCGTGATGTCGATCAGTTCGCCGCCGCGCACGGCGACGACGCTCGGGCCCGCGTGGACGCCGTCGTGCCGCCATACGCGGCCGATCAGCAGCGCCTGCGCGAGATCGTGCGGCAGGCAGTCGGAGACGGAAAGAGTACGCATGATGAGCTCGGCTGGAGTCGTGGGACGTTGGATCAATGCGAATGGCGCGGATTGCCGTGCCGTTCGATCACCTTCAGATACAGCGTGGCCGGCTCGAGGCAGCCGCCGGTGGACAGCTGGCCCACGAAGCGGCGATACAGCTCCTGCCACGGCGTTTGCGCCGGCGGCGCGGCGAACGTCGCGGTTTCGCGGCGCCGCGCGAGTTCCGCTTCGTCGACGAGCACGTCGACGGTCCGGCGGTTCAGGTCGACGCGGATGCGGTCGTCGGTGCGCAGCAGCGCGAGGCCGCCGCCCACCGCCGCTTCCGGCGACATGTTCAGGATCGACGGGCTGGCCGACGTGCCGCTCTGGCGTCCGTCGCCCATGCACGGCAGCGACGTCACGCCGCGCTTCACCAGCGCCGCGGGCGGCGCCATGTTGACGACCTCCGCGCTGCCCGGGTAGCCGACCGTGCCGCAGCCGCGGATCACCAGGATGCAGCGCTCGTCGATGTTCAGCTGCGGATCGTCGATGCGCGCGCGGTAGTCCTCGGGGCCGTCGAACACGATCGCGCGTGCGTCGAAGGTGTTTTCGGCGCCCGGCTCGGCGAGGTAGGTCTGACGGAACGCGTCGCCCACCACCGACATCTTCATGATCGCGCTGTCGAAGAAGTTGCCCGACAGCACGATGAAGCCCGCGCCGTGCTTGAGCGGCGCATCGGGCGTGCGGATCACGTCGCGATCGGCGGGCGGCGCGGCATCGGCGATCGCGCCGATCGGCCGGCCGGACACCGTCATGCAATCGCGCCGCAGCAGGCCGGCCGCATCGAGCTGGCGCAGCACCGCGGGCACGCCGCCGGCGCGATGGAAGCTCTCGCCGAGATATTCGCCGGCCGGCATGCAGTTGACGAGCAGCGGCACGGCTTCGCCGAAGCGCTGCCAGTCGTCGAGGCTCAGCTCGACGCCCATGTGGCGCGCGATCGCGATCAGGTGCGGCGGGCAGTTGGTCGACGCACCGAGCGCGGACGCGACGACGATCGCGTTCTCGAACGCGGCGCGCGTCATGATCTGCGACGGACGCACGTCGTCGCGCACCAGCTCGACCGCGCGCTTGCCGGTCGCGTAGGCCATCTGGCCGCGCTCGCGGTAGGCGGCCGGAATGCTCGCGCAGCCCGGCAGCGACATGCCGAGCGCCTCGGCGAGGCTGTTCATCGACAGCGCGGTGCCCATCGTGTTGCAGTGCCCGATCGACGGCGACGCCGCGGTGGTCAGCGCCATGAATCCTTCGTAGTCGATCTCGCCTGCCGCGAGCAGGTTGCGCGCGTGCCAGATCACCGTGCCTGAGCCGACGCGCTTGCCGTCGTGCCAGCCGTCGAGCATCGGCCCGCCCGACAGCACGATGGCCGGCATGTCGACGGTGGCCGCGGCCATCAGGCAGGCGGGGGTGGTCTTGTCGCAGCCGGTGGTCAGCACCACGCCGTCCAGCGGAAAGCCGTGCAGTACTTCCACCAGCCCCAGGTAAGCGAGGTTGCGGTCGAGCGCGGCGGTGGGCCGGCGGCTCTGCTCGGCGAGCGGGTGCACCGGGAACTCCATCGGAATGCCGCCCGCGTCGCGAATGCCGGCGCGCACGCGCTCGGCCAGTTCGAGATGGTGGCGGTTGCACGGTGCGAGGTCGCTGCCCGTCTGCGCGATGCCGATGATCGGGCGACCCGACTGCAGCTCGTCGCGCGTCAACCCGTAGTTCATGAAGCGCTCGACATAGAGCGCCGTCATGTCCGCATGCGCGGGATCGTCGAACCACTCCTGGCTGCGCAGGCGGCGTGGGGTGTTTGCCATGGCGAGGCTGTCTCCGAATAGGACTGTCGTGCGGGACAGTCGTGCGTTGTGCGTGCCGGATAGTTACCGGTAACATCGAGCGGATGTTAGCACGGTGGTTTTGCGTTGCGGAAAGGAATTTGCGCGGAAGGCGGCGCGGCGCTCGTGGCAGGGCGTCGCGCGTTCGCGCGTGGCGGAGCGGGCCGGCGGCGGTCAGCGCGTCACGCGCTTTCGCGCGCGACGATCGTGTAGTCGATCCGGATGCTGCGCGATTCGAGCGGCTCGCCGCCGTCGCGCGCGTGCAGCGCGGCCAGCAGCGCCTCGCCCGTGTGCAGGCCGATGCCGTACGCATCGACCGACACCGTCGTGATGGTCGGATGGCAGCAGGTCGCCACTTCGAAGTTGCCGAAGCCGGCCACGGCGATGTCGGCCGGCACGGCCAGCCCGCGCCGGTGACACTCCATGATCGCGCCGAACGCCGACATGTCGCTCACGCACATCACCGCATCGGTGTCCGGCCATTTGTCCAGCAGCGCGGCCATCGCGGGGCCGCCGTGGCTCATCGTGATCGGCGAATCGCCGAGCCGCACGACGCGCGGTTCGCCCAGTGCGAGCGCCTTGATTTCGGCCTGATAGCCCTTGAGCCGGTCCAGGCCGCGGCGGTCCAGTTCGCTCGCGCCGCCGAGAAAGCCGATGCGCCGATAGCCACGCTCGGCCAGATGCCGCACCATCGCGCGCGCCGCGCGCACGTTCGAGAACCCGACCGCGGCGTCGATCGGGCGCGTGGGCAGATCCCACATCTCGACCACCGGAATGGCCGAGCGCGCCAGCAGCTTGCGCGTCGCGTCGGTGTGCTGCGCGCCGGTCAGCGCGACGCAGCGCGGCTGGTGGCGCAGCATCGAGCGCACCAGCCGTTCTTCGCGTTCGAGGTCGTAGTCGGTATCGCCGAGCAGCAGTTGCAGCCCGTGCGGTTCGAGCGCATCGGTGAGGCCGCGCACGGTGTCCGAGAAGTTGGAGCTCGACAGCGACGGCACCAGCACCGCGACGAATTCCGAACGGCCCGACGACAGCGCGCCGGCTGCGGCATCGGCGACGTAGCCGAGCTGGTCGATGGCGCGGCACACCCGTTCACGCGTGTCGGCGGCCACGCTGTGGCCGGCGAGCACGCGCGACACGGTCATCTTCGATACGCCGGCCAGGCGCGCTACGTCGGACATGCGGGGCGGCCCGGCGGGCCGGACGGCGGTGGGACTGGGCATCGGAATTGCTGTCAAAAGAAGCATGTGAAGGCTACATCATACCGGTGCCGGATCGCGTGCCGAGCGGCGCCCGCGCGCCCGTTGCCGCCGCGCGCGTACTAGGGAAACCACTCGGCGGCTGGCGCTTGAACTGGCCGGTCCCGGCGTGCTACGTTGCTGGGCGTTACCGGTATCAGAGCGCCGGTGGCATCCGTCGCCCCGTCGGCGGATTTTTTTGCCGCAGGATGTTATCGGTAACATCGCCGGCCCGGCGAGCGTGCCGATAAGAAGACCTACACAATCAGGAGACGAACGGATGCCAACCATCACACAGACCGCGGCTGCGCCGGCCGCGGCCGACTTGTCCGAAGACGCCGTCTATCGCAGGGTGATGCGGCGCATCCTGCCCTTGCTGCTGCTGTGCTACGTCGTCGCGTATCTGGACCGCGTCAACGTGGGCTTCGCGAAGCTGCAGATGCTCGACGACCTGAGCCTGAGCGACGGCGTCTATGCGCTCGGCGCCAGCATCTTCTTCTGGGGCTATTTCCTGTTCGAGATGCCCAGCAACCTGCTGCTGCATCGCTACGGCGCGCGCTTCTGGATCGCGCGGATCATGATCACGTGGGGCATCGTGTCGTCGTCGATGGCGTTCATCGTGCCGCTCGCGCAGTTCTTCCACGTGCAGACGTCGACGATGTTCTACGCGCTGCGCTTCCTGCTCGGCCTGTGCGAAGCCGGCTTTTTCCCGGGCGTCATCCTGTACATGAACTACTGGTTCCCGGCGCGTCGCCAGAGCGTCGCGATGTCGGGCTTCCTGGTCGCGATTCCGCTGAGCCTGACGCTCGGCAGCGTGGTGTCCGGCTGGCTGATGGAGCAGACGCACGGGCTGTCGGGTATGAGCGGCTGGCAGTGGATGCTGCTGCTCGAGGGCTTGCCGTCGATCATCCGCGCGTCCGGCGTGCGCAGCCCGCTGCATATCGGGCTGCTCACCGCGATTCCGTATCTGACGGCCATTTTCGCGATGCTGTGGAACGCATCGCACTCGCGCAAGACCGGCGAGCGCCGGCTGCATGCGGCGATTCCCGCGTTGATCGGCGGCGTCGGCCTGATCGCGAGCGCCGCGTGCGCGCAGAACGTGGCGCTGTCGATCGTGTTCCTGACCATCGCGACCTGCGCGATCCTCGCGCTGATGCCGATTTACTGGACGTTCCCCGGCCAGATCCTGTCGGGCACGGCGGCGGCCGCCGGCATCGCGCTGATCAATTCGGTGGGCAACCTGTCCGGCTTCACGGGCTCGATGATCACCGGCATCGCAAAGGAAATGACCGGCAACATCAACAACGGCACCTATGCGCTCGGCGCGTGCCTGCTGATCAGCTGCGTGCTGATCCTGTCGATTCCGCGCAGCATCCTGGTGCCGCCGGCCGAGCGGTAGCACGGCGTGGTCGCATGCGGCGCGGCGGGCGACCTGCCGTATTCCCGGCGCACCGCCGCCCGACCAACATCATGCAGGCGAAGCGGCGCGTTCGGCGGCGCCTCCGCTGCGATACAGCGCAAGCGTCGCGCACAGCCCGCAGCACGCGGCGAAACTGAGCCAGTAGCCGGGCGCCGCCTTGTCGCCGGTCAGCTCGATCAGATAGGTCGACACCGCGGGCGTGAAGCCGCCGAACACCGCGGTGGCGAGGCTGAACGCCAGCGAGAAGCCGGCCACCCGAACGTTGGCGGGCATGATTTCGGTGAGTGCGGCGACCATCGCGCCGTTGTACATGCCGAAGAAGAACGACAGCCACAACAGCACGGCCAGCATGCGGCCGAAGCTCGGTGCGCCGGCGAGCCACGCGAGCGCCGGGTACGACGTCGCGATCGCCAGGACCGTCACGGCGACGAGAATCGGCTTGCGGCCGATGCGGTCCGACAGCGCGCCGCCGACCGGCAGCCACACGAAATTCGACAGGCCGACGCACAACGTGACGATCAGGCTGTCGGCGGTGGAGAGCTTGAGAACCGCCTTGCCGAACGTCGGCGTGTAGACCGTGATCAGGTAGAACGTGGTCGTGGTCATTGCGACGAGCAGCATGCCGGCGAACACCGTCCGCCAGTTCTTCAGCATCGTCGCGAAGACTTCGCGCGCCCGCGGCCGGTGGGTGCGCGCGTTGAACTCTGCGGTTTCCTGCAGCGAGCGGCGCAGCAGGAAGATCGCCGGCACGATCGCGCAACCGATGAAGAACGGAATGCGCCAGCCCCATGCGCCGATCTCCTGGCTCGTCAGCAGATGATTGAGCAGATAGCCGATGGCCGCCGCGACGACGATCGCGACCTGCTGGCTCGCCGACTGCCAGCTCGTGTAGAAGCCCTTGTGGCCCGGCGTCGCCATTTCCGCCAGATAGACGGACACGCCGCCCAGTTCCGCGCCCGCGGAGAAGCCCTGCAGCAGCCGCCCGAGCAGCACCAGCACGGGCGCGGCGACGCCGATCGTCGCATAGCCCGGCACGCATGCGATGAGCACCGTCCCGCTCGCCATGATCGACAGCGTGACGATCAGGCCTTTGCGCCGTCCCACTTCGTCGATGTAGGCGCCGAGCACGATCGCGCCGAGCGGACGCATCAGGAAGCCGGCGCCGAACACGGCGAACGTCAGCAGCAGCGACGCGAATTCGCTCGCCGTCGGAAAGAAGACCCGCGAGATCGTGGTCGCGTAGAAGCCGAACAGGAAGAAGTCGAATTGCTCGAGAAAATTGCCGCTGGTCACGCGCAGGACCGCGCCGAGCTTCGACGGGCGGGCGGCGGCGCGAACCGGCGCGTCTGACGGTAAGCGATGCATGAGTTGTCTCCTATGGTGTGGTGGGCGGATCTGGCGCGATGCCGATCCGCTTCGCATGGCCCGGATCAGTCCGGGCTCGGTTGCAGGCGAGCGGCCTGCCGCTTCTCGATCGACGCCTTGAGCAGTGCGGCGCAGCGAAAGACGCCGTGCGCGAATTTTCCGTACGGCAACGTGACGAACAGCGCCATCACGATGCCGAGGTGGACGGCAAGCAGGCACGCCATCGCGCCGCTGTCACGCCATGCGAGCAGCGCCAGCCCCGAAGCGCTCACGAGCATCAGCAGCGCGATGAAGCCGCGATCCATCGGGCGCTGCTTCGGATCGGTCCGCGCCGGGTCGCGCCGCAGGTTGAGCCAGAGCAGGCCGGCCGGGCCGATCAGCAGGCCGATTCCGCCCGCCGTCCCGAGCAGCACGGGGACGCTCGCGAACGCATACGGCGCATGCAGGTTCAGCGCGTAGTGATAGAAGGTGGCCGTCACGGTGGCCGCGAAGCACAGCATGAAGCCGTAGAACGTGAAGTGATGGAAGCGGCGTCGCGCGAGCGTGAACGCATCGTCCGCCTCGTTGCAGCCGTCGCCGTGGCCGCCGCCGAGATAGGTCAGCGCGAGCGCGTGCTGCGCCGCTTCCGCCACGGCCGGGACGCTCGCCGTGCCGGCCGACACGTCGCGCCAGAACCGCTTCACGCCGTTGCCGAGCGCGAGCATCGCGAGGCCGAACACGCCGCCGAACATCGCCGCCAGCAGGTTGTGCGGAAACACCGCATAGAAGTTGCCGTGCGCCGCGCCGCTCAGCAGCGACCCGTTCAGCGCGGCGCCGAGTATCAGGAACAGCGCGAGCCCGACGGCGAGCGCGAGCGCGATGGTGAGTCCGTTGCGCTGATAGAGCTTGCCCATCGGCGCCGGCCACGCGTACTCGACGTAGGTATCGAAGCGGACCTGCGCCATCGCCTTCGGCACGTTGACGGCGAACGCGTGCGGCGGCGCGTACTGGCATGCGTGATAGCACGCGCCGCAGTTGTGGCACAGGTTCGCGAGGTAGTTGACGTCCGCCTTGGCGAACGCCATCCGGCGCGTCATGGCGGGGAAGACCGCGCAAAATCCCTCGCAATAGCGGCACGCATTGCAGATGCTCATCTGCCGCGCGACTTCGGCTTCGTTGTCGGTGACGGGCTGCAGGCGAATGACCGGCCGGCCGGCGGCGTGCGCGGGGGGTTCGGCGCGCTCGGTGCGAGCGACGCGCGCGGCCGGCGGCGCGTCGTGGATGCGTTCTTCAAGATTCTGCACGTTGAACTCCAGTCGATTGCGCGGCCTTCGCCGCCTGAGTGCCGGCGATACGTCCGAACGCGGTGCCGATCGACATGCCGACGCCGGCCGTATAGCCCTTGCCGAGCACGTTGCCGGCCATCATTTCGCCCGCGACGAACAGGTTGTCGCTCGGTTGCCCGCCGAAATGGACTTGTGCGCGCTCGTTGACCTTGAGCCCCAGGTACGTGAACGTGATGCCCGGTCGCAGCGCGTAGCCGAAGAACGGCGGGGTGTCGAGCGGGCGCGCCCAGTGGGTCTTCGCCGGCGTGAGCCCTTCGGTGCGGCAGTCGTCGAGCGTCGTGTGGTCGAAGGTGCCGCCGCGGCAGGCCGCGTTGTAGGCGTTCAGCGTGGCGACGAACGCGTGCTCGGGCAGCTTCAGGCCGCGCGCGAGTTCCGGCAGCGAATCGGCCCGGACGCCGGGAAACACCGGCGGCATGAAGCGTCCGAGCGCCTTTGCGTCGATGATCGAGTAGGCGATCTGGCCCGGCTGCCGCGCGACGAGCCGGCCCCAGATCGCATAGCGCTTCGGCCAGAAGTCTTCCCCTTCGTCATAGAAGCGCTCTGCGTCGCGGTTGACGACGACACCCAGCGACACGCAGTCGATGCGCGTGCAGATGCCGCCGTCGTACAGCGGCGCGCGGGCGTCGATCGCGACGCAATGCGATTGCGACGGATCGCCGATCGCGTCCGCGCCGGCGTCGATCATGTAGCGCAGCAGCACGCCCTGATTGAAGCGCGTGCCGCGGATCAGGAAGTTGTCGGCGGGCCACTCGCCGCGCTCGTCTTGTCCCCACGCTTCGCGCAACCATGCGCGATTGGATTCGAAGCCGCCTGCCGCGAGCACGCAGCTGCGTGCCTCGAAGCGTTGCGCGCCGCTGCGCGCGGCGACGAAGCGCGCGCCGTCAAGTTCGATCGCGTCGACCGGCGTGTCGTAGCGGATCTGCACGCCGAGCGCTTCGGCGCTGCGGTAATAGGCGTTCACGAGCGCTTTGCCGCCGCCCATGAAGAAGGCGTTGGTGCGCGCGACGTGCAGCGCGCCGGACAGCGGCGGCTGAAAGCGCACGCCATGCGCCTGCATCCACGGACGACAGGTCGACGACGCGCGGATCACGAGCCGCGCCAGCGCCTCGTCGGTGATGCCGCCGGTCACCTTCAGCAGGTCCTGCCAGTATTCCTCTTCGGGATAGGCGCCGATCAGCACGTCCTGCGGCGCGTCGTGCATGCAACGCAGATTGCGGGTGTGCTGCGAGTTGCCGCCGCGCCATTCGCGCGGGGCCGATTCGAGCAGCAGCACCGAAGCGCCTGCTTCGCGCGCCATCAGCGCGGCGCAGAGCGCGGCATTGCCGCCGCCGATCACGAGTACGTCGACCATCTGAGTTGTCTCCTTTGAGACGCGACTCTACGGATCGACGCGACACGCCGCCATCACGCGGACGGCAACACGTCTTCAGTTTTCGTGAAGGGAAGGGCTACGTGCGCAGCGTGGCGCCCGGCCAGCGGCCGGCCGCGACGATTTCGCGCGCCACGTCGGCGAGTACGACGCGCGCGGCCAGCCCGGCCGGCGACAGCTCGTCGTCGGACACGCTCGCGATCAGGTTGGGCCGCGTCGCATGTGCGTCGGCAATCGGAACGCTCGCGAGCGCCGCATTCTCGAGCCGCGCGAGCGCCGCGCCCGGCTGGATGGTCGCGCCGAGGCCGCCGCGCACCGCGTCCATCAGCATCGCGAGGCCGTCGACTTCGGCGGTGATGTGCGGCGTAAAGCCGGTGCGCGCGAACGCGGCATCGAGCAGCGCGCGCAAGCCATGCGGGCCGCTGGGCAGGATCAGCGGCAGCGCGCCGAGTTGCGCGAGACCCACGGGCGACCCTTCGGGCATGCCGGGCTGGCCGGCGCAGCCGATCACGAACAGATGCTCGTCGAGCAGCGGCATGACGCTCCAGCGCTGCGCGGGCTCCTCGCGGAACAGCACGGCCAGGTCGATCTGCCGCGCGCTCAGCATCGCGCCGAGGTAGCCGGACAGGCTCTCGACCATGCGCAGCCGCACCTCGGGATAGCGCAGCCGCATCGCCTTCATGAACGCGAGGCCGAGCACGCCCGTGGTGCTCGGCGCGAGCCCCACGCTGACGTGCCCGGACAGGCGCGCCTGACGGGCGGCGAGCGCCGCATCGTCGATGTGGCGCAACGCGAGCTGCGCCTGTCGCCAGAAGGCGAGCCCCGCGTCGGTCGGCACGACGCCCGTGGAGGTTCGCTGCAGCAGGCGCGTGGACAACTCGCTCTCGAGCCGGCTGATCTGCTGGCTCAGCGCCGACGTCACGACGCCGAGCTCCAGCGCTGCCTTGCCCATGCTGCCGTGCTCGACCACGCAGACGAAATAGCGCAGTTGCCTGAGTTCCATCGATGCCTCGAATTGATGCGACGGCGACATTGTCGCAGCCGACGCGCGATGCGTCGCGCGAATCGCTTTCCGATCGCCACCGGATCGCTACCGGATCGCTACCGGATCGCCGGTGCGCATGAACGTCGCGACTCGAATCCCGCAGCGGAGCGGTTCTCTTTTTGTCGTTATTCGCATGCGCTCAAGCGCGCATCGATTCATGGATGAACCGCGCGGCGCTATTGCGATATTCGATTATTCATGGATGAAACGGGCGAATGATTTGCTCGCGCAGAAAATCGCCCGCCGCGTGTGATCTCGCAATCCGTAACGTATCTGCGTTACGGCGTGTCGTTACGTAACGGCCGAGAACGCGGCATTCGCGCAAACGTTACACCGGCCTGTTTCGATTTATTCAGATTATTGGCCCGCACACCTAGGTCATTGGTTTATCGATGGTTTTCCGCGCTGCAGCATCAGAATGCGCAGCGGTGGCACGGAACCTGCATTAAATGCCATGTGCCGCAGTAGTTAATACCATAACGTTAGACCAACCATGAATTACACAAGCATTCCGATCACCGGCCGCGCCGTGGGGGCAAGGCGGCCGGGGCTGGGCCTTCAATCGACGGAGGAGGTCCGCTCGCGCGTCCATTGCGGATTGCTGCGGCACGACATGTCCGTCGCCCCATTGCGTGTTATCGAGCCGTTTTCCGCGCCTGTACATAACGGTGCGATGCGCGCTTTCGAGCAGGCTGCAGTGCGTTCAACGTCCGCATGGCCCTCGCGAATCGTGGCGTGGGTCCGCTAGTCGCGAATTCGATTTCATAAGGGCATTCGAATTAATTGATTGGTTCGCGCGAATGAATCGCATTCGCGGCGAATGTGCGATGCATCGGGATACCGAGGGCTTAACGCGTCCGGCATTTCCGCGCATGTGAAAAGAGCTTGTATTGAGGAGCGCAAAAATGGGCGAACTCGCTTCCATCGGTAATGCGCGCATTGCCGCTGCGGATCTGCACGAACCCGGCCGCGGCGCCGCCGCCGCCGCCGCGGTCGTGCCGGTGATCCTGGCCGGCGGCGCGGGCACGCGGCTGTGGCCGATGTCGCGCGAGCAGCATCCGAAGCAGCTGACGCAGCTCGTCGGCGACGAATCGTTGCTGGAATCGACGCTGCGTCGCGTGCGCGGTCTGTCCGCGACGTTCGAGCTGGCCGCTGCGCAGGTGGTGTGCGGCGATGCGCATCGGCACATCACGGTGCGCCAGCTCGCGGCGAGCGAGCTGCGCGCGCAGGTGATCGTCGAGCCGGCGCGGCGCGACACGGCGCCCGCCATGACGCTCGCGGCCGAACTCGCGCGCGTGCGGCACGGCGATGCGGTGCTGGCGGTGATGCCGGCCGATCACGCGATCGCCGATACGGCCGCTTTCGAGCGTGCGATGGAGACGGCGTTGCGCTACGCGCAGCTCGGTTGCCTCGCGACGCTCGGCGTGCGGCCGACGCATGCCGATTCGGGCTTCGGCTATCTGCGCACCGGCATGCCGGTGGCGCTGGACGGCGCCGCGGGCGCGTTCGCGCTCGATGCGTTCGTCGAGAAGCCCGCGCCGGAAATCGCCGCGCATTACGTCGCGTCCGGGTCGCACTGGTGGAACAGCGGGATCTACGTCGTGCGCGCCAGCGTGTGGCTGCGTGCGATCGCCGCGCTTGCGCCGGAGATTCATCACGCGTGCGTCGCCGCGATCCGCGACGGCGCCGCCGCGGCGGACTGCTTCCATCCGGCCGCGCAGCCGTTCGCCGCGTGTCCGTCGAACTCGATCGACTACGCGGTGATGGAGCGGCTCTCGTCGCTCGCCGAACCGCCGACGGCCGTTGCGGTGCCGCTCGACGCGGGCTGGTCCGATCTCGGTTCGTGGGACGCGGTGTGGGCCGCGCTCGACAAGGACGCGAACGGCAACGCCGGGCGCGGGCGCGTGATGTTCGAGGACGCAGCCGCGTGCTACGCGCATTCCGAGGGCCGGCTCGTCGCGTGCGTCGGCGTCAGCAACGTGGCGGTGGTCGAGACGCCCGATGCGGTGCTGGTGGTGAACCGCGAGCAGGTTCAGGGCGTCAAGTCGCTGGTGGCACGGATCAAGGCCGAGCGCGGCGCGGAAGCCGACACGCATCGGCTCGTGCGGCGTCCTTGGGGCTGTTACGACTCGGTCGATCGCGGCGAGCGCTTTCAGGTGAAGCGGATCGTCGTCGATCCGGGCGCGCGTCTGTCGTTGCAGATGCATCACCATCGCGCCGAACACTGGACCGTCGTGAAAGGCACCGCGGCGGTCACGCGCGGCGACGAGCAGTTCCTGCTCGGCGAGAACGAATCGACGTACATCCCGATGGGCGTGCGCCACCGGCTCGAAAACCCGGGGCGGCTGCCGCTGGAAATCATCGAAGTGCAGACCGGCAGCTATCTCGGCGAAGACGACATCGTCCGCTTCGACGACGCCTACGGACGCGTGTGACCGCGATTGCGGCGCGCTCGTGCGCCGCGTGGAGAAAGCCCATGTTTGGAGTTCAGTCGATGGTGGCGCGCGTGCTCGACGCGGTGGTCGTGGTGGCCGCGGCGGCCGTCGCGTCGCATGTGCGCTTCGCCGACGATCCGCTCGGCCGATCCGACGCGATGGTCGTGCCGTTCGTCGTGATGCTGACGCTCGCCGTGTTTCCGGCCTTGCAGGTGTATCAGTCGTGGCGCGGGCGCTCGTGGATCGCGATGATCAGCCGCATCAGCGCCGCGTGGATCGCGGTGCAGGCCTGCAACCTGGTGCTGCTGTTCGCGCTGCATCGGGCCGATCAGGTGTCGCGCCTGTGGTTCGCGTACTGGACCGGCATCGCCGGATGCGGATTCATCGCGATGCGCATGCTCGCGTATGCGATGCTCGCGCGCGTCAGGCATGCGGGCCTGAACCTGCGCAAGGTGGCGATCGTCGGCAGCGGCGCCTATGCGGTGCGCGTGATCGAGACGCTCGCGCTGTCGCCCGCGAGCGGCTTTCGCCCGGTGCTGTTCCACGATCCGGCCGGCGCGTCCAACGGCGTGCTTCCGGCGATCACCGACTTCGCCGCGTTCGCCGCGGCCGTGCGCGCCGAAGCGGCCACCGAAATCTGGCTCGCGGTGCCGATCTGCGAGGAGCGCACGATCCGGCGCGTGTTGAAGGCGTTCGGCGACGACCTCGTCAACATCCGCTTCATGCCGGACATGCGCAGCATCGCGTGGCTCGGCGGCACGATGATGGATCTGGTCGGGATGCCCGCGATCAATCTGGTCGCGTCGCCGATGTCGCATCGCGCGCTGCTGCAGAAGGCGCTGTTCGACCGCGTGTTCGCGGCGGCGGCGCTCGTCGCGCTCGCGCCGCTGCTCGGCGCGATCGCCGTCGCGGTGAAGCTGTCGTCGCCGGGCCCGGTGCTGTTTACGCAGTATCGGAAAGGCGCGGACGGCCGCGTCTTTCGCATCTACAAGTTCCGCACGATGCGCGTACACGCCGACCCGGCCGGCGTCGTGCGTCAGGCCACGCGCGGCGATGCGCGCATCACGCGGGTCGGCGCATTCCTGCGCCGCACGAGCCTCGACGAACTGCCGCAGTTCTTCAACGTGCTGCGCGGCGACATGTCGGTCGTCGGGCCGCGGCCGCATGCGATCGAGCACGACGATCTGTACCGGCCGCTCGTCGACGGCTACATCCATCGCTACCGGATCAAGCCCGGTATCACCGGCTGGGCGCAGGTCAACGGCTATCGCGGCGAAACCGACCAACTCGACAAGATGGTCGGGCGCGTCCAGCACGACCTCTATTACCTGCGCAACTGGTCCTTCGGGCTCGACATGCGAATCGTCGCGGCCACGGTGCTGAAGGGCTTCGTGCATCCGAACGCGTACTGAGGCCGCCCATGATCGAACGCATTCTGATCGTTTGCGACGGCAACGCATGCCGCAGCCCGATGGCGAGCGCGATGCTTGCGCGGGCGCTGCCGTTCATCCAGGTGCGCAGCGCGGGACTGATCGCGCTGGCCGGGCGGCCCGCCGCGCAGGCCGCGATCGACGCGATGCGCGCGCGCGGCTTCGACCTCACGCCGCATATCGCGCAGCCCGTGCATCTGGGCCACGTGCGCGCCTCGCAGCTGATTCTCGCGATGACGCTCGTCCAGTGCCGCGAAATCGAACGCCGCTATCCGTTTGCGCGCGGCCGCGTGTTCCAGCTCGACCACGCGACCAAGCGCGATATCGAGGATCCGGTCGGCAAGTCGGCGGACGTGTTCGATGCCGTGGCCGCCCATATCGAGCGCGCGGTCGCGCAGTGGATCGTGCGCATTCCGGCCGCCGCCGCACATGGAGGCGCGTGATGCGACGGCGCGTGCTGCGATTCGCGATGCTTGCGTGCGCGATCGGCGCAGCGGCGCCGCACGGCGGTGCGTGTGCGGCCGCTGCGCTGACGGTGTCCGCGCGTGGGCTCGCCAGCCTCGCGAACGTCGCGCCGTCGCGCGCGGATGGCGCGCGTGGCGCGCGTGCAAAGCCGGCGGCCGCGTCCGGCGTTGCCGTGCCGGCAGCCGGCTATTACGCGCTGCTGCCGATCGAGCGGCGCATGCGTGCGTTCTCGCTCGACGCGCCCGACCTGCCGGGCGTGCCGCGCGCCGGCCACGCGCGCCGCGTCGCGGTTCCGACTCGCGGCGCGCAGGACGGTGCGCGCGACGACTGGCCCGGCCTCGCGCCACCGTGGGCTCGCTCGCCATGGTGACCGACCGCAACGCATGCGAGCGGCGCGCACGGACGCTCGCCGTCGCGCAACGAAACGAGAGCCGCCGTGCGCCTGCTGCCGCGACGGACGCAACGACAGCCCGACATACGAGGCCGCAATGAATCGAGCATCAGACGTTGTATCGACCGCAGGCCACTGGGGCCGCTGGGGCCGACCGGGCCGCTGGGGCCGCGCGCTGGCGCCGCTCGCGCTGTCCGTTGTCGTGGCCGGCTGCGCGGTCGCACCGGGCATGCGGATGAACGACGCGCCGGCCCTTCAGCTGAGCAGTGCGCGCAACGGCGAGCCGGCGCGGGCGCTCGACGTGCCGATCCGCGAGATCGACGTCGACCTGCTGCAGCGGATGCGCGGCGGCGACGCCGGCGACCGGTCGGCGAACGTCGATGCGTTGCTGGCCGAGCGTGCGAAGGGCGGCTACCGCATCGGCGCGGGCGACGTGCTGCAGATCACGGTGTGGGACCACCCGGAGCTGTCCGCGGCGGCGCCGACCACCCAGACGTCGTCGACGCAACGGCCGAGCGACCCGGTCGGCGGCTTCGTCGTCGACGAGAACGGCAGCGTGCAGTTTCCGTATGTCGGCACGCTCGCGGTCGCGAGCAGGACGACGACCGAGGTGCGCGATGCGTTCCGCGTCGCGCTCGCGAAAACGTTCCGCGATCCGCAGGTCACCGTGCGCGTCACGTCGTACCGCAGCCAGCAGGTCTACGTCGAAGGCGAGGTGCGCAATCCCGGCAACCAGCCGATCAACGACGTGCCGATGACGCTCATCGAGGCGCTCGATCGTGCGGGCGGCCTGCAGCCCACCGCCGACCGCAGCCGGATCGAGCTGCTGCGCGGCGACGCGCGCTACGTGCTCGACCTGTCGCGGCTCGTCGCGCGGCGGATCGACCCGGCGCGCATCCTGCTGCGCAATCGCGACGTGCTGCGCGTGCAGTCGCGCGAGGACAGCGGCGCATACGTGATGGGCGAGGTCACGAAGCCGACGCTCGCGCTGCCGCTGCGCGACGGGTCGCTCACGCTCGGCGACGCGTTGCAGCAGGCCGGCAGCTTCAACAGCGGCACCGCCGACACCGCGCAGGTGTACGTGATCCGCGCGCGCGGCTCGCGTACGCCGGACGTGTTCCATCTCGACGCGAAGTCGCCGGTCGCGATGGTCCTCGCGAACGACTTCAGGCTCGCGCCGAAGGACGTCGTCTATGTCGACGGCAACGGCCTCGTGCGCTTCAGCCGCGTGCTGTCGCTGCTGCTGCCCGCGATCAATGCCGGCATGACCGGCGCGCTCGTCGCGAAATGATCGCCCGCCGCGTCGCAGCGACCGCGCCGTAACCCCGCCGTAACCCGATAGATACTGGATTCGCCATGAACGACCTCTCCGAAACACGGCTCTACGACGCGGCGTTGTACGACGATGCGCCGCTCTCGTCCTACGTCGACATCGTGCTGGCGCGCTGGCGCCTCGTGCTCGGCATCGCGGCCGGCGTGTTCCTGCTGGGCCTGCTGTACGCGGTGTTCGCGACGCCGGTGTATCGGGTCGACGCGACGATCCAGGTCAACGAATCGACCGCCGCCGGCAACTCGCCGCTGCGCGACATCGCGGCGCTGCTCGACAACGGCAGCACCACCGCAGCCGAACTCGAGCTCGTGCGCGCGCGCATGGTGATCGACGCGGTCGTCACCAAGCAGCATCTGAACCTCGTCGCCGAGCCGCGCTATGTGCCGCTGATCGGCCGCTGGGTCGCGCGCCGCTATCGCGGCGAAGGCATCGCGCCGCCGCTGTGGGGCCTGTCGCGCTTCGCGTGGGGCGGCGAGCGGTTCGACGTCGCGACGTTCGAGACGGCCGGCGCGACGAGCCACGACGGCGTCGATGCGCTGGACGGGCTGTGGTTCACCGTGACCGCGCTGGACGGCGGCCGCTACATGCTGCGGGACGACGACGACGCCATCGTGCTGAGCGGCGCCGTCGGCGCACCGGCGCATGGCGAGTACCAGGGCAAGCCGCTGACGCTGCTGGTCGCGGCGCTCGACGCGCGCCCCGGCACGACGTTCCGGCTCAAGCGCATCCCGCAGATCGAGGCCGTCGCGCAACTGCAGGACGATCTGAGCGTCGAGGAAAAGGCGAAGCAGTCGGGGATCCTGTCGGTCACGCTCGAGGGCGACGACAAGGTGCGCATCAGGGAGATCCTGAAGGCGGTGGTGGACGGCTACGTCGCGCAGAACCGCGACTACCGGAGCAAGGAGGCGGCCGCCACGCTCGAGTCGCTGAAGATCAGCATGCCGGCGGTCGAGCAGACGCTGAAGGACGCCGAGGAGCGCTACGCGAAGTTCCGCGCGCGCACGCGCACGGTCGATCTCGACGAGCAGGGCAAGCTGCTGCTCGGCCAGGAAGTCGACATCGACACGCGCATGCTCGAACTCAAGCAAAAGCGCGTCGACCTGATCGCGCGCTTCGCCGACGGGCATCCGGCCGTGCAGGCGCTCGATGCGAACCTCGCCGAACTCGCGGGCAAGGCGGCGGAACTGCGCGCGCGCGAAGCGCGGCTGCCCGATACGGAGCGCGAGGGCCTCGCGGTGTTGCGCGACGTGCGCGTGAACACCGAGCTGTACACCAACCTGCTCAACACCGCGCAGCAGCTGAACATCGCGAAGCAGAGCGAGATCGGCAACGTCCGCGCGGTCGACCAGCCGGTGCTGCCGGTGAAGCCGGTCAAGCCGAAGCGCCTGCTCGTGATCGCGCTGTCGCTGTGCGTCGGCATCGCGCTCGGCGTGGCCGCGCCGTTCGCGCAGCGCGCCGTGTGGGGCCGCGTCGAACACTCGGAGCATCTGGAGCAGGCGCTCGGCGTGCCGGTCTATGCGGTGGTGCCGCACAGCCGCGAGCAGCGGCGCCTCGTGCGCAGCCAGCAGCGCGCGGCGCAGGGCCCGCACGTGCTCGCCTCCGAGATCCCGGAGGACGTCACCGTCGACGCGATCCGCAGCCTGCGCACGACGCTGCAGTTCACGATGTCCGAGACGGGCCACCACGTGATCATGGTCACGAGCCCGCAGCCGAACGCCGGCAAGTCGTTCCTGTGCGCGAACCTCGCGTCGCTGTTCGCGTCGGGCGGCAAGCGCGTGCTGCTGATCGACGCGGACATCCGTCGCGGCCAGGCGCATCGGCACTTCGGCCTGCCGGCCGCGCCGGGGCTGCCCGACGTGATCGCGAGCGGCGCGCTCGAGCGCGGCGTGCAGCGCACGTCGATCGCCGGCGTCGACGTGCTGCCGCGCGGCGCGGTCGCGCGCACGTCCGAGCTGTTCAACGACGGCCGCTTCAAGACCGTGCTCGACGCCGCGTCGCGGCGCTACGACATCGTCATCGTCGACACCGCGCCGATCCTCGCGCTGCACGACGCGGCGACCATCGGCCGCCACGGCGCGACGACGCTGCTGTGCGTGCGGCATGGCCGCAGTTCGATGCCGGAGATCCGCGAGGCGGAGCGACGCCTGCGCAACGCGGGCATCGCGATCAGCGGCGTAGTGCTGAACGACGTGCCGCGCCGGCAGGCCGTCTACGGCACGTACGGCGAACGGAATTACGCATATGAAACCGAGCACTGAGCCGGCGCTGCGCGAGTTCGCGCCGCACGCCGCGCCCGCGCACGCTCATGCGCAGGCGCACGCGTCGCCCGGCGGCGAGCGGCTCGGCGCGCGCACCGTGCGCGGCCTCGCGTGGGCGCTGGTGCAGGCCTGGGGCGGCAAGCTCGTCACGCTCGTCACGTATCTGCTGGTCGCGCGCTGGCTCGGTCCGGCCGACGTCGGCCTTGCCGCGGCGGTCACGTTGTCGCTGTCGCTGGTGCTGATGATCGCCGAAGGCGGCCTCGGCGATGCGGTGGTCCAGCGCGCCGCGCTCGCCGACGACGATCTCGAATGGCCGTTCGCGTTCTCGATCGGCATGGCCGTCGTGCTCGCGGCCGTGCTGTTCGCGTTCGCCGCGCGCGTCGAAGCATGGCTCGGCGTGCCGGGGCTCGCGCCGTATCTGCGGGTGGCCGCCGCGTTCGTGCCGATCGGCTCGGCCGGCTCGTTTCAGGAGGCGCTGTACAAGCGGCGGCTCGATTTCCGGACGCTCGCGATGCGCCAGCTCGTGTCGGTGAGCGTCGCGGGCGCGGTGGCCGTTGCGCTCGCGGTGGCCGGCGCCGGCGCGTGGAGCCTGATCGCGCAGGCGGCGACCTTCATGACGGTGTCCGCGGCGTGGCTGTGGCGCCGGCCGGTGTGGCGTCCGCGCGGCCGCCGCAACGTGGCGACGTTCGCGCCGCTCGCGCGCTTCGGCGCGCATGTCGTCGCCGCGCGGCTGATCGACTGGTGGGCGACGCGCACCGTCGACCTGATCGTCGTCGCGCTGTACGGCGCGGCCGGCCTCGGCATCTATGCGATCGGCGCGCGGCTCTATCAGACGGCGCTCGAGCTGCTGTGCCGCGCGGCGACCGACGTCGCGCTCGCCGTGCTGTCGCGCGTCGCGCACGACGCCGAGCGGATGGCGGCCACCTACGTCGACGTCACCGGCCTCGCGGCGATGACGGCGGCGCCGCTGTTCGTGCTGATGGCCGTGTTGAGCCACGACATCACGATCGTGCTGTTCGGTGCGCGCTGGGCCGCCAGCGCCGCGGTCATGACGCCGCTGATGGCGCTCGGGGCCGTGCAGACGGTTCAGTTCGTCAACGGCGCGTTCCTCGCGGCGCGCGGCCGCCCGCACGTGACGATGTGGCTGACGCTCGTCAAGCTCGCGCTGGTGCTGGCGACGATGGTGGCCGTGCCGTCGCATCGCGTCGCGCAGCTCGCATGGCTGTACGTCGGCGCGGTGCTGTGCATCACGCCGCTCAGTTTCGGGGCGGTCGTCGTCGAGCTGGCCGTGGACCGCACGCGGCTGCTGGGCCGGCTCGTGCCGCCGTATCTGATCGCCCTCGGCTGCGCGGCGATCGTGCGACAGGCGGGCGCGCATCTCGGCGGCGTGCCGGTCCTGGTCCGGTTGCCGCTGCTGATCGTCTGCTTCGCGAGCGCGTACGTCGGCGCGACGTGGATGCTGCGCCGCGACGCCGCGCGCCGCACCGTGTCGATGCTGATCGCGCTGCGCGCGGCGAGGAGCGCGACATGAGCGCCGCCGTTCGTCCGTTGTCGCATTCCGCCGCGCCGACGCCCGCGCGGCGCGCGCGCCTCGACGTCGCCGACGCCGTCCTGCTGGCGCTGCTGCTGCTGAATTCGATCCAGTTCCTGAAGATCGGCGGCGCGCAGCTCGGACAGCTGTTCGCGGTGCTGGTGCTGCCGGTGCTGCTGGTGCGTCGGCGCATCCACGTCGGCGCATGGGAAGTGTGGGCGTTCGCGCTGTTCGCGGGCGCCGCGCTGTCGACCACCTTCCTGTCCGGCTACCCGCGCTTCAAGGCCGCCGAGCAGATCGTGAAATTCATCTTCGTGATGCCGGCGTTCTATCTGATCGGCCGCTACTACGGCGCGCGCGCGTGCCGGCGGCCGCTGCCGTTCGGCTATGTCGCGATCGCGGCATTCGTCGCGATCCAGTACGCGCTGCAGTACTTCGACGTGCCCGTGCTGTACGAGAAGGTCGATTTCATGCAGAACGCCGTTCACGGGTCGTTCAAGGAGCGCAACTGGTTCGCGGCGTTCTTCTTCCTGAGCGCGTATGCGTGCTTCCTGCAGGCGCCGCGCCGCGTGTCCGACGTCGCGAAGTTCGTCGCGCTCGCGCTGGTCGTGACGCTGCTGAGCGAATCGAAGACGGTGCTGATCGCGTGCGCGCTCGTGATCCTGCTGCAGGTGCGCGGCCATCTGTTCGCGAAGGTGCTGACGATGGCCGCCGGCGCGGCGTTCTATCTATACATGTTCACGCGCGAGCTGACCGGCGACCAGCTGCAGGTGCGGCTGCAGCAGGAGCGCGGCCTTGCGTTCGTCGAGTCGGTCAAGCTCGTCGGCCGCGACTGGATCGGCCACGGCTTCGGCTTCGTCGAGCATTACTTCTCGCATTCGGCGGTCGCCGTGCGCGGGCTCGGCGAGGGCACGAGCGCGGTGTTTTGCGCGCCGCTGGACCTGCTGCTGGTCGCCGGTCCGATCGGGCTGCTCGCGTGGGCCGTGTTCTTCGGCGGCCTCGGCCAGGGGCGGCGCGCGATGCTGCTGCTCGCGCCGATCGCCGCCTGGTCGCTGATCAATCCGATGCACCAGAGCGAAACGTCGTACCTGTTCCTCGGCTATCTCGCGTCGTTCGCCCGCGCGCCGCGCGCGGTCCGCCGGACGGTGCGCGCCGCACCGCGCGTCGCGCGGCTCCGATCCCTGTTCCATTCCGTGCCCATCCGATGAAATTCTCCCTGATCATGGCGACGCTCGGCCGCAGCGACGAGATCGAACGCATGCTCGATTCGCTGCTGCAGCAGGCCTACACCGACCTCGAAGTCATCATCGTCGACCAGAACCCGGACGCGCGCGTCGCACGCATCGTCGAGCGGTATCGCGAGCGGCTGTGCATCGTCCATCTGCGTTCGGAGAAGGGCAAGTCGCGGGCGACCAACGTCGGGCTGCAGGCGGTGACGGGCGACGTGGTCGCGTTCCCCGACGACGACTGCTGGTATCGGCCCGGCACGCTCCACGCGGTCGCCGCGCTGCTGTCCGCCGACCGCATGCTCGACGGCGTGACCGGCATGAGCATCGATGCCGCGGGGCGGCCGTCGCAGGGACGGTGGGCCACCGCGGCGCAGCCCGTGAACCGCTTCAACGTGTGGGTCTGCGCGACGTCGTACACGATCTTCCTGCGCCGCTCGGCGGTGAGCGCGGCAGGGCAGTTCGACGTCGAGCTGGGCGTCGGTGCGACGAGCCGCTGGGGCGCGGGCGAGGAAGTGGATTTTCTCGTCCGTGCGTTGCGCGCCGGGTGCCGGATCGGCTACGACCCGCAGTTGCGCGTTCATCATCCCGAGCCGCTCGCCGTGCTCGACGAGCACGCGTATGCGCGCGGCCGGCGCTACAACCGCGGCTTCGGCCACGTGCTGCGCATCAATCGCTATCCGCTCGCTTACGTGCTGTACATGATCGCGCGGCCTGTCGCCGGTTGCGCGCTGGCGTTCGCGCGCCGCAATCCGCAGCGCGCGAAGTACTACTGGATCGCGGCGTCGCATCGGCTGCTCGGCTGGATGGATTGAGCAATGAGCACGCCCTTCTCCATTGCGACGACGACGGCGGCCGATGCGGTTGCCGCGTGCGCGGATTGCGGCGATTGCGCCGATCACGCCGATCACGCCGATCACGCCGATCACGCCGCCCGCGCACCCGTCACCGTCTATACGGATACGCGCTGGCCGGCCGCCACCGGCATCCACAACGTGATGGCCGCCTATGCGGCGCGCGTGCCGTCCAACATCCGGATCGTCCCGTTGCCGGTCGGCGGCGGCGTCGCGCATCCGCTGTCGCCGCTCGCGCTGAGCCGCGCGCTGCGCAAGCTGCCGGCGCGCAACGCGGTGTTCTGGAATCCCGGCTTCGTACCGGCCGCGTGGCCGGGCCTGCCGTCGGTCGTCGTCGTGCACGACCTCACGCATCGCCACTTCTATACGCGTGCGCATCGCCTGTACTACGACACCGTGCTGCGTCCGCTGTACCGCCGCTGCTCGGCCATCGTCTGCGTGTCGGCGTTCACGCGCGACGAATTCCTCGCGTGGTCGGGCATGCCGCCCGAGCGCGTGCACGTGATCCACAACGGGACCGACGACGCGTACACGCACAACCGCGACACGCTCGGCCATCCGTTTCCGTACGTGCTGTATCCGGGCAACCGGCGCAACTACAAGAACCTGCACCGGCTGATCGAGGCGTTCGGCGCGAGCGGGCTGGTCGCGCTCGGCGTGCGGCTGATGCTGACCGGCGCACCCGATCCGGCGCTGCTCGAGCACGCGGCGCGGCATCGCTGCGCCGACGCCGTCACGTTCGCTGGCGTCGTGCCGAACGACGCGATGCCGAAGCTGTATCGCGGCGCGTTGTTCGTCGCGTTCGTGTCGCGGTACGAGGGCTTCGGGCTGCCGATCCTCGAGGCGATGGCGTCGGACGTACCGGTGCTGACGTCGCGCGTGTCGGCGATGCCCGAGGTGGCCGGCAGCGCGGCGATGCTCGTCGATCCGGCGTCGGTCGCCGACATCGCGGCCGCGATGCGGCGGCTCGGCACCGACGCCGGCTGCCGCGAGGCGCTCGTCGCACGCGGCCGCGAGCAGCTGCGCCGCTTCAGCTGGGACGACTCGGCTTGCCGCTTCTGGAAACTCATCGAGCAGGTCGGCGCGTCGGGATGACGCGCACGGCAACGCACAGAGCCGGACCCACCGGCCAGCACATTCAACCACCGCGCGGGGTATCACGATGGAAACCGAAGGAAGAATCAGCGTCATCGTCGTCAACTACGGCACGCCCGGCCTGACGCTGCGATGCGTGGCGTCATTGATCGCGTTGCGCGTCGCGCATGCCGGCGACATCGTCGTCGTCGAGAACGCGTCGCCGGACAACTCGTACGCGCGCTTGCGCGGCGAACTGCCGGGCGGCGTCCGGCTGCTGCGCGCGGCGTGCAATCGCGGCTTCGGCTCCGGCGTGAACTTCGGGATGGCCGCGTGCCGGCGCGACTACGTGCTGGTCGTGAACCCCGACACGCGCTTCGACGAGAACGGGCTCGCGAAAGTGCTCGACCTGTTCGACGCGTGCCCGCAGGCCGGCCTCGTCGGGCTCGACCTGCAGTATCCCGACGGCCGCCGCCAGTATTCGGCGCGCCGCTTCTACAGCTGGCTCGACATCCTCGCGCGGCGCACCGCGCTGGGCCGCTCCGACCGCTTTCGCGCGCGCGTCGACCGGCATCTGATGATCGACGCGTGGGCGTGCGGCAATCCGTTCGATGCCGAGTGGGTGATGGGAACGGGCTTCGTGGTGCGCCGCGAACTGTTCGAATCGCTCGGGGGGATGGACGAAGCGTATTTCCTCTACATGGAGGACGTCGACCTCTGCGCGCGAACCTGGCTCGCCGGCTATCGCGTGCTCGGGATGCCGGGCGTCACGCTCGTGCACGAGCATCAACGGCAGTCGGCCGCGAGCCCCGTATCGCGCGCGGGACGGCATCATCTGCGCAGCCTGTGGCGGTTCTATCGCAAGTTCCACGTGCCGCTCGCGTTGCCGCCCGGCGTGTCGCGGATCGCGCGGCAATGACGCGCCTGCCATTCGCCGCGATCGCGGCGTGCATCGCGATGGCCGCGCTATGCGGCAGCGCCCGCGCGCAGCGCGCGCCCGCGTCGCACGTCCGGCTCGCGCAGCACGGCGTCGCGCGCTACGTCGTGCGCGCCGGCGCGGCGGATGCCGTCACGCGTCAGGCGGCGGACGAGATCGCCGATTACCTGTCGCGCATCAGCGGCGCGTCGTTCGCCGTGTCGGACGATGCGCCGGGCCGCACGCCGGCCATCGTCGTCGGCGGCGAGCATGCGGCGCGCCGCTGCAGCGACGCGGGCGGCGCGGCGCTCGGCAGCGACGGCTTCGTGATCTGCAGCAGCGGCAGCGATCTCGTGATCGCCGGCGACACCGTGCGCGGCACGCTGTTCGGCGCGTACTGGTGGCTCGACCGCCGGCTCGGCGTGAAATGGCTCGCGCCCGATGCGACCGAAGTGCCGCGGCAGCCCGAGCTGCAGGTCGACACGACGCCCGTGCTGCAGATCCCGCGCTTCGCGTATCGCGAGGTGCTGAGCGCCGAGGGCGAGGACAAGGCGTTCCGTGCGCACAACCTGCTGAACGGCGAATCGCACGGGCCGTCGTATCGCCCGTCGCCGCCCGGTATCGACATCTGGGATCACAGCTGGCTCGCGCGCGACGGCGACGCCGATTTCTGGACGCTGGTGCCGCGCGACCGTCATGCGTCGACGCACCCGTCGTGGTATGCCGGCGGGCAACTCGCGATGATGTCGGACGAGGTCCGCGCGACGATGGCCGCGGAGATTGTCAAGCGCCTGAAGCGTCGCGCCGACCCGACGCGCATCTGGTTCGGCATCCGCGCGATGGACTGGGGCTGGGACCCCGACGACGCGAGCCGTGCGTTTGCGCATGCGCATGGCGATGCGCCGTCGGCGGCGTTCGTCGACCTCGTGCGCGACGTGTCGGAGCGCGTGCGCGCCGAGGTGCCCGGCGCGCGCTTCGCGATGCCGGCCTATCACTGGGGCTTCGCGCCGCCCGACGGCATGCTCGTCCCGGACCACGTGCGCGTGTACCCGATGACGATCCAGGTCGACTACAGCGCCGCACTGAACGACGCGCGCAACGCACGGCTGCGCGACGGCCTCGTGCGATGGAACGAGATTGCGCAGCACGTGACCGTGTGGGACCACGTCGTGAACTTCGGCGGCTATCTGCAGCCGACGCCGAATCTCTATCCGATCGGCCGCAGCATCGCGTGGCTCGCGACGTTGCCGCACGTCGACGGCTACTTCGCGGAGGGCGACTGGCAGTCGCGTGGCGGCGAGTTCGCGAGCCTGCGCGTGTGGCTGATCGCGCGGCTGCTGTGGACGCGGACGGCCGATCCGCGCGCGCTCGTGCGCGAATACTGCGACGCGTATTACGGCGCGGCCGGCCCCGCCATCGTGCGCTACATCGACCGCATGCACGCCGCGCTGCGCGCGAGCGGCGACGTGCTCGCCGAGCAGACGCCGCTCGGCATGTCGATGTACACGTACGAGTTCGTGCGCGAGTCGGAACGGGATTTCGACGCGGCCGCCCGCGCGGTCGACGGCGATGCGCTGCACGGCGCGCGCGTGCGGGCCGCGCGCATGCCCGTCGATTTCGTGATCCTCGCGCTGCGCGATCGTTATGCGGCGCGCGCGGCGCAGGACGGCTGGGATCTCGCACTCGGCGCGCGGCGCGCGCGCCTCGACGCGGCGATTCAGGCGGTCGGCCTGCGCCAGTACCGGCAAAGCGGCGATCTCGCCGCACTCGATGCATTGCTCGACATCGACCGGCATCCGGTCGCCGCGCCGCCGATCGCGGCCGGCGTCGCCGCTGCCGACTGGCGGGCGATCGACGTGTCGCGCGTGAATCTGTACGACAGCGCGAGGATGGTCGCCGACGCCGCCGCGCCCGAAGGCGCGGCGATCGCGATTCGCGGCGATTCGGGCGTCTGGGCGATCCAGCTGAAGCTCGACAAGCTGCCGCGCGACGGGCGCTGGGATCTCTACGCGTCGGTGCGGCTGCCGGAACGCGGGGCGTCGGCGGCTGCCGTGCGCGTCGGTGCGTATCCGCCGATGACGCTGCACACCGACACGCCGGCCGGCATGCTCGACGACGCGCAGTTCCGCTGGCTGCCCGTTCCCGGCGGCCCATTCGTTCACGACGTCGATCACGAACGCGGCATCTACGTTCATGGCGTCGGCTTCGCGCACGGGCAGTCCGTGCGGGTCGGCGCGTTCGTCGCCATTCGTCATCGTGCGCCCGACGGCGCGCAGCCGCCGGCGCCACCCAAAGGAAGTGCTTCATGAAAGTCGCGATCGTTTCACCCGTTCCGCTGTTTCCGGTCAACGCCGGCAACCGCAGCCGCATCCTCAATCTGGCGCGCGCGGTGCGGTCGCTCGGCTGCGACGTGCACTTCGTCTATCTGGAGTCGAGGCAGACCGGCGGCATGGACCTCGACGCGCATCGCGACGAATTCGGCGCCGACCACGTGCAGGTACTGCATCGCACGGGCGTCGCGCTCGCGTGCTATCGGCTCAAGCGCGTCGCATGGCTCGTGCGCCGGCTGGCGGCGAAGGCGGTCGGCAGCCGTCACGCGTACTACACGGGGCTCGACGAACTGTTCAGCGACAGCTTCTCGTCGCAGCTGCGCGCGTTGCAGCGCCGTCATGCATTCGACGCCGTGTTCGTCGAATACGTGTTTTATTCGCGCGCGCTCGACGCGTTCCCCGACACGGTCGTGAAAGTCCTCGACACGCACGACATCTTCGCGGACCGGCACGTGCCGTTCATCGGTCGCGCGGGCGCGAAGCGCTACATGTTTTCGATTCCGCCGGAGCGCGAATGCGAAGGCTTGCGTCGCGCGCACGTCGCGCTGGCGATCCAGGCCGACGAAGGCGACGCGCTGGCCGCGCGCCTGGGCAGCGATGGCGCGCCGTCGGTCGCGGTACTGAGCCACTTGCTGGCGTTCCCGCCGCAGGTGGACTGCGCGCCGCATGCCGACGCGACCTTCGTCGGCAGCGACAACCAGCCGAACCGCGACGCCATGCAGTATTTCGTCGACGAGATCCTGCCGCACGTCGTCGCGCGGCTGCCGGCGTTTCGCGTGCATCTGGCCGGCACGATCGCCGCGGCCGTGCCCGACGGCGCGCACGTCGTCAAGCGCGGCCCGGTCGTCGAGCTCGGCGATGCGTTCGCGTGCGCGCCGATCTCGATCAACCCGATGCTGCTCGGCACCGGCATCAACATCAAGCTGCTCGAAAGCATGGCGCTCGGCGTGCCGACCGTCAGCACGCAAACGGGCGCGCGCGGCCTCGGCGAGCACGCGGCGGCCGGCGTCACGATCGTGCCCGACGCGGACCCGCGCGGTTTCGCCGATGCGCTCGTCCGTCTCGCGACGGATCGCGCTCATCGCGTCGCACAGGGCGCGGCGGCGCGCGATGCCGCGCGCGCATGGCACGACGCGCAGTTGCGCGTGCTGCGCGAAACGCTCGCACATCGCGCGTGCGCGCGTGCGCTGGCACCTTCCACCATCCAGAGGAAACCGGACATGTCGAAACTGGCGGATCTGAAGCAGCGGCTGCGCGTGTGGCTGTACGTGAAGCGATTGACCGCGCAATGGCGCCGCGAGGCCGCACGCTGCGTCGCGCGCAACGACGCAGCGGCCGGTGCGCATCTGCTGATATTGCCGTGCGATCCGTGGACGCTGGTCGGCTCGAAAGGCGACGAGGCGATGCTGAGCGCGGTGGTCGAACGGTTGCGGGCGGCCAACCGCGCGTTGCAGGTCTCGGTCGTCACGGCCACGCCGCAGGCCGCGCAGGCCGCGACGCGGATGGGCTTTCATGCGGTCGACGCGTGGCGCGAGCCGTGGCGGCTCACCGACACGGTCGAACGGCTCGCGGCGCTGCGCCCGAGCGCGCTGGTCGTCATCGGCGCCGACGTGATGGACGGCTACTACTCGCCGATGACGTCGCTGCGCCTGCTCGCGACGGCCGATCTGCTGGTTCGGCGCGGCGTGCGCGGCACGATTCTCGGCTTCAGCTTCAACGCCCGGCCGTACCGGCCGTTGCGGCACGCGTTCGACCGCCTCGACGCGCGGCTGCTGGTCAACGTTCGCGACGACGTGTCGCTCGACCGATTCAGGCGTTTCAGCTCGGCGCTCGCGACGCTCGTCGCGGATTCGGCGTTCATGCTGGCGCCGGATCACACTTCGGACAGCGTGCGGGACACCGCCGCATGGATCGACGCACGGCGCGCGGCCGGCGATGTCGTGATCGCGTTCAATCTGCATCCGATGCTGATTCGCGGCGCCAGCGACGCCGACATCGCCGCGCTGGTCGCGGCGGCGCAGCACGCGCTTCGCGCGATCGCGGCGCAACGTGGCCTCGGCATCGTGCTGCTGTCGCACGACTATCGCGGCCGCGACGGCGACGACACGTGCCTCGAGCCGCTGCATCGCGCGTTGGCCGCGGCGTTGGGCGAGCGGCTCTGCTATCCGCGCGCGCGCATGTCGGCGGCCGAGCTGAAGGCGATCGCGGGGCAGGTCGACGGCGTGGTGACGGGCCGCATGCATCTGGCGATCGCGAGCCTCGGGATGGGCGTGCCGGTCGCGGCGCTCACCTATCAGGACAAGTTCCAGGGGCTGTTCCGCCATTTCGGCTTGTCCGACGCCTTCCTGCTGAAGCCCGCCGATGCGATGCGCGCGACGCGTCTCGCGGCGGTGCTGGAGCGGTTCGTGTCGGCGCTGCCGCAACTGCGCGAGCAGGTGCGTGCCGCGCTGCCGCGCGTGAAGGACGCGTCGCTGCGCAATCTGCGCGGCGTGATCGACGAGATCGACGAGATCGACGAGATCGACGCGATCGAGCCGTCGTGCGCGGCGGCCTTGCCCGTTGGTCTCCATTCCAAGCCGCGCACGAGCACCGGCGCGCGCTCCCCTCAACCTGTCGAGTTTTCCCGGAACGCGTGACATGACCCATCCGACCATACGCGAGCTGCAGCGGCAGCTCGGCCGATTGAACCTGATCGTCGAAGAGGCGCGGCAGAAGGAGAAGCAGGCGCGGCTGAACGAAATTGCGGCGCACGTGCGCGAGTTCGGCATCACCGAAATCGAACTGCTGCGTGCGGCCGGTTTCGTCAAGGCGAGGAAGCAGAAGGCGCCGGCGAAATACTACGATCCCGACACCGGCCGCGCGTGGTCGGGCAAGGGCGCGCGCCCCGGCTGGCTGGCCGGCAAGAATCTCGACGACTACCTGATCAGGACGACCCCGCAGCCGTGGTGGCCGGAAACGCCTTGATCGCGTTCCCGCTGCCGATGTCCGGGTATCGCGCGGCCGAGCGCCGTGCGAATCGAACGACCACCTTGAAGGGTAATGGCTGACATGCGCAATCCAGAGATGGACCCGAACGATTCGGGCAATCCGGTGCGCCGGAAGAAAGTGAACTATCGCGCGCCGGCGCTCGAGAAGGGGCTCGATATCCTCGAATTGCTGATCGATCGGCAGTACGGCATGGCGCAGGCGGACATCTGCCGAGCGCTCAAGCGCAGCCGCAGCGAGCTGTACCGGATGATGCAGGTGCTCGAGGAGCGCGGCTACATCTACCGGATCGATCGCCACGACCGCTATGCGCTGACGATGAAACTGTATTTTCTCGGCCAGCATCACGCGCCGACGCGCTCGCTCGGCGCCCTCGTCACGCCGGCAATGCAGGAGTTCACGCTGCAGACCGTGCAGTCGTGCTACCTGACCGTGTTCGACGGCGACACGATGATCGTCATTGCCGCCGCCGACGCCGAGACGGAGTGGAACATCGCGGTTCGCGTCGGCACGCGCGTGCCGTTGCAAGGCAGCGCAGCGGGCGAGATGTACGTGGCGCTGCAGGGCGACGACGCGCGGTCCCGCTTGCTGCGCGCCGGCGCGCGGGCCGTCGGCTTGCCGGGCGCGTCGGGCCACGATGAGGCGGCGGCATCGCGTTGGGCGGACGGATGTATCCGCCGCCCGAATGCGCGCATTGCGGGCGTCACGGATATCGCGACGCCGATCGTCGACAAGACCGGTGCGGCCATCGCGATCCTCGCGTGTCCGTATCTGACGCATCCTGACGATGCCGGCGCCATGCCGGTCGAGCAGGTGGGCGCCGCACTGTACGAAACGGCGCGGCGGATTGCCGCGACGGTCGACCAGCGGTTCATGCAATCGGCGGTCGAGACGCCCGCGCGGCGCGCGACCTGCGCATGATGCCGGCGTGATACGCAGTGTGCCGGCGGTCGAGCGGGATCGCCGGCTTCCCGTCGTTGCCGACACGATCGTCGGCAAGCGGCCGCTCGCCACGACGGCCCGCATAAATCAGAGTTCTACGATATCTACACGCGTTCGCCGTCGATAGCATGCGGGTGTGGTGCTTCATTGATTCGACGGAAGCCGGGCGATGCGGAGATTGACGTTTCGCATAGCCGGTTCACGCGAGCGGAAGCATATCCCGTCAACATTTTTCCGTGCGGCGGCGTCGTTCCGTGAGGGGACCACTTCATCTGTCGAAGCTGGACGGATGAGGCGGCGCGCCGGTGCGCAAATTCGAGCGCCAAGAAATGAACATGTATCGCCTGTTTGCAGGGTGCCTGATTGCGGTGTCGTTCGCGGCGCCGGGCGACGCGAGCGCGGAATGCTGGTTCATCAACGGCAAGAGCGAACTGATCGCCAATTTTCCGTTGAAGGACGAGTATTACGTGGCGCCGGGCACCCCCGTCGGCACCGTGCTCGACGACGTGAGCATTTCGCCCGATACCGTTGCGTACGCGCGGTGCAGGTTGCCGGAGTCGCCGATCCGGAACGTTTATGGCGGGGTGCCGGTCGGCAACACCGGTGCATTCACAACCGGCGTGCCGGGCATCGGGTTGATCTTTTACGAGACCGATCCGCCCGACAGCTTCGGCCACCGCTTCGTGCACTACTGGGGCGACGGCATCGGCCCCTGGCGTCCGGGAGACTGGGGATGGTGGGGCTGGGTGTCGAGCACACCGCGGCTGGGCTCGAGGCTCGGCGTGATGCTCGTCGTGACGGGGCCGGTGGGTGTCGGCAGCGTCGCGGGCGGCTCCGTGTATGCGCGGATGACGATCTCCGGTCTTCCCGTTGGGACATTGAGGACCGGCGGCTTCAGGATTACGACGCCGGCCTGTTCCGTGCCGAACGTCAGCGTCGTTATGGGCGAAGTGTCAGCGAGCCGCTTCAGAGGCGTGGGCACGACTGCCGGCGACACGCCGTTCGACCTGCGTTTGAACGCATGTCCGGCCGGCCGCACGGCAATCTATTACCGGCTCGATCCGACCACGAGCGTCGTGCCCGGCACGGGAGAGTCGGTTGCCGCGTTGACCGGGAGCCGGCCAGCGACGGGCATCGGGCTGCAACTGCTCGACGCACTCGGCAAGCCGCTTGTGTACGGATCGACGATGCAAGTGGCCGGGTATGCCGGCAGCGCGGGCGATTACAGCGTGCCGCTTCGCGCTCGCTACTACCAGACCGACGCTTCGGTAACTGCCGGTAACGCTAACGCGGCAGTTACCGTCACGATCAGCTATGACTAGCGGTCCGCTGTTTTCAAATCGGATGCCGGTTCAAATCAAGGTAATGGCGCGGTTCTGATTCGAATTCAATTGGCGCTTTGGAGCGAAATACGGGGGAAATGCCCTCGACATTTTCGACGTGGGTCGCGGTGCACACGATGTTCGCCGCGGTGCCGAGTCGTGAGCGAATGGAATGGATTCGAACCAATTTTTGGAAAGACGAGTTTTCGGACAAATCAATTGCGCGTTCATGGAGGGTTCTGCGCTGGAGTGGTGAATAGCGGTATCTCGTATAAATATTGGTAATACGTCAAATCAGCATTCTCAACAACGGAGTAAAAGCAAATGAAAAATATCGCATTCGCGATGTCGCTGTTCGGCCTGGCATGCGCGGCGGCAAATACCGCTCATGCGGCCGACGGCACCGTCAATTTCACGGGCTCGATCGTCGCGTCGACGTGCCAGATCGAACCGGGGACGAACAATCAGGTCGTCAACCTGCCGAGGGTGTCCACCAGCCAGCTTGGGTCCGTGGGCGCCACCGTCGGCCGTACACCGTTCGTATTCCTGGTGTCGGGATGCGAGATGAACGCGGAAGGCGGTGACACCTCCGCACCGGCGAAGAAGGTATCGGTCGCGTTCGAGCCCGGCCCCAACGTCGACCTGTCAACCGGCCGTCTGAACCTGACCGGCGCCGATGCGGCCGGCGGCGTGCAAATCCAGATCCTCAACGACAAGTATGAGCCGATCCTTGTCGGCGCCCCGGCCTCGGAGCAGCGTACGCAAACCGTCAATGTCAATACGGACTCGGGTAGGGCAGCGCTCGTGTTCTCTGCGCAGTACATCGCGACGAGCGCTACTGTAACCGGCGGTTCCGCAAACTCGTACGTCACGTATTCGCTCGTCTATCCCTGATCGCACGATGAGCTGACCCCCGGCGCCGGCGGTCGCAAGGCGTACCGGCGCCGGGGTGTCATTCGGTGCGGTGGAGGTGGTCTTGTCTATTCGCACTGCAGAGGAACTGTCAGGAGGAAAAGGGAAATGAATCGTCCATATGCCATCGTCGTGGTCCTGATGTCGCTGCTGTTCTGCATGAATGCACAGGCCAGCGTGACGTTATCCGGCACCCGCGTCGTGTTCCCGGCCGCCGACAAGGAAGTCACGGTTCAGCTCACCAACGACGGCAAGCAGCCTGCGCTAGTTCAGGCCTGGATCGACAAGGGGAACCAGCGCACGTCCCCGGATGCGATCGACGTGCCGTTCGTGATCACGCCGACGATTTTTCGTGTCGAGCCGGGCAAGGGGCAGACGTTGCGGATCTTGTATACCGGCGAGCCTCTGCCGGAGAACAAGGAGTCGCTGTTCTGGTTGAACGTGCTCGATGTGCCGCCCAAGGTTAGCGGCAAGGACGACGTCAACCGCCTGCAGTTCGCGTTTCGCACCCGCATCAAGCTGATGTACCGGCCCGCCGGCCTGGCCGGAACGGCAGGCGACGCGCCCGCCCAACTGAAATGGGCACTCGGCACCGACGATGGACATCGTCCGGTGTTGAAGGCGACGAATCCGAGCGCCTACGTCGTCAATCTCGCCGGCGTCGAATTGAAATCAGGCGGGAAAACCTACGCGGCGGAGCTCGGTTATGTCGGTGCCGGCGAAACGGCTTCCTTCGCGCTGACCGGTGCCAACGGTGCCGCACTCGCGGGTGGGACCGTCCACTACAGCAGCGTGGACGACTGGGGGACGGCCCATGCGCACGAGGCGACGATCACGAAGTGATTCGGCGGTGCGTTGGAAGGTCCCAAGCGGCCGATGAGCGGAACACGAACGGGACGGTGGCGACTTCGCCATCGATGGGAGGAGAAAGCACGATGGAGAAAAAATACAGTGGCCCGCACGCGGAGATTGCGCCACGGCTCAAGCCGATATGTGCGCTGGTTTTCTCGATCGTCGCCAGCTGGCAAACGGACGCACTTGCGGTAGCGGATGAACACGCCCGGCCGCAGCAGATTGCGCAGATGGAGTTCGCGCAAGTCGAATTCGAGGGTGGATTTCTCAATAACGGCGCCGGTTCGATCGACGTGTCGCGCTATTCGCGCGGCAACGTGGTGCGCGCCGGCACCTACAGTCCAGACGTCTACGTCAGCGGCCGCTGGGCCGGGCGATTCGAGGTGCCGTTCAAGAGCGTAGCGGACAGTCCCGACGCGCAGCCTTGCTTCGACAAGGCGCTGCTGGAGCGCATCGGTGTCGAGCTGACCGCGCTGTCGCAGGAAATCCGCACGCTGCTTGAACAACAGGGTGGTTGCGTGCGCATCGGTCAGGCGATTCCGGAAGCCACCGTCGGCTTCGACTTCAACGATCTCCGGCTCGATCTCGGCATTCCGCAGGTATCGCTGAGCCGCACCGCGCGCGGCTACGTGAGCCCCGACCGATGGAGCGCGGGCGTGCCCGTCGCGATGCTCGGCTACAACGCGAACGTCTACCACGCGCAGGCGAGCGGCGCGCACGGCAGCACGCAAGGCTATGTCGGTGTCGATAGCGGATTCAACGTTCAGCGCTGGCATTTCCGGCACAGCGGGTCGTTCAACTGGGACGACCGCGGCCGCCGGCGCTACCAGAACGTCGCGACCTACGTGCAACGCGATCTGGCGTCGTGGTCGTCGCAGTTCGTGGCCGGCGATACGTATACGTCGGGCGATCTGTTCGACTCGACGTCGTTTCGCGGCGTGAGGATCAGCAGCGACGACCGGATGCTGCCGGACTCGCAGCGCGGCTACGCGCCGGTCGTGCGCGGCGTCGCGAACACCAACGCGAAGGTGACGATTTCGCAGAACGGCGTGAAGCTGTACGAGACGACGGTCGCGCCGGGCGGGTTCGTGATCGACGACCTCTATCCGACCGGCTATGGCGGCGACCTGAACGTCGTCGTCACGGAGGCGGACGGCTCCACGCACACCTTCTCCGTCCCGTATGCAGCCGTGCCGATGTCGTTGCGCCCCGGCCAGAATCGCTACAGCTTCACGGCGGGCGCTGTGCGCAACCTGTCGAACACGACGCCGTTGTTCACGCAGGCGACCTGGCAGCACGGTTTCACGAATATGCTGACCGGCTATGGCGGCGCGACGGCCGCGCAAGGCTACCTGGCGGCGATGGTCGGTGCGGTGCTGAACACCGGGTGGGGCGCAATCGGCGTCGACGTCGCGCATGCGACGACGAGGGTGCAGAACGACCGCACGTATTCGGGGCAGAGCTTTCGCGTCAGCTACGCGAAGACCGTCGCGGCCACCGGCACCAACGTCGCGATTGCCGCGTATCACTATTCGACGAACGGCTATTTCGGTCTGAACGATGCCATGACTGCGCGCGACCGCTCGGTGTCCGGCGGACCCTTGCGCCAGGTGTACCGGCAACGCAACCGCGCGTCGCTGGTGGCGAGTCAGCAGCTCGGCGACAAGGGCGGCAGCCTCAGCGTGACGGCGTCGACGTCGACCTACTGGAATCGCGCTGGCTCGGATGTCGATTTCACGGTCGGCTACAGCAACGCGTTTCGCAGCGTGGCGTACAACGTGTCGGCGACGCGTCAGCGCGACGCGTGGGGGCAGGCCAGCACGCTGGTCTATCTGGGGCTGTCGATTCCGCTCGGCAGCACGCGGCCGGCAACGCTGTCGACCAGTTTCAATCACGATACGCGCGGCTCGACGCAGATCGCGACGAGCCTGAGCGGTTCGGCCGGTGTCGACAGCAACGTGTCGTATGGCGTGAACGTGAACCGCAGCAGCGGGCCGGGCGGGGCGCAGACCAGCGGCGGCGCCAACGTGTCGTATCGCGGGGCACGGGCGGAGCTCAGCGCAAGCGTCGGCGCGAGCGCCGATTATCAGCAGTACTCGATCGGCGCGCGCGGTGCAGTCGTCGCGCACCGCGGCGGCGTCACGCTGTCGCAACCGCTGTCAGAGACTTTCGCGATCGTCGAGGCGAAGCATGCCGAAGGTGCGCGCGTCACGAATGCGTCGGGCGTGCGCGTCGATGCGAACGGCTATGCGATCGTGCCGTACCTGACGCCGTTCTCGATGAACGACGTGTCGCTGGACCCGAAGGGGCTGTCGACGGACGTCGAACTGAAGGAGACCAGCCAGCGCGTCGCACCGCTTGCGGGCGCCGTCCCGCTGCTGGTGTTCAAGACGGACTACGGGCGCTCGGCGGTGATTCGCCTGCGGCAGGCGGACGGATCGCCGGTGCCGTTCGGTGCTGTGGTGACCGATCAGGCCGGCAAGGACATCGGCGTGGTCGGGCAGGCCGGCAAGCTGCTGGCGCGCGGTCTCGCGGAGCAGGGCGAACTGAACGTCGGGTGGGAAAGCGACGCCGGGCGCTCGGGCTGCCGGCTGTCGTATGCGTTGCCGGCGAACCCGCGCGGCGCCGGCCAGCGGGCGCTGCGGAGTCTCGATTTGCCTTGTGTGGCGGCTGGCGCGGAGCAGTACGCGCCGACGGAGGCGCAGCCGGCTGCGTGAATCGGTGTGAAGCGGCGTCGCGTGCCACTGGTTGGCGTGGCGGCTGCATCGGACGCCGGAGTGCACGACCTTCACGCATTGCGCCATTGTCGACACGGCCTGACGACGGCGTCCGATCGTCACGGCGAGGCGCATGAATCGCAGTTCTCCGATTTTCATGCATGACTCGCGCCGATAGGCTGTGCAGATGTTGTTCTGTCGGCTCGATCGAAGTCGGAGCGATGCGGAAATTGACGTTTCGCATAACCGGTTCAGTCCAACGAATGCATAGCCCGCCAACATTTCGTCGTGGGCAGCGCCGTTCCATCATCGGAACACCTCATTGATCGATCGCAGATGGACCGATGAAGCGGCGCGTGCCTGTTCGCGTCAATCGGAGCGCCGAAAAATGAACATGTATCGCCTGTTCGCAGGCTGCCTGATGGCGGTGTCGTTTGCGACGCCGGACGGTGCACACGCGGCCTGCCAATTCATCAACAACAAGACCGAACTGCTCGCCAATTTCGCGTTGAAGTCGGAATACCAGGTGGCGCCCGGCACGGCCGTCGGCACCGTGCTGGACGACGTAAGCATTCCGGTCGATGCCGTTGCGTTCGCGAAATGCACTGCGCCCGGCCAATCGAATCGAAGCGTTTACGGCGGAACCAAGGTCGGCAGCAGTGTGACGCCCTATACGTTCGCAACCGGCGTGCCGGGCATCGGACTGGCCTTTTACGACATGGCCGACGGCGTCGTTCCGGCCTCCTTCGGCGGTTCTTCCACGAGGTACTGGGGTGCGGGCGACGGCGACGCATACGCCGGAAACTGGGGATGGTGGGGCTGGGTGGGCATGCCGTTACCGGGCGCGCGGCTCGGCGTGAAGGTCATCGTGACCGGGCCGGTGGGTGCGGGCGACGCCCCTGCCGGTTCCCTGTCGGCGCAGATGAAGCTCGATGGGCTTTCGGTTGCGACGTTGACGACCACCGGCTTCAGGGTCACGACGCCGGCCTGTGCGGTGCCGGACTTGAGCGTGGATATGGGCCAGATGGTGACGAACCAGTTTACCGGCGCGGGGTCGTCGGCCGGCGACACGCCGTTCGATTTGCGGTTGAATGCGTGTCCCGCCGGTCGCACGGGCATCTATTACCGGTTCGATCCGACGACGCAGGTCGTGCCGGGCACGGGCGATTCGGTCGCCACGTTGAACGGGGCATCGAGCGCGACCGGAATCGGGCTGCAACTGCTCGACGCAAGCGGCAAACCGGTTGCGTTTGGAACGACGGCGAAAGTTACCGGGTATGCCGGCGCGGCCGGCGATTACAGCGTGCCGCTGCGCGCCCGTTTCTATCAGACCGCCGCTGCGGTAACGGCCGGCAGTGCCAACGCATCGATTACCGTCACGATGAGTTATGACTAGCGGTTAGTGCGTCGTTCGCGCGTTCGCGGTGTGGCGTTCGAAAATCAGAAGCTCCGATCGTTCATGGCGAGCGGCGGGCGCCCGACGGTGATTCGCGTGCGGAGGGCGGTTGGCTCGCCGGCTGCCGTCCTCGCCTCGTCGAGGCGATTCGACGAGGCGTGCTGCTCGTGTGCCGCTGCCCGCTGCTTGTGGCCTGCTCCTGGCCGCCGCCCGCCTCCTATCATCCGCCATCTGCCACCAACTCGCCGCGCCAGCCATCTAGCAACTGGCAACCGCCAGCAGGCAACCAGCAACCAGCTACGGCTAAACCGCTGACTGCCGACCGCCGACCCAACCGGCAACTGGCAACCGGCAACCGGCAACCGGCAACCGGCAACCGGCAACCGCCCGCCACCACTCGCCCCCCCAGGCACACGCCTTGCTGTCCGACACCCCGACGACGGCAGGCGCGCATGCAGCAGCGCCTGCCGCGCGTTTTCACGCCACACGGGTAGCGCTCGGCACGCTCAACGGCCGCGGCTCCGCGGCGCTATCTCGACCTAATCGAACGGGAGAACGCATGACGATGATCATCACGCGCGACCGCCTGCCCGCGTCGTGCAGGTTTTGCCACCGGGCGTGTCATTGCGCGCATCGCGCGCCCACCGGAGCTGTCGTCGCATGACCACGATCGGCTGCCCTACGTGCGGGACGCTCGACCATATCCCGCCGATCGAAGCACACGCGCTGGCGCGCTGCAGACGCTGCCATGCGACGCTCGAACGCCGCCGCGGCCGCAGTGTTGAGGCCGCGCTCGCCTGCACGACGGCGACCTTCGTGCTGTTGTTTCCCGCCAACCTCGCACCGCTGATGACGGTCACGATGCTGGGCGCGTCGCATTCTTCGGTGCTCGCGTCGGGCATCGTGTCGATGTGGAACGACGGCTGGGTGATCCTGGCCGTGTTGCTCGGGATGTTCGGCATCGTGCTGCCGTTCGCGCGCTTCGGCGGCCTGATGCTGGTGCTGGCCGCGATTCGCTTCGGCTGGCGGTTCTCCGGTATCGGCGCGGTGTTCCGCTGGTCGCTCGCACTCGACGCTTGGGCAATGCCGGACGTGTACCTCGTCGGCTGCATCATCGGCTACGTGCGCGTCACGCACGGTCTCACCGGCTCGATGGGCGCAGGCGGCTATTGCCTGATCGCGGCCGGCCTGATGTCGATGCTCACGCGCGCGTCGCTCGACCGGCGCACCGTGTGGCGCGCCATCGAAGCCGATCGGCATCCGTCGCGCAGCGAGGCCGTGCTGTCGTGTGCCGGTTGCGACATGGTGCAGCCGTACGCGTGCGCCGGGCGTTCGTGTTCGCGCTGCGGGCTGACGCTGCGCGCGCGCCGGGTCGCGGCGCTTTCGCGCGCGAGCGCGCTGTCGCTGGCGGCGCTCGTGCTGACCGTGCCGGCCAACCTGTTGCCGATGACGACCTCGATCCAGCTCGGACGCGTGCACATGCACCGCATCGTCGACGGCGTCATGCAGCTCTTTCACGTCGGCCTGTGGCCGTTCGGCATCTTGACGTTCATCACGAGCATCGTGATCCCGGTCGCGAAGATCGTCGGCATGGGCTGGTTCGTCGCGTCCGTGCTGCGGCGATCGCGCCGGCATCTGCGCCTGAAGGTGCGCCTCTACCGCTGGATCGACGAGCTCGGCCGATGGTCGAACGTCGACGTCTTCACGATCGCGGCGTTCGTTCCGTTGATCCGCTTCGACGGCGTCGCGTCCGCGCAGCCGGCTACCGGGGCCACCGCATTCGCGCTCGTGGTGTTCCTGACCATGCTCGCGTCGCGCGCCTTCGATCCGCGCCTGATGTGGGACCGCCGCGACCGGAGGGTTCGATGAACCCGCCGCGCATCCGCCGCTCGCGCGCCGAGGTGCGGCACAGTCGTTGGCCGGGATTGATCTGGGCGGTGCCCGTCGCCACGCTGGCCGTGGTCGGATGGCTCGGGATACGGGCGCTTGCGCAGGGCGGGGAAAGCGTCACCGTGATGTTTTCCGACGCGCACGGAATGAAAGTCGACGATACCGACGTGACGCTGCGCGGCGTGAAGGTCGGCAAGGTCGCAGGCATCGCGTTGTCGCCCGACGGCCGGCATGTGGAGGTCGAGTTGAAGATCGATCGCGCGCAGCAGAAGTATCTGCTCAGCGGCACGCGCTTTTTCCTGCGCGGTGCGCAGCCGGACATGAGCGACCCGACCTCGCTGCGCGCGCTCGTCGTCGGGCCGGAAATCGTGATGGAGCCGGGCGCCGGCGCCCCGGCGCGGCACTTCGACGGCACCGAGCGCCGCCCGGCGCTCGCGCCCGAGCATGGGCCGGTGGTGCCGTACGTGATTCGGTTCGCCGGTGCGGCCGGCGAGCTGAAGGACGGCGCGCCGGTGAAACTGCGCGGCTTCCAGGTCGGCACGGTCACGCGCGTGCGGCTGAGTTACGACGCCGCCACCGGGCAGCTCGGCACGCCGGTGCAGATTGCGCTCGAACCGTCGGCGCTCGGCATCACCGGCGTGCGTCCGCCGGCCGACGGCAACTGGCGCCCCATCGTCGACGACATGCTCGAACGGCTCGTCGCCCGCGGGCTGCGCGCGCGGCTGGTGCAGGATCCGCCGCTCGTCGGCCCGCGCATGGTCAGCCTCGATTTCGTCGCCGGCGCTTCGGCGGCCGCGTTTTCCGGTGGCGCCAACCCGGCGGAGATTCCGAGCGTCGCGTCGGCCGACTTCGATGCGATCGCCGCGCGCGCCAACGCGATCGCCGGCAAGCTCGACGCGCTGCCGATCAAGGAGACCGGCGACGACGTGCGCGCGATCGCGGCGCGGCTCAATGCGCTGACCGCATCGCCGCAGATCCGCGACAGGCTCGCGCATCTCGACCGATCGGTCGCGCAGATCGACCGCACGCTGCAGCAGGTGTCGCCGCAGATCGGTCCGCTCGTCGCGCAGCTGCGCGACGCCGCGAACAGCGCCGACCAGGCCGCGGCCGCAGCCAGCCGGACGCTCGGCGACGCCACCACCACGCAGACCGGCGTGCCCGCGGTGCTGCGCGAACTTGCCGATACCGCCCGTTCGGTGCGTGCGCTGGCCGACTATCTCGACCGACATCCCGAAGCGCTCGTGCGCGGCAGAGCGAAGGAGAAGCCATGATCCGTCGATCGAAGCGTCGGGCCGGCGAGGCAGCGGCGCCGGCCCCGATGAAATGGGCGGTCGTTGCGCTGGCCGCCGTGCTCGCTGCCGTGCTCGCCGGATGTGGGCACAGCCCGCCGACGCGCTATGTGGCGTTGAGTGCGACGCCGGCTACATCGACCCGCGCGGACGAGCCCATCGAGCCGGTGCAACTGACTGCCGTCCACGTGCCGGCGGAGCTCGACCGTCCCGAGGTCGTCGTGCAGCGCTCGGCGAACCGTGTCTGGATCGACGAAGGCGCGCGCTGGGCCGGGCCGCTCGACCGGATGATGCGGCGCACGCTCGCGCAGGACCTGCTGACGCGCCTGCCGACGGGGGCCGTCGTCCTGCCGGATGCGCCGCGGCCGCCCGAGACGCGCACGCTCGTCGTCACGGTGCTGGACGTGCATGCGGACGACGGCGGCACGTTGACGTTGGAGGCCGCATGGACGGTGTTGGCGGGCCGGCCCGAGCGCGTGAGCGCGAGCCGCGAGACGACCTTGACCGCATCGTTGACGCTGCGCGGCGCGGCCGCGCAGGCCGCTGCGCTGAGCGCGATTCTGGGGCGCCTCGCGGACCAGATCGCGGCCGGGCTGCCGCCACGCTGAGCGGACGCGATCCGGCCGGCGTGGTGGCCACGACCATTGGTGGACGGGCCGACACCGATCGAGCGATCACATCGGCACCGGTGCCGCTCGCCGCGCAGCGACGATCGGCTTGCGCCGGCCGGGCAGCAGGGAACGCCCGCGCCAAATCCAGTGCGTGTCGATCGAGAGCGTTCCCCGTCTTGATCGTTACTGGCGTGGGAGGACTTTGCGGATCGACCTGTGTGATCGGCAGCGCTTGACGGAGGCGGTATCGAAGTACGGCGCCGCCAGCCAGCACATTCCGCCGGCGACACGAGCCTCACGATCGAACGCAGCCGGATCGACTGCGTTCGATCGCCGTGCCTGCCCACCGACGCGCCATTACGCCACGGCCGGGAAATCGAGCGTCGTATCGTTGACGCGATTGACCAGGTTCGTGAACGTGATCGACGCGATCGCCAGGCTGATCTCGATCAGCTGGCGCTCCGTGTAACCGGCGGCGCGCACGGCGTCGACGGCCGCCTCGGGCACCGTGCCGCGCGTGCCGACCAGCGTACGCACATAGGTCACCAGCGCGTCGCGCTTGGCGTCGCCGGTGGCCGCGCCGGCGCGCACCTGCTTCATGGCGTCGCCCGACAGTCCGGCCAGCTTGCCCATCAGCGTATGCGCGGCGACACAATAGTCACAGCCCACGTGTTCGCTGACCGCCAGCTTGATGACTTCGATGTCGGCCTTGCCGAGCGTGCCGGCAGCCACGGCAGCGTCGAACGCGAGCGCCGCGCCGAGGGCTTCGGGGCTGTGCGTGCCGATGGTGGCGTACGCATTGGGCACCTTGCCGACGGCCTTCTTGATCTTCGCGAACACTTCCGCTGCCGCGCCGGTGGCTTCTTCAGGGCGAATGGTGGTGAGACGGGACATGATCGACTCCTTCGTTCAGTTGAGTGGTTGAACTGCTTAGCCATGTCGTATGGCATGGGAGTCAGTGTAGGGATGCAGGGCGAGTTCTTTAATGCCATACTTGCGCAAATTCATGCTCAAACGTCTCATATGGACATGCTGGACCGATTGCTGTCGATGATGCCGGTCACCGGCCGGCTGGACGTACGGTGCCATTTCGGTTCGCCGTGGCGCATCGACCATCCCGAGTCGAACGAGCGGGAGCTTCCGTATCACATCCTGTTGCGCGGCGAGGCTGTCGTCGAAGGCGAGACGGGCGGCGCGGAAGAGCCGACGCTCCGAATGAAGGCCGGCGACATCGTGGTGTTCCCCTCCGGCAGTGCGCACCGGCTGCACGACGGCAGCGGCGACGCGCCGCGCGCGGTGCAGGAGCGGCACCGCAACGGCCTGACCATTACGACGAACGGCAGCGCCGACGCGAGCATCGACGTGCTGTGCGGGCGCTTCGTGCTGCCGGCCGTCCCGCAGCAGTTGCTGCGCGACCATCTGCCTCGGCGTCTGATCGTGAGCAGCGTCGCCGCCGGCGATGGACAGACGCGCGACGCCGCGTTTGCCGCCACGCGGCTTGCGCGAGTCATCGAATTGATGCGTGAGGAAGCGCTGGAGCAACGTGCCGGCAGCGCGGCGGTGGTCGATCATCTGTCCGGCGCGCTGTTCGCGTTGACGCTGCGCAGTGCGTCCGAGTCCGGTCACGCGCCGCGCGGGCTGCTCGCGCTGGCGCAACGCCATCGGTTGCAGCCGGCGCTCACTGCGATGTTCGACGAGCCGGAAAAGCCCTGGACGCTGGCGCAGCTGGCGGAGCGCTGCCACATGTCGCGCGCGACGTTCGCACGCCACTTCGACGAGGCGATCAGCCGCTCGGCGACCGATGTGCTGACGGAAATCCGCATGGCGCTTGCAGGGCGCAAGCTGGCGCAAACGACGATGTCCGTCGCGGAGATCGGCGAGACGGTCGGATATCGGTCGGAGGCTGCGTTCCAACGCGTGTTCAAACGGCAGGTGGGGATGACGCCGGCGAAGTGGCGCATGCAAGCGACGAGAATCGCGGCGCCGGAAGCGCGGGCATTCTGACGGATGGTGCGACCATCCGTAACGTGGGCGAGCTCGCTGGAAGCATCGAGTCAGGCGCTTGCTCGCAACGCTTGGAGGTCCTCCTTGATTCGATCGCGCAAACCTGCGGCATCGCAGTCGAGCGCGCGCGGCCAGTCGAAGTCGATGACGGCGGCCCTGCTCCGATCCGGCTCGGCAACAAGACCATCAGCAGATTCGCAAACTGCGTCACGTCCTCGCGATCGATACCGTACTGAATTACGGCGAAGTCCTGGTAAAGCTCAGTGCCATCATTGAAGTGCGCAATTGTATGGTCCATTCGGCAGGGCGAGTACCAGGCACATTGACGTGATGAACCGCCGCCAAACGCATCCGGCCACGACCGGACGATACCTATCGACTGCTTATGAGCATGCCACTCAACGTCGGCGCCTCAGTCGACGTCGTAGTTGAGATCGTGCCACCGCTGCGACGTGCCGCCTCCTGAACCCAGCTGACCGCGTGGAAAGCGCATGACGGCGATTGCATGGAGGGCGCGCTCGTCGCCGGCCGGGTCGCCACAACTTCGGCGGACCTTCAGGTCGCGCACCCGACCTTCGTCGTCGAGCCAGACGCGCACCAAGACCCTTCGGCGGCCTTTGCCGGTTTGCGGTGTTGCACGCGAAAGCATGCGGTCAAGAAGCGACATGTAATTCCTCTGCATTGATAGGGCCGGCCGGACTTGAGCCGGCGGCCAGTCGACCGAGAGTCGACTGATCCAACGGGCCGTGGTACGGGCTTGAACGACGCGATCGGTGTGGGATTTTCGGATCCCGATGTATAGCTGAACAGCGTACACGTACGATCGGCACTCCCGGGAGGTATTTGGCGTCGGGAATCAAAACCGGTTGCGATTTTCCGCGCTCGTTCGTCGGTACGAACAAGGTGCATCGACGATGCCGCTCCCCCAAAGTGCCGACATCGGGTTCCTCAGTAACCGCGACGCGTATCGCTCGTGTTCGACGTAATCGCGCCATGCGCCGCCGCCTGTCCGGCGCCCAGACGAAAGGAAGAACGACCTTCCGGCCCAGGCCTGCCCCAGAGTTAAACGATTTGTGATCCCTCGCCGCCGCGAAATTCTGCACAATGACGGCATCGCGGCCGCGCGCTGCCCCGGCCGCCGCCGCCAACGCTCACGCGCCCGACACCCTTACCGACGCACTGCCGCGTTCACCATGGATCACGCCAAACGCATCCTGATCGTCGAAGACGACGCCGACATCGCCGACGTGTTGAGCCTGCATCTGCGCGACGAGCGCTACGAAGTCGTCCACAGCGCGGACGGCGCCGAAGGCCTGCGTCTGCTCGAGCAGGGAAACTGGGACGCGCTGATTCTCGATCTGATGCTGCCGGGCGTCGACGGCCTCGAAATCTGCCGGCGCGCCCGCGCGATGGCGCGCTACACGCCGATCATCATCACGAGCGCGCGCTCGAGCGAGGTGCACCGGATTCTCGGCCTCGAACTCGGCGCCGACGATTACCTCGCGAAGCCGTTCTCGGTGCTGGAGCTGGTCGCGCGCGTGAAGGCGCTGCTGCGGCGCGTCGACGCGCTCGCGCGCGACTCGCGCCTCGACGCCGGCACGCTCGACGTCGCCGGCCTGTCGATCGATCCGATCGCGCGCGAGGCGAGCGTCGACGGCACGCGCATCGACCTCACGCCGCGCGAATTCGACCTGCTGTACTTCTTCGCCCGGCATCCGGGCAAGGTGTTCTCGCGGATGGATCTGCTGAACGCCGTCTGGGGCTACCGGCACGAAGGCTACGAACATACGGTGAACACGCACATCAACCGGCTGCGCGCGAAGATCGAGGCCGATCCCGCCGAGCCCGTGCGGATCCTCACGGTGTGGGGGCGCGGCTACAAGCTGGCCGCACCGGGCCAGCGGGACGCGTGATGAAGCTGAATCTGACCCAGCGGCTGTCGTGCGTGTTCGCGGTGCTGCTGCTCGCGTGTTCGGGCGCGTCCGCGTGGCTGCAGATCCGCGCGAACGACATGCGCGAAAAGGAAGTCGTGCAGGCGCTGTCGCGCGATCTCGCCGCGCACATCGCCAGCAGCACGCCGCTGATGGACGCGAACGGCCTGCGCCCGGATGCCGTGCGCCGGCTGTTCGGTCAACTGATGGGCGTGAACCCGAGCGTCGAGGTCTACCTGCTCGACAACGCGGGGCACATCGAGGGCGACGACGCGCCGCCCGGGCACGTGAAGCGCACCCGCGTCGATCTCGCGCCGGTGCAGCGCTTCATCGCGGGCGAGCCGCTGCCGATCCTCGGCGACGATCCGCGCAGCATCGACGCGCGCAAGGTGTTCAGCGCCGCGCCGCTGCAGCGCGCCGGGCAGCCGCCGTCCGGCTACGTCTACGTGGTGCTGCTCGGCGAAGCGCACGACCGGCTGGCCGCGCGCGTCGACGCCGGCAACGTGCTGCGCACGACGCTGTGGTCGATGGCGGTCGTCGCGCTGCTCGGGCTGGTGGCCGGCCTGATCGCGTTCAGCTTCATCACGCGGCCGCTGCGCCGGCTGACCGACGCGATGCGCCGCTTCGACGCGAACGGCGCGCCCGACACGCAGCCGCCGCTGCCGCGCCCCGCGCCGGGACGCCGCGGCGACGACCTCGCGGTGCTCGAATCCGCGTTCGCCCAGATGGCCGACCGGATCGGCGAGCAGTGGCGCGCGCTGACGCGTCAGGACCAGCAGCGGCGCGAGCTGATCACGAACATCTCGCACGATCTGCGCACGCCGCTGACCTCGCTGCACGGCTATCTGGAAACGCTGTCGCTGAAGGCCGACACGCTCGCCGACTCTGAGCGCCGCCGCTACCTGTCGGTCGCGCTCGCGCAGAGCACCAAGGTCGGGCGGCTCGCGCAGGCGCTGTTCGAGCTGGCGCGGCTCGAGTCGGGCAGTGTGCAGGCCGAGCGCGAGCCGTTCTCGCTCGTCGATCTCGTGCAGGACGTCTTCCAGAAGTTCGAACTCGCGGCCCAGTCGCGCGGCATCGCGCTGCAGGCGCGCATCCCGCCGCGCGTGCCGGCCGTGTCGGCCGATCTCGCGATGATCGAGCGCGTGCTGACCAATCTGCTCGACAACGCATTGCGGCACACGCCGCAGCACGGCGCAATCGAAGTCGCGCTGACGCCGCGCGACGACCGCGTGGTGGTGACCGTGTCGGACACCGGCGAAGGGATCCCGCTGGCGCGCCGCGCAGGATTGTTCCAGCGACCGCAGCGGCCCGCCAGCGGCGGCATGGCGACGAACGGCGGCCTCGGCCTGCTGATCGTGCACCGGATGCTGGCGCTCAACGGCAGCGACATCCGGCTCGTCGACCGGGACGGGCGCGGCGCGGTGTTCGAGTTCGCGCTCGCGATCGCGCAGCCGGCGCCCGGCGACCCGCAGTGACCGTGCATGCGCGACCTGCGCCGGCGCGGCGCACGCGTCACGTCCCGCGCTTGCGCCGTACTTCGGTCGGCGTCGTGCCGGTCCAGCGCTTGAACGCGTGGCGGAACCCGACCGCGTCGCTGAAGCCGAGCGTCAGCGCGATGTCCTCGGTGCTGAGCGTGGTGGTGCTCAGGTAGTCGATCGCGAGCGCCTTACGCACGCTCGTCAGCAATTCGCTGTACGACGTGCCTTCGGCGTCGAGCTTGCGGCGCAGCGTGCGGGACGTCATGCACAGCGTGCCGGCGATCGCGACGATGTCCGGAAACTGCCCGGGCGTGCGCGTGAGCTCCTGGTAGACGCGCCGCGTGACGTCGGCCTGGCTGCGCAATTCGTCGAGCAGATGCGCGCAGTGCGACGACACCTGCGCGGCGGTGATCGGGTTCGCGAGCTGTGGCGCGCGGGCGAGCCACGCGGCCGGGTAGCTCAACACATGGTGCGGCTGGTCGAACGCGATCGGGCATTCGAGCGCCTCGGCGAGCAGCGCCGCGTGCGCGGGCCGCGGCTGCGCGAACTGCGCGCGTGCCGGCACGCACCACGCGCCCATCACGTCCTTGATGACCGTCACGTGCAGCGCGAACTGCATGTCGATCAGAAAGCGGTACAGCGGCAGATCGGGGCCGGCCAGCGCGGCTTCGTGCGGATCGGGAAACAGCCACGCCGCGGTGTCGCCCTGTTCGACCCAGCGGATCGTCAGCATCCCGTTCGCGAGCCGGTGATATTTGACGGCCGAATCGAACGCGCGCGCGAGCGACTCCGAGCACAGCATCGCGTAGCCGTACATCCCGTAGCTCGACGCATGCAGCCGGCGGCCGACGCGCACGCCGAGGTCGGCGCCGTCGTAGCGCTCGAGCGCGTTGCGCGCGGCGGTCAGGAACTGCAGCGGCGACGTGAGCGTGAACGGATCGGCGACGGCCTCCGGCGACAGGCCCGTGCCGGCGAGCACCGCCGACGAATCGAGCCCGAGTTCGCGCGCGACGTCGACGAGCACGGCGAGCTTCGCCGGCGAAAAGCGCTTGTCGCGCAACGCATGGGCGGGCAGGGTCTCGGGCAGCGCCGCCGCGCGGGCGGCCGTCGGGTTCAGGTGCGCGGTGCGCGGCATGGCTGGGTGTACGTCCGATTCGATACCGTTCCGGGTTGGCGATTCTGCCCCCGAACGCGCGGCCGCGCCATAGGGTTCACCCTGATCCTGCGCCTGCGTGCGCATCATGTCGCCACCCGGGCGGGCTGGTTTGCGGTTTACGGACTGGCGCGCCGGTGTGTCCGTTTCGATCATGTTTTCGGCCGCGCGAATCATTTTCAAAGCGGGCCGCGCGCGCGATATTCGTCGGTCAGGCGACGGCCCGCGCGCATCCGATGCGCGGGCCGCCGTGCGAACGGCGCCGCGTGGCGCCGTCCCCCGAGGAGCAGGACATGACGAAGAGACACTGGATCGGGTCGTATGGCTCGATCCCCGCCGAGATCGATCCCGATCGCTTTCCATCCGTAACCGCGCTGCTGGACGACGCGATGCACCGCTTCGCCGGCCATCCGGCGTTCCGCGCGTCCGACCGCACGCTGACCTACGCGGACGTCGACCGCCTGTCGGCCGCGCTCGCCGCGTACCTGCAGCAGGTCGCGCAGGTGCGCAACGGCGACCGCGTGGCCGTGATGCTGCCCAACGTGCTGGCGTTTCCGGTGGTGTTCGTCGCGCTCGCGCGGATCGGCGCGGTCCAGGTCAACGTGAACCCGCTCTATACGCCGCACGAACTCGAACACCAGCTCAACGACGCGGGCGTCGAAGTGGCGGTCGTGTGCGGCGGGTCGATGGCCACGTTCGCCGACGTGGTCGGCAAGACGCGCGTGCGCGCGGTGCTGACCGTGGGCCGCGACGATCTCGGCGTCGTCGATGCGCCGGCCGGCGCATGCGCGGCGCTGCCGCCCGGCTCGCTCGCGCTCGCCGACGCGTTCGCGGCCGGCGCGGCGCTGCAACGCGCGCCGGTTGCGCTCGACGGCAGCGACCTCTTGCTGCTGCAATACACGGGCGGCACGACCGGCCTGTCGAAGGGCGCCGCGCTGTCGCACCGCAACCTGATCGCGAACGTCGAGCAATTCGCGGCGATCGTGCCGGCCGCGCGGCAGCCGGGCGAGGAGGTCGTCGTCACGGCGATTCCGCTGTACCACATCTTCGCGCTGACGGTGAACTTCCTGTCCTACTTCGCGATCGGCGCGCAGAACTGGCTCGTCGCCAATCCGCGCGACATGGACGGCCTGATCGACGTGCTGAAGGCCGCGCGGCCGTCGGTGTTCGTCGGCGTCAACACGCTGTATGCGGGGCTCGCGGGCCATCCGCGGCTGAAGGAAGTCGACTGGTCGCGGCTGAAGCTGTCGGCCGGCGGCGGCGCGGCCGTGATCGACGTGATCTCCGCGCGCTGGCAGGCGGTGACGGGCAATTTCATCCGCGAAGGCTACGGGCTGTCGGAAACGTCGCCGGTCGTCACGTTCAATCCGCAGTCGGTCGACCGGTTCACGGGCACGACCGGCCTGCCGCTGCCGTCGACCGACGTGAAGCTGCTCGACGACGAAAACCGCGAGGTCGCGATCGGCGGCGCGGGCGAGATCTGCGTGCGCGGGCCGCAGGTGATGGGCGGCTACTGGCAGAAGCCCGAAGCGAACGCGGCCGCGTTCACCGAGGACGGCTATTTCCGCACCGGCGACATCGGCGTGTTCGACGCGGCCGGCTTCCTGAAGATCGTCGACCGCAAGAAGGACATGATCATCGTGTCGGGCTTCAACGTGTATCCGAACGAAGTCGAAGCGGTGGTGACCGCGCTGCCGGGCGTGGCCGAATGCGCGTGTATCGGCGTGCCGGACGAGCGCACCGGCGAGGCGCCGAAGCTGTTCGTGGTGCTCGCGCCCGACGCGACCATCGGCGAGGCCGAGATCGTCGCGCATTGCCGCGCGAATCTCGCCGGCTACAAGGTGCCGAAGCAGATCCGCGTGGTCGAGCGGCTGCCGAAGTCGACGGTCGGCAAGATCCTGCGCCGGGAACTCAGCCACGCGCAGTGATGGTGCGCACGCGCCGCGCGGGCGACGACGCGCGGGCCGGCTCGCCGGCCGGCGCGGTCGTCCCGAAAGCCCCGAAACACCGGAAAGCCCCGCAAGCCCGCCATGGGTCGCTCAAGTACAATGCGAGCGGTTCGACCGACGGGGACGCGATGACCGGTACAGATTCACCTCCCGCCCAGCCTGGGCGTGCGCTGCCGTCGCCCAGCGCGACGGTGCCGATTTCGCTCGTCAACGGCTTTCTCGCGAGCGCGGGCGCGCAGCGCGACGTGGTCGAGCGCTACCTGCGCGGCGCCGGCATTCCGCTCGAACTGCTCGGCGAGCCGCATGCGCGCGTGACCGAAGATCAGTTCTCGACGCTGTACCGCACGCTCGCGATCGACCTCGACGACGAGATGCCCGGCATCTTCTCGCGCCCGCTGCGCCGCGGCACGCTGAAGTACCTGTGCCTGAGCCTGCTCGATGCGCGCAACCTCGGCACGGCGCTGTATCGTTTCGGCCAGTTCTTCCATCTGCTGCTCGACGACTTCTTCGTCGAATCGACGCGCGACGGCCTGGTCGCGCAGGTGCTGCTGCGTCCGAACCCGGCGATCGGCCCGATCGGCGCGCTCGGCCAGGAGCTGATGCTCAAGCTCGTGCACGGCGTGTGTTCCTGGCTGATCGGGCAGAAGATCCCGCTGCTGCGGATCGAATTCGCGTGCCCGCGTCCGCGGCATGCGATCGATCATCTGTACTTCTTCTCCGGCTCCGTGCAGTTCGACTGCGAGCGCACGCTGATGCGCTTCAGCGCCGACCTGCTCGACGTGCCGATCCGGCAGAGCAAGCGCAACCTGCGCAAGTTCCTCGCGCGAGCGCCGGGCGACTGGATCTTCGAATCGTTCAGCGAGCAGCTCGTCTGCCACCGCGTGCGGCAGTACCTGTCGGCGGCGCTGCCCGAGCTGCCGGTGATCGAGCGGGCGGCCGAACATCTGCATTGCTCAGTGCGCACGCTGAGCCGCCATCTGGCCGCCGAAGGCACCACCTTCCAGGCGCTCAAGGACGAGCTGCGACGCGACATCGCGATCCAGCGGCTCACCGATACGCTCGACACGATCGCGGCGATCGGCACCGATCTCGGCTTCGACGATCCGAGCGCGTTCCACCGCGCGTTTCGCCACTGGACCGGCAGTACGCCGGGCACGTACCGGCGGCGCGCGTAGCGCTTTCCCATAACCGGCATCCTTGCCGCGCTCCCATGGACGGCATCCCAGCCGGGCCGCCACCTTGCCGGCCCCGTACCGATGGCGCACATGCGCGTCGGCCCGTCGCGCATCGCTGCGGGACGGGCCGACGGTCATCGCATTCGTGCGCGGCGCAGGCCGGCGTGCCACCGGCCGCGCGCGCCGTCGCGATCAGGCTTTCAACGCGCCGAAGATTTCATTGAGCATCGACTTCGCGTCGCCGAACAACATGCGGTTGTTGTCCTTGTAGAACAGCGGATTGTCGACGCCGGCATAGCCGGACGCCATGCTGCGCTTCATCACGATCGACGTCTTCGCCTTCCACACCTCGAGCACCGGCATGCCCGCGATCGGGCTCGTCGGGTCGTCCTGCGCGGCCGGGTTCACGATGTCGTTCGCGCCGATCACCATCGACACGTCGGCGTCGGGGAAGTCGTCGTTGATCTCGTCCATCTCGAGCACGATGTCGTACGGCACCTTCGCTTCGGCGAGCAGCACGTTCATGTGGCCGGGCATGCGGCCCGCGACCGGGTGAATCGCGAAGCGCACGTCGACGCCCTTCTCGCGCAGCAGCTTGGTCAGCTCGAACACCGTGTGCTGCGCCTGCGCCACCGCCATCCCATAGCCGGGTACGATGATCACGCGCTTCGCTTCGCGCAGCAGCTCGGCCGTCTCCGTCGCGCTCACCGCGACGGCCTCGCCGGCCGGTTGCGCGGCGCCGCCCGCGGCGGCCGGTGCGCCCGCGCCGCTGCCGAAGCCGCCCGCGATCACGCTGATGAAATTGCGGTTCATCGCGCGGCACATGATGTACGACAGGATCGCACCGGACGAGCCGACCAGCGCGCCGATCACGATCAGCAGGTCGTTGCCCAACATGAAGCCGGTCGCGGCCGCGGCCCATCCCGAGTAGCTGTTGAGCATCGACACGACGACGGGCATGTCGGCGCCGCCGATCGCCATCACCATGTGCACGCCGAACAGCAGTGCGATCACCGTCATCACGACGAGCGGCAGCATGCCGTCCTGGATGGTTTCCGCATGCAGGAACGCGCGGCCGTAGTAGATCACGATCAGCAGCGCGGCGAGGTTCAGCCAGTGCCGTGCCGGCAGCAGCAGCGGCTTGCCGCCGATCTTGCCCGACAGCTTGCCGAACGCGACGATCGAGCCCGCGAAGGTGATCGCGCCGATCAGGATGCCGACGTAGATCTCCACCTCGTGGATCGCCTTCTCGGCGCCGACGAACTGCAGCGACGTGTCGACGTAGCTCGCGAAGCCGACCAGGCACGCGGCGAGGCCGACCAGGCTGTGCATCAGCGCGACCAGCTCCGGCATCTGCGTCATCTGCACTTTCTTCGCGGCATAGAGGCCGACCGCGCCGCCGACGACCAGCGCGGCGATCACGTACGGAATGCCCGCTGCCGACACGCGCGGCCCGGCGACGGTGGCCAGCACCGCGATCAGCATGCCGATCATCCCGAGCAGGTTGCCGCGGCGCGCGGTTTCAGGGTTGGCGAGCCCGCCGAGGCTCAGGATGAACAGGATCGCGGCGCCGATATAGGAGACGGTGGTCAGATTGGAAGTCATGGTTGTCGTCCCCTTATTTGCGGAACATCGCGAGCATGCGGCGCGTGACCGCGAAGCCGCCGAACATGTTGACGGCGGTGAGCGTCAGCGCGCCGACCGCGAGGCCGAGGATCAGCCCCGACGGACGATCGCCGGCATTGGCGAGCTCGGCCGTCGGCGGCGCGACCTGCACGAGCGCGCCGATCGCGATGATCGACGAGATCGCGTTGGTCACGCTCATCAGCGGCGTGTGCAGCGACGGCGTGACGTTCCAGATCACCATGTAGCCGACGAAGCACGCGAGCACGAACACCGTGAAGTGCGACAGGAAGCTGGCCGGCGCGAACTGGCCGACCAGCAGGAACGCGAGCGCGCCGACCGCGAACACGATCGCGAGCGCCTTGGCCGACATCGGCTCGCCGCTGTGGCCGTGGCCCTTGGACTTCGCCGGCGCGGCCGCGGCGGGTGCGGCGGCCGCGGGCTTGGGCGCGACGGCCGGCTGCTTGAGCGGCGGCGCCGGCCAGGTGACGTTGCCTTCCTTGATGACGGTCAGGCCGCGGATCGCATCGTCGTCGAAGTCGACGTCGATCGTGCCGTCCTTGCCCTTGCACAGCTCCTCGAGCACGCGCAGCAGGTTGGTCGCATACAGCGTGGACGACTGCCGCGACAGGCGCGACGCGAGGTCGGTATAGCCGACGATCGTCACGCCGTGGCGCACGACCGCCTCGCCGGGCACCGTCAGCTCGCAGTTGCCGCCCTGTTCGGCGGCCATGTCGACGATCACGCTGCCGGGCTTCATCGACTGCACCATCTCGGCGGTGATCAGCTTCGGCGCCGGCTTGCCGGGGATCAGCGCGGTCGTGATGATGATGTCGGCGTCCTTCGCCTGCTGCGCATACATCGCGCGCTGCGCCTGCTGGAAGCCTTCGCTCATCACCTTCGCGTAGCCGCCGCCGCCCGAGCCTTCCTCTTCGTAGTCGACCTTGACGAATTCGCCGCCCAGCGACTTCACCTGGTCGGCCACTTCGGCGCGCGTGTCGTTCGCACGCACGATCGCGCCGAGGCTCGCGGCCGTGCCGATCGCGGCGAGGCCGGCCACGCCCGCGCCGGCGATGAAAACCTTCGCCGGCGGGATTTTCCCGGCCGCCGTGACCTGCCCGTTCAGGAAGCGGCCGAACGCATGCGCGGCCTCGATCACCGCGCGGTAGCCGCTGATGCCGGCCATCGACGTCAGCGCGTCCATCTTCTGCGCGCGCGACAGCGTGCGCGGCAGCGAATCGATCGCGAGCACGGTCGCGCGCTTCGCCGCGAGCTGCTGCATCAGGTCGGGGTTCTGCGCCGGCCACACGAAACCGATCAGCATGCCGCCTTCGCGCATCAGCGCGACTTCGTCGGCGCTCGGCGGGCGCACCTTGAACACGATGTCGCTGCCGGACCACAGCTCGCCTGCCGTGGCGGCGATGCTCGCGCCGGCCGCGCGATAGGCGTCGTCGTCGAAGTTCGCGCCGGCACCGGCGCCGCTTTGCACGGCGACCGCAAACCCCAGCTTGATCAGTTTCTCGACCACCTCGGGCACGGTCGCAACGCGCCGTTCGCCGGTGGCTGTCTCCAGAGGAATCCCAATCTGTAGTGTCATGGTATGAAAGATGGGTGATGGCCATCGCGAAGCGCTCGGGCCGGTGCGTCAAGTTACCAGAATCATGCCTGTGTTTCGTGGACCGGTTGCGAGATTGCATCACAGGATGAACGGTCGTTCGCGGTGCGGCGCCGACGCGGTCCGGGCGCCGCGCGCCTGCGTCGGACAAGGGCAGCACGCGGTCGCATCGCGGCTGTCTTTTGCCGCGCCGCTGTGTTTCGTCGACGCGCGCGTCTCGGCGCGGCATCCGGATCGGCGACCGACGCGGCCAGTCTGCCGCGCATCGTGCAGCGCGGCACCGGCATGCGAAATGCGCAGCGCGCGCAGACCCTAGGGTTTTCCCATAGAAGGCGTCCATCGCGATGACCGGCGCGCCGCCCCGGCCGCCCGATCGGCGTGCCGTGGCCGCGTCGGCCCCGTGGAAATCCGCGTCGGCACACGCTGCGCAAGGGCCGGGTTCGGGTGTCGGCATGCGCGCATCGTGTGGCCGGTTTTGTCACTATCTGGGCCGGATATGACAGTGGGAAACGGCCGCGTCGGCATTACGATGGGCCACGACGTCGCCTGGTGCTGGCCGGTTTTGCCGCAGCCGCGCGGGCCGCGCGCTTCATTCACTGCCTGATTTGGAACAACGACCATGAGCTATAACGCCCCCGTCAAGGACATGCTGTTCGTGCTGAAGGAACTCGCGGGCATCGACACCGTTGCGCAGCTGCCCGGCTTCGAGGACGCCGGCTACGACACCGCGCAGGCCGTGCTGGACGAGTCCGCGAAATTCTGCGGCGAGGTGCTGGCGCCGCTGAACGTCGACGGCGACCGCAACCCGAGCAGCTGGAAGGACGGCGCCGTGACGGCGACGCCCGGTTTCGGCGCCGCGTTCCGCCAGTTCGTCGAAGGCGGCTGGCAGGGCCTGCAACACCCGGTCGAGTACGACGGTCAGGGGCTGCCGAAGCTGATCGCGACGCCGTGCATCGAGATGCTGAACGCGGCGAACCTGTCGTTCGCGTTGTGCCCGCTGCTCACCGACGGCGCGATCGAAGCGCTGCTGACGGCCGGCACCGACGAGCAGAAGCAGCGCTACGTGCCGAAGCTGATTTCGGGCGAGTGGACGGGCACGATGAACCTGACCGAGCCGCAGGCCGGTTCGGACCTCGCGCTGGTGCGCTCGCGCGCCGAGCCGCAGGGCGACGGCACGTACAAGGTGTTCGGCACCAAGATCTTCATCACGTGGGGCGAGCACGACATGGCGGACAACATCGTCCACCTGGTGCTCGCGCGTACGCCGAACGCGCCGGAAGGCGTGAAGGGCATCTCGCTGTTCATCGTGCCGAAATTCCTGGTCAACGAAGACGGCTCGCTCGGCGCCCGCAACGACGTGCACTGCGTGTCGATCGAGCACAAGCTCGGCATCAAGGCGAGCCCGACCGCGGTGCTGCAATACGGCGACCACGGCGGCGCGATCGGTTACCTCGTCGGCGAGGAGAACCGCGGCCTCGAATACATGTTCATCATGATGAACGCGGCGCGCTTCGGCGTCGGCATGCAGGGGATCGGCGTGGCCGACCGCGCGTACCAGAAGGCCGCGGCCTTCGCGAAGGAGCGCGTGCAGAGCCGCCCGGTCGACGGATCGGCGAAGCAGTCGGTGACCATCATCCACCACCCGGACGTGCGCCGGATGCTCGGCACGATGCGCGCGCTGACCGAAGGCGCGCGCGCGCTCGCGTACGTCGCGGCCGCGCACAGCGACATTGCACACCGCCATGCGGACGACGCGACGCGCACGCGCCATCAGGCGATCTACGAATATCTGGTGCCGATCGTGAAGGGCTGGAGCACCGAGATGGTCAACGACGTTGCGAGCCTCGGCGTGCAGGTGCACGGCGGGATGGGCTTCATCGAGGAAACCGGCGCGGCGCAGTATTACCGCGATGGGCGGATCCTCGCGATCTACGAAGGCACGACCGCGATCCAGGCGAACGACCTGGTCGGCCGCAAGACGCTGCGCGACGGCGGTGCGGTCGCGAAGGCGCTGATCGCGGAGATCGACGCAACCGTCGCGGCGCTCGGCAAGGTCGACGGCGCGGCCGCCGCATCGATGAAGGCGCAGCTCGAGAAGGGCGCGCGCGCGCTGTCGGCGGTGGTGGACTACGTGCTCGCCAATGCGAAGCAGGACCCGAACGCGGTGTTCGCGGGCAGCGTGCCTTACCTGAAGCTGGCGGGCGTCGTGCTGTGCGGATGGCAGATGGCGCGTGCGCTGCTCGCGGCCGACGCGAACCGCGCGAGCGACGTGACGTTCTACGACGCGAAGATCGCGATCGCCCAATGCTATGCGGAACACGTGCTCGTGCAGGCCGGTGCGCTCGAAGCGTCGATCGTCGGCGCGAAGGGTAACCAGAGCGTGCTCGCGCTGACGGAAGACCAGTTCTGACCGCCACGGTCGGAGCGCAGGAGGAGACAGTATTTTGACCACCCAGGACTTGCTCGCGCAATACGGCCCGCGCGAATCGATGGAATACGACGTCGTGATCGTCGGCGGCGGCCCCGCCGGGCTGTCGGCGGCGATCCGGCTCAAGCAGCTGGCCGCCGAGAAAGGCGCCGAGATCGGCGTGTGCGTGCTCGAGAAGGGTTCCGAGATCGGCGCGCACATCCTGTCGGGCGCGGTGATGGACCCGCGCGCGATCACCGAGCTGTTCCCCGACTGGAAGGAACGCGGCGCGCCGCTCACCGTCGAGGTGACCGAGGACCGCTTCCTGTTCCTGTCCGAGCAGAGTGCGATCACGACGCCGAACTGGGCGTTGCCCGACAACTTCAAGAATCACGGCAACTACGTGATCTCGCTGGGTAACGTCACGCGCTGGCTCGGCACGCAGGCCGAAGCGCTCGGCGTCGAGATCTTCCCCGGCTTTCCGGCCGCGGAGATCCTCTACGACGACGACGGCTCGGTGAAGGGCGTCGCCACCGGCAACATGGGCGTGGGCAAGGACGGCGAGCCGACCGAGAACTTCCAGCTCGGCATGGAACTGCACGCGAAGTACACGCTGTTCGCCGAAGGCTGCCGCGGTCATCTGGGCCGCCAGCTGATCTCGAAGTTCAAGCTCGACGCGAACGCCGATCCGCAGGCGTATGGGATCGGCATCAAGGAGCTGTGGGAAATCGATCCGGCGAAACACAAGCCGGGCCTCGTGATCCACACGGCCGGCTGGCCGCTGAAGTCGGATACCTACGGCGGCTCGTTCCTGTACCACATGGACAACAATCAGGTCGTGGTCGGCTTCGTGGTCGGCCTCGGCTACACGAACCCGTACCTGTCGCCGTTCGAGGAGTTCCAGCGCTACAAGACGCATCCGTCGATCCGCGCATTCCTCGAAGGCGGCAAGCGCGTGTCGTACGGTGCACGTGCGATCACCGCGGGCGGGCTGCTGTCGTTGCCGAAGACTGTGTTCCCGGGCGGCGCGCTGATCGGCGACGACGCGGGCTTTTTGAACGCGTCGCGGATCAAGGGCAGCCACGCGGCGATCAAGACTGGCATGCTGGCCGCCGACGCGGCGTTCGATGCGGTGCAGGCCGGCCGCCAGTCGGACGAGCTGCACGCCTACCCGGACGCATTCCGGCAGTCGTGGCTGTACACCGAGCTGTACCGCGCGCGCAACTTCAAGCAGTGGATGGCCAAGGGGCTGTACCTCGGCACGCTGATGGTCGGGCTCGAGCAGAAGGTGATGGGCGGCAACGTGCCGTGGACGCTGCACCACAAGCATGCGGACCACGAGATGCTGAAGCCCGCGTCGCAATGCACGCCGATCGAGTATCCGAAGCCGGACGGCAAGCTGACGTTCGACCGGCTGTCGTCGGTGTTCATCTCGAACACGAACCACGAGGAGAACCAGCCGGCGCACTTGACGCTGAAGGACGCGAGCGTGCCGGTGAACGTGAACCTGCGCACCTACGCAGGGCCGGAGGGACGGTTCTGCCCGGCGGCGGTATACGAGTTCGTGAAGAACGACGACGGCAGCGACCGCCTCGTGATCAACGCGCAGAACTGCGTGCACTGCAAGACCTGCGACATCAAGGACCCGACGCAGAACATCGTGTGGGTCACGCCGGAAGGCGGTGGCGGGCCGAATTATCCGAACATGTAATGCAATTCATGGTCGCGCCCGCAGGCGCGACCGAACCGGAGTGAGACGATGAGCAATGCAGCGAAGGAAGTCGTGGTGGTGAGCGCGGTCCGTACCGCGATCGGCGATTTCGGCGGGAGCCTGAAGGACTTCTCGCCGACCGATCTCGGCGCGAAGGTCGTCGGCGAAGTGCTGGCGCGCGCCAACGTGCCGGGCGATGCGGTCGGCCACGTGGTGTTCGGCCACGTCGTGAACACCGAGCCGAAGGACATGTATCTGGCGCGGGTGGCGGCGGTCAACGGCGGCGTGGCGCAGCACACGCCCGCGCTGACCGTGAACCGTCTGTGCGGCTCGGGCCTGCAGGCGATCGTGTCGGCGGCGCAGACGATCATGCTCGGCGATGCCGAGGTCGCGATCGCCGGCGGCTCGGAAAACATGAGCCGCGCGCCGTACACCGTGCCGTCCGCGCGGTTCGGGCAGCGCATGGGCGATGCGAAGCTGATCGACATGATGCTCGGCGCGCTGCACGACCCGTTCCAGACGATCCACATGGGCGTGACGGCCGAGAACGTCGCACGCAAGTACGGCATCTCGCGCGACGCGCAGGATGCGCTCGCGCTCGAATCGCATCGCCGCGCGGCGCGCGCGATCGCGGAAGGCCGCTTCAAGGATCAGATCCTGCCGATCTCGATCCGCACGAAGAAGGGCGAAGTCGCGTTCGACACCGACGAGCACGTGCGCCACGACGCCGGCCCCGACGATTTCACGAAGCTCAAGCCGGTGTTCGTCAAGGAAGAGGGCACGGTGACGGCCGGTAACGCGTCGGGCATCAACGATGCGGCCGCCGCGGTGCTGATGATGAGCGCCGACGCTGCACGCGCGCAGGGCGCGAAACCGCTCGCGCGCCTGGTTGCGTATGCGCATGCGGGCGTCGATCCGGCCTACATGGGCATCGGGCCGGTACCGGCCACGCAGAAGGTGCTCCAGCGCGCCGGCCTGACGGTCGCCGATCTCGACGTGATCGAGGCGAACGAGGCGTTCGCCGCGCAGGCGTGCGCGGTGACGCAGGAACTCGGGCTCGATCCCGCCAAGGTGAACCCGAACGGCTCGGGCATCTCGCTCGGTCACCCGATCGGCGCGACCGGCGCATTGATCACCGTCAAGGCGCTGTATGAACTCAAGCGCATCGGCGGCCGTTACGCGCTCGTGACGATGTGTATCGGCGGCGGTCAGGGCATTGCCGCGATCTTCGAGAATATTTGATAATCGGGGCGCACAGCACCCGAACACACAGGAATCGTCATGACCATCGAAACCGTCGGCGTCGTGGGCGCCGGAACCATGGGCAACGGCATTGCGCAAACCGCGGCCGTTGCAGGACTCAACGTCGTGATGATCGACGTCAGCGACGCGGCGCTCGACAAGGGCCTCGCGACACTGAAGGGCAGCCTCGAGCGGCTCGTGTCGAAGGACAAGCTCGAGGCCGGCGCGCGCGACGCGGCGCTCGCGCGCATCACGACGTCGACCGATTACGCGAAGCTGGCTGCGGTCGACATCGTGATCGAAGCCGCGACCGAGAACGTCGAGCTGAAGGGCCGCATCCTGAAGCAGATCGAGTCGGTCGCACGGCCCGACGCGATCATCGCGACCAACACGTCGTCGATCTCGATCACCTCGCTCGCCGCGCTGCTCGCCGATTCGTCGCGCTTCATCGGCATGCACTTCTTCAACCCGGTGCCGCTGATGCCGCTCGTCGAGATCATCCGCGGGCTGCAGACGAGCGACGCGACCGCGAGCGCGGTGCGCGCGCTGACCGAGCGTTTCGACAAGTCGCCGATCGGCGTGCGCAACTCGCCGGGCTTCGTCGTGAACCGGATCCTGGTGCCGATGATCAACGAAGCGTTCTTCGTGCTGGCCGAAGGCATCGCGACGGCCGAGGAGATCGACGCCGGCATGAAGCTCGGCGCGAGCCATCCGATCGGGCCGCTCGCGCTGGCCGATCTGGTCGGGCTCGACGTCTGCCTCGCGGTGATGGACGTGTTCCTGAAGGACTTCGGCGACACCAAGTATCGCGCGTGCCCGCTGCTGCGCGAGATGGTGTCGGCCGGGCGCCTCGGACGCAAGACCGGCCGCGGCGTGTACGACTACAGCAAGTAAGCGCTGCGCTAAGGTTGATCGATGCGGCCGCCTTCGGGCGGCCGTATTCGTTTGCGGCAACCGTGGCGCGCGATCGTCGCGCGCCCGGCAGGCATGCGGATTGCGCGGCGCGATGGACCCAACCGTTTCGGAGGTCGTCCATGAACCCGCTCTCGATACGGCGGCCGGTGCTCGCGATCTGTGCGTGCGCAACGTTTGCTCTCGGCTCGAACGCTGGGTCGACTGCATCGGCTGCATCGGCCGCGCCCGACGTGTCCGTCAGCCGTGCGGATTACGGCACCACCGCGGCCGGCCAGCCGGTCAGCCAGTACACGCTCGCCAACGCGCACGGCGTGACGCTGAAGATCATCACGTACGGCGGCATCGTGACGGCGCTCGACGTGCCGGACCGCAACGGCAAGCCCGCCGATATCGTGCTCGGCTTCGATTCGCTGCGCGACTACGAGGCGCACAACGGCAACATCCATTTCGGTGCGTTGATCGGCCGCTATGCGAACCGCATCGCACGCGGGCGCTTCGTGCTCGACGGCAAGACCTGGACGCTGCCGGTCAACGATCCGCCGAATACGCTGCATGGCGGCCCCGATAGTTTCGACGCGAAGGTGTGGACGGTGACGCGCACGCGCAGCGACGCCGACGGTTCGAGCGTGACGCTGCGTTACGTGAGCCCCGATGGCGAAAACGGCTTCCCCGGCACGCTGACCACCGACGTGACCTACACGCTGACGCGCGACGACCTGATCCGCATCGACTATCGCGCGACGACGGACCGGGAGACGGTCGTCAACCTGACCAACCACAGCTATTTCAATCTGGCGGGGCACGACGGCGGCAGTGTCGAACGGCAACTGATCGAGATCGCCGCGGCGCGCTTCACGCCGACCGATGCGACGTCGATTCCGACCGGCGCGCTCGCGAGCGTGGTAGGCACGCCGATGGACCTGCGCCAGCTGACGCCGATCGGCGCGCATCTGCGCGACCGCGATCCGCAGCTCGCCATCGCGCACGGTTACGACCAGAACTGGGTGCTCGACCACGGCGGCCAGCCCGCGCCGGCGTTCGCCGCGCGTGCGTTCGATCCGGCATCGGGGCGGTTTCTGGAGGTCTACACGACGCAGCCGGGGCTGCAGTTCTATACGTCCAACGGGTTGAACGGCAGCGTCGCCGGCAAGAGCGGCACGCTTTACCGGCAGACCGACGCGTTCGCGCTGGAGGCCGAGCATTTTCCCGATTCGCCGAACCGGCCGGCGTTCCCGACGACCGTGCTCAAACCCGGCGAGACGCTGCATGAGGTGACGGTGTGGAGGGTGGGGGCGCGGTGAAGGGGGGCGATCGGGCAACTGCGTCGCATGCGTTGCTCAATGCGACGCCACGAACACCGCGCCGTCGAACGGCTCGGGCAGCGCGAAGCTCGCGCGCATGCGCTTCGCTTCCTGCGCGGGCGTCAGTCCGAACAGCCGTTTGAACTCGCGGCTGAACTGCGACGGGCTCGTATAACCGACCGCATAGGCCGCCGCTTCCGCCGTCAGATCCTGACGCACCATCAGAAGACGCGCCTGATGCAGCCGCGTCGATTTCAGGTACTGCATCGGCGACGCATGCGTGATCGCCTTGAAGTGGCTGTGAAAGCTCGGCACGCTCATGCCGGCCTCGGCCGCAAGCCGCCGCACGTCGAGCGCGCGCGCATAGTCGGCGTGAATTACACGCAGCGATCGGCCGATCCGGCCGAACTGTCCGCGCATCGCCAGCGCGCTTCTCAGCGCGCCGCCCTGCGCACCGGTCAGCACGCGGAAATACAGCTCGCGCAGTAGCGCCGGCCCGAGCACCGCCGCTTCGAGCGGTCGGTGCATCGCGTCGACGAAACGCAGCACGCTCGCGTGCATCGCTTCGTCCATCGGCGTCGACATCATGCTCCTGGGCGCCTCTACGGGCGCCGCGCCGCCTTCCCGATCGATCTGCGCCGCCAGCTCGGCGGCCATCGTCAAATCGACGTGCAGGTACAACGCGAGCAGCGGGCGCTCCGCGGTGGCGTCGGTTTCCATGCTGAACGGCACGGGCACCGACACGGCCAGGTAATGGTCCTCGTCGTACAGATAGCATTCGCCGCCGAAGTAGCCGCGCTTGCGGCCCTGGCACACGATCACGATGCCAGGGTCGTACAGCACCGGCGTACGCGACAGCGCACGGTCCGAGCGCAGGATGCGCACGCTCGGCAGCGCGGTCGCGTTGTAGCCCTCGTGCGGCGCCAGCGCGCGCAGCAGCGCGATCAGCCGCGCGCGGCGCTGCGCCGGCGGCGACGGTGACGGCGATGACAGTGACGTGGTGATGGCGCTCATAGCTTTAGGCAAGAATCTCAGCGGAATCGGCGTTATTCGTCGCAGGCCCTCAGACTAGCATGCATGCCGTGATCGACTTTCTGGAGAACTTCACATGGCATCAGGCACCATCATGCTCATCACCGGCGTGAGCAGCGGCTTCGGCCGGGCGTTGGCGCAGCAGGCGTTGGCGGCGGGGTACACGGTGGTCGGCACCGTGAGAAGCGACGATGCGCGGCGCGCGTTCGAAGCGCTGTCCCCGCAGGCGGCCATCGGCCGCGTGCTCGACGTGACCGACTTCGAGCGCATCGACCGCGTGGTCGCGGACCTCGAGGCGAGCGTCGGGCCCGTCGACGTGCTGGTCAACAATGCCGGCTACGGACACGAAGGCATCGTGGAGGAGGCGCCGCTCGCGGAGCTGCGCCGGCAATTCGACGTGAACGTGTTCGGCGCCGTCGCGATGACGAAGGCCGTCGTGCCGTTCATGCGCACACGCCGGCGCGGCCGCATCCTGAACATCACGTCGATGGGCGGGCACATCACGATGCCGGGCATCGCCTATTACTGCGGCAGCAAGTTCGCGCTCGAAGGAATCTCCGAAGCGCTCGGCAAGGAGCTCGCGCCGTTCGGCATCGCGGTGACGGCCGTCGCACCGGGCTCGTTCCGCACCGACTGGGCCGGCCGTTCGATGACGCGGACGCCGCGCTCGATCGCCGATTACGACGCGCTCTTCGATCCGGTCCGGCAGGCGCGCGAACGCAACAGCGGCCGGCAATTGGGCGATCCCGTGAAGGCCGCGCAGGCGATGCTCGCCGTCATCGAAGCCGACGCTCCGCCGGCCCATCTGCTGCTCGGCAGCGACGCGCTGCGCCTCGTGCGCGCCAAATGGGCGGCGTTGCAGGACGATATCCGAGCATGGGAGCTATTGACGGTGTCGACCGACGGCTGATGAGTGGGCGCGCCGCCGCGCAAGCGTCGCGGCTTCGCACGGTTAGTTGCGCAAAAGAGTGTGCGCTGGCTGGCTGTTGGGCGCCGCTGCATGCGCTCATGTATTTGGCTTCATGACGCGGTCGCAGTTTTCCGCTACAACGAAGAGGTGCCGAATCGCCCGGCGCGGCATGTGCCGTCGCGCCGCAACTCGATCCCGCCATCCGCGAGGATGGTCCGCCGGCATGCGACGTCCACCTACCCCAAAGGAGCCTGCAGCCATGCCGTACATCACTACGAAGGACCACGTCGACATCTTCTACAAGGACTGGGGCGCCAAGGACGCCCAGCCGATCATGTTCCACCATGGCTGGCCGCTGTCTTCCGACGACTGGGATGCGCAGATGCTGTTCTTCGTGCAACGCGGCTTTCGCGTGATCGCGCACGACCGCCGCGGCCACGGGCGCTCGGCGCAGGTGTCGGACGGCCACGACATGGATCACTACGCGGCCGATGCGTTCGCGGTGGTCGAAGCGCTCGACCTGCGCAACGCGGTGCACGTCGGCCACTCGACCGGCGGCGGCGAGGTCGCGCGCTATGTGGCGCGGCACGGCGAGCCGGCCGGCCGCGTCGCGAAGGCGGTGCTGGTCAGCGCGGTGCCGCCGCTGATGCTCAAGACCGACGCGAATCCGGAGGGGCTGCCGCTCGAGGTCTTCGACGGCTTCCGCAAGGCGCTCGCCGACAACCGCGCGCAGTTCTTCCTCGATGTGCCGTCCGGCCCGTTCTACGGCTTCAACCGGCCCGGCGCGACGGTGCATCAGGGCGTGATCCAGAACTGGTGGCGCCAGGGGATGATCGGCAGCGCGAAGGCGCACTACGACGGGATCAAGGCGTTCTCCGAAACCGACCAGACGGAAGACCTGCGGTCGATCTCGGTGCCGACGCTGGTGCTGCACGGCGAGGACGACCAGATCGTGCCGATCGCAGACGCGGCGCTGAAGTCGATCAAGCTGCTGAAGAACGGCACGCTGAAAACCTATCCCGGCTATTCGCACGGGATGCTGACGGTCAACGCGGACGTCCTCAACGCCGACCTGCTGGCGTTCGTCCAGGCGTAACCAGCTAGCGGCGGCGCGGCGCAGCCCCGGCGGGCGGCGCCACCGCTGCATAGCCGCGCGTTAGCCGTTGCGCAGAAACACGACGTAGCCGCGGAACCACGGATTGGCCGCGAGGTACGGCGGCGCGTCCCACTCGCCGCCCTGGATCACGCCGATGCGAAACGGCAGCGCGAGCCGCGCGACGCGCGGCAGGTACGCGGCGTAATCGGGGATCGTGCTGCGCCCCTGATACGTCTGCACGACCACCTCGTCGACGATTCCCCTGAGCTGGTTGACCTGATCGGTGTCGATGCGGCTGCTCCAGTCGAGCAGCCCGGTGATGCTGAGCCGGCATTCGGCGGGCAGCGTTTGGCGCAGCGTCCGCAGAAATTCGACGTAGTCCTGCAGATGGCGCGTGCGTGCGTCGAAGTCGATCTGGATGCCGGCGATGGTGCGGCCCGACGCGCGCCAGCGTTCGAGCTGCGCGAGCATGATCTGCGACACGCGCGGCGTCCAGCGCAGCGTGTGCGCGCGGTAGACGAGCCACACGCGCGCGTTCGGCGCGCGCGGCAGCGCGACGCCCTGCGCGATGACGCGCACCTGCGAGTCGTCGCGCGGCGACGCTTCGATCTGCCCGAGCAGCACGTACACGGTGCGCGCGCCGCTCACCACCGGCTGCGGCTTCACGCCGGCCCACAGCCAGAACGCGTCGTAGTCGCGCGCATCGACGGTGCCGCCCAGCGCCGCGCGGGCCGCCAGCAGCAGCGCGACGCACGCGAGCCGCCTCATGCGGCGCTCACCAGTAGTAGCGCAGCTTGCGCGCCCAGGGGGTGCCCGCATAGCTGGTCTTCAGCGTGTCGAACCAGCGCTTGCGCGCGCTCTTCGGTACGTCCTTGCCGCCGCATTCGTTGGAGCCGGCCGGCGCATAGCAGTTGACCGCCCGGTACAGCGCATACGCGCGATCGTTCGGGTTCGCCTGAGCATCGGCGATCACCGTCACGTAGCTCGACATCCGCTCGTACGGCTTGCCCGCGAACTGCGACGGCGCGTCACCGAGCGTCGGCGGCACGCGCGTGGCGGCGGCGGCCGGCGCGCTGCGCAGCCACGCCGGGATCGCATAGCCTTCGATGCCGGCTGCGGGCGGATGAAGGCGCACGAAGTCCGCAAGGCAGTTGAGCGCTGGCGCGTCGGCGGGGTTTTGCTGCAGCGCCGCGGCGATGTCGCGCGCGGACGGGCACACGTAGCCGTCCGCATTGCGCGCGCCGGACGCGACGAACGGCTTCAGCGGATCGGCCGGCGCACCGGACACCAGCGCGGTATCCGCGACGAAGTCGGCGTAGCGGCCGCGCGTGAGCTCCTTGTACAGCAGCGTGTACAGCGCGGTGTCGCGCAGCGCCGCGCTGGTCGCCTGATTCTGCGCCTGCGTGCGCAGCAGCGCCGCCCCGGCCGTACGCTGCAACAGCACGGCGCGGATCGCCGCGTTCTGAACCGGCGAATCGGCGGCGAACGCGTCGTCGACGCGCCCGGCCTGTTCGAGATTGATCGCGAGCGCGAGTTCGAGTGCCTCGCGCTGGAAGCGCAGGGTCGCGAGCGGGATCAGGTCGCGCCACAGCTGACGCGCCTGATCGGCCTTGCCGCTGTCCTCCAGCGCGAAGCCGCGCAGCGCCTGCTGGCTCAGTCCGAAGTAGTCGAGCGGCGCGGCCGGCGCCTGCGGCAGCAGTGCGAGCGCGGCATCGGGCTTGTGTCCGATCTGCAGATACCAGGTCGCGACCAGATAGTCGTACAGCGCCGGCGCGTTCGCGAAGCGCGGCTTCTGCGCCTGCAGATCGTCCAGCGTCAGCGGCTTGTTGCGGCTCGGGTCCGTGCTGTCCGACGTGCGCATGCGCAGTAGATCGACGGTTGCGAGCACGGTCGGCGACTGGATCCGGCTCGCGTCGAATTCCGGCCCGAACAGCAGCTTGCTGTCGAGTTCGTTCGCGAGCTGTATCAGCGGCACGTTCGACGTCGCGGGCGACCAGTGCGCGAGCGCGTGACCGTACAGGTCGGCCTGCTGCGTGACGTTGCCGCCGAGCCACGCGATGCGCCGCAACAGCCCGGTCGCGGACACCGCGTAGTCGCCCTGCGGATAGATCTTCAGGTAGGTGCGAAACACGGTGTCGGCGGCGTCGAGCGACACCTTCGTCACGCGTGCGCGCGACGGCGCCGGGTTGTCGTTGTCGAATGCGTTGGCCTGCGCGGCGTTCAGCTGCGCCCGCCCGGTCATGTAGAGCGCGGTTTCCTTCAGCCACGGGTTCGCGCTGTGCGACGCGCTCGCGAACGCGCGCGTCGCGGTGAGGAAGTCGGCGCGATAGAACGCGTTGGTGCCGTCGAGGTAGGTCGCGAAGTCGCGGGCGAGCGCCGATTTGACCGGCGGTCGCGTCCAGGAGGCGGTCGCGCCGCCGGCGGCGCAGGTCTTCTGCGCGATGTCGGCGCGGGCGGCGCGCAGGCGCGCGGCTTCGCCGGCGGGAAGGCCGGCCGTGCCGCTCAGGGCGTCGTTGAACGCTTGCGCGCCCGACTCCATGCTGCGGCAGATGCTGCCTTCGCCGTCGGCGTACCGGTTCGACGATGGATCGGCGTCCTGTCCGTCGCCGGTCTTGTCGGGCGACTTCTGGCCGATATAGATCCAGCCGGAAAAATCCATCGGGAACGGCACGACGATCTGGTTGATCCGCTCCTTCGCCGGGATCGTCTTCGGGTCCGGGAACACCTGCGCGACCTTGCGGCTTTCGACCATCATCAGCAGCGCGTTGATCCGCGTGTCGTTGCCGGGGCTCAGCATCGGCACGTTGCCGCACGAGTAGGCGCCCTGCCGCAGCGTGAGCTGCACGTCGCAGGTGTCGTCGGAGCTGGCATGGGCGGCGGGAACGCAAAGCAGGCTGGCCGTCAGCGCGGCGAGCAGGTTGCGGTGCAGCGTCAGGGTGATTGGCATTTTTCTTGTGCTTGGATGGGGGCGCGACGGCCGGTTCTCTCAGGAGGATTTCGCCTCGGCGCGTATCGTACATCACGTGTGGCGGGGAGTTGGGGACTTCGCGGGGCGCTGGTGCCTGTGGGGAGAGCGACAGCGATGGCGATGCCGATGCCGATGCCGAAAGTGACAGCGATGTCGGGCTCTGCCGGACACCGCGCGTCGCGCGGGTCCGAACCGTGCGCTCGCTGCCAGCCGCGCATTGGACGGCGCGGCTGGCAGCGCGAATGGCGTCGACCGTCGAATGGTCGATGAAGCTCCTGAGCGTTGTAGACGAAGCGCAGGCGGACGGCGCAATCGCGCGGGGGCTGGGAGCGACCGCGCCGCGCTGGCGCCGCACCGGCTCGTTGAACCGGTCGACCGCTTATGCGGCGCGCATCAACGCGCAACGCGATGCGTCGAGTAACGCGTCACGCATCGTTCACGGCGTTGTCGGCCTGGTCGCCGTCGATCGCGGCGAGCAGATCGTCGACGCCGACCATCAGCGCGCGCACCTGCCGTAGCGATTCGTACTGGTGCAGCACCGGCCGCCACGACGGTTGCGTCAGCAACGCGTCCCAGACGGCCTGCAGGATGGCCGTATCGGCGTCCCCGTGCTGCGCCAGCGCGCTCGCATACGCGAGGCTCGCCGGCGTCGACAGCAGCTGCATCCGGCTGGCCGCGCCGAGCAACCGCGGCGTCGGGTCGGCCGACGCATCGCAGCAGTACAGCACCTCGCGCTGCAATGCCGCATCGTCGATCGTCAGCGCGTGCAGCGACGCGCCGTGCACGCGTATCGAGCCTTCGCGCGTGTCGAACGCGTAGACGGTATGCGGATCGGCCTGCGCGAGCAGGCTCAGCCCGCGCAGCAGGCGCGGCAGATCGGACGTGGCCGCATCCGCGGATGCCTTCGCCTCGACGAGGAACCGCATGTTCCACGCGGCCGACGGATCGCCGCTGCGCGCGCGCTCGAGCAGCACTGCGTCCCATTCGGTCTTCGCGCGGTCGTGCTTGCCCGGAATCGACGCCGGCACGCGCATCGACGTGACGACCCGATACGTGCGCTGCGTGTCGATCGCGTCGAGTTGGTCGGCCAGCGTCCCGAGGGCCAGCGCGGCCAGCGCTTCGACCGCCGCGCCGCGCCGTTGCGACGTCGCGCCTTGCGCGACGGCCAGCGCGCTGCCTTCGGGCGGCCCCTGGCGTTCCCACAGGGCGCGGTACTGCCGAACCACCGGGTCGACCGATAGCGCGGCGAGGCGCTGCAGACGCGCGAGCGCCGGGTTGTCGTGGAGTTTCGCGAGGTCCCGCTGGAATGTCGGGTCGGCTGCCGTTTCCGGCTGCGCGAGCAGGTGTCGCAGCTCGGCGTCGACCGTGTCCCACGACGCGCCGGCCGCGGCCGCATGCAGCCGCGCGAGCGGCGCGCGCTGCCACGCATGCGCGTGCCGCTCGAGCCGCGCCGGATGCGCGATCGTGTTGACGGCCGAGCGCAGCGTGCGCCGATCCGGTTCGGCGTGGGCGGCGAGCGACGCGTATTCGCGCACGACCGGCGCGCGATGCCGCAGCACGGCGGCCTGGAAGGCGGGATCGCCGCCGCGCACGTCCATCGCGGCGCGGATGATCCGCGCGAGCGCGTCGACGAAACGCTGCAGCAACGCGGCGCCGGGTGCTCGGCCGTCGGCGAGCTCGCGGCGCGCTTCGTCGATCACGGTCGCGACGACGACGGCCGGATTCGTTGCGTCGTCCAGCGACGACGCAGGCACGAGCGGCGGCAATCGGTAACGGCGATCGACGGTGCGCAGGACTTCGTCGAGCAGGGCGGGTAGCGGTGCGGGCGGCATGGCGAAGGACCGGTGGAGGCGGTGCGTGCGCGATGTGCAACGGTATCACGTGGCGCCGGCATGCTGCGCAAGGGGTGATTGCGGTGTAGCCCGGTGGGGAAGGCGCGCCGGGGCGTTGGGCTCGGCGTGGCGCGGCAGTTGCGGCGGACGGCTTGGTCTCAAGCGACGCGTCAACCTCGACCGACGCGCTGCTTGCGTGAACTGCGCGATGGCTCGCGCGTCAGGCGCGTCAGCGTCACCGAGGCGGTTGCGGTGCTGTCGCGCGCGGAAGTCGCGCCGATGCGTTGCCCTGAATCCGGCGCAGCAGCGGCCGCGGGCGCCTCGGCCTCAGCGTCAACCGACGCCTCAACCGCCGCGCGCGACCTGCTACGACTCGGCCGTCAAGCCGTCAGCGTCACCGTCAGGCTGCCCAACTCGCCGAAGCGCACGGTCAGCACATCGCCGAGCGGCACGTCGATCGCGCCCGCATACGAGCCGGTCGTCACGATCTGGCCGGCGCGCGCGCCGTCGCCGCGCGACGCGAGGAAGTTCACGAGCCATACGAGCGGCTTGAGCGGATCGCCGTCCGGATGGCGGCCGTCGATCGTGCGGTTCAGCGCGCCTTCGAACGACAGCGCGAGCGTCTCCAGCGGTGCGTTCAGTCCGTCTTGCACGACGGGGCCGACACACAGCCCCTGGTTGAACTGGCCGTCGGCGAGGAGTTCGAACTTCGACGCGCGGGCCGGCTCCGCATAGCGGCAGCCCAGCACTTCGAGCACGATGCGCACTTCGCGGATCGCGCCGCGCACGTCGGCGTCGTCGTACGGCTGCGCGCGCGCGGGCAGATCGCGATCGAGCACGAACGCGATCTCCGGCTCGATGCGCACGATCGGGCCGCCCACGACGCGGTACGGCCCATCGGCTTCGCGGATCGTCGACGCGAAGATCGGCGCGACGATCACGCGATCCGGCGGCGGCAGCGCACATTTCCATCCGCCGATGGTTTCGCCGAGCAGGTCGGCGACGCGATGCTGGATCGCCAGCGCGGTGTCGACGTCCTGCGGGCGGCAGGCATCGGGCAGCAGCGGGCCGGGCACGCCGGCATGGCGGGCGGCGACGAGATGCTGGGCGGCGCCGTCCACGCGTTCGGTAGTCGTTGTCATGTCGGTTGAGTGAGGTGAAAGTGAGCCGGCAAAACGGGGCCGGACGCAGATCGAAGGTCTGATGATAGCGCCTTCGGCGCGATGCACCGAGCGTGGCGCGCGGCGCTTGGCCGCACAACGGGATTTTCGCGGAGCTTGATCGTCGTCAAGCCCGCAGCCGCACGCGCGCTGATGATGGTGACACGGCCGCGCGACGTTGCGCGGCAACTCACCCCAGCGAGGAACGCATGTACAAGAAGATCATGGTGGCCGTGGACGGCAGCGCTTCGTCGAAACAGGCGCTTGCGGAGGCATTGAAGATGGCGAAGGCGGGCGGCGGGAACGTCAGCATCGTCTACGTGGTCGACAAGTCGGTGCTGTTTACGTATGCGGGGCGCTTCGATCCGAATGCGCTCATCGAGGAAATCCGCACCGAGGGCACCCGCGTGCTGCGCGAAGCCGAACAGACGGTCGCGGCGGCCGGTGCGCAGGGCGAAGGCGAGCTCGTCGAGACGGAAAGCATCGGCGAGGACGTCGCGGAACGCCTGCAGCGTTACGTGAAGGAACACGGCATCGAGCTGGCGGTGGTCGGCACGCATGGCCGCCGCGGCTTCCGGCGCATGCTGCTCGGCAGCGTCGCCGAGCGCTTCCTGCGCGGCTCGAACTGCCCGGTGCTGCTGATTCGCGGCGACGACGCCGACGTGTCGGCGGCCGCCGCAGCATAACGGCGCGGGGGTCGCGATGATACGTCGCCAGTCCCGCATCGTGGTTGCAGCGATCGCCGTGTTCGTATCGCTGGCCGGCATGATGGCCGTCGTGACCGGGCTGCTGTTCGACGAGACGGTCGCGCTGCGCGGCGGCGCGGCCGCGCTGATCGTCGGCGTGGCGTGCTTCGTCGTGATGCTGAACCCGGGGCCGAAGGGCGAAAGCTGACGCGCCGCGCTTCGCGCGCGTCCTGCCGCAGCATCGGTGGCGGCGGCCTCCGTTGGGCCGGCCCGCGGAGACTTTCCGCCCGTTCCATCCGGCGCGTTCGCGCCGTGCGACCCGACCGGTGTGTCCGCCGCGTCGGGTTTTGTCTATTCCGTCTGCATATTCCGCTCGAGCGCTGCGCGCTCGCCGCGACGTGCCGCACATCGCGGCGCTACGGTGCGATCCGCACTGCGTCGTCGTCGCTTCTCCTGTATGCCCGCCTTTTCTGCCCGGCTGATGCGGCGGTCCGCGCGGCCTGCACGGTACCTTCGTCACCGCATGGCGCGGCAAGGCCACGCACGGTCGGGTTCAAGCACGCTTTTCATAGGCCAAGGCGCAATTGAACGCGCAGCCTAAATCCGTCGCACTCCTTGCACTGCGGCGCGTCGATCACTCTCCGACGACGAGCGCCAGTCCACACCACGCAATCCAATCCCTTCAACTTCGTATTTCGCTCCGGCAACCGTTCGGGAGTGCGGGCTGACGCTTGTGGCCGTGGCCGGCCGGCTGGGACGACGACCAGCGGCAGATAGCGCAGGCCGCGACAAGCAGCGGCCGGTTGCAGCGGACAACACAGGCAACGACGAGCGGCGGCGGGCGACGGCGGACAGCGCGGGCAGCCACGAACAGCGGCGGCTAGCGGCGGTCACCGCGGCCAGCGAAGAACAGCGGCAGGCAACCGAGCCAGCGGAAGCCAGCCGAGCCCGGCCACCCCCATCAGCAGTCAGTACTCCTCCGCCAACCCTCAGCACTCCTCCCCCACCGATCTTCCCCCATTTCCACCGTTGCACGCCGACGAACGATCCCTCTGATTTGTATCAAGCCGTGATATGTCCTTCTACCAGACAATCTGCCCGACCCGGACAAAACGCGTCGATCAGATGCATCTTTTACGGCCGGCATTCCACCCCTTTCAACAATCTGAGTCTGCCAAAAGACCGGAAAAACGAGATCCCCATGAGCCATTTCCTGGATAGATTGCGTTATTTCTCCACCGCCCGGCCAGGCTTTTCCAACGGGCACGGCGCCGTCACGGACGAGGACCGAAAATGGGAAGACGGCTATCGGCTGCGCTGGCAGCACGACAAGATCGTCCGTTCGACGCATGGCGTGAACTGCACGGGCTCGTGCTCGTGGAAGGTCTACGTGAAAGGCGGGATCGTCACCTGGGAAACCCAGCAGACCGACTACCCGCGCACCCGCCCGGACATGCCGAACCACGAGCCGCGCGGCTGCTCGCGCGGTGCTTCGTATTCCTGGTATCTGTATAGCGCCAACCGCCTCAAGCATCCGATGGTGCGCAGCGCGCTGGTGAAGCTGTGGCGCGAGCGCCGCCGCACGCTGGCGCCCGTCGACGCATGGCGCTCGATCGTCGAGGACGACGCGTCCCGGCGCGCGTACCAGAGCCGGCGCGGCCTCGGCGGCTTCGTGCGCGCGAGCTGGGACGAAGTCAACGAGATCGTTGCGGCCGCAAACGTCTACACGGTCGAGCGGCACGGCCCCGATCGCGTGGTCGGCTTCTCGCCGATCCCGGCGATGTCGATGGTGTCGTATGCGGCGGGCTCGCGCTATCTGTCGCTGATCGGCGGCGTGTGCCTGAGCTTCTACGACTGGTATTGCGACCTGCCGCCGGCGTCGCCGCAGACCTGGGGCGAGCAGACCGACGTGCCGGAATCGGCCGACTGGTACAACTCGACCTTCATCATGATGTGGGGCTCCAACGTCCCGCAGACCCGCACGCCCGACGCGCACTTCCTCGTCGAGGCGCGCTATCGCGGCACCAAGGTCGTGTCGGTGTTTCCCGATTACGCGGAAGGCGCGAAGTTCGGCGACCTGTGGCTGCACCCGAAGCAGGGCACCGACGCGGCGCTCGCGCTCGCGATGGGGCACGTGATCCTCAAGGAATATCACCTGGCGGGCAACAGCGACTACTTCATCGACTACTGCAAGCGCTTCACGGACATGCCGGCGCTCGTTCGGCTCGTGCCGCACGGCGACGGCTACGTGCCCGAGCGCCTCGTGCGCGCGTCCGACTTCGACGATTCGCTCGACGAGGCCGCGCATCCGGACTGGAAAACCGTGATGATCGACGATGCGAACGGCGAATTCGTCGTGCCGGTCGGCTCGGTCGGGTTCCGCTGGGGCCAGCAGGCCGACGCCGACAAGGGCAAATGGAACCTGCGCGGCGAGACGTCGAAGGGCGCGGCGCTGGCGCCGCGGCTGTCGTGCACGGCCGCGCATGACGACGTCGTCGACGTGCTGTTCCCGTACTTCGGCAACCAGCCTCACGCTCATTTCAACTCGACGCACCACGGCTCCGAACTGTCGCGCCGGATCGGCGTGCGGCGCGTCGCGACGCGCAACGGCGAGATGCTGGTCGCGACCGTCTACGACCTGTTCGTCGCGAACTACGGCCTCGACCAGGGGCTCGGCGGCCGCGACGTGGCCGCGAGCTACGACGACGACATTCCGTACACGCCCGCGTGGCAGGAAGCGATCACCGGCGTGAAGCGCGCGGACGTGATCTCGGTCGCACGCCAGTTCGCGGAGAACGCGCACAAGACGCAGGGCAAGTCGATGGTGATCATCGGCGCGGGGATCAACCACTGGTTCCATATGGACATGTCGTACCGCGCGATCATCAACATGCTGATCATGTGCGGCTGCATCGGCAAGCCGGGCGGTGGCTGGTCGCATTACGTCGGGCAAGAGAAGCTGCGTCCGCAAACCGGCTGGACCGCGCTCGCGTTCGCGCTCGACTGGACCCGGCCGCCGCGGCACATGAACGCGACGTCGTTCTTCTACGCACACACCGACCAGTGGCGCTACGACACGATGGACCCGAGCACGCTGCTGTCGCCGCTCGCCGACAAGACGCAGTTCCACGGCTCGCCGATCGACTACAACGTGCGCGCGGAGCGGATGGGCTGGCTGCCGTCCGCGCCGCAGCTGGCGGTGAATCCGCTCAAGGTCGGCGCGAGTCTCGGCGATGCCGCGCACGCGGGCGCCGAGCTCGCGCGGCAGTTGCAGAACGGCACGCTGCAAATGGCGTGCGAAGACCCGGATGCGCCCGAGAATTTCCCGCGCAACCTGTTCGTCTGGCGCTCGAACCTGCTCGGCTCGTCGGGCAAGGGCCACGAGTATTTCCTGAAGCATCTGCTCGGCACGACCAACGGCGTGCAGGGCGAGGATCTCGGCGCGACGGGCGGCGCGCGGCCGGAGGAAGTGAAGTGGCGCGACGACGCGCCGCGCGGCAAGCTCGACCTGCTCGTCACGCTCGACTTCCGGATGTCGACCACCTGCATGTATTCCGACGTCGTGCTGCCGACGGCGACCTGGTACGAGAAGGACGACATGAACACGTCCGACATGCACCCGTTCATCCATCCGCTGTCGGCGGCGGTCGATCCCGCGTGGGAATCGAAGAGCGACTGGGAGATCTTCAAGGGCATCGCGAAGCGCTTCTCGGAGCTGTGCGACGGCCACCTCGGCGTCGAGCGCGACGTCGTGCTCGCGCCGATCGCGCACGATACGCCGGGCGAACTCGCGCAGCCGTTCGACGTGCAGGACTGGAAGCGCGGCGAATGCGAGCCGGTGCCGGGCCGCACGATGCCGGCCGTGATCGCGGTCGAGCGCGACTACCCGAACACCTACGCGCGCTTCTCGTCGCTCGGCCCGCTGCTGGACAAGCTCGGCAACGGCGGCAAGGGCATCGGCTGGGACACCAGGGACGAAGTGAAGCTGCTCGGCGAGCTGAACTACAAGGTCGCCGACGGCGCCGCACGCGGGCGCCCGCGCATCGACACCGCGCTCGACGCGGCCGAGGTGATACTCGCGCTCGCACCCGAGACCAACGGCGAAGTCGCGGTGAAGGCGTGGCGCGCGCTGTCCGGCATCACCGGCATCGACCACACGCATCTGGCCGCCGCGCGCGGGGACGAGAAGATCCGCTTCCGCGACATCCAGGCGCAGCCGCGCAAGATCATCTCGTCGCCGACGTGGAGCGGGATCGAATCCGAGCACGTGTCGTACAACGCCGGCTACGTGAACGTGCACGAGCTGGTGCCGTGGCGCACGCTGACCGGCCGTCAGCAGCTGTATCAGGACCATGCGTGGATGCGCGCGTTCGGCGAGTCGCTGTGCGTGTACAAGCCGCCGGTCGACACGGGCAGCTACGCGCACATGGTCGGCACGCGCTCGAACGGCAACCCCGAGCGCGTGCTGAACTTCCTGACGCCGCATCAGAAGTGGGGCATCCACAGCACCTACACGGACAACCTGCTGATGCTCACGCTGTCGCGCGGCGGCCCGATCGTGTGGATGTCGGAGGACGACGCGAAGGCGATCGGCGCGGTCGACAACGACTGGATCGAGTGCTTCAACTCGAACGGCGCGTTGTGCGCGCGGGCGGTCGTGAGCCAGCGGATCCCGTCGGGGATGGTGATGATGTACCACGCGCAGGAGAAGATCGTGAACACGCCGGGCTCCGAGATAACGGGCACGCGCGGCGGCATCCACAACTCGGTCACGCGCATCGCGCTGAAGCCGACGCACATGATCGGCGGCTATGCGCAGCTGTCGTACGGCTTCAATTACTACGGCACGGTCGGCTCGAATCGCGACGAGTTCCTGATCGTGCGCAAGATGAACAACATCGACTGGCTCGACGGGGAAGAACCCGTCGGCGCCACGCCGAACGTCCGCGCCGGAGAAACGTCATGAAGATACGTGCACAGATCGCGATGGTGCTGAACCTCGACAAGTGCATCGGGTGTCACACCTGCTCGGTGACCTGCAAGAACGTGTGGACCAGCCGCGAAGGGATGGAATACGCGTGGTTCAACAACGTCGAGACCAAGCCGGGCATCGGCTATCCGAAGGACTGGGAGAACCAGGACCGCTGGCGCGGCGGCTGGCAGCGCCGCGCCGACGGCCGGATCGAGCCGCGTCAGGGCGGCAAGTGGCGGCTGCTCGCGCAGATCTTCGCGAACCCGCACCTGCCCGAGATCGACGACTACTACGAGCCGTTCACGTTCGACTACGGGCATCTGCAGGAGGCCGGTCACACGCGCGCGATGCCGGTGGCGCGGCCGCGCTCGCTGATCAGCGGCCGGCGCCTCGAGAAGATCGAGTGGGGGCCGAACTGGGAGGAGATTCTCGGCGGCGAGTTCGAGAAGCGCGCGAAGGACTACAACTTCGAGGCGGTCCAGAAGGAGATCTACGGGCAGTTCGAGAACACCTTCATGATGTACCTGCCGCGCCTGTGCGAGCACTGCCTGAACCCGGCGTGCGTCGCGTCGTGCCCGTCGGGCTCGATCTACAAGCGCGAGGAGGACGGCATCGTGCTGATCGATCAGGACAAGTGCCGCGGCTGGCGCATGTGCGTGTCCGGATGCCCGTACAAGAAGATCTACTACAACTGGCAGAGCGGCAAGGCGGAGAAGTGCATCTTCTGCTATCCGCGCATCGAGGCCGGCCAGCCGACCGTGTGCTCGGAAACCTGTGTCGGCCGCATCCGCTATCTCGGCGTGCTGCTGTACGACGCCGACCGGATCAGCGAGGCGGCCAGCGCCGAGAACGAGCAGGACCTGTACGAGGAGCAACTGTCGCTGTTCCTCGATCCGAACGACCCGACGGTGATCGCGCAGGCCGAGCGCGACGGCGTGCCGGCCGCATGGCTCGACGCCGCGCGCCGTTCGCCGGCCTACAAGATGGCGATCGACTGGAAGATCGCGTTCCCGCTGCATCCGGAATACCGGACGCTGCCGATGGTCTGGTACGTGCCGCCGCTGTCGCCGATCAATGCTGCCGCGAACAGCGGCGAGCTCGGGATGAACGGCTACCTGCCCGACGTCGAATCGCTGCGCATTCCGCTGCGCTATCTGGCGAACCTGCTGACGGCCGGCGACGAGGCGCCCGTGAAGCTCGCGCTCGAACGGCTGCTGGCGATGCGCGCGTTCATGCGTGCGCGCCACGTCGACGGCGTCGACGCGCGCGGCGTGCTCGACCAGGTCGGGCTGTCGCTCGCGCAGGTCGAGGAGATGTACCGCTATCTCGCGATCGCGAACTACGAGGATCGCTTCGTGATTCCGACCACGCACCGCGAGTATGCGGAGAATGCGTACGACCTGCGCGCCTCGTGCGGCTTCTCGTTCGGCAACGGCTGTTCGGACGGCCGTTCCGAGGGCAGCCTGTTCAGTCCGAAGAAAGGCGCGAAAACCATTCCGATCAACGAGGTATCGCGATGAGCGGCGCACCCGATCCGACCTATGCGGCGTTCGCGGCGCTGCTCGACTATCCCGACGACACGCTCGTCGACGTGCTCGATTCGATCGACGGCCACCTGCGCGAGCGGGCGCAGCTGCCGGAGCGCGCGCGCGCCGGCCTCGAGCGGTTTTTCGCGTACGTGCGTGCGCGCGACCTGCTCACGCTGCAGGAGAACTACGTCGCGCTGTTCGACCGCGGCCGCGCGACGTCGCTGCATCTGTTCGAGCACGTGCACGGTGAATCGCGCGACCGCGGGCAGGCGATGGTCGACCTGCTGCAGATGTACGAGCGCCACGGGCTGACGCTGAACCCCGGCGAGCTGCCCGATTATCTGCCCGTGTTCCTCGAATACCTGTCGCGGCTGCCCGCGCCCGACGCACGCACGCTGCTCGCCGAGACCGGCGACATCCTCACCGCGCTCGCCGGCCAGCTCGCACGGCGCGGCAGCCATTACAGCTTCGTCGTCGGCGCGCTGCTGCCGCTCGCCGGCCTGGCGCCGGTCGAGCCGCCGGCCGCCGCGGACGACGACGTGGCGGCCGTGACGCCCGGTGCGGACGACTACCGCGCGCTCGACGCGTCGTATGCGGACGAAGCCGTGCGCTTCGTCGGCGCGGCGACGCCGGCCGAGCAGACGATCCAGTTCCACGACAAGCGGCCCGCCCGCAGCGCGTGAGCGCGGGCCCACACTTGGGGAAACACATGAACGCTTACTTGCATCAGTTCCTGTTCGGGATCTACCCGTACATCTGTCTCGCCGTGCTGCTGGTGGGCAGCCTGATCCGCTTCGACCGCGAGCAGTACACGTGGAAAAGCGACTCGTCCCAGCTGCTGCGGCACGGCATGCTGCGGCTCGGCAGCAATCTGTTCCATTGGGGCGTGCTCGTCGTCGTGCTCGGGCACTTCGGCGGGTTTCTCGCGCCGCACTGGCTGGTGTCGCCGTTCTTGTCGGCGTCCGGGCACCAGCTCGTCGCGATGGTGGCAGGCGGCGCGGCCGGCGTCGCGGGGCTCGTCGGGCTGACGATCCTGATCTGGCGGCGCCTCGGCGACGCGCGCATCCGCAGCAACAGCCGCACGTCCGACATCGTGATCGTGCTGATGCTGTGGGTGCAGCTCGCGCTCGGGCTGGGCACCGTCGTGCTGTCGACGCGTCACATGGACGGCGCGATGTTCGAGCAGCTGACCGACTACGTGAAGGGTGTCGTCACGTTCCGCCCGAACGTCGCGAGCCTGCTCGTCGGCGTGCCGCTCACGTACCGGCTTCACATCCTGCTCGGCTTCACGATCTTCCTCGTGTCGCCGTTCACGCGGATGGTTCACATCTGGAGCGGGATCGCTTCGGTTGCGTACCTGATCCGCCCATACCAGCTCGTGCGCAAGCGCTGAGGAGACCCGCATGAACGACGTTCTCTGCGAAGCCGCGACCGCGCCGCTCGCCATCAACGGCGTCGCCTTCGACGCCGCCGCCATCGCGGCCGAAGCCGAACATCACGGCGATGCGCGCGATCCGCTCGATGCGGCGCGCCATGCGCTGGCCGTGCGCGAACTGCTGCGGCAGCGCGCGGTCGCGCTCGCGCTGATCGATGCGAGTGCACCGCTCGACGACGCGGCCGTCGACGCGCTGCTCGAGCGCGAGCTCACGCACGTGCCGCAGCCGGATCGCGCCGACTGCGAGCGCTATTACAGCCGGCATGCGGCGCGCTTCCGCCGCGGCGACATCGTGTACGCGAGCCACGTGCTGTTCGCGGTGACGGAGCGCGTGCCGCTCGCGCCGCTGCGCGAGCGCGCGCAGGCCGCGCTCGCCGACGTGCTGGCCGCGCCCGATACGTTCGAAGCGGTCGCGCGCGCGTCGTCGAACTGCCCGTCGGCGCAGGTCGGCGGCAACCTCGGGCAACTGCTGCGCGGCGACACCGTGCCGGAGTTCGAGGCCGCGCTGTTCGACGGCGATGTGCTCGGCGTGCTGCCGAAGCTCGTCAACACGCGCTTCGGTTTTCACATCGTGCGCATCAAGCGGCGCGTGCCGGGCTCCGCGGTGCCGTTCGACGAAGCCGCCGGCCAGATCGCCGAGTACCTCGCGCAATGCGTGCGTCAGCGCGCGATGCGGCAGTACGTGGCCGTACTCGCGGGCGCCGCGCGCATCGAAGGCGTCGCCTTCGACGGTGCGAGCGGTCCGCTCGTTCAATGAAACGGAGGTCGGCTATGGCCGTTCACCAAGGTAATGCCGGTCTGCCCGCACGGGCGCAGACCATTCCGCTGCGCGCGTGGTCGGTGTTGGCCGCCAGTACGCTCGCGTTCATGGTGTGTTTCGTCGTATGGATGATGTTCGGCGTGCTCGGCGTGCAATTGCGCGCGGACCTCGGCCTGAACAGCACCGAGTTCGGGCTGCTCACGTCCACGCCGGTGCTGACCGGCGCGCTGATGCGTCTGCCGCTCGGCACCTGGACCGACCGCTTCGGCGGGCGCATCGTGATGACGGTGCTGCTCGTCGTGTGCGCGGTGCCCGTGTATGTGGTCAGCTACGCGACGCAGCTCTGGCAGTTTCTCGTGATCGGGCTGTTTCTCGGCTGCGTCGGCGCGTCGTTCGCGGTCGGCACGCCGTACGTCGCGCGCTTCTTCCCGCCGCAGCGGCGCGGCCTGGCGATGGGCGTGTTCGGCGCGGGCACCAGCGGCGCGGCGGTCAACCTGTTCGTCACGCCGCTGCTGCTCAATGCGTACGGCTGGCGCGTCGTGCCGCGCATCTATGCGATCGCGCTGCTCGTCACCGCGGTGATCTTCTGGCTCGCGTCGGCGCCCGATCCGGGCGCGGGCAAGCGCGGCGGCTCGTTGCTCGATTCGTTCAAGGTGCTGCGCGATCCGCGCGTGTGGCGGCTGTGCCAGTACTACTCGATCGCGTTCGGCGGCTTCACCGCGCTGTCGCTGTGGATCCCGCAATACCTGAAGAACGAATACGGGATGTCGCTCGTGATGGCGTCCGCGTTCGCGGCCGGCTTCTCGCTGCCGGGCTCCGTGCTGCGCGCGCTGGGCGGCGCGCTGTCCGACCGCTTCGGCGCGCATGCGGTCACCTGGTGGGGGCTGTGGGTCGCGTGGATCAGCCTGTTCCTGCTGTCGTATCCGGCGACCGACTTCGTGATCCACACGATCGACGGCACCGCGGCGCTGAAGCTGTCGATGCCGGTGGCCGGCTTCGTCGCGCTGACCTTCGTGCTCGGTGCGGTGTTCGCGTTCGGCATGGCGTCGACCTTCAAGTACGTCGCCGACGATTTCCCGGACAACATGGGCGTCGTCACCGGCATCGTCGGGCTCGCGGGCGGGCTCGGCGGGTTCCTGCTGCCGATCCTGTTCGGCATGCTGCTCGACTTCGCGCGCGTGCGCACGACCTGCTTCATGTTGCTGTACGGGATCGTGTGGGTGTCGCTGATCCTCATCTATCTGACCGAGGTGCGGCGCACGCCCGTCACGGGCTGAGCGCCGTCGCCCGACGCGCGTGCGCGACGCCCGATCCCGGCGGCGGCGCACACGCGCGCTCGCCGCCGCCGTTCGGCGTTTGCCGTCGCACGCAGTTCTGTCAAACTGGCGCCGACGACCACGCGCGGCGGCTGATCTCCTTCCTACGATTCCGAGACTGTGAACGCAGGCGATCGCCGCTTCTCCGACGAACCGCCCGCGCCGCATGCATGCGATGCGCGCATCCCGGACGGGACGGGAGGGAACGACACCGCGCCGCCGACGGTCAGAACCGGTGTTCGATAACGGAGAGGATGGATGGCATCGAATCAGGGAACCGTCGATTTCATCGTCGAGCAGAGCGCATTGGCTGGCACGGTGTCGGCGCGCAAGATGTTCGGCGAATATGGAATCTACTGTGACGGCAAGATGGTCGCGCTGGTGTGCGACGATCGCTTGTTCGTCAAGCCGACGCCCGACGGACATGCGTTTCTCGGCGCGTGTGAGCAGGCGCCGCCGTATCCGTCGGCGAAGCCGCATCTCGTCGTCGCGGGCGAGCGCTGGGACGACCGCGAATGGCTGTCGACGCTGATCCGGATCACCGCCGCACAATTGCCGATGCCGGTGAAGCGCGCTCGATAGCGGTCGAGAGCGATCGGCATATTCCATCAAACAGGCGCGGCGACATCGCGCAATCCGCTGGAGCAAATCAATGGAGACATCCGAACATCCGCAGGCGCGCCGACGCGTGCGCCGTGCGTGGGCCGCATACATCGCGATGCTGTGCGTGGGCTGGAGCACGCTGTCGTTCGGTGCGGACGGCGCGGCCGCGCTGCTCGAGCGCTACCGCAGCCTCGGCGAGCAGTTGAAGCACAACGCATTCCATCGTCCGCTGTACCTCGAATCGTCGGAGGCGTCCTCATCGCTGAAGGGCGATATCTACGCGGTCGTCGACTATCCATTCGCCGTCGTGAACGGCAAGCTGAGCGATCCGGCGCAGGGCCCGGCGAACTGGTGCGCGGTGCTGATCCTGCACCTGAACACGAAGTACTGTCATGCATCGGCCGGCAGCGGCGGCCCGGTGCTCGACGTGAACCTCGGGCGCAAGGTCGAGCAGAAGCTGTCGGACACCTATCGCGTGCAGTTCCGCTATCGCGTGGCGGCATCGACGCCCGATTACTTTCAGGTCGACCTGAGCGCCGACAGCGGCCCGATGGGCACGAAGGATTACCGGATCGCGCTGGAAGCGGTGCCGGTGGGCGCGTCGCGCACGTTCCTGCACCTCACGTATGCGTACGGCTTCGGCACGGTCGGCCGGATGGCGATGAAGACCTATCTCGCGACGATCGGCAGCGACAAGGTCGGGTTCACGCCTGCGAGCGGTGCATCGGCTGGCGAGCCGCAGTATGTCGGTGGCGTGCGCGGGCTGCTGGAGCGCAACACGATGCGCTATTACCTGGCGATCGACGCGTATCTCGCGACGCTCGACAAGCCGCTCGACCAGCGTCTCGCGCGCTGGTTCGACGCGACCGAGCAGTATCCGCAGCAGCTGCACGAAGTCGACCGTGCGGCGTATCTGCAGATGAAGGCGCAGGAGGTGCAGCGGCAGCAGGCGGCGCGGTGACGCGTGCTGCTGCCTGAGGCCGCGGCCGACTGCTCGGCGGCGGTCGGTTCGACGCGCGGCCGACCGTGCGAATGCTGTGCCACCGCGCCCGTTCGACGCGGAACAGCGTGTAGGGCGGCTTGATCAGGTCGCCGCGCTCGTCGAACGCGATTTTCCTGGTCACACCGGCGACCCACTCCGCGTGCGCGTAGCCCGGTCCGCCGGATCGGCAACGCGCGCATCCAGTCAACATTGCCGCTGAACCGTCATGACGGTCATCCGTCGCTCACTGCGGGTAACGGGCGAACTGCCTCGCGACATCGCACGGTTCATCACCCGATCCGAGCGCAAGTGCGTACGTGCGAGCCGATTCCGAGAGACGGTAGCGCGCCGTGACGCCGACGAAGCTCACATCGAGGATCGACTTTTCGACCAGTTGCGCGATGCAATCGAGCGCGGTCGGGCGATCGACGTTGTCGTCACAAACGACGGAGTACACGGAATCCAGCGTGAACGCATGGTCGAACCGTGCGATGCGGAGAACGACGGCCTGTTCGTTGTGCGTGAGCCGCTGGAAACTCCAGTCAAATGCGGCGCGCAAGGTTCGGTGTCGCGGCTGTGCCGTGCGATAACCCCCTGCGAGCAGCAGAAAGCGTTCTTCGAGACGCTGGCGCACCCCTTCGAGACCCAGCACGGACGCACGCTCGGCCGCGAGTTCGATCGCGAGAGGCAGCCCGTCGAGCCGGCGACAGATTTCAGCGACGAGCCTGAGCTGATGCTCGTCGACTCGCACGCCGCATCGGCTTGCGCGCTCCATGAACAGCCCGACGGCAGGCGACTGCATCAGCCCGTCGCGGCACGACTCGTCTACCGGTAGCGCGAGCGGTTCGACGCGGAACACGGTCTCGGGCGCGATGCGAAGGCGCTCGCGGCTCGTGAGCAGCACGCGCAAGCCAGGCCATTGGCTGATCAGCCGTTCCACGACATCCGCCACCTCGTCGACGATGTGCTCCGCATTGTCCAGTACGAGCAGGGTGCCGGCCGGCGGCGAGGGCGCGGGCTCGATCTGCGCGACGGCCGCGAGCGATCCCGCTTCCTCGAGGTCGATGAAGACGACGTCCGACGCGCCGGTAGCGATCGTGCGGTGCGCATGTTCGATGGCGAGGCAGGTCTTGCCGACGCCGCCCGGCCCCGTCAGCGTGACCACGCGGCTGCGCGCGAACTGGCCCTCGATTTCGTCGAGCGCCGCGGCGCGCCCGAGCAGCGTTCTTCTGCCCGGCAATCGATGCCGCGGCGCGGTCATTGCATCCGCATTGCGGAAGTGCGGCGCATGCCGCTCGGTCGGTACGTCGCGTGCCGGCTCGGCTGGCGGGTCGTCGAATACCTTGAGTCGATAGCCGCGCCCCGGTATGGTGTCGATCAGTTGACGATGGTCGCCGAGCGCTTTACGGACCGCGCTCAGATGCACGTGGATGTTGTTTTCTTCGACGAACACACCGGGCCATACGGCGTCCATCAGTTCGTCCTTGGACACGATGCGTCCGGCTGCCAGCACGATCACCGATAGAATGTCGAACGCGCGCGAGCCGAGCGGCACTTCGCGTCCCGCCTTGTACAGCGCCCGCATGCCGAGGTTCAGTTCGAATTCCCCCAGCGCGATGACGGAATGCTCGGGGGTGCTTCGATACTGCGGCCTGGCCGGCTGTTCCATCACCGTGTTCATAGGCATCGTCCGACAAAGTGTGAATGGGTTGCACGTGCCGGCGGGGCTCGGTGCGCGTGAGTTTCGCACCGTCATCTTATGGAGCGGCGGCTTGGCGGAGCGTTGCGATACCGTTAACGTTTGTTAATGTGCGCGGCCGGATGCCGCCGAGCCGCGCTGACAAACGGCGGCACGCACCCCACGCGCGCCTTGATTAAAAAAATTTAATACGGGGCGGCCGCTTGATCTGTCCCGACGAGGCGATAATGAAAGGTCAGCGCGACGGTGCACTATTTCGCCCGACCTGCACACGTCGGCGACCTTTCTGTCAGGTCGCACACGACGCGTGACCGACGGGCCGCCAATCCAGAAATGAAAATCCTCTTGGTCGAAGACAATCAGCAGGTGGCGGGCTTTCTGAAGAAAGGCCTGCTTGAAACCGGCCACGTCGTCGATTGGGCCGACAACGGCCGCGACGGCATGGCGCTCGCGATCGGGGAATCCTACGACGCGATCGTGCTCGACCGCATGCTGCCCGGCGGTATCGACGGGCTCAAGATCGTCGCGGCGCTGCGCGCGGCGGGCAGCAAGGTACCCGTGCTGATCCTCAGCGCACTCGACGAAGTCGACGAACGGATTCGGGGGCTGAAGGCGGGCGGCGACGATTACGTCGTCAAGCCGTTTTCGTTCGGCGAAGTCGTCGCGCGGCTCGAAGCGCTCGCGCGGCGTTCGCAGGACAACGGCTTCGACACGAAGCTCAAGGTCGGCGATCTCTGCATCGACCTGCTGTCGCGGAAAGTGACGCGCGCCGGCAATGCGATCCTGCTCAAGCCGCGCGAGTTCAAGCTGCTCGAATATCTGATGCGCCACGCGGAGCAGGTCGTCACCCGCACGATGCTGCTCGAAAACATCTGGGAATACCATTTCGATCCGCAAACGAACGTCATCGACGTGCACGTGAGCAAGCTGCGCCAGAAGATCGACACGGGCTTCGACCGCTCGCTGCTGCGGACCATCCGCAACGCGGGCTACATGCTCACTGCCGCCGACTGACCCAGAGCGTTTCGCGAAATGGGAACCATG
>NZ_CP053612.1:0-356237 GCF_013822785.1 Burkholderia sp. MBR-1
ATGAGCGGCGAGGATCGTTACCGCATGCGGGATGTCCAGCGGATGTTGGGTGTTTCGAGAACCGTCATCACCAGGCTCGTCTCGGGCGGCCTCGTCCAGCCGACGCGCGGCCACGGAAGGGAGACGCTGTTTTCATTTCGCGACGTCGTCATGTTGCGCACCGCCCATTCGTTGAGAAAGGCCGGCATTCCGCCGCGGAAGATCGCGCGGGCGCTGGAGAACCTACGCGCGACGTGGTCACCCGACAAAGACCTGACGGCGATCCGAATAACTGCCGTCGGCGCCGACGTTGCCGTACACGACCGCAACGGGCCGTGGGACGCCCATACTGGGCAGTTGCTGCTGAATTTTGAGCCGACACCCGTCTGCGACGGTCCGGGCAATATCAGAGAGATTCAAAAGCGCCGCGCGCCAGGCGAATTCGCGGCCGCGGCAGCAAGGGAAGCCGCGGGTGATTCGGACGGTGCTGAAGCCGGTTACCGGCGCGCAATTGAGTCGGACAACGCCTATCTGGACGCCTACCTGAGCCTTGGCTGCCTCCTGTCGGAGGAGGGCCGATACGACGAGGCTATCGGCGTGTGGCGCAAGGCCCTCCTAGAAGCGCCGGACCACCACCTTCTTCACTTCAATCTCGGCGTCGCTCTGGAAGACTCCGGCAGACTCGAACAGGCGCTCATCGCCTACCGACGCTGCATCGAATTGAAGCAAGACTTTGCGGACGCCCACTTCAACGCGGCGCGCATCCATGAGGTACTGGGCCAGCAGACACATGCAATCCGCCATTACAACGCCTACCGAACTTTGAACCGTGACAGCTGACGCTAGGAAACAGCCAGCCCAGGTCCGGCACCCGTCGGTCGAAGGTCACCAATCTTCGACGGGAAGCCCCTCGGTGAGGCACGAGTACAGAATGGCTCCGGCGCTTCTTCCCTATTGAGTGAAGGCGTGCCCGCAACGCTTATTGAGGCACTTATAGTTATTGAGGACACCTTTGTCGATTTGCTCGCCAAGCTTGTTGCCTACCGCTGCTCCGCCGCTTGCCCCAGCGAGCACTCCGAGGACGGTGCCTGCGATGCCCCCGACTGTGGCTCCAATTACAGCGCCGACTCGCCCCCCAGCGATCGCACCTATCGCCGCACCAGCAGTAGCCCCACCAAATCCGCCGTTTGTCGCTCCGATATATCCCGCTACCCCGCCGGCGGTCCCGCCAACCGCAGTGCCTACCTTGGTTCCGTAATTGCGGGTCTCTACTTGCTCACTGCCGCATTTTGGGCATTTGCGTGCCATACCACCTCCTATCTCTTGTGTCGGTCGCTTTCCTAGAACGGCTAGTCGTCAATTGCGCGGAGTTCGGCTGAAGGCCAGACCGACTTCCGACTGCCTTTTTGGGCCAGTCTTTCAAGACCCTCAATCGCTCGCGTCCTGTGAGGACTTTGGCGTGTTTGGGCTCCATGCTTTCGCATCTCGTAGTACGCTCGAAAATTGAGTCTGTTACGAGAGAGGAAGCGTCGGGCGCTTTTGTCCAGTGTAACCCGCGCGAAGCCTCGGAAGAATCCATGCGGCCATTTCCGGTTCCTCGGGTGGGACGTGACATCCATCAACCGCGAAGTACGGACACTCGAAAAAATGCCCCGTTCAGTGAACGAGGCGGTAAGGATCAGATGTATGTGCGCACAGCATCGACAATCCCGCGAGCGAGCTCGCTCGGGGACTTTACAATCGAGAAAGCGTTGCCGAAGCCCGTACGCGCAAGGATTTGGCGGGTTTCAGCAATACCTCGGACATCCTGCCCGATGAAGATTGTCACGACTTGGATATCCTCGCTTCGTGCGAAGCGATAAGCGGTTTCGACGACGACGCTATCGCGGGCTGCGCCATCACTTACACAGATCAACAGCTTCTTCTCCTGATCTTGCTCCATCAAGCGAGCAAGTGCGACCGTCATGGCTGAACCCGTAAGTGTGTCTTTCCCCGTCAACCGAACGGCCTTCTGACTTTTCCGTACGTCGGCCCAATGATCCTCGAAGTGCTTGACGATCGTATAAGAGCTTGAGTATTCGATAACCTCGAAGGGAACCTCAAAGGACGAAAGGATATTGGCAAGCGCATACGCCACGCCTCCCGCCGCCTGGTTTCGCTTCACGTCGAAGACTTGCAGCGGCGCACCGTTTTGTCGGTCACCGTCTCCGTCGTAGTTGCCATTGCCACTTTGGCCGGCCGAGCCATCAGTTATTTGTTGCTCGCCATCGTCACCAGGCATCGCGCGATTGCCCCCTGATGTGTCATCGCCAACCTGGCTCATCATCACGCGCTCCAACATTCCCATCGAAAACCCCATACTCGGGCTCATGTCGAGAAGAAGCGCAACGGCGGTATTAACGTCTTCGACCTGACGCTTGCGCCGAAAGATCCGGGCGTCGCCGACACGCAATCGATAAGCCTTCGCCGCGTCAATCGCCGTTCCGTTGAAGCCGAGACGAGTACGGCGATCCGCCTTCGCCTCGAGAAGCAGCTCGAGCTCACCACCGACACTGTTGCCGACCCGAGTTGCCAGCTTTCCCCACGACGGTGGTATCGCGCGCTCTCCAGGTCGCTCCTCCGCCACCATGCCTTTTCCGGTATACGCTCGCTCGCGCTTTTGGCGCGAGTCGATATGCCGCGCGACGATGTCGGACAGATCCGTCTCTGGAAGCTCTACCTCCGCCGACTGAGTTGCACGCTTCGCGGCTACCCGCTGTGCGTCGGTCGCTTCTTCGCGTGCACGATATCCATCTGCGCTCGTGCCATCCGTCTCCGTGGTCGAGCCTTCCGCCGGTTGCCCGATGGCTTGTTGTTGACCGCGACTCGGTTCGCTACGCTGTGCCTCGCTGTCCTGCGGATGCCTGCCCCCTGCGCGGGACTGTGCGGGTTTGTCTTGCTCCGAATCCGCCTCCGGCTTCTTTGGCGGCCCTGAATTACCGTCGCCCTGCGCTCCCCTCCGACCTGGCTGCGTATCGGCCCCATCCTTGGGCGATTGCTGTCGTTTCTCGCGCGGCGCCTCAGACGACGCCTCTAGAAGCTGGTACACCGCCTCGGCGAGATCGATAGAACTTTTGGTGCTCGTAAGCGAAGGCGCCGTTAACGCTAACGCCCAGATGTCGTTCCATACCGGGCCAAATGTCGAGGCGCACACCGGCCAGTAGGCCTCAGCGATGGGCCCGAGGTGGTCTCCTTGTTTGGCCAGCAGCCGCGAACGACACAAGGTCAGCAACCCATTACACAGCAACCGTCCAGGATTGCTAGCGTCCGAGAGAGCCGATTCGACGGAGCCGAAAAATCCCCATCTCACCAAGACCTCCACCAGCCGTCCAAGGTTCGCAGGAATACCAGGCCAGTCCCTCCCAGCACGCGTCTCGACCCTGATGTCTTCGAAGATGTTCTCAAGTCGACTTACGATCGCAACCTTCGATCGTCTGATTTTGAAATTGGTGTGACGACCATGGCCTGCTGCTTCGTGGTCAATCGCGCCGTCCATCACCACCGACATGTCATCATCGGCCGCCAGGGTCCACTGGGCCGGATACCACAGCGTGTGGCCATTCGTCCGCGCCGTCGTCGCGTGCGGGTCGACGACCAGCTCGAGGTTGTAGCGGCCCGCGAGAATTCGCGCCACCAACAATTGATTGTGGTAGCGTGCAACACCGTCATTGCGAGACATACGGTCACCTCCCAAAAGAAAAAGTCTGTGACGGGAGATGACACATCGAATGTTGAATGATCAGCCACCGAGCTTGAATGGGTTCTTGGGTGCGGGTGCATTCGACTCCATACGAGGCCCATTCGCCGGCTTCGAGCTCGGGGATTGAGGCGGCCGCTGCGCCCCACCCAACAAAAATGCACCCTTCGGTACAGGCGGTGCCGCAGACGACAGTGTCGCTGCGACCGCCCCCGACCCGTCGGCCCGCGTCGGCGAATTCGCAGTCGATTTCGGGCGTGCCTTCGACGACTTCGGGAGAGCGGCGGACGCAGACGTCTTGCCCTTTGCACCGCGCTTGGTGACCACCGCCGGGGGCAATTGCGCCGGCGTCGGCACTCGAGACGCCCCTGCCCCACTCTTGATGTCGTCGATCATGCGGTCCAAAAGGTCCTGGCCCAGCTGCATCACCTCCTGCTTGGTCATTTCCCCTCTCGCAACTGCTGCGAGGTTGTCTTCGAGCCACGCGGTCAAGTCCGGCTTCGCCAAATGGGGCGGGAGGACCTGGTGGTAGGCCATTGCCTTGGGTGTCGGGACATACTCAAGGGTCTTCCCTCGCGGCACTGTGTCCATGAACTTCTGTCGGACTATCTCCTTCATCGCATCAGAACGCGTTGCGTCGGTTCCCAGGCCGGTTTCCTTCAAGCGCTTTTTGATCTCCGCATCGGTCACGAAGAGATGAATCTTCTCCATCGCTTCGAGCAACGTCGCGCCCGTGAATCGCGCGGGAGGACTGGTCTTGTCTATGTCAAACCAGACATCACCAACGGCAACTGAATCCCCCAGGTTGACGGTAGGCAGCGAAACGTCCGCATCTGTGTCTTCACCTTGGGCTGTTCCCAGCGCCGCGGAATTTGGATAGAGCACGCGCCATCCGATGTCCACTGTTCGCTTGCCATGGGCGACAAAACGTTCGCCTGCCACGTCCAGTGCAATCGTCATAGCGTCGTACACGTAGTCAGGCTCGAATTGCGCAAGCCAACGTCGCACGATCTCTCTGTAGACCAAGCGCTCACGGTCCGGCAGTGACGCTTCGTCCACTCGCGCTGTAGTCGGGATAATCGCAAAGTGCTCTCCCAGCTTTCCGTCGTCGAAGGCACGTGACTTTCGTTTCGTATCGATCACGCCAGGAAAATCGAATCGGCTACCGAAGTTCTGCCGAACAGCCTCCACGATTGCACCGGCCCGCGCCCACTCGGATAGCGGCGCGTACTGGCACGGTCCGGTACGCGGGTAGGTTGTCAGCTTGTACTTGTTGTAGAGCTCCTGAGCTGCGTCCAGTGTTTCATCGGGTGAGAAACCGATTCGGTTCATTACCTTCTGCAACTCACCAAGCGAGAACAGCAGAGGCGGCGGCTTCCGTTCACCCTTGCGCACATCGACCTGTGACACGGTCGCTTCCTGGCCCGTGCACTTCGCGACAATTCTTTCGGCAAACGTCCGATCCACTAACCGGCCTTTTTCGTCGAAGGCCGGGGGAACGGCGTTAGAAGGGCGCTCCCATGGGGCCTCGAAGGTCGAGCCCCCCATTGAAAATCGCGCCCTGATCGGATAGAACTCTACCGGGATGAATCGCTGAATCGCGAGTTCGCGTTCAACCACCAATGCAATGATGACAGACTTGACCCGCCCGACAACCAGCACCCCCTGATGCCCTTTGCTTTGCCAAAGCTTGGTGTAGCCGCGGGTTCCATTCAGGCCAATCATCCAATCGATTTCCTCGCGCGCCTCGGCGGCCTGAGATAGCGGGAACCATACTCGGTTGTCCTTCATGGACTTAAACGCCTCGCGAATCCCTTCTGGCGTTTGTGCATGCAACCACAATCGATCGACCCGACCGGTATAGCCAAATCGGTCGAGAATCTCGTCAACGATCAGTTGCCCTTCTCTTCCCGGATCCCCGACGTGAATCACCCGGCCGGCGTGCTGCAAGAGCTTCTTTAGTATCGCCAACTGCCTCTCGGATGACTGAGTGCTCCCCTTCCTATCCTTGCTGGGAACCTTCTGGAATTTCGGGACGATGAAAGGAAGCGCCTGGATCTCCCATCGCTTGTATCCGGGATCATAGAACTCGGGTTCTGCGAGTGTGACCAAGTGGCCAGACGCCCAGCTGACCTTCATATCGGCGGTCACGACGTGACCGTCCGCTTCTGTATATGACCCTGCGAGCGCCTTCGCTACGTCCAGTGCGAGATTGCGCTTTTCGCCGATGAGAAGAGTTTCTGTCGGTTTCATTTCTGCATTCTGGATGACGTCGAGATAATCGCCCTCAGTTGTACCACGGCGGGCGGGTAGTCAGAAACGCGACCACCGCGGCATCCAAACTCCGCCCGTCCCTAACCCCAAGAGCATATCGGCGCGCCATGACAGCGCACGATTGGAGGCAACATGCTGCGTGAGTTCCGCATTGACATTCGTGCGAACAACGATCCTTCCGTGACTTTCGCCGTCTCCCGGACCGAAAGAAAACAGTCCGACTTGATCGGTAAGGCAACGCTCGGAAACGTTCAGATCGACGTCACCGGCGTCTACGCGCTCGCCCAGCAGTCCCAGCGAAGCTACTTGCGCCTCTGCTTTGTCCAGGTAGACGGCGCGAAGCGAGCGGTGTCCTACGGGAAGCTGTTCCAGAACGATCGAAAGGTCGAGGGATCCCGGCAACCGGACTTCACCGGAGAGATCACTGTCGATCTCGCAACCAAGGACAGTCTACGAATCGCTGGATGGCAGCGGTTTGACAAACCCGGTGACGAAAGTACCGCTTACATCGCGATTTCAGTGGAAGAGAAGCGCGCTCAGTCGCCTGCCTCCGCCTCATCGCCTGCATGACGTTTCAACGTCCGGCTGCCCCAGGATGGCACCCGTCGCGCCACGAATTGGTGCCGGACCGTTCCGGTGCTGCATTCCAGTTTTCCGTGTGCATATCCCTTCGCTATGTCAACGGTCCTAATTCCGGGACCACACTTCCTCAGGAGAAACATCATGGCAATCACGAAAGGCAACGCTGGTGCTCGCTCGGCCTACTTCGAATACAGCTCGACTCCGGGTCTGTTGATCCAGTCGAACGAAGCGAATCGCGCGCTGCTCATCGAAGCCCGTCAGCTGGTGGGCGAAGACAACTGGAAGAAGGGCTTCGACGGCTTCGGCCCGAAGAGCAATGCGACGAAGGTCCGCAAGTTCCTCGCGGAAAACGACGTGCCGACGAAGCTGTCGCTGTCGGGTGAGCTGGTTTCGGTCTACTACTCCGAACGTGATCACCAGACCGGAAAGCACCAGGACGTTCGCTTCAAGATCGTCGACAAGGAAGCGGGCGAATCGTACCTCGTCACGCTGCCGATCGAGAGCACCGCTGGGCAAGCCCTGATTCGCAAGTTCGCGAACGACAGCGTCGTCCCGGGCGTCGTGATCAGTGCGTTCTCGGTCTTCCCGACGGGCCCGCGCAAGGTCGACGACCGCGAGTACTTCGATCACGCCGTGCAACTCAAGGGCGCGACCGAAGAGATCAAGCAGGCCGAAGGTCTGTTCGAAGCGGCGATCGAAGCGGCAAGCGCTCAGGTCGAAGTGCTGAAAAACGCGCGTGTCACCGACAAGGAAATCATCAACAAGGCTCGCCGGGGCACGATGCGCGACTTCTACGTCGACATCCTTCGGACGAAGATCGAGCCGCGCTTCGCGGACGATTCGAAGGAACAGCACGACGATACGCCCACCGGCAAGCCCGTGACGGAACCGGCCGGCGGTGATGACGGTGATCCGTTCTAACCGCTCGTTCGATTTGACAGCTTCGGCTATCTGACCTCACAAACCCTGTGTCAGCCTCGGCTGCCAGGGTTTTTTCTTTTCGGGTATTTCGGGTATCACCGGCCGTTCGTGCAAGGGCGTATCCCGCATGCGAGAGCCAATAGTGGATCTCGTCCAGCCCGACTGCTAACGGTTCGAGCGGTAGGCCTCAGCCCACTCGGCCACCGTACCGCGCAATTCAGCGGCCTCCCGCGTGTAGCCGTTCAACTCCAACCATTGAGCGTGGCCGTTCGCGTTGGCGATCGCGTCGGCGAGCGCCCTCATCACCCGCTCAGCAGGGGGCCGGCTTTCGCCGTGCCGCGCTCGGTGAAGTAGTTCTGCGGTCTTCAATCGCGCAAGTATCAACGAGTTGCGAGTGACGGTCACGATCCGCTCCCAAGGGACAACAATCGAATCGCCCGGCCAAACAACAAAAGGCGACTCGATTGATAGCGCTACTACTGAATGGAAACTCGCGAAACCGCCTTCGTCATTGCCTCTGACAGCACGTCGGCGATCTTTGACGTGAGTCCCGTACCGACCGACGGATTCCCGGGACCATAGCTCCGCGCCTCGAGGTCTGGGGTGACCTGCTGCAATTCCGCTTGCACGGTCTCGATTGTCCCAATTTCGTCAACGAGGCCGATCCGCTTCGCCGAGGCGCCGTCCCACACCTCGCCCGTGTCGTACTTCATGCCGGCAACAAGCTTTGTTCCGCGTTCCGCTTTAAGGTCGTGCAAGAACTGCTGAGCCAGGGTGTTGACGAGCGTCTGTGCCTTCTCGTCCGCCAATTGCGAGCTGGGGACAAAGGGATTCAACATCGCTTTCAGGTCGCCCGATGCGTATACGCGTTGGCGCACGTCGACCTTGGAGAGGGCTCCGGAGAAGTCCCAAGAATCGATCACCGCGCCGATCGATCCGACGAGCGAATACCGGCCGGCCACGATTTTGTCGGCATGCATTGCGATCAGATACGCGGCTGACGCACCAAGCGAATTCACTACGGCGATCACCTGCTTCGGGTGCTCCTTCTTGAGAATCCCCAGCGCCTGATTGATTCGCTCGGCTTCGATCGGGGACCCGCCGGGCGAGTCGATCATGAGGGCGATCGCCTTCACGTGGGTATTTCCGAAGGCCCTTCGCAGGGCCGGCACGACCGAGTCGGCGCGCGCCAGGCCCTCGCCAACATTTCCCGAGAGCGACACGATTGCGAGTTGCGGCCCACTTGAAAAGAGTGGTCCTGTTGGCACCCTGGAACTCAGTGCGAAATGCGCATAGAACGCCCAGATCGACGGAAACAGAAAGATGATCGCGAGCCTGGAAAGCCGGAATGCACGGTCGCGTTGACGATCGCGGAACATGAGGCGTGTCACCTGGAGCTGGATCTGTTCCGGGCTCGCCGTGGCGGGATCCAGCCCTTCGGGGTCTCGTTGCTTTCTGCCGAATCGGAAGGTCATCTTCAGTCGCTCGCGGTGGTGTTGGAAATGGAGAAGAAGCACGCATGCAGTCGGTTGGCGGCCGCATGCCCCTTCCCTGCGGCTGCATCACGTTGTGCCTGCATACGTTCGTAGCTGAAGAGCGAGATATTGGGACGGGGCAGTTTGCGTTTGGCGTACCGGTAGTAGACGATGCCCGCGCGTTCCCGCCGCTTAAGCCAGCCATATTCGGCAAGCTTGCAAAGGGCGACTCGCACTCGGAGGAGATGAACCTCCCCGGCTGGCCACGCGACGTCCGGGTCCGATGCGCGCAATTGCTTTGCGACCGCGTCACCGGACATTTCGCCGGTCGCGACGATGAGCATGATGATTCGGTGAGAGATGGTCTGCTTCCGCGCCATGATTGGACGCCCGCTTATCAGTGTGGGGGCATCTTAGCTTCGACGTCCGATAACGCAGAAACGAATTATTGAGTAATGTCCTTCGTTCGCATGGCCTGTTCCGACAAGGGATCCGCAGGCGTCACCTCAGATCGCCTTGCAAGGCAAAGCGACGAGCCATCAATCCGTGGTGCCGACGGCATTTCTGCGTTCGCGGTAACCAGAGCAATAATTCACCGACCGATTCATTCCCGCGGCAATGGGTCGGGTCATGGCCCCGCGCATGCGCCGCGCCCGTGGCCCTTCCATCCTTCGGCCCTTACCTATCGGAATCGATTTCGTACGCCATGAACCATCGCCGTCGCCACATCCTTCTCGGAATTAGCGCTCTCACTGCGGGGACTCGTCTTGCCAACGCCGGTCTGCTGGACCCGTTTATGAGTGGCGGGCAAAAGGATGCCTATGCCCTCTACCGCGCCGCGGAGAATGGTTCTCAGGAAGCGTTCGACAAGCTGCTTCTCAACTCTCGTCAAGGTGATAACTGGTCATCGATGCAATTTGGCTATCTGTATCACGTCGGCCGGGCACCAGGAACGAGTCCGCGCATTTCGCCCGGTTATCCGCCGGGAGGCAGCATTCCGACGGCCATCAAGGCATACAAAATTGCCAGCGGTCAGATGACCCCAGAGGGCAATATCACCGGCAATGTCTTCTCGGCTTACAACCTCGGCCTCATCTACCTCTGGGGGCAAGACGGCGGGACGCCGAAGGCTCAGGAGGCAGTCCGTTGGTTTAGGGCATGTTCTCGCGACAACTCCGACAGGCCATTCCTTCCATCAGTGATGCATTTGGCTGCGATCTATGAGCAGGGTTTCGGCGGCGTCCCGGAAGATCAGAGAGAAGCAGTGCATTGGTACAGCCGAGCGGCCTCAATGAGCGAGCCCACGGCATTGCTGAAGTGGGGTATCGCGCTGATCGAGGGAAAGGGAGCCGAGCGGAACTACTTCGAGGGAACAATTCACCTGCAGCGCGCCGCGGAGTTGTGGGATCGTGATGCGATGTACTACCTCGCGTCAATGTATGCGAAGGGGAATGATTACCAGGAGCAGAATCTTTTTCAGGCCGCACAGTGGCTCTGGATCGCTGCAACGGGCGCGCCGCGTTATCGACCAGCTGCCGATGCTTTGATCGCGCGTTTTTCCAAGCCCGAGCAGGAACGGATCAAGCAAGTGAGCCGTTTGTGGATCACCGGACATATGCGGATCCCCCCACGCATCGAGTACAACGCGCCCCTGAACGCGGATGTTCCGACGATTGCCCCCTGACCCGAGACCGAGGCAGACGGCTTGTCCACTGTGACGACGGATAACCCTGTGGAAAAGCCACCGAATCCGTCAGCGAATCAAAGGCTTGTCGCGGTTGCTTAAGGCACAGGCAACGCTGCCCGTGTTGTGACCTCGGTGATGCGAGCGGCGCCTCGGCTACTTCTCCGCGGCTCGAGGCCGGGACCGACCACAACAATTTTGAATTGAAATACATCGGAGTCTTTACAAGGTGCGTTAAACGCACCTATCATTGGTCGCATGAGCTCGCGCCGGTTGAGGCGCGCGTGGCGAAAGCTGCGGGGGACCAACCGCATCAGTTCCGCCAATCTGCTCGCCGTACGGCCATCGCGCTTTCACGCATGCGTGAAAACGCGAAGTGCGTCGCGATCGATGTTGGGATCGCCGAGCACGATGGCCGCGACAACACTCGACGACGAAGGCTTCGAAATGAAAGCAATTGAACAGGCATCTCAAAAGGGTCGCGCCACCCCGAGCACGGCGCGGACGCGGCGCGGCAACGTGCTTGGAGCAGCTGAGGGGGTACGTCAAAGTGGTGGTCGGGGCTCGAGCGCCGGCGACGACGTCCGTCGGGTCCCACCTCTTTCGGACGGGACCATGAAGGTTGTCGCCGTGACGAGCCCCAAAGGCGGTGTCGCGAAGACAACCACGGCGATGCACGTGGCCCACTACGCTGCGGATAAGGGCCTGCGTACGCTGCTGATCGACGGCGATGAAGGGGATTTGTCAATCGTGTTTCAGCACGACGATCCTGCGCGGTACCTGACCACCCGGGACATGTTCCTCGGAAATCCGGAGGGGCTACCTTTGCGCTCGGTCCGCCCCAACCTTTCGCTCGTCGAGGCTGGCGAGGATCTCGCGGATCTTCACGACCTGCCGGGCGACCTGCTTGCCGCGATGGAGGAGGAGTTCCACAAACTGGACTCCGAGGTCTCGGTGCCGCGCCTGCGTCAACTGTTCTCGCAGATTCAGGAGCGATTCGTCTTACCGTTCGAGAGCACGCTGCAATCGGTCGCGTCGCAGTTTGATCTCTGCGTGATCGACACGCCCCCTTATCTCGCGAGGCGGTCACTGGCAATTCTGTGCGCGTCGGACGGCGTGGTGACCCCCACCAATATCAGCGCATTCACGTTCAGCAGAATCGAGAAGCTGGAGAAGGCGCTTGATTTCATCGCGCGCGACTTCAACCCGCGACTCAAGCATCTGGGCTTCATCATGGCGAAGATCAACAGCCATTCGCGCAACGAAGTCGAAGGCGTCGATGTGATGCGATCGGCATACGGCAACCGTGTCTTCCCCGGGATGATCCTGGATCGTGCCTGTGTTTCGACCTCCCTCGCCCTGGGAAAGCCGGTGTGGCACAGCAGCAAGGCCGGGGCTCAGCGTGCAGCTGCTGCGGAGATGCGGGACGCGTGCCGCACGACGCTGTTGCGGCTTGGGTTCGACATTCCGGCTTAACGGAGCGAAAAGATGAAAAGCGTATTCACCACCGGAATCAAGAAGCTGTCCCAGGTCAGCCAGAGCATTCAGGACGCGAAGGCTGGGGTACACGCGGTCCTCATTGAGACGGGACGCATTCGTTGCGCACCACAGATCCGGTCTTCCGCGAACCCAGGGTTCCAGCCGGAGCGAATCAACGAACTCGCGAAGAGCATTGAAGATCACGAGCAGCAGCAGGCGTGTATCGTGCGGCCGGATCCGGAGCGAATCGCCGAGTATTTGATGGTAGCGGGTGAGCGTCGATACCGCGCTTGCGAGCTGCTCGGCCGAGCTGTACTCGTCGTAATCCGCGACCTGACGGACGAGGAGGCGCGTGCAATCCAGATCGCGGAGAACTTCGAACGCGAAGATCTGAGCGCTGCGGAGACCGCAGCTGCACTAAGAGAGGACTATGATCGGCTCGGCACCTACGAAAAGGTTGCGAATCTTTGGGGCAAGGCAACGAACTGGGTCTATGAGCGGATCACGTTTCACGACGCGATCAACACCGAGGGCGTTGCTCGAGAGGCAATCGCCGCCGGCGTGACTGCCGATGTGTCGACGGTCGTCGACCTCCACAAATTGGAGAAACAGGATCCCGCGGCAGCCGCGGCGCTTGTTGAGACCGCGAAGGCGAGTCCTGGGATGAACTTGCGCTCCGCGGCACGCAAAACCTTGCGCGAGGTGAAGTCAGCGAAGCGGGATGCTGGAAGCGGCTCGTCGCGCTCCGCTCAAGCGACTCCGCAAAGCACGGGGGGTGAGTCAGTGGCCGAGGCCAGCGCTCACTCTGGCGAACCGAGCGCTGGTAGTAACGCGCACGACGGCCCCGTGGCCGACGAGCTCACGTCGCACGGGAAGTCCGCTGAGCACGCCGTGCACCGACTCAATGTCGGCGCCACCGAACCTGTCGGTTCGGCGATGATGCCCGACGCGCCGTGGGTACCAGCGCCGGCCGCGTCCGAATCAGCCACCGGTTGCCACGACCGTAGAGGGGTCATCGAGATCTACGTGCCCGATAACCCGGCCGACGCCAACTTGCGTGAGTTCGCAGGCGAGTTGGTCTGTCGTGTCGTGCGTCAGCCCGACGCTGCAGGATCAACGGGGGACACTAGGTGGGAACTCGCCGGAGATCAGTCCGAGACTCTGGTCTCGCGCCTGGCGACGCTCGGCTTCAAAGCACTGGTAGGCGATTGATGAACGAGATGTGCTGGGTTGGGGTATGTAGTGCGCGTTGTGTTTTACATCTGCCCTGGGCCCAACACGTATGACCTGCTCGTCGCGACGCACTGCGAATTGAACGGGCGCGGCGAAACGCAGGTTTGCTCCGTGTTCGATCACACGCATCGCTTCAAGTACCGCGCGTCGCGCGGCGCCTGCGCCCCCGCCTACCCGAAAAGAAAAACCCCATGCTCTGAGCGTCCAGTAGCGATGGGGTGTGAGATCAGGCGAGACAAACAGCGCCTCAACGCTTGAGCAGGTGGGGATGGTTCTCCTGCAGCCAGTCTTCGACGTCTTGAGCGACGCGCTTTGCCCACGTGAGTGCTTCGGAAGCCTGCTGTTCGGTCGCTTCACCGCCGTCGTACTTCTGATTGCGGTTGAGCCGAACCTCCTGCAACTCGAGATGATCCCTGTTGGCATACCCCAACGTTGCGGCCAGTGCCTCAATCGCGATGCGATGATGGCCATCACTCGAGTCCACTCGATGGCCTTGTGCATTGAGTACCGCAGCGGCTGCGAAGAACATCGCGTCATAGGCCGAATTGAGCCGCGTCAGCGCTGTGTTACCCACCCTCTCCGCATCCTCCAATTGCGACACCATGTTTCTCAACCACCCGTGGATACGGGCTTTCGCGACAGGTGCGGGCTTAAGCTGCCCGGTGGCCGCTAACTCGGCTACTGTTTTTGAGCTCATCGTAATCTCCGAATAACATGACCACTGGGTTGTTGAAAACTTCGTTGATATAAGGGTCGTCACTTTCGACGAGTTCGTTGAAACGGCTGACAGTCATATCCTGAATGTCGAGTTCCTTACCGAACTCATCGATCGCACCGCGCAGCTCCGCCTTCATGCGCCCGGTGATCCCGTCGCCGATGAGCATGAGATCGATGTCACTGTCGGGCCGGGCCGTACCACGCGCCGTCGACCCGAAGATCAAGGCGTACTTCAGATCTTCAGCATGAGCTTGGACGACCTTCTGGATTGCGGGAACTGCGCCAGCAAGCTTCTGGAAAAGCCCGCGCAACTCCAGGAAATAGGGTGCATCCTGATTCGCGCTGTAGAAGGGCGAACTCCCCCGCTGCACCTTCTTCAGAATCCCGGCCGCGGTGAGCTCGGAGAGCTCACGGGCAAGATTTCCACGATGAACGTGAAGCTCGCGCGCCAGGCCGCTCGCGTGATACTCGGAGCCGGGCGACAGAAACAATCGCGCCAGCAGTTTCCGGCGCAGCGTTGCCGGAAAAAGCGCAGTGAGCGCTAGGTTGTCGTCGATTCCCATGGTGGGCTCCATCTCAGGGTGTAGTCGAATTAACTGTACCATATTTGAGTCACCTTGATCCGAAAACTAGACTGCTTGATCCGAATTTTAGTCAGGCAGGACGTTAGGTAACGTATCGCCTAAGTTCAGTGTGTTCGGAGATGTCGATGTCCGACCGGAAGGGAATATCCAGCGCGCCGGCCATTCCCTGTTGCGGGGAGACGCGCCAGGAGGGGCCGCGTGCAGGGCATATGGCCCGTACGCAGGCAGGTGGTGACGACGGCTGAGACGGCCCTGCGGATCAAGTGACGACCAGGGCAGGCGTTGATGGTGCCGGAACACGCCGGACGTGGCCGGCGCTGCGGCGTGGGTTTAGCTAGAACTGCGTGTGCGAGCTGCTTTTCTCAACTCGCCGGCGACAAACGCGGCGAACGTCGACGCGACTGTTGCCTGAACCATGATATTGGCCGGAGTCACGTCCGTGGGCTTCAGCCCCTGACGCTCAATCGTCCGAAGACCGATGGTGCTCGTCGAAACGAATTTACGCACGAGTTCCTCGCGGATCTTCGGATCGGCACCGGCAAAATACTCCCGGGCAATGCGGCTCTCTTCGCTCAGGCGGCGGTCCGCGGCAGCATCGGCGGCCGCAACGCTTTCTGCGACGGCCTTTTGCGCCGCCGATCTGGTCGAACTTTGCGTCGTGGCTGCTTCATTTAGTCGAGCCTGGATCAACTCTACCTGTTGATCGGCCTCCGACATTCGGTAGTTGTCGGCGAGCGCCTTCATCAGATACGCAGAAGCGCGCCTGATTTTGTCGCCCGATCGAATTCGCCATCGCGTGTAATCGATTGCCTGTTGGATACGCTCGTCCGTCCAAACCTCTCGGTTCTGGGCAATGGCCCCGAAGTCTTTTTCAGACAAGGCAAACTCGTTCTGCAGCGTGTGGAACAGCGCGACCGAATTGAGCATATCCGCCTTCGACGCGCCAGCGGTCTCCTTCTGCTTGAGCCGAAATCGAATCTGATCGCGTTTGCGCGATCCCGGCGTGCCCGCCCGCGTCTCATACGAAAGCTCAATGTCCGAGAGATCGTTGATCTGCTTGACCGCGGGGTCGAGGTAATCACGCTTGAAGTACTTGAACTCCGCGTGGTTCGCCCAGGACTTTCCAGGCAGGTTTCGAACCAGGTCCAGCGGGAGCCATTCGGTGAGCGGGGTCGACACTGACGGTATCAGGTGATCGTAGATGGCCCGAGCATAGATGAGGCTGAATTTGGAGGTGATCAGCAAGCTCGTCCAGTACGAGTTCTCAGGATCTTTGATCAGGCGTTGGAGTTCAACTGGAACCCTAAACAGGATGCGTCCGTTTCGCACGCTGACGCGGCCGATCAGTTCCAGCCAATCTCCATCCTCGTCGAGAACAGCCTCGGTGCCTCCACCCGCGTCGAAGTCGCGCTCGTCCCCATCGTCGGCGTCTGCTTGAGCGCTATCGAGCATCCGGCCCTTCGGATCGACCGACACCACCGGTGCGCGCGTCACCTCGAGCATTGACGACTTGACACTGCGAATGACACTCGAAAAGTGTTTCTTGTTCTTGCTGTCGTACCGCATCAACCACTTGAAGAAGCTGAGCGACACATCGTAGGCTTCCTGCACCTCTGGTTCCTGAGCCACGATGAAGTACGCAGCGTCCACAAAGCGACGCGCCGATAGGCCCAAGCCGATGATCCGGGCGAAGACCTTATTCTTTTGGTAACCGATGTCCTTGTCGGAGAGGACGGCATCGATCTGGGTCCGTTCCGGCGCCACACCGACAAAAAGATCAAGCGCGTATTGAAGCGGGGTTACCCTTCGATCGACGCTGATATCCATACCTCGCCCTTGAGAAAAAAATAAGGCCATACCCGATTTGTATTTCGCCAGACTTTAGCACACGAAGGTGAGAAGTCAATGTTTCACGTCTCACCCCGTGGCTCAGCCGAGACGATGGGTACACGATCTCTCACCCGAGGTACACAAGATCTCACCTTTTGGGGAGATCTACGCCGTCGAAAGCACGTCGGTAGCGAGTTTGGCGGATTATCCACAGGTAAGTGCCCAATATGTCTCACCTTTCCGCGCCAACCCTCACCTTCAGCAGAGCCGAATCTCCCATCCGGCAACAATAAAGCTCACCTTTGAGGGACAAAACGTCTCACCTTTGGGACAGCAGCTCTCACCTTTCTGGCTTAAGTTATTGATTTTTAAGAGTCAGCCTGTCCTTCGTTGGTTGGTTAGTTCGTTTTTTTGTAAACGACAACGCACTTACACCGCGACGGCGCAGCCAGGTCGGACGTCGCGACGGTGCTTATGGTTGGGCGCCGCCACTTCCCCCCGGGGCAGCTAGTGTTGCGCCGCGATAGCGGCAGGAATAGGGATGTTTAGGTGAGAGATTTTGTACCCTATTCTTCTGGCAACGCCTCCGCCAGGCAGCCCCGGTACAAAAACTCTCACCTTTGAGACGGAAAAGCCCTGGCGCAGAAAGCTAAACGTAATATTAATCGGGTGGCGCTACAATCCCGTAGGCCTACGCTCATCAAGCGTTCACCGGTGAACAAGATTTCGAGTACAGAATCTCTCACCTTCTGTCCATCTTTGATCTCAGGAATATCGCGCGCGAGTAATGAGGTGAGAGATTTTGTACGCATCCCTTTTTTGTCATCTACTGTGCCGGGCGTGAACCAAGGTCGAAAAAACAACAGGTTAGCAGCGGGAGTTCATGTGACGACCCAAAACACGAGTCCATTTCTGCGTTTTCCTGTATTCTTCGTTTAGTCAATTTTTTCGTGGAAAACTCAGAAATGGCCAGCGTCAGCCAACCCAAGCCAATAGATCGAACCGTCACCCTCCAGAGAATCAGCGATTTTGCAGATGTGCTCACAGATTACGCGGATGAGCTGCGTGATCAGATTCTCGCACCGCGGCCACGGAAGGCGGCGCCGCTTTTTACAACCGGGGAGGTCGCGGAACTCTGTAGTCTGAGCCGCCAGCAGGTGCAATATCTCGCTACGAAGGGCGATGGCATCTTGCCTGCTGGCGAAACAAGTGGGACGGGGCGCAGTCGTAGTCGCCTTTTCACGCTCGCCGAAGCTCGGACCTGGGTGCAGAAGGTCGGCAACATCTTCCAGACACCTCTTGTCGCTGGTCCGAGCGATTTCGAGGGGAAGGTTATTGTTACGGCGCAGCTGAAGGGAGGATCGGCGAAGACGACGACAACGATGTGTCTCGCACAAGGGTTGTCGTTGCGGGGACGGAAGGTGCTTGTGGTCGACTTGGATCCGCAGGCATCACTCTCGGAGCTATGTGGTCTGTATTCGGAAAAGGAAGTCTCTCCCGGCGATACTGTCCTGCCGTTCGTCTACGATCAAAACTTGGAAGGTGGGCTGGCGTCGAAGGTGCAGTCGACTTATTGGGATGGCCTGGACCTTATTCCTGCGCATACCGAACTCGTTGAGGCTGACTACCATTTGCCGGCGATGCAAATGAAAGTCCCGGGGTTCAAGTTTTGGCAGGTCTTGAGGCAAGGGCTCGCACCGCTGCGAAAGCACTACGATTACATCATCCTGGACACCTCGCCATCGTTGTCGTACCTGAATCTCAACGCGCTATTGGCTGCGGATGCGATGGTCATGCCGATGGTACCTGAGAACCTCGATTTCTTCAGCTCCCTTTCGTTCTGGCGGATCTTCTCGGACATTGCGAAGTCGTTCTTGAAATACGAGGCTGACAAGGCGTACGACTTTATCTCGCTGCTACTCACCCGGGTGAACTACGGAACGACGTCGTCAGCCCCTGTGGTGCGGACCTGGGCGCAAGGTGCATATCGGGAGTGGCTTGACCCGTTCGAAATCCCGGCTAGCTCGGTGATGAGTTCCGGGGCACTCGCCTTTACCACGGTGTTCGATATCAACAGCACGCACGCTCAAAGCAAGTCACTCCAGCGCGTGAAGCAACCGCTAATGGATTATTGCAAGTGGGTTGACGAGATGTTCATCAATCAATGGAAGGCTGCACAATGACCAACAACATTCGCGATCAACTGCTCGCAAAGACGGCTGGGATCCGGTCGACCGCGGATCGGACACCGGATCCGGCGCGGCGGGCTAGCCGCACTGAGACTGCCCCTGGGATGGCAGGGGCGCTGGCGGCGGCTCAGCTTCGGGTGCAGGAGCTCGAGGCCGAAGGAAAGTCGTCGGAGATTCCGGTCGCAGAGATTTCTCCGAATCCGTGGCAGCCCCGACGGGTCTTCAACGAGGCGAAGCTTTCGGAATTGGGAGAGTCGATTCGCGAGGTAGGGTTGATTCAGCCGATCGTCGTTCGACGTGCTGAGTCCGGCTATCAGATCGTGGCTGGCGAGCGGCGTTGGCGCGTGCACAAGATGATCGGCAAGGAGACCATTAAGGCGGTCGTGATCGAGTGCTCGGACCAGGACATGATCGTGCTTGCGCTGGTCGAGAACGTCGATCGAGAAGATCTGGCGGACTACGAGATCGCGCTTTCGATCCGGCGGGCCGAGGCCGAGTTTCCCAACCGCACACGGTTGGCCGAAGCGTTGGGTTTCTCGCGGTCGGGCCTCTATAAATTCCTCGCGTTCGACAAGCTACCCGAATTCATTCGGCGCGACCTGGATCTCCAGCCGCGTGCGCTCGCCAGCAACGCCGCAGAGCAGATCGTCGCGGCGCTTAAAAAGCATGGGGAGAAGGGAGAGAAAGCAGCGCGCGAGCTTTGGCCATCCGTGTTAAGCGGCAGCCTGGATCAGGGGAAGTTCGCGTCCGCGGTTATCGCAATGGCGACGCGAAACGAGACCAGCTCATCGGCTCGAGAACGGCGAATCGAGAAGTTTTTTTCGGGAAAGGCACAAGCCGGCAGCATCACGAAGGACGTCAACAGTTTGACGGTAAAAATCAAATCGGGTGTCCTTTCCGAGGCGCAGGAGACGCGAATCCGGATGCTGATCAACGAGCTCTTCAGCGCGACTCCCGATTAACCGAAACAAGCTCAAGTGGCCCGCATCAGCGGGCTTTTTTTTCGCCTGATCGCTAGGAGGGGCGGCGCTTCCCTGGCGAGTGTCCCTAGTAGGAACACTCGCCAGGGGGCTCGCGATGGCAGATACCCGCTGTTCGGGGCGTCGTAGCGGCGCTGCCTCGATTTCTGGTGCGGGTCGCATGGTGAGGGGCAGCGGTTACCGGCCGAGTGTCCCTAGTAGGGGCACTCATAAGCGGTCTGGTTTGGCACCTACGGCCCCGGTATGTGTCCATACTAGGGACACTCCGGGTGGCTGGCCCACTGGCAGGCGATGCACCGTGATCGCCGCATTCTGGGCTACCCCGCCCACGATAATGCCGCCTCGAGACGGTGTCGGCTCGCGCCACCCTCCTACGCCTGAATGCCGCGTGACTAACGAATGACTGACCTAGAGTGGCTGCCGCATTGGGGGCAGCAGTCTTCATCGATAGCCCTTGCAGGGGCCTGAATTGGCTAGACCCGGAGCCGACGATAGTATGGAGACAGGGCCCCCCTCTCTGGAAATCTCGTCTGCGTTGCGCGCGGTGGTCACGGAGCCTATGTCGGGCTCTCCGTCAGGACTGCCGTAGACGGGGTAGCGGCTCCTACCCGCTGTTCCCATCGGGGAGTTGGTGTGGTGACCGCTGGCCACCGGAGCCGGCGCCTCCAGCGCAGCATCTCGGCGCTCGATAGGAGGGCTGCACGACACCGCGGGCGCCTAACCCATCGCCTCTGGTCGATACCGAGATGTAGGGCAATCCGACTGCGACTGCAGGGCCCGACTCGGGTCGCCGGCGACCGGGCGAATCCCGGCGCTGATCCGCGATTCCCGGGAGCAAGACGGGCCACCGAACCTCGGTGTATGTCTACTGACCGTGTGACGATCCTATTCGGCATGGGCGGGCAGCCGCGCATGCCCGGTGCGCGAGGGCGCGATTCAACTCTCCACTTGCGCGACCCAAAGTGATGTGACGCGGGCAAGATCAACCGGCCGCGCGTCACTAATAGGGATTCCTCCTGTCGACGGCTACCACGTTCGACTACAGAGTTCGGCCGGCGATACGGCCGGCCGTACACGCCCTCAATTGCTCCCGCTGGGTCATGACGTGTTGGCGACGCGGATAATCGGTCGAGCGGCTTGCCTCCACCTCCGCCGGGCCATGGCGCATGTCTGACGCGCGCCAGGCCGGCGCCTGGTATAGGCGAAGTTGGCAGCCCTTCCGAAAAGAACCGGGCCAGGAGTGATTCAGGAAGGACGAGTTGCCGAGCATAGAATTTTGGAGGGTCCCGCATGCGGGAAATCCAAGGCGGTGACTAGGCCGAGCGCGTTAGTTGACGTTCGACCGAGCGTTGGGGTCACCCCCAGCGCGTGAACCCGAGGCCACGGTTGCAGGGGAAAGCGACTGCACGGCTCGACCTGGGGGGGCGGGATGTCCCGGCGTGCAGCCACGACGGGTTCCCTTGGCGCCCCGCAACCGATTGTGTAACCCATCGGTAGCTATCCACGAGTAGGACCCGCACCGGGACGTATTGTGTAGTGGATAGATTTCCGGCTAGCGCAGGTGCGGGTTGTGCGTGACCTATCTGCGTGACTACTAAATGGGCGGCTCTTTCGTCAGTAGCTTCGGCTCGCCTACCCGACCAGCGATTTGCGGTACCGGTGCCCCCCCGGTTGACTAGTTCGCGACGTTTGCGGCGAACGCGGCTCGCCAAAGTTGGATCGCTCGACAGGCAGCCGGATGCAGGTGGCTGAGCGGTACCCTCTCGCCGCGTTCCGTGATCAGTGCCGCATAGACCTCGGCCAGGGCGTTCACCGAGGGCGAAAGCGCGCACTCATCTCCCGTCGAAGGCTCCCTCTCTCTCCAATAATTGATCGCGTTCTCGAGGTCCAAAAGCGATACGGTCTGCATGCTCGATCTCCAAATGTGATGGCGAATCTACCAACATGACGATACCGCCCAGTCGACCGAATCCAGAAACTCCCGGCGCCTCAAGCCGAGAATTGCTATCATAGTAACCCTACGATTTATGATACAAATCATATCGTTTGGTAGGAAATCACGCCGGAACGGCCCCATGGATGTCGGTCCCACCGAGTGGGCCACCCCGAGCGTGGAAAATCCAAGATGTTTCACGCCTGGAAGCGCCTAATGCCTTGCCAGTTAAGGAACCCCGGGCGTGGTGCTAGTCACGAAATTGTTCCACGGAGTTGATCATGACCGCTGTTGCAGATCGAAGCGTGCGCCCGGAATCCACCCGTCCCGACGGAGGGGCGACGGTGCAATTGGCCTTCCAGATATGCGAAGAAATGGCGGCGAGCCGCGTGATTCCGCGGGTCACCGAGGTTCATCGGCTGGTGCGAGAGCGGTTGCCCGGTAAGAATCCATCGCTCACGACCATCCAGCGGGCAGTAAGGGCGTGGGAAGACAAGACCTTTCAAATACTGCTCGAGTCGGCGTGGCGCACAGATGCTATGGCACCTGCCGATGCGACACTGGCCGTTGAAATGTTGAACCGCCTGTTTGTACATGCCAAGGATGTGGCCGCGCGGCACCTTGATCAGGAGCGCGCAGAACTAGCCCAGCAACTCGCGCAAATGGAACGGACGGTCGAGGAATCGCGGGTGGCGTTGGTCAGTGCACAATCTGCGCGCGATCTAGCACTTGCAGAAATGGAGGCCGCCCGTAAGCGCGAGGCAGAGCAGGTTGAGACGATCGCGATGTTGCGGGCCAAGGTCGCGGCGGCCGAGGCGGCAGTTCGGCAGAGCCGGGAGGAGCTAGCAAGGGCAACCGACGCGCACAGCAAGGAAGTTGAAACTTTGAGGAACGCCTCGGCTTCGCTGGACAGCGCGCGCAAGGCTGCGATGTTGCAACAGGACGGAGCGATCACGGCACGAATGCGGGCCGAAGAATCGGAAAAGCGAACCCGTGACGAAATGCGAGTGTTACAGGGAATGGTTGACTCGCTTCGTGGGCGGCTCGCTCAGGCGAGCGAAGAGGCAGCGCGCCAGCGTGGACGAGCCGAGGCGTATGAACAGCAGATGAACCAGCAGAGACCACAGGGCTAGGTGGCGCAGCGGATGACGGGGGGAGGTCGATCCGCCGATGCCGACAGCTGAACCATTTCTGAAATCGACGGTGCCACGATACGCTTGAGAGACTGGTGCCTGGGAGCTAGAGCATGGAACTGGAGCTTGGACGCGTGCTGTACAACACGACGAGTGTGCTGGAGTCGCCAGCGGACACTCGCGCGGTGTTGGTCGCGCTGAGTAGTGAGACCGAGGCATGTCGTGTGCTGCTCGCGACGGGCGAGGTGTTTATCGGAAGTGTCGCCGACATCGAATGCTGCTTCGCACCGAGTGACGAGAAGGTCGAGTTGCCACCGCTTGAGGGCAAGCCGGAGGACTTTGACCTCGTGGTCATCCAGGCATTCCAGCGGGGCGATTTTGACGAAATCCTGTTGCTGAACCAAATCGCGGACGGGAACGACTTGCGCCGGGGGCATACGGCGTGAGGAAGCGCGAACTCGCACAACAACTCGCGCAGAAGCACGGGTTGCCTGTCAACAGGGTCGAGGCCGTGCTCAACGACCTTCGAGATCACATCCTTGAGACCCTCCGGGACGAAAACGTGTTCAGTTGGCGCGGCCTCGGGAACCTTCGGGCCGTACCGTACAAAAATCCCGTATTCAACAGCCCGAGGGTTGGCGGAAAGATCGTGAAGCATGGAGCTCGACGCGCATCGTTTCAACTTGCCGTAGGCGCGCGGGCGTTCATCGAAAGGTCGGTTCAGGAGAAAAAGAAGAATGCCGCAGACCCTAGTCATCCTGCCGACGGTCAATGACCGACCGGACGACATTCGTTACGTAATCGCTGACGAGACACTTGTCGACGCCGAGCTCAAAATTCACGCCGTCCTGAACCGCTTGTCGGCGGAGGATCCCCAATACACATGGGAGACACTCGCTATACACCTCGAAGCGGCGGGGTTCGCGATCCCTCGAGTGACAATCGCGGCGCGTACCTGGAATGAGAAGGGTGGTAAAGGCGGCATCAAGTTCTTCGTGCGGTTCCCGGCGGACGCGGCGCACGAGTTCGCAGGAATGGCCGGCACGGCGTCGGACGAGATCGACGGATTCGTTCGTATCGTGCTTGAGGATCGACGCATTCTCACGGGCCATGACCGGCCATATGCCCGCGGGCAGGAGGGGCTCGAACAGGTGCCGCTCGGCCAGGTGGATGTGCCGCGCGAACAGTTCGCGTCGGAGGCTGAATACACCAGAGCAATCAACGCATTGCGCGGAGCCGATTTTGAATGCGCGGCTTGAGGACACCTTTCGCGCAGGTGCCGGAGTGCCGACCGATCAACACGCGGTAGTCGGTAATCAGGCGGCGAACGACGACGCAGTAATGAACGGCTGGGTTGCCCGCTTCCAAAAGCGGCCCCACACCGCTCGCATCTATCGCCGCGAGATCTCGCGTTTGCGGCTGTTTATGGCACGCGAAGGTGTAACGCTACGCGCATTCACGGTCGAGCATCGCCAGCGATATGTCGAGTTTTTGCTGCGGCCGCCTGAGGATCTGATCGGGCCGCGTCGTCCTCGGAGCTCGCCAACCTGGAAACCGTTCACCGGCTGCATGAACGGCGGCTCGTTGAAGCATGCAATCTCCGTCATTGCGATTTTCTTCAAGTACGCGAAGGAACGCGGCTACATCGAGTCGGACCCGATGCTGGGGGGGATCGACCTACCGGAGGTGGATGCGCCGCCAGCGCGCGCCGACCGCTATTTCGATGATCGGCAGCTGCAGATCCTGACCGACGCGATCCGACGCGTTGGCGAAGGCATACGGTGGAACCGCGGCGCAGCGAGGTGGAAGTTCGAGCGAAATCGCTGGATATTCCACCTGCTCTTGCACACCGATCTGAAACGAGCACAAGCGTGTGGCGCGCGCATGAGCGACCTCCAGTTGCAGTACATCGATGGGGGAGATCAATGGATGCTCAGTGTTCCTAATCGATCGGGCAGCCCGGTGCTGCTTCCGGTCGGCGAAGGGGCGATCGAGGCGCTGGTGCGATTCCGCCGCTTCATGCAATTACCTGAGTTGCCTGAGAGGGGGGAGACTCTGCCCCTCGTGCCACTCGAGTCCGGGCCGGACGCACGACCTTTGTCCGAGACGGGGATGTACCAGGCGCTTCGGACGCTGCTCGATCGCGCTTTGGAATTCGTACCGGCGTCCGAAACCCACTTGCGCGAGCGTGTGAGACAGGCAACTCCAAACTGGATGCGGCATTCCTTTGCTACCACGAAAGCGGCGATCAATAGGCCGGCACCGAGCGTACCGGCAGGTGCCGACGCACGAGAGGTCCGTGAGGATTTCACGCATGCGGGAGCGGTGGACCCGGAGTAGCGAGCGCGCGTTGAGGCTGTTGCGCAACAATGCGAGTGGGCCCGCGCACCGTCAGCTCGTGCGCAATTTCCGCATAAGCGGATGCAGGCCGTAGTATCAGAGGACTCTTTCTCCAGCACCGGAGGCTATCCGATGAACGGTCTCGTTCTCTTCTCCTACCACCACTCGATAGTGGATATCGTCCTCGATACCTTGGTTCGAGGCGCGGTCTATCGCGTCCTGGGAGCGGCGACGCGCGGCCACAGCCTGCAGGCGACGATTCTGATCGCGGTGTGTGTGATCGGCGGCGTAGTGATCACCCGGAAAATCCTGCGCCGGCCTTGAGCGTGCAGGGGCCGCGTGCAGTACCGCACTTCCCTCTACACAAAGAAAAAGCCCCGGCATCGAGGCAAGGGGCTATAGCGATCAGCTAGGGGTTTCGGACGGCGCCGAATGGCTGGCCCCTGCGCGAGGAGCGATCGTCTGAGGCGTTGACTCAGAGGTAGCTTCTGATGGGGGCGCGTCACCGAAAGCGAGTCGGCGCGTGTTGGCAAGCTGACGTCGACACATCTCACAGAACACAAACCAGCACATCCCTCGGTGAGAGATCACCTTCCCGTCGAGGATCAGCACGCGGCGTCGGCCCGAGTAGCCGATCCTGCGCGCGTAGTGAGTCTTGTCGGTGAGATGGTTTGCGGCGATAGGCTGGTCGATTTGTTGCTGCGTGACCGATGGCGGCGCCCAACGGCGCTCTGCGCTCGGTGGGGCCACTGTATTGGAGCGAGGCATCGCGTGTTTCTCCCATATATGGCTACCATCCGTCGGTGTGCGGGCGACCACAGGACAGGTCGGATCCACGCCGACGGAAAGAAAAAGCCTCGATCGAACTGCGATTGAGGCTTTGTAAGGTCAGAGGAGGCGCCGAGAAATCAGCGTCGTGCGAATCGTTGCATCAGCGCATGGAGGCGACCGCGCGACATTCCGAGGGATCGGCGCTTCATCGGAAGATCGACGTTGTCGACAGGGATCGAGCGAGCGCGCGGGGGCTGGTGCAGCTGCGGTTCGCCCAGGCGCGACGGGTGTCGAAAGGTGCTGTCATTTCCCGCAGGAAGCGAACTGGCAACTTGCGCTAACGATGACGCCAGATCCTCGCGCAGCAGTCGATCCGACGAAGCAAGGATCACGACCACCTTGACCGCGAAGACCAGCGCGCATATTGCACACAGAACTCCGATGAGCAGCACTGCATCGTCGGACGGTGACGCGGTATCCAGCGCGACGCCCATTCCCAAGGCTGCCAAACCACCAAACGACTCCATGCCGGTCATGGGATGCAGCATCATGAACCACGGCATGAAAATGGTCGCGGCAATCAACAGGCCGCAGAAAAACCCGAGGTGATGAATCTCCCGGAAGAATTCAATCAGTTGAAGCAGGTCCATTGCGATCTCCTAAAGGTGCCCTCCTGAGAGAGCGGTTGACATAGCCAGAGGAGATGCAAGCCGGAACTTGAAGAGACTCGTTCGAAAAAGGGGGGTGTAATCGCTAGTGCGATGACGTCCTGGTGGTAGGCCGAGGCGGTGTCCGGAGAGGAAAAAATAAAAAAAGCCCCGATGCGCATTGGCATGCAGGGCTGAGCTGAGATCAGGGAACTCGGTGTTTCGTTGCGAGAGCAGCGTCCGCCGTTGCGCGAGCCGACGCGGCTCCACAACCGAGTCAATCAATCTGACGTCATATGCTAGTTTTCAGTTTCCCGGGAGCGACTCTTCCAACTTGGCAACTCGACGTTCGAGAAGGACGACGTATTCGGCCAACTTGACGTTGCCCGGAACGCCGAGCTCGCTAGCCTTCGTCAACATTCGCTCGGTATGCTGCTCCCGCCATCGCTGCTGTTGCGCGAGTCGGAAAGCCTTGAGTTCGTCAACATGATCCGCGAAGCCATCCGTCGACTCGAGGTCCCAGTGCGGATCCTCGAGCCATTCTCGCTTGAGTACGCTGATTTCCTGTTCGGTCGCCATGACGTCTCCTCTCAAAATAAGTTGGGGAACCCATTAGGCCTTCAGACGGGTCGGGACGATTCGCAATTGGATCATGCTGAGGTGGCGTTCGGCCTCCTCTTCCGACCGAAAATAGTCGCTGTCGCGTGAGCCAGGTTCCTCGAACCCGTCGGGCCCGGTGTAGGTGGTTCCTACGTAGAAACCGGCGGCGGAGCTCAAAACCATAAGGTCGCTGTAGCCTGCTTTTTCACCTTCTGCGATTGCCGTGGCGGCCATAACTTGCGGCGATTTCATGAGAATCTCCTCGAGGACGATGGGATGACGGCACGGTGGAGCCGATGCCGAATGCATTGCCCTGGGAAATGCCTGCGGCGCGCCGGAAGCCGTTGCTGGAGGGCGTGTCATACGGTGTCCCACCACCCAAAGAACGCGCCTTCAGAGTTGGCGCCCTGCGCGATCTCTCCACTCGCGAGGGCAGTGTCATCTCCCGAACTGCGAAGTCGAAGGCGCGGTGACGCTTCGCCAGACACCTGATTGCGTTGCTCCGTGATCCGCCGCAGCGCAAGATCCGCGCCGGCGGTCTCTGCGAGCGACAACCTGGGCGGTACCACGCGGCTGTGGCGAGAAAGCAGGGCCGAGAGGTTCGTGGACGGCGGAATCAATGGCGCGAGTTCCGTGAACACCGCGGCATAGTCGACATCGCTACTCGGGTCGGCCATATGAGCTCGGACACCTGTCATAGCTGTCGGGGAGTTCTCCGAAGAGATGAAGGATGCTGCGGCGAGCTCTGCTTCGCGCAGGAGAGAGTCGGCGCGCCGCGCGGCCCGGGAAGCCAATAGCCAGGCGGAACATGCGAGGTCCACAGGCGCCCCCTTCGGAACAAAGTCGAGCAGCACGGCCAGGCGAAAGAGGCGGGCCCGCGCAACGAGCTTGGTCTGGTGGGCCGTGTCCGGCTGGATCCACAGCGGGGCCGGATACTCGATGGCGCCGGCGGGACCGACGTAGTAACTCCAATAGACCGCCCGGCGGACGTCCGGACCGCAGCAAAACAGGATCCATTGGGCTTCTGCCGCATAGGCCTCGGGCACCACGCCTGATAACGCTTGCTGGTGTTGTTGCGGCGTGGCTTTGCGAATTAGAGCCACGGTTGCCCCGTCGAGAGTCAGACCATCGACATCTGCGGCAGCCCACGGATAGACGTCCGACTGATACGCGGTCGACGTATAGGCGGAGCGAGTCTGCTGGGCGAGGGCGGCGTTCGCCGGTGCGAACCACGGCTCGTCGATCGGACCGAAGGACGTGGCGACGAGCGAGGCGCGTCCGGTTGCGCCGAGCCAAAGGTCCTCGGCGGTGAGCCCTGGTCGAAGGTTCGCGAGTGCGGCAGCGGTAGAGGGAAAAATTCGAGGGCCGCCGTCTGAAAGGTCGGACCCGGTGATCCATTCCTGCCACTCGCTGGTTGCACGGTCGAGTTGTCGTTCCGCCATTGATGGTGTCCTCACTTAGGAGTTGTTCAGCAAGTGGCGCACCATGCTGGCGTTGCGCCCGGTGTATTGCTGCGGAGGGTCTGGTTGCGGGGGATCGGGGGCGGCCTCCATGTCGGGCGAGCGGCTGTCCACTGGCAGCGGGACAGGGGCCGGTGGAAGCCCCAGCGGAGGTGGTGGTGATGCCGGCGCCTGGGGCGAGAGGACCGGTGCGGACAGCGCAGCCGCAGAACCGTGCGAAATTGCCACAGGGGCGACGTGCGAGGACGTGCCGTGAAGGCCCACAGGAGTCGCAGACGCTGCTGCAAGGAGAGCTTGCCGCCGAAAGTGCTGACAGTACTCAATACTGGCCGCTACGTCACCGGTCTTGGTGATGTACTCAAAGAGCAAGTTCTTGATTAGGCGCGACACATTCAGGTCGGTCGTGTGCAGGAAAACGAGGACTTGAGGATCACTCCCGAAGGTGACTTCGAGGTCCACGCGTCTTTTGTCTTGCCATGTGGGATTTCGTGCCCGTCCCATAACCACCTCACTGGGCGTTGCGTGCGAGATAGAGACCAAAGCGCGTAAAGCCCTCAGCGACCGAGAACTGCGGATTATCGGGCTTGATCGCGTTCGGAAAGGCTTTCTGGAATCGGTCGAAGATCAGGTCGGCACCGCCACCCGCCAAGATGATGCCATTCATCTTCCCGATGTTCCGGCCGAACCGATTCCGCGTTTCATCAATCAGCGAGTCGGCGAACGGTACGACGATCGCGTCGACGTCCGCCCCAACATTGATGTCGTTGCCGTAGTGCTTCACCGTGCGCAAACGAATTGCTTGCTCGAGCGTGCGAAGATCTTTGGGCAACGATTTCGCCTCGAGCAATTGCGAAACCTTCTGATAAACCTTGTGCACGCCGTCGGCGGACCCGAACGCGCTTTGGATCATGTCACCCTCGTCGAACATCAGGTAGTCGGCGGAGAAATGTCCGAGATCGAGGATGCCCCATAGCTCGTTATCAATGTCCCGCGTCTGCTGAATGTTGCCATCCTGCATGAAGATCAGATTCGAGAGCACGCCGTGGGGCTGCGACTGGATGCGAACCTGGACCTGGGTAGAGGTGTTACCAAGGTACCGGGTGATGAGCGAGGCTGCGCGCGCCGAAAACTCCGCCTTGTGGGTGTCGTAGTTCTCGGCGGGGAGGCCGAGAACCACGAAGAGGCGTGACGGCCGCTCAGGAAAATTCGAAAGCATCGTCTGGAGGCCGCCGAGCAGCAGTGCATCGTGCATCGGATCAAACACCCAGTCCGAGTTGAGGCCGAAAAAATCCTTGGCGCCGGACTGCTTGCGCGCAGTTTGGCCGAAGAAGAATCGTTGGCCAGCGACCTCAACAGTCTCGCGCAGTGCCCGTTCGCGGGTGGCGGCGTCGCTGATCTCGACGGCTGGTGCAACGCACGTCGGGAAGAAGGCCCTCGTACGTTCGGTGGGCGAATCGACGCGGACGGCGAGACATTTGTTCGTGCTGTGACCGATGTCAAGTGCAACGACGAGATCCATGTGTGCTCCTAAGCGTTGGATTGTGTAACACAACAGGTACCGGGAAAACGCCGGGTCGGCGTCACCGTTACACAAAGGATACGGGTGCGCGTTGCATATCGGAAATGAAAGCGGTGTGTTGTGGGACACAAATGCTTGTGTTGCAGAAATTAGCGATCCTCACGGGGAAAAAAGAAATCAGAAAGCGAAGCATATTGCGGCTAAAAAACCGCTATTCTGGGCGTTAAGGACCCCGCCGACGTGAATGTGTATCGCATTGCATTGCGATACGGGAGGGGTTGTGCAACTCAGGAACCGCTTCGCCGCGGGCGCCGACCTCCGGTCGGCGCCCGCGGCTCGCGGCGTCGGTCCTAACGCGGCTAACACGGTATCGGAAACGGCGTTACAAACATCGGCGGCGGCGGGCAAGCGCGCATCGTTCAGCGCTCAGGCACGGAACCAGGTCGGCGGTTTGCGAAGGGGCGTGGCCCTGCGCGGACGCGCGGGGCGCGAGCGCATCGCAGGGCAAGCGCAGCAGGCGAGCAGGCCGCCCGCCCGGGCCGGTCCCACGTTGCGGGACCGGCCCGGGCTCCCCGCGAGGAGCAGCCTGTATCAGCTGGGCGGCATCGGGAGAAAGGAGCGCCCTCCATCAGATGAAGAGGCGCCGCGGGAAAAGGATTCGACTAAGGACGATGCTGCCCAGCAATTGCGCGGGCGACCGTATTCAACAAGCGCGAGGGATATGTCATGGATGACCGTGACGAGGTGAAGACACGCATCGCGAAAGCGATGAACGCTCCCAAGGAATTACCAGAGCGCGAACTAGCGCTTGAGACAGAGGCGATACAGTGGGTGGGGAGGAAGATCAGCGCGATCGAAGCGATTGATCACGCCATTCGGATGGTGAACCTGCAAATACATAGAGCAATTCCCAGTCGCGCAGGTAAGATTTCTGTGCGATTTAACTATGTCCGAAAGTCGAAATCCCGCGGCCAATCGGCCAAGCGTCCGGTCATGGTTAAGTGGGTGACGAATAGGCAAGACTCGACGAGTGGACGCCAGGAAGGGGGATACCTCCCGCGGGAACTGCGGGATCAACGGGATCTAGTCAAACAAATTCCTCGACCGACGAATACCCGTGATAAACGAATCGTGAATCACAACAGTGTGGAGCGTCTGTTGAAGTTGGTCGAGTCACTGATGGCGCAGCGTCGGGAACTGGTGGATGGTCTCGTCAGGACGATTCGCGGCGACGCGCGAGAAGTTAAAGAGGTGAATGCGCTGTTGACGCGAGTCGAGAAGAAGTTGCCGAGTATTGCGCAAAGTATTGAGTTCGACTGGACGGATCCCGTGGGTGCAATGGACAAGATCGGCCGGCTTCGCGCTCGTCGCGCGGCGCAAGCACGCTATCCCGGAATGCGCCTGGACCCGTCGGAGGACGACCAACCGACCCCGCGGTAACGCACCTGGATGAGGGATGTGCGCGTGTTGGAGGGGGGTGGCGCTGTGCTATAGTTTCGCCCACGATCACCGAGCGCCTCCGGAGGCGCTCATCCCAAATCGCCGAGCTGTTGCTTCCGACGGCGATGCGTCACCCCAGGATGCGCCCCGCGCGGGGTATCGGGCGCTAGCCGGCCGACCCCGCAATAGGGCTAGCGCGCGAGGACGACGGCAAGCGTCCTCGCGCGTATGGGGATTTTTCCCCTCGATCGTCAGCTCTGACGGTCGACAAGGCGGTTCCGGAACGGCCGCATCCCTCGCCATGGTCTTCTAAAGCCGGGTATCTGCGCTCCCGGGGATCTGCATCCGCGTTCCAAGCGCAACCGTGCCGACCAGCGGCCGATCGATGGTCGCTTCTTCGCCAAGACACCTCCCAGAACCGACGACGGAGCGCGCTCTATCGTGTCACCGAGCTGAAACCGTTTTTGCAGTGAGCTCGGGAAGACGAATGCATGGAAAGCATGCCTGTCACTTAATAGAGTGTCGACGAACCTGGCGCGACAGTAGCCGACCCTCCGGCCGCTGCAGTGGATCCGCGTGATAAAAATGGCAAATCCGACATCGAGAATGGCATGGCAATTCAATACAAATGGTTTTCCGATTACGCCGGTGATAAAACGTTGAAGATAAATATGATTTGTTCTATGCTTCACGCACACTGAATTGAAGTCTGTGTCAGCTCGTTTGCCGCGGGCCCACAGAAGAACTTGAGCGTGCCTTCGGAGGCGCGCTGCGAGGACCATCATGATCACCACACGACCCATCGGGCCGCGGGGACTGTCGTCGAATGACAGTCACCGATGCGTCCCGTCCGCGTTTGGTCGGCTTGACGCCGGGCGAGCGCAATCTCGATTCCATCTCTTTGTCCCGACGAGTCGCCATCGGCTGGCGGCTGGACAACCTCACTGTAGGTTCGCGGGCGGCGCCTGATTCCACGGGGCGGCTCGGGCTAACACACGTCGGTCGTACGAGGTGACGTCTTTCTGACGTCGGGTCCTCGCACGCCTGCCGCATGTCGCCTGGCCGATTCTGGATGTTGTAACCACGTTTCTTCGTCCACCAATCAGTAGTCCGAAATCCGTCTTGCCGCGGGTCGGACCGCTTTGCCACGCATGAGGGAAGCCATGCCACGCCCGAAAACCGTCCAGCGAGATGTGCTCGCCGTTTTCACGATGAGCCCGTTCGTCGCACAACATACCGTCACGCTTCGCGCCGCGTTGCCCCATCTTCAGTCGACACAGATCGCCCACGCGGTCGCTGCCCTTCAGAAGAGTGGCGATATCAGGCCGGATGGCCCTCGGCGTGCGGCAACCGTCGTCGACCTCGAGACAGGCGTAGAGAGGGTCGTCATCGTTCAGTATTACTTGTTGGTCATCAACTCGTCGGCGCTGTCGGAGAACGCGCGGATTGCTTTAGGAATCTCGAAAAGCGGTATCGAGAAGATGCCCTTCCGCCTGACCGCAGCAGCCCACGAGCACATTGAGCTGCAAAACGCGCTTGTCGGGCGCACGAAGGGGCAAAGCATCAAGCAGAAGATGCGCGAGCTCTATGGTGAGGTGGGCATGGGCGTCGATGGCGTGCAGCTCGCCCTGAGCAACTGAGCTCGACTTCCACGGTTGTATTCGGAACACGCGCGCGGACGGCTCATCCCGAGTCGCGGCGTGTTGTTTGCGCGCATTTCCCGCATGCGTGCAAGGCGCCGTCGCACCTGAGCGGTGGGGGCTGACAATTAATACGAGGTCGCGCGGTGAAAAGAGAATCTATCGCTAAATCGCGGTCAGGGGCCGCAGATGAACGGGTAGTGGCGGCGCCTGTCCATTGGGTACCGCATGCTGTCGGCCGCAATTGGCGATGGCCGTTCGCAATCGAGGCGGGCAGGTCGCATGGATTGACGTCAGATGGGGCTATAGCTAGCGGGACATGGTTCAACGACCAGCCTGATCCCGACCACTGCTGCCAATGTACCTGCAACGTCGATTGTTCATCGGCACCGTTCCGAGTGAGGGATGAGCACGGCCAGGCCGACCGGCGTAAAGGTGGCGAACTGGATATCGGGCGCCTCGAACGTCGATCCCACTCGGCGACAGCTTGGCACATTCCCGCGACTGGGGTGGTCGATGCGTAACCGAATTTTGCAGATTACGCGGAGTTCGATTCCTTATGTCAAGGAGATAATGCCGCTCGCAAAAACGGTTGCGGGCTGCATATTAATGCAGCAACTCGACTACTGGTTCGAGCGCTATCCAAATGGCTTCTATAAATATCTCGAGCCTGCGCACGGGCAAGCTGCATATAAAGAGGGAGAAAGCTGGCACGAAGAACTCGGATTTAGTGCGGCCGAATTCAGAACGGCGTTTGATAATATCGGCGTCCGTTATAAGTCTCGGACGGAGCACCGCGACGCATCAGGCGACAAATTCCAGGGGAAGTTCTATATCAGTGTAGTCGACCGTGTCGCTCGATTGACTTATTACTATCGAAATCACGACTTGATAGACTCCGCGCTTGATGCGTTGATTGGCTATGAGTCTCGGCGCGCGATAGATGTTGCCGATACTGCTGATCCGATGGTAGCGGGTCCGCGTGGCGCCGCACCGCACGTAGGCAAAGCCAGTGGGGGCGCGGCGGTGCCAGGACCTGACGAAGCTCCATCTCTGAGAGATGAAGGATCTCAATCTCTGGGAAATCAAGATTCTCAATTTCCCAGAAATGAAGACCCTTCACTTCTGGGAAATGAAGGTTCTCAATCTCTCAGAAGTGAAGAGTCTGCAGCTGTAGAGATCCAGAATCTGAATCTCTCAGAAATGAAGAATCTCGATCTCGAGTATACAGAGACTACGTTTACAAATACTACTCAAAGACTACAACTACCACAGGCCCCTGTGGATAACTCGACGCGTGTTGGTCAGGACAAGCTGGCTGGTAGTAGTAGTTCGAATAAAAATCAGCAAAAAGCAAAATCAACTTCAAACCCGAACGCTGAATCGCCGAATGGCGGTCCAACGCTTTTTGACGCCCCGCTGATTTATCCCCCGGTGCTGAATGGAGATGAGCGCAAGGGCTTGGACAAGTGGCTGTCGAAGTGCCCGTACGACAAGCGGCAAGCGGTCCTTGATGAATGCGCGGGCGCGATCGCCAAAGGCTCGATCCGCATGGGGGTGCCCGCGTTTGCCCGATCGCTGGTGCGAGCAGTCACGGACGATTCATTCACACCGAGCCTTGGAATCGAGATCGCCGAGGCCCGGCGGACGCGCGTTCAGGAGAAAACGACTCGGGTCGCGGAGATGGCGCGACTGCCGGACGGAATGCGCGATCCCTCGAGCTATACGGATGCTGAACTGGCCAGGTTCCCGATCGGCATTCGAACCAGGATGCTCGCTTTGCGCGAGGCCAGTGGTGGTGGGTCAGCGGGGGCGCTTGTTGGGGAGGATTCGGGATAACAGATTTCACTCGAGCGGGACAGTTGCTAGGTGCGTTAAACGCACCTATACTGAATCCCACTGCGGCGACTGGTGTCACGAAGATGCGGACCGATCGTTGCAATGAGGCTCTCAGCGTCGTGCAGGTAGTGGCCCTCGGATAGCACGGCGGACTTTGGTGGGCGGCTCGTACAGCGCCCCGCTTTTTACCCGAACAGAGATCACGACATGACGATCGACGCCCTCAGGCTACAGAGGAAGCTCCGCCTCTTGTCGGCGAGCGAACTCAAGGAGTTCGCGAGTTGGGGGCCGCTTCGCAAGAGCCAATGCTCAGGTGAACTTGAAAATGCGCTGGCGGAGGAGCTTGGAAGCCTTGGCTATCGATTCGATCAACCGGAGAAGCAGAATGAAGCGTGACCCGTTGACCCGCGAATACAACGTATTTGGATTCTGTTGCGGCCTGGGTGGTGGTGCGAAGGGTTTTACGAAAGCAGTCTCGCATGTGGGCAATCTCACCGCAAAGTGGCGCTGCATTGGCGGCGTCGACAACGATCCCGCCGCTGCGCGAGACTTCAAGGCGCTGGTCGGAACGCCGTGCACGGTGATGGACCTATTCACGCGCGGGCAGTACACCGCGTACCACGAAAAGGAACCGCCGCCTAGCTGGCGCGAGGCGACACCCGATGACGTCCGGCGCTCGGCCGGTTACGAGCACCCGCATTGCGTGTTCATTTCATCGCCCTGCAAGGGGGCGTCAGGGCTGTTGCCGGAAAGCAAGGCACAGACGCCGAAGTACCAAGCGCTCAACGAGCTGACGCTGCGCTGCGTCTGGCTCATGTGCGAGGCATGGAAGGACGATCCGGTGGAGCTGATAGTCTTTGAAAACGTGCCCCGGATTGCCCAGCGCGGGGGGCATTTGATCGAACAGATCAAGCAGTTGCTCGCGTTCTACGGCTATGCAGTAAACGAGACAACGCACGACTGCGGTCGGATCGCAAAGCGCGGGATGGCTCAGAGCCGTAAGCGATATCTCATGGTCGCGCGCCACGTAGCAAAAGTGCCGGCGTCTCTGTACGAGCCCGAGCAGAAAAGGCTGCAAGGCGTCGGAACGCTACTCGGGAGGATGCCGCTCCCGGGCGATCCCGCGGCCGGCCCGATGCACCGCATTCCGCAGTTGCAATGGAAAACATGGGTACGGCTCGCATTCGTTGAAGCCGGCAGCGACTGGCGCAGCCTGAACAAGCTGGCCGTCGAGAATGGCCACCTGCGTGACTACCTGATCGTGCCCGACATGCACAACGGCGTGCTTGGAGTGAACCAGTGGGAAAAGCCATGCGGTGTAGTCGCAGGTGCGAGCCGACCGGGCAACGGCAGTTTCTCGATTGCTGATCCGCGCGGCCCCGCCGACGCGGCGCAGTACCAGCAGTATGGCGTCCTGAACTGGGGCGAACCTTCGGGCGTGGTCACTGGCGCGACGTCGCCAGGGCAGGGTACCTTCAGCGTGGCGGACCCACGCACGGGTGTGAAGCACAACAACTGCTTCCGAATCGTTCCATTCGATCGCCCGGCGGGCGTCATTACCGGCGGTACGGGGCCGAGCGCGGGAGCGCAGGCTGTTGCGGATCCGCGCGCACTAACCGGCTTCGAAGGTGCCGGTAAGTATCGTGTCACCGGATTTAATAAACCCGCGGGCACGGTCATCGCGCGCAGCGACAGCGGCCAGGGTGCATACGCGGTCGCCGACCCACGTCCAGGTATGAGCCGCGAGACCGGCGACGCCTATCTTACCGGAGGTCACTACGGGGTCGTCGACTGGACCCGACCTAGCGGCGCAGTATCCGCGGCCGCGGGCCACGATAACGGGCGGTGGTCAGTTGCTGATCCGCGGCTACCCGCCCCGAGCGCGAAGGTTACAGCAGTGATCCGCGCGCTCGACGGCACGTGGCACCGGCCATTTACAACGCTCGACATGGCGGTGCTGCAGTCGCTCGTTGAACCGGAGGAATACCTCGAGCTCGATGGGCTATCCGACCAGGCGTGGCGCGAGCGTATCGGTAACGCAGTGCCACCCGAAGCTGCGGAAGCGATCGGCGAATGCATGGGCACGACTCTGCTGCTCGCTGAATCAGGAGAGACGTTCCAACTGTCGTCAACGCCAGTCTGGGTCCGACCGATCGCCATCGCGCTAACGGTCGCGCCGCAGACCTTCTGAATTACCGAGGACCACGCAATGACCACCGACAACAGCCGCGCTGATGCACTGAGGGCCGATCAGCGGCAAGCATTGCGCGAAGCCCTGTCAGAATACTTCGGCAAGCTCGATTCCGACGAAGGAATCCGCGCGCCGGAGGGGTGCATCCTTCGCGCATTCGACTACTACGAATCGAGCACCATTGACGACCTGATCGACCGCGCTATCGTTCCAGCCCTTCTCTCATCATCCGTCGAGCAGCTCGCAGCAGTGCCGATTGATGGCGTGCCCTCGCCGGTGTGGTGGATCAATCACGGCTCGCATGGCCAGATCACGACGCGACCTGACGTAGCGAACCGTGTACGGGACGCCGGTGCTTCTGTCAAGGAGTACAAAGCGATCCCTGCCCATGCACCGGCTGTCGCAGATCTACCGCGCTTCCCGACCGTGCTGCGCAAGATGTGGAGCGGCGGCGAAGTCCAGCAATGGATGGACGACAACATCAAGCCGCCCGTACAGCAGCGCCACCACGATTTTCATCGCGCACTCGAACGCGCACCCTCACCGGCGGACGAGCGGGCGACAACCGGCTTGGGCTGGCGTGTACGCGAGCATCGCGCGCTGGACGGCACGCTACTGGACTGCTTCGTGGAAGCTCCGGCCGAAGGCGACATGCCGTATGGGTTGCAGGTGCTCGGCGACGACTACACCGGATACGGTGACATCGCGCGCAAGCACGAGCACTGCAAGATGATCGTCGCGTGGGCGAACCGCGCCTCCTCTGCCAACGAGACGACGGACGAGGGGGCTGCGTTCGTGCGTCATCAAGGCTACGAGCGACCCGAAATCGATGGGGCATCTCAGGAAGCATGGGACTACCACCGCAAGACATGGACCGCCGCGATCGCATTTGCCAACGAGACGTGGGCGCAAGGGGCGAAGCCGATAGCGTGGATGGTCGAGGCTGATGGATTCCCGCTCATGTTCCGCACGACACGCTCCGACGTCGATTACTGGATGCAGCGCGGCGCGAAAATCACGGCCCTCTCCCGCTCGCTCGCTATTTCCCCGTCTGCCGAAGAACAAGCTCACCCCGCTGAAGGCCAAGGCTCTCAAGCTGATTCCGGCGGCGACAGTGCGGGCAAATGAAGTAGATGCCGAACGAGTCGATATTGGGCTCGCCCGACTTTTGCGGCACTTCCCGATGGCACTTGATGCATACCCAATTCACAACGGCCCCGCGTGGTCGGAAGGACAGGAAATGAACGATAGGACAAGCCCGGCGGAAAGCAAGGTCGGGGCGGAAGGGTTCTCCTACGCGAGCAAGCAGGCGACCGCGTGTGCGGGTTGTGGCATGCACAAGCACACGCCGCTCCGTATCGACTGGATGGGCGGATACGTCTGCCTGACCTGCATTGATCGCGAACTCGAATCCCGCTCGCCCGCTATGGCGGCGGAACCGACGGCTTGGTTCGAGGCTGAAGAAAGCGCTCGGAATCTGCCGCTCAGGAGCCTCCTCACGAGCGTGGTGCATTCGACGCGCTGGCACATGCAAACGCACTGCCCTGAAACCGACAATCCGGTATGGCCGATCTTTACCGGACCGATCTTGCCTCCGGCACACACCGTTCAGAAGTGGTCGAAAGAGCCACCCACCGAACAGGGCCTTTACTGGCATTGGACGGGCGACCTCGACTCTGGCCCGATTCCGCTGAATGTGCTGTGGTCTGGATCGACGAAAAAGTGCTTCGTCTCGATCGGTCAGTACGGCATCGCGCAGGCCGTCGACTGCGACAAGTACGGCGGCTACTGGCAACCAGCAATCGAGCCGGAAATGGACGACGAAATCGGATATCACGGGAGCGACGCATGACCACCGAAAACAGCCGAGGTGATGCGCTGACGGACGCGCGCGAAGCCTATTCGATCGAAGGGACCGTGCGTTTCATGCGCAGCGAAGAGGAAAAGCAGGTTTGTGTTTGCTGTCCGCCCGGCGGCGGTCACATCTTTTCCCGCCGTGTCGAATGGGATGACTGGGAAACGAGACACCCCGCACATTTCGGTAACGGCCCGGACGTCTTGATCAACTCCAAGGTGACTGACGGCAACCGAAACGAAGGAAAGCGGGTGCGTCTCACCGTCGAAGTGCTGGACGAAGCCCTCGCTGCATCCCCTGTCGAGCAGTCCGCAGCAGCGCCGATCAGCGAGCCTATCTCGCCGGAAGCGCGGGCATTCTATGCTCGCCATGAGGCGCGCATGGGGCGAGTGGGTCCGCAACAGGCGCGCGCAACGCTTGATACCGCACCCTCGCCGGCGGACGAGCGGGCGGCGTTCGAGATCGCCGGCGCGACGGCAGCGCTTCAGGAATGCGTTGACGCGGCCGAGGCTTGGCGCATGATCTCCGACGCCGAAGATGCGAACGACGTTGATCCTGTCGAACGCACGATGGCGGCAAGCCGTCGAGTAGCGGCGTTTGAAGCGGCTCGCAAGTTACTCGAAGCCCGCACCGCATTGGCCAACGAGACGGGGGCGGAAGGAGCGAGCTGGATTCCGGTGGCTCACCGCCTTCCGGCCCGAGGCGAAGGCGTGCTGGTAGCGGTGCAGGTCGACCATGCCAACGACTGGCGCATGAAGGTGGGCGGCCTATCCGACGAAGGAACGTGGACGGTGTTTGGTGCCTCTTGGATGCCTTCCCACTGGATGCCGCTACCGGCGGCACCCGGTGCTACGCGGTCACCGGCTATGTCGGCGGAAGCGGTTGCGTTCGAAGTCACCGAGCAAGTGGCGGCGGAAGCGGTGGCGACGCTCCAGCACGGCAAACAACGCACGGCGCTCGCCCATGCCCGCGTGACATCCTTCCTGTACGCCTACAAGCAACAGCGCTGGCTTGACCCCGAGGAGGTTATCTACCTGCTCGATGGAGACAAGGAGCTGCGTGTCGATGACCTCGAAGTGCTGACCAGTACCGCCGCACCGCAGCCCGCGCAGGTAGACGCTCTGGAGGCGATGAAAGCGTTCGATGATCCCCCGCGCAGTGGCGTTGGCGAATTTTGCACACCCGGCGATCGCGCGCCGGTCTGGTTGCTCAAGTTCGACGACGCGGAAGCCTCGACCAACGTCTACGAGTCGGAAGACGCCGCACGCGCTGCATTCGCCCGCTCGGAAAATCGTGGCTGGAACTGCTGGCTGTTCTCGCCAACACCGCGCGCCGCTCTCTCTGATCGGGAGGGGCTGACGGACGAGCTGCGCGCCGAAATCGGCCGCCTCAACGCAATCATCAATACACCCCAAGATGACGACTTCCTGCGCGCGGTCAGTATCGAAGCCGAGCACCAGCGGCAGCGCTGGGGCAGCGAACATGATGCCGGAAAGTCGCCTGCTGATTGGTTCTGGCTTGTCGGATACCTTGCTGGCAAGGCACTCCATGCAGCAGCTATGTGCGACGCCGAAAAGGCCGAGCATCACGTCATCACGACGGCCGCCGCGTGCGCGAACTGGAACAAGGCGATGCGCGGCGAAACCAACATGCGACCGGGAACCGATGGCGAGGCCCTTCTCCAAGGAGCCAACCGTGACTGATTTCAAACGCATCCTTTTCATGATCGAGGGCGGCCGCGCGCTCGAACTGGTCAAGCAACACATCGCCGAGCGCCAGCGCGTGCACGCCGCGAACCGCGCGCTCCTGCAGGATCTCGGCGTCGACGAATACTGGTCGAGTCGCGACGACGGCACGGTGAGCCGCGTGCGATTCCGCAGCACGCCACACCCGGAATTCACGAAGGCCGACAAGAACGGTAGTCGCCCGAAGAAAGGCACCGAGTGGGCGAGGCGCTTCGCCGCGCAGAAGGGACATGTGAATTCGTCCGGCGTCATCGCCGACGCGTTCGGCATCCCGTTGTCGGTCTCTTACGGTAATGCTGGCGGTTCGAAGGGCTGGCGCGCAATCGGATACCCGTTGTCGGAATGCGGGTTCCTGTGGCTCAGCACGGACGGCCCGTATGCGATGTGGATCCCCGACGTCGAGGCAGAGGTGCGCGCGGACCGCGAGCGCGGCTACGAAGTCGGCGAGCGAGAGGCGGCGTTTCGCGCAGAGTTCGAAGGGTGCCGCCTCATCGAGCGCGAGGAATGGGAAATCCTCGTCGCGCAGCACAAGCTGGCACAGAAGAAAAGCGCCACCCAAGGAGCCAACCATGCCGAATGACAACGTGCTGACGGAACCGCGCGACGCGATCGCACGCTCGAAGCGCATCCTCGCGCTGGTCGATGAGTATCACGAGAACGCGACGAGCGACACGCGCACCGCACTTCGCGTCGCGCTGATGGACGAGTTTCAGCCGCCCACGCCAGACGACGCGCGGAACGAAGATGCCTACATCGCGAAACGACTGTCAGAGGCGCTGGCGGACGTCTATACGACGCTCGTCGGTGACGACACGGCGGATGCAGACGAAAACCTGAACGCGATCGAGCGCGTCGAGCGGGCCGCTCAGGTGATCCGCCTCGAAGTGGAACTTTACCGGGCGCAGGCAGACGCTCGGGTCGGGCTGACGGACGAGCAGCGGATCATCGATATGGCCGCGAAGCACGGCATTGGCCCGACCAGTGGTCTTGGCTTCGCTCGCGACCTTATCGATGGAGACAAGCGATGAGGCGCGCTAGAAGGAAAAGCATGATGAAGAAATTCACGTTCTACATCGGCCAGACCGTAGAGATCGCGTGCCGAAGGGAATGCGGCGTGGTAGACGGACGTCGGGAATTTGAGGGTGAGGAGGATGCGTACGCCGTACGCGTCAACAGGCCGGATCAAGGACTGCCGACCACTGTCTGGTGGCGCGAAAGCTGGCTGCGGCCTCATCGTTCTGGCGCACGTAGGGCGACGGGCAGATTCGTGGCGGCCCGTGCCCTTCTCCAAGGAGCGAGCCAATCATGACCTACGAAGAACTTCTGGCAGCCGTGAAGCGCTATTGGGCCGATCAGTCTCGATCGGCTCAGGAAACGAAGGACGATCTCGGTGCGCTGATCGACGAGATCGAAATGCTGCGCGACGCACTTTGAAGGGGCCAACCATGCCGAGTGACAACGTGCTGACGGACATCGTGCGCCGCGACATCGAGCACGCGCTTCGCTGGATACAGCCAGCAAATCCAGCGCATCGAATCCTCACGGCCGTTCTCGACCTGCATCCGGGCCAAACGGAGCCGCGCCAGAAGTGCCACGGTTGTCCAATCAATCCGACCTGCCCGTCGACCACGTGCGGCGTACCGCAGCCGGAGCCGCGCGCCGAGGTGACGGGAGAGGTTATCCCATGGGGACGAGTTCTCGATCTTGGGGGCAAGCATGGCATGCAATGGGCCGGCAAAACTGGATGGAGATTCGAAAGCGATGACGCGTTATACGCCTTTGCGAATGACGTGGCGCGTTACGCCATCGCCGCCCGCCCCGGAGCCTCGTCATGAACAAATACGAAAAACTAGGTGCCCTGATCGTTGTAGAAATCAACGATTCGCGACGCTCATTCGCGCATCTACCGCTCGAAAGCGTTCAGTCATCAGCGGGTGCTTCGATATGAGTGGACAGGTCGATATGTTCAATAACCCAATCGAGGGTGCGCTGCATATCGCGGTTGAGAGCTCCGGAAATCAACAGGAAGTCAATGAATCGCGCACGGCACCTTTGATTGACCGTTGGACCAGAGAGACGCAGAGGCTTTACCTCACAAACATGGCGCGTCGGATCAATCAGCTGCGCGCGAACGGCCACACGCACCGCGCGAATGCAGACGAACACAACGCGCGGTACGTCTTGCTGAAGCTAAACGGACTGGGAGGCGAGTGGTGACACAGTTCGACATGTTCGCCGATCCCGCACCTACCCCTGCGAGCGAACCGGATCCAGCGCGACCGAAGCAGTACCCACCGGTCGAGCCATACGCGCCGCGGCCAGAAGAGGCGGCCGATATCGAACGCTGGATTGTGCAAACCCACCGACGCAACCTGCTCGCTATGGTGCGTGCCTTGGACAGTGTCCGAGTTACACGTGAGCTGTTCGACGGACTGGCGCGCAGCTACCTTGTTCGGCTCGGCGGAATGGGGGCGAAATGGTAAGCGATATTCATGGCCCGACGGAACAATCGGTCGACCCAGAGATACTACGAGGCGCAGCGGTGGGGATACGGATGCTCGGCCTTGAGGTTGCCGCAAACCACCTTGACGAGGCGGCTGGCGAGATCGAGGGGCACACCGAGGCATACAGGACACTCGTTGATGAGAAGCGAGCGTTGCAGGCGAAGCTGGCTCGCGCGGAGACCAACCTGCGCGGCGCGCATGAACTGATCCGGCGATGGCGCGAGTTGCTCGTTGCGCTGCAGGATGCGCAGACGCGAGGGGGGCCCGCAGAAGAGTGGGGAGGGCGAATCGCACGGGCACTTCGGGGGGAAGAGCCGTGAAGCGCCTACCGAAACAGACCTGCTTCTATTGCGACGTGCCGGCCACACTGCTATGCGACTTCAAGTTCGGATGGCAGGTAGGCGGGTACAGTCGTGACAAGGAAGGCACACAGTATGCCGTCGCGAAGATCGCGCCAGCGTACACGTGCGACATTCCACTTTGTCGGTTGCATGCCGAGAGCCGGGGCTGGTTGCATATCAAGGCGCGGGGCAACCTCGGTGGCTTCGACACTTACGACTATTGCCTCGAGCACGCGGGGCAGGTCGACGTTGGCGCCGGCGTGATTGATGAGCCGGAGGCGGAGCGATTGCGAAGGGCAGTCCGTGCACTCGCAGAGCGACGAAAAATGCGGGCGCGCGGTGTGTTGAGCACGCCCACGCAACTCCCTGACCAGGGCGAACTCTTCTAATGCACGAGGGCCGCGCCATAGCGAGACAACGCGATGAAAAGACCCATTGAACAAGCGAGGCAGAGAAGAAGGATGCGGAAGAGCTGGTGGAGGACGTCGCGCCCGTCGGCATGCCTGGCGTTGCGATAGATGACGATCGCACGACCATCCGGCGGGCATCGCATATGATCATTTTCACCACCGCGGTCTAAGAGCGGGATGGGTACGCCGTTAAAGGGACGCCACAATGAAGAGGATCGCCACTGCGTTGGCTCGCGTTGGACTCGGGTTTTACTTGGGTCTGCTGTTGACCTTCATCGGGTATCGGGGCCTCAAAGAGGTCGATGGTCTGCCACATTTCGACGCCTTCGAGCCGCTGATCCCATATGACATCCTCTTCCCGGTCGTGATTGGCGTGGGTGTGGTATTGGTCCTTCGCGGCTTGCTTCGCGGGATGGGGTAAGTCATGCCGGCATATAGCTACGAGGACGCGTGCGAATGGATCCTCACGCGCGCGGAAGCAAAAGCTGAGATCGATCGGCACGACTGCGACTGTGGCGACGGTTTCGCAGCGTTCCTGGCGCAAGTCGGAGATCGGGAAGAATACCTCGGGCAGGAAGTTCTGGACTGGCTCGGGTATTGACGTTACGTCAGGGAAATCGCTGGCAGTCAGAGCGGGAAAGACTCGCTTATGTAATTCGCAATGCAAATGAAAAGTGAGTTGTTGCGGAGAATGATGTCGACGATACGGAGATTGGCCCACCGCTGAGGAGAGATCGTTTCGAACGGACGCGAAGAATTCCGATTTTGTATTTCCGAGATTGCGCGAGGGATGGGAACATCAGCTGTGCAACTTCCCCTCGCCACACTCCACCCCGAGGGGGAGCCGTGAGAGGTATCTCACGGTAACCCGAACGGCCGGGTTGGCAATTGCGTGACCGCAGCAAGGAGACCGAGATGGGATGGAAAGCCTTGAAGGAGAAATTTGGCATTCGACACCATGTTCACGTTACGAGTGACGGGATCTGCATTGGCTCCGGATACGTGCCTAATCTTGTGACTATCGAGCCGTGTACCGGCAAAGTTCAGGAAAACAGGACGTTCCCCAATTTCCTGAGGGAAAACTACCCTAGCTTGTTGGATGCCGCTCCAGAAGAACTCGTAACGCTGATTGGAGCGGGAGACTTGTTCGCTGCGGCGATTCCCGTCTATACGTACGAAGGCGGTGACATCATCGAGAAGCAATGCGAGGAGCCTGGATGGCCGAACGTAACTCATGACGGCGCCATGATGTATGAGAACACATTCTCAATTGACAAGGTCACGGTCGTCGCGTGGGCCAAACGAAACGCTAACCTCGCCACCGAACATACTCGCGACCAAATTGCCGTAGTCGAAAGGGAACTTGCCACACTTCGGGAACGTCTGGCGAGCTACGAGGCGGACCAAGTGAAGTTGGAGGGGGCGTATCCGACTATTGAGCAAGCTCGATAACGGGGGGCATGCGAGATCCATATGCTTTCCCGAATATCCACTAGGTCTAGCATGCTTTTACCGGCAGTCGAAACCTCCGGCGATGCAAGCCTGCGTTGTTGCTCCTGTTTTGGGGTGACCTCATCTTTTCTGTAGGGAATTCTATCCATGGAAGAGAACACCTCAAGATCTGAGTCTGGCATCAGCGTGGCGCACGACGTCATCCGGCTGTTACTGCGCTGTCAGTTCGACCTTTCGACGGAGAAGCACCTTCAGGTGGATGTGGAGAGCGCATTTCGGGAGAACGGGATTTCCTTCGAGCGCGAAGCCCGTCTTACCGCAAGTGACATTCCGGATTTCCTGGTTGCCGGGAGCGTGGTGGTGGAGTGTAAGCTTCGCGGCAAATCGCGAAAGATCGACGTATATCGGCAGCTGGAGCGCTATGCATCGCACCCGGACGTCAAGGCGATCGTGCTCGCGTCGAACAGCGTGATGGGATTGCCCCCTGAGATCAACGGGAAGCCGGTCTATGCGGCGTCTCTTAGCCGAGGGTGGATCTGATGCGGACGTTCGGCGAACTCGCTCTGATCAACGACGGGGCCGCCTGGGAGATATCCCGGCTGGAGCCGCATGTTGCGATTCGCTTCAAGCAACTTTTCCCGCGCGTACCGAAGCAATCGCCTGGGCCATTCACGCTTCCCCGAGACCTGATGGTCGCCGCGGATCTCGACTGGTTTCTCGCACGATATCCGTTAAGGATGTCCGACGCCGATCGGGCGGCGCTCGCCAGCGGCAAGCTGCTCTTCGACGTGCAGCAGGCCGAGATCGAGCGCATTCTTCTACCGGGCTACGTGCCACCCCCCATCATCGGCTTGCGCGACGGAGAGGAGATTCGGCAGTATCAACAGCAGGCAATCGAACTGCTGCGCCGCCGCCGCTCGCTGCTACTTGGAGACGAGGGCGGTCTCGGCAAGACCTACACCGCGGCGGGCTTCCTGTGCGCGGAGCCGGGCGCGCTTCCCGCCGCGGTGGTGTGCGATTCACATATGCAAACCCAGTGGCGCGACAAGATCCAGGCATTTACCTACCTGAGGGTCCACGTCATCGAGACGGCGAAGCCCATACTCAAGGACGGCAAGCCGTACGAGTTGCCGCAGGCCGACGTCTACATCTTTCGAATCAGCCAGATCGCGGGATGGTCCGATATCTTTGCCACCGACTTTTTCAAGGCGGCGATCATCGACGAACCGCAAAGCTTGCGAACCGGTACCTCAACGGCGAAGGGCGCAGCCGCGAAGGTACTTTATGAGCACACGATCTACCACCTCGGGCTGACCGCGACGCCGATATACAACTATGGAGCTGAGATGTGGAACGTCATGCAGTTCATTGACGACACGGTGCTCGGCTCGTACGAGGACTTCGTGCGCGAGTGGGTCGATCGGGACGGTCGGATCACTGACCCGAAAGCACTCGGCACGCACCTGCGCGAGCAACATGTCCTGCTGCGGCGATTGAAATCCGATGTCGGGCTTGAACTACCGAAGGTCTCGCGGATCGTGGAGTACGTCGACTACGACGCGAAGGCCGTTCAATCGATCGAAGACCTGGCGCGCAAGCTCGCGATCCGCGCTACGACAGGCACGTTTGTCGAGCGTGGGCAAGCGGTCCGTGAACTCGACATGATGGTGCGGCAAGCGACAGGCCTGTCCAAGGCAAAATCGGTCGCTCAATTCGTGCGCTTGATGGTTGAGGCTGGTGAGCCCGTCTTGTTGTTGGGTTGGCACCGCGCCGTCTACGACATATGGCTCGAGGAACTGAAGGATTTGCGGCCCGCGATGTACACCGGCAGCGAGTCTTCGGGCCGCAAGAACACGGAAAAGGAACGGTTCATGTCGGGTGATACCGACGCACTGATCATGTCGTTGCGATCGGGCGCCGGAATAGACGATCTGCAGCATCGTTGTTCTGTTGCAGTGTTCGGAGAGCTCGACTGGTCGCCCGGCATTCACCAGCAGGTCATTTGGCGGCTCGACCGCGAAGGGCAACAGGATCCCGTTACGGCATTCTTCCTAGTATCTGAAGAGGGAAGCGATCCGCCGATCATGGATGTGCTTGGCATCAAGGCGAGCGAGGCACGAAATATTGTGGACCCCTACCTTGGGACGCAGCAGATCGACGACGGATCTGCGAATCTTCAGCGGCTTGTCAAACGTTACCTGGAGAGGGCCGGGAAGAAACAAATCGCGGCAACAAGTCACCCGTTGCCGGAAGCGACAGGGCAGATACAGGAGAGCCTGTTTGACGTCAAATAGCCCCGTTGCGGCGCTACACGGGGCGCGCTTGCAACCGCTCAGGTGTCGCGCATTGGATTCGAGTACCTACCGGGAGGAGTTGTGAGTCTAGACAGCAAGATCGAATGGTGCGATCACACATGGACCCTCGTGGTGGGCTGCGACCCGGTCAGTCCCGCGTGCGCAAATTGCTACGTACCGCCGTTGGCAGTTCGGCTGGAAGCGATGGGGCAGGACAAATACCGCGGCGTCGCAGTGCGTATCGGGGGCAAGGCAAAATTCACTGGGCAAGTCAACTTTAGCGAGGCCGACCTCGTGAAGCCTCTGATCGTGCGAAAGCCCGGGCGCTGGTTCGTGAGCAGCATGGGTGATATCGCGCACGAAAAGCTGTCGGACGAGCAGATTGCCGAGATGTTCGGCGTGATGGCGGTAGCAGGCGCCATGGGTCAGTTCAATCGCAGGAAGGAGGGAGACTCAACAACCGGGTCATCGCTCCTTGCCGACGGAGACGATCGGTCCGGCGTATCGGGCAACATGCGCAGCGGTCCGCACACATTCATGGTGCTCACGAAGCGGACCGCTCGTATTGCGTCCCTCCTTCATGACTGCCACTTTCGCGAGCTCGTCGCCGCCGCTGCCTATCGCTGGGGAAAGAATCGCGTACCGGCGAGGCTCCTTGCGGATGGGATTTTTCCGCCGGACGGCCCCCGCGGTGGGCGTTCGAGGTACTGGCCGCACCCCAACGTTTTCATCGGCTGCACTGCAGAGAATCAGGAACAAGCTGACTTACGTCGACCGGATATGCAACGGGTAGCAGCAGCTGGCTGGGGCACCTTCGTCAGCTACGAGCCGGCGCTCGGTCCGGTGGACTGGGCTGGGTGGGAGTTCTTGAAGCAACTCATTAGCGGCGGCGAAAGTGGCCCGAAGGCGCGGCCGCATCATCCAGATTGGCACCGAGCGGCGCGAGATTTCGCGGAGCCTCGCGGTATTGCTTACTTCTTCAAACAACACGGGGAATGGGCGCCGGGCTCTGGTGATTTTGGTGCGGGCCGATTCAAGACCGTTGCGATTGCACGAGACGGGAGGGTCGTCCACGGGGGCCACGACGCATCGGCATATCCGCGCGGAGCTTCAAGTGGTGACGGCTGGGCGATGATGCATCGCGCGGGTAAGAAGGCCGCGGGGCGTCTCCTCGATGGAAAGAGGCATGAGGAATTCCCGGTGTCAGAAGTTTGAGGAATGCGTGCTCCGTGACAACGAGCTCGATGAGTAGAACATGGCCGAACGTGGCGTCACGCGAAGGGCTGGCGCTGCCCCGCTTGCTCAGCGCGACCCGCATTCCACGAATAGGAAGGCTGAAACTGGAGAAGGCGCTATGGCTGCATACACTTTAGCCGTCGATGACTGTTTGCGGCTTCTCGCCCGCGTGGACACGGGGGAAATCGAGTCGGAGATGTTCTACGTCAACGGTGCGCCGGAATGGTTCGTCGTGTTTGATCGGGCCAGGATTGAGGTGATCGAGATTGCAGGCAAGGCGCCCGGGGTCGCTCTTGAGAGAGATAGCGGTCGTGTCCTGGTCAGGCGCGGCTATGCATCGAGCCGCCGGCTCGTCATCGCGGCGGCCGAATACTTAACCTACTACTGGATTACGGATGCTGGGCGAACTGCGGCCGCGCAGCTACTGACCATGCATTCGGGTGAACAGGAAAAGCCATGAGGAATATCAGCTTCATGTTGACGCAGCATCAGATCCGGGGGCGCACGAAGACGGTCACGCGCCGTGTTGGCTGGGAGAAGCTAAAGGCCGGCGAACTACTGCGCGGTGTAGAGAAAGGCATGGGGCTGAAGGCTGGCGAGAAAGTTGTACCGCTCGCGACGATTCGGGTTTTAAGCGCTAGGCGTGAGCCCTTGTCGGCGATGACAGCCGACATCAATTATGGCCTCGAGGAGTGTGTAAAAGAAGGATTCGGGGAGCATCCGACGTTGAGGTGGCCGGGCGAATTCGTTGAATTCTTCATCGGGTCGCATCGAGGCTGCTCCCTCGATACGATAGTGACCCGGATCGAATTCGAATACCTGGATTGAGCAGAATAACGAATCTTGGTATATGCGGCGCAGCGTTGTACTTTGAGGTAGACCAAGATGGCTGAACATCTGATCCAAACACCACGCGAATTGCATCCAGAATTGGAAGCGGCAGCAATTCGCTATGCCGCTATGAGTCCCTCCGATTTCGTGGACGGTACGCTCCGAATCACGGTGACCAAGCTGCGCAAGCTTGGCATGGTGTCAACCGAGACATGGGCGCGGGTTCCGGCTGGGGGATCCGTACGAGTTAGACGCGAGCAGTCTGGAGTGCTCGTTGCCAAGGTCATGTTGCCTTGGCAACGCTCAACGGACGGCAGAGGCTTGGGCCTGTGGCGAGATTAACTTGTGTTCCGTTGTTTGTCGGCCCGTTGTGTTGCGGCGAGCCTGGCTGCGAGCCTTGATTTGCCATCAAACAGACGCCAGAAAACGCACCAGCTCTAAACAGACTAGCTGAACTTCCGCATTGAGGAATGATGGTCGACTTAACCTGTCGATTCAAGTGAGGCGACATTGGACAAATTCTCAAAGGAGACGCCAGTGACGGCACCGATCTCCCCGAAACTGACCGCCGCGCAGGCCCGAGTGATGCTCTGGCTGTCGCAGGGGTGGGTAGCCGAGCCCGGCGCTGGCTCGACGATCATTGTGAACGGCAGGCGGATCTGCAACGTGGACACGATGACAGCGCTATATCGCGCGGGGTTTGCGGCACGGGACGAGCAGGGCCGCTGGCACGCAACGGCCGCCGGTCTCGCCCTGCGGGATCGCATCGGCGCCCACGCGTAAGCAATTTTCGCGACGAAGCGGTGGAGGCAGCCAGCGTCGTGCCTCGGAAGAGTGACCTTGTGCCGCAATCCAGAGCCGCCTTCCAGTAAATGCACCTTTGGATGAGTATGGGTTACCCTCATTAAGTAACCCTACCGCGTGCAAAGAATACCGACAGCCGCAGCGAAGGCCAAGGGTATTGAGCCCGGCTGGATGAGCCGAGGGGAACGGATCATAAGACAGCAATGCTTGACGTGGTGCTAGCGCGGAGGAAGTGACTGTGGTGTCCAAGCCGAAGAAGGGAAATCCCATGGCCTATCAGGTTGATACGCCGCTCACGCGTAACCGAGTCGTTACGTTCCTCAACGAGATCGGAATCGTGTCGAGGTATGAGGTTGGCGCAACCGGCTTTGTTGAGGGCTGCAGAATTGATAGAGGGACCCTTGCTATTGATCCGAAGTGCCGGGTGTCGAGCTTGTTGCATGAAGCTGGCCATCTCGCCATTACGCCAAGTTGTTTCCGTGCATTGATGGATGGGAACCTGTACACCGGTCAGCGACATATGCTGGAGATCGTACAAAAGACCGCTGCACATCCCGATGACCCGCTTTACCGGGCTGCCATCCAATGCTCAGACCCAGAGGCAACGGCGTGGGCCTGGTCCGCGGGTGTCGCGCTGGGTTTGCCGGATGTCGAAATTGTCCGGGATGACGAGTACGAGGGCGAGGGCGCTGCGATACGTTTGTCGCTCCAGTGCCGGATGTATGTGGGCGTCCACGGCCTGGCGCACGCAGGATTCTGCGCAATTCGACCGCGTGTTGGAGTCGAGGCATGGCCAAAGCTGAACTTCTGGACTCAGGAGTTCGAGATGCCCGCGCTGATTGGGGCGTGCTGACCTCCGATCCTTAACGATTCCGAGCGATGCCATCCCGGGGTTTGCCGTGGGCGACAAAACCATCTCGCCGGTGCCCGCACCGCGTTCGGTGACCCAGAAGCGGCGTTGACGTGCCGCTCTCCCGCGATTGCAGGTGGGGCCGCAATTTTCGTTTCTGCGATCGGATGGACGGTTGGCACAATTGCCTGAATTTGGACAAGGACCGTCGAATATTGGGAGGCTTCACATGTTGCGTCAGACCGCTGCGCGATGGATTGAGGAACACACCTCTCGTGAGTGCTCGGAGTTGGGAGCGTCGGTTGCCGGAATCTTGCATGCAGCTGCCGGGCATTTGAAGGATGCGCCAATCAAGCCTTCGAGAGTCAATTGGGAATCGACCGACGAGGTGATGGTGACGTGGTCCGCGGCGCTTGCGAACTGGGATCGTCCAGATCTGTCCGTCCTGCATTTGCTTTGCCGGCGCTTGGGACTTGCGCTTGAAGTCGCAGGCGTGGCGCCGGGCCGCATGACCCTCGCGTTTGTCGGGGAAGAGTACGAAGACCATCAGGTACCGACGGCCAGCTGTCTGGCCCGCGCCGCGCCGATAGCGAACTCGCTTCTCAGCTCGGCAGGCCAGTGCTCCGCGCTCGGGCACACGACGGCTCGCGTGCTTGACGAGGTGTTGGGTGGTCAAGGCGATGCAGTAGTCAAGCCGGAGCGCGTGGATTGGTCGGCCGAAGAACGTGTGTTGGTGACGTGGTACGGGCGTATGAGCGCCCGTGATAACGGGGCGCTTGATTGCCTTATCCGAGCGACGCATCGGGACATGATCCGCGTTGAGTTGGAAGGGATCGCGCCGGGCAAAATGCGTGTCTCGTTCAGCCAGCGATTCCAGCGCACAGGACAGTCGGGCTCTCGCCTGCCGGAAATCCGCGAAATGGAGGCGATCGTCGAGGAGCGTGTGAAATCAGCCGGCGGTCTTTTCGATGGCGAGCATCATGCTTGCCTCTCGGATAGCTAACGGCCGATGGAGGTCGCTTCGCGCCCCATTCCCCGGAAATCGAACTGGAAATGACATGGTCGCAATCCCATCACCGGATACACGTGTCTCCGTGGACCTCTATCTCCAAATGCGGGAGTGGCTTCTCAAACACGATGCCGATGCGCCGAAGATATGGACGTGGTCGCAGAACGTCGTGGCACCGGAGAGTGCCGAGCAACTGGCTGGAGAAATCGTCTGGATCGTTCTGTGCGCCGGCCGCTCCGCGCAGGCGGCAAGGACCTTGGCCGCCCGGATCTGGGAGGCGATCTCGAATGGCGGGTCTGCTTGCGACGCATTCGGCTTTCGTTCTAAGGCTTCCGCGATCGACCGCATCTGGGGCGATCGCGACGCAAACTTCGCGCGGTTCGAAGAGGTGAGAGCGACAGGAAGCAGCGAAGCCTTGCTCGAATGGTGTGGCTCACTCGACTGGGTGGGTAACATCACGAAGTATCAACTCGCGAAGAATCTTGGGGCGGCCGTGGTAAAGCCCGATCGATGGCTGGTTCGTCTGGCCGGCCTCGCCGATGAGTCGCGAGTGTCAGCGAAGGTCCGCTTCGACGCCTGTATGGCACTCTGCTACCCGCTCGCCGAAGCTGCAGGCGAGCGAGTGGCGAGTGTCGACAGTCTTCTGTGGCTGGCGTGCAATAAGGGGGTGTTGGTCGTCGACAACCGCGGTGGTCCGGTGTCATTGAACCTTGAGGTGGGGCGGAGGCGATCGATCTATATGGACGCCCCAACGAGAGCGTAAAGCCTCGGCATCTGCAGCACTGCGTCGTCCGGAGCGAGTTTCGTTTGCTCGTATAATTCCGCCATTGAACAAGTAAGGGGACGGGCTGGGATGGCCACCGAGAAAGCAGCATCACGGAAAGCGGCGAACAAGGCCATGTCGACGGATCGTGGCACGGGCACAACTGTGGCTGCTTCCAGCGACGAGACCTCGGGGCGCGAAGCAAAGCGCAGCAAGCGAGTCCGGACAACGAAAGGTATCCTGTCCGACGAAGCGACCGGCATGACTGCGACAAAAAAGCCAGGTGCCCGGAGAATAGCCAGCGACGAGGAGAGTGAATCCACCGGGAACGCCTGCATTTACCCAAAGCGAGATCTCCGGCGGATGCTCGCAGTACTCGGCGCGCTTGACTCGCCTGACATTACCCACACACTTGTCCAAATTTCGGCAGCGGTCGGCCTTGACAAGCACACGGTGACCCGAATGATCAAGCAAGCCCAGGAGCAGGCTGGCGTCACGATAGAGAAGGTTGGCGCGACCTATTTCATTCGCGATTGGGGTCTCGCAATCCGTCCTGAAGGAGCTCGTGCGACGCTTGAGGCGATCTTTCTGTCTCGAAGAGAAGCATAGGCGGGCTAACGCGCTATCCGACGGCGATCCGACAAGAAAAAAGCCCTCCGAGGAGGGCTGATGGATCGGGAGCGGGCGGCACTTGGCCCGGAACTAGCGGGCCAAGCGCACGCGCGTAACGATAAACGAGGCCCCTGTGTCAGAGAGGCTCCGTGCCCCAGTTGTTTGCCTACAGTGAGCGAAATGCCTCGCCTTCGACGTAGCAAGAGGTGTCCGCGTCATCGTCTTCGACCTGCACGGCGGGCGAGCAGATGGCGTAGTCAAGCAGACACGACTCGGGATTGAAGCTGCGCTGTCGATCGCGCAGGAGTTCGTTCACGGCGTCGGCGCCCTTACATGCTGGGCAGTCCAGTACGAGCATCACATTCACGACGATCATCATTTCCTCCCGGAATTACGGCCGGCTCGGTGGACGTCATGCCGCTTCCGCGACGGCATCGAATGGTGCCGGCGTGAAAGGAGTGGCTCTGGCGACGGCGGCATCCCTGATGGGCATGATGATCGCGAACGCGGTTCCGTCGTTTCCGCACATGGTTGCTGCAGAATCGCCGTTGGGGCAAAGTTCGGGGTGCATGCTGGGCAGCTGGTGCCAGGTGCGCAGGGCAGCCTCTGCGGTTGCGAGATGAGCGTGTTCGAACTGCGCCGGCGCTCTTTCGCCATTTCGGTAAACGTCCCGTCTCCAATCCGGGAAGCGGCCATCCACCGGAGCGAATAGCACGTCGCCCAATGTGTACCGGCCGTCGAGGATGGGAGCGAGTACAACGGTTTCCGGCCGTGCGCCCTTGATTGCAGACTTCACGGTGTCGCCGGGAATGATCATGGAGAGCGGACCGCATTTTTCCGGCCCGGTCCAACGTACGTCCTTGGCCGGGACGACACCGCAAAACATGGAGTGTCCATTCGTCGACACGATATGCATATCCCCGGACGCCGTGAACTCGAGATGGACGCCATTCAGGTAATAGCGGACGTCCTTCGTCGGGGCCAGAAGCAGTGCGGCCTTGAGGTGGTTCTTTTTGAGTTCAATCACTTCGATTCTCCTGGTGGCTGCCCGAAAGTGACGGGCATGGTTTCCAGCCGATGCGGCGCACGCGTCCCTCCTCGAGGAAGTGAGTAGCGGCGCTGGTCGGCCGTGCGGCAAGCAAGCCGCAGTGGGCATAGCGCTGGGGAATGCACCGACACGGGTGGAACGGAGAACCGGGAGGGGGAAAGAAAAAAGCCCTCGAGGAGGGCTTGTAGGTCTAAAGCGGACGCTTAGGTCGTCGCGGCTTGGACATCAGCTAGGTGCGCGCTCGTTCGGGCCCAGAGATCGGAAAACGATACCTCCGGAATCCGGGCAGCCTTCTCGATGTAATCGGGATCGGGTAGACCTCCGCACCACGGCACCATCCCGCCTTCGTCACGCGAAAATATCAAGCAGGTCACACACCCGTTTTTCCCGCTAAAGAAGAGGACCGTGTGGTAGAAGCAGGAACACGCGATCAGCGAAATACCTTCCCAAACGAGAGTCGACGTCCCCATGAACGGTTCCCCGTCGAACGCCGGGCCAGCTGCGTGCTCCTTCAGCATGCGATGCGCCAACTGGACGGCCGGCGTGATCCACATGCGATCAAATGCGTCGCGATCAGTAGCCATTGCAATTCTCCGTTTTTCCCATGAGATTTATCGTGCCTGCGTTGCGCTATTTTCTTCGCGCAGCCCCTTCCACCGTTGCCACATCTGATTCGTCGGATTGGCTTTCTGTTGCCATTGGCCGTCGAGGAAGTCGAGCCGTCCTGCATAGACCGCATCGGCTATGTCGCCACATGCGTTCATACCTGGACACTCGGTCGTGAGGCAACTCTCGCCGAGCCCGCAAACCTTGCACACGGAGAGTCCTCCGTCCACGATGGACCGGTAAAACGGGGTATCTTCCTTGCCGACGAGATCCTTTCCCGTATAGAAGGTGTGATTCATAGTCGAGCTCCTTTGAGAGAAGCGATTGCGGCGTCCGGGGTTAACCGTAGCCGACGACCGCCGGATCAAGAAATAGTGCGCACGAAGCGTCGCACAAGAACATTGCGGTCGGAAATACAACGTGGGACGTGGAATGGCGCCCCACCCGTCAGGACGCGAAAGTCGATCTACGCGCGAGGGGGTTAAAAGAATCGACATGGCGCCGCGCGACCATGTGGCTGATCGTCGACTCTCGAAGCCCTGCAGATGCACCTGACCAGGATTCGCTTCGAATGCAGGAACTTCCGATTTCTGCTTCGCGCACTCCGATGACAGAATGGTGAGCGATCGATCGGAGGACAACGATGAGCAATCTCAAACTGAAACGACAGGTCGCAGCATGGCTGCGTTCAGGCGACACCGGCGTCAGCTCGGAAACGCTCGTCGCCGCGCTGATGGGTGACGGGATCGAAGATACCGACGTCCCACGTGACGCAGAGGACTTCGGCCGGTGCCAACGCGTGCTGCGTGCGATTCCAGCATTCGGCCCGCGCCTCGGCGAGGTGTGCCGGCGGTTTCCGGCATGGACACCTCTTGTACGCGAATGGACGTCGCTGTCATCGACGTACGAGGTCAGCCTCAATTCGGGCGACTTCGCCGCATTCAACAAGGTCCTTGACGCGGTCCTGAAGGAGGTGGACGAGCAGTACCCGTCGCCCAGCATCGAAGATCCAGCTTTCGGTCGTCACTACGGGCACGATCATGACGAAGGGCACTTCCCGGAAAAGCTCACCTTTGATGTGGTGCATCCATGACCCGCTCCGCGCGAACGTGGACCGCACTTCGTCAGGCCGGGCTCGACTTCGCCGCTGACGCGCTCGGACGCGCGAAGCAAAAAGATTCGATTCCGGACGTAGGTGTTTGGACGCGTGCAGTGAAGTGGACCGCGACGCAGGCGGTAGCGTCCGGAGTACTCGCGGCCGCGTTCACCGTATTCGGGCTGCTACTCGCGGTGCGTAACCACGTCGGTCTGACCATCGTTGAGCGACTTCTTCACGACTTCGACAAGCAAGGTTCTGCGTGGCTCATTTCCGTTGGCGTGGGGTTCGCGGCGTGGTCGCTCGTATGCGTCGCGTACGTGCTGTGGCTGATGGAGCATCAGTACCCCGACGTGGCCGACTATCTGGAGACCGCACCTCAACCCACGGGAGACGTGAAGGCAGTACCAACCTGCGGTGACGGGATCCGGTGAGAGGATACGGGAGGCCCGTGTGGGCATCCGAGACAACATGGAATGGTGCCGTATGACTTCAGAAGATCATCACGTACAACATAGCATTTGCGAGCTCGACAAGGAGATCATCGTCGCCGCCTTGAATCAGATGGTGAATACCGGATGGGTCAATATATGCACCATCGATCGTTGCCTCGGTATTGCACAGATCGTGGCACCTCCAGACATCCACGCCCGCCTCCATGCATTGCATTGTGTGGAATTCGCGCGGATGCCCGTGCCGCTCCGAGAGGCGACCCTTGAGACGATCGCGGCGCTGTTTCGCAATGGTGGGCTGCGCACGTTCGATGACCTTTTTGGCGTGAGCAATCAGCCGACTGAAGCCGCTTCGCCGAAAGGGCAGCGGGTAATCTCGAGCACGATCGGGCGCTTCCTACGGATTGCGCGGGCAGGGTGACGCGTGGCACATCCCGCATGGGGGAATCATCCGGCAGGAACGAATCCAAGTGACGACGGCACTGCGGATTAATGTGTCGGAGCGAGGTGGACAGGCTGCGCATCGAACGCCGGACGACATCTAGCTTTTATAAGGAATCGCCGTGAGCATTCAAGAAATCCTTCACCTGAGCGACGCCGCGACCGACGCCCTGTTGGCTGTTATAGGCGTAGGTTGCTTTGTCGCGGCGGCCTATTGGATGGGCTACTTCAAGCGTGGCATTCGTGCTGGCTAACGGGTCGGAAAAGCAGATGACACTCCATGTCTACGCACAGGAACATGAGCACGATGACGCATACATCGTAGGGACGAGGGAGGATCTCGTGGCGTTGCGTGATGCGATCGACCGGGCACTCGCGGCGAAGGCAGAGCATTGCTCGTCAGACAGTTTGATGGAGGCGTTCGCAGCCGACGGTGAATGCTACGACCTGTATATCAAGGTGGTACCAAAGTCGGTGCAGTACCAGCTGTTGCGGCCCTATGCCGAGCTAAGGGAGGAGCCCGATCAAGGGTTTCGTCACCCCTGCCTGGTTCCTACTGAATAGAGGAAAAGTGCGATCTCGGAAGGTGATCACAAGATACTCCTCACCCGCACAATTCCGACGGCACCGAAGGTACCGTCGCAAAACTAACTGCGACCGATGAAGACACTTCAGCAATGGACTCAAACAATCGAGCGAAGAAGCGGACGCTGATCGATCGCCTGCGGCACCACTTCTGTACCGGCACGATGTGTCGTGCCGTCGCCGAATGGTGCGAGCCACACTCCGAACAAATCACCGGTTTCAGTCTGCTTGTTGCGTTCATAGTGCTATGGACGGGCAGCGCCATACTCGGATATTCGTACTGCTCACGCACACACGGCTTTGGACTGTTCGTCTGTAACCACGCGGGCGCACTCACCTTCGGCTTGTTCCTGCTGCTTGTTGCCATCGCTTGCATGATGGCGTGGATCTTCGGCCGAACGGACTCGCTACTCGCGGCCGCGGTATTCGTCATCTCATCGCTACTTGCCGTTGGAGTCGTGCTCTGGACGATGCCGCTGGACGCAGTAGAATGGCTTGTGAGTCGGATCCGCCGTAGGGGATGAATCTGCGGCCCCGACACCGGTGCAGTCGAGTGCAGACAACTATCCATTGGGCTTGCCGTGGTCATAGAAAGCGCACGGCGTCGCTCCAGATTCGCGATCGAATACAGGGTCCGTCAGGACGTCGCAGAGTGATGGGCGTGGTATCAGGTCAAGAAACAAGCGACCATTCGAGAGAAGACTATCCGTCAGATAAGGAAACACTTCGGGAACGGACGACTCTCCTCGACCACGGCCGCACGTGCGACGCATCGGAGTCCACGGGTTTTCGCGCGCAGCGCGATTTACTGCCGCCGAAGGCGGCATATACGGCGCGCCAGCGCCATATACTGCGCGAAGCGCAATATCCCGCGGCGTCAGCCGCGATATCCAGCGTCGTAGACGCGATATACCCGGCTCCCGATGGGAGCCGGGGGTTTTCCGAAGTGGCACGCACGGCGAGCCAGCGCAGCGCTCCCTGACGACGCTTGCCATCGAAGACGACGCGCAATTTCCCAGGCGACGTACCGAGAAAATCCATCAAATTGCCTGTTGAATAATCGAAACGAGAGTTCTATACTGAAATCGCCGAAACCGTTACGAAGCCTGTTGACGATATCGGCACATACGTCTCTCCTGTTGGTGACGACACATAGCCCGTCCGGCCCGGTTAGCCGGAAGCAGAACCCCGCGATGCGGGGTTTTGTCTTTTTGGAATCTGCGATCCACATGATGGATCACGCCTGCCAGACAGCTTGCACCGTGCCCAAGCGATCTACAGATCGCGGCTGGTGGCTTCCGAACCGAGAAGGGTTGTGCCGGCCCCAGAGAATCGACTCTCGAGCAAATTAGCACCCGTCAATCGTTCGGAAGCACCATGTCCACCGCGGGAACCAATGGCAAGACGATCGATGAAGAGACGGGAACGACTGCGCCAGGCACATCCCACGAAAAGCCGATGTCAAAAGGATGGACTGCACGACGAAGCCGAGGCAAGCGCGGTATCAATGTAGAGCCACCAGCCCCCGCCGGCTCCGTGGTTTAGAACCTCGGGCTTTTCCCGTATCAAGCGAATCACTGTCGATCCATCCACCCACTCGAGTGCACGGGGAGGGAGTGCACCCCCATTGCCCGGACGCTCGAACGAGATCCCGTCGGCAGAGACAGCAGCCTTCCCCCAGTGGGATCGCCCGATAGCGGCGGCCGCATCGAAACTCTCCGTGGAGCGAAGGGGCCGCGAGAATGAAACGACACCCATCATCTTGCACATACCGAAGAGAGCGGCAATCGTTCGATTTTTGCGATTGCCTGCGGCCAGGAAGTCCGCATTGTAGGACCATAGCTCCAGTCCTCTTCGGCTCGCCAGTATCGATAATTGACTTTCCGACATACCCGACCGAACGCCGTCGACTTCGAACGCAACAACAGTAGAAGTCGCCAGTGTAAGTGCTGCAACAATTGAGTATTTCAACAATGCAGATCTCCCTCGTGGCGAGTAGACTCCGCGCCCCGTAACGGCGCGACGTCGAAGATAATCTGCCGCAAATATACTATGTAGCGCCGGCCGCGCTGCAGTCGTGCGTTCATCAACGGGATGAATCATATTCGCGGCCGACCCGATGCGGGCCGGCCGCCCGCCCCATCACCTCGGCGCAATTCCCAACGGCGCCAGAACAGCGGATCCGCAGTGTTAGGCCGCGCGAGTGGGGCAAAGAGGCTACGCGGAGCGGTCTGGTATGGCGCCCGCCAGACAACGCCGCAGGCCGCGCGTTTCGCGGCGCCGACCATCGCCGCCATTCCTTATCAAAACAGGCGTGACCAGGTGAAGTTCCCTTCACGCACCCGCTGAAAGTTCCCTCGCGCACGCTCCTCGAGCTCGAGGACAGGATTACGACCTGTGACCCACAAGAAGCGCTCCAGGTCGTTGCTGTGGGTCCCCACGACGACAGAAACGATGTGTTGCTCGATCAAACGATCAAGAGCCCACGGCAGCTCTTTCACGTCAGCCGAGTCGATCATCTCGGCCGCGCGCTCGAATACCTCACCAACGGTGATCCCTGGCTGATACCACGCAACCTCAACCAAGCACCCGCCCACGTCCCCGGCGAGATACGCAGCGTTCGCCCGAACCTTCTCCGGGCACCCGACGACCGACTCGAAACCAATCGGACCGCCAAGCCTAAACTTTCGTAACCACATTTCGTAAACAAGCCGAAGCCGGACCACGTCGATTCGAATGGATGCAGAAATCGCACCAACGGCATCGCGCAACGACATCTCGCGATCACCATGACAGAAGAAGAACTCGATCGCTTTGTGCTTCTCTGCGGCACGGAAGTTGTTCGAAAACAGCACCTGAAAATGATTGTGGATCAACAAAAACGCCTCGCGCTCTTCACCAGGCTCGAAATCCTCCTCGGTGACAAAGAGGCCCGTCACCCCTTCAGGCTTCACTGCTCGTCGCTTTCGTCCTCCAGTGTCCGATACACCACTCTGCGTGGCTTCAGCAAATTTCGCAGCAAAATCTGATGCCACAGGAAGATCTTCTTCACCAAGTACAAGATCCATTTCGCCGACGTCGAGATAAGCGCAATCCCCGCTGGCGTCAGCAAATGCGAAAGGATCGCCGCCGCTATCTGCCTCAGCGGTGGAATGATCAGTATCAACAGTCCGCATAGAATCACCGTACCCCATGACATTCTTGCCCCTCGTCTCCGCTAAATCGGACCCTAACACCGCCTTAGGCTGCCTGCGCGTCGTCGTCATCCATGTTCCCCCGTGCCGCGCCCTTGGAGGTTCCCTTCTTCGCATTCGCCGCGCGTGCCGCGACCGTCGCGGCTTCCCGCGCCAAAAGATCGTCGACCTTGTCGTTTAAGCGGTAGGCACGTCGCTCTGCATGTGGATCGATTCGGCGACGAACCAACCTGATATCTTTCGCAGTTGCGCCAGTCTCTCGGACGAATCGCTTGTCGAGGTTCACCATCGGCACACGGATATTGAAGACCTTCTTGCCCTCATACAGCACCACACACTCGCCCTTGTCCAACTTCTTCAGCTGGTCCGGCGTGACGATGTAGTCCTCAGTCTGCCGCTCGCCATAACTCTCGCTGGCCGAATCCCCGCTGTTGAATCCCGGCGTCGCCTTTAGCCACTCCGCTGACTTGCTCTTGCTATCCGACGTGCTCATCGACTTGAGCACCTTCTTCGTGTAGCCAATGAGCTCAGCACATTCTTCCGCTGTGTTCTGCGATCCGACGCGGAAGATCATCTTTGTGGTCGCGTTGCCGCTCACACGTTCCATCATGTCCTTCTCTTCAGAGCGAGTTGGCAGCGTTTGCATCGCCGGCATGAGGAAAAGACCGGCGCTCCGAGCCTGTTCAAAGAGGGTGCCCCAGTGCTCTTCCAAATATGATCTTGCTTCATCAAGGAATACTAAGAATGGAATGGTAGGACGATCTTCCGGCGCGAGTTGCAGCCACGCGCAAGCGGTTTTGATATCGGCGACGAACATCTTGCCGAACGCGTTGGACGTTTCGCCCTTCGCCATGGTCGGCAGTGCGACATAGGTGATTCGCCCCTTCCTGATGCTCTCGTACAACCTGACATCAGGCGCATAGGAGTTCATCACCTGACCAAACTTGTCCGCCGCAAAAAGCGACAACTTGCCGGCGATCCCGCCCAGCGTCTGACGAAGGCGGTTAATGTCGATCTGGCCGCCCAGCGGATCCATCGGATTCGCGGCCCGACGGTACTTGTTGAGCCACAGCCGCAACGTATCGAGCTCTTCGGAGCGCCCTTTCTTCTCCAGTTCTGCGACAAGATCATCGAGTGCGGCGCCGTTGTTCAACAGAATGACGAGGTCGCGGAAGGTGTAGAGCTTTCCGGCTTTGTCCAGTGCCGAGAAGAGCGTCTTCAGAGCATCAAGGGCCTCCGATCGGTAGAAGTCGGCGTTCGGATTGACCGGCACCAGCGACAAAACACGCGATGCCTTTTCGTCTGCATCACCATCCGCCAGCGGGTTATATGTATTCGATAGAGTCGGATCACCCGGGTTGATGATGTCGAACTCGTGACCCCGTCCCGCCCAGCACGCAAACCGATATAGCGACAGAATGTTCTCTTTGTCGAGCTTGCCGTCGACAAAGATGACGCCGCCACCACGCTGGATCTGTTGGAGCATCAAATACGAGCCTGCTACCGTCTTGCCGACACCACTCATGCCGCCGATCCACACATGGCGAAACAGCTCGGAGTTCGGAATGACGATCGGTTCGCCTTTATCGGTCGAATAACCGAAGAGTAGGCCTTCCTTCAGCGACTTCGCTGGAGAATCATCCGACGGCACGTTGATCGAACTCTTCAGCAGAAAATAGCTCGACCACGATTCAAGAAAGCGACCCGACAACACGGTCGCACCACTGAACGCCAATAGCGCCGGCAGAATCCAGTCCGTTATTGGCGCAGGGACCCACGGCACGAGCGCGGGAACCGTCTTCGAGGATGCGAGCACCGCCAGACCCATTCCGGTCAATGCGGCTGCGTCGCGGGCCCCGCCCAATCGGACGTCATATAAGTCGGAGACGAGCTTGCTGAAGCGGAAGGGCTCGTTTTCATGTGCCTCCCGCTTTCGTGGCGCCTTTCTATTGAACAGTCGGGTGAAGATCACCCGCTGCCCAATAGAGAACCACCTATCCCGCATGCGTCGGCGACGCAACCGTCTGCGCCGTCGCTTCCACACCGACCGCCACGCTCGCGACCGAGAGCGGCCGCAAGCTCTTGTGAAACACAATCACGACGCCGAGAGCTACCAGAATCGCGGCGAGCAGAAGCCGCTTTCGCCGGCCAATCGCTGTGTCGCGATCGAGACTGCGGTTGATCTCAGCCCAACGATCCGTCTTCTGGGCACCGTCGACGCCGGAAACCCCGCTACCCGCGCTCCCCGCAACATTTTTCTTCCGCTTCCAGATACACATACCGTTCCCCTGAGCAGTTACCGCCTTCCGACATTCAAAACACGGCCTCAAACCGACCGTGACTCCAAGGCGCGTATCGCCGGAATCATTTCTGCAACGGCGGACGCGCTTGGATAATCACTCTAACGACCGACTCGCTTTTTCAGAAATGCAACGAAACGCGGACTCGATTACCGGCCAACTGGTAGAACTAAAGGTCTTCCGCCGGACGTGGGCCATCGGGGCGACGGTGAGTTCTGACGGCGCTCGACTCCCCCTTGTTGGCGAGGCCCTGGTCGACCTTCGATTAGGCTCCGAATACCGCTTCACCGGTCAATGGGATCACCATCCGAAGTACGGGAGCCGCTTTCACGTCGTCACGACACGGCCGCATGTCCAGGTGGATCCCGAGGCCATCGCGCGCCATCTTCAACGCCATTTCACAAACTGCGGACCCAAAACCGCCCAAAAGGTCGTCGCGCACTACCTCGAGCACGACCGTCTCGCGGACCTGCATCAGTTGCTCCTGAATAACCCCGGAGCGGTCCCGTTTGCCGAGATCGCCGGAAGACAGGGGGTTCAACCCATCCACCCCGACTACCTTACCGACAGCATCTATCATCGGCTGTCGATCACCCTCGCCATCGACGGGGTCGGGATCAAGACGTTCAAGAACATCGCGACATGGCTTGCCGGTCAGGTCGAGAGGGGCACCTACCCGGTCGATGACGCGTGGCAACTGTTCACGTCCGATCCTTACAAACTAATCGGACAGGTGCGTCAATACGGATTCAAGCTGGCCGACAAAATCGCCTACAAGGTGGGAATTGGCAGGAACGCGCCATGCCGCTTGAGCGCGCTGGCCGAATACGCGCTGAACGAAGGGTGCGAACAGGAAGGGCACAGTTGGCTGTCACGCACACAGTTCGCAACGAAGATTGTCCGAATCGACCCGCTCGTGAACCCCCTCGCAGCTATCGAGGCCGCTGTCACAAGCGGCGCCCCGATTGCTGTCGATGGCGAGTGTTACTACCCCGCGTACCTTCGCAACGCCGAGATCGCGGTTGCCCGATCCTGGGCCAGACGGGCCGCGGGACATACACAACCGTTGAGCCCGCTCTCTGGCGATCGGTTGTCGCAAGAAATTGCCGTCGCCGAACGAACGGTTGGCATTACGCTCGACGATTCCCAACGCCAGGCGCTGGCCGGTCTGCTGTCGTCGGCCTGCACCCTTCACTCGCTGACTGCCGGACCAGGATGCGGCAAAACGGCACTGATGGAGATGATGTTGCGCGTGATGCCGGCCCGCGCGGCCGCATTCTGTGCTCCCACGGGAAAAGCGGCGAAGAACTTGTCCGCCCGGCTAAAGGCGTTCGGCGTGCGTGCCTACACGGTCAACCACCTGTTAGGAACCGATGGACAGGGCGGCTTCGAGTACACAGAACACAATCTCCTTCCATGCAGCGTCTGTGTGATGGACGAAACCTCCATGCTAGACATTAGCCTCTTAAGTGGGCTACTCGCAGCACTTCCGCTGGATTGTCACATCATCAAGCTTGGCGACGAAGAGCAACTTCCGTCCGTCGGCCCGGGCCAAGTACTGCGCGATGCCCTTGAATTGCCGTTCAATCACCATCGACTCGATAAAACCCACCGGAATGGCGGGGGAATACAAGAGATTGTCCACCAGATCCGGGGCGGCCAATGCGATCTTGTCGATAAACCAGACGTAAGCTTTTCGCATTCGCTACCACCCCCCACCCCTGAGAACGTCGCGGGCATCGCACGCATGTACAAGAACGCTGTTCAATCCGTCGGCATCGAGAACGTTTGCCTACTGACGTCCCGTCGAAAGGGCACCCGCACGGAGCCCGGGTGGAATAGCACGTACCTGAACGAGTACCTGCGCGAGATCTTTAACCCAGGTGGGGAGGCTATTCTCAGTACCAAGCTGCGGGTTGGAGATCGAATAGTCGTCAAGAAGAATGGGCACATACTTCAGAGCGAGGACGATCTGGGCGTCAAGACCTACGAGTACGTCGTGAACGGCGACAGCGGAACCATTGACGAGTGCCATTACAACGCCGACCGGAGCGAAATCACCTACCTGATTCTCAGTCTCGACGACGGCCGGACACTTCGCTATCCGATCGGCAACGACGGACCAACGATCGACAGCGTCGATCTGAGTTACGCAAATACGGTTCACTATGCGCAAGGATCGGAATATCAGATTGTGTTTTTCATCTGCACACCAGGCGGGCCGGCATTCATGCACCGCGGCATCGTCTACACCGCTGCATCCCGCGCCAAGGTTCGGCTTTGCATTATCGGCGACGATCAAACGTTGTTGGATATCGTCAACCGCCCGGTGCCACGTCGGAATAGCAACCTCGTGAAGCGATTCCACGAAGAATTGGCAGTTCTTGCGCCATGCGGAGAACTGCCGTCAGCCCACTAGTCAACGAGTTGATTGCGGAGAAATTGACAGGTGCGTATAACGCACCTAAGCTGAATGAATGTGGATGACGATGCCGTCATCACCGCGCCAACGAAAAGGATACGGGGTATGCGATTCGCGAGTGTTTGCCTGATGTCAGCGACGGTGATCGCCGCAGCGGCGGCCGGCCTTCTCCAAGTTTCCGGAGTGGTCGCGCTTGTCGTCTGTGCCGAGCTAATTGCGCTTGCCGCATACGTGGTGTCGCGTCATGCCCGCACGTTCGATCTCGCCCTCACCGTCGGGTGCCTCGCTGTATTGAAGTATTTCGTGTTTGCGCAACCCGAGTTGTCAGCGATCCTGCATACCAGCTATCCAGTATTCGCGTTTCTCGATGCCAACTGGTTCATCGGCGGCGCGGCGGCAATCTCGATCCCGCTATCCGTGCATTTCGGGATCAACTCGCAAGACGAGCCAAGAACCAAGTCGACCATCGGCGTCGGAAAAAAGATTGCCTTCGTCGCTAGCGCGGCGGCATGGCTTACGCTTGCGGGAGCACTATACGTACACCTGCACGGTTTTGACTTACTCGCCATCGCAGTCGGGATGATCATGGCGACTTGTACGGGCATCAGTATTAGCCTCATTTGCACCACCAGAACGACCGGGGCGGGAGAGACTCACACCCGTCACCAGGATGCAACAACGTCAACCTGAACCTCAATCGACGACACCTATACCGTTAGGAAATCACGATGAAAAAAACATTCGCGGCTTTCGCAATCATGCTCGCGGTCGGCACCCTCGCCGGTTGTGCCAGTGCCGGTAACACACAGCTGAAGGAGACGACGAGGGAGTCCCTAGATCAGAAGCTGATCCAAGGCAAGACCACAAAACAGGATGTTCGTGACGCCTTCGGGGATCCGTCGGCCGTTGGATACACCGACGGTGGGCGCGAAGTCTGGACGTATGTCTACGCACACGCAACGCCAACTGCAGTGAGCTACGTTCCGATCGTGAATCTCTTCTCGCATGGTGCAGACGTCGACAAAAAGCAGCTCGTCATCATGTTCGACAAGGACGGTATCCTGCAAAAGTTCACCTTCAGCCGGAGCCAAACGGAGCGCCGCGGAGGAATCGCTCAGTAAAAGGGGGGCCGCGATCTCGGCTCGCGGCCACACCGCGCATCCACACTGGATCGTCGCACGTCCGCTGTATCAACAGCTAGCCGCGGATCGACAACACGGTCGCGATTCCCGCATGCGGGAACCGCGAAGGGGCATCCAGGCCAGTCCGCACCTATGCACTGCACATTGGTGCCACTGACCGAACCAGCAAAAGTGAGGAAGGCAACGCACGTATCACGGGAGATACGCGCTGGCGTTAGAACCGATAGCCATAGACTACATACGAATAAGTTGGGGGCCTGAGAGTGAATTCCGACACGCATGTCGACTGCCAAGTTTTGATATCGCGCCTCACCCCGGTGGGGCGGGAGAGTATCCATTTGCGTCTTCTGGTCGACAAGACCAATGCCGCTATCAGCCGCGACGCCATCCTGCCTGACGGTACAAAGCTCAGCGTCATCGCACCAATGTCGGAGATCACTGCGGTAATGGATTTCGCGGACTCCGATCGTTATCGAACCCATCTCCAGGAGGCGTACGAAGCCATCGAACTTCGCTTCGCGCAGATCCTGGCAACGAAGTAGATTAGCTCGCATGGACGGGACCACGATCGGTGCAGTCGCCAAGATCAAACGATTGCGCGACTCCGATTCAGAGATCGACCTTCACTGCCGCGTCCATCCGATCATCCGTGCTCTCGGGGGGCAGTCATACGTCTTCACAATGGTGCAGTACGGACTCGATGCGAATGCGCCACCTCACTATCGATACTTTGCGGACTGCGCGCCCGAATGGATACAGATCTACACGTACCGGTGCTGGTACGCAATTGATCCTTTCCTCGAGTACGCTCGCACAAACCTAACACCGTCTGTTGGTTCGCGGATCGAATTGGCGTCAAACGGCCAACGCGAAATGATTGCGACGGCCGCCCGCTACGGCTTCAAAAGCAGCTTGGTCGTTCCGCTACATGGCACGACTCAGGAAACACTCGGCCTTCTTCACGTCGGAACTGACACAGAACCCGAACGAGGGGGGGAAGAACTGCTCGAAGCGAGCGCGCTTATATACCGCCTCTTGGCCACTGAGATGCTCGACATACGGCTTCGTCAATTGCGGCAGCACGCGATAGAAGAGTTCGGTCTTCAGCCTAAGGACCTAACCGTCCTTCAGATGGCGTATTGGAATAGAACGGCAGCCGAGATCGCCGCAACGATGGATTTGTCGATTTCAACCATCCATGCCCTGAACAGAGAAATCAGCGGAAAGTTCAGCACGAAAACCCTCCGTCAGGCCGTGCAAATTGCTTTCACGCGAGGATTGCTGACGTAGGTCGTTCAAGGACACCCGGACTTCGAGGTACCCCACCTTCGCGGAGACGTCACGGCTAGTCAGCCAACGTGCGAGGCCCTATGGCCGATGATGACCGGGTGGTCTGACCATCTGTCTGGCGATTCGCTCCAGCTGCGTGAATTCCGTAAGCCACGCGGTGTCTATACGTTCAGACTCGTCGTCGACGAACACTCGCCACCCAAACGACAATCCCAACCTCACTACAGAAGAAGCAATCGCCGCCGCACGGGCATTCGCAGCGGCGACGCGCATCAGCTCCTCAGGTAGCTTAATCCCGTCCCACCCCGTGGATTTCAAGGCGGAAAAGGTCAGCGCAGGCAAGGTCCCGCGCATGATCAGCAGGACGCCGGCGAGCCGCAGTTCGTCGACCACGTCCGGATCGATCATCGGCAAACTCTGTAGATCCCCACTAACGACCTCGATACCGACTCCGCCGCGATCGACACCATGCTCAGCCACTAGGTCGCGCACTAAGTAGACAAAGTCGGGTAAGAGGATTGCCGACACCGGCAAGGCAACGAGCAAAAACGGAGGAATCGCCGCGTCTTCACGCCACTTATGCCAGTCGGAGAACACCTGCCGCAATACACACCGCGCGTAGTCGTCCGCTAACGCGGTTGAGCTAGTCTCACTTGCAAGCAGAAGGATGTCTTCGACAGTCCGTCCACCTTCATCCCAACGAACCCCCGCTGCATACCCAACCAGCCCTGGGCAGTCCGGCCTTTCTACGCGTCGGTAGCAAACCCATGCGTGCCCACCCGTAAGCGCATACCGTAAGACCTGCTCCGACTCGAACAATCTCTTCATTCGTTCCGGCAACTCGGCCGTATAAACGCATACGATGCTTCGGCGTTCCTTTGCTCCTATGGCTCTCGCCTCGTACATCGCCATACCTGCCTTCTTGACGACCTCGGTCTCACACCCAGGCGAGACTTCACAGACCGCGATACCGATCGACACACGCATTTGATGGGAATCGCCCTGAATGCCGAGCGGCCGGTGGAAAATGCGGAGAATACGTGTGGCGAGTTCTTCCGCAACTGTATTGACGCTCCGGCCACCGAGGACCACTGCAAACTCATCGCAGCGAGTCCGAGCGAGAAATCCAGCGTCGCCGACCTCCTTCGCGAGGCGGCCAGCGACACGGCGCAGGACGTTGTCACCGACGTCATTGCCATGGCGATCATTGATGAACTTGAATTGATCAAGATCAAGACAGAGTACCCCAAGCTCATCAGCCCCATCAGCGGACGATGCTATGCCTGACAGGTGGGTCATCAGCCCACGGCGATTCGGTAATCCCGTCAGCACGTCAGTCTCAGCCATGGCCTTGTATGCGGCCCTTTGCCGGGCGCACCACCTCGCGGCGAACGCTGCTCCACCTACAAACAAGACCACTGAACCGGCCACGATCATCGAAAGCACCGATTGAAGTTCAGGAGCATCCGCGTTCGCCGCGATGGACCGAAGATGAACGTCGTCTCGTGACGGTGCATACTCGGACCCAACCAAACGTCTAAGCCAGTCGACATCGAGCACGTTGTTTAGCGTCCGTTGCGCAAACGACCGAACCAAAACTCCCGTCGAAACCCGCGCACGCACCAACAGACGATCATTTTCGCTCTCGAATCGACATCCAATCGTGGTCCATAGCACTATCGCGAGCGCCAGCAACACCAAGGACGCACCGATAATCAAACGATTTGCACGCACGATTCTTCGCAAATGCCTCGGAGACTGAGTCACGATTTTTATTCTTTCCAGTCGACACCAATGGCGCGATCGCGATCATGCCGGCGTCCTGCGGCACAAGCAACCATTGAGGGGGAATCATTCTCAATGAAAATAGAGGAATCGCCAATCGCCGGACGGACAATATCTACTCTGCGCACGCCAATAGGAGTGTGCTGCCGCTCAGTTGTACGACCGTCGAAAATGACGGATAAACCGCGGGCGTCCGCTAGCCGCCTTAGCTGGTAAGGCGCCCACTGTTGAACTGGCAGTTCGAGGCGAGGCTGAGGTCAACTGCTACCACAACGATTCGGAAAAAGGAATCGTAAATCGGACGCCGATTTACTATCGATACCGGCCGAATTCCTCTTTAGAATCGTGCTGTCGGGAACAAGCGATGCAAATTGCTCTGGCCCGACACTTGGGGTGTAGCGCACGTAGACGCGCGACGTGCAGATCCAACCCGTCGGAAGCGCGGGGATAAATTTTTACTTGCCACTTTGCGGCCAGCTCTTCATTGGGCGGCCGCGTTTATTTTTGTGGAGCCGCGACCCGATGATCGATGAGAATCGGGAGCACTAGCGCTCCAGAAGTGTCAGTTCCTATTCCAGTCGGCCACGGGAATCTCCTGGCGCAAGCCAACTGCCTTCATCGAAGGCTATCAAAGGAGAGACCACAATGTACCGAATCGAAGTGAAGCATGACACCCGCCACAAGGTCTGGCGCGCGCTGAGCGGCACGATGGCGCAACCGGAGACCTACACTCGTGATCTGGTGCTGTACGTCAGGCAGTACGCGATCGATCACCAAGACAATCCGGATTTGATCGCAGCTCGTGTTGTGGATGTTGAGACGGGAGCGGTAGTGAGCTACCGCAACAGCAACGCAGCCGAGAATCGGCCTTCGGCAACCATGTCGACTACGCAAGCAGGCTGTGTCCCAGGGCTGCCCGCATCGCAGGGGCAGGGCGGTTGCGTCGCGCCCGGGAGCGATCCCCAACTGATCGTGAAGCTCTTCAGGCCGAAAACCGGGAGGACAGTAGGGATCCGAGACGATCGGCGAATCCTTATTCGCGACATCGTAACGGGAGAGTGGATCCCCACGGGCAAGATTATCGCGAGCGCATTGACGACCGAAGAGTTCGTCGCTCGGCGGCGGGCCGACGGGTATCGTGACTACCAGGAGGGTGACGTTCCGTCGTTCGAGGAGATCCGCAACATGGAGTTTGATGCATGCGCCAGTGCAACTGACGGTTGCGACGGCATCGAGCCCGATGGCACGTGTTGCCATGGGGCCCCGAGCTGGGTGCAGGCCTTGCTGTCGATAGCTTTGCCGTAAATCAACGACTGGAGACATGAAATGAAGCGACCAGAATATGTGCTCCACCACGGTTCCTACTATCTCTACGACATGGAGCAGCGACCCAATCCGCTCACTGGGGAGCGGACGATCATCACCATGACGGATGAGATCGCGATCGCATTCGATTTGAAAAACGGAATCATGCACAAGCACGGCCGGCCCGAGGTGGTCCACGCATGGACAACCGCTGCGAGAAGAAAGCTGACCGAAGCCGGCCATTCAGATCTCGCGAAAGATATCACCGTGATCATCGGCAAGTTCCCGGTCGCCGAGATCAATATGTGCCTCTCGACGACGGGCTACGTTCTGCAACTCTATGAGAAGCTCGTTCGAGGGGAACTGCAGCCAGCTGGAAGCTGACACACTTCACGATCATCTAGACGCCCAGTCTCCGTCGACCCGGACCTTGTTCATTCCAGCCCTACAAGTGCATCTCTTTGCGCACGTGATACCCAATTTCGGGCCGACACTACTCACAAGGAGAAAATCATGGGCAACTTTCTGAATCGGGTCGTCAAGAGCTTCGCACGGACATCGCGTATTGGGCGCCACGCTGGTCTGATCGTGGTTCTCGCGGTGGTCGCGACTGGCTGCGCGTCGACAGGTAACCAACAACTGAAGGGCGCGACGCGGGACCAGATCAATCATCAGATCGTGCAGGGCAAAACCACCAAGGACGACGTCCGCCGGATGTACGGCGACCCGATGGCGGTGCGCTTTACCGAAGCCGGGCACGAGATGTGGGGCTACGGCTTCTCGAAAGCGACGCCGACCGTCACGAGCTTCGTGCCCGTCGTCGCACTGTTCAGCCGCGGCGCTGACGTCGAACGCCGGACCCTACTCGTGCTGTTTGACGAGAGAGGCGTCGTTGAGAAGGTGGCCTTCAGCCGCTCCGAAACGAAAAGCCGCCGTGGCATTGCCGAATGAACCGAGCCGCCTTTCCGGTCTCGATTACTTTCGATCCTCAACCGCCTACAAGTGCTATGCACATGTGGGCGTTTCCTTTTCTGGTCACACGTCCCCCCGTCGTTGCATTCCATCCAAGGCCGCGCATCTCACGAGACATTGCCAACCTCTTGAGGACAACCATGTTGAAGTTCAACCTATCTCCTGAATCCCGAGCGATGCTCGACCGAATCGAAACGACCACGATCCGGTACTTCTCGCTGACGGATCGCTGGCTTGCTCAAGAGTTGTTGCGTCTCTCGCGCGCACTCCGATGCCAGCGTCCCGACATCCAGCCGACCGATTGCACGTATGACGCCTCGATGCTATGGCACCTTGTGCCGGAGCTCGCGCGGCGTCTCGGTGCCACGAGCTTTCGCAGCAACGAACGCACCAATGGAGCAATCGTCTTGCTAACCGATGCTGCACTTCGTGAACGAATCGGACATTCGTTGAAACAGCTTTGCCCGTACCACTTCACGCCGAGCAGCGATGAAGCGCATCTTCTGTTCCGTCAGCCCTACAACGGGAACCCGATCGCGATGGCACTGGACCGGCTATGTCCGCCGGCCGATTTGATTCACGACCCGATCGCCCGGAGCATTCGGGAGATCGCCGCGGTCCGCAAGATTCAGACGAACGGTTGCTGGACTCCCGCGATGAACCGCCGGAGTCGAACGGCTTGATCTCCCAGCAGGCCCACGCATCGTGCGAGGGCCTCTTTTTTCCCTCCCCGCGAATGCTCGATTCTCCGCGGAAGCACTCTTCCAGCCCCTCGTCCGCATCTCCCAACGCTATGTCAACGCCTCAGATCACGAGGCCCATTCTTGGGAGATGCACATGTCCGCCGTTCTCACTGCAAACTGGTCGTCCAAGCCTGTCGAATCGATGACGCTCGATCGTCACCCCGAGCAGTTCGAGTGCCTTGTTGGCCTCGCGAAACGACCGCACGTCCCGCTCGCACCGCGAGCGCTGTTCCTGCAATTCGGTGATGCCACGGTCACCCACCTCGCGATGCTACGGCGATTCGCTATCGCCGCTCGGCAAATCGGTGCCACACGGATCGAAGCGGCGCCGTCGGTCGATTTCAAGGTGGTCTGGCTGACGCACGTCGACGATCGGTGCCTGAATGGCGTAACCCACTTCGTCGACTTGCCTCGCCCAGGAGATCAGGATTTCTGGGATCGCCGCACGGTCATGCGTCGTGGAATCGGCAACGTGCGCTATCACGTGTCTTCCGACAGCTTCTATGTGTCTGCGACGGTGATGGACGCGCCGGCGGACCTGGTCACGAACATCGTCCATTTCGATGACGTGCCGGCCCTTGAGGAGGCGCTTCTCGAGCAGGAGCTACCGTCACTCGACAGCATCACGGCGAGCGCCGCGCTCGGTATGATGTTTGCGCCTCGGCGACACCATTCCTGATCCGATGGGAGTCTTGCTGTCCCCGTCAGACCTTTCCGCCCGCCCTGGTTCAGCACCTTGAACCTGCGGGCTTTTTCATTTCGCGGCCGGTCTATCATCGAGGTCATCAGCGTGGGGCGGAGGTTCCCCTACCGGCCGCCGACAAACGAAAAAAGCCCCAAAGGATTGGGGCTTACAGATCTATACAGCCGCTGTCAGTCGGCCTTCAGCGAGCGAACAGAGGATCGCTCGACCACGAACATGTCCAGCGCGGGCACGTCGAGGACTTCAGACACGTCGTCCCACCGCCTCACAACGCGTCGCAGGCCTTCGCCACGCTCAACGGACGGCGAGGGGCCCACGGCCGCAAAAATGACCGCCGACGCGAAACACTGCATGGCGATCTTGACGCAGTCGCGCATCCTGGCGTCAAAGTCCGACTGCTGCGTCACGACCGAAGCATCGCATCGTGAAAACTCGAAAGCATCGATCAAGCCGAAGGATCGGTTCAAAAAGAGGACCAGCACCACCGGCGTTGCCGAAGCGCCGACTGTTCGTGCAAGCAATCTCGCCACGTCAAGCGGCCTATTCAAAGTGCGAGTGGGGGGACTCCGGTCGAGCTGAAGGGCAGTCCGACCGGCATGCCAGCGCTCTAGCGATATCGATCGGGGGAGGCGCGTCGCAGCCGCATAAGGTCGGTCACTGCTTGCCAAGTGACTACCTCCGGCCGAATTTACACATACAGGGTCTGCTTGCATCGTCATCTCCTTGAGGAAAAAGTCATTGCGACAGGAGATGCAGCGATCAAGCCGAATCGAGGAACACCCACGAGACGAACCACGAGCGGGACATCGCGGAACGCGGATTCGACCTCAGTCTCGCATTTCCATGGACACTGAATTCCTCGCTTTCGGAGCCCCGCATCATGAACGACACATTCTCGCTATATCGTCCTTACTCCTTGGCGCACAGGTCGACACCGATGCCACCACGATACCCGTGGGCCGGCGGACGCGATGGCCTCCTCGAGCGCACGAGACTCAGCCTGCCTGCCTTTGGTCCGCGGCAGATAGGCCCATTCCTGCGGCGCGAACTCGCTTCGCTCGACCACGATGCCCTTGTCGCCGTCTTTCTCGACAGCTCTCTCCGGATCTGCGACGCGCAGGAAATCGCAGATCTCCCATCGCATGACGGTGAGCTCGGCAAGCGGCCGATGAGCATCGCGGCGCGAGAGACGGTTCGTACATCCCTACGGACCTTTGCCGCAGCCGTTGTGCTCGCGCTCAATGACCGAACGGAAAGACCAAGCAATGGAAGAGTCGGGCGATTGCTCTGGGCAGCCATTGAGGATGCCCTCAAACCTATCGACGTACCTGTCAGCGACTACATCAACGTGTATTGGCCGACCGGAATGATGAGCCGCGTCACGCACTACGCATGCAGCGTATGAGGCGAGCGGACCACCTTTGATGACCTTCTAGCCCCATTGCATTTGCAACTGGGGCTTTTTTTGCGTCCCGCCCGGACGGGCGCCGGGCCCTGCCAATCCGATCCATCGCGGCGCATTGCGTCACCGCTGGCCTCCCCGTCACCTGCGTCGGCCAAACGCGGCGGTGAGCCTCGCGACCTGCGCGTCATAATAATTCGTGCCACCACGGTTGAAATGAGCGGTTGCGTCTGTGAACCTTGAGACGCAGGCACGACGAACTCCAGGCCGCGACCGGACACCGTCCCGCTGACGTCTTGATCGATTGGCAGAGGTGTTTCCGAGACGGTCTGGACGATGGTGCTATTTTCCTCAGTGCATCTCTAAGGTTTGTCTCTGACGTTTTTCGGGGTAGCCTGACACGCAGGATTGGATGTCAGAATAGGCGACCTTGCGGAGCAGGCTTGAACTTGAAGCGGAGTCCCGTCACCTTCCGCTCGGCCGGTGTGGTGGGCAATCTTGATCGTCACGTTCCGATCGCGCGTGCCGATATCGGACGGTTTTTCAAGACTGGCCATTCTGACATTTTCCGGGCAATTCTGACATTGCTGGGTCTATGTCAGAGTTGCTTGAATCAGCAAGGGGCGTGCCAAAAAAAAATAAGCAGCCACCCCGAAAAATGTCAGGGTAATGCCTGCCAAGCCCTTGCCAGTATTGGGTTTGCGGAGTCCTACAAAGGTGAATTCAAATGTAGACGGAGGCAGACACGTTAGCCACAGCGCTTGCGACATTGCCGTCGCTGTTCAAGATCGCTCGGCGAAGGGTGTCGGTGAATCGGTGGTCGGGCCTTTCAGTGATCTGCAGAAGCGAAGCGCTTGTGATGTTGTACGAGGTTACGTCCCGGAAGCCGACCAGTCCACATAACCCGCGAGTAGTGCTGTAGCAATGATGCCCAGGCATACGCGCTGATTGTTCCGCCCCGTGTTGTCCCCGATCCCAGTATTTGGGTGGTCGAAGTATAGCGATGGAGGCAATTGCCGGGTCCGCGAACGGTCTGAAGTGCACGCCCGTTTCACCTCGAACCTTCCTTCAGTGTGCGCAGATTCTGGTGGCCGGTCGAGTCAATCACACTCACGGTCATCCGCAGCTTTGCCATGACAAGGAGACGCCCGCCGCCCCCACTTTCTACCCGATCCACGTTATCTCCACTGGCTATGACTTTTTGGCAACTAGCCGTGTATTCGGAGGAACGTTCTATGTCGACCAAAGCAGCCGCAACAACCACGAATTTCTTCGTGCGCGCGAAGAAGGCGTATGATGCCTTCATGAAACGCTTCAAAGCATCCAACGGACAGGAAGTTGTCAAGACTGTCACCCCATCAGGTGTGACGGCCTATTGCGCTTCGTCCGTCCCGCAAGAGGCTTTGAGGGGTCTTCGTGACAAGCTGCTCACCCAGCTTGGCATGTCACTCACCGAGTTCCGCGAAACCTACGGCTATCAGCCGAAGGGCAAGAAGGGCAACCCCGCCAGATAAGGACTCACCATGGCCTCCTCGCCGTTTGTGCGAGGCGCTGTGGTGAAGTGTCGCTTCCCGTACGATGCCAGGCCGGACAAACCGGGCCCCCAGCCGCACTACTGTTTGCTCATTGCCGAGTTTGAGCTCGGCGAGCGGACGTACGCGGCTGTGTGCTATGGCACGTCTCGGCTCGACGAGCAACTGATTCGTGCTCATGCGGGCATGATCCTGAGCGTCCCATCGCGCTTCATCAAAGGACCGATGCCTGGCCCAGTCACGCATTTTGTGGCAGATCACGTGGCAATCATCCCTCATGACGAGCAATGGTTTTACCTCAGCTTCAAGGCTCGGCTGGACTACATCCCAGAGCGGGCTCGGAAGGGCGACTTTCAGCGTCAGCGTCTCTTTCAGGACTTTTTACGGCACGAAGCGGCGATGAATGTCGCCGCCGCGCAAGCCGCAGAATCGTTATTGGAACTTGGTCGGATCGGCCTGCCACCAAACAGGAAGCTCCGTTGATCTCACGCCCTCGCATTGCCAATCTGGTGATCGGGGGTTTTTATTTCCCGCGATCCGCATAGGCCCAGCTGCCGTGCGGAGCCAGCACACGCGCCATGTCCGATAGAAGAATCAGGCAGATGTTCTGCGAAGTGCTATGACGCCCGCGCGTGAGGTAAGATCATGGAACACCTATGTTCCATTTGATAAGCGCCCATGAGGGATACCAACGTGCTTTACGGCGAAGACGCGCAGGCCCTGCGCAAGAAGGCCGGATTGACCCAAACGCAGCTTGCGGAGCGTTGGGGTTTGACTCGCCAACAAATTGGCCGCTACGAAAAAACCGGGCAGGAAGTGCCCGTGAAGGAGGCGGATGCATATCGGGGACTAGTGCTTACCGTCAAATCAAATGCAACATAGGTGTTGCATTTGCAATTGTGGGGCGATATGATTCGCTCATGGTCGGCGCACGTGTGCCGATACCACGGACAGGGAAAAAGATGATGCGCTCAACGGTCGCTCACAATGTCTACGATGTTGTCCTGTATCGGACCCAACGGGCGCAGGCTCAGCGGGTTGTAATCACGACGCCGGGTACGCGTATCAGTTGGTCCAGCGTGGAGGAATGGATGATGGCGTGGAAACGTCTTAACGCCCGCGCTCCGACCATGAAACGGCACGGGCAACGCGCGGCACACATCGCTGCACTCGCCTCGAACATGGACGTCATCAATAGCGAGACGAACATCGAGACGCTTGCGGCGGCGAAGTTCTTCGTTGAGTGCGAACAAATGCAGCCGCCTCGTGGTGAGCGCGAAGGGCATCCCGCGACGGAAATTCTCCAGCGCCTTGGCACGGTCCTGAACGAGCGTAGGCGTGCTGCTGGAAAGCCCGCTGTCGGCATCCCCACGCACAAGACAAACTGGAAGGCTGCGGCCTGAACACAAGCCCGCTGCGGCGGGCCACGGAAAATGGACATGGAACGTGCCTAGATCGAACACAAGCCCGTCGAAGGCGTGCTGTTCGAGGCGAAGGGCCCCTGGGGTACGTGGACGACGCTTGGCATTCCGTTCGAGCATGCAGGGCGCCTGTGGGCCATCCACCAGAAGATCAACGGCCGCAGCTTGTGGCCGCGTTGGGTGGTATCGGATGTTGAGACTGGTCGGGCGGTGCCGCGAGTCGCCGAAGATGATCCGAAGACTGCCCGAATAGCGGCGATCGCCGTGATTGATGCTGCTGAACGTCAAAGATTAATGCGGCAGTCCGTGCCGCTCGCTCAGGCGGAAATGGGAGTCGGGTGAAGAAAGATGTTGCCGATCAGTTGAGCCACCACCGATAGGAAAACGCGATGCAAATCACGCTCGACACTGCTAAGGCGGTCTACCGTAAGGCAATCGACCCGCACGCAAGTGATGGTGAAGGAGCGGCATGGTGGGATGAGGTTGCGGACGAAGTTCGCGACGTGATCGCTGCGCGATCGTTGGCCGACGCTGCCGCAGTGATCGAGTGGTGGCATCACGACTGGACAGAGGCATCCGACACGCCGCGCGATGCCGCTCGCCGGATTCGAGAGGCGGCCCGAGCGCTGCATTCGAATGCATAGGAAAACATTGTGAGCGACTGCGTGCCCTACGCGATCCATACGGCTACCGGAATCGAATACAACATCGTGCTCGATGCCGCAAAGCGGTTCGGGTGGAACAGCCACGACGGAATGACGGCAGTTGGCGGGTGGCGCGTGTTGCGTGATCTTGGCGTGTCAGCATCGAACATGCGCCGCCCAGGTGCACGAACGACGCTGGCGACTTTCCTTTCGCGAGTCGATTCGACGCGGGCGTACATCATCGACGTGAACGAACATTGGCTGTCGGTGCGAGCAGGCATTGTGTTCGACAAGGCAAACACGGACCCACGAACGGTAGTTCGGAACTACATCGAACTGCCTTCACGATAGAACGGAAACGCCGAACTGCGATGAAGATCCAATGAGACGAGAATTGGAGAAGACTATGCTCCAGTACGCGCTGCTGAAGAATCACGCTGGACTGCTGCTGTGTGGCGACTATAACTCTCTCCGCGAGTTGCATGAGGTCGTGCATGAGGTGAACGAGAACTCAGTGCTCGTGAGGAATAAAGAGGGAGAATTCCTGTCGTTGGCGTATGACGTTAGGAAGGCGTATGAAGGGCAACGTCGCGTGCTGCAACCACCGGACGGATATCCAGAGGTCGGTACCAGCTTCGGAGTAGAGATTCTTTGACCCGTTGCGCTATTTCAGTGTTCGATGCTTCGCGCGGCGTTGGCGTTCTTCGACAGTACCAAACGGCAACAGGGAATGACGTTCTTGCTCGAGGACATCATAGAGGCCGCCTTGCGCGCGGACTTTGGCCCTGAAGCTGAAGCAATCATAGAGCAGTGGCGGCGTATCGATCCGCGTCACGAGTGGGCTGAAAAGAAGATCTATGGCCGTTGCGCGCAGTTCTGTGCTTGGACAAGGGCACAACGCAAGAACGGTCTTTCGGGTCTGCTCGCTAGCCTTGATCCGATGTACCCGGCGTTCTATCCAATCTGGGTTCGAAACGGCGCGGCAAACCTCATTTCGCCCGAGATCTTGGACACATTTGACGGCGCAGAATGGGGCGACCCTAAGTGGTAGTTGAAAACGGCAACGGAAAATCGTGCTCGCATTGAACGCCATCGGAGCAGGCGGTTCGCCCGCTTCGTAATAAGGAAATCGCGATACAAATCACTCTTGACACCGCTAAGGCGGTCAGCCACTGGCGACGCCTTCTACCCCGCCACGGTTGGTTTCTGACCTGATCGTGGTCGGCAACGTTGGCACATGACTGGATGCAAAGGAAAGACAGGGAGTAAGAATGGGCAATTTGGTGGCAATGCCTATCCGAGAGCGCGAAGCGCCGAACATGCTTTCGGTGCTACTCGAAGGTGCAATCGATGGGTTTAACAAGCAGATGGACGCGTCGCGGTTCGACAAGGCGTCGACCAGGGTAATGATGGGGTACCTATCGGCAGCGAGCATTGCACTGCGCTGCAATGGCCTGGATGAGGAGGCTCAGCGCTTCCTCGAAGCGGCGACGGCCATCGAACAGGACTGGACTCGCTATGAGCCCGCGATTCGGGCACTCGCAGCGAGCTTCGGGTACAAGTCCTAGAACCACGGAAAAATGATGCGTGATTTCAAATTGCCGATCGAACTTCCCTCCGGTTGGACGGCTGAGCAGTGCTCATTCGGCGTGCTGCTTGAGGCCAAGGGCCCAGACGGCCGCTTCATCGGCGGAATCACCGTTAACGAGAAGGTACGCGGCTACGCTCTCGGCATTTCGCCAGTCCGCACCGCGGATGTTGAGTCGTCGATTTATCAAGGCAGGGGCTGGCGAGAGAAACTTTATCGCGATGCCGTGAGCAAGCTCAACAGTGCCCTGGTGCGGAAGTGAGATGCGAAATGGCAGCCGATAAAATGACGGACATGACTTTCAATGTGGGTGACGCCGATGAAGCGGGCGCCTGGTAAGGCCTCGAAGTCGGTCGGCAAGCTGTACTGGCCACGCGCGACCGCGTTACGGAAGCCGTAAGAGGGGAAAGGTGATGATGCGAACCATGCATACATCAAAGCGCGATCCCATCGAATTGGCGATGGAGAAGCTGAACAAAGATCGTCCGACCGGCGCACGGGAGTTCGCGACGCCTCGCCGCTCCAATGATCGGTGGGCTTTTCTACCAGCTGATGACCTTCAGCGCGCACGCTTCGTATGCGCGCCGTCTGACGCCAAAATCTTGTCGTAATCAGACAGAGGCCCCTCGCCGGGGCGGCGTCGCAGCGCCAGCCCGCGCGCTGGGGGCAGGAGCGTGGCTCGTGAAAGGAGGGTGTCGCGAGCGGACAACGCTATCACCCAGTGGCGCGAACCGTGTTGAACCGCCCCGGGTATCGCGGAGGCTGTTTGGTTAAAGTAAAACGGCCTCGTCGGCGGTTCTGCCAAGTTGGTTGTAGTAGTTTGCCTCAGCCTCGGCGGGCGGGATATAGCCGATCGATGAGTGCAGGCGTTGATGGTTGAACCAGGCGACCCACTCCAGGGTGGCCAGCTCGACGGATTCCCGGTTTTTCCAGGGCGCACGACGATGGATCAGTTCGGCTTTGTACAGACCGTTGATCGTCTCGGCCAAGGCGTTGTCGTAGCTGTCGCCACGGCTGCCGACCGAGGGCTCGATACCGGCTTCGGCCAGCCGTTCGCTATAGCGGATGCTGACGTATTGCGATCCCCTGTCGGAGTGATGGGTCAGAGAACCGTCATTGCCGGGCTGCCGGGCGTACAACGCCTGCTCCAGCGCATCGAGCACGAAGTCCGTGGTCATGGACTTGCTCACGCGCCAGCCGACGATGCGCCGGGCGTAGACGTCGATGACGAAGGCCACGTACAGCCAGCCCTGCCAGGTCGAGACGTAGGTGAAGTCCGAGACCCAGAGCTGGTTTGGCCGATCCGCCCGGAACTGCCGGTTGACGCGATCCAGCGGCCGCACGGCAGCATCGTCGGCGACGGTGGTGCGCAGCCGCTTGCCACGCCGCACGCCTTGCAGGCCCTGGACGCGCATCAAGCGCTCGACCGTGCAACGAGCCACCGCCACGCCTTCGCGGTTCAGTTGCCGCCAGACCTTGTCAGCGCCATACACGCGATGGTTCTCCTGCCAGACCCGATGGACTTGTGGCTTCAGATGTTCGTCACGCCGGGCACGGTCGCTGCGCCGCGACGGTTCGCGCAGACGCGCGGCGTGGCGCCGATAGGCCGACGGGGCAACCTGCAACACCTTGCAGATCGGCTCGACCCCGTAGACCTCCCGGTGCCGGTCGATGTAGGTGTTTACGACTTCAGCTTGCGGTCGAGCTCCGCCTGCGCGAAAAAAGCGCTGGCCGTGCGCAGGATGTCGTTGGCACGGCGAAGCTCGCGGTTCTCCCGCTCCAGCTCCTTGATCCGTTCGCGCTCGCTGGTGGTCATGCCTTCGCGCTGCCCGCTGTCGACTTCATGCCGCTTGACCCAGGTCAGCAGCGTCTGAGCCGAGCAGCCGATCTTGGGCGCGATCGACTCGACCGCCACCCACAACGATGGATACTCGCTGCGAGACTCCTGCACCAGGCGCACTGCGCGCTCGCGCACTTCCGGGGAAAACTTGTTCGCGTTGTTCTTGCTCATGGCTCACATTCTCTCAAGAGTTGGAGCCTCCGCGAAACCCGGGGCGGTTCATGTTGCATCCCGAGAGCCCGTATGATGAAATGAATTCTGGAGCCTCGCCGGCTGAGAAAAGTTGAAAGGCTGGGGCAAGGGGAATAATCATGCTCGGCACTTTCATCGTTTTTGCTGTCACCCTCGTATTGGCGGGTTTGCTCGTGGCGCTGATTTGCGTCATGGAGTCGCGCGCGCCCAGCGGAAATGCGATTCAACCGCTGAATGGCTGGGAGCCCCTCGGGCCGGATCAGTTCCATCGACAGGCAGATCAAGTCAACCCGGCGACAGGGCTCATGATGGTCGGAAATAGCGGCGTTGACATGGAAGGCAACCCCTACGGCATGAAAATGTTCGATTTCGAGTAGGCTAGGCGTTTCGCCGGAAGCAGTGCCGCCTTCGGGCGGCATTTGTGTTTTTGGCGCCAGACCAGGATCAACAGCGCGCTGTTCCAGCGAATCCTCAACATCTCCGACTGCTATGCAAACCGTCCACTCTGGACCGACCATCGGAGATCAGCATGAATATGTACCTGTACTTCGCCTTTGCAGTACTGATAATCGGCATCGCCGCATCTGGACTTTTTTCTGCCTCGACAACCGCGTCCGCTCAGACGCAATGCGAGAATTCGGCACGGCCTGCAGAAGTCGTGGTGGAGCGCAACACGTTGCTGAGCTCATGGCAGCGCGCGCCGACGCAACATCAGAATGCAGAACGTCGCCTGACGGACTGCACTAGCCGAAACAACGATCAACCGCCCCCAGTTCGATCGACGCAACCTCTCTTGCTCACGCTAAACACCGAACGAGGGGAGGCGGTCCGGGCAAAGGGTACGCCGGTGCACGGGGTGCTGATTCCGAAGCCGAAGGACAATCCTGCCCAACCCGACTTTATCGGATTGATCGGGCAGGTCGGAGAACCGTGGCAACATCAGATTTCCGCGTGGTGGGTAAAGAACCAACGTACAGGCCAGTACCAACTTTCCCTCAGCGTGGAGAAGCGTCGCGTGTAGACGCGGATCCCTGATCTTCAAAAAGCCCTCTCACCTTGAGCGGGCTTTTTCTTGGTTCATCGAGGATTACCGGGGAAGGCGGCGCGGATCTTGAGGAAGAAGTATTCATCGTCACGGTACCCGTAAGCCCGACGCTTGATGACCTTGATGGTGTTGTTGATGCCTTCGACGACGCTGGTATTGAGCGGATGGCGGCAGCGAGTCACGATTCCGTGCCAGTAGCCCTGCAAGCGCTCGGCGAACTTTTGCAGGGCGGCGATCCCGCTTTGCTGAGCCTGCTCGAACCATTGTTCCCAAGCCTTTTGCGCCCAGGCTGGCTTCTGATAGAACCAGAGCCGCTTGAGCTCGTCGCGTAACACGTAGACGCATAACAGCGACTGATTGGCCGCCAGCAACTCTTTCAGGTGCACGGCCTGATCTGGCTTGAGGTTGTGGCGGTTGCGCAGCAACAACCAGCGGCTGGACTTCAGAACTTTGCGGGCCGGCTTGTCATGTCGGAGTTGATTGGCCTGGTCCACTCGCACCCGATCTATCACTTCGCGGCCGTACTTGGCCACGACGTGGTACAGGTCGAAGACGATCTCCGCCTGTGGACACTGTTCCCTGATTTCGAGTTCATACGCCGTGGTCATGTCGATCGCCACCGCTTCAATACGCTTGGCAACGCCTTCGGGAAGCTGCTCGAAGAAGGCACGGGCAGTCTCGCGCGAGCGGCCCTGTCCGATCCAGAGCACCTGCCGGCTCATCGGCTCGACCACCACCGTGGCGTAGCGATGGCCTTTATGCAGCGCGAACTCGTCCATCGCCAGATAGCGGATCGTTGACCAGTCGGGCTCGCGCACACGCGCCCGCAGACGCATCTTGTCGATCGATTTGACCGTGTGCCAGCCCAGGTCGTAGAAGGCCGCCACGGCCTGCACGCTGGCCGCTTGCAGCAGCTTCTCGCAGGCCTTGGCGAAGCGCTCCGTCACTCGCTGGTAGCGGCCCAGCCACGCCAGCTTCTCCAGTCGCGGGCCGCCGCAGCGTTTACACCAGACTCGGCGGCGCGGAACGTGCAGCACCACCCGGTATTCGAACAGCGGCAGGTCACGCACCCGGCGAACCGTTGTCTCGTGGATTTGCTGGCAGCGTGCACCACATTGCTCGCAATACATGACCTTGCTGATCGGCTTCAAATACAGCGACAGCGTGCGGCCGTCGCCTTCCGGCCATTCCACACGCTCCAACCGGTAACCCGTCCAGCAGCCCAGTGCCTGAAGTGCCTTGCGATCGAGCAATTGCTTCTCCTGACGTCCTTAAAGTCAGGCGTCAGGTTACGCAATCGCTCTAAAACCCTCCACGGTTTCCTACGATGAACCTTTTTCTTTTGCTGCGCCAATCCACGCCCCGGGCTGTTGTGTCCTCCGGTTCCCCCGACCCTGCGAATCCGCGCAGCCTTTAGCCCCCGCCACCGATGCTTTGTCCATCGACGTTTTTCGCCGAAAAATCTTCGACGCTCTTTCTGACATCGCTTGCCGCAGGCGCCTTAGTAAACGACGGCAGCTGCGAATCCTCTCCGTGTACGGCCTTCTCACGTGCGTGGATCTGCTCCACCATTCCATCGTGCTGGATGGCGGTCTGCCGAGTCTTCTCGCTTGCCGAGCCAGCCGCAAAACCGGCACCAACCGAGTCCACTTTGCCGCCAACTCCCGCCGCGCGAGCCCCAACCGAACCTTCCGTCAAATGCCGCGCGATCGGAGCATAATCACCCGCTTTAACCCCAAGATTTTTTGCACCGTCCGCCACAGCGGCAGGAACGGTTTTCTCAAGACCGCGCGTATTCGCCGACTCCCTGCCCGACAGCCCGGGTGTCATCGACGACCGCACGGCCTCGAGTTCCTGCGACGCACTAGCCAGGTACTGAGCGTTTTGGCTAATGGCCTTGCCTCCGCCCGGATACTGGATCGATCGCGCAACCGCGCCAGCCATTGCATACCCAACCGCCTGTTCTCCGGTATCGTTCGATTGCACCAGTTCAGAGGCATTACGCATCATCCGTCCCATGTTGTATGGCGTAAAGCCTTGGGTATCGACTCCGCGGAATGCCTTTTCCAGCAAAGCAGAGGACCTCGTGGAATCGTGGCCGGTAGCAATGCCGGCGATTCGGCCTGCGTCCGACCGCGCGGCGCTCAGAGCGGACTGTTGCACGTCTTGGGTCGATTGCTGACCCCTTTGAGCGAGTACCCCAAGGGAGACCTGAGCCTGAGCGGCGACATTGCTCGAGGCCTGAAGCGAGCGTTCCGAAGCCTGGACACGTTGATATGCCTCCGCCATTTGCTCAAACGCTCGTGCCGTCTCCGACGCGCTTTCTTGCCGCCTCGCCTCGCTCGAAGTACTCCCCTGCCTAACTTGTTGGCCGCCCTGACCATCGCTGGCGTGTCCCGATACGTCATACCCTTTTACCTCGGAGGTCCCGCCTCCGACAGTCGTCGATTTATTCATGCTCTGGGACACGTCAGCCCCTACGCCAGCGCCTATGTCGCCGCCGCCGCGTGAGGCACTTCCTCCATTGCCACCACCTCCAAAGATCCGGCCCAGCCCCAGCTTCCCACTAGCGCTCTCGCTCGTCGTCGTCTGATTCTGCATGTTCGATGAGTTCCTGAGCGTGTCCTCGACGCGCGCGCCGACCGAGCTCTTCACATCGTTGCCGACGTCCCATTTGCTCATCAACGAGGTCGTAAGTTGTGACGCCGCTCCCACACCATACTGCTGCGCGTACTGCCCAATCCGCTCCATAGCGGATCCCAATGAACGTTGATACGACGCTTGCGCCGACGCGCGTTCCGCCACACCCTGACCCAATGAAGTACTAGTCGAGACGCTTGCCATTGCGCCTACATCCGCTCCTGTCATCGCCACTGGCGCAGCGCCCCCAAGCAAGCCGCCCACGCCCATGCCCGCCGAGGTAGTTGCTAACCCACCACCTGATCCGCGAGACCATGAGGAGAACCCACTCCATGCGGTCCCGGTATTGTTTGCATACGCGCTCTCGATCGCGCCGGCGTTGGATGCTCGATCGACCGTCGGTGCCAGCCTTCCGCTGTCAACGTATTGCTCGCCATTCCCGGACGAACGGTTGGCGAGGCTGGTCATCGCGAAGATCGAGCCGGTCAGAACCGAGAAGGAGATAAGCGGGGCGGACGCCATCATCGATCCCGATGACGCCAACATGTTCGCGACGTTGTCGTAAAGGTGATCGATCTGGCTCGGGGCGAACATCATTCCGCTCACTCGAGAACCCCGGATCATCGAATTAAACGACACCTGCGTGTAGTAGCTGATGATCGCAGCGATCGGCATCCACGTCTGCGTCCACAGGCCGAAAAGAAAGTACATCACGTAGATCCGGACCGCCGCCAGACCCGCTCCGATCGCGATGATTGCCACGATTGGTGCAAGCGCCGCGAAGAGGAACGTCATGAGGTTCATCGCGCTCGTCATGAAGTTGACGAACATCGAGCCGCTCGCCGCCATACTGATGCGTGCTCGCTCGTAAGCCTCCCCCATGATCTGCTGGAACGCAGCCGCGGCATTGGGATTTGCATCCGCACGGATAGCGGCGAGCGCCGCCGGTGAGAAGACCTGGTTCATCATGAAGGTGTTCGCGTCACCACCGATCTGGGCCGCCAGGTTCTGGTAGTACTGCGCTTGGGTTTGATACGCTGCGTCCGGCCCGGTGTAGGTGGTGCCCGGCGTGTCCACGGTCGAATCGACCATTGCAGTGACCGTCGCCAGATCTTGCCCCATCGTTACCCCGCCGGGGCTGAGCATCTCGAACACCGGCTTGTTCTGGACGTACTGTTGCATTGAATTGACGAGCCCATTTGCGGCGGTCTGGCAGGGCACGAGCGCAGGCGACGCGGAAGGCACTGACTGATCAATGTAGACCGTATAGTTAAGCGGCTGGGAGAGCAGTAGGCCGGCAATGCCCGCGCCCGGAGCCGGCTTGTCGAGCTGCGTCATATCCAGCACCGAAGACTGATTCGCGCCCCCGGTCTTGCAGTAATGCATGAAGTTCAAGAGGTTCGTGCAGGTCGACTGGTGGACGTTGCAGTCGTACATCGTGCGCATAGCCAGCATGATCTTGAGAGGCTTCGCGAATCCATCCGTGCCCAACGACATGAAGTTGTTGTCGGAAGACGCGGTGCTAAACGCCGTCTCGATGCCGCTTGTCACGCGATAGTTGATCATGCCCGCGATGCCCAATGCGTACGCGACGCCAATCGGTACGTTGTCAACGTACAGCGGTGGCGAGCCGGCCGCCCCGTTGGCATTGAAGTACGACACGACGCGCACCGACGTGGTCGGGTAAAACATCAGTATCGCGATGATCATCATCAGGACGTACTCGCCGATCATCAGGCGCATCTTGAAGATCGAGTGCAGCAATACGCCGACCAGGCCGACGAGGGAAAGGGCAGACATCCCGCCAGCGATGAACGAACCTGCGACGTCGCCATGACCGAAGAGCATCGCGATCGCATTGAGTGCGGCGGCAATCGGCGCAGGGTCGCCCGCAGTCCACATCGTCGGGAAGTCAGACGATGAGGGCACCGTCCCGATGTTGCCGAGCGGGTCGGCGAAAGCGATCATCGGAACTGCAAGCGCACCCAGCCCCGCAATGTATCGCGCACCGTCGCGAATTAATCGTCGAATACGTATCATGTCGAACCTCACTTGTTCGAGACGGCAACGCGTGGCATGAGTGACTGCTGAACCTTGATCGCGTCGAGGATCCCCCGAACGCGCTCGAGCCGCTTGTTCGAGGTCTCACCGGCGTACCTCGACAACGCGATGTGGAACGTCTCGCGTGCTTTCTTGACGGAATCCGGCATAGACGAAATGACTTTTGCGCCATTACTCGGCTGAGTCGAACCGGGCACGAATGCCGTATCGAGAATCGTCAGAAGGCCTTTGCCCAGGGACACTGCCAGATCCTCGGCGGCCGCTTGTGCGATCCGGTTGTACAGTGACGTATCGGAGCCCGCCTGGTAGGCGTCGAGCAGCATGATCGAATAGTTTGCCGGCAGCGCGTGCAGGAACGCTGCCTGTGTCGGGTTGAGCGGCTGACCGTTCTGGATGTTGAAAATGATGCTGCCCGGCTGGATCACGTTGATCATCTGATCGGCGTTAACGTCGGCCGCCAACTGCGGTGCACTTCCCTGATCCCCCGCGAGCTGCTGAACGACGTAGCGAGTGGTCCCGGGGAAACCGAGGCCAGAGAATTCAAGATCCTTCTTGATGTGCTGGCAGGTTTTCGGGTCTCCGTCGGACCAATCGGTACAGTTGTACATCAGCTTGCTCGTGTTGCCGGGACCCGATACCAGATCGTCGAAGGTCAGGACCGGATCGAACGTCTGGGCCGGCAGACTCTGATCTTGGCCGGGGGAACCGGACGCATCAGCAGACGTCGTCGTCTGGATGACGTTCGTCCCGAAGATGCTCACCAGCAACTCCGTTAGCCCCAGGTTCCCTCCGAATATCCCGGGACTGGAGAAAGTCGACAGCGTGTTTTTCGTCATCACCGCGTTCACGACCACGTTTGCATAGTCGGTCGTCGAATCCTGCTGGGACGCGTTAGTTGATGTATTTCCGCTCGAGAATCCGGTGGAAATCGCCGTCATGAAATCGCTAAAGCCACCCTGTGCAGTCAATGCGTTCTGGTTCACCTCGTCCTTGGCCGTCCCGAGCAGCGGGATCAAGCCGTTGAGGCCGGGCGACTGAAGCGCGGTGCTGACCATCATCTTGCTGATTCGGCAGGTGTTCATCTGCGCGGAGTTCAGCTCCTGCATTATCTTCTCGAGTTTCGCCATGATCGATTCGCAAGGGTTGCAAATCGCCGAGATTGCGAGATGAACCAGATAGCCCGCTGCGTTCTGGATAATCATTCGCACCATAGCCTTGAACTGCTCCCCGTTCATGAACGAAAAGGAGCCAAGAAACATGTCGATGCCACCGCACCCAGCGTCGAAGTGGGGCGGGTCGAACGACATCACGGTAAAGGTATTGATCGGAGACCGAAGCGTAAAGTTGCCACCGAACGCACCGATGCCCATATCGTTGCCATAGGTCCGTGCAGCGGTCGTATTCCACATGACGTCCATTTGCGTCGATACGCCCGCGTACGCGATCGATGCCACGTACGGCGTAGAAAAGACCACGATCGCCAGTGCGGCCGTCAATTTCCTGACGCGCGCGCCAATTTTCACCTTCATCGTCGTTACCTCGCTTTTACTGCAATCGGCCCTGAATGGCTCTTTGCATCAGCTTCACCAGCACCTTGGGATCGTCGGAATCCGTGTCGTCCCGACGGATGGCAGCCATGTCCTGGGGCGTGAGAATGCCGCGTTTTTCCAGCTGCACTACGTCGGTCAATTCCTTGGGCACGAGCTGCTGATCGGCAGCTGCGAGAACGATCTTGTCCAGCAGTGCGTCCTCCGCCATGGCACCGTGCGCGACGACCAGGAACTTGTCGGGCGGGTGGACCAGCACCACCGCCGGCGTGACCGCCAAGTTCATCCGCGCGAAAACCTTCCGACCGGCGTCTGTCACAAACGCGTTCATACCGGGTAGCGGGCGCCCATCCAGCGAGATGTTCTTGACGACGAAACCAGTGCTCCTCGCGACACGCTGCAATGTCTCGAACTGTGCCGAGCAAAAGGCGCACTTGCTGTCGAAGAAGAACCAGAGGCCGGCGCGTTGCGTGAGGTCGGCCAGCACCTCTCTTTTCGCTTTCGCCACCGCGAACAAGGAGCTCCGCTTAGCAAACGTCGCCGCCGGCATCCGATACTCCTCGTTCAGGTAGGGATCCGACTGGACAACCTTCTGGCCCTGCGACGCAAAACCATCCGTCATATCGAGCATCATCCGTTGCGCGTACATATAGGCGGACACGTTGTCGACCGACGGGTCATTGATAGCTGCATCGAGCATGATCGGCATCTTTTTGCGCAGCCATTCAACCGAGAATGGCGCCGGCTTCGCTTCAGCTGATGGGGGGGGAGGCGGAGGTGGAGGCGGCGGCTCCTCCGCAATTGGCTCGGGCCTTGGGGGCTTCGGATCGTTGTAGAAGAACCAGCCCTGATCCTTGCGTTCGTAGTAGGCGAAATCCCTCCCGTCACCCAGTGCGTGGGTCGCGAACGAGAGAGACGAGAGTGAGACCGCGGCCGCGGTCAGTTTGCGAGCCAATGCATACATAGCTTTCGAATCTCACTTCCGACTTCGCTATCCAGCGCATCGGCCTCGGTAGCCAGTGCGAAAACTCCGTGCTTGAGCGTGCCGTTCATCTTCGAGCGGGACGGCGGGTCCGCGTTGCCTGCCTTGTCAGCAAGCAGCGGTGTGAACATGTGTTCTTGGGCAGACGGAAAACACCGGATCCCATGCATGTGTCTCCTGAAAGTCCCTTCGCAGCTCGGATGGAGCCGCTGCAATCTGTCGCGCCGGCTCCGGTCCACTGAAAACACGCGCAACTGCGAGCCATTCGGTGACTCATGGAAATCACAGACCCGGCCGAAGCGCAGCTCGAGAGGCTCAACCGGTGCGTAAAGGAAAAGCGAAGAGATCCACGCATCTAACGTTCGGTCGCTCGCGCGCAGGCGATCGAACGCAGCGACAGCGGCGGGATCGCGTCCGACGCGCTCGATGGACTCGGTGAAATCCAACGTGTTCGCCTTCTTGAAGAACTCCACGGGCGATACGGCAATAGCGTCAAAGATCCGTCGGTTTCCGTTTGAAAACCGCAGGAACCCGTTGATCACCGACATGGCCTGTTTGACTGAACTCGGCCGCGGCTGACAGCGAAAGGGGGTCCAATCCGTCCGCGTGAAATCTGCCTGCTCGCCGATCAGCGCGTCAGGGATCGCTTGCAGGAAGGCTACATATTCTTGGAGGTCTACGTCCGTGAGATTCGACAGGTGCTTGCCGCGCACCACGTAAAGCCAGAAGACGAATCGCTGGATATGTGCCCGGTAACTCGCAAAGGTGTTCTCAGTTGCCGGCCGGCTCTCTAGCCACTTGCCGATCGCCTCGATATCTCGCCTCGCACATGCTTCGGGAATGGCGACCGCCGTCGAGCAGACGATCGGCCAGAAGTTCTCGCGGACTACGTCGTGTCTCATCAGAAGACCTGTCGATAAAGAAATCGCATCCTGTTCAGTGAGCACGGAACCGCGCTTAACTTTTCGCCTCGGTTCCAGCGTCATTTCTGCATTTCGACAATCTGCTGCACACTGCCTCGCACGTTGGATCAACAAACGCGGGACGACGGCCTGATTGCAGGGAATCGATTATCACGGGCGGTCACTCGTATCACTAATGGTTTTGAACTCGGGATGAACGCATTCAAGGTCGCCTGTGTGTTTGGCTTTCTTGGCGCCGCCGCCGGCGCTTGCGCCCAGATTCCGCCCGCGGTAACCGTGGAAGGTGGCGCGCTCGCGCAATGCATCGAGCACGTTGCTCGCAAGTACGGGCGCGACCCCGGGCTCTACTACGCGATCGCACAGGTTGAGTCGTCAGGCTGCAAGAACCTCACACATCGAAACACGAACGGAACCGACGATATTGGATGCATGCAGATCAACTCATCGCTGCTTCCGTTCCTCGCGCAATACGGAATCACGCGCGAGGCGCTACGCAACGACTGGTGTCTAAACGTCCATGTCGGCGGATGGGTGCTTGAAGAAAAGATTCGCCGCTTCGGCCCGACCTGGGAGGCCGTCGGTGCTTACAACACCGCCTGCTCAAAGCTGAAGGGGCAAGCCTGTGTCGACTCCCGCATGAAATACATCTCGAAGGTGTCGGCCGCCTATCGGCAGTGGCTGGGGCGCAGCACGGCGACACACGTCGTGCCAACTCAAAACGCCGGCGGAGCCAATACGTTGCGTGTGAGTGAGGGGGCTGTCCAGTGAGCCGATTTTTCGTGATTTTGTTTCTGGCCGTCGCAGGCTATTGGGGTTGGTGCTACTTCGTGCCGGAAAAGGCCGACCGCATCGAGCAATTCGCAGGCGGCTGTAGCCGAACAACCGAGGTGATCGGCGGCGTCGTGCGTCCGTTCTCCGCGGATCTGGGAGACCTGATCTATGGCGCGCGGAACGACGCGAAGGAAAAGTGCGGACAAATGTGGTGGTGGGCTGGCGCCGGGCGCGCGGATCTTGACCATTTCTCCGATCTCGCCGGCAAGGCCGACCATCCGCACGATTATCCGCCCCCCGGTACTGGCGGCGCCCCTGCACCTGGCGCAACCCCCGCTTCAGGGGCATCCGTACCGGAAGCGAGTGGCCCGGCGTCCGGCGCCGCGTCGTTCAGTGCATTCCCGAATGCGTCCAACCCGAATTCATTGTGATGGACACGCTCAGCTTCGGCCTTCTCGTCTCGGACCCGACAAACGCCCCAGACCCTCGAACGCTTCGGTCCGCGCGGCAGTTCACGCATACGGATCGTGGTGACGAGGAAGTCGTTGCATTCTTGAACCACGTGTTTGTCGAGGCGGCCGATCTTGGCGCCTCAGACGTCCACTTCAGAGACGATCCGGCTTATACGACGGTGCGCTATCGAGTTGGGGAGAATCTGGTCGACAAGTACTACGTCGAGCGCTCCGCATCGCTAACGATCGATCTCAAGATACGAGCACGTGCTCAGTTGCCCGCAACGGATCGCGACACCCCCCTTGACGGCAAGTTCTGGTTCGACCTGGGTGATCGATTCCTCGAAGCACGTGTGAACGTCACGCCGCAAAGCAACGGCCAGACGATCGTATGTCGACTACTCGATCAGGCAAACGCCGCGCGCCGTATCGACGAAATTGAAATGTCACAGGAGGTTCGGGTTGCGCTGGCTAAGGCGCTTCGTTTCAAGGAGGGGGTCATCCTTGTCGTCGGGCCAACCGGTTCGGGCAAGACCTCGACGCTCTACGCCTGCCTGAACGAACTCAATACGCCCGATATCCACATTGCAACCGTCGAGGATCCAGTCGAGTACGCGCTGCCTCGGGCGTCGCAGATCAATGTGAATCCGAGCCGCACTTTCACCATGGCGCTGCGTGCACTACTGCGTCAGGATATCGACGTCGGTTTGGTGGGCGAAATTCGCGATGCTGAGACCGCCGAAACAGCGCTCAAGGCCGGGATGACAGGACACCTGATGTTGTCAACGCTGCACGCCAGCACCAGCGTGATTGGCATCAGCCGCATGCTGGACTTCGGGCTGGAACCGTACTCCGTTGGCGCATCGATGATCGCCATCATCGCACAGCGTCTCGAGGCGAGGATGTGCCCGCACTGCTGCCAGGAATATCGCCTAAACGATGACGACCTCGAACATCTCGCGCGCAGTCGCTACGACAGGAAGGGGCCCTTCTTTGTGCCGAATCCAGACGGCTGTCCGAAATGCCGACCAGGTGGTGAGAAGGGCAGAGTACCCATCATCGAAATGCTCGTCCGATCGACTGAAGTGAAGCGCGCAATCATTGCGCGCGATCTCGATGAAGTATCGCGGCTTGCCCGCGAGCAACCACAGTACCGGGCGCTCCCTCACGCAGCTTTCGACCTATCCTCACGGAGGCTTCTGAGCTTCCGTCGCGCTATGCAGGTAACGGCAGAATGAAGCTCACTCGACGAACTTTTCTAGCCGCCGCAGGTGGTGTCCTGATGGTCGCGCGTAGCGTTGGAACAGCGCGCGCGCAGAATTCTTCGGCTGGTGCGCCCGGCGCAATCGCGTCGGACATCGAACGCAACCTGACGCCCTATCTCGTGATAGGGGACTACAAGGAAGACTACGGCAAGGTCTTCATGTTTTTCATGTTCACTTGCCCGTACTGTCAGGCAAACTGGCGCGCATTGACCGGCTGGGGGGCGACCCTTCCTAAGTCCTACCGCTTCGTGGACGTCCCGATTATCGAGGACACGCCTGATAGCCGGGCGGCCGCCTTGGCGTTCTACACCGTCAAGGCCCTTGCCCCGAGCCGTCTGCTTGAATTCAAGGCTGCAGCGTACACGCGAGCGCAGCAGGGGCGCGCACGATCTGACGACTATGCAGCCATTCTGCGCGAGATGCGTCTGTCCGGCGACGACATCACGAAGTACCTAAAGACAGTAGAGATGCGAAGCCGCATCGACCGAGCGCTCCAGCTCGCCGGGCGCTATTCGGTCGAAGTGACGCCAAGCTTCGGAATCGGTGGGCAATACCAAACGAACGCGAACTTCACCAATGGCGATTACGCCCTTCTCGCACGCTTGATGGGCGGCCTCGTGTCGCGCCAGATCGAGCAGCGTCTCGTAAAAAGGTAACGACAGGAGCTCTTTAATGAAGGCACTTACTCTGGGCGCCGCGGCGCTCGTTCTGGGTTCGTTCGCGGGAATCGCGCGAGCGGCCGATACCTCGACAAGCCATGCCACCCCCGCGCCGGGCGTGCTCTCCGGTGACACATCATCCCCCAGCGCACCCGCTCAGCCGCTGAGTCCGCTCATTGCTCGGCTCACCAAGGGGATGACGGACGTCAAAACTTTCCCGACGCCCAACGGGATGATTGGTGTGATCGCGAAGGGAAAGGGCAAGCCGATCATGATGTATGTCGATCCGCGCGGAACAATGGTTGTGTACGGCCTTGGTTTTGATCTCGTCAAGAACACGCTTCTCGGCGCAGATCTCGTGCAGGCCGAATTTAACGTGCCCGCGGGAAAACTGACACCGCCCGCTGCTGCGTCGGGGGCGCCGGACAAGATCTCGGGCGACGCACTGGCACGCCTGAAAGGCGCGACCTACATCGAGACCGTGAGCGGCACCGGGCGGGGCCCGTTGATCTATGCGTTCGTCGAGCCGAACTGCATCTGGTGTCGCCGTGCGTGGCCGGCACTGAGCACCGCGCAAAAGACGCCCGGCTCGCTCCTCGCCAACGCGACGATTCGGTGGATCCCGCTCGCGTTTTCGGATGAGGCGTCGCAACAGGTCCTCGCAGCGCTCCACAGTGATGCGGACGGATTCGAGCGGCTCAATCTGCTTTTCAATCCCACCGCACCGGTCGACCCGCAGAAGGATCCCGACTACAAGAAGGTGACGTCCAATCTCTCCCTCTTCAGTAGCCTCGGTGACACTGGCACGCCCACCTTCTACGCGCTCGCTACACACACCGCGACGAGTGGCAAGCGCATTGAAGGCTGGGGCGGGCTCGAGCTCTTTCGGCAATAGCGCACGGTGAACGCACTGCAAAGGGTGTCCGCCCGGGTCCTTCGACAACGATTAAGCCGAGCGGTAGGCGCCGCGTTGCTCATCGGATGCATGGCCATCAGTGTGCATGTGGAACCGGCACTAGCTCAGGGTGCGGCGCCAGCGCATTCCGGTTCGTCACTGTCGCATCGGAGCGCGCACGAAGCGATCGGTAGCTTCCAGATTCGCCATCCCGCGATGACGGCACTTGCTTCGGTTCTCACGCTCGACTTGTGGCCGGCTCATTACGGATCCGACGCGCACGACCGCGGCGCGTACAGCGACGGATGGACGAAGGAGCAACTCGATCTCTTGCTAACGAAAGCCCGACCGGCGTTCGAGGCGTGGCGTTTCTTCTGGCGCGTGGTTCTGATCGGAGCTTTCATTTCTGCATTTCGCAAGCGGTTGCGACAATGGGCAGCGTCGATTTTCAGAGGGAAGTAGGCAATGCGCCATGACGAACATCGAATCAGTTTTATGCGGTCAGCTCGAATTGCCATGTGCGTCATGGCGCTGGCGGCATGCACGACGCAGCCTCCCTCGCCGTCGGTTGTTCAGTACGAGGCGCGGCGGGGATCCCTTGAGGAGATGTATGTCCCGAACATGTCGGACGTTGCGCTCATTAGCGAAGAGCCTCGTACCTGGATCTGGAAGGGCGCTCCCACCCTCAACCGATTCTCCGGATTTCGGTGGGTCGTCGAGCAGCCCGACATCGCAGGTATCGTGCAGCGCACGTTGCCGAAGCAATCTCGGGAGACCGCGACAGCGACAGTCAATTTCCGCTTCGACTCAGCGCGGCTCGACTCGGCGAACAAGAGCCGGCTCAACAGCCTCCCGGTTGACGTCGAGTCGGTCCGCGTCGATGGGCACACCGACGCGGTCGGCGGAGAGGGCTACAACGATCAGCTATCGAGCCGGCGCGCCGATGCAGTCGCGGACTATCTTGCGGTTCGCGGTATTCCCCGTGACAAGATCAAAACGTCCGGCCACGGCAAGGCCAATCCGGTCGCGTCGAACCGGTCGTCGAAAGGGCGCGCGCAGAATCGGCGCGCGGAAGTCACGGAGGAGTTGCAATGAAGCGCGTCGAGATCCCGCAGTGGATTGATTCCTTTCCCCAGATTATGTGGTTTGAGGTCGATGAGATCACGCCATTCATTTTCTGCTTCGCTGCGGGATCGCTGCTCCACATGACCAGCCCGATGCTGATCCTCGGTGTAGGGATCACGTGGCTGTACCTCAAGCACAAACGGAACTCCCTCGACGGCTCCCTGCTTCACATGATGTTCTGGTGGGGCCTGATGGCGTTGAACAGTGTCTTTAAGAACGGTCTGATCCGCGAGTACATCGAATAAATAGACCGCCACTCGAGCCGCAGACTTTCATGTGAAGCGAAATTATGAACCTCAAACGTTTCAAGTTGAATTGGGACACGATGGAGTCGCTCGCGCGCTCGTCGATGATTCTCAATTTGATCCTCGGTGTCGGCCTGCTGATGGCGATCGGGAAGATTCTGCAAATGCACGAGCGGATCGTCCTGACGCCACCGCATTTGACTGAGAAGGCGGAGATCGCGTGGAACGCCGCAAACGAGGGGTACATGAAGCCTTGGGGCCTGTTCGTCGCCTCGATGCTTGGATCGATCACACCGGGGACGTCGACCTTCATTCGTGACGCGCTGGAGCCTTTCTTCGATCCGGCGATTTGGCCGCAGATCAGCACCCAGATCATGTCAATCAATGACGACCCGAGTTACACACGAACCGGCACGATCAACGTCTTCACGCCGAAGGACCTCATTTGGGAACCTGGAACGCAGAAGATTTTTGTTCATGGAACGCTGGCGACTACCGCGTACCGAAATACCACGATTCCGCTTGCACAATTTGACGTGACCTACGAGATGGTGATGCAGATCAGGCGCGGGTTGCCGATGATTACCGGGTTCACCTCCTATATCGGCATGCCGCGAACGCTGAAGTGGCGCCTGACGCACGCTGCGGAGGTCGATGCGCTCGAGAAGAACGAAAAGAAGAGGCGCCAGAACTCGATCATTCCGCAGGACGCGGACCTTGCCCGCAAGGCTGAGGAGGCTGAGTCCGCGCGCGACGCCGCGGGCGCGTCGGCAGCGGCAGCCGCATCGGCGCCAAGCACAAGTGGCGCAGCCGCGGCGTCGAGCGCGGTCGCGCAGCCCGCAAGCGGTGCCCACCCGACAGCGGGCGCGACGGCCGCTGTCCCACCACCCGCTGCCACATCAGGAGAGAAGCTGTGAGTCGCCGTTACCTCGCCCGTGCCGTCGCGACGGCGCTCGCCGCGCCTGTCTTAGGATCCGCATTTGCGCAGATGCCCCCTATTCCGGCTGGGGCGCAGATCGGTAACAACAACGCGCAAGCGGTGCCACCCATCACGATAGCCGGCCCGGGTCAGTCGGTCATGCCGAGCACGACACCGGCCGTTGCGCCCGCCACAGCACGGTCAGCCGGACGGAACACGATCGTCACGACCACAGGGACGCTCGATGGGGGCCCCGTGGGCGCCGGCGGCAGTCCGGTTCCGGGCACGCTCCCGCAGCCATCAGGTGCCGCTAAGCCTGGACATAGCGCCCAGAGCGAGGGACGAACGGCAGGGTCGCTTGCGGCGCAACCGATGCGCAGCAAGCTGCGGCGACTCGAGCCACCCGCGCGCGGGCAGGAGGGCGGCGACGCGTTAGCGGCGCTGCGGATGCCATCTCCAGCCGCGACACCGCTTTACAGCCCGTTGCCGTCGCTTGGCCGTGCGCCGGGATCGGCATCGGGCGGAAAACCCACGGTCGTGCGCTGCGAGAACGGCGTGAACGAAATCATCGAGATGGCCAGCGGCTACCCGAACCAGGTCGTCACGCCGTTTAGCGATCCTCGCATCATCGATTCGAAGGGCGACGATGACAACCTCACGTACGGCAATTCGGTGTTCATCACCCTGAATCGCGACAAGCCCATCGCGATCTGGATTACCGACAAGCGGCCAGGCTCGCGGATGTGCTCGCTGACGCTGGTACCCAAGCCCATTCCCCCTCAGAACATCGTTCTCGAAATCGAGGGGCGCACGAGCAAGCTCGGTGCGGATACGTCCCCAGCGGCAGAGGAGACGGGCCGTGAGAGTCAGTACATCGTCAACCTGCGGACCCTTCTTCGATCGGTGGCCCGCAATATCGTGCCGAGGGGTTTCAGCGACGAGCAGCTAAATGTCGGCATCGCGATCTCGAACGGAATCGAAGCCCAGCCAATGCGTCTTTATTCCGGGACGGACTTCGACATTTACCGATACCACCTCGTCAACAAGAACAGCAGTGCAGTGACGCTCTCCGAGGAGGCATTCGGGAGCAAAGGCGTGCGCGCGGTCGCGTTCTACCCGCGAATCCAGCTTGCACCCGGACAGGATACCGACGTTTTCATTGTGTCGGATCGTGCTGACAGCTCAACCGCGGACGATTCCGGAGGGGCGTCGCAATGAAGATGATCGACAACGTTCGCCGAACGTGGAGTCTGGCGTCGCCGACCAAGCGCAAGCGCATCATTCTGATGCTGGTTTGCAGCGGGCTTGGCGCCGTGTTCTTTCTGGTCTCGAAAGCATCCCACAAGCCGCCCGCGCCGCAAGACACGAGCCTGGATATGCAAGTGATTGCTCCGCCCAAGAAGAACATCGACATCGAATCTCTCAACGCGACGGTGACTGCGCAGTCGCGGCAATTGAACGATCTGCTGACGCGCATGGCCACCATGGGACAGGACCAGAAGAACGCCAACCAGGCGCTCGCGCAACAGATTGCCGACGTTGCGCAAGGCAAGACCGCGGACGCGAACCTGCAGAAGAACATCGACACCTCGGTCTCGACGAAGGTCGCGGAAGCACTAGCCAAGCAACGCGGGCAAAACCCCATGGGTACGCCCGGGATGGTCGGGGTGCCAGGTGCGCCCGGAAGTGGGTTGAACCCGCCGCTGCCGGATTCGGGTTACAGCTACCCGGCGCTACCGATGGGCGGCGCATCGGTACCGGACGCATCCGGCGCGGATGGTGGCGGAGGGTTGCGCGTTTCGGCGGGTGACGATGATACGTCGACAAGCGGTGGTGCCGCAGCCGGTGCAGGCGGGAGCGGGGGCACGAAGGGCGGAAAGGGCGGCACCGCCGCACCGATCAGCGTCAACAACGGGAATCCGAACGCCTCGTCAGCCGACCGCGCCGGAGACAAAGGCGACGATGGCGGTCAGACCTGGTTGACGGCCGGCGCGATGATCACCGGCGTGTTCATCAACGGCGCTGATGTGCCAACTGGACAGGCTTCGCAGAAGATGCCGAGCCCCACACTCATCCGAGTGAAGAAGGACGCGATCCTGCCGAACATGTACCGCGCGGATATCCGCGAGTGCTTCATCTTGACGAGCGGCTTTGCCTCGATGGCGACTGAGCGTGCCTACTTCCGAACCGAGCGATTGTCGTGCGTGCGCAATGACGGAGGCGTGATCGAGACCGCGCTCGACGGATACATCACGGGCGAGGATGGCAAGCTCGGCATGCGAGGGCGACTCGTATCAAAGGAAGGTGCCGTGATCGCGCGGACGCTTACCGCTGGATTCATCGGTGCGTTCGGCAAAGGACTCGCCGCAGGCCTGAACGGACAGTCGTCAACGGGCGGGGTCACGATCTCAACACAGAACGAGGGCATCTCGACAGGGAAGGTTGTTCGCGGCGCGGTCGGGCAGGGCATCGGTGACGCCTTTGACAAGGTTGCCGACTACTACCTGGACATCGCCAAAGAAATGGTTCCGGTAGTCGAAATCGACGCGGGCCGCGCGCCCACCATCATCCTCGTCCACGGCGTCAGCCTGAAGTACAGTCAGCAAAGGTAAGGTCCTCCATGAAACGTAAATCAGTAGCGCGTTGCATCGCTCCGTTGTTGCCGGTACTGGTGCTCAGCGGTTGCGGGTCGTTGTGGAGCGTCGGCAATTCGAAGTTCGACTGCCCCGGGATCCCCAACGGCGTCGTCTGCAAGACACCGCGCGAAGTCTACGACTTGACCAACCATCACGATGCGCTCGTGACGATGGACTCTGACGGCAAGCAAACAGGCAACGCCGAGATCACGGTTGGCAAGCCGACCGGAGTACTCGCGCAAGGCGCATCGGTTCGGTTGCCGCAGCCGATCCAACAGCCGATGCCAATCCTTGAGCCTGCGCGCGTGATGCGGATCTGGGTCAATAGCTGGATCGACCAGAATGGTGATTTGCATTATCCGGGCCTGCTCTTTACGGAAGTGACGCCGCGTCGTTGGGCCCAGGGCAATCTCGTGAGCGGTGTCGGTGCGAAGACGCTCGTCCCGGTTCAGATCGACGCTGATCGAAACGACTCTGACGCCGGCACCTCGACGATCACTGGCGGGGGCGGAATCACGCCAGAGGCGGGCGTGATTCCGAAGCCTCAAGCGATCATCCAACCGTACACGAAGCCTGCAACCACGAACAAGGCACCGGCGAACAACCAAGGCGCGGAGAAGAGCTCGCTTCCCCTCGGACTGCCGAGCGCGGCGAAATAGCGTTCAGGTCCGCAGCCGGCGATCGGCGCCTGGGTGGCGTATAGCATCCGCACAACGCGGAAGGCCGCCCGGTCCCGATCCGCCAGTGTTTGGCCCGTTCCCCCCCCGTACTGCACTTTGGTCAAGAGCCATCGATCGTGGACGAGGCTGTCGTCCTATCGGATTGATGGGCGGAAAGTGGTAGCGCGCCCACCGTCACGAAAACACCCGCGATTTCTAACGAGGAAATAACGCCCGATTTCTAATTGGTGGTCTGAAATTAGGATTAATGCCACGCTCGGTGAACATCCATTTCGTCGAGATACCCCGCCTTCAGACTGTCCTATTCGGAGATCTCGATGAACGCATTGAAACTCGCTCTCGCTCACGGCGCCCCGTCGGTACGCATTGGTCGCCCGTCGGGCAAAACGCTCGCCTTCGTCGTCGTAATCGTGTTCGTGGCGCTCTGCGCGGGCGCCGCGATCGCCGGCACCGATACCACGTTCAACTCGGTCGCGACGATGATCCAAGGGTGGCTCACGGGCTCGCTCGGTCAGGTGCTCGCGCTCGCTGGCTTCGCAATCGCGCTCGCGTCCGGCCTCGTGCGCGGTTCCGCCGTCGGTGTCGTCTTCGGCCTGGCCCTCGCGCTCGCGGCCACGTACGGCCCGACCATCCTCACCGGCCTTTTCACCGCCACGATCTGATCCTCGAACAACACGCGCCCACCCTGAGAAGCTCTTTCCCCGCCTTGTGCGGGGTTTTTTATGTGAATCGATTTATCACGCGGTAAATGATTTATCGTTCATTTATTGATTCAAGAACTGTCAATCGATCGGTGAGTCACTCGGAATTAAAAATAACGAGCATGCACGGGTGCGTTGAAACAGCCCGGGTTTTAATGACGTTATTTCTCACAATTTCTAATTGGGATGCCGTTCATAGAATCACCTCGACCCTCACCACTTGTTCCGGGTCGTTCGTTCACTCAACCGATCCTGCAGACGCACTGGAGATCTCTATGAAGGCACTGACCCTCCGTCTCACCCAAGCCGTTCCGTCGGCACGCCTCTCGCGCCCGAGCAACAAGGCGCTCGCCATCAGCGCAGCTGTCGCCCTCTCGGTGGTGTTCGCGGGCGCCGCGATCGCCGGTACCGACACGACGTTCAACTCGGTCGCAACGATGATCCAGGGCTGGCTGACCGGCTCGCTCGGTCAGGTCATCGCGCTCGCTGGCTTCGCGATCGCGCTGGCCTCGGGTCTCGTGCGCGGCTCGGCCGTGGGCGTCATCTTCGGTCTCGCGCTGGCGCTCGCCGCAACGTACGGCCCGACGATCCTGACCGGGCTTTTCACGGCGACGATCTGAGCACGGCCGCGCTGACGCGCAGCTCTCCCCGGCGCCTCACGGCGCATCCTGGTTGCCCTTGTTCTCCGGACAAGGGCATTTTTCATTTCTGCATTATCGAGTCACATGCGAACCTCCTTCGGCATACCGACCAATTTCCAGGAGTGAATGCATGGGAGCAGTCGAACGCATCGTGGCGATGCTCGAGCGCACGCCACCCTCGGAGTTGTTGCTCCCGCTCGCGCATTCCGCCACGCGTTACTTTCTCGACAACGGCACGCTGGGGGCAGTCTTCGAAGCCGCACTCTTGCCCGGAGCGGACGAGCGTACGCAAACCAACCTGACCAGCGTGCTCAACGAACAGTATCCGCCCGGCACGATGCTGCAATTCATACAGATGGGCGTGCCGGACGTCACGGAGCCTTGCCAGCCGTATGAGGCCGCACGTTCGCGCGACGGCAACCCCGCGTCAGAAACGGCGCGCGCGCTAGCTGGCAAACGAGTTGAATTCATCAAGGGGGGCACGAAGGTGCCTCATCTGCGGATGAATGACGCGCTCACGCTCGACGCTCGCCTTTATGTCACGATCCAGATTCCGTTCTCGGGGATACCGTACCCGTCGGAAGAAGACCTCGCCGACTTCTCGAGCTATTGCGAGAAATTGCAGGGCACGTTGGATGCGGCGAAGATCGCCACGCAGGCGTTGGAACCCGCCAGCTTTTTGGCGGTACTTCGCCGATATTTCAGGATGTTTGGCACCTGGGACTACCACTACGACGAAGAGACGTTTTTGCGTAAGCAGGTTGTCCCGCCCGGCACCCGAATCGTGCCGTATCGGAAGATGTTGCGCATCTCGGTACCCGGCGAGCCCCATACGTTCGTCCGCACCGTTGCGGTCAATCGCTTTCCCAAGTGGGCCGATCTTGGCCTTGCCAATGCACTTGGCGGAGACCCGGACGGAAATGGTACGCAGATCGGTCTGCCGTACGCACTGTGCACAACGCTCCACATCCCCGAGCAATCCACGAAGATCAGCAAGGTCCGTGCGTCCGCCACGTTGATCAACAACCAGGCCTTCGGACCAATGCTGAAGTGGGTTCCCGTGCTGAAGGCGAAGAAGGAAGGGCACGACTGCTTGGGCGCCGCGCTGGAGCGCCGCCAACAAGCGATCGAAGTCGGCACGACATTGACGCTCTTCTCGCGGCGACACAAGCATCTGGAGCGGCGCGCGGCGCAAATTGCCTCTTACTACAGCGAACTACAGGCACAAGCATTCGGCGAACAATACCTGACCGTGCCGACCTTCTTCAATCAATTGCCGTTGCAAGCATCGCCGGCATCGATTTCGAAGACACACCGATTCAAGACGATGGGCGCTGAGCATGGCGCCCAGTTCTTGCCTGTGTTGTCCGATTGGGGCGGCTACGGGGATGCCATTCTGCTGCACACTCGTCGTATGCGGCCCTTCCGCTACGACTTCTTCGATTCGCGATACAACAGCAACTTTAGCTGGCTGCTCTTCGCGGAGGCGGGGGCCGGCAAGTCGTTCACTGTCGAGCGCTTCCTCAGCGACTACCTGTCGATGGGCGTGCAGCTGTGGGTCGTCGACAAAGGGCGATCGCATACCAAACTCACGCAGGCCGCGGGTGGTCAGGTCATCGAATTCAATCGGGATTCCGCGATCTGCCTCAACCCGTTCACGCGCGTCGCTGACTTTGAAGAGGACGTAGGGATGCTAACCGCGCTGGTTTGCAAGATGGCCGCCCCGCGGAATTCGGTATCAGATGCAGAAGAGACACGGATCCTGGAGGCAATCACTAGCACGTGGCAAGCGCTCGGTCCGGACATGATGATCGAGAACGTGATCGAGTATTTGAGAAAGCAGACCGGAGACCCGATCTCAATCGAGCTTTCGCGACGCCTTTACCCGTTCTCCCGCAGCGGCCCATATGGAAGCTGGTTCAATGGACGGAACAACTTCGAGGTCAATGCGCCGATCGTCACGCTCGAGCTCAAGGGCCTCGAGGCGAACCCGATACTCCAGGAAGTGGTGCTCCTGCAGTTGATGCTCACGGTCGAGCAGCAGATGTTCCGCGGCGACGAAACCCGCCAAAAAATGATGATCGCGGAGGAGTGCGGCGACCTGTTGAAGATCGACGCATTTGCCAAGTTCGTCGCCGCGATGACATCTAAGATCCGCAAGCACAAGGGCTCCATGGGCATCGTGATGCAGAACCTCACGCAGCTCTACCAAAGCCGATACGGGGCTGAAATTGCGGCCTCGTGCGCAACCAAACTGATCATGCAGCAGACCGGTGAGGCAATTGAACTCGCGCGCACCAACAAATGGCTCGACCTGCCCGACGCCGCATTCGACCTGCTCAAGACGGTCCATACGAAGAAGGGGCGTGACGGGTATTCCGAGATCGCGTTCTATTCGCCCGTGGGCCTCGGCATTGCCCGGCTCGTCGAGTCGCGATTCAACCAGATTTTGTTCTCGTCCGAAGGTCGAGAACGCACCGAGATTCTCGACGCGGTCGATCGCGGCGAGAACGTCATCGAAGCCGTCGATCGATTTATTGCCGAGGAAGCCGAAGCGTGAGCGAACCCATTGTCCAAGCCGAGTCACCTGCCGCCTGTGCGGCCAAACCCGCAGAAGCGCGGCCCGAGACTGTTCACGAGCCCAGCGTGCCGCATCCGGTCGACGAAGGCGTCCCGCTTTGGGTGCAGGTGGCAGTGGCCTTTTCCGTGATGCTCGGTGCGTTTGCGTTGTACCGCACCTATCAGCCGCCCCCGGCTGCACAACGGATCTATTCGCTGAACGTCGACGCGCTTTTGAGTGCCAAGCAGCTCCAACTCGAGACGACCAAGGACCCGGTCGCGTATAGCGCGGGGATGGCCGAGTTCATCAAGGCATTGCACGGAGAACTGGCGCTGCTTTCGGGATCGGGCGTCACCGTCCTGAAAAACGACGCGGTGCTCTCGGCCGGGAAAACCGTCGACATTACGCCGGCGATCGCCGCGAAGCTCGCGCTCTCGGAGCAGCTTGCACAGGCACCGGCGCGAGACGTGGCGCAGCGGGCGGCCAATGCCGCGCGCGTGCGCGACCAATTGGGCTTCGCCGCGACGTCGCCCGACGCGGCATCCGCTGCGGCGGCCGGGCTGCCATCTTCATCGGCCGCGGGCACCCCCGTGCCCGTATCCCCGGTTTCAGGAGCGTCTGATGCGAAATCCGCTAGCAATCTTGACTAAGCTGCCGCGCAGGAACCGGACGGTGACGCTCGCCGGCGCACTATCCTTTGGGGCTTTTTCGCTCGCTGTCCATGCCGGGATCGTGCCGCAACTCTACTTCGAGGCGCAGGACGTCGCCTGTTTGCCATGGGATGTCTATGTCCCGGCCAGCGGCCCAGGTACGGTGATCCACCATGGGGATATCGTGCGTTTTCGCGCCCGCGGCCTCGCGCCGCTCTTCAAGGACGGGACGCCCATGGCGAAGATGGCGGTGGGCCTTCCCGGCGATCGCATCTCCGTCCATGAGGACCGGGTGTACGTGAACGGCAAGTACTGGGGCTCGCTTGCAATCGGTCTGCGTCGTTTGCAGAAGCCGCCCGGTTACTGGGATCGCGACCTGACAGTGGGAAAGGGGGAGATCTTCGTGCTTGGCACCGAACCCCGCAGCTTCGATTCCCGCTACTGGGGAGTTATTCACGAGGATCAAGTCGATGGCACGCTCAGCGTTCTCCTGTAAGCGACGCACTGCCCTCGCGTGTTGGGCCGTTTCGTGGGCGGCTTCGCAGTTCGCGATTGCGCAGCAGCCGGCCGTCGATCTGTCTACCCTCGGACCGGAAATGGCGGAGCTGACGGCGATTTTGAGCCACCAAGCGGTTGCCGTTGGCGGGGCAGGCGCGGGTGCACCTGCCCCGGCGATGCAGCTGCCGCCGCTCACGACCGGAGACCCACGTGAACTGGATCCGGCGCTCGCGAACGCGTTGGACCGACAGGGACAACGCCTGGCGGCGGGCCAGGGCGGCACGCTCGCCGACGTGCCGGCGCTGCGCTCGAGCGTTCCCGCACACGTTTTGACCGAGGCCCAGCAGGTACTGGCGCCCGGCAAGCGTTACATCCAGAACCTGACCGCGGGAGAAGGGAATCCAGATGGCGCGGGAATGGCCAAAGTCACAACCGTCGTGTTTATCTCGACTTCGATGCCGCAGAGCTCGCTTGAGGCGCTCTTTGCACAGGCCTCGGGGCGCAGCGACGTCGCCTTTGTCGTCCGCGGCTGGACGCCCCCGAACTTCCGCGAGCTCGTCGGGAAGATCATGGCGCAGATGCCCAAGAACAAGCCGCAAGCCAACGTGCTGGTCTATCCCCAGGCCTTTGAGCAGTATGGCATCGACGTGGTGCCCGTCACCCTCCATCGTCGCTCCGCTGACGGGAAGTGGTTCAAGCTGACGGGCGAGATTTCGGTCGACGGCGCGATCGCGGAGATCGAACGCGGTCGAGCGGGGAAGGTGGTCGGCAACACGTACAAGATCGCCGAACCTGACATCCTGTCCGTCATCCGTACGCGCATGGCAGCGATCGACTGGAACAAGCAGATCGCCAACGCGCGGGCATCCGCCCGTCAACGGCCGTTCGATGGCATCGAGATGCCACGCGCCTCACGTACGGACTCGCACCTCTTCGATCCGAGCATCGTGCTGAGTCGCGATGTCGTGAACCCCGCAAACGGGCAGCTTCTCGCGCGTAAGGGTACCGCGATCAATCCGCTGGATCTCCAACCGTTTCCCTACGTGGTTCTGGCGTTCGACCCATACGACGCGTGGCAAATGCAATGGGCTATCGCCCAGGTGAAGGCACACCCAAGCGCCCTCGTATTCGTGACGCGCAATGCGATGCACGGGGACGGGAATCCCACGTGGGGCGTGCTGAAAACACGAACGTTTCCGCTGGATGAGCGCGCGGCCACGCGGTTCGACATCAAGGCCGTGCCGACGCTCGTACGTCAGGAAGGACGAAGCATGCTCATCACGACATTCGCGCCCGGTGCAGCGCCTCGAGGCGAATAGGTCATGACCAGATATCTGCGCCAAGCCTTGTGTCTCACGGCTTTCATAGTGATTGGGTATTTCGTGCCCCTGCGCGGTGCGCACGCACAAGGCCTCGGGATGGCGGATCTGTCGTGTCCCGACGGCAAGATCTTCTCGAATCTCTTCGACGGCGTTTGCTGGTCGTCGATTTTCCCGCTGCGGATCGCTGGGATCGACTTCTTTCATCCCGCAGACGGTATCGAGGCTCCCTATAACGCGAGCCGCAGCATCCTCTGCGAGTGCAAGGGCGGCGGCCGCATCCTCCCCACCGTCGGATTCACGATCGGATTCTGGATGCCCGACAAGCTGATCGAGACGACCCGGTACCCGTATTGCTCGCCGACGTTAGGGGGCATCAGTCTGACGAGCGCCCCGCCCAACGGAATCGACAGCGGCGGCGCTCTGCCGAACGGCATCAGCAATTTCGGACGGCCAGCGCTTGGTGGCGAATCCAGCGACTCGGATCCATCGGAATCCGGACTGCGGCAGTTCAACATGTTCGAGTTCCCGCTGATGCAGATCCTCCACCTGATGAACGTGCCGTGTAATCCCGACGGCGCAATCGGCATCGACTTTGCCGCCTCGTCCGAGGAGATTCCGGGATGGGATAAGCCCGAGCTCGCCGGTTACATGAATCCGGAGACGGCGATTTTTGCCAACCCTGCCGCGATGCTCGCATTGCCGGCCAGTTGCGCACTCGCCAGCTCGGGGCTCTCGCCGCAATCCGACGATCTGATGTTCTGGGCGATCGGTTGTTGGGGTTCTGCATTTCCGATGGACGGTTTTGGCGGCATGTCCGATCAGGTACAGAACTCCTCGCTCGTGATGGCGCGGGCAATGATGCTCTTCAGCCAGATGCCGACGTCTAGCCTCGCCAACCGGACACTCGGCGACGACGTCGTCTCCGGGTCGTGCCAACCGGTCTTTTCCCCGCCGCTGCAAAAATCCGCCTGGAAGGCATCCATGATGTTTCCCGTCCCGGAGGCCGGAAGCGGACTACCTATGGCCGGCGGGTTCGGTGCGAACGGGCAACCGGCGCAGGTCAGCCCGACGATGAACAACCCGGGCAACACGGGTCCCGGGACAGCCCCAGGGGCAGCCAGCTCGTCGGGGCAGGTCATCGACTTCGGGAGTGTCACCAACGGCCGGTGTGCACACCGGCTTGGCGAAACCACGATGCGGTGGGGCGACTGGCGCACGCGGCCCGGTACGGGGGAGGACCAGGTCTACATGTTGTGGCGCTGGGTTGACTGTTGTGTGGGAGTTTTCTGATGGCGTCGATGCATCCGTGGCGGTTCGTAGCTTCTGTCGTTCTTCTCGCCGGCATGTACTTCGGTGGGTCGAGTTTCGCGCGAGCCGATGATTACTCGGATGCCCAAAGCATCATCCTCGGGGCGCCCGGGCAATCCAATTTCGTCCAGATGGGTAATAGTCTCGCCAAGGGGCCCGCAAGCTACGGCCCGTCGGGCAGCGCGAACTGCGATACGACGAAAGGGCAGGTCTGCGCGAACGACGCAATTCCGTCCGAGTACGGTGCATCACAGCTACAGCAATACACCAACAGCTACGGCGGATCGAACAACGCAGGTGCATTGCAGAGCAACGCCTATCAACAGCAGCTGAACGACAAGGCCGCCGCCGCATCGAATCCCAATAGCGATTCACCCGCGCAATGGTTGTATAACTCTGCGAACAGCGGACGCACGAGCCGGGATCTTGGCACGACGCTCGGCTCGGGTGCCGCCGACAGCCTGCAGACCATGAATGGTGGCTCTGACCCAGCCGGGCAACCTGGGCTCCTCAGTGGTCTCTTCTCAGGATGCACATCGACCACCGATGCATCCGGCAAAGTGTCGCAGGTGTGCGGCGGTGCCGTTCGCTGCCTGGGCAATGCTTGCCACAACCCACAGCAGGAATCCAATGCTGACTTCGGGAGTTTCGCTGCTGCGACGCAGATGATCAATGCGATCCACGCTGGCATGGTGTGCGCGGAGACCGGAAAGCCCCCGAGCCAAGCCAATACGTGCACACCAACACAAGTACAGGTCGTGACCGGCTATCAGCCGGACCCGAACAACCCATCGTGCACGACAACGGATTGCATGATCCCGATCATGGGTCCACAGGACATCTGCAAGGAAACCGGAAAGCCGATTCCGGTCACATGCAACGGAGGCCCAGTACAGGATCTGTCGGGCACGCTCGCCAATATGCCAGCGACCTGCAAGGTCGCGGCCACAGCGCCCGATCTCAACGCCTATCCACAAAACTGCACACCTGTCGTATTCGTGGGCACAGAAAACTATTGCAACAACTATTTGGGTTCGGGGGTAGGGCTGACGAACAACTGTTGCGCGATGGGCGCCAACTCGGCGAGCGGGCTTAGCTTGACGTCGCTCATTGCGTTGTCGGACATGATTCCGCAAGCCAAGGAATTGAAGGCTCAGCTGATTGCGCAGGCCAAGGACGGCCTAAGTCCCTTGACGGAAGCAGCGTCCCAGCTCGCGGATGACTTCACGAGCGCCGTCGGAAACGTGGCGGGGCAGATCGAAGGCGGCCTCAGCAGTGCCTTGTCGTCCTCAGCCGTTGGCGCTGGCATGGAAACACAGGCGCTTGGGAGTGGCATGGGCACTGAAGCATTTGACTTCGACATGGTATCTGGCGGTGGCGATGTTCCGGCTATCGATGGCTCGTTAAGCTCCATGGTCAGCGACGCACTCACAAGCGTCGTTGGACAGGAAGCGGCCGAGCAGATACTGCAGGCCTATGACTACTTCAATACGGCGATGATGTACTACTCCGCCGCGAAAATGATCGGGCAATTCGCGACCAAATGTACCGCGGATGAACTGCAAGTCGGCGTCAAGAAGCAGAATCGGGTCTGCGTAAACATGAATACGTATTGCGCAACAAGTTTCCTCGGCGTATGCCTCCAGGAAACAACAAAGTCCTGCTGTTACAGCTCAGTCATCACACGCATCCTTGGGCAGCAGATCAAAGCACAGCTCTATCCCGGGGCAGGCAACAACGGCTACGGACCAGACGACAACCCTGATTGCGGCGGATTCACGCCACAGCAGCTCGGGCAGGTCGACTGGCAACGCATCGACCTGAGCGAGTGGACGCAGATGCTGCAGCAAACCGGCTATGGTCTTCCCCAGAGCGGGACACAAGTCAATGCGGCGGCAAGCAGTCCCAATAGCGCCATGGCTTACTACATGCCGAACTCCGGCGCACCGATGGTTGACCAGCAACAGAACGCGGCGACGCGATCACGGCAACTGGCCCAGAACAACAACCTCGAGGCAGTCCGCGCTGTCGCGACTCAGACTCAACCGAAGTGCTATCTGGATCCAAGCGGCATCCCGGTTTACGCACCGCCTGCGAAACCCGTGGAGAACGTGGTCCAATGGACAACGACACACACCGATTTCCCCCAGAGTACGCCACTTGGCAATTGCACGCCAACCGTGGGGCAGCATTGCGTACAGCTGTATCTTGGCTACTACGCGTTCCACACCATCAACGGCCAAATGTGCCAGGCGCTCTTCAGCCATGAAGGGATTTTCAAAGTTACCCATCCGGAACTCATCGTCCAGGCCCACCTAACCCAGGTCATCTGGGACGATCACGCACTGATCAAGATCAACGGGCGTCAAGTGTTTGCGTCGTCGGGTTGGTTCAACACGTCTTACTACGGCGGAGCCGGCGCATGCGAACTCCACAATGCGTGGGGGGGATTGCAGATTCCACCAGGTACGCTAGGCATCGACCAGATCAAAATCGTCCCGGTCCCGGAGTCCCAGGGTCAAGACTACATCGATCTGACCAGTGACTTTACGAAGGGTGGGGATGTTCCGACAGGACTTTATCTGCAGGTGGGCGGGTCTGGTGAGGCATGGGCTCTCATTCAAATCGAGTACAACGATCCACCACCGCAAATCCCTACGAACTGCATTGCCCCACCATCACCTCAGTAACGTATGCGATCGCGGTGGCGGCCCAATCGCCGCCCGCTGAGCTAACGTGCGACGGCAGGATTCCGGCATTCGCCTCTCATTTCTCTACGCACTGTCATCGAGCGTCCGATCCGGGCGCGTCACAAGGAGAGGAACATGTCGAACGTTGCAATGCTGGAAAGATCTGTCGCTGCGGAACCCGCTGGCGATTCCGATGAATTCGCCTATATCGACGAGATCTTCGATATCGAGGTCCCGAAGGCAAGCCGGGAAGCAGCGCGCATTCGCGTCACCGCGCGATCCGAAGATACGCCCGATCGCAATCCCCACTACGTCGTGACAAAGGACGCGATTCGCTGCGCGCAGCAATGGATCAACAGCGACGCACGCAAAAACGTCAAGAAGCTGAACTTCATGCTGACTGGCCCGACTGGATCAGGAAAGACAACATTGGTTGAGCAGATTTCGAGTCGCTGCGGCTGGGGTGTCGTGAAGATCAGCTGCCACGGTCAGATGGAACTCGGCGACCTCATCGGAAACCGGGTCCTGGATGAAAACGGCGGGATGGTCTGGGCAGACGGCCCGGTGATTCGCGCGATGAGGGAAGGCAAGATCGCGCTGTTTGATGAGATGAACTTCCTTCAGCCCGAGATCGTCGGCGGCCTGAACACGATTCTGGACGGCGGCAGCTACTACATCGCGCAGACCGGCGAGCGTGTCAATCCGCACATCAACTTTCGAATCGCAGCAACGGGCAACGCGCTCAACGGCGTGGACACCGCGAAGTACCGCGGCGTCAAACGGCAGAACGACGCCTTGCTGGACCGGTTTCTGCTCGGCCTGGAACTCGACTATCTCGATCGGGTGACCGAGGAAGCGATCCTGAGCGCGATGTATCCCAACCTGCAAGCGGGAACCATCAAAGTCATGATGGATGTCGTAACGGCAACGCGAAACGCGCAGAAGAACACCGAGCTTGGGGTTGCCATCTCTACGCGGGTATTGCTCGATGGATGGGCCATGAACGTGCACCGGGCAGGCAACGACCCGAAGAAGCAGCTCGAAACCCTCTTGCCCGCACTCAAGCGCTGCATGTTGTTTCGTGTGCCGGCCGACGATCGGATCAAGATCGAAGCCGCACTCGAGGGCGTACTGAAGCGGAAGTAGTCCAGCACTGAGCGGGATGAAGTACCTGTCCAACTCAGGTGCACCGGCGATTGTCGCGGCGCGCCATCGGCGCGATTTCCCGCATGCGAAAACCCCCATTCGGCATCGAGTCCTCGTTGCCAAGATATCCCGACCCGAGCCTGGAGAAATTCATGACACACGTGATACGCGAGATCGCGCTGCCGGCCATATCCGCGACAGCCATGGAGCACGGCTTACTGAACCAACTGCCACCGGATGTATGTCATCCATCGCTGACGTCGAAACTGCTGAAGCCCGTGTTCCGCGCACCCGATGGCCTCTTTCTGGCCGAAGCCGTCGCAGTCGTCTATCGGGATGCATCCGGAAGCCCCGTTGACGGTGGCTTCTTCGGCTACACGACCGATGGCGAGGTGATCCGTATCGCCCTCGTGGATACCGAGCGCGGCATCAACACCGACGACGACCCCAAGTGGACTGCCTTCGGCTTGACGATGAGTCTCGGCAAACTACTCGTCCAGCAAAGCGACGGTATTCGTGAACTGCAGTGGTCGATCGTTGATTTCGGTCTGCATCAGCCGAATAACGCAGAACATTGTCCGACGCCCGCACGAATGGCTGTTCGCGCGGCATTCGTCCCGAGACCTTCCGCTTGACGGCGCACCAGCCTATCCGCCGGAGTTACCCAAGCTGATTCAGACATTTGATGAGAGGCAACTATGCGAAGCGCAGTCTACTTGTTGGAAGGGGAGGGCGTGCCGCCGAAACTGGCTGTCGTTGCCCACGACCTGGACATTGGAACGCTGTTCTCAATCGAAAATCGTTCACAGACCCGTGCGTTCTATCAGCGCGCTGCAGTGGTCGACTCGGGGATTTTCCAAGGAAACGACCCGATCCACGGTACGCATGACCAGGCGTGGTACCCCGGTCGTGACACCGCCACTTTCATCGGAGGCAATGCAAGACATGAGACCGCCGGCACCGTCGACCGCCTCGTCATAGAGCCCGACGGCCCGCGCAATGCGTGGCTGTTGTCCCAATCCCATCTTGGGAAGGTCACGAATGTGATAGTCGTGCTGCCATCCCGCGACCAGAACATGGCCGACGAGTTGGCGACGTCGTACCTGCGCGACTACTTCGCAGACGCGCCTGCGTCAGTGAAGTTGATTGGATCGGGCACATTCGTGCTTTCGGATTCGATAGTCGCGCCATGCGGCCGCGTTCGAGTCAAGCAGGTTCGTACAGTCGAGGCCTCCATCGGGCACCACTGAGCATCGTCGCTCAGATTCGACCTCTCGCCCTGCGCTTGCCAGTATCTCGGCAACCAGGGCTTTTTCATCCTCCCGCATTGCATCGTCTCGTCCCTTCCAGTTTCTGTCTACCGGTGATCGCACACACCGGTCAAAACCCCATTATTTTTAACGACAAACCGGCGATCGAATTCTAATTGAAAGCCACGCCATAAGCTCCGAAGTTGAGCCAATCCGTCATGTTGGCGCTTCTTGAGACAGGGGTTGTTATGTCGACCGGACAGCAAATGGTGCGAGCCACATCGCGCTACACGCGCACGCAGTTCGTGGGTCTCATGGTCTTCCTCATCGCCACGTTCGGGTGTGTCGGTGCACGCGCCGACCTCGTGCAGTACGCCTTTACCGGCATCGATGGCGCCGCGAAGACCAACACGCCAGACCAGACATACGCGAACGCCCAAGGGCAAATCACGTTTGCGCTAAGTGCGGGTATCGACCGAAAGGTCCGGGTGCAAATCATTGACGCGCAGAAGCGGCTGGTCTCGTCGACACAAAGCGGTCTGCTCGGCCCAGCGTCCACCTTTGTTGTGAACGGGAACACCTACTACGGCGCGCAGCTGCAGCTGCCGGCACCACCGCCGGGCAGCTACACCATCCAGTCGAGCATTCTCAGCAGCACGGGAGCGGTTATCGCAACCGACTCCCACCCCCTCGTTGAGGCAACGAGCGGGCCAGGTGTCGGGGGAGTAATCGGTGCGGGGTATGGAATGTGCGCGACCACCGACCTGCGGAACGCGGGCGACGTGTCCTATCAATGCCCGATCAATGACGGGATGCTCGTCGGTATCGACTCTGGGGCCTTGGTTGCGGTGACGGGCGTCACCGACAGCGGCGCGGGCGTCGCATCTGCGACTTTCACGAGTCGCTCCCAAGACGGCAAGACGACGTTCAAATCCGTTGCGGCGCAATACGATCCGGCCAAACAGATGGTGTCGATTGGCAACAACTCCAGTTACTCGATCAATAGCAGTCAGTTCCCCGATGACTACAACGGCCCCCTGACCTTCGAGTTCGACATATTCGATCATGCCGGCAACAAGACGATCGTCACGCGCAACGTCAACTGGCAGGGCATCAGAACCGCGCCAAACTGGTCATATGTGGGTGTCCACAACCCTAACGCGACCGGCAATTTCCTTCCGGGCTCACCATTTGCAGGGTTTGATCCGTACACGCCTGGAATGACGGTATATGAAAACCCGATCAAGCTCGTGATGCGGATTCCTCGAGAACAGTGGATCAGCAACTCCATCTACGGGTGGTGGATAGTCAATACGCCGAACGAACAGGTAGCGGACTATCAGGATGCGAATTACGCATATAAGGTTGTTACGTTTCCGTTCGATCCGGCGGGCGACACTGGACACATCTCTTTCTGGCGAGCGCAGACCGTCTGGGGCAACTTACCGCTCAGATATAGCGTAAAGCTCGCGCCAGGGGTGCGTGGCACACCGCAGATTCAGAGCGTGACCTACAATTACGATCAGATTGGACCGACGACGCTCAATCCAAACATCCAGCCACTGACGCTGACGAATCAGGATCGTACGTACAAGCAGATCACGGTCAATGCCGCACCACAAAGCTACGTACAGAATGTCTGGGCAGTTTCACGGACCGACAACGACAAGGTTGGTGTCTACACGTGGCAGTGCTCGATCCCGATCGGGGCAACCTCATGTTCCGTGCAGGGAAACTGGTGGGAAGGGGCGACGGCTGGCCAACAGGCGACCTACTGGAACTACTATGGAATCGTCTCCGACGACGGAGCCATCAGCAGCGATGCCTCCTTCCCGTTCACAGCGCTGGCCGTCGATAAAGCAGCGCCAATCATTTCATCGGGGTTGTTCGATGTCGCTCAACGCACGGTGATCGCGTACGGGAATAAAGCGAGCGCCGGTCAAGCTTGGGGCGCTCTGCGCATTTCGAGCTGGTCCATGACGGCGCGCAACACGGCGACGAACGCGTCGGTTGGCCTTAACGCCTCGATCAACCTGATGGGGGCGGGCGGCTTCACGATCACCGCGGATGCCAGCGCACTTCCGGACGGCAACTATGAGTTCACGGCCAGCGCGACCGATAGCGTTGGGAATAGCAACTCAAAGATCATTGGGACGTACTTGATCGAGCACTCGCCCCCCGCGATCAAGTTTTCCGTATCGAACGGTAGCACCGTCAACTCGCTCGACAATATTCTGATCACGCTGAGCGATCCCTTAGATCCCTCACCGACGATTACCGCGGTATCGATCTCCGGCGGCCCGACGAACATCAACACGGGCATCGGGGCGCGGCCAGCCGCCACGGCAGGTCGGTACAATCTCGAGTACCCCGTCCTCTTTCCGTCTGCGGGGCCAGGGACCGCGTACACGCTCACGGTGACGGCGGCCAACAAAGGAGGGGGCGTTGGTACCAGCACGCTCACGTTCCAATACCAACCGTCAACTGTGTACCCTGTCGGCTACAGCACGGGAGCGGTTCGCATGCCGGCGGTACCTCAGATCGTCACCAACCTGAAGTCGCCGCCTCTCAAACTCAACGATGGCACGTTGGTGCACGGGGTCTACGATGTTCAAGCGTCGCTGCGCGCTGACTCGACGGTCTCGCTCGTCGTCAACGGCGTCACCGTCAACCCCGGAGATACAGCGACGGTATCGGAGGCCTATGATTACGGGGCGACGGGAGGCGTGCTCAACCTCCAGGTTGGACCGGCGGTGGCTAACGTAACAGGCGCCGGGTACCTGATGCTGAACACCGTCGCGCCAAACGCTCCGATCGTCACCGCCGAAGCCGATGTGTGGAGTCCCGCGAATCAGGTCACCCTCGCGCCCACACCGCCTGCCGCTGGCTACACCGTCGACGTCGGGCCTGTCACCCTGAAACCGGCGAAGGTCAACGGCACATCCGATTGTGCCGGCGATATCCCGTACTCGCTCGCTGGCGCAATCGAAACGCGTGGCTCACTGCTGCCGAGCGGAAGCTACGCGTGTGCCATCGAACTCGGTGGGACGCAATCGGACGTTGTCGACTTGTCTACCTCGTTCGCGGGTATCCAGGGATACCTCCATAAGCTCGGTGACAATGCGCTCGCCTTCGAGCCCGGGCTTCTCTACCGCGTCCCGGCAACCGGCCAGATCGTGTTCTATCGTGCGGGGCCACAGTCCCTAACCCTACAGGGCACGCCGCTGGACACGGCGGCGGCGCAGCTCGAGTTTCAACCGGGTGATGATCCGCATCTCGCGGGGTCGACCCAGGCCACACCGATCGCGATCGTCGGACAGAACCAGTTCGCCGGGCGCCTGCGTGGCACGGCGCCCAATCCGGGCCTGACGATGGTCGTGACCGACCCGGCCGGGAAAACGTCGAGGTATGCCACGACCCTCGGTGCGGTCGGCAGCCAGATCTATACGAGCGACAACACGCTCTGGGACACCCAGCTGTTTGGGGTCGACTTGTACTACACGCGTCGGCCAGACAAGGTCTGGCATACCGACCTGAACTTCTCGATTCAACCGCCGACACCCACGATAAGCGTTTCGCGGCAGGCCGCGACGCCGGTCTCCACCGCTGACACCACGATCGACGGACAGATCGGGCTATTGCGTGGCGGTTCCTACACTTTCAACCCCGGCATCATGGGAGACTGGCGCGCTCAGGTGTTCCAAAAGACGGTGACGCGTGATGGAAACGGGCGCATCACGGCGACCAATCTCGTGCCCCTCGGCAACGCGCCGGTGGCTGTCAGCCCTGACGGCACGTTCTCGGTCGCGGCAGGGCAACTGAGTCCGGGGATCGCCGATCTCATCGTCAAGGCAACGCTCTATCACAACGGGCAACCCACGAGCCGAACAGTCAGCAGCGGTGACGTTCTTCAGACGGTGAGAGATGGCCGACCGGTGCCCGGTACGCTTGTCGTGGCTCAATCGAGCTCGGGCCTCGTCACGACCACGCAGTCATGGACGCCTGCCTTGAACGTCCAGATCGATTCGCGGCGGCTCAACGACCTGAAACTCGTTCACTGGTTTTCGTCGGCCGACGGCGGCGCGACCTGGAGCGCCGCGGTCGACACGACCGTGCCGGCGCTGCGGCCGCCCATCTCGAAGTCCGGGACGTATCTTTACCGCGCGCAGATCGTGAACAAGTACTCCGGGCTGACGGCAGACACCAATACCGTGACGGTTGACGCTTTTCAGAGGCCGACTATCTCGATTCAAGGCGCGACCGCTGGCTTTGTGGGGCGCCCGGCCACCTTTACCGCTGTTTCCGACATCCCGGACACCAAGTTCACATGGTCGGTGCGGAAGTCATACAACGATCCCGCACCGCAAACCTTTGTCGGCGCGTCGATCAGCTATACGCCGCCCGTACCGGGGATCGTTTACCTGACGCTCGTCGGCGAGCAGGCGGTCGGGACCATTTCAAATCCGCTGAGGACAAGGACGGTGTCAGCGCTGTACAGCGTCGCAGCACTCAAGGTGCCGGCGCCGATCATCAGCGGCCCGAACGTGCTCGAGACCGGAAAGACGGCGACGTTCAAGGTCAACCAACGCTCACCCTTCAACCAGAATCAGACCACGACGGAGAAGATTCTCGGTGAATGGATGCTTCCGGACGGCAGTACCGTGGCGGGATTCGAACCTCTGAACCTGAATGTCAAGCCTGGCTTCCGAAGCATCGGCTTCCGGAGCTGGGTCGACGGGCTGAAGGACTCGACGCAGCAGGCTGCCACGTACAATTTCACGACGTGGACGTACGCGTTCCCGGCCATGGTGATCACGACCAGCATGCCGTCGAAAGTCTCGCCGGCGCAGGCCGTCTTCACCGCGGCAATCAAGAATCCGGCGGACGCCCGGAATACCGGCGGCGAGCAGTTCACCTTTACGTGGACGCTGCCGCCAGGTGCGTCGGTGACGTCACAGAAGGGTGCGACGATCGGTGCGATCCTGAATGAGCCGGGCGAGCAGTTGGTCAGCGTCGTGGTCAAGGATTCGCGGGGAAACAGCCAAGTCGCGTCGACACCCGCTTTCACCATCGCACCGCCGGCCGTCCTCGCGGCCACGCTCGCGCTCACCGGAAGCGATCAATGGGCGCGGGCGCCGTCTGACGTTCAAGCGAAGGTCAGCGTGACGTCAGTGCCCAAAGGCGACGTGTTCGCGAAAGTCGAGTACACGCTCGATGGCGCGCCGGCCGCGTCGTCGGCGAATCTCGGCCTGCCTGCGGTCGTCCATGTGGATTCGCCCGGGAATCACAGCGTCACGGCAACCGTGACCTCGAAACTCGGCGTCACCACCACGGCGACGCAGTCGTTCTCGCTCGTCACCGGCGACTCGCCGGTCTGCAACCTGGTGTCGAACGGATCCGTGTCGACGTCGATTACCGTGCGCGCGTCGTGCTCGGTGAAGATGGGCAAGATCGCCTCCTTGAACTGGTCCATCAATGGTCAGCCCACTGCGCTCTCCTCGAGCTTCATCACGTTCTCGGGACAGCAGCTCGCCACGCTGTCGACGGTGCGCGTTACGGCCACCACCGATAAGGGGCAAACCGGCTACGCGGACTGGAGCAAGTAATAGTGCGATCCGCGTCCGAGGATGGGCGAACTGGGTGAGGTTTGGCACCCCCCCCGTCCTCGGTCGCAGGACACCCGGTAGCCAGTCAATGGGCCCATGCGTTGAATTCAATGCCGACGCCTGACGGAGCGGCGCCGACAGTCCCAATTCACGCAGGTATGGTCAAGGCGCCCGCATCATGCGTTGTGTGTGCTCTGTGTACGCCCCATGTTCCTTCAATGCTTTCAGCGCGGCGGACACATCGGAAATGCCCGCAGCGATCGCGAGGTGACGTTTCCCCTCGAGCAGGCTCCCCTCGACGCGCTTCCAGTGGATCCAATCTCCATTTTCCTGGCGCGCTAGCTTCAGCTTCGATTTCTCGAGTGTGACACCGACGAACCGTATGTCGGTGGACAGACGCCAGATGTGGAACTCGACAGCGCCGAGACGGCGATACTTTGATGCACGAGAGAACGGTGCACCCGACAGCGGGATATTGTCGCGCACCCATTCATACCCCGAAGCCTCCATCACCTGCCTGGCCATCGCTCCCGCCATTTGCTTGAATCGATCACGCTGCGGATAGTTATCGGCGAACTGGTCATCGAACTCTTCCAAAAGCTCGTCGGATACGGCTTCCAACGCCGGCCGACCGAGGTCGGACGCCGTCATCATTTTGATCTTCGAGCTCTCGCGGTTCAAAAACGCCCAAAGTCTGGCGCTCTCCGGTCGCCCCGAGACGTCAGAGTAGGAACGTGGATTAAATGCCGGGATAGTCATGGTTGCCTCCGTTCAGGAACAACTCCAGCGTACCAGCTGATTTCAGTCGCGTCAAATTCGACGCGACGGAATCTGACGGCACCATGTATCCTTGGCACGTTCCGTGTGGGCGAGGGCTGGGGATCGTTCGCCATTTCGCTGGCGGTGATGTGCACCGCGTTCGGCGCTCGAGACCAGAGGGGCCCTGCCAGTTACCCCTCCCTGACAGCGGCACGCCGCGATTTCTTTGCGCACCGGACTACCGGACCGATAGATCACGGCACAATCGTCTCGACGTCAGTTGAGTGGAACATTCCCCGATGATCGAGCCGGGTTCGTCGTTACGGGTTCAAAGGGGATGAGACATTCCCCACCATCAATTTGAGCCGCAACGGCATTAATCGCCGCGGTGGGCGGCGCGCATCAGCCCTTGATTGCTCTCATTGCCGCATCACGCTTGCTTGATGCCTCGACTGACGTATAGCGTCTCGCCAACCGATCCGCCAGTGCCCGATCGAACTTGTTCTCAAAGCCAAACCGATCTGGCCAAGCGAGTGCCATTAGAGTCCCGGCGCACATTCCAACCCCTGCCAACCCAATACCTGCGTACACCCCGAAATGCTCAAGCAGAGTAGGGTGTTGTGCGCACTCCGTGACGAGCGCCGCGGCCCACGCTGGCTTCGCAATCGCGACCATAAGGCCGCCGGTCACCCCGGCGATGCAGACCGTCCCGATGACAATGGCAGCGGCCTTGGCGATCGTGACGCAACCGTTGCCGATCTGCTGGGCATGCACCCTCCAGTCTCGGCGTACGAGGGCACGCATCTTGTAGTATTCGGCGTCGTCCACGTTTGCTACGTCGACGCCACCAAGCCGCAATCGGACGCTCACTCTCGTTCTCCCTTACTTGTTCCACGCGCGCCGTTGCCAACCGCAGATAGACCGTCCACCGGCAGCAGGCTTTTCGCCTTGTTAAGTACTTCGTCCATAATCCCCTCTGACTTGACCAGGCCCCGCAGGTACGAGTACATCCGGTCGGTACTGGCATCGCAGCAGACTGCGAATTCTTCAACGGTCAGCCCTAACTGTTCGCGTATCGCGCGCAGTTCGAGCGCTTTGGTATTGGCGACTTTCGCCGCGGGCCGCTGCGCACCTTGCGGCGCATTGTTGATTCGCTTCTTGATGGCTCTCCGCTTCGTCAAACTCGAGCGCGGCAAGTGCTCAGGCCACGCCAGACGGCCGAGTTTTTCGGCAAAGGCCTTCCGGTTTTGCTCGGTACTCTGCTCGTCGTGAAAGCGCTCTTCTAGCGTTGGCGCCGATTCGTCCTCAGCCACCGCATGGGTGTGAATGATCTCGGAGAGGTCATCCTCGTCATCAGAGGCGATGAAGACCGCGTTGTTACGGATCCCACGGTACGCGGTCAGCGCCAATCGATCAGCAATGCTATAGATCAGGCTGTACACGTTTGCCGGTTTGTCCAGTACAGGCAGCTTCGACGAGCAGACCATCCAGGTATCGTGCAAGATCGGCTCAAAATCGTCCCTTACGCTGCGCGCTCGTACGATATATGACACGATGCCACGCACCTTTGCGCATCTGAGAAATTCGCGTGCGAGCGTGTCGTCCGTTTGGTTTGACACGTCGGCCAGCGCAAGATGAAAAGTCCCGATCAAAGGCCGAATCTCCGTCGACGCGCCTGGAGCAGCTCTAGCAAGGCGGGCGCCTTCCCGAACGCAATCAGCACTTCGCCTTCGACGACGTCGCTTTCGCCGTCTGCCTCGGGGTACCAAAGGATCGGAAGCGCATCATATGCGGCGGCAGCGCGGCGGGCATCGGACAGCGCGGTCCCGGACTCGCCCCTTAAGCCGGCGATCTGCAGCCGCCGTCGTCCGAATCCGCCCATTCCGCGACGAATGGTGACACGAAACTGCGCACGCGGCAGGATCGCAAATCGCCGGCCCGCGGGCTCTTGAACGAGCAGAATGGGCGCGCCGGTTACACCATCCACTGCCTCCTCGATCGCCCATTTCCTAGACAGGTTGCGGCGAAGTGCTCGAACCCCCTTGCGCTGCAGATACGCTAGACGCGAGGCGATGAAGTATCGGCGCAGCAGAAGACCAGCACAAACGCCAGCAGTCGCACAACCAATGCCGAACAAATTGATGAGCGATTGGGTACCGCCTTCGTGCGCACTGATCGTGAGCCATCCGAGGACAGCACTGACACCCACGAGACACGTTCCCCGTGAAAGATCGCGCATATCGGGTGTCATTTGCGATCGAGCAGGGTGCTTCGCGGTCGACTGACGGCCATCGGATATCGGCTGGCCAGCCCAGCTCTCACTTGGCGCTGCACAGTTCGCATTCGGCGGCACGTCGTCAGAATTCATGTCGTCGAACTCAGCGCGGCTCGGCGCGCGCTTGTCGATTTGCGCCGGATCCCCTGGCGTTTCCCGAACAGGCATGCCAGCCCAGCTCTCACTTGGCGCTGCACGGTTCGCATTCGGCGGCACGTCGTCAGAATTCATGTCCTCGAGCTCAACGCGGCTCGGCGCGTGATTGTCGATTTGCGCCGGATCCCCCGGCGTTTCCCGAACAGGCATGTCTCCTCCCCGCGCTTATCCGTTAATTGTCACTTGTACGCGCCGCATCTGCGCGCCACTCGTCTCTTCGATTTCCTGGCGGTTCGTCTGCATTGCGCCGTTCGTGTCAGTTGACAGGGTCAAGCGCGTCGTACGGATCCCATAGTTTCGGAGAGTCTTCATCACCTCGCCTGCGCGGCGACGGGCGAGCCTTCGGTTCGTCCATTCCGGACCAGATGAATCGGTCATGCCAAGCACTTCTACTGATTTCCCGGCCTCGATTGCTTGGGCAAGCGCGGGCGCCGCGGCGAGAAGGGCATCGCGCTCCGGGGGCATCAAGCGGCTCGATCCGAGGGGAAAGAAGACGGTCACGCCCGTCGCCGTAACGGCTGGCGCCAGCACGATCCTTCCATACAAGACATGCGGTGTCGCCCGCGATATCGAAGTGTCGACACGCTTTGCCGCCACGGGCGTCCGTTGCAGTTTCGGCGCAATTTCGAACCCGCTAGCAGGTGCTGCCACTCCAGCGCTTCCGCCCGATGACCCAATCTCGTTACGGCCTTGGTCCGCGGGGAGGCTTTTGTCGCGCGTATTGACATTGAGTGGTGGAAACTGGGAAAGGATGACACCCGTGGCTACGTTGCCACGTTGTTCATCCCCCGCCGGTGGATCGCCCGTAACCGAGGCGCCCCGTAGCGCCTCAGCTACGTAGCGAGACAAGGCGGCTGCATCAAGACGCTTGGTCGGTCGATCTTGATGGGTTGTGGTGGACGCGTCCATTTCCTCGCTTCGTCCCGCCGACTCCCATGCGGTAGTCGGTGACGCCGTGTCGTATTCGAACTGAAGAATCCCGCCTTGATAATCGCGAGATCCAGTGAAACGCGGTGCGTCCGAGGCCGCAGCACATCCTGTCAGCAAGACGGTAATCGTCATCATGTTGAGCCGGTTGATCATCATCACGCTGTTCCTGAAGTCATCGATAAAGGGAGTCCTATACCGTCTCGGCAGAACGCGATTCGGCACTTGTGCGCCAGCATCAGCGTAGATCGTCGCCGCCCGATTCCCCAGAGTATTCAACATACGCAAACGCGCCTACTACGGCCGTGACCAGCGCAGCGAGCGGCCACATCCCGATCGCGCACAAGCTTGCGAGTGAACCAAGCAACACGACGGCTGACACGATGACGAGTCCGTGCTTATGCCACGCGAACTGGCGGCTGCTCAAGAGAGCACTCCACGCGATCTGTTTCATCCCGTTCTCCTCGGCGGCGAGTCGTACCGATCATTACAGATGAATCCGCGAATCGGAAATGGGCTGGCCGCGATAGACGAAATGCAAGCCCAGACTCCGGACGCCCTTTTCTACGCGTCAGATAGCTGCGTTCGTGAGGCGACCATCATTCGGATGTCGTCGACGAGGGGTCTCAGTACGGCGGCGGCAGAACCCCATTATTTTTAATGGGGTTTTGGCAATTGAAATCTAATTGGGCCGGCGCTGAGATAGTTCGTCGTGGACAAATGCGACCTCAGCGGCAAGGAAAACCATGAAGATGATCACTCGCCTCCTGCCGTCAGCGCTGAACCGACGTGCTCGAGCCGGATTGGCCTCCGTCAATCCGGCATTTCGTAGCGTCTTGGGAGCGATTCTCCTGGTCGTTCTGGGCCTTGTCGGCACGCCGGCGCATGCCGACTTGCTCCAGTACTCGTTCAGCGATTCGACCGGCAGCGTTCGCACACTGCAGCCCAATGACCAGTTCGCCAATCCCGTCGGGACGATTACCTTCGCACTGAGCGGCGGGCTTTCACGCATCGTACGAGTGTCGCTCACCTCCCAGGACGGCAGGAACACGCTAAATAGCGCGACAAGCGCTGCCCTCGGACCGAACGACCTGATCTCGGTTGGCGGCCAGAGCTATTACGGCGCGACCTTGGCACTCAAAGCGCCAGCAGAAGGACAGTACCTGATCAAGGCGGATCTGCTAAGTGCTTCAGGCAGCGTGCTTTCGACCTCGTCCTACCCTCTGTGGATCGACACGACCGCCCCCGTTGTTGGAAGCTTCTTCGGAACCGGTAATGGGATGTGCTACGCCGCGACGTGCGCGAGCCTGAAGGACAACGATTTTATCGGACACGGCAGCGAGCCAACCGCACTCGGTGTCAATGGCGTGACCGATTCCGGCACGGGAATCGCATCTGCAACTTTCTCGTCGTTTGCAAGCGATGGTTCACTCTACAAGACGACGAGTGCGTCCTATGCACCGGCGACCGGCGCAGTGTCGATCGCAAACGTCACCAGCAACCTGCCGACTGTGGATGGCCCCATCACCATCCAGTTCGTCGTCACAGACAAGGCGGGGAACAGCACAACTGTGCGCAAACCGCTCAAATGGAACGCGATCGGAGTACCGGCTGGATCCTGGTCGATCGCCGCAGTGAAGAATCCGGCCGTGCAGACGAACTTCCTGCCCGGATCGCCGTTCACGGGCTTTGAAGCGTATCAGTCGGGGATGACGGTTCACACGAACCCCGTCACGTTCGTCATTCGCATTTTGAAATCGCAATGGATCGCGAATAATCAATACGGCTTCTACCTCTGCTGTACCAATGTCGCGAATCCGAAGACAGCTGACTACGAAGACGGTACGTATTCCTACAAGATTATTACGCTGCCGTACAACACTGCGGGAAACAGCGGAAATTACGTCATCTTTTACGATGGGACGTCACCAGGGGTCTCCGCATTTGGTTACAACGTCGTTTTAGCCTCCGATGTGCCGCCGTCCCCCGCATGGGCCGGCACCATGGAGGTCTATTACGATGACATCGGCTGGTCGAGCGGAAATCGGATTGTTAATCAAGCGGTGACGTGGTCACAAGTGCGATTCTATGTGGCGGCACGCACCTATGCGCAACAGGTGACGGTCGCACCGGGCGTGGTTTGCTCGATTCCCGTCGGTGCGACGTCGTGTGTTTCCGCCGTAAGTGGATCGCTGGATACCACCGCCGGGACCTCAAAAGCGTCCCAGCCGGTTTATTACGCTACCCAGACTGGGGGCGTGCTTCAGACGTCCGGGAACCAAAACTTCCTGATCGTCGTCGACAAAGGCGCGCCGACAATTGAGAGCTTCAGCTATGACGCGCAAGGAGGAACGGTCGTTGTGTCTGGCCACAAGCCGACGCAGGGCAACTCCTACGGCTTTTGCCAACTGAAGACCGGGACCATCTCGGTCGTGGCTGGCGGGGTGACGAAGTCCTTTAGCGGGACGTTCGTATTGGGCGGCCAGGGCGCATACACGTTGACGACCAAACTCGGAGCATTGCCGCAAGGTAACGCGCAACTGATCGCGCAGATTTCCGACTCGGCTGGCAACGTCACGACACAGACCCTTGGCACGTACACGATCGATACCGTACCTCCAACGATTTCGACCTCGATCGGCAGCGGCGCGTCAATCCAGTCGATCGACGACGTGGTTGTTGGCGTGACCGACAATTTGGATCCTGCGCCTAAGTTGACGACTGCGAATCTACAGGGCGGGCTCGCCGGAGTGAACGTCAATCTCGCGTTCAACGTGGACGCGCAGGGCAAGTACCACCTGCAGTATCCGGCCCTCGCGTCGACGCTCAATCTGACCACTGGGCAAAACACGCCGTACATCTTGACACTCGGCGCGAGCGACGCGTCTGGCAACATTGGCACTACAACCGTATCGTTTAACTTCTCTCCGCCGCAGGTCGTTTTGACGAATCTGCAGGGCGTGAACGCGAACGTTCCCGCCATCGCACCGCCTGGCACGCCCGTGACCGACACGGTGCAGTCCCCGCCCATAACCCTCGGTGACGGTTCGATCCTTTCCGGCGTCTACCCGGTTCAGGCTACACTGCGTGCGGACGCACCCGGGCCGATCTCGATCGGCGGCGTAACCCTGCAACCTGGCCAGACACAGACAATCTCGAATTACGACTTCGGGGCTGCCGGGGGGCGGCTGTCATTCCCCGTATCAGCAAGAGCGGCTGGTACCTCGGGCGCCGCGACCCTGTACCTGAGCACAAGCGCGCCGAATGCGCCTCTTGGCGTGGCGACTGTCACTGTCTGGGATCCGTCGACGGAACTCGCGCGATGCGCGCCTGCAATCACGCTTTCGAACGTCGGAGGGGGATTGGATGGCGAGCCCCTTACGGCGCAGGCCAATTGGTCAATGACGGCCGCGCAGTCCAACGGCTCGTGCGCACCGTTTCTCGCCTGGCTCGCCGCCCGGGCACCGGGGGCAACGTTGCTCGACGTTGCTGTTGGGCTGAACGATTCCAAAGGGGCCGCAGCGGCGACGCTTACGCCAAGCCAGCCGATCAGCAGCTTCACCGGCCAGCTAATCGCGACGGGCAGTGCCGTGTTGCCGGCGGGTTCCTACACGGTAAGGCTCGTAGCGACCTGGGCAGTCCCGGTTCTGGAAGCGTTTGGGCTGTCGAGCGCAGCGCCGGTCAACGCGGTTCAGACCTACACGCTTGCGTGCCCGGCGCCGACGCTGCTTGGCGCTCAACCACAGCCTGGAACGCGCGGGGCGGGGGTACTCGCGCTCGTGCACGTCTACCAGTGCAACGGCCCAGTGATGGGCACGTTGGCTTTGACGGGCATTCCCGCGCCGCTGGCTGGCAGGGTGCTCGATGACTCTACGTATAACCGAGGCGTGCCGCTCAACCGGATCATCGCGTATGCGTTTGATCTGACTGGTGTACAGCTCGCCGACGGCGCCTATCAAGGCAATTTCACGTTCGCCGCCTCAACGGGCGGCAGCGCGACCTCTCAGCAGCCTATTCGCATCGAGACTGCCACGGCGATTCCGCTTGCCATGCCGATGTACAACGGTGCCGACCTTGCTGGGCAGAGTGTCCCGAGCTTCGGGAAAATCTTTACGGCACCAATCCTGCCCCCAGCCTATTCCGTCGTTGCACCCACTCCGACTGGGAATCACTGACCCATGGACGCCCTGCACCTTTTAACCAGCTATCACGCTGCCTTTGCTCGCACCTTCTCGTTGGCGAACGCGCGACGTAGCGCTGGGCGTTGTGCGGCGGCCGCAGCGCTCGCGACGGCGACCGCATCGCTTGCCCATGCGGACCTCGTTCAGTATTCCTTTACTGACCCGTATGGAGCGAGCAAGGCGCTTCAGCCATCGAGCCAATACCTCAATGCAGTAGGGAACATCAGCTTCTCGCTGAGCGGAGGGCTTTCACGAACGGTGCGCGTCACGCTACTCGCCGCGGACGGTACGACGGTCATCGGTACGGCTTCGAGTGCGCCTCTTGGCGCGTCCGACATCATTCAAGCCAATGGCGCTACGTACTACGGCGCGGCGCTCACGCTGCCGGCACCCCCGGAGGGGACATATACGGTCAAGGCGGACCTTCTGTCATCGGCGGGTGATGTTGTCTCGACGAATACCTATCCGCTGGTCGAAGATGTAACCCCGCCTACTGCCGGCCAATGGGTCGGCGAAGGCTATGGGATCTGTAACAACTTCGCACATATTGGAACCGGCACGCCGTGCCCGGGAATCCCTGACAACGCGATGATCGGGCCGACCGAATCGCAGATGATCGCGGTCTCGGGCGTGACCGACAACCTGGCCGGCGTCGCGTCCGCCACTTTTACTTCGTTGTCCGCGGACGGTAAATCGACGTACTACACGTTGCCGGCCACATACGGGGCGTCTCAGCAGACGGTGGCCGTAGGCAACGGGCAGAGCTATTCGATCACGAGCGGCAAGGTATTCCCGGCTGCCGACGGGCCTGTCATCGCGCAGTTCGACATCGTCGACAAGGCGGGCAACAAGACCACGGTGCGAAAGCCGTTGAAATGGAATGGGATAGGGCTGCAATCGAGTTCCTGGTCGGTCGCCGGCGTCTACAACCCAAGCTCGTCGAACAACCCCGTTCCCGGCTCGCCGTACGTCGGCTACGACACTTACGTTGCTGGTATGCAGGTCCATACCAACCCGGTCAAGCTCCTTGTCAGGATCAATGCGAATCAGTGGATCGGAAACAATGAGTACGGCATCTACATCACCGGTACAGGCATTACCAATCCGCTGACGCCTGACTACCGGGATTCCGATGGAAACGTCTATCGTGTCGTTTCAGGTCCGTATGGCGGAGGGGTGCCGAATACGCAATTCACAGACGCGACATTTTGGAGTATCGGCGGTGTCAGCTACAACCTGACGCTCGCTCCAGACGTAGCGCCGTCGCCGATTGTTACCGCGAGGAGCTTCACGACACAAGAGTTGGGTACCGTGACCGGTGCCATCACGGGAAGTGATTTCACCGTGACCGGTGCGCAGGTGAGCGTGCAAGCGCGACCGTACAACCAAGTGATAAAGACGAGCTACGGCTCATGCACGGTCTTGGCCGGCGCAACCGGATGTAGCACTTCAGGTTCGTGGAAGCTCAGCGCTGCCGCTGGAAAGACCTTCGTGACTCAGCCGACTGTGACTGCCTTCAGCAGTGACAGCACGCTGTTCTCAAACACACTGCTTGCCGTTTTTGTGGTCGACAAGATCGGACCGTCCATCACGACAGCCAGTTTCAACCAGAAGACTGGTGTCGTAACCGCGAGCGGCGCAAAGTCGGACCAGGGGCAGGCGTGGGGACTCATCAAGATGTCGTCGGCGAGTGTCACGGCAACGGCGACATCTGGGACGTATACGAAGACGTTTCCCGCCGCGCTCGTGGTGCCCGGCGACGGGACGTTCTCGATGTCGGCCACAATCAGTGGGCTCCCACAGGGCGCCTATGACTATGTTGTCCAGGCGACCGACTCCGCCGGCAATGTCGCATCCAAGGATCTGGGCACCTATACGATCGACACGGCGCCCCCCGTGGTGTCGACGTCCATCACGAATGGCACGTCGATCAAGTCGATCGACGACGTTTTGGTCGGCGTGACCGACACCGTCGACCCGGCGCCGAAGCTGACGACCGCAAACCTGCAGGGCGGCCTCGCCGGTGTCAACGTCAATCTCGCGTTCAGCCAGGACGCGCAGGGCAAGTTTCACCTGCAGTATCCGGCGCTGGCATCCACGCTCAATCTGGCCACGGGCCAGTACACGCCGTACATCCTGACGCTTGGCGCGACGGACGCATCGGGCAACATCGGCACGACCACGGTGTCCTTCAATTACACCCCGCCGCAGGTCGTGCTGACGAACCCGCAAGGGGTGAACGCGAACGTGCCCGCGATTGCGCCGCCGGGCACGCCTGTGACCGACACCGTGCAGTCGGCGCCCATCACACTCGGCGATGGCTCGACGCTCTCGGGCGTGTACCCCGTGCAAGCCACGCTGCGCGCGGATTCGCCTGGCCCCGTCTCGATCGGCGGGGTGACGCTGCAGCCAGGACAGACGCAGACGATTTCGAGTTACGACTTCGGCGGCGCCGGTGGCCGGCTGTCGTTTCCCGTCTCAGCGCCAGCGGCCGGGACGTCGGGAGCCGCCACGCTGTATCTGAGCACGACCGCACCCAATGCCCCGCTCGGGGTGGCGACCGTGACGGTGTGGGACCCTTCGACAGAACTTGCCCGGTGCGCGCCGGCCATCACGCTGTCGAACGTCGGCGGCGGATTGGATGGCGAGCCGCTCAACGCGCAGGCCAGTTGGTCGATGCAGGCGGCGCAGAACAACGGCGCGTGTACGCCGTTTCTCGCGTGGCTCTCCGGACGTGCAGCGGGCGCGACGCTGCTCGACGTGTCGGTCGGACTGACCGATTCGAAGGGCACGCCGGTGGCGACGCTCTCGCCGAGTCAGCCGATCAACAGCTTCACGGGCCGGCTGAGTGCGACAGGCACCGGCGTGCTGCCCGCGGGGACCTACACGGTGAAGCTTGCGGCAACGTGGGCCGCGCCGATCCTGCAGGCGTTCGGACTCTCGAGCGCACTGCCGGTCAATGCGGTCCAGGCCTACACGCTTGCGTGCCCCGCTCCGACACTCCTTGGGGCGCAACCGCAGTCGGGGACCAACGGCACGGTCGTACTCGCACTCGTGCACCTGTACCAGTGCAACGGGGTAGTGAGCGGCACGCTCGCGCTGGCCGGCGCACGTGGACCGATCGCGGGGAAGGCGCTGGCAGATCCGGCCTACACCCGCACCGTGCCGCTCAACCGAATCGCTGCGTACGCGTTCGATCTGACAGGTGCCCAGGTGCCTGATGGCATGTACCAAGGCAACTTCGCGTTCGTCTCCGCAGCAGGCGGCAATGCGTCCGCGCAGCTACCTGTTCGGATCGAAGCCGCCACGGCGATCCCGCTCGCCACGCCGACATATAACGGCGCGGATCTCACGGGTCAGAGCGTACCCAGCTTTGCGAAGGTGCTCACCACGCCGACGCTACCGCCCGCCTATTCCGTTGTAATCCCCGCATCGCAAGGGAGCCGATAAGTCATGAACGGCCTGTGCTTCGCTATCCATCTGCTCGAGTCCTTCGGGCGTTCGTCCGTTGGCACGTCGATCCGCCGGTGCGCCGCCCGCTGCGCCATGGGCGCCATGCTCGCGATCGCGGGCTTGCCGATCGCCCATGCGGACCTCGTCCAATATTCGTATACGGACCCATACGGCGCTCAGCGCACCCTCCAGCCGAGCGCCCAATATGCGAATGCATCCGGCAACGTGAGCTTCGTGTTGAGCGGCGGGCTTTCGCGGGTCGTCCGTGTATCGATCTTGAGTGGGGATGGAAAAGTCCTGCTCAACACGGCGTCGAGCCAGGTTCTCGGTGCGGCCGACCTCGTGACGGCCGCCGGGAAGTCGTACTACGGCGCAACGCTCACCTTGCCCGCGCCGCCGGAAGGTGCCTATCAATTCAAGGCCGACGTGCTGAGCTCGACCGGCGACCTCATCTCCTCAAACACGTATCCGGTCAACATCGACCTTACACCCCCGAAGGTGGCCGGCTGGCAAGCGGAAGGCTGGGGCCTCGTGCACGCGTGGACCGGAAGAGGCAGCAGCGTGATCCTCCAGGGCGTGCCGGACAACGCGCTCGTCGGTCCGGCCGAAGCCCAACTGCTCGGACTGTACGGCGTGTCGGATACGTCGGGTATTGCGTCCGCGATGTTCACGAGCATGTCCACCGACAGCTCGACCGTGTATCACACCGTTTCTGCGTCGGTCGACAACACGAGTGGAACCGTCTCGATCGGAACCGGCGTGATAGCGTCGATCGGCACGGTCAAGGAATTTCCGGCGCTCGATACCCCGTTGATCGCTCGTTTTGTCGTCATCGATAAGGCCGGTAACAAAACCACTGTCGACAAGCCACTGCGATGGAATGGCGTCGGCCTCGTCGCGTCGAGTTGGTCGATCGTTGGCGTATCCAATCCGAATACAACGACGAATGTTCTGCCGGGCTCTCCGTTCGTCGGATTCGATCCGTATACGCCGGGCATGTCCGTGCAACAGAACCCGTTCAAGATCATTGTGCGGATCGATAAATCCCAATGGGTACCATACAACGTCTATGGCATTGAATTCGGATCGATCTCGTCGGGGAAGACGTCCGATTGGGAGGACAGCAATTCCATCTACAAGGTCATTTCACTCGCATACAACCCCGGCGGCAACAGCGGCAGCTATGCCAGCTTTACCGACGAGACCACGTATTTCCTGACGCCCATTCCATACAGCCTGAAGCTCGGACCCGGGGTGCCAGCGTCGCCCGCCTTCGCATCGCCCGCGCTTCAGATTCAGTTCCAGGATATCGGGTGGACGACGACGACTTACCGACTATCGAACGTGCCGCTTTCGTGGACCGCGATCAAGCTCACGGTCATCGCGCAACCCTATGATCAGGTCGTCAACGCGTGGATCGGTAAATGCACAGTCCCCGCCGGTCAGACGTCGTGCACGATCAGTGGGAACTGGACGCTCTCACCAAGTGCCAGTGGCACGAACAACATCGAAACGCGAATCTCGCTCCAAAGTGCAGACGGTCAACTCGTATCGTCGCAGAACATTGGCGTACGTTTGATCGTCGACGCGACGGGGCTGGCGATCAATTCCGGTACCGTGACAGTCCCGTCGCGCACCGTGTCGGCCACGGGGAAAAAGCCGAACATCGGAAGCTTCTGGGGCCTCGTCACGGTCGCAAGCGCTAGCGTCGAAGCAAAGTCGCAGACGGTCGATCGTTCTTTCCCGGGAACACTCACGATCGCGGACACCAACAACTACTCGTTCGTTGCGAATTTCGCAGGATTGCCCGACGGACAATACGATTTCATCGCCAAGGCAACCGACACGGCAGGGAGTACCGCGGTGCTGGATCTCGGCACCTACGCGATGGACTCGACACCCCCCGTGGTGACGACGTCGATCACGAATGGCACGTCGATCAAGTCGATCGACGACGTTTTGATCGGCGTGACCGACACCGTCGACCCGGCGCCGAAGCTGACGACCGCAAACCTGCAGGGCGGCCTCGCCGGTGTCAACGTCAATCTCGCGTTCAGCCAGGACGCGCAGGGCAAGTTTCACCTGCAGTATCCGGCGCTGGCATCCACGCTCAATCTGGCCACGGGCCAGTACACACCGTACATCCTGACGCTTGGCGCGACGGACGCATCGGGCAACATCGGCACGACCACGGTGTCCTTCAATTACACCCCGCCGCAGGTCGTTCTGACGAACCCGCAAGGGGTGAACGCGAACGTGCCCGCGATTGCGCCGCCGGGCACGCCTGTGACCGACACCGTGCAGTCGGCGCCCATCACACTCGGCGATGGATCGGTGCTCTCGGGCGTGTATCCCGTCCAAGCCACGCTGCGCTCGGATTCGCCCGGGCCCCTCACGATCGGCGGGGTGACGTTGCAGCCGGGACAGACGCAGACGATCTCGAACTACGATTTCGGCGCTTCGGGCGGCCGGCTGTCGTTTCCCGTGTTGGCGCCGCAGGGGGGAACATCCGGGGCCGCGACGCTGTACCTGAGCACGACCGCACCTAACGCGCCCCTCGGCGTGGCCACGGTGACGGTCTGGGATCCGGCGACCGAACTCGCGCGGTGCGCGCCGGCCATCACGCTGTCAAACGTCGGCGGTGGACTGGATGGCGAGCCGCTCACCGCGCAGGCGAGATGGTCGATGCAGGCGGCGCAGGGGAATGGCGCGTGCGCGCCGTTTCTCGCGTGGCTCACCACGCGCGCAACGGGTGCCACGCTGCTCGACGTTGCGGTGGGGCTGGCCGATTCCAAGGGCTCGTCAGTGGCGACGCTTGCGCCGAGCCAGCCGATCAACAGCTTCACGGGCCAGTTGAGCGCCACCGGTGCTGGCGTACTCCCGGCGGGAACCTACATTCTGAAGCTAACGGCCACGTGGGCGGCGCCGATCCTCCAGCCCTTCGGACTCGCAACTGCCGCGTCGGTGAGTGCGCAGCAGGCGTACACGCTCGCTTGCCCGGCGCCGACCCTGCTCGGCGTGCAGATGCAACCGGGCACGAGCGGCCGGGGCGTACTTGCGCTCGTGCACCTGTACCAGTGCAATGGGGGCGTGACCGGCACGCTCGCGCTGACGGGTGCGGGCGCGCCGATCGTGGGCAAGGCGCTCGCGGATCCCACCTACAACCGTGCCGTGCCCCTGAACCGCGTCGCGGCGTATGCGTTCGACCTGACGGGCGCGCAAGTCCCCGATGGCGCGTACCAAGGCAACTTTGCATTCGCCGCCGCCGCGGGCGGCAACGCGACCGTGCAACAGCCGGTTCGGATCGAGACATCCACCGCGATCCCGCTTGCCTCGCCGACCTACAACGGTGCGGACCTCACCGGCCAGAACGTACCGAGCTTCGCGAAGGTGCTGGTCGTGCCCACCTTACCTGCGGCGTACTCCGCGGCCACGGCGGCCCAAGTCACACCGCGCGTGGCCAACTCGCCAAGCCAATAGATCTCAGGGGCCTTCTAATGAAAAAGCCAATCCACCGCGCCGCCATCGTGCTCGCAAGCTCAGGCCTCGCCTGCGCACTCCTCGCCCACACGGGGGCCGCAGTCGCGGCCGGTGCCTACGCTGCTGTCACGCAGGTCTATCAGGACGGGAGTCCGCCGACCGCGGTGCAGAGCCAGGCCGATGTCAGCGGACGCGTCCTTGTCATCACGGGGTATGGCGGCGACGTGAGCGGCGCGCTCGCGAACGGCCAGACTCAAACGATCGTGCTGCGCGGCACCTCGGGCCTGACGTACAACGTGCAGCCGCTGCGAACCTTCTACAGTGCCGACTTCTATACGAAGGTGTTCGACGATGCGAATGCCTTGCCGTCGTCTGACCAGGCCACCGTGATCAATGGTGGCGGATGGCTGACGTTGATCGATACCAACGCGCTCGGGCGAGACACGTATACCTTCGACCACATCCAGATCACGGACAGCAACGGCACCTCGTCCTCGATTCCGTTTGCCAACGCATTCACGTTCCGGGTCACGACTCCACAACCCCCGAACCTCGCCATCAATGACGCGAATGGGCAGGCGGTGCGTGGGACGTTTATTGCGAACGCCAGCGGTGCGTTCGTGCTGAATGGATACCCGGCGCAGCCGGAGGGCCCCTATACGCTCACCACGCCAACGATGAACATCTGGGGTACACATCTGGCGTCGCTTTCGGTGCCGTTCACGTATCAACGGCCCGTGGTCAACGTGGCTGGCCGATCACCCTCGTTGCCCGATTTCCCTGGGAACTCGCCGTTGGCGGTGCATCTTGCGAACCCAGCCACCAGCCAGCCGCTTGTTGGGCCGTTACCGTTCACGGCCGCACCGCTCGGCGCCGGAACCGGGATGCTCAACGGGGTCAAGCTCGGGGCACAAAGCGTCACGGGCACGCTGCCATTCGATATTGCGAAAGATGCGCAGATGCTGACTGCGTCGGCGACTGTCAACGGAACGATCAACCTCTATCTGAACGTGCCGGACGCTCCCAACATCGCACTCAATATGACGACGTGGAACCCGGCCGACGAGATCCAGCTGTCCCCATCCAAAGGCAAGATGGCGTACACGGTCGACGTCGCGCCGTTCCTGCTCGAGCCAGCCAGGCTCGGACTCGCTCCTGATTGCGGGTCCGGCGTGCAATTGACGACACTCGTCGGCTCCAAGGGCGGCACGCTAAAATCAGGGGATCTCGCCTGCGCGGTCAAGTTTGTCAGCGCGCCACTTGATGCACAGGACGTCACGGCAACGTCGGGTGGGATCAGCGGGTACATTCACGACCTCGGCCCGAATGACCTGACCTATGAACCGGGCGTCCTCTATCGCGATCCGTCGTCGGGAACGCTGCTCTTCTACTCGACCAACATCCAGAAGAAGCTGACGCTCACGGGCACGTCGCTGGACGACGCTGCACCGACACTGACGGTTGAGTTGAGCACGGCGGCCAAGCAAGCCGGCTCGACCACGCAGGCGCTTGCCTCAGTCATCGGAAATGACCAGTTCGCCGGCCAGGTACACGTCGCGGCGCCGAACCGCGGCTTGTCGATGAAGATCACCAACCCGGTTGGGAAAACCAACGTCGTCGCAACCCCGACCGACATCCTGGCGTCGCAGATCTACACCTCGGATTCGACGCTGTGGGACACGCAGCCGTTCGGCTTCGACGTGTACTATACGCGGCGGCCGGACAAGGTCTGGCACACCGATTTGGCGTTCACGATTGTGCCGCCAGCTGTCTCGATGACGGTCAAGCGTCCGACGGGATCGCTCGTGTCGAGCAACCCGTTTACGCTGTCGGGCCAGTTGGGTGTCGCGCGCGGCACCGTCTACACGTTCGATCCGACCACGATGGGCGATTGGCGGGTCCAGCCTTTCCAGAAGACGGTGAACCGCAATGCAAACGGCGCAGTCACCGGCTATACGCTCACGCCGCTTGGCGGCACGGGCCCGGTCGCGATCAATGCGGACGGAACCTTCACGGTGAACGTCGGGAAGGTGCAACCCGGCATCATCGACCTCGTCGTGCAGGCGACGCTCTATCGTGATGGCACGGCCACAACCCACACGGTGAGCGCGAACGATCTGCAGCTGTCGGTCCAGAACGGCAATCCGATCGACGCAGAACTGAAGGTTGCCCAATCGGCGTCCGGTCTTGTCTCGAGCTCGCAGGCCTACACGCCGATCCTGAACCTCATCATCACGGGACACCGGGAAACTGACGTGGCCGCAGTGCACTGGTTCGTGTCGAGCGATGGCGGGAATACATGGTCGTCGGCGGGCGACACGACCGCACCTGCACTGCGGCCGAAAATCACGGCGGCCGGTGCGTACCAGTACAAGGCGACCCTCGTCGACAAATATTCCCAAAGCGAGTCGACGTCGAACGTGGTGACCGTCGAGGCCTTCAATCGACCGAACCTGTCGATCAAGGCACCGACGGCCGGTTTTGTCGGGCGCCCGGTCACGTTCACCGCCGTCTCGGATGTACCCAATACGGAATTCACGTGGGTGCTCAAGACGGCCTACAACGACAAGGATCCGAAGACTGCTTCCGGTCCGACTTTCGACTACACACCAACCACGGCCGGCACCCTCTATGTCCAACTCGCCGGCAAGCAGACGGGCGGGACGATCAACAACACGCTGCGTACGCGAACGGTTGAGCAAATGTATAGCGTCGTGCCGCTGAAGATCTCGAAAGCAGTGATCAGCGGGCCGAACGTCGTCGAAACCGGCAAGCCTGTGACGTTCAAGGTTGCCCAGGGACAGCCCTTCGGGAACAACCAGACCCATACCGACAACATCGTTGGCCAGTGGGTGTTGCCGGACGGGACGACGCAGCCGGGCTTCAACCCGCTGACGACGACGGTCCAGCCGGGTCAGAAGAACGTCAGTTTCGAGAGCTGGGTCGATGGACTGCAGGACTCCACGCAGCAGATCAGCGTTTTCGGCTTCTCGACGTGGACGTACAAGTTCCCGCTGATGGTCATTGCTTCGTCGATCCCGGATCCGCGTGCGCCGGCTACGGGTGTCTTTACGGCAAGCTATGCCAACCAGGCGGACTCGCGCGACACCGGTGGCGAGAAATTCACCTTCTCGTGGGATTTGCCGCCCGGCGCGAGCCTGCTGTCGGAGCGGGGCAATACCATCACGGTCCAATTTACCCAACCCGGCGAGCAGCAAGTGAACGCCACGATCAGCGACACGCGCGGCAACTCGCAGCGCGTGGCGTCGCGAGCGTTCACGATTGCGCCGGCGCCGACGCTCGACGCGACGATGACCCTCTCCGACGGAGACCAGTGGCTTCGCGCGCCGTCCGATGTGCTCGTGAAGGTGGCACTGCTGTCGGTGCCGAAGGGCGATACCCTCAGCAAGGTGGACTACTCGCTGGACGGGACGTATCAGACGAGTTCGAGCAACCTGTCGTTGCCGGTCGTCGTCCATGTGCCGGCCGCCGGCAAGCACACGGTCTCCGCATCCATCACCACGAAACAAGGCGCGACGGCGTTCGTGACGAAGGACCTCACGCTGGTCCAGGGCGACTCACCCGTCTGTGCAATCGCGTCGGAAGGGACGGTGACAAAGTCGATCACGCTGCGCGCGACCTGCACGGTGAAAATGGGGAAGGTCGCCGGGCTGAAGTGGCTCATCAACGGGCAGCCAACCGCCTTGTCGTCGACCTTCATCAACTTCACGGCCCAGCAGCTTGGGAACGTCTCAAACGTCACGGTGATCGCCACGACGGACAAGGGCCAGACGGGCCAGACGCAGTGGTCTAAGTAACGGCGCAAGTCCAGGCGCAAGCCCATCTGACGGCCGCCCCACGGGGCGGCCGTCATTCATTCAACCGGCGGTGCGTCGTCCTCCCCGTGGTTCCGGTTCATCGGTCGCATCTCTCCACTGCATTGTCACCCGCCGATTTCAGGCGACTTCAATCTGGAGAGACTCAAATGGCTATTCGAACCAATGCGCCGCGTGCGCGCAAGACACGGGCTACCGCGAACAATTCGGCGTCAGGCACAGGCGGAGCGTTGCCCACGCGGCGCGAGAAGTGCAACGAGGCGCTCGCTACAGGAGCGGGATGGCTGGCTGGACGATCGGCGTTGCCGAGCCATCCGTGGGCGGGCCTGGACCGACTCCCCCAGAAGCTCGCGAAGGGAGGTGGGTCGTATGAGGGCACCAACTGCATCATTCTCTGGGCCGCGCAGGACACGATGGGGTTCAGGTCGCCTGTCTGGGGTGGTTTCAAAGCGATCAAAGACGCGGGATTCAAGCTCGAGAAGGGCTCGCATCATACAGTCGCCATCTTTGGTGGCTTCATCGAGAAGGACGTTAAATCCGGCGACTCGGATCCGGTCGCCGATGCGGTGTCCGACGAACCCGAACAAAACCCGAAGCAGCGGATTCAGACACTTCAGCCCGTGCAAGTGTTCAATCTCGCACAGACAACCGGCTTTCTATCCGACCGTCGACCGTCGCCCGCTGGACCGGCCCTCGAGGAGCATCTGGCACGTTGGAAGCGCGCACAGATCATTGCGGCGGTCGCCTTTCAACGATGGGAGACCGCGCAGACTGCTCACGACCTCGTGGAACACGAGATCGCGATGATCATCCGGCTCGCAGGCGACTTCGCTGTCACGCGGGCCCTGGGGCACGCAGAGGTGATCGAGGAGCCGCTTCCGCTCTTCGGCGCTGGCGCGATACCTCAACGCCTTCTCAAGATCTGCGGGGTCGCGCAGGAACTGTCCGCAGCGGTGGAGCGCGCTGTTTTCGGTGGTTCGAGCGCGCACGCGGTTGGTGCAGATGAATCTCTGCCCGAAGGCGCCGCTTCGGTGAGCTCGAGGCAGACCGATCCGACTTCCGGGGACCCGGGTACGGAGCCTTCGTCGGACCCAGACGTACTCGAGATCGCCGAACAGGATCTGGGGCGTCTCATCCCGCGCTCTGCGCCCGCAGCGCACGCTTCGGACGATGATGTCCTTGACGGATCCTGGGCGGACTAAACTCCGGCCCTGACCTCTACAACCCCGCATTGGCGCTGCCGATCGGGGTTTTTTTCTGGGCGCAGCTCATTCCACTGCAATTCGTACATCTCCCATCGCTATGTCAACCCAGCCCAGCTTTGGGCTCTTCGTCAATGGAGATGATGATGAACGTCAATGTTTTGAAAGCCCGCCGTGCCTTCGCAGGTGTTTTTGCCACGTCCGCTTCATTCCCGGCGCCTTCCGCCGCGATGTTGCGGGCAAGCAGGACGCCAGGAGAATCGGTCGCTTTCGAGGTGAACGGTTTTATCACCGTTGTGCACACGATTGCCGATCGGAACTCCTCCCCGTTGTACGAGGATGACGTGCAGCAGTTTGTGACGGAGTTCAACCCGTACGGTAAATACCGTGTTGGCCTGGACGTGAAGCTGGGTGATGCTTTCGGCAAAACCTGGATGTTTGATCGTCAGGCGGCCGTTCTCCAGGAACTGGAATCGGACACGCTGAAGGAAGTCGCTGCGGTCTTCGGAAATGGGACCGCACGGCGTCACGCGAATCAACGCGTGCTTCGTCGCGTTCAACGCGTGAAAGACTGGATGGCGCGTCGTTGGGCATACCTGACCATTCAGGTCCAGGTTCTCGACGGTTTCGGATGTCCGATGAAGGTCGAGTCGATGACCGGAATCGCGAGCGATGCGCGCACGGAAGAGATCGGTTCAGCAGTTGAGGAACTGGTCGAGGCTTGCTTTGTCGAGCCTGTTCAAGCGATTCGGCCGGTTCAGTTCTTCTGACGGCTTGACCTCCCACCCCGCACATTAGGCCATGCCTATGTCGGGGTTTTTTTCTGACGGGTGTTGAACCATGCCCAAACAGGCCAACACTCCGAACCCGCCGCACACCGCGGATGTTCAGATTGTCCGGTCAATTAGTGAATCACGGGCTCGCCGGATATCCTCGTAAATTCCACGTGGTGCGCGCAGGCTCTCGATGGAGACAGTCAAATGCAACATGTTCAACGATTCGCTCGAAACAAAAACGGTCGCGACTTCGTCGTGGGCGACATCCACGGGTGCTACGACCAGGTATGGGAGGCAATGCGCGCGGTCGACTTCAAGCCCGAAGCGGATCGCCTCTTCTCTTTGGGCGATCTGCTCGACCGAGGGCCCGGATCGCGGCGCGTGCGTCGGTTCCTCGAGCAGCCCTACGTCAGGGCCATCAGGGGCAACCATGACGACGAGTTCGTGCAGTTGTATGCGGAGGGTGTGCCCGACGACCGAGTGCTGCAGGCTTACATGAATGTGATCGGCGACAGCAATGGAATGAGCTGGTGGCTTGACGTACCGCATGATGAGAGACTGCAGATTGTCTCCCGACTCGCCCGACTTCCCTATGTGATCGAACTCCAAACCGCTCGCGGTCTCGTGGGGTTGGTTCACGCAGAGGTGCCGATCGGGTGGGACTGGGCCACGTTCACCGCGCGTATCTCGGCGGGAGATGAATACGCGACGAAGTCCGCCACGTGGGGAAGGAAGCGAGCGGAGCGGGGTGACGATTCCGGTGTGCACGGCATCGACCGCATGTTCGTCGGCCACAAGATTCATGCCGCGCCACGCCGCCTCGGCAACGTCTTCTACATCGACACTGGCGCATTCGTCAGCGTACTCGACCCGGGGCGAGAAGGTCATCTCACGATCGCGGACGTTGCTGCGTCCACCGAAGTGCTCACCGCCGCGCCTATGCTGAAGGGGCCGCACGTTGCCGCTGTCACCGAGCAGGTCAACCCGGACCGTCCATTTGGAGACTATGTGGCACGCTAACAGCCGGCACCGTCGAATGCCGGTCGATGCCTCTGCGGATGCCATAGTTCGAAATCGATAGCCTCGCGGACGCTTCTATCCGTCTCGCCTGAAGACCTCCCAACCCCGTATCTGTTGCCACGCGACAGACGGGGTTTTTTCTCGGGCCACGGGCGATATCGTGGGCCGCGCCTTCTGCCCCTGATCGGCAAAGGCGAGCATCAAGCCCGTCGGATTTGAATATACTCGCAGCACTGTGCTACCGCGTCTCCAGGACCTGTCCGTGAAGATCATCTTTAGTCGCAAGGGATTTGACTCACAGTATGGCCGGGTGCCGAGTCCGATCCTCCCTGATGGATCGCTTCAGACCTTGCCCATCCCGTCGCGATATGGGCGTCCGCTCGGGGACATCCAATGTCCACAGGGACCGGTCCACAACCTCGTTGACGACCTTACAGGAGGCGCTATCACGGCGCGAACTTCTGTCCATCTCGATCCTGACCTGAGTGACGGCAGCGTGGCGCGGCGGCCTGGCTGGCGTGCTTCGCTCGGGCAAGTGGGATCAGCACAGAAACACCTTGCCAAACAGGGTGTGGGGCCGGGAGACGTCTTCCTGTTCTTTGGTTGGTTTCGTCGCGCTGAACACGTCGCGGGCCGGTGGCGGTACGTACCCGGTGCACCAAACGTCCATGCTTTGTTCGGTTGGCTGCAGGTAGGGCAGGTCTATAAGGTCGGTAGATTTGAATGCCCACGATGGCTTGATGATCATCCGCACGTGCAGCATGCCGGCGCGATCGGCGTGGACAACACAATCTATGTCGCCGACGAGAGTTTGGCGGGTACGCGCAATCAAGTACCCGCGGCCGGCTTGTTCCGAAGCTGGAGCGCTGACCTGCAGCTTACCGCGCCCGGTTGCTCACGTTCCATATGGCGTGTGCCCCGATGGCTGCTGAACAATCCTGAACAACCAACTCTGAGTTACCACCGCGATCCCGCTCGGTGGCGTATCGACAACGAATGGGCCATCGTGCAAACGGTTGGGAAGGGCCAAGAGTTTGTGATTGACATGGGCGACTGCAACGACGCCTCTCAATGGCTGGAGAGCCTGGTTCTCCGTCATGGTACGTCGCCGGGAGCGCAGATATGAGCATCACGATGGGCTACAAGATGACCCACGACAGTGGATTCGCACCCAATCCCTTCCACGGCGTGTTGACGCTCGCCACGTGCAAGCCGAAGGTGAGAGCGTGCCGGAGGGTCGGCGAATGGGTGGCTGGGTTCGCTTCAAAGGACTTGGTCGATAGAGCCGCTCGCCGAGGGGTGAGTATCCCGCGCGACGGACTCGTGTACCTCATGCAGGTCCGCGAGGTCTTGCCGCTGCACGCGTACTTCGAGGACAGCCGCTTTGCGGTCAAGCAGCCGCCACGTGAGTCGTCCAACACCATCGCTTTGTGCGGCGACAACATCTACTATTACGACCACCGTGGCCAGTACGAGCAACTGGAAAACCGTCACCACACCCGAGCTGACGTTAGCCGAGATACCTCTGGTGTGAATGCGCTGATCGCCGAACGCTTCTACTACTTTGGTCGCAAGTGCTTTGTGCCCCATGATGGATGGGCGACCACGATCGGGGCCCCTTTGTCGACGGGCCGCACGTTCTACTGCCCTGATGGTTTTGCCGAGAAGATGCTTAGCTACTTCGACGCGAAGGGCATCGCGCAGGGCTTGCACGCGCTACCATCTCTGATGGACGAAAGCACGACAGTGAATCCCGATCATTTCTGCGCCGTTGCCTGCCACGAGACGGGTGGCACGCCGACGGTCAGGCTGGTTGGTCCCAACAGATCGGGCTCCTGCGGCGGCTGAGCTACGCTTCTATGCATCCGGTCTGAGCCATTTACTGCCCCGCAACGTCTCGAACCGCCTCACTTCCTGCCAGTACTTTTTCCTCAGCCGCACGTCTTCCGGCTTTCCGTCGAACGCCCACGCAACACCGTTTCCGCGACGCGGGCGGCAGGGATTTTTCCCGCGCATCCAATCTCCTCGATCGCAAGTCGCTTCGATTTCATTTCTGCATTCGGTTAGGCCGTGGCTATGCTTGCGAGCAATATCGGCGCGAAATCAACCAAAAGGAGCCCCGGAGATGAAGCCGCTGTCGCTCGATGCACAACGCAACCCTGACCTCCATCAGCACTATCAGGGGTTCAAGAACATCCTGTACCTGGCGGGCTACCTCCGGCGCGAAAACCCGCACGCGCAGTCGGTTCCCGTGGACGCGACCAGGACGTTCTGGATGCAGATGACCAACAACGAGAACCTGAGTTTGCCAGTGGTACTTCCGGCGGGCATCAGCCTGCCAAAGCGCCTCAAGGATCAACAAGGCCTGAAGGTCCATTGCAACCTGCGTGGCTGGAGGAGCGACCTCAACGACCGCAGCGAGCGTCCCCAGCTGCAGGCGTATGCCCGCAGCTTCAACCGGATCAACGTGCTGGAGATGCCGGCGCTCACCGATTTCCAGAAGGCGGTCCCCGAGCAGGCGCCGGAAGACAAGACCTTCCGGCCGTTCGGCTCCGGTTATCGGAGTAGCGGCGCGTCGAACCATGTCGAACTCGCCGGCATTCTCGCCAACAAGTACTATCGACCTGCAGACGAAAACAAGGGCGCGGCCTTCTTTGGTCTCATCCGCCAACACCCGGATCCCCGTCAGGACATCCCCGTGATGTATTACGGACGTCTCGCTGAGCAACTCAGCGATATCCCGATTGGCGCACCGATCCATGTGACCGGGAAATTTCGCCTGACGGACGTCCGACCGACCGATGAGATCAATCCGGTCACCGGGAAGCCGCGGGTAATCGCATACCCCGTCATCGTCATCGACGTTCCACAGCAGCCGACCGAGCGCGACATTCTCTATATTCAGGAAGTCAAAGGCTCGCGAGTAATCTGGAAGGCAAGCACGCCGGAATGGATCTTTAACGTCGCGCCGAAGCGCGCCAACCGGGTGGGGATCCAGGGAGACGGCGCGGGCAAGGCGCCTCAAATCGAGAAGGTGGAGGAAGGCGCGGGCGCGCCTGTGGCGGGCCCCGCACAAGGTGTCGCGACCGGCAACCTGCAGATGTCGGAGGAAGAGCGCGAGGAGTTGAAGCGGCAGCTGAACATCTAACGCAGACTCGCGTTCACCGATGCATCGCGAACCCCTTGTGTCCGCAGCCGTCGGCGCGACATGCTTCTGGCTTGTCGTGCTGACGGGAGTCGGCATATGGCATGGGTCGGTTCGTGTCACCGACCTATTCCAGTGGTCATTCTACTTCGATACCGTCAAATGGCCGATCGCCGGTGGCGTCTCCGGCTTCCTGATTGCGTGCCTGTCGATTCACCTCGATCGCCGCTACCGTTTTGAAGAACTCGCACCACATTCGCAAGCTGGCCTGACCACCAAGCTCGGTATCGTGCCGATTCATCTGGAAGAGCTTGAAAGCGCAGGCGAGCGGATTGCGCCCGCAGCGCTGGCGTCGGTGGCACGCCTGGCGAACATCATCACTAAGAAGCCGAAACCGCCCGTCGAATTCCTTGACGAATGGTACCTGCGATTCGAGAAGCCGTTTCCCAAGCACACCGCCCTCATGCGAAAGCTGGAAGGGGTGTTCATGTCTTACCGCCACTACCCCGCGAGCCATGTCGTTCAGGGCTCGCGCAATCATGGTGGCCGCTCGCTGCTCGAACACTCGGTGCTGGTCGCCCTGTTGATGGAGTGGAACGCGCCGTCATTCGAATATCCGATCGATCGAAGCAAGCCGCATTTACCATTGCTCGACCAAAATTATCGATTCAACTCTCACGATCCCGTGATAGCGCTCGCGGGCATGGCCCATGACATCGGCAAGATCGAGTGCTACCAGTTTGAGGAAGACGATCCGGAGCATCTGGGCGCGCCGATTGGATCGCGCCCGGACCATGACCGCACGGGCGCTCGATGTCTCGCTCGCATGCCGGAATTCTGGGACCTGCCAGCCGACGACCGCGACGTCCTGCGTCTCGTTGTCGCGCATTACCACGCTCCGCAAGAAATGCCGATGGCAACACCCAAGCAGGTGCTGTCTGACCGGCTTCATGCGATTCTCGAGCTGTTGATCAAATGGGACACGGAGGGATCGGCGCTCGAGAACCGGGAGGGTGCGCGGGAAGCTGAGCACGACAAGAACGCTATGGCAACTGAGCCACAGGCGTTCAAGCCGCAGTCGCAACTTGGGCAGCGCCTGAAGCTGTGGGAGGTTTGCCAGAGTGTGATGAACGAAGCGGGGCGCATCAATGGTGCTGACAAGCGGCGCAACGTCGGTTGGAAATACCACTTCCCTCATCTCGGCAAGACCCTCGTCTTTCTCGTCGAAGACGCCTTCGTCAAGCTGGTCGCCGCACGGGCCAACCTGGAAGATGAGATGGGCGGGACATTCAGTGGCTCAAGCGTTGATCCGCTGACGAAGAAAATCCTGATGACATTCTTCGAACAGGGCGTGCTGCACCTGGATTTCCAGGATGCACGGCTTCGCTCGCCCGACCTCCTTGCCTACGTCGCGAGAATGTGGGAGCCACGGGCATACTTTGAGAGCACGCGCACGAAGCGCGACGTTAAGCCGGTCGGTAAGCGCGGCAAGCCCACGATTACGCTTGGCTCCGTCCTTGTGTTGGAAATTACGGACGCTACTTTCCCGGAGTTGATGAAGCTCCCGGATAACAACCTGGTGCCCGAGATCAAGCACTTCCGACTCGGTGCGGCGGGCCGCGGTCGCAAACCCAAGGCCGGCGCGCCAGCGCCGACTGGAGATGCGGCCCCGCAGCCAGTCGAGCCGACGGACAGCGGCTGGTATGTCCCGGACGAGGGCGATCGGCTAAAGCCCGGGGAAACCGCCGCGCCTAAGACGGAGGCGCCCACCGACGGCAGCGGCGAGAACGTCTCGGACGACCCGGCGGATCCATCCGGACAGCCGTTAGTCTCAACACCGACGCCGCAGGGCGAGCCGGCATCGGTAGTCCCGCAGGAGAAAGTTGCGGGAGATGCGACGGGCAGCAAGGCAATCAGCTCTGGCCTGTTGTACCAAATGGCCAAACGCGCGCTGGAGCAGGGCGAGATCGAGGCGCGGCTTATCGGGTCTTCGAAATCCATCATCGTCTACACCGGACAGAAGGAGATCTACGGGCCTCTCGGCCTGATCGCCTTTGGGTACGACAACGAGCAGCAGTTCATTGTCGACGCCGCGTCCGGCCGGATCCGGGAAGTCACCGCGGGCGAGCTCGAGGGGCGGATGATCGTGCGGATCGCGCCGAGTGCCGAGAGTCTTCGCGCCATGGAGGGGTAACCAGGGAATATCGTCGCGACCGCTTCCAGTAGGCAATGACATCTCCAAGGGCTATGTCCTCCCCACAACGGGGTCACCTTTTGGAGAATTGACGATGGAAAACGCAGTTGCAATTTCCGGCCTTTCAGATCGCGTCGTCGCGTGTGTCGGGTCGGCGGGACTCGCCTTCAGCGGATTACTCTCGGATACGGTCATGACGCTGGCAGAGCATCGTGCCGTTTTTGACACGATCGTCGACGGCGAGATCGCAGCCGACACGATCAAACATGCCTTCGAGCGGCTCGTACGAGACCGCGACTCAGTGAAGGCCGAGCTGCGCAAGATGACGGTCAAGGAACTCGAAAAGATCGCCCGGCCGAACTGGCGCGGCCAGCGCAAAGACATGTTGGTGTCCAGCGCGTTCAGTGAAATGCTCTACGAGTATGCCTTCATCGGAGCCGCGGGCGGTTGCATATCGATCTCGGGATATACCGAGGACGACCGGATTGCCGGCCTACGCGGCCAGGTCGTGAAACTGACGGATGTTGATGTCGCCGCCTGTCGGGAGCGGCATCTCGCCGCTCGTGAGGCGCAGCGGGCCCGCCTGCAGCAAGTCGTCGACGCGATCAAGGATCCGCAAACGCTCGAAGACTTCGCAACGTACATTCGCTATAAGGGCGCGGCCAGCTTGACACCGGAGCAGATCGCCCGCCGCGATGCGCTGATTGCAGAGAAGCTGCGAGTCGAACGCGAGAACGATCGTGCGGCGCGCGGGACCGTCGAAGGCGTTGATGTCGGGACGGGCCTCCAAATCGTCGAAACGACTCACACGCGAGACAACTATCCGCTGTTCGTCGTGAGGCTGGATACCCGTGTCGACCGAGCGAAGTATGATGAGCTTCTTCAGGCGGCCAGGCGACTCGGTGGCTGGTACTCGAGTTTCGGCAAGAACGGCGCCGTGCCTGGATTTCAATTTCGCGAGAAGCCGGCGGCAGAACAGTTCATGGGCGTGGCCCAGGGGGAGGCTGCTGATATCTCGGGCCGGATAGCCGAACGCGACGCTCAAAAGAAAAACAATGCCGTATCGCGCCTGCGCGACCTGGCGGCGAACGTCGAGGATGCCGCACAAGAGAGCTTGACGAGGGACCGCCTAACCAACACCGCGCGGCGCGCGAAACATGCGTCGTATGCTGAGGCACAGGCCCGTACCTCAGCGGCGCTTGCGCGAATCATGGTGAACCTTGCAAATGCAATCGAAGCAGGGCAGGCGTACCACCTCGAGCACATTCGCGAAAAAACCCAGGTGCAACAGCTGATTGCGGCACTGCTGGCGGCGCGGCATCGCGAAATCAACACGACGTCCAGCAGCTACGCCGAAGAGCTCAAGCGCCGTGAGGAGCCGCTTGGCGAAGCGACGGTCAACTACGTCACCTTCCCCAAATACGTCGGATACATTGATGATCTGCCGCGCGTCGCCCGCGACCTTGAGAAGTTGAGCGGCCTGAAGCTCTTGGGCCGGCGGATCGCGAAGGTGGCGATCCAACACAAGGCCAACGAATCGGGTCGGGTTTTTTTGCATCCCGATCTCGCCGAAGCCTGCATCGAGAAATTGGGTAGCCGAGCCGGCAACTACCTCCCGTGGTACTGGCTCAACGCCTATGACGAGCGCAAACGTTACGCCAGGATGGAGATCAAAACCATCGAGCAGCTGCGTTGCGCGTGCCGGGAATTCCTTCAGCATTACATGGAACCCGACGCGCCGGATCGTGCGGTCGAGCTCGAGCGCGAACTCGTAGGCTGGGATGTCGGAATCGACTTCTTTCCGACGCCGATGAGTCTGGCGCGCCGCATGGTCGAAAAGGCCGGTATCCGGCACGGGATGAAGGTATGTGAGCCCCAGGCAGGCAATGGAAACATTGCGACGGCGATTCGCGAAGCAGGCGTCGAGCCCGATTGTGTCGAGATCGCGCAACCCCTACGTGCCGTCTTGGAGGCAAAACGCTTCAAGCTGATCGGATGGGACTTCCTCGACATCCAAGATGTTCAGTTCGATGCGATCGTGGCAAACCCGCCGTTCGGCCGCAATGCTGATATCGAGCATACCCGACATGCCTTTTCACTGCTTGCCGAGAAGGGCTGTCTCGTCACGGTGGTCGGGGAAGGTGCGTTCAGCCGCACGGGTGCGATCGAGACCGAGTTCCGGGCCTGGCTCGATGAAGTGGGGGCCGAGATCGAGATGTTGCCGCAGGGCACATTCATGGACCCATCGTTGCTCGCGACGACCGGCGCCAACGCGCGCCTCGTGACGATCTGCAGGTAATTTTTTAGACCTCTCGCCCCAATATCAAGCATCGCTTGAGTTGGGGCATTTTTCTTGTCTGCGAGCAGTGTCGCAAGTGTTCCCGCATGCGGGAGGTGGATGGTTTTCCACGGTCATCTTCCGTTCCGTCCGTGCAAGGGCATTTCCCACGTGCAATGCCTTTAAATCACTTTAACGGAGGATCAACGCAATGAATGAACCGAATCCAAAAATGGATGGCTCGTTGTTCGTAACGATGTCCAATGGCATTAAGACCCGCAGGCATCATCCCGATTGCCCAACGTGTGGTATGCCCCTGACAAGCCATTCCCCGAATGGCTTCGACGTCATCTACGAGTGCCCGGATCCACCTATGCACCATCGCCACATGATTCGCGGCATCACGGGCGAATACATCACCTTGCGGCCGCTGATCCTCGAGGCTGGTCCTCGGTAAGGCCGACAACCATCATTCACTTTTGAAGGAATCTTTGACCATGAATTCGCTTAACCAGTCCACGATACAGACTCTCCGTCTCGCACACGCATCGCTGGCAGACTGCTTGGCAATGATCCATGCGATCGACGCCAGCCAACTTGAATTGGTCCGGTCGGGAAGCGGCGGCGGCTTTCCCACTGCCGTACAGATTGCACTTGAGGCGATCCAATTGCTTCTCCCGTCGTCGGAGTCAGAAGCGAGTAAACCATCGGTGCCCAGCTGGGGTGACGCCATGCTGGAAGCCCGTGCTTTGAGCGATCTCGCCACGAACGCAATCAGATTGGTGGTCGACGCAGCGTTCGATTGCGGCGACCATCGGCCTGACGACGACCAGGAGTATGCAAGTGTGCTTGCGGCGAGCGAAAAGGCTGAGGATAATCTCCGCCGCCTGTTCGCACTCGCACTTGTGGCAAACACACGAGATGCCGAAGATTCATTCGGGAGGTTCGTCAACCTGTTGGATCCTGTAATGTTCGCGAGGCGCTACAAGGCAACCTGGGGAGCTGATTTTCGGGACCCGGGGACACGGATCGTCGGGGCCGATTTTTTTCGTCGTCGTGGCGGCTACAGCGATCTCGATATCTCCCGCGTGCTTAACATGCGAGTAGGGGAGAAGTGGATGGCTCCGGACTACCGCGACACCCATACCGTCGAGCGGCTCCCCGACTCGTCGATGCCAATCGACAGCAACATGGTCGGCGCGTAAGTGAGGTCCGCACGGCACGCAGCGCGCCGGTGCCGAGATTGTCGAGCACGCGCGACGCGCGGCAATGAGGCAGCATCGTCGACAGGGGGACTGCCCGACAACTGATCATGTAAGCCGGCAACTTGCCGGCTTTTTTCTTTCAGCACACAAATCGAGTCATCATCTACGACGGAAGCGCGTTGATCGCGAGCGAAAATGGCATCATTGCCATTGCGTTGACCACGAAGCCGGTGGGTCCGAGCACGATATTGTCGAGCTTCATGTCGATGCTCGGCGCGGTGATCGTGACACCCTTCACGGATGCGCTATTCACGCTGTGTAGAAGATCGTCCCGAGCCTTCTGAATCGACGAAGAAAGATCCACGGTCGAATGATCTCGCAGCACGGTCTTGATTCGGGCATCGAAGACACTCACGATCGCGTTCCAAAGCTGGTTGTCCAGGACAGCGGCATATCGGAAGTTGTCGATGTGAACGCTGGTACCGTCGCTCCCCGCGACGGGATCGCCGAGAAGGTAAACCCAACCACGTGTATTGAAAATGCGTCCGGGAATATTCGCCGTGACCCGCACACCCACAACGAGTGATTTCCCGCTCGGGTAGACGTTCACCTCATCAACGTGAAGCGACGCGCTGCCCGCCGCTGTATCCTTACTGAAGTCCTTCCCGACGATCTCTTTCGCGAGAATGTCGGTCAACATCGTGTAGGGCGCCGTGGCCTGAACATGCACGTCGAGATTGCTTTCGGACGATGGGTCAGCCTGCCCCAAAGCGGGAAGCGGGAGCGCGTCCGCGGAGGCCGGTGTTGGACCGACCGTGGTCTGCGCGGATACCTGGAGCACCATCTTGGCGGCATCATCCTCGGCCACGAGCGAGGAGACGGCAGCCGCCGTAGGTTTAATGTTCAGGAACACTTTGGCGTCGTCCGCGACCTGAATCGGAATCGAGATGGGAATCCACTTCGCCTGAACAGCAGCGCGGACTGTCTCACATGACAAGACCGCAGCGGCCGCCTCGCGGATCTTGTCGTGCTGCTGATCAATCGCCTTGTTGGCTGGCCCGGTCAGATCGACGTTGGCGGGGCCCGCGCATACCTGCGGGTGCCCGAGCGGGCCAAGGTCAATGCCGACACAGTTCTTTCCCACTGCCTCCACCTTCGCATCCGACACCCACCGGTCGGTGGGCGTGACGTCGATCTTCGGGCACCAGTTCTCGTCGAACGATGCTCGAATGTCACCGCCTGGTATCGCATGCGCCTCAAAGTTTTTCGCCGAGAGGCTTAGTACTTTCGCGAGGTCGCCCGTCACCCCTCCTTGTCCGCTCACCGCCAGTGGAATTGATACCCGGATCGCGTCGCCGGCGCGCCCGATTGATGGTTCGCCCTCGGGCTGGACGGTGGCGTGCCAATTGAAGTCGGCACACTGTTCCTTGGTCCCGACGGTAGGTCCTTCGACGGTCGGAACGTTCGTGCATTGCCGCTGCATCCCCGCGCCGCGCAAATCAACGTATGGCACGTCCATACACGCCTCCTTCGTGGTCACGCGGGGGCCAATGACGTACGGAACCTGGCCGCACTGCAGATGCTGGGAATCCGCGAGCTGTACCGGCTCGGACGCCTTCGCCTGAAGGGCGGTCTTGAGGATCGAGTACGGCAGTCGCGCGACTGCAGTTAGCTTTGTGTCCGCGGGCGGCGGCGGGGTGAAGATGGGTGCTTCTCGGGGCGGTTCTTGGAATATGGTTTCGTCCTTCGTGGCTTTATGACAGCCGGTCAGGATCAAGGTCAGTGAAGCCGCATAGAGCAACCCGGCAGTGCTTTTTCTGGATTTCAGCATGGTCCCCTCCTGGTCCCGATCCGGACACAAGGTAGCGTGTGGATAATTCTTTAGTGCACTGCCGCCAATTCTACTTCGAGGAAACCGCGCGCAATTGTCAAAATCCCCACCCGAAGCCGCCATGCCGACCGGTCCGCGGCCAGCGTATCGGGACCGTTTGCCTGCCTCCGATGACCTAACGGACGGCTCGCTGGCAGCGGCCCGACCAGTAGGTTGATACGGTGCGTGCAACCACTGTATTTGGCGTTTCTGCATTCTCAATCGTCGTGGCAGCATTCTTTCAAGGCGGTGCGAAATCTCGCGCGTCTCGCCGCCTCCGTATTTCTGCAATGTCCCGCGCCCAAAAACACGTCAGGAAAGCAAACCATGAAACTCACTCGAGCCGGCTGGATCCTTGTGCTTGCGCTGGGCTGCGTCACGGGTATTGCCAATGCCCACGCAGCCGGATGTCTAAAAGGCGCAATCGTGGGCGCTGCGGCTGGTCATATGGCGGGCCATCACGCGATCGTGGGAGCCGTTGCAGGATGCGCGATAGGAAAGCACTTGGCAAATCAACGCAAGCACGATAAGCCGCTGCAGCAAGGGGTAACACTGAATCACTGACGCAGCGCTGTGTACGAGGGGACGAGCGTCATGGAACATGCACCGTGCGTTGACCTTGATCTTACCGAGCAACTTGTCGGCCGCCTGACTGGACACATCGCGATGCCACCCGGGCTTGGAGCCGAGTTCTACCGGCACGAGTGGGAGGACGCGGTGCGCTGTATGGCGAATGCCTTGCAATGCGTTGGCCGACAGCCAACGCCAGATGCCATCCTCTGTACCATGTCGGACCCGGTTTGCGCACTTGCATTGCTCAACGCTTGCCTGGATGCGGCGCCGCGTTCGGACGACGCGCGTATGCTGCAGCTCTTACTGCATCGCTTTGTTCGGCGAGACTCGCACACGCTGGATGCTAGTAGGTTCAGGTCTATGTTTGCCCCGTTCGTGGCCCGCCATCGCGGCGGTGGCCCCACGATGCCATGCAGCTAAACGGGAAAGCACTGTGACGGGCAGTATGGTGCGAGAAGGGAAGGGATCCATAATGGCAATACTGAAGAAGAGTGCTTACCGGCTGGCCGGCTTGTTGCTCCTAGCGTTTTCCGCGGGAACTTGGGCGTGGATGCTCGGCCTTCTTGCGAATGTAGCCGGCATGCAGATGCTACCGGGTGTGGCAGGCCAGTGGGCAGCACCGGGTATTCTCGGATACCCAATGATCGTATCGATCATCGCGGCATTGATTGGCTTGCTCTTACTGATTGGAGTGCTTCCGCTGTCATCCGACGCGGACGATTCAAACGCATGAAGGGGTGAGCTGCGGCGCTGGGAAGCTGGTCGAGACCGCGATAACGAGAGCCGCGGTCGTATACATCGTTGCCCAACATTGGCGTCTCGTTGCCAAATCCCGATTGACGTCGTCATCAAGCGGTGTGCTGGTCACACTCTGCGGCTTTCGTGAGCATGTCGATCAGGTCGACCTGCCCGGGGGCAACGGCAGCGCCAGCGTGGGTTGAACGTGGACGCGGATGATCGGCCTTCCGAAGTGCGTGAGCGATCGCGCGGATGTCCTGCCAGATCACGTCGGCTTCGGAAGGTGAAAGGCTGTCAGCAGCGACGTCCAGCGCCTCAACCACTTCAGTCAGCGTCTTGTGCGCGTTCCGCACCACCGTACTTTGTCGGGCGTATTCGTCTCGCTTTCGTTCGGACACCAGCCATTGGTTGAGAGATTTTCGCTCGGATACGGTGAGTGTTGCGAGCAACGCCTCGCTCGGACCATCGGCTCGCCGGAAAGCGCCCAATACCATCTGACGTTGGCGCATTGTTCTTCGGTTAAGAACCTGGCGGATGAGTTTGATCGTTCGGGCCTTTTCACGAATCAGCACGACTTCACTCCGAGGAATCGAAATATCTATAGGATACCGTACTACATTAAGAGGCTCAAATTCTAGGGGGGCGACGTGCAGGCGCAAAATCGAAAACGCATGGTCACCGATTTCAGTGTGTTGACGCGTATTAGCCGGGACTCGATTTGACACGTGGTCGCGCCAGCACATACCTCAATCCCGGCTACGCGGGGGACTCTCGGCCGTATACCAGCCGCGCGTGCAGTCGTACCCGCAATCCCTGCTACACAGGGAACTCGTGTGCCATTCCACTTTCCCCTCATTGCAATCCCCGCATCGCGGGGAACACGGCAAGTTTGAGTCGGACCAACAACTTGCAGACCTGCAACCCCCACATCGCGGGGAACACTCATACATCGCGCTGATCAAGTCGATGGACTGCCTGCAATCCCCGCATCGCGAGGAACACTTCGATGGCTGGCCGGACGACCATTACGACCACCTGCAATCCCCGTTACGAGGGGGCTCTCGGCCAAATACTAGGCGTGCATGCAGTCGTGCCCGCAATCCCTGCTACGCAAGGAACTCGTGCGCCATTCCACTGCCCACTCCTATAATCCCCGCACGGCGGGGAACACGGCTGTTGTCTCAGCCACGGGAAAAGTATACGACTGCAATCCCCGCGTCGCGGGGAATACGTGAGTGGCAGACCATTGAACTTCTGATTGAACCTGCAATCCCCGCATCGCGGGGAACACTCAGCAGCGGACCCTTCAGTCCCGACGCCGTTCCTGCAACCCCCGCATCGCGGGGAACACTCGCTATCGTTGGCAGTTTCATGGAGACTCCTACTGCAACCCCCGCATCGCGGGGAACACGAGTCGGGCTCGGGGAAATCCTTCTTCCTCAACCTGCAACCCCCGCATCGCGGGGAACACTGCCGGCCTTAGCGTCCGGCGCGGCAGAGCCGCCAGCAACCCCCGCATCGCGGGGAACACGTCACCACCACGGTCGGCTTCATCTCCTTCCCCCTGCAACCCCCGCATCGCGGGGAACACCTGTTGGTACGCGTCACTCTGCAACGCCGCGGCCTGCAACCCCCGCATCGCGGGGAACACGATGCCGCACGAGTTGCGCGCGCAACTTTTCTACTGCAACCCCCGCATCGCGGGGAACACCTCAATCCTAGCCCTGCTTATCTGGTCGACATCCTGCAACCCCCGCATCGCGGCGAACCCCAGCGGGTAACGATCATCGACGAGCCTCAACTCCCGCAACCCCGGCATCGCGGGAACACCAATCCAGCGGAACGAGCTCGTCGACGACATTCTTGCAATCCCCGCATCGCGGGGAACACTCACCGGTGAGGACTACTCAGCCGCTTTGCATACCTGCAACCCCCGCATCGCGGGGAACACTCCAATTGACATGGAGAAATTTATGAAACTTCCCTGCAACCCCCGCATCGCGGGGCATACAGACTCGCGCTCGAAGTTGATTTCACCTCCCACTTGCAATCCCCGCATCGCGGGAAACACTCGTAGCGTTTTTCGTATCGAACTGGTCCCAAACTGCAACCCCCGCATCGCGGGGAACACCAGGACACGACACCGCCACCGTACGGACATTGCCTGCAACCCCCGCATCGCGGGGAACGCGAGCGATGTTCGATTTGGCTCGGGCCAGAATCCCTGCAACCCCCGCATCGCGGGGAACACGCAAGCTCATCCACATCAGGGCAGGGCGTCCACCTGCAACCCCCGCATCGCGGGGAACACACTTTGCGTGCGCGACCCTGAGTCACGTCGAACCTGCAACCCCCGCATCGCGGGGAACACGACCAGCTCGTCGTCAAGATTCAGGATATCGACCTGCAACCCCCGCATCGCGGGGAACACGCCCGCCTGCGAATACGTGCGCATGATGCTCTCCTGCAACCCCCGCATCGCGGGGAACACATCAGACTCGACATGAGCTGTGTTGCCGCTCCCCTGCAACCCCCGCATCGCGGGGAACACGCAGGCGCCCCCAGTTTTCGGACGAACGATCCCCTGCAACCCCCGCATCGCGGGGAACACGGAAGGTACTTGCCGAGCTTCGCTCGGGCCCCCCTGCAACCCCCGCATCGCGGGGAACACCGCATCATGAGCAAGAACGCACTCCGATACCCCCTGCAATCCCCGAATCGCGGGGAACACTTTGTTCTCACCGATCGCAAGCAGCGGGACGACCTTCAATCCCCGCATCGCGGGGAACACCGCAGGTCGCACTCGGCAGCGGTGAGAGGATTCCTGCAATCCCCGCGCCGCGGGGAACCCATGAGTTGGCTGTGGAAGTGGGCCATCTGGCTCCTGCAATCCCCGCGTCGCGGGGGAGACGCTCGATTGACCGATGCATCCGCGCGACCTCGTCGGACATCCTCGAATAGATTCGGCGCGCGATGTCGAGGCAACGCGCCGGATCCAGTCGAGCGGCGGCCTGCCGCAACGAGGCGGCGGGCGCCCCCGTGGCATGCCCGATGCATAGAGGCACACACCAGCTTCACCGGTCCATATCAGCAAGGTTTCCTCCAGCCCCCAGAGCGCAACTGCTGCGTGAGTGACCGTCGTGCCCGGCCCCAGCAACAGAGCCGTCGTCGCACCAACCGGAATGACCGTTCGCACGCCGTTACCGAGCGCGACGAGTGCATTCCCGTCTCGCTCGACTACATGTTGGTCGAGATACACCAGTGAAATCCGATCAGACATCGGGATCGGGAATGCAAGCTTGTTACGCATGGCCGTCGATCAGGTCAGCAATTCAGGAACGACATACGCGGCCACCCGGTTCTCGATCGCCCAGTACGGCGGCCTCGTAGCCATCTGCACGAGTTCGGCACCGTCGTGCGGCCACGGTAGGACGCGCCGTTTCCAGCGCTCGCCAGCCGTCGGATCCTGCTCGATGTGCAGGGTCCCGATGCGTCCATACCCCATCCGCCCCTTGCTGCCGAGATGAGTCACGTAGCCGGTTTCGGGCGCGAGCAGGTCAAGCAACCGATCCTCGTCACCGACACACCACGCCTGTACCTGCTCGATCTGGCGCACTGGAAAGAACTTGAACTGCTGCTTGAAGAGCCCCCGGACAGTGTCGACCTTGTAGGCATAGGGCTTGAGCGGGAAGCGATATCGTCCTTCGATCTGTCCGGCTTCGATCCGGTGTGCCATGTCATACGCGTCAGTCTTCCGTGTCCAGAACCGCATCGAGTGCGGCCCGGGGTCACCCACAGGCACGACAGCCGATGCCTTCCAGCACCACGCGTCACCGCGCGCCTCCCGCTCAAGTGGAAGAGGGGAGTCAGCCAGTTCCCGGACTGTCGCATCCCGCATGCCCGTGCCGGCGCCCGCAGTGCCGGTGGCGCGAATGGCTTCCTCGACGATCGCATACGCGATCAGCGCATCGAGATGAAGCGGGTGCGCGCCGGCCACCATCGGCGTCTCCAGCGTCCACGTCAGCCGCAGCGGGACCATGATCAGACTTCCTCATCAGCGGGTTGGCGTGCCACAAAGAAATCCATCATCTCCTCGGCGGAAAGCCGTTTCAACGCCTCAATCGCGGTTGCGGCGAAAGTCCCGGCAACCGCATCGGATAGCGTCGCCTCTGCGGCCGCCACATCGCTCGAGAACACCGGGTACGACTCGCCGTTGCGCTCAAGCGTCAGGCGCGCCCCGAACTGGCCCAGCCCTGCCCGAACCCAGCCGCCCAGCGCTTGCTCGCGCACGAGGGCCTGCAGCGCTAGCAGCATCAGGCCAACGTGCGCATCCGATGCGTCGTCAGAGAAGTCGAGCTGGAAGTACATGGGCGTCCCGCCGGCGATTGCCTGGATCGTCATCATGTTGCCGACGTCGGCCTTCTTCCGGACCTCAGCGCCCGAAATTTCCTTGTTCAGCGCCTTCTTCTTGTCGTCCTTGCGCTTGGAACGCCCCTCCAGCACGCCGGCCTGATAGTCCGCCACCGCTGCTTGTGCGTCATCGACGTACTTCTCGAGTTCGTCGGGGCGAAGCACGCGAATGACGTCATCGACCCGCAGCAGGTGGTGGACGACCAGCAGCTGATCTCCGCGTAGCGGCTCCGTGCCATCGAAACTCTTCGGCAGCCACGTCGTATCGGTTTCGTTGCCATACGCCCGCGGCACCGCGCCGCAGTCCATCGTCGATCCGATGATCGGCAGCAGGTCCGCCACGCGGAACCGCGACCGGAGGATCCGGGTACCGCCGCCGAACAATCCCATGTAGACGTTATCGCGCGCGCGCAGCACTTCCTCGATCGTCACGTCGTTCTCGGGCTTGCCACTGACCGCGCCGCAATTAAGCCCGGCGTAGAGTTCCAGCTTGATCTTCTTCGACACGGTGATGTGGTCGAGCACGATCGACGCGGCCTTGCGCCGAAGGCGCCCACGCAAGTCGTTGCCCGGAAAGTACGGCACACGTTCCATGCCCTTGCGCGTCAGGATACGTTGCTGCGCCGTCGGCGTGCCAGTATCGCTGACGCCACCATTCATCGACGCCTTCAGCGACTCGTCCGGGCTTGCGCAGTGGAGCGGGCGGCTCAGTTGGAAAACACCGGTAATGCGATTCGTGATCGTCATGTTCGTTCTCCTTTCAGGTTGCCGGTATCGGCGGGTCTCAGGCCTGCGCGGCCGGCGTGGGCAGTTTTCGGTCAGGGCGCTGCGGGTCGGCAACGTACAGGGTCGCCGTCAACCCCCAGAGTTCGCCGGGCGTCAGTGCGTGAATGATCGCGATGTCCCGCTTCACGTCCGGATCTTGTTCGGCCATCTCGTACAGGTCGCTGCGAAGCACGCCGTGTGCGGGATCGGCCAGATCGCGTGACAGGCGGACGAACGGATTCTTCAACGCGGCGCCCTTGGCCTTTCGGTTCGCCGTCGCAGCGGCGGCGAGTCGTTTCGCGGCCACGGTTCCTTCGACGAGGTGCGTGCGCCGGACGGTGAGCAGCAATTCACCGAATCGCACGGTGAATACCTCCCGAGATTCGTTGACGGGCGCGCGCCAGACCACGTGCTGACGCTTCTGGTCCGACTGCAGGAACAACCAGCGCCCGGCCGGCGGATTCGTCAGCCAGTACGCGATGTGTTCGTTGCTCGCGGCCGGAAATACACCTTCGCTGCAGATCACCGCCTTCGTGTAGCGCTGGGTGAAGTCGAGATTCCATGTGGCTGCGCACCACCCGCACATCACCCGCGAACCGGGCGCACGAAGCGCGCCGTAGTCCGTGAAGGACGAATCGGGTGCGAAAGGGCTGACGGGATCGCCGGCAGCGTGCACGTAGCCGCACATCGCACAGGATCCCGGTACGCGCGCCGACGTCGATGCGACGGGCTTGAGGCCGGCGGCCGATGCCGCGAGTTGTGACGGGCTGATCAGGGCGTTCATCCCGCAACCCTCCGCGGCTGTTTCTGCTCGCGAGCAAAGTTCACCGCGAGATTGGAAAGGTCGCGTCCGATACGGCCGTAACCGCGTGACGTGAGGTTGCCGGCAAACCAGATGCCGCCCAGATCGGCGTGAATCGTGAACGACATGTCGAGCAGGGTGACGAACTCGTTCGTCGGCCCGCTGACCGTGGTCAGGCGCAATCCGAGGTTGCGCTTGATCGACACATCGATGCCCAGCTGGTCGTCCGTCGGACAGTCGATCCCGTATCGCGTGGCCATGCGTTCGATGCCGGCTGTCAGTCTGCGTCGCGCCAGATCCTCGAGGTCGCCCTCGCGCGCTGACGGTGAGCGACGCTTCAGGACCATTTCGCGAATCCAGTACTGTTGGGGGTGATGGCGGGGCTTGAGGCCCAGCTCATGCTCCTCGACTTCGACCGGAGTATTGCGCCCCGTTAGACTGTTGGCGGCCGCGACTGCGCCGCCCATCACCTGATAGATGACACTTGTGTTGGCTTCGTCGGCGAGGATGCCGATCCAGCGCTTGCCGCCCACCACCCGCACGCCGGGCATCCCCGGCTCGGCCGAACGCAACTCGTTCGTGTGAAAGAGCGCGGACGGGAAGCCCCAGGTAGACGCCTCTTTCGCCAGCAGCTCTCGGTACCGCGACGGGTAGATCTGCGCCCCGTCCGGCAGGCCGATGCGCAACAACGTCTGCTTTCTCATCGAACTCTCCTGTATACATCGTTGGTCGAGTGTAGGTGCGTTTAACGCACCCTGCAACAACTATCGATATGCCGGGCGCGTGTTCGACCCGACTCACTGTCATATCGCGCAAAAACACAAACGAGCGTAAAGCGGTGGTTGCCGCATCCGAAATCATTTCTGCACTGGCCGCTTTTCGATCACACTGCCTGCACACCGATTCACGAAAGTGGCTGTCACATCACGCGAAAACAGAAACGAGCCTAAACCAGCATGCGCCACATCAGAAATCATTTCGATCGCACGGAGAAATTTCGATGAGCCTGAACATGACGCTCGCAGTACCCGACGGATGGCTGTCCTCGGCCATTCCACAATTCGAGGCCATCCGCCACGACGATGAAAGAGTGCGGTCGGCGGTCAAGCTGCTCGTCGCTCAATCCCTCCGAGACGGGCTGTCCATTCCGAACGAAGCGATCGCAGAGACGGGCGACAGGCGCCGCATCTTCATCAGCCTTCCGGAACCCGAAGCCGGCATGCTCCGCGCTCGCGCGAGCGCGTGCGCGCTTGGGCACGCGCCGCTTGCCCGCGCACTGATCGCGGCCGCCAGCCTGCGGGACGTCACACCCGAATCCTGGGATGAGGAAGATCCGATTGTCCGTCTCACACGATTGCTGCAGGCGGTGGATCCCCAAGTCACCGTGAGGTCCGAGCAAATCAAAGTGGCCGCGATGATGCGGGATTGCCTTGATCGGGACAGTTTTGGACTCGTCGAAGCCGGAACGGGGGTCGGCAAGACGCGTGCGATGGTTTGTTCGGCAATTGAGTGGATCGTGGCGCGCGGAAAGCGAGTGGTGATCGCGGCGCCAACTATCGCGTTGATCCGACAATTCGCTGCGGAGTTTGCGCTGCAACGGCGCGTGTCGGACATGCCGCGCCTGCGCGTCGTTTTTGGGCGCCGCGAGTTCGTCAGTCAGCACGCGCTCGAGGCATTCTTGAGCGACCCGGCCGGCCGGCAGCGTGACATCGCAGACCTTGATGCGGTTCACCGCTGGGCCGCGAAAGGGGGGACGGACGAACATGCCGACGACGGAGTCGAGGCCCGATGGCTCGTCGGATCGCTCGAGCGCATTGCGCCCGGATTTCCGATCGACGAGGTCCGACTGTCCGATTTGAACAGCGTGGACGACCACGGATACCGCGCGTACCGCGCGCAGTTCGAGGTGGCAGACACGGACGAAGAGGAGCTCGTGTTGTGCACGCATGCGATGCTCGCGCAGGACATGCGCACCCGTCTGAGAGCGGCCGGTCAGGACGAATCCTTCCGTGACATCGACAACGAAATCGTCGGCGCCATTCGCTTGCTACGTCAGGATTCCAACACCGTGGCTGACGCACGCGAGGCGCTTCGGGCGCTTAACGTGCAGCGATCGGCGTTGTTCAATGCGCTGACCGAGGATCGGGGATTGCTCCCCGACTATCGCGCGCTGATCGTGGACGAAGGTCACTTGCTCGAGCAGATCTTCTCGAACTCTCTGTCGCGGTATGTCTCCCTGAAAGCTTGCGTCCGGCACGTCAGGGAGTTCAAGCACCGTGGCGGCAGGATCGCTGCACAGACGATCGAGCGGCTCGATGGCCTGGTCGACGAGATATCGTCGGTTGGTGGGACGCTCCGGCGCGACTTCGTGACTCTGTCGGGTAATGACGGCCCGGTCCGTCGACTCGCCGTTCTGCTTCAGCGCGTAGCGGAGTGCCTCGACGAAATTCCGGCGCCGCGGCGGCTCTCCGGTGTCGATCCGGCGCGTTTGCGCGCAGTAATCCAGGCACGAGCAGCTGCGGCGGTCATCCGCGGTGCGGCGGGCGCAGCGATTTCACGGTCCTATCTGAGGTTCTCACCGATGCGCGTTTTCCCACAACTCTATGTCGGCAGCGGCTCAGTCGAGTCAATCTTGCGCACGATGTGGAGTCGGCTCGATGCCGGCGCAATCGTTTCGGCAAGCCTCTACCTGAAGCGCGTGAACGACGTCTCCGCAAGCTACCAGCGCATGTTGCTCGCCCTCCCGGAACAACGATGGATCGAATATCCGCCTGTCCATGCACCCTGGAGCGTTGCACCTGTCGTTGGACTGTGGACCCCAGGCGAACTCGCTAGCAAGTTGCGGCCGCCGACCCGGGCTGACCGTCTCACGGATACCGAGTATCAGCGCGCGGAAGAGGCGTGGCTCGACAACCTCGCGCCGGTCATCCAGTCGTCCCATGAAACAGCGCGCGGCGGAACGCTAGTCCTGTTGACGAGTTATAGGGCCGCCGAGGGTATCTCGAAGCGGCTCGCAGGTGCGTCGACATTTCTGGTCGAGGCGCACGAGAATCGCCCCCTCCAAAGGCAGGTGGCGGATTTCTTGGAGCTCAGGCGGGCTGGCGTTCGGCCGCTGTGGCTTGCGGTCGGTGGTGCATGGACCGGCGTGGATGTCGGCGGGCATGATCCGTGGGCGCGCCTTTTCGAGGGCGAGTGCATCCCGGCGGCTGATGATAATGTGCTCACCGACCTGATCATCCCGCGATTGCCGTTCGGGACCAACCAGTCGATCACGCATCTGTGGCGGTCGCAAAACCGGGCTGGAGTACCTTGGGATTTGCTCGAGGCCGCTTTCCGATTCAAGCAGGGGCTAGGGAGGTTGGTGCGTAGGGGAGGCTTACCGGCGAATCGGCGTATCTTTGTTCTCGACGGGCGCTTGGAGGATGCCGACGCTGGTTCCGCGTATGCCCTGTTCAAGCAACTGATGCAAATCTATCCTGTGAAGGCATTCCCGTTGGAGTGAAAGCGAGGATGTGTTCAACGCGTACTCCCGAAATGATCTTCACAGCAAATTGCTGACGAACCGTGCCTATCGGTCGGCCTGGAACTCTGGAAATCCCGCATGCGGGAGCGATGAGGGGCTGAGACGCACGGACCGCCGCCGGAAAACCCTCATCAACGAGGCAGATCCGGTTGCAGATGAGCTTCTGCGCGATCGCACCAACAGTCAATAGGTGATGCAATGACCAACGGAATTGATCAGCAACCGGAACACACCGATCTTACCGAGAGATGGACAAACTCGCGGACGGCGATGTGGTTCCTCGTAGTCGCGACAATCGTAACGATTTTAGGGGGCGCATACCTCTCGTTTACCGATGGCCACGCATTGGATGGCGACGTGAAGGGCGTTGAGACCTTGCTCACTTGCATCGGTGCGCTTGCCGTGAGTGCTTCGTGGATTAGCGCGGGGTACCGGTGCAAGCCCATATTCCTGGTAGCGTTGCCGCTCTCGATCGGTATGTACCTTGCGCTGGTCGTTAGTCTTCCTGCATCAACCGCCCAAAATGCGGTGAGTGTGCCGGCTGTTTCGATCATCGCGTTTGCATTGTCGGCTTGGTTTCAATGGCGGCGCACGCCAAGATGACCAGGCTACCGTAATCGTGATCACGTGAGCGGTATACGGATCGTCACATCACATGGAGAGCATCGTCACTACGCATATCGGAGTCAGTTGTTTCCTCGAGATTCTGCATGGGGGATATAACCTCCGATATTCCGTCACGGGGCAGAAGAAGCGAAAGGCGAGCGTTTAGATGTGCAAAGCCCGATTATTACCATCCCGTCATCCTGGACCCGCGTGAGGTACTCATGGCAAAACGCAAATTCCGTATGAAGCAGGCCAACATGAAGGGCAAAGATTGGCGTGGTCTTTCCTTCCGCTCGTACATCGATAGGGGAGAATCAAAATATGCCCTGTCTGACCCAATCATTGCCAGCGTTTGTGGTGATGAGATCGACTACGGGAAGCTGTTCGCCTACTGCTTTCGTCGCTTTGGCTATCCCGATCGAGGCTGGGATGATTACAAAGAGCTTGTGAGTTACTACCTCACAACACCACATCCGGACATGGTGTTGAATATCACGCCGTACGTTGGCAATACGGCAGTTCTTACACTGAGTTTCCTTGTGGAATTCGAAGCAAGCCGGGCTATAGAAGCCTACGCTGAGCGTGACCGCTTGGCGTGGAAGCAGCGGTCACTGGAGTGGGCCGAGAAGCAAGGGCTTCCGGAATGGATGCCGGAATGGATAGCTATCTACAATTCCGAATACCGTGAAGCGTTTCCGGGCGTTCCTCTGGCTGATAACTGGCGCCAGGTCATCAATTTTCCATTCGCGATCGGTGAGGAGGGTACCCGCCCCTACGAGCTCAGCAGTCGCGTCACCGAATTCCGCAAAAGGCTCCACGACGATTACTGTCAAGTCGAGGCGTGGCCTGCGTATTACAACCGCCCGGTCAACGTGCAAGACTGGAACGACGACGACCCACTTAAGCATTTTGCGCAAGCGGCGATTGACGCATTGAAAGATTTGTACACCTCTGTGGGTGTGCGCGACCAGTCAATTAATGCATTCGGCGCTGTCGAGTCTGACCGCGCCGATGTCAAGGCAGCGGCAAGTGCGGGTTATCCGTCTGGGGCACTCGGAAATGCGGCCGCGGAAGAATTTGCTGAGCTCCATCAACTTGTCTTGAAGCTGGGCAAAGGCAGTGCCAAGCGCGGAATCATGAAAATTATGTCTGCCGTTGGCGCTGCATGAAAAGTATTGCTGAGCGAATACATCAGTCGTTGCATGCCGGCGGCGCGTGAACTCAGCGCGCGATAGTCCCTCAAATCTCTTTAATTTTCGAGGCCCGTGGCAGCGCCAGCACGGCGGCGTCGCGCTCGCCAGGTAGCAGATCCTCGTCGGACGCCGCGGCGGCTGCGAGCAAGAGCGCGGCACCACCTTCACCCCCGCTTAACATCTCGTCGTCGGCGTACACATCCCCCACCGGCACTTGCTCCCACGTCTGCCCGGGCACGTCATTTCGACGATTACAAATTTCATTTCTGCAACCGCCCGCTCTACGAGAGACTGTATCGACTAACCTAACAACGGAAAGCAATCGGAGGATGTGACGAGCCAAGTATCTGGCGATGCCATCGATGAAGCTGAGATCGAAGGGGACTTGCGCGCGAACTATGAGGACGAACAGCGGCATAGTGATCAAGCGTTTGCGCTCGATTACCGCATCAACTTCCGGAGGGGTTTTGACATGGCAATGACGCCGACCGTCGCTGCGGCTCGAAAGCGAAGGAAGTTCCAAGCGCGGGTGAGTACTTTCGCGATGCTGGCCGTCATCGTCGCACTGCTGGTTCTGATTTCCTGGGGCGAGTATCAATATTTTGACTTCGCGGAGCCGTGGGTTCGCATCGTCGGGATTCTCCTAGCGTGGATTGGCGCTGGTGGCGTGTTTGTCCTTGCCATTGGTTGCGCAAACAAGAGGCCGCCTCGTGCGGACGACCACAGCTAAATCCGGATACGCACATACGAGAAGCTTGATCCGTCGATTCTTGATGCCATCGGAGATTCGGTCCTGCCGTCCGGTTTGATCAATGCGGACACGGTCGTGTGCAACGAGAGCCAACGCATAGCCGAGGAGGAACGAGAAGTCGCGCGCGAAGGACGTCCCTCCACAGCGGCCTGGCGAATTGTCGACCGCCGACTTCAGGCGCTGCGCAAGGGTGGCAGGATCCGCTTCGACGGAAAAGGGTGAAGCAAAGTATGAACTCGACGAATACCCCCGAACGGACGATCGACGACTACGAGGCTGTCGCCGCGCGTAAGGCTCAATGCGCGGGCTGGAAACCTTTCGCATACGAGCGCATCGAAGACGCGATCGTCATGACGGGCGGCGTTCCGCGCCCGCTGAAAACCGGCCCACGGAAGGGAGAAATGATTTGGGACCGGAAAAGTGCCACGCGCGTGGTTGTGACCGATGCCGAAGCCGACGAGGAGGCAGCGCGTCAGGCCGGTGCCGTGCGGGCGTAGCCGTCAACACAAAGGGAGCCACACGCATTCATTGCCATTTTGGAATCGATTTTCCGCTTGCGCAAAGCGACGCCAAACTGGCAGAGATGCCCGGAATTGACATCCCACCAATTAGCAGGCCAATCGCCGCCATCTACCTGCGTCCAAGAACAAGCAAGGAAAACCAAGGATCTACACATGACTAGTGCAGCAATTGAAAGTGAACCGCTGGAGTCGGCGCCGGCGCCGCGCGAGGCCACGAAGGGTGTTCGCAGGCAGGCCGCTTCGGCCGCTCTTTCGTTGTTGCCTTCGTTCATCGATCGGCTTCGTTGGGGCAACACGAATGGCGCAGCCGAACTGATCGAGCAAATGGCATCGGCGCTGGCCGACAGTTATCCGGCGGTGGCGGGCAAGCTCCGGCGCTATCAGACGATGAAACCCGTCGAGATGAAGTTGCCCGCCGATCTCATTTCGTTCGAGGAGCCGATAGCGACTTTCGCTGATGTGGTCCTTCCCATCGACCTCGAACAGCAACTTCCAGCGATCCTCCAGGAGCACGGCCGTGCCGACGAGTTAGCTGCATTCCGGTTGTCCCCTCGCCACAAGATCCTGCTGGAAGGTCCGCCGGGGAATGGAAAAACGATGCTGGCCGAAGCCTTTGCTGGTGAGCTTGGCATTCCGTTGCTGCGTGTCAGCTACAGCGGCCTGATCGCCAGCCATCTCGGACAAACAGGATCAAATCTCGCGAAGGTGTTTCGCTATGCCGAGTGTGCACCGTGCGTATTGTTTCTCGACGAGTTCGATGGGATCAGCGCTGATCGTGCGACGAGCGACCTCGGTGAGATCAAGCGGATTACCAACCAGTTGCTTATTCTCATTGACCGGATGCCTTCCAGCTGCGTGCTGACCTGCGCCACTAACCTCGTCGAGAAAATCGATCCGGCGGTGATGCGGCGCTTCGATTTTCGACTGCACATACCTGCTCCGGATCACGCAACACGTCTGCGCTGCGCGGAGATTGAGCTTTCCAAAAGACTCACACCAGGTAAGGACGTTTCGCACCTTGCCGGTATCGTCGCGCAACAAACGTTCGAGAACCTAGCCGCGCTGGTTCAGCGTTGTCGGGAAATTCGTCGGGATCTCGTGCTGAACGATGGGCGCAACGCTGATCGTCTGGCCTCACAGAGGAACTGATTGGAATGAAGCGCGCGTGGTTCCAGGAAAGCCGCGTGGCTCCCCATTACGACCTCAGGCCGAGCATGCGCGCACTCGCGGTCTCGCTCGGGGCGATCCAGGTCGGTCGGAGAGAGGCCGTGGCCATATGGCGGGCGCGCCGCGCAGCGATTAGCGTTCCACCTCAGGTTTCTGGTTAAACGCATACGGTGAGATCCATGTGCATCGGGCAAATTTTCCCTCGTCTAGTTCCCGCGCTTCAGACAGCGACTACGTCCAGCGCGCAGGCCGCGAGGCCCCAGCCGGATCGGTGACGGCTGCTTAATCACAGTTCAAAAATCAGGAGTTCAACGCCATGTCATTCCTGCTCGGATTCTTCGTTGGCCAGTCGACTGCAACCGGGGGGCATCCCACCGCAAATCAGGCGTTGGCCGATTTCTGGAGATTTTTCCATGGGCCAATCGGCATGTTTTGCGTAGTCGCCGGCGCGGCAATGGCGATGTATCTCGGACGGGTTATTTACCGCAACGTGACGTTGAGCCGCCGCACTTGATATCCCTTCATTCGATAGAGGCCCTCATCAACCATGAAACACGTCATTGCATTTGTCGCGTTCGCACTCGCATCCGTCGTAGCCGTTGCCGGTGACTTGCCTGACGCCACGTTGACCCCGGGTGCGATCAACCCAGATGTCACGCAAGAGAACATCAGCAGCACGGTGTGTGTCAAGGGATGGACCCGCACCGTGCGGCCCCCGATGTGGTACACGAACAAACTCAAGAAGGTGCAAATCCGCGAGTACGGTTACGACGACACCAACCCGCACGACTATGAAGAGGATCACCTGATACCTCTCAGCGTCGGCGGAAATCCGACTGATCCGCGCAACCTCTGGCCGCAACCGCGCCACTCGGAATGGAACGCGGATCGTAAGGACGATCTCGAGTTCGCGCTGTACAAGGGCGTATGCAATGGCGAAATCAGTCTCGCCGAAGCGCAGCACGCGCTCGCGACGAACTGGATCGAGGCGTATCGGCGCTACGGTTCGCTGCTCCACCGCTACCACGCGCATCATTTCACTGACTAACCGACCTCAACGGCCCAGGGGGTAGAACGGGTTTTCACGGGCCAACCGAAAAATTGAGCTTCTTCAACCATGATTGGGAGCAATGCGATGACCACCACCGAACGTAACATCGACGAGATCACCGAAGCCATCCTGCAGTTTTGGCCGACCACGGAAGGTAACGCCGGAGCCACCTACTACCGCCAGGAAGCCACGTACGGAATCGGAGTGATCCTCGGCGCGCTCCACCGTGCCGGCGTCACTTATCAGCTGGCAGACATTGGGGCGCTGATGATGAGCGACAGCGCGCTCGAGGACCTCGAGCAGAAGCTCAAGAGCCGCGCGCCGGACTCTGTCGAGTTGCGCGCGTTCAGTCTCTTTCTCAACAAATACCGGAAGGTAGTCACCCGGGGTGACGACCATGTTCTCACGATCGAAATGACCGCGATGAAGAGAAGTTTCGGTCCTCTCCCCGAACGCCTCTGTACCACCGCGTCCGCGCCTCTTTGATGCGCAGCCGCGGCCACGCTCACCATGCTCGCGTTGAACGCCGGTAGCACGCGTGCTCGCGCAAATGGAGTTCAACGCGTCGCAACCTCGCCCTGAAGCTGCTCGTCTCGTAAAGTAGACGAACCACCACCTCACAATTACGGAGTCCAATCATGTCGACTACTGACCAAGGGATGTATGTGACCGACGATCGCGACTTGCCCGAGGACGAGCAGCGTGCTCTGGTGATCTTCCCTGGGGGCAATGGCGACTGGTACGTACAGGTCGCACCGAAGCACGGGCGAACGGTCGAAGGCGTCCGGATCTGCACGTCGGGCGGCGCATCGACCCAATGCCCGGGCCTTGGCCCGGCGATCGCTGACGCGTATCGGGCCATGCGTGCGGCGCAAAGCGGCGTGCGCCCGGAACATGTCGTGCCGCGCGAGGATCTCGAGCGCGAGTGTCATGCGTGGCGCAAGAAATTTTCGAATTTAAGGTTCGACGGCTTCTTCGACATCGTCGAATCCTACGAATGACAGAGAGAATTGGTGGCTAACGGCTTTGACGCGGCGGCATCCGTGACCGCAGAAAAAGCGGCTGAGTGGCCGCACAAGAATGACATCGTGAGTCTCGTTAATCCGGCGAAGCGAAAGAAGATTGGCCGCACATTGTTGGGTGTGCTCCTCCCGTCGCACGCGTTTGCTGGGGCGAAGACATCCTTCGCGCGATAGTACGTCAAATCTCCTAACTTTCTGAGGCCCACAGCAGCGCCGGCACGGCCTCGTCGCGCTCGCCGCGTAGCAGAACCCAATCGGACACCGCGGCGTCCACAGCCAGAGCGCGGCGCGTCGGTGGCGTCTGCGAGCGTTCGTCGGCACGCGTGCGGGCGCCCACCCAGCTGGGCGCTGCGCGGCGTTCCACTCCGTTTCGCGCATCTCTGAGCGCAAGGCAAATCAAATCAACCTCGCGGGAAGCCATTCCCGCTTGGGGCTGCTTCTCGCACTATTTCTTGGAGAAGCAAAATGAATCAACAACCGAAATTGCCTAGCATCTTCGAGATTGAAGCGGCCATGAACAAAGTTAGCGCGGCTGAGGGTTCGCCTGAGCCTTCGAAGCGAGTATGGTGGGCCGACGCAGCGCTCCAAAATGTCCTGATTGCTGGGGCTGCAGCTGGATACCTCCACAAGCAATCACACACTCAGGTGCATTGGACAGAATCAGGTGCGCAGGCGTTGAAGGCAGCCCGCACGGCTATGGTTGAAAGTGGGAAACTGCCGGAATCGCCGTCTCCGGTTGCTGCATTCGAGGCTAAGGTTGCATTGGCATTGGAGGCCGCGGGTGGGCTGAAAGTTGTCTTCAGTTCAATGTTGGAGGCTCAGTCCGAGCACAACGCGGTCTACCATGCCCACTCTGGGCAAACGGCAGAAATCATCGGTGCCGGTATCGATCCCGAGAAGGAGCCGAACTGGGATGAAGAGGCGCTTCCGTTCCTGAAGGTTCGCTTCGCGGATGGTGTGGAAGTCACTGCGTTCGGCGAGGAGCTTTTCAGCCATGACGCACGGTTCTTCACTCTGTATTCCGCTGTCCTCGGTGGGTACGCTGCTGCACGTGAAAGCGAAAAATTCGTCGGCCCGTACCATCTGGAAACGGAGGGAACGGAAGCGGATAAGCAGGCCTACATGAACGCCCTCGAAAAGGCGGTGACGCCGGTTATCCAGTGCTTCCAAGCCTCATGGACACCGCAAGAGTTCCGTGTGGGCAATGCGGGGAAACTGTCGCAACCGACGGTCGAAATGAAACGGTCGGACGGTACTACGTTCCCCGATCGCGTAAGGTTCAACTGGGGCTTTCACGACGGCACGTCCGAGGCTGAACGCGCAAAAGTTCGTGATATGGAAGGCCATCAGGACCGCTCCTATGCACACGGCTACGTCCGTGGCGTCCTCGCATGGAAGAACCTGGGTTACCGCCCCGAGTCGAGCGATGAGGCGTGGTCGATGTATCAGGGTCACCCACCCGTAAGCACAGAAGCCGGGGAAGTGCTGCGAACACATCGTATGCTTGTGCTGCAGGTGCCCATCAGGACCGAAAACACCGCTACTGTGGCCGACATCGCTGCCAGTGTCCAGACGTTGATCCAAATTGGCATTGCAGACGCCCATTCTACGCTGGAGGATAAGGAGGGCGATCTCGACGGCGCGCGCCTTGCCGCGGACCTCGAAATCGGAGAGGTTCGACCAATGATTATGCCGGACGCGATGCCGAAAATCTCGCAGGGAAGCTGCCCGCGCGTTCTTGTAACGGTGTCGGGCGGCGTCGCTGATTTCTTAGCTGACGCTGGCGTGGACGTGGTTGTGTTCGACCACGATAACTACTCGGAGGATCCGGAAGGATCGCCCCGCGTACCGGCCCACTTCGGCGATCTGGGGGCCGACGCTCGTATACCCCCTGCCGCAATCGAAAAGGGCGGTCGCGAATCCGAGACTGAAGGGAAACTGCCGGTGAACGAGCTGCTGTTCTCGGTCGCTGATCTGCTGGAGAAGCGCTGGGAAAAGGCTGGTTCGCCAGGCTGTGCCGTTGAGCTTGTGCTGGGCGACGTCGAAAACGTCCGTCGTGGTAACAAGCTCGATGGTGTCCGCTCGGTTCGTTCGGTCCTCGACGAAGCAACGAGCCTTCTGGAAGCGTGGATTGCTGATGGCAAGCCAGCTTCAAAGAAGGAATCCGAGACTCTCGAACAGGCTCGTGCGTACTTGTCTGCTGCTGTTGAGCAGACTGGGAAACTGCTGGAAGCAACGGTCGTGTATCAGCCGGATGCGGATCACATGCCTGATGACCTCCAGTCGTCGGACGTGTACCTATCGCTGGCTGAAGGCAAGAACTGTCATCCCGATGTTCCGTCGGACGCGTGGCTGACCCTGAAGCTCGGCGATATCGAGAGTGCAACTATCCTCGATGCTGAGGGCGCTGTTTCAGGAAAGCTACCGGGATGCGCCCCGACTAAGGTTCGCAAGACGATAATCCAGTTCACTGTGCTACACGACGACGGGCAAGATTTGTCGTCGATGTCGCTGCGCGATATCGCATACGAGTGCGACGAAGGCGGCTATATCGGCGGTGGTCTCGCCCTGGTCTCGCACGAAGCCCTGACGCGCCTGCAGGTTGACGCCGAGGCAGCCAAGCTCGGATCGGATGCTTCGTTCTTCGACAGCGATCCGGAGGAAGACAGCCAGTCGGATTCGTCTTCGTCCGGTAAGTGATCTATCGAGCTGGCCCGCCCGCCGTGTGCAAGCCCCTTTTGAGGGGTTTGCTCGGCGGGCAGTAATTGACTTTCATCTCTCGCGGGGAGCACGCTCCCCGTTACGGGGACGCTTCTCGCATTTAATTTATGGAGAAGCAACATGAGCATTGAATCAGGAAAATTGCCGGAAGCCGCGGAATTGGCCGTTGAAAAACTGCAGGTCGGCGACAAGGTCGATCTGAGCTCGTGTCCGTTCCTCAAGGAACGCGCCTCAGCCGACTTCGAGTACGCCGTTGTCGAATCAGTAGAGCGCGAAACGCCCGAGTGCGTGGCAGTAAGCTACCAAGACCATGGTGTTGTGGGATATCCGATCGGATGCAAGCTGAAGGTTTCGTCAGAAACCTTGGCTGACCGGAAACTACCGCAAGTGGGGCCTTTGCTCGATTACTTCATCGCTGATAATGCCGCGGTCCCTCACGTTGGGATCTGCCTCGATGACGAGGATCGCGCGACGCTTGTTTCGTGGAACCTCCCGGCAGGCGACGAAGAGCGGTCCAACCTCGAACAGCTGGTGATCGGTGTTGTCAACGCAGCAAACGATTCGGGCGAGACGACCGTTTCTGGACTGCTCACCGCCGGCGCAACGCACTGCGGCACGCGCCGCGTCGATGGCCGGATGACTCACGATCAGCAATCTGTCTACGACTGTCTCGTGGCCGCGGCGGTCGAACGCAGGAAACTGCAGGAGAAAACCAAGCCGTCATACCTTGACTACGTCAAGGGTGTGCCGCTTCAGCAGGCTCTGTGGTGGTTCATCGAGAACGGTCACGACGAGCTCGAAGGCCGTACCGACATCTTCTTCGCTTTGCGCGAGCGGGTCCGATCAGAAGGATTACCCGAGCACGCGGTTGTCGTTCCGATTACCGTTCCGGCGCTGGACCCGAAGTTCGCTTCGGAACCGACATACACGGCATGCATGCGTGTTGCGCGTATGGAGGAAGCTGTCAAGGCATGGAATGTCGCCGACCAAAGCGACAAGGTTTGCGCTCAACCGGACGAGCACGCGGTCGTATGCATCCTGGCAGACCTGCGTCACTACTGTGACGCGCATGAGATGGATTTTGCGCAGATGGACCGTCATGCGTACGCCGACTATTCGGAGCAGAAAGCGAACGATCGTCACCACGAGAATGTTCGCCAAGTCTCGTCTCCCAGTATGTGATCAACCAAGCTGGCCCGCCCGCCGTGTGCAAGCCCCTTTCGAGGGGCTGCTGCGGTGGGCTTTTCCTTTGGTGCGCCCGGTTGGCGAAATTTCGCAATTTCGCAAGTGCGAGAGCTTCTTGGAAGGCCGCGATCTTTTTCCACTCATGGTTAGGAAATCGATATCGAACGGCATACGGAGCAATCTTGGAAGCCAAGTTGCCGTTTTCAACTAGCGCGATCCCTGCATGCGGCGACGGCATAAAAATTCAGCAGAACTCCCTCGACGTTGTCGGCAGTGCCCCGAGCAGCTCGGTCTTGTCGACGAGCTTACTCGCGATCAGATGCCTTACTTTCCCTTCGGCCTGCCACACGCCGTACACGGCGAGCAGCGCAGCGCCGAGGGCCTCCTTCCGAAACTTCTCCAGCAGACCGGGCCAGAGGATCACGTTCACCTGGCCCGTCTCGTCCTCGAGCGTCATGAACAGCACGCCGTTCGCCGTGCCCGGCCGCTGCCGTACCGTGACCAATCCACACGCGCGCGCGAGCTGGCCGCTGCGCAACGTCGCCAGCTGCTCGGCCGATTGCAGGCGATCGAGCACCAGGCGATCGCGCAGCAGCGCCAGGGGATGCCGGCCGAGCGTGAAGCCCATCGCGCGATAGTCCGTCACGATCTCGTGGCCCTCCGATGCTTGAGGCAACGCCGGCACCGCGTCATCGCGCTCGGTGCCGCGCAGCAGATCCCGATCGGGCACTGCGGCGGCCGCCAACCAAAGCGCCGCGCGTCGATTGCCGCCGGCCAGTGAGCGAAGGGCGTTCGCGCGCGCGAGCACCTGCAGGTCGTGCCGATCGAGCCGCGCGCGGCGCGCCAGGTCCGCGACGTCGATGAACGGCCGCGCAGCGCGTGCGAGCTCGATGCGGCCGGCCACATCTTCGCGCATGCCGCGCAACAGCGAGAAGCCGAGGCGCACGGGCGCCGACGTCGTCGGCCCTTCGAGCGCTGAATCCCATGTGCTGACGTTGACATCGACGGGCAGCACCTCAACGCCGCGGCGTCGTGCGTCCTGCAGCAGCTGCGACGGTGTATAGAAGCCCATCGGCTGGCTGTTGAGCAGCGCGGCCAGAAATACGGCCGGTTCGTGTCGACGCAGCCAGGCACTCGAGTAGACGAGCAGCGCGAAGCTGGCCGCGTGGCTCTCCGGGAAGCCGTATTCGCCGAAGCCCTTGATCTGCGCGAAGATCGACTCGGCAAACTCGCGATCGTAGCCGCGCGCCAACATGCCGCTCACGAGACGTTCGTGGTACGGCTCCAGTCCACCCTTGCGCTTCCATGCCGCCATTGCTCGGCGCAGCTGGTCGGCCTCGCCGGCGGAGAAGCCGGCCGCCAGCATCGCAACCTGCATCACCTGCTCCTGGAAGATCGGCACGCCGAGCGTGCGCGCCAGTGCCTTCTCCATGCCTTCCGACGGAAACGTAACGGGCTCCAGCCCTTGGCGCCGGCGCAGGAACGGATGCACCATCCCGCCTTGCACCGGGCCCGGCCGCACGATCGCGACTTCGATTACCAGGTCATAAAAGCACTGCGGCCGCAGGCGCGGCAGCATCGACATCTGCGCGCGCGATTCCACCTGAAACACGCCCATGCTATCTCCGTCGCAGAGCATGTCGTAGGTTGTCTTGTCCTCGGCCGGTATGTCCTGGAGCTCGAAAGTCTCGCCGCGCTTTTCCGAGATCATGTCGAGCGCGCGGCGCACCATCGATAGCATGCCGAGCGCGAGTACGTCGATCTTCAGGATGCCGAGCGCCTCGATGTCGTCCTTGTCCCACTGGATGATCGAGCGATCCTCCATCGCTGCGTTCTCGACCGGTACGAGCCGCGTGAGCTTGCCGCGGCTGATCACGAAGCCGCCTGAGTGCTGCGACAGGTGCCGTGGGTAGCCGAGCAGCTGAGCGGCAAAGGCGGCCCACTGCTGGTTCAGCGGCGCTTCGGGATCGAGGCCGGCCTCTGCAAACCGCTGCAGCAGATCCGCGCGCGAATCGAACCAGTGATGCTGCTTCGCGACGCGATCGACGATCGCCGGATCCACGCCGAGCGCCTTGCCGGCTTCCCGCAACGCGCTGCGCGGCCGGTACGTCGTGACGGCGGCCGTCAGCGCCGCGCGATCGCGGCCGTACTTGCGGTAGATGTACTGCATCACCTCTTCGCGACGCTGATGCTCGAAATCGACGTCGATATCCGGCGGCTCGTTGCGCTCCTTGGAAATGAACCGTTCGAACAGCATCGATTGTCGTGACGGGTCGACCTCGGTCACGCCGAGGCAATAGCAGACTGCTGAGTTCGCAGCTGAGCCCCGTCCCTGGCACAAGATGCCTTGCTCGCGCGCGAACTGCACGATGTCGTAGACGGTCAGGAAATACGCCTCGTACTTCAGATCGGCGATCAGCTGCAGTTCGTGCTCGATCTGCGCTTGAACGTCGACCGGGATGCCGGCGGGGAAGCGGCGCCGCGCGCCGATGTAGGTCTGTTCGCGCAGGTACGTCGCCGGGTCGGTGCCGGCCGGCACCAGTTCGTCTGGATACTCGTACTTCAGGTCATCGAGCGAGAACGTACAGCGCCGCGCGACACGCACGGTTTCCTCGAGCGCGCCGGCGGGATAAAGGTTGGCAAGCCGCAGACGCGATCGCAGATGACGCTCCGCGTTCGGCGCGAGCTCGTACCCGCACTCCGACACCGGCCGGCCGACCCGGATCCCCGTCAACACGTCCTGCAGCGGCTTGCGCGATCGCACGTGCATGAGCGGCCAGCTGGTGGCCACCATAGGCACGCCGTGGCGCGCGGCGACGCGCTCGACCGCGCCGCGGTGGATGTCGTCCATCGCGCGAGCGTGCAGCGTCAGTGCGACCCACGCCCGATCGCCGAACACGCGCGCGAACCATGCGACCTGCGGGTCGAGGCGTTGCTCGTTGGCCGGAAAGTCGGGCGACAGGATCGCGATGCAGTCGGGCAGGCCGCGCAGGTGGCTGTACGGCGCTTCCGGGTGTTCGAGATCGAGCGGTGCCAGCCGGTACGTTCCTTTCTTGCCGCGCATGCGGCCGAGCGAAATGAACTCGCAGAGATTGCCGTAACCGTCGCGATTCATCGCGAGCGCGGTGAAGGCGAGCGCCGGCGCGCCGTCGGCGGCCGTCAGCCGGAAGTGCGAGCCGATGATCAGCGGCATGTTCGCCGCCTTCGCTTCGACGTGCGCGCGCACAACGCCGGCGAGCGAGCACTCGTCGGTGATTGCGATCGCGCTGTACCCGAGCTGCGCCGCGCGCGCCACGTATTCCTCTGCGCGCGACGCACCGTGCAGGAAGGAGAAGTCGCTGGCTACTTGGAGTTCAGCGTAGGCGGGCAGGGCGCCGAAATTGCCGGCGTTCATGGTGGATCAACCGAACAGGCCGTGCAGGAAGAAGCGCGCTTCGCTCTCGTCGCTGGCTGTCGGCCGCTCCTTGTAGATCCAGTAGCAGATGCCGTTGTCGTCCTCGGCGACGAAGTAGTCGCGCGTCACGGTCTGTCCGTCCTGCCAGCCGCCTTCGATGCGCTCGCCGGGCGAAACCATCCGCAGCGGCGTGCCGTAGAACGGCCGATGCTTGCGCGTGAGCAGCGGCACAGGCTTGGCGAGCAGCCAGGCCGGGCGCGGCAGATCCGCCGGCAGCGGTGCCGGCTTCGGCGCGTCGCGCATCGGCACCCAGCGAGCGGCCGGCTCCGGACGGTAGTCGGCCATGGGAGCCGGTACGAGCACGTTCTCGGCGCCGAGCCGCGCAGTCAGCAGTTCGAGCAACCGCGCGTGATCCTGCGGCGTGCCGCCGGGCTCCGGGAACAGGGAGTCGCTCGGCGCGGCCGCTTCCTGCACGCTGCGGGCGATCAGTCGCACCGCAATCACGGGCCCGGCGAGCTCGACATGGCCGAGCCGTTCCTTGACCAGACGCGTGAGGTGTTCCTCGAAGCGGGTAGGGGCGCCCAATGCGATCTCGATCTCGGTCGGCGCGATCGCGTCCCGCCCGCGCTCGTGCTCGAGCAGCAGCGCGAACGCGGCGACGTCCAGCTGCTTCGCGGTGAGCCATCCGGTCAGCTGCAGGATCAGCCGGCGCGCGACGAACAGCAGCGCCTCGGCGTGCTCGACGCGGTCCATCAGTTCGACGCGCGTGTCGAACGACGGCGGCATGTCGAGCCAGTCGTACGCGGCCGGCGCGGTGCCGGCGACCTGGTCGAGCCAGTCGAGCAGCTGCGTGCCGCATCGCTTCTTCAACCCGGCCCGCGGTAAGCGCTGCAGGTCGGCCAGCGTCTCGCAGCCCAGCTCGTCGAACCAGGTCGCATACCGGCGTGCCTCGGGCGCCACGACGAGCGGCACGCGTGCGAGCGCGCGGCGCAGCGATCGTGCGGAAAGCGCGAGCCCGCCGCGCAGGCCGCGGGCGACCATCCACGCGGCCGGGCCCGACGACGCGACGGATATCGCCGCGGTGACGCCGAACGACGCGACGACGTCGCGCACGCGCTGGCGCAGCGCGCGGATGCCGTGGAAGAGGCGCAGGCTGGCCGTCACGTCGAGCAGCACCACGGCTTCGTCGGCGTCGACGACGCTCGGCGTGAACTGCAGCAGCGCATAGGCAACGCCGAGCACGAGCTCGCGCTCGCGCGCAGCGTCGCGCTCGCGGATCTGCGTGTCCGGCGCGAGCGACAGCACGCCACCGCGGCGCATACCGGCGACCACGCCGAGCGCGCGTGCGGCGCGATCGAGCGCCACGACGCGACCGCCCTCGAGTACGACCAGACCGCGCGCATCGTCAGATGACGGCGCCGGCGATTGCGGCCGGAACGATTCGAGGTTGAGGTGCGGCAGATGCACGCCGATCCAGACTGGCATGTCGGTTGAGCAAAATCGGTGATGGGGACAAGGGCACGAACAGCGGCGTATCGCGCGCAGGCCCGCGGCGCTTCACGAACGTGATGTCGACGCCGTCGCGCTTCGGCGCCAGCGCGAGCCGCAGCGGCGCCGGCGACGCGTCGCGCGCGGCGGCCCCTGGCCGGAACAGGAAAAAGAGTGCTGATCCGCTCTGCGCGGCCAGATTCAGGCGGCGCAGAGCATCCGTGCGGACATGCGCCTGCCAGAGCAGTACGGCAGCGCAGGTGCCGGCGCGCAACGCTTGCTCGGCGGCCCACAGCGCATCAGCCGTGCGCGGCGCTGCGAGTGCCACGAACCCGGACGGATCGACGCCCCAATACGCGAGCGCGAGCGGCTGCAGCGCATGCGGCGGTTGGATTAGCACGACCGGCTTACCGGCCGCGCGCGCGAGAACGGGCGCGAGTAGTCGTAGCTCGCCGACGCCGGGCTGCTGCGCGAGCAGCTCAACCAGCGCGCCGGCCGGCCAGCCGCCGCCGGGCAGCTCGGCGGTCAACGCCGGATGGCCGGTGTCGACGCCGCGCGTGCCTGAACGGGGCAGTTGCGACGCCTTCCACAGACTCGGATGAATCGCTTCCGGATAGGCGATGGCGGGGTGCATGGGGTCGGCTTCTAAAACACTGTACGTTTATACAGTATGCCACAGCTTTCCGACCCATCAACCCCTTCCGTCTACGCGGCTAGCTGATGCTCGTAGTACGGCCGTTCGCGATCGGCGAGGATCTCGCGCAGTTGCGCGCGCCGGCTCGGGTCGGGCGCCAGCCAGGCGTCGACGTTCGACGCCTTGATCGGCACGACGCAACGGTACGAATACCTCGTTTTGTTAGTAATAAATGGGTTGACAGACATCGTCCTGTGTACTGCTATTCAATTTCTTGAAGTCGAGTAGCGGGATGGAATTCGGGGGAGATTTGGCAACCTATGGATGATCCGGAAATAGGGCGGCTGCATTGCCTCGCGGCGCGCGCGATTGCTGACGGTGCCGACGACCTCGTGATGCGCCAATGGCGCGTGCCATTCAAGCAAGCAGCGAAGATGTTGCGCGAGGCCAGCGCGTGAGGTACGTACGCGCCACTGATGAGTTTGTCTTCGCCGGACGCCCGCGGCCGGGATTCCCCTTGATCCTCGACGATTCGATGGAGCCGGCGCAACCGTTCCATGACTACCTGCTGTACCGATTGCTTGAGAGCGGAAAGGCGCTTGATCAAAAGACGTGGGAGGCGTACGGTCGCCGGCTATGGGATTTCGCTCGATTTCTACAAGCGAACGAATGGTGTTGGGACGATCCATTCATGTCGGTTGGGCAGAGCGTCGTCAGTGTTTACCGCGATTGGCAGGCCCAAGACCTCAAGCTGGACCCCGCAACCATCAACGCCCGGTTGGAATTGGTCACGGCAATGTACCGGTGGGCACATGAACGCGGGCGGATCGACCGCTTGCCCTTCACCTGTTCCGACGTCGCAGTGTACGGCATTGAGCATGACCTGACTCATATCACCGGCGGTCGGAAGAGGTCGAGCCGTCCGGCAGTGCTGCTCAACGAGTGGAACAAGGAACCTGCGTTCCTGACAGCCGATCAACTGAAGATCGTGCGGCAATCGATTCGCTCTGCAGCGCAGCGGCTGCTGTTCGACCTGATGGCGCGGGTGGGTTTGCGCTCAGTCGAGGCACGTACCTTCCCGCTGTCGTACGTGGTTGATCCACGGACCCAAAAGGCTTGGAAGCCAGGCACCTTTATCGACGTGCGCCTCGACCCACGGGACATGGAGATCAAGTTCAACAAGTCCCGCGTTGTGCACGTGCCATACAGCCTGATGGAGGACATGTACGCATATACGACATTCGAGCGCAACGGTCTTGCCGACGCGGCAGACCGCAAGGAACTGATCCTGACGATTCACGGGCAACGCTACAGCAAGGAATCCGCGGTGAAGGTCTACACCGATCTCAGCAACACGGTGGGCTTCCGGGTGCGCCCGCTCATGCTGCGCCACAGCTACGCGATTCATACCCTGCTGCTGCTTCGCAGCCGTCCCGAGATACCGATGGAGCCGCTCATGTACGTCCGCGACCGCCTCGGCCACGCGAGTGTCCAGACCACCATGGTGTATTTGCAGCAGATAGAGCGGCTGCTGGGCGCAGAGGCGCTCGCGATGATGGACGAGTTTGACCGGCTCTACGGGGTTGGCAAAGCATTGGCCACGGCGCCGCATGCATCCACAGTCGATCCTCGACACTGAGCGACGCCATGGTCAGAAAGAAGAACTACAACGTCAGCGAGAATCGCGCCGCACCGGTCGGTGTCATATCGGCATCACTCGAACGGCCGAAGCCCGGCGCCGACGACGCCTGCATCGACATGGTCGCGCTGTTGGGGCTCGAGGCACGCTTTCCTCAGAGAATCAAGACGCTCGACCTTCGTGACTGGCTGGGCCGAGGCATCGACGACTGGGTATGCTCATCGGGCTTCTGCCTCAAGGCGATGCTGCTCTCGGGTGCACGCGCGACAGCCTCCGTCACCACGTACTTCGGGCAGCTGCCTTACCTGTTCGAGTACCTCGCGGGCAGTTCGCAAACCCCGCTGCCCCAGCGACCCAAGTTGCCGTCGGACCTTTCCCCGATGCATGTCCAGCATTTCATCGGATGGTTGCAGAAGCGAGCTCAGGCTGAAGGCTGGCGACCGAGTTCGACGCGCAATACCTACAGGGGGGTCAAGGCCGTACTCGCCGAAATGTTCGCGCAGGGCTTCATCGAGGGCGAGCCTTCTCGCTTCTTCCGGCGCGGCGCGTTGCCCTGGAGCAGCGAAGACAGCCTGCAGACTAGCCTGAGTGACGCGGAGCAAGAGCGCCTGGCCAAGGCGATCAAGTCCGACCTCGTTGATGTTCACCACGGCCGCTTGCAACTGAAGCAAAGTGCCGTGCAGGGACTCAGGCTGTTGTTGGTGGCACACCGTCAAGGGCTCAACCCGACGCCCCTGCTCGAAATGTGCCGCGATGCCTTAGCGCCGGGATTTCTGCCTGGCACGATCCTAATTCGTACTGCAGAGCACCGCAGCAAGAAGATTCGTTCCAATGTTGGCCGCTCCGCTCTTGGACGGCACGCATCAAATCAACCGAACGAGCAAGCTGACGAGCAGAACCTTTGCTTCGACCTCTCCGAGGGCGCAGTCTTGCAGCAGGCCATCGCAAGCACCCGCGAACTGGTGGGTGAGGCGCCATCCGCGTTCAAGACACGGATCTGGCTGTATCGCGCTGAAGCAAGTGCAGGGTCGACAAAGAGGGGCAACATCACGTGCCTCGACAGCAAGTCCCTCAACAGGGCAATCGAAGGCGTCATCGAACGCCGCAGTCTACTGGGAGACGGCGGCCTGCCGTTGCGCGTCAACCTGAGTCGCCTGCGTAAGAGCCGCTTCGACCGTGCTCTGCGTACCGCCGACGGCGACATAGCCATCACCGCCAACCTGATGGGCAACACACCGAGGGTCGCCGGAGTGAATTACCCGTCGATGAATGAGGCGCGCAAGGCCGATGCAGCGAGCTTCATGAACGGCGACTATACCGTTTTGATGCGGGCCGAAGCACAGGCTCCGAGGGGGAATGAGATTCGGCCAGTGCAAGTGGAACCTTTCAAGGTCGGCAAAGGCAGCATAAGCGCCCCGCCAAGCCCGACGCCCGTCTCCGCATGCTCGGACTCGATCAGCGGCGAGCATGCGCCGAATGATGGCCGCAGCCACTGCGATCGCTACGTCATGTGCTTGTTCTGCTCGAGCTTCGCGATCGTCGGCACCGTGGACGAACTCTGGCGCTTGTTCAGCTTTCAGATGTTCGCGCAGGCCGAACTCGACTACCTTGACGAAGCCTTGGGTCCGGAGCGCACGACCGACGGACTGCTTGAGGACCTGCGCGACCGATACCGGGTGGTCATCCCCTACATCGACGACTTCACGCAACGCCAATTCGCGCGCAGCCGGGTCGCGCAGGCCCGCGCCAAGACCGTCTCGGGCTTGCACCCTTACTGGCAGCACCAGATGACCATGAGCCGCCGCGCACGACACCGTGCGTCAGCGCCGGATCTGCGCGTTGATGGCTCGCACGGCGATACGGCGATACCGCGGATTCGCGGAACGCAGCAGGCAGGACCCAGGGCATGAGAAGTACCTCTGCCTCGATCCTTGACACGCCCCAAACGCTATCTGGGGCTCGCGCCGTGCCGGCCACATCCTTGCCCGCCCCACGTGCCCTGCGGGCCTTCGAGTTGCTGGCGGCTCAGCCGATCAGCCTGGTCGGCATTCCGCCGGCCGAACGTGACGCTATCGTGGTGACTGCCGTGGCCGATGCCGCAGGCCACGAGCATCCAGTGAGTCGTTTCGGTGATCGGGTCTGGGACCTCGCGCCGGAGATCGAGGCGAAGAACCGCAAGGGTTCGGCCCTGAAGATCGTTTGGCCGGACGACGTACCGAAAGCACTGATCGACGATGCCAAGGCGGCACTCTATTGTGCTCAGCGACGCGGCCCCCACGGGCGAAAGTGGTCCGGCAGCTCGATAGCGGATATTGGCCGCTCGGGCGTCCTGGCTCTGAGATATCTCGCACAATTGGGGCTGGCCGACTTCAGTCAGGTACGAGCTCTGCACCTGTCTGACCACATCGCGGATTTGCGGCGTACGCTCAAGCCCGTGTCGGTGCGTGGTCGGCTGCAAATTGTCGACCTGGTCTGGACGTTCCATACGGAAGTCCTGCACCCGTTGCTCGAGCACCCGTGGGCGGGGCTCGCCCTTTGGGATGCATGTGGCGGCAATGAAGATAATCGGATGCCGTCAGGGCGGACCGGCACGACCCCCGTGATCCCGCGGTCGGTGCAGCGCATACTTTTCGCCTACTGCGAGGCCAGTCTTGCGCAGGCGGACGAGCTGTTTCAGGCTCGAGACGCGGGCGGGCTCGGGGCGCCCAAGCGCCCCGCAATGACTTCGATCCGCAATGCGGTCCTATACCTCTTGCAGATCTCCTCCGGAATGCGCAACTCGGAGAGCACCGGCGTGACCAGCGGATGTTGGCGTACCGAACAGCGCAACGGCGTGACGTATCACTGGGTGCGCACGCGCGAAGTCAAGACGACCGGCGGAACCGAGGTCGACTTTCTGGTGCCGCCGGAGGCTATTCGCGCGCTTGAGATCCTGCAGCGCTACGCCCAACCGCTCCAAGCACGGTTGGTCGGCGAGGCGCGATGGCTCGAAGACCTGATGGCGCAGGGCCCCGATCTCACCGGCCACCTGTGCAACGGCATGAAAATGGCTGAGGCCGCGCACCGCCTGAACCATGTGCGAGAGATCGGCCGGCATCTGGTTCTAGGACTGAACGTGAAAGCCTCGGATCATCTGGGAACCGGTTCGCGGGTCGAGGTGCTGAGTTCAGCATCCTGCGGGTACCAATTGAAGCAATTGGCCGCGGCCGCCGGGACAGAGTGGAACCTGGCCAACCATCAGTGCCGCCGCACCTTCGCGTACAACGTCGCGAACTCGCGGTTGGGCCGAATGGGCCTCGTCTTCCTGAAGTGGCAACTCAAACATGCGTCGATGTCGTGGACGCAGCTCTACGCTGCCAGCCCGCACCAGGATCACGCCCTATATCGCGAGTTCGAGGAGGAAATGGCCGACGCGCGGCTGGGGCTGCTGGAAAGTTGGGCGCATTCCGATGCGCTGCTCAGCGGGGGTGCCGGCAAGAAGATCATGCAGACGCGCACGCGTGCCGCACGCGACCTCAAGCAACTCCTGAGACAAACCGCCGAGTCGATCGAACTGCGCAGCACCGGACACGCGTGGTGCATCAGTGGTACGCGAGGATGTCACGGCCAGGGGGTGTACGACCCATCAATGTGCGCGGGGTGCTCGCAGGCCATCATCGACCAGGGGCAAGCATCTGCCTGGCAGATGATTCACCTGGACAACCTGCGGCTAGCTGCGATCACCGACTGCGGTCCCGCAGTGGCCGATAAGGCGCGGCGCGTGGTGGAGCGCTCGACGCAGGTGCTGCGGGATCTCGGCTGTGCGCTGCCGACCGATGACCGGGCCCGGGCGTACACTGCCGCGCTGGAGGGAGCATGAGCAGCCGTGCAGGCACCTCGCCCGACGATACGCGGCCCGGGTCGGCGCCCCGGCGCCGTAGCAGAGGGAAGACGCGCGAAGCGCTACAGCTGGCGATCCTCCGGGTCAAGACGAGGGGACTGAAATTGAGCATCTCCTCCGTCGCGGCGGAGGCTGGCGTAAGCGCCGGCCTCATTCACAATACGTACCCCGACATCGCCGAAGAGATCCGCACTCAAGTCGGCCGCGGCATTCGGCAGCAGCGCGACGCCACGGTTGCGGAGGTCAAGAAGGTAAGAGAACAGCTGAAGACCGTCCGCGCGGAGCGAGACGCTGCACTGGCTGATGTCGCGACGCTGGCGTCGATTAATGAAACACTGCGTCAGGAGATTGCAACGCTGCAGGCGGTAGCTTCTGGAAAGATCCATGTTCTGCCCCCTGTGAGGGACGTTTAAGTCGTATGCTGGGATCCCTTTGATCTCATTGCATTTTCCCGGTAACCGACAATCGCCAAACCGGTGTTACGGAGTCGCCGACCGCACTCGGAGAAACCGTTCTACCGGTACGACGGCCACGACGCCATCGCCGCCCGATTGTTCGTTCGCGACCGTCGTAATTTCCTCGACCAGCGCGTCGACGCTCTCTGCGACCGTAAAGACTTCGATCCTGATGTGTTCCGTTGTCCAGTCGTTGCCAAAGAAGTTGGGATGCGCGCCGAATCCCTTTGCCTTGGTCACCGTCATTCCATGGATGTGCAACGCACCCAATCGCTGCTCGAGCGCGGTGAGCACCTCGGGCCGCAGCACTGCGACAACGCATTTCAGTTCCATCACATCCTCCTGCTTCGAAATTGAAACGCCCGGCGGCTATCCCTTCGGCGCCCACTTTGCATCGACTGCCGCTTGAATCTTCGCTGCGTCCCGGACACCAGCTTGCGTCATCTGGTAAGCGATTTCGGCTGTGCCTTGGCAAACCGGGCACGACACCGCCATCTTGTCCTCGAAGCACTGAAGGTTCGAACGATGCTCGCCGCGGTTCTCGCATCCGCACCAGCAGTAGAGCTTGTTGAGCGTCGCGGGGATCTGGGTCGCGACCCAGTACGCGTGCCGCACAGCAATGTCGGGAAACTGCACCGGGTTCAGTACATGCGAGGCATCCGATACGCCCGATGAAATGATGCGCAGTCCATCTGGGCGCAGCATTCCGACTCGCCAGCCGGGTACCTGCTGGACCGTGTTCTCCAGCGTGACCGCAGCGCTTTTTGGACCAAAGGCCCAATGCACAAGTGAAGGCCCCCAAACCAACGCCGTCGATACCGCGAGAATCAGGGCAAGCAGAGACAGCAGATTCAACTTCACCTTGACGACACGACCGGAGCGCTCGTTGGCGGCGCTGCCAGACTGATGTCGTTTGTATCGTTTCATTTTCAATCTCCCAAACTCCCGCTCAGGTTCCGGAACGCGGATACATCGTGCTTCCACACGACAGCATGCCGTGCATCATCCCGCTATGCATCCCCCACATCGCGGCCGTGCCCAGCACCGCTAGCAGGCCGATGGCCGCGAGTAGGCCAATGATGAAATTGACGATTGGTTTCCCAGTGAACATATACGCTCCGTGAAGCGGACCGGAGCGGTGGCAAATGCCATCGCTCCGGCCCGATGTACCGACGTAAGTCGGCGGGCTCAGTGTTCGGCTTTGTCCGTCAGGCGAGTGTCCACACCGGAACCGTCAGCGTGAGATTGCATGCCGCGCATCATGAAAATCATCGATAGCGGGCAGATAAACCCACTGGCGATAACGGCGAGCGTTGCAAGCGGGCCTCTGAGCGGAGGAAATGCCCAGTACCCGAGGGCGATGACGGCGACCAGTGCGGACCCAACAGCCACCATGGTTTTCCAGTTGCATTTCATGTGAAGTCCTTGTCAAGCGGAATTCAATGCGAGTCATGTGGTCTGGCTTGCGTCACTTTGACGGTGCCGCACCCGCCTGGTCGGAATACTTCATCATGATGTCGCTCATCGCGCGCATCATCTCGGCGTGCATTCGCATTGCGGTCTTCGAGTCCAGTCCGGCGCTCCCCCCCATCATCGGGCAACCACCCATCATGCCGCCCATCATCATCGAGCCGTGACCGTGCTCACGATCTTGCGCCGACGTGCCGGACGCTGAACCAGTGGCAGCGAAGCTCACTGCGCTCGCTGCAACCAATAGTGTGGAAAGGACCGCCATTCGTGCATGACTTGCGTTCATGTATATCTCCATCTGCATTCAAAGAATCGAACATGCGACGCTTCCCGGATGAATACGCGGGCCACGAGCGAACTCGGGCCGCGGTACGGAACCGCTGGGCAAGCGTCGACGGATGAGAGTTACAACGAACGCGGGGGTGGTGCTGGCAGCTCAGGAATGAACTGCTCGGCGAGGAACGGCGTGATGGCCCGATAGTCGGCCGTAGAAACGACGATGCCGACGCGATGCGACATCGGTATAGCCAGCATCCCGCACACGGCACTTCCCATGCCCGCGTGGCACGCAGATGGACGATCGCTGGTACCGAGAGGCTTCGTACCGGACGTGCATCCGGTCGCTTCGATCGCACTTGCTGCCTTCATGTGATGCTGTACCGCTGGCATCGACGACATTTCTGGACACAACGCCGCCTGTGCGGGGTAACCGAGCATTGGCAACCACGCAATCAGAAAGCAGGCAACGAGTTTGACCCAGAATTTCATGATTTCCAGTATAGGCGCCGATCAGTCCCGCTGCGACCGCCGGCAGCTGCGCTATTGCGCCACATCGCCCGACTGCAACCGCTTCAGATGGGCCAGGAACGTGTCCGCGCCAATAAATCCGATCAATTGCGCATCGGGCTGTGGCCGACCAGTCTTGTCGAAGAAGATCAGCGCCGGAGGGCCGAACAGACCGAACCGCCGCAACATGGCCGTGTCGGCCTCGGTGTTCTTCGTCACGTCGATGCGCAGCAACTTCCAATGCGTGAACTCGTTCATCACGCGCGCATCCGTGAACGTGAAGCGTTCGAGTTCCTTGCAGGTGATGCACCAGTCCGCGTAGAAGTCCACCATGACAGGTTGACCTCGTGCTGCCTTGAGCGCCTCGTCCAGCTTCGCGTTCGAGGTTATCGTGTCGAATTGCGTTGCCGCACTTGTGCCGCCGCCCGCCGACGTCGATGTCCGAGTCAATCCGCCCAGCGGCGTCAAAATGTCGAAGTTGCCCGATGCGACGCCAACAAACTCGGCAATACCAGCGACCAGCAGCAACACACCGAGCGCTTTGCCGACTCGCGCGATGCCCGTAGCATCCGCCGGTAACGGGTCGATCGCCCGCAGCATCGTCCCGCAAGCGGTGAGCAGCAACGCGATCAGCGACATCAGCAGCCACGCGGGCAGCAGCGAATAAACGAACCACAGCGCGGCGGCCAACAGCATGACCCCCAGCGTGTTCTGGACGGCGACCATCCAGTGTCCCGACTTGGGCAGCAAGCGCGTTCCGAACGTACCGACGAGCAACAATGGAATGCCGATTCCGATACCCATCAGATACAGCGCCAGCGCACCGCCTGAGATGTCACGACTGTTTGCGATGTAGAGCAGTGCGCCGGCCAGCGCCGGTGTGGAACACGGCCCTACGATCAGCGCGGACAACATGCCCATCACGAACACGGGCCCAACACGGCCGCCGGGCAAGCGCTTGCTCCATCCCGCAAACCGCGTCTGCCAACCCGTCGGCAGTTGCAATCGGAACACGCCGAACATACCGAGCGCGAACGCGAGCATGAGCATGCCGAACGTGGCCAGCAACCAGGGTTTCTGCGTCAGCGCCACGAGCGGAATGCCGATGACGGCCGCGACAGTTCCGGCTGCCGCATACGTGATCGCCAGTCCTTGCACATAGGCCAACGACAGCGAGAACCCGCGCCATACCGGCAACCGCTCGCGAGTACCGTCAATGACCGCCGTGACGATCGGAATGAGCGGATACATGCACACGGTACCCGCCATCAGCAGACCCGCCAACAGGAAGCCAAGCATTTCGGCGATGCCGATACCATTGGCCGGCCGCAGCGGTAGACCGAGTACGGTGGCCTGCCGGTCTTTCTCTGCGACAGGGAAGTCCGCCCCCTTCGCGCTCCCCACGAGCGCGGCAGGCGTCACCCCACCGTCCGCAGCGATCCGAAAGCGGCGAGTCTGAGGCGGATAACAGACACCAACGTCTGCACATCCCTGGGATGTCACCGTCAGCGTGGCGCTTGACGTGACGGCGGCGGACAGCGGAAGAAGAATTCGGACCGGCTGGTGATAGACCTGCACGACACCGAACGTGGGGTCGTTCTTGGTTTCGGAGGGAGGCATCGCAACCGGTTTTACCGGCGCGCCGCTCACCGCAAAGCTGAATCGGTCACGATACAGGTAATACCCGGGCTTCGTCTTGAAGTCGAGCACGACCTCCTTATGGCTCGCAAGGCTGACGGTCAACGGAAATGCCTGCTCGGGCGCCAGCAATTCGGATTCGTTGACTGCGTATGCCGCAAAGGATACAAGTCCGAACACCAGCACAAGGACGAAGCGAAGCATGCGACTCAACGCGTCCGCTGTTCGATAGACGTACCGATACGTGTTAGAGGATGTCGTGCGCATGTTGGTCTCCTCGGCCGCCCCTTTGGCGTACCGGCGCGCGGACAGACGCCTGCGCGCCGGGCACCAATGTTTTCGTCAGGAACGCTTTTCCAGTTTCACGATGGTCAGGGTGCCGTTGACTTCTTCAACGCGCACCTTGACCTTGTCGCCTTCCTTAATCTGCTTGACCATCGCGGCATCCTTCGCTTTGAACGCCATCGTCATCGGCGGCATGCCGACGTTTTCGAGCGCGCCGTGCTTCAACGTGACCATGCCGGTCGCCGTGTCGACCTTCTTGACCTCCGCGTCGGTGAGTGCGTTGTTCGACGACGCCTTCATCGCGGAAGCTTTGGTCGACATGTCCATGCCAGCCATGTCGTTGCCGGCAAATGCGGGCGTGACGAAAGCGGCTGCGAGTGCGGCAGATACAACGATGAGCTTCTTCATTGGACTTCTCCGGTTTGGTTGACTGGCACGTTCGTGCCGGAAGGTACTGCTTGGGGGAAACTGGCAGCAGGCGCCTGTCGCGCGCGACGGCGCTGCAACAGGAACCACGCTGCGGGAATCACGAACATGGACAGAAGTGGTGCGGTCACCATGCCGCCGACCATCGGCGCGGCGATCCGCTGCATGACCTCCGACCCGGCGCCATGTCCGACCATGATGGGAATGAGGCCCGCGAGCACGACGGCCACCGTCATGGCCTTCGGCCGCACGCGCAGCACGGCGCCTTCGCGGATCGCATCGAACAGCAGCGCCTCGGTGAGCGGCTCGCCATCCTCCAGCCGGCGATTGAGCGCGCCTTTCAGGTACAGCAGCATCACCACGCCGAATTCGGCAGCGACGCCCGCGAGCGCGATGAATCCGACTGACGTCGCAACCGACACCGCATGGCCGAGCATCCAGATGAGCCAGAACCCGCCGACCAGCGCAAACGGTACGGTCGACATCAGCAGCAGCGCATCGGCAGCCGAGTTGAAGGTCAGGAACAGCAGCACGAAGATGACGACGAGCGTGACGGGGACCACCGTGCGCAGCTTGGCCGCCGCGCGTTCCAGGTACTCGAACTGGCCCGACCACGCAATCGAATAACCGGGTGGCAATTGGACCTGCTCGGCCACAACCTTCTGCATCGCCTTCACGGCGGACTGCAGGTCGGTGTTGCGGATATCGACATAGACATATCCGGAGAGCCGTGCGTTTTCGCTGCGAATCATCGGTGGGCCGTCGGCGATCGTGATGTGCGCGACGTCGCCGAGCTGGATTTGCGCGCCGCGGTCAGTGACGACCGGCAACTGTCGCAATTTCTCGAGCGAGTCGCGAATTTCGCGTGGATAACGGATGTTGATGGGGAAACGCTCACGCCCCGCAATTACCTCGCCGACGTTCTCGCCGCCCACCGCCGAGGACACGACCGACTGGATATCGGCCACCGACAGTCCGTAGCGGGCCGCGGCAAGCCGGTCGATATCCACGTCGATATAGCGTCCGCCGTTCAGCCGTTCCGCGAGTGCCGACGTCACGCCAGGCACACCTTTGACGGCCGTTTCGACCTGGGTCGCGATACGATCGATTTGCGTCAGGTCCGGCCCGGAAATCTTGACACCCACCGGCGTCTTGATGCCGGTCGACAACATGTCGAGACGATTGCGGATCGGCGGCACCCATACGTTCGACAGACCGGGCACCTTGACCGTCCGATCCAGCTCATCGACCAGCTTCTCCGGCGTCATGCCCGGCCGCCACTGGCTACGCGGCTTGAACTGAATGGTGGTCTCGAACATCTCGAGTGGCGCCGGGTCCGTGGCCGTATCCGCGCGACCAGACTTGCCGAATACCGTCTCGACCTCGGGCACGGTCTTGATCAGGCGATCGGTCTGCTGCAGCAGTTCGCTCGCTTTCTGGGCCGAAATGCCCGGGAGCGCGGTCGGCATATACAACAGATCGCCCTCGTCGAGTGGTGGCATGAATTCGCCGCCTAGACGCGAAATCGGAACGATCGTGAGCACCAAGGCAACCGCCGCGAGACCAATGGCTGTCCACGGCCGACGCAACGTCGCCTCGAGCAACGGACGATACAACCGTATCAGCACGCGGTTGATCGGGTTCGCGTTTTCGTGCGGAATCCGCCCGCGGATCAGATAGCCCATCAACACGGGCACGAGTGTGACCGACAAGCCGGCCGCCGCCGCGATCGTGTAGGTCTTCGTGAACGCCAGCGGCGAGAACAGCTTGCCTTCCTGTCCTTCGAGCGAGAACACCGGAATGAACGACAGCGTGATGATGAGCAGCGAGAAAAACAATGCCGGCCCAACCTCGGCGGCCGAAGTCGCGATGAGCTCCCAGCGTTGAGCGGCGGTCATCCGTGTATCGGGATGCTCATGATCGAACGCTTCCAGGTGTTTGTGCGCGTTCTCGATCATCACGATGGCCGCGTCGATCATTGCGCCGATCGCGATCGCGATGCCGCCAAGCGACATCAGGTTCGCGTTGACTCCCTGATAGCGCATCACAATGAACGCGGCCAGCACGCCAAGCGGCAACGACAGAATGGCGACGAACGCGCTGCGCAGGTGAAACAGGAACACGGCACAGACGAGCCCGACGATGATGAACTCCTCGATGAGCTTGTCCTTCAGGTTGTCCACCGCTCGTTCGATGAGTTGCGATCGGTCGTAGGTGGTGACCACTTCGACGCCGGGTGGCAGCGAGCGCTTCAGGTCGGCGAGCTTCGCCTTGACCGCATCGATGGTCTTCAGCGCATTCTTGCCCGAGCGCATCACGATGACGCCGCCGGCGACCTCGCCCTGGCCGTTCAGCTCCGCGATGCCGCGACGCATCTCGGGGCCGATCTGGATGCGTGCGACGTCGCCCAGCAGCACCGGCGTGCCGGCGTCGTTGGTCCGCAATACGACATGCCGGAAATCGTCGAGCGAGCGCAGGTAGCCAGACGAGCGCACCATGTACTCGGACTCGGCCATCTCCACCACCGAGCCGCCCGACTCCTGATTCGCCTTGCCAAGCGCATCGGCCACCGCGGCCTGCGTGATGCCGTACGCGCGCAGCTTGTCCGGGTCGAGCACGACCTGATACTGGCGCACCATGCCGCCGATGCTGGCGACCTCGGAGACATCCGGCACTGCTTTCAGCTCGAACTTCAGGAACCAGTCGTTCAGCGCGCGCAGCTGACCGAGGTCATGCCGTCCGCTCCTGTCGACGAGCGCATACTCGTACACCCAGCCCACGCCGGTCGCGTCCGGACCGAGCGAGACCGTCGCACCTTGCGGCAGGCGGCTTTGCACCTGATTCAGGTACTCGAGCACGCGCGAACGTGCCCAATACTGGTCGGTCTTGTCGTCGAACAGCACATAGACGAACGCATCGCCGAACGACGAGTACGCACGGATGGTCTTCGCCCCCGGCACGCCGAGCAGCGTCGTCGTGAGCGGGTACGTCACCTGGTCCTCGATGACCTGCGGCGCCTTGCCCGGATACGACGCTTTGATGATGACCTGCGTGTCGGACAGGTCGGGCAGTGCATCGAGCGGTGTCTCGGCGACCGAGTACAGGCCCCAACCCGTTACGAGCACGGTCGCGAGCAACACCAGGAAGCGGTTGTGGATGGACCAGCGGATGAGCCGGGCAATCATTGCGCGCCTCCGACCGGTTCGACCTTCGTCAGTTGGTAGCCTTCATCCGACTGCTTGAAGACGAAGTGCACCATCTGTCCGGCCTTGATGTCGGGGAATGCGCTCGGCGCCGGCTTGTTGAACGCCATCGTCATCGCACCCCAACCGAGCGCCGGCACGGGTTGATGAGAGAACGTAATGTCTGCGGCGGTCACTTTCTCGACCTTGCCGGTGGTCTCATAGGTCTGCGCAGTGGCGACAGGCGCGGACGCCGGCGCGGTTGCGCTTGCCCCTGAGCCACCTTCCAGCCGCGGCAACACGGACTTCAGGCTCGCTTCGGAATCGATCAGGAATTGGCCGGAAGCGACGACCGTGTCGCCATCGTTCAGGCCGCTCAACACCTCGGTTTCGCTGCCAATGTCATTGCCAACGGTCACTGTCGCCGGCTGAAGGCGCCCGTCACCGTTCTTCACGATGACGACCGAGCGTTTGCCGGTCGTGATGACCGCTTCGGACGGCACCAGCAGTCTCGACACAGCCTTCTGACCGGCAACGCGCACGCGCATCAGCATGCCCGGCGTCAGCTTGAGCGAGGCGTTGTCGATTTCGAGGCGCGCCTGCAGCGTGCGGCTGGTGGTGCTGATGCCCGGCAGGATCTCGCGAATGCGCCCGGCGAAATGTTGTGCCGGATCACCGGCGAACGTCGCGTCGACCGTCATGCCGGGCTGTACGCTCAGCGCGAGCGCCTCGGGAATCTCGACGATGAGCCAGAGCTTCGACAGGCCGGCAATCTTCGCGAGCGTCTGCCCGGGCGCGACCATCGCGCCGTCACGGACGTTCAGTTCGCTAACGACGCCAGCCTCGGGCGACGTCAGTACGACGTGTGTCTGGGCCCTCCCGGTTCGGTCGAGGCTCGCGATGATGCCGTCCGGAATCGACATCGCGCGCATCCTCGCACGCGACGCTTCGAGGAGGCTGGCATCCATGCCGCCGCGCTTGAGCGCAAGATATTCTTCCTGCGGCGCGAGCCAGTCCGGAACGAACAACGACGCAATCGGCGCACCTTTCGCGATGCGTTGCATCGGCGCACTGGCATACAACCGGTCGATGTAGCCTGTAACGCGCGACTGCACGACATCCGAGCGCGACTCGTCGAATTGCGTTGTGCCGACCGCGTCGAATCCCCCCGTCGTTTCCTGCCGGCGCACGGTCGCATAGCGAATTCCGAGGTTCTGTTGGAGGCCCGGGTCGATCTTGATGCCGGAAGAGCCGCCACCGTCGTCCGCATAGACAGGCTCCAGTTGCATGTTCATGAAAGGCGACTTGCCGGGCTTGTCGAAATGCTGGTTCGGCACCATCGGGTCGTGCCAGTACAGCACCTTCCTGCCGGTCTTCGGGTCAATCTTTTCGCCTGACGAAGCCGTTACCGTCGAGGCCGCGGCCGCGGGCGTTGCTGCATGGCGTGTGCCCGCAAAATAGCCAGCTGCGAGCAAGGCCGCGCCGGCGAATACAGTCAGCACCGCGCGCACCAGTGGTTTTTGGGTCATATCGTTCTCCTTCACTGCGCAGCAGCCATCGTGGACGGCACCACTTGATATTCGAGCTGGGCCCAGGTCTGGGACACTTCGCGCTTGAGGTCGAGCACCTGCAGTTCGGCCTCGAGCTGCGCGCGGCGAGCCGCGAACGTGTCCGCGAGCGAGCCGCTTCCCGCGCGATAGGCGGCGTTGGCGAGTTGCACGCGCTGGTCCGCAGCGGGCAGCAATGACTGACTCAAATTGGCGATGCGTTCGCGTCCGCTCGCCAGCGTGGCCGATTGCGTGCGAATGTCGGCCTGAACCTGTCGCAGCGCGTCCTCGTACATCAACCGCGCCTTCGTGGCGAGCTCGGCTTTCTCCGCGACGTCGCGGTTCTGGCGATTTTTCCGATTCAATGGCAACGGAATGGTGACGCCGATCGACACCATGTTCGAGTACGCACCGCCGCGTTGCTGATATGCGACCTCCCAAGTCCAGTTCGGGCTGCGCTCGCTGTTGGCGACTGCCGTATCGGCTTCGGCGACCGAAATGTCGTCCGCGGCAGCCACGAGCGTTGGCTGCGACAGGCGCAGTTCGTCGGGAGGGAGCGACGATACGAACGACTCGGGCGCCGGCGGTTCGCCAGTCACCTCGGAAACGGGAGCGGCCGTCCAGCGCGACAGCCCAATGAGCGCTGTTTGATAAGTCTGTTGCGCCTTGAGCACCTGATCCTGAGTCTGCGCAAGCATCGCCTGCGCTTGCACCACATCAGACGCGCCGGCCTTGGCGCCGCGATATGACGCCTTCGTCGCAGCCAGCTCGTGATGCATGTGGTCGAGCAGCGCCTGTTGCAGGGCGAGCGCCTGTTTCGCGTACACGGCGTTCAGCCAGGCCGTGGCGGTTTGCTGCCGCACGTTCGCGAGTTGCACGAGGTAGCCGGCGCGCTCGCGCCCGACCATTCGGTCGGCGAGCGCCGAGCGCAGCCGCCGCTTGTCGCCGGAGACCCATTCCTGCTCGATGCCGATGCGCCGCATCGTCATGAAGTCCTGGCCGACGGTGAAGCGCTGAGGACCGTTGATCGGCAGGTTGTCGATACCCGCCTTGAGCATCGGGTCCGGAAGTTGGCCGGCTTTGACTGCCGCCTCGGAACTGGCGCGGACGGACGCCTGCGCAGCCTGCATCGATGCGGAGCGATCGGTCGCCGACTGTAGCGCAGCATCAAGCGTCATCGGTGCCTGCTGGGCATGAACGACACCCGCGAGGAATAGCGCAGAAACAAGCGCGTGCGCACGCCAAGGAACACGCCGACGCAGCGGCGTGCCGAAAATGAATAGCATGTTCTAACCCCAATGCGAAATCCCATAGGGATTCCACGTCCGGCATAGGACGAACCTCACCGCAACTGCGGTGAACCTGTCAGCGAGGGATTAGACGAGACGCGGAGGGCGCCATAACCCGTTCGGGTCACGGACCGGAAGAGACTGGACGTAATGGAAGATGACGGGCGTACCGACCGCAGCGGGACGGCTGATGTCGGTCTTGGCGGCTGGATGATAGAGGCTGCCGAACTGACACTGGGCGGTCACTTTGCAGAACACGCTCTTGGCCTTGGCTTTATCGACGGACGAGGACTTCATCAAATCGCAGCCCGGCATATCGCCGGACATGCTGGCATCCGCGCCCATGGACATGGTTTGCTGCATCGGACATTCACCGGTCAAGCCACTGGCTGCCAGCCCGCTGATGGGCAGCACCGCGCAGAGCAGCGACAGGATGAAGGTCCGGAGCAATTTCATAGCCAGCATTATAGTCCGCCGATGCCGGTGATTACATCGGAATTGTACTGACGTTTCAACGCTGAAACGTCCCCGCCACTGGAGCCGCGTGGGGCTAATCCGGAATGTGGGTACAACGCTTGCGCGACGAGTCGGGCCCGATCCGGGCAGTCCACGATAGGAGAGTCAAAATGGCACATCAACAATACCAGACATGCATCTCGGCCTGCGACGCTTGCGCGACCGCTTGCGATCATTGCGCGGCCGCGTGTCTTGAAGAGACCCAAGTCGGCCAGCTTATTGACTGCATCAAACTCGACCTGGATTGCGCCACGCTGTGCCGCCTCGCTTCCGCAGCGATGGCGCGAGGCAGCAAGCAAGTCAAGGCAGTTTGCTCGAGTTGCGCGACTTTGTGCGACGCGTGCGCAACCGAATGCGAGAAACATCAACATGCGCATTGCAAAGAATGCGCACAAGTTTGTCGACGCTGCGCTCAGGAATGCCGGACGATGGCTCAGTAGACGGTCAGCTCCGTGCCACGCCCGGCGTCGGTGATATCGCGCACGCAAGAGGCGTGGCACACGTTGCCGTCAGCGCGGCGGGCAATTCGCCGAACGCACGTGCAGATTTTGACACGGATAGGACTTCGGTAATCGGGTCGTTGCGGAACGGGAGTCCGGCATCCGCGTCTTCCCATCCGTATTGCCCGTCGCGCTCGCACATCCATCAAGAGCCAGGACCGTAGTAATCGCCGTCACATAAATCCATATGCCGGGTATCGGTCTCATCGCGTGAACTCCTCTATCTGGTCTGGCGAGCCTACGTTCCACATGGAATATGGCCGGAGTCGTGTACGTTCAGGCTGAGCAACGCCTGGCTTTCCGCAACGGTGCGTGCCTCAATGCTGTGCGGCCCACTTCGGCTCACTTAACTGATGGAGTTCCTTGTTGCGCGCGATAGTCGCTTCGCTGGGCGGATAGTCATGCTTGCTCGTTGGCAGCAAACCATCGTGATAAGCCTGAATAAGTTCCTGTTGAACCTGCTCTCGGGTCTTGCCGCGCGATACCGTGTTTTCAATTTGCGCCGTTGCCGGTGCAGCAACGCTTTCGTTCGATACCACGCTGCCGTTTCGCGTAACGTCGGGATAACCGTGCCCGCTATCAGCGAATGCAGACGCGGACGTGGCGGCACAGGCGACCACTATGAGGGCGGCGACGATTTGAAGTTTCATGTTTTCTCTCCATTGCGAGGCATGGAACCGCACATGCGACTCCATTGAAAGTCATTGTGGAGAGCAGCCACTGATCGAGCCGTGACATGAATATGATCTTTTGGTCACGCGTCCTTCATCTGGAATCGTCGACCAAACGCAATGCGGAATGAAAAAAGAGCCCGGCTGGAGGGCCGGGCTGCAAAGAGATGGCCCGCTCACGCGCAACTCGCACATGAGTGACAGACCACCTGCGTGGACGGAGGGACCGACGAATTTATGTGGTTCCCGGCAACGGGCTCGATACGAGCACGGCCGCTACCATCAAGACACCAAGCAAAATCAGTGACTCGACGTGAAGCACCGTACTGAATCGTCGAAGCGGCACGGTCGGGACTTCTTGAGCAGGGTTCTTCAGCGTCGACATTAGCGTCGGCATTTCAAAGAAGCGATTGTGTCCGCCCAGCGCGGCGGCGACCAGCACGAGCACGAACTTCAGCAGTAGGATCTGTCCATACGTCGATGTCCACAAATTCGCCGGCGTACTGACGCCTCGCCAGCCGTTGTATGCGCCAGTGCTGAACAAAATCACCAACGCGTACGTCGAGGTGTCGGACAGCGATTGCACGAATGATGCACTGGTCTGCCGTTCGCTTCCAGGGGCATCGAGCAGCCGCGGCATGACGACGTAGGTCGTCACGAGAACGAGCCCGACCCACGCGCTGATGGCTAGCAAATGCAACCAATCGACCCACACCGGAAGGCTGAAGAGTCCGGAATCGACTGGATGTCCGCCATTGCTGCGTGCCAATGCTACGGCGGCCAAAGCAAGCCAGATTCCGGTCGGGAAACTCCCATCGCTACCCGATCGCAGCAATGCCAGCACGACCACGCAAACCATGAAAACTGCAGCGACCAGCCACGCGTGTCCAAAGCCGGTTCCCACGAGCATCGACCACACCGCGGGCCCGGCCTCAAGCAACGTTGACTCACTCATCAGCGCGCAATGTGCCCAGAACGACAACACGCTCGCGAGCAGAGCAAGCGTGGACGCCATCCGGACTGTCAGGACGAGCCGTCGGCCCACGTCGGCTTGCCACGTGGAGTCACCGCGCGCGAGCCATTGACTGCTGAGCAACGCGCCTACGATGACGGCGAAGCCAACGTTCTGGATCGCTACGGCGATCAGACGCAGGATGCCCAGGAACCCGTCGTTCATTACTTCACCTTGAACGTGTACGTACCCTTGGTCTTGTGCGCGTCCGAAGTCATGACGGCCCACTGAACCGTATACGCTCCCGACGCGAGCTTCGGTACGACGAGCGTCATGACGCGCGGATTCGACGCATCGATCTTCGCCTTTTCTTTCGTCACCGGCGCACCCGTAGCATCGGCGATTTTCACCGAGCTGAAGGTCGACTCGAGGTCTTCATTGAAGGTCAGGCGCAATGCGTCCGGCGCGACGTCGACGGTACTGCCCGACGCCGGCGTTGCGCTTTCCAGTTTGCCGTGTGCGAGCGCGGCGATGGGCGCGAACGCAACAGCACTAGCGACGGCGAGGCCGGCAAAATGTCTGAGGGTCAAAATCTTCATATTGTTGCTCGTCTCGAAGAATGAGACAGGGACCGCGGCTGCGCGTCCCCGTCGATTGTCGTCACTGCTTCTGCAGCTTGACGACCGTCAGTGCGCCGTTGACTTCCTCGGCGACGAAATCGATCTTGTCGCCGACCTTCACCTGCGACAGCATCGCCGGATCCTTGGCCTTGAACACCATCGTCATCGCTTCCATGCCAAGGTTTTCGAGGGGACCGTGCTTGATGGTCAGCTTGCCTGCAGTCGTGTCGACTTTCTTGATCTCGCCGTGCGACATGCTGCTCTTCGCGTCGGTACTTTGCTTTGTGCCACCGCTCATGTCCATGTTGCCCATGTCGCCTGCCGCGTACGTCGACGCAGAGAACGCCAGGGCGCAGCCTATTGCAATCGAGAACAGTGCTTTCTTCATCGTGCTTCTCCAGAGTTGAGGTGATGAAACCGACGGTCGGGCGTGCCCCGACCTTGTTGTGTAAATCAACTGTCCGGCAGTTCACCGGTGTATTCGTATGCGACGGTGCCTTTGGGATGCTTGAACCAGCCCGGGTCGCGATAGTCGTTCCGCCCGAGCCCTTGCCGGACCTTGGCGACTGTGAACATGCCGCCCATCTCCAACGGCCCGAATGGGCCCGTACCGGTCATCATCGGCAGTGTGTTGTCGGGTAGCGGCATCTCCATCTCGCCCATTGCGCCACCGGTGCTGCCCATGGCCATGTAGTCGGGAACGAGCTTGTTGATGCGTTTGGCCAAGTCCTTCTGCGGCACGCCGATCATGTTCGGAACGCTATGGCCCATTGCGTTCATCGTGTGGTGCGACTTGTGGCAATGGAACGCCCAGTCGCCAGGACGATCGGCGGTGAACTCGATTGCGCGCATCTGGCCGACGGCGACGTCGGCCGTCACCTCCGGCCAACGAGCGGCCGGCGGGATCCAGCCGCCGTCCGTACCCGCCACTTCGAAGTGGTAGCCATGCAGGTGAATCGGGTGATTCGTCATCGTCAGATTGCCGAACCGGATGCGCACGCGGTCGCCGGCCCGAATTGGCAACGGATCGATGCCAGGGAATACGCGTGAGTTGAACGTCCACATGTTGAAGTCGGTCATCTCGTTCACACGCGGCGTGAAGCTGCCCGGGTCGATATCATAGGCGGACAGCAGGAACACGAAATCGCGGTCGACCGGCATCACGCTGCGGTCCTTCGGGTGCACGATAAACATGCCCATCATGCCCATCGCCATCTGAACCATCTCGTCCGCGTGCGGGTGATACATGAACGTGCCATGCTTCTCGAGCTGAAACTCGTAGACGAACGTCTTGCCGGGCGGGATGTGCGGCTGCGTCAAGCCGCCGACGCCGTCCATGCCGTTCGGTAGCAGCATCCCGTGCCAGTGGATCGTGGTGTGCTCCGGCAGCTTGTTGGTGACGAAGATGCGGACCTTGTCGCCTTCGACGGCCTCGATCGTCGGGCCAGGCGACTGACCGTTATAACCCCACAGATTGGCCTTCATCCCGGGAGCCATTTCGCGCACGACGGGCTCGGCTGTCAGGTGAAACTCCTTCCAGCCGTTCTTCATGCGCCACGGCAGCGTCCAGCCGTTCAACGTCGCGACCGGTGTGTATGGCCGACCGTTGGGTGGCACGAGCGGCGGCTGCATCGTCGCCTTTGCCATGGTCGGTGCTTCCGGCAACGAAGCCGCGCCGGCCTTGCTGACCATCGCGGCGCCGAGGATTGCGGCCCCCGAGCCGCTGAGAAATTGTCGACGGGACACCATGTTATTTACCTTCCGAATGCGTTTCATGCGCCGGTTGCGCGGTCGAGGCAGGCTCCGGCCGGGCTGCCGGTCTCGGGGCGGACTGCGGTGCGGAATTCGGCCCCGGAGGCGTCTGCTCGGTTTGCTCGGCCCCAGCCCTCGGTAAACGTCCGCCCAGCGCTTGCTGGAGATCCGTTTCGGCGAGCCAGTAGTCCTTCAGCGCGTCGATGTAGCTGTTCACCGCGCCGACTTGCTCGCGCGAGTCGGCGAGCAGTTCGAAGACACTGGCGAGCATGCCGTTGTAGCGGAGCAGAAGTTCGTCAGAAATCGTCTTGCGAATCGGCACAACCTCGTCGCGATAGTGTTTCGCGACGTCGTAGCTGTTCACGTACGCGGAATACGCCTCGCGGACCTCCGATCGTGCATCAATCGCCGTTTGGGCAAGGCGGTTCGCCGACTGCATGTAGATGGCTTCCGCGCGGGCGACCTTGGCGCTGCCGAAATCGAAAATGGGAATCTCGATACTGATTTCGTAGCCGTGCTCGTGACCCTTGTCGGTTTCGTAGTTGTTTTGGTAACCAACATCGATTGCGTTGATGAACCGCGTTGCCTTGCTGAGGCCCAACGACGATGCGACGCCTTGCGTCTGCAGCTTCGCTGCCTGGATGTCGAGCCGGTTCTGCATCGCAAACCGCTCAAGATCTTTCAGTTCCGGGCGGTCCTTTGGCAAGTCCGGTAAACGCTCAGGCAAGGTGTACTGCGTACCAGTGCCCCATACGCCCATCGTGCGCGTGAGTTTCTCCCTGGCCGATACGGCTTGCTGCCGGGCCTTGGCGGCCTGGGCGACCGAGTCCGCGTAGAAGGCTTGCTCTCGCGCATAATCGAGTTTGCTGAAGTTTCCGGCCTGCCGCATGCGTGAAGCGAGTTCGGCGCCTGCGTCGGCCGAATCTTTTACCTGTTCCGCGTACTTGGCAGCCTGCTCCGCGGCCACCGCGTTGACGTACGCCCGCCGCGCCTCGGCGGCGAGCTTCAGCATCGTATCGGCAGTCTCGAGCTTCGTCTGTTCGAAGCGTCGGCCCTCGATGTGGGCAGCGAAAGGCAGCGTCAGAATACTGAGTACGTTCGCGGAGAATGTGCGGCCGATGCTCAGGTCGCCGTTGCCCGCTCGCGTGCGGCTGAAGGTGAAGCCTGGATTCGGCAGTCGCCCGGCCTGGACCAAATCGGCTTCCGACAGCCCCAATTCCGCATACGAGGCCTGCAGTCCTCGGTTGTTCAGCAGGGCGACCTGTACGGCATCGTCCATCGACAGCGGCTTGGCGAGCAATTCCTGCGTTCGCTTCGCCACTGCATCCCGATCGGCATCGGTTTTGACGATAACCGCGTCCTTACCGAGCCGCTCCGTAGCCGTCGACGACACCGTACCGAATCCACCGTCCTTCGAGAAGGTGGTGCAGCCAGCCAGAAACACCATGATGGAAACGCCCGCACCCATGCGCGTTGAAACGAGTCGCTTCATCATTTGGCGGGCTCCCCATGCTGCGAATGATTCGACTGATGGTCGCCAGCGGGCTTGTTCATGGCGCCGCCGTGGCCCATTGCGCCGCCGTGCGTCATGCCGCCCTTGGCCGGCTTCTCCTGGACCGCTTGATTGAGTTGTTGCCAGGTCGGGTTGTCGGCGTCGTTGTAGGGGCGATAGCCGTTGAAGGCCGACGGCGCCGAAATCGCCGGGACCGAGGCCGCGGCATCCGTCGGGTCGGGAATCGTTGTGGTGGCGTGCACGAGCGTCGGCAATGAAGCCGCCGCGCCGAGCAGCGCCGCAGAAATCAGTCGCATAAATTTTCTCGTCGTGAATCATCTGACGGGTCCACGCAAGACCGTCAGTACGAATGGCACATCGCGGGCATTACCCGCGGTGGAGAATCAGACGAGGGTGTGGCGAGGAGGTCGCTCGATGCCGTCGGTCAGGAAAGACACGACACCGGCAGAAGGCGGAATCGAGGTGGTGACGCGTGTTACGTCCGACGATACGACGACGGAGGGAACCGCGGGTAATCCCGTGCCGAAGCAGCAGGCTGCGCATGTCGAACATGAATGCGCGTGATGACCGCCGCCGTGGTGATAAGTGTGATGGTCGTCGGCCGCGAGCGCCGCTCCATGCATGTCGCGATGATGCCCGGACATGGACTGCCCGGCATGCACGATCGGCGTTTCGCTGGCTTCGGCATGCGAAGCGACGCAATTCATCGAGATAGCCGCGAACGACTGAACCGGCAGGCTCAGTGCCAACAGCACGACGACGAAGAGTTTGCGCCAATATGACATGGGTGCGGAGTCTAGCACGAGCAGTTCGAAACGATAACATCGAGAACGTGTCCGGGTGTAACCACAAGCGGTATAGCCGGTATTTAGCTTAACGGCCGATGCGTGACGACGGCGTGGTCGAAAGATGACCATTTTTTCATCCAGCGGCGGTGGACGGCTCTCGCTGTTCCGGCGCTCGGAGATTCATGAAAAAATTGTCATCCGGCCGTCATTTTTTGCGCGCTTTCGCGGCCGTATGCTGAGCGCAGCGCTCCCCGCGTCGAACCCGTTGACAGTCCTACTGCACTCCCATGCGGATACTGATAGTCGAAGACGAACCGAAAATGGCGTCATATCTCCGAAAGGGACTGACGGAAGCGAGCTATACCGTCGATGTTGCCGAGAACGGCAAAATCGGATTGTTTCTCGCGCTGCATGAAAATTTTGACCTCGTCGTGCTCGACGTCATGCTCCCGGAGCTGGACGGGTTCGAGGTGCTGAAGCGCCTCCGCGCGGAAAAGCAGACACCCGTGCTGATGCTGACCGCCCGCGAAGCAATCGAGGACAAGGTCGCTGGGCTTGAACTTGGTGCAGACGACTATCTACACAAACCGTTCGCCTACGCGGAATTTCTCGCACGCATCCGTTCGTTGCTACGGCGCGCACCGCGGAGCATTCGGGACATTCTGCTCGTTGCGGACATGGAGATTGACCTCCTCAAGCGGCGAGTGCGTCGCGGCGACAATCGCATCGACCTGACCGCACAGGAGTTCGCATTGTTGCAACTCCTGGCTGAACGAGAGGGCGAGGTTTTGACGCGTACTTTCATTACCTCGCAGATCTGGGATATGAATTTCGATAGCGATACGAACGTGGTCGATGCCGCGATCAAGCGCCTGCGCGCCAAAGTCGACAACGCGTACGATAAGAAACTGATCCATACCATCCGGGGCATGGGATACGTGCTCGAGGACCGTTCATGACGGGGAAGGCGGCACCTTACTCACTGCTCACTCGGTTGACCGTCGCCTTCGCTGTCGTCGCAGGACTAGCGTTTGCGCTGACTGGAGCTTACCTGTATCGGTCCCTGTCGATTGAACTGCAGCGCCGCGACGACATCGAAATCGGTGGCAAGCTGAGCCAGTTTCTGCAGTTGGCTCACGCCAGCGGTTCGGTACAGGCCATTCGTGCAACGCCTGCGGTATTTCACGAGGTACTGCTCTCGCATCCCGGTGTGTATCTTGGGATCTACGACGGGCAAAACAATTCGCTGATCGAGCACACGGCCGCGCCGGGCGTGACGTTGAAGTCGATCGCCTCGAGCGACCGTCCGCCTCGTATTCCATACACGTGCGATCCGACGGGAATCGGGCCATCACGCTGTGTTTTCGCGCGCGACAGGCTGCCGTCAGGCGAAGATGTACGGATCGCCCTTGTACGGACCGCGACCGACCGGCAGTCGCTTCTGAAAAGCTATCGCGTCGACATCTGGCTGGCGGTCGCCGTCGGCGCGATATTGCTCGGTGGCTTGGGCTATGCGATCGCACGTCGAGGCCTTCGTCCAGTGGAAAGTCTGGGCCGCCAGACGTCAATTATCGAAGCGCACAATTTGAGCGAGCGACTCGACATTCGCGGCGGTCCGATGGAGCTCCGCGAACTCGCGTCGTCGGTCAATCGAATGCTGGATCGACTTGAACGTGCGTTTGTGCGCCTTTCTCAGTTCTCCTCCGACCTCGCCCACGATATGCGCACCCCGCTTGCCAACGTGATCAGCTCGTCGCAGGTCACGTTGTCGCGACCGAGAACGAGCGACGAATATGAGGCGTTGATCGATTCGAACATCGAAGAATGCGAACGTCTGCAACGGATGATCGAGAACATGCTGTTCCTTGCACGTACAGAGAATGCACACCTGCACCTGAAGGTATCGGACCTTGATACTGAGATGGAACTGCAACGACTGGCGTCCTATTATCAGAGCATTGCGGACGAAAAGGGGGTCAATTTTGTCGTCGTCGGCGACGCGCATGTGGTCGCGGATGCGGATTTCGGCGATGGTGATCAATCGTTTCGGCGAACGTGATCAGTCTGGAAGGTGGTGTTGCGCGGTCAATGGATTATAGCGACGGTGATCACGATCAGGCGTCAGCGGACTCGGATTTCGTTTTCTTTCTCATCGAATCGCCCTTGACCGGAAGCTTGTGGGCCTGATGCACGAGCCGATCGAGAATCGCATCGGCGAGCGTGGGGTCCTGCAGCCACGCGTGCCAGTGTTCGAGCGGCAACTGGCTGGTGATCACAGTCGAGCGCGTACCGACACGATCATCAAGTACCTCAAGCAGATCATTGCGCGCCGCCTGGTCGAGATCCTGCAAGCCCCAATCGTCGAGGATCAGCACATCAATCTTCGCGAGTTGCGCAAGCCGACGTGTGAAGCTGCCGTCGCCGTGCGCGATTTTCAGCTCTTCGAACAGCCGCGCGACGCGCACATAGAACACGGAGAAGCCCTGCCGGCACGCCTGCTGGCCGAACGCGCAAGCGAGCCACGTCTTGCCCGCGCCGGTGGGGCCGGTCAGGATCAGGTTCTGAGCATTGCGCACCCAGTCGCAGCCGGCGAGCGTGGCGACGATGCGCTGGTCCAGCCCACGGGTTTGCCGGTATTCAATGTCTTCGACGCAGGCCTGTGGGTTCTTGAGCTTCGCGGCGCGCAGCAAACGTTCGAGTCGTCGCGTATCACGCCAGGCCAGCTCGCGATCTACGAGCATGCCCACGCGTTCCTCGAATGACAGGCTGGTGCTTGCCGTGAGCGTTGACTGCTCCTCGAACGCGCGAGCCATGCCGTCCAGTTTGAGCGCCTTTAGCTGGGTAAGGGTGTGCTGCATCAACATCGTGACCTCCTTCGGGTCAGTGGTAGTAGTCGGGGCCGCGCACGTTCTCGTGCTCGGGCGAGCGCCATTCGGCGGGCGTGGTCGGGAGCGAGGGCTGCAGGTCAAGTCCCGCTTCCAGGATTGACAGCACGGAGCGACGCGTGGGCGAGCCGATCTTCAATGCACGCTGGCATGCGGCCTCGAGGCGGTGTTTGCCGTACTTGCGCGCGAGCGAGAGAAGACCGAGACAGGCGCGATAGCCCATCTCGGGGTGAGGTTTGTTGGTCAGCAGATGCCGCACGACAGCCTCGGCGCCGGGGCCGACGGATGCGCCCCAGTTGAGCAGGCGCCCAGGCGTCCATTCCATGTGCGCGCGATGCGCAGCCGGCATGTGTTCGGCGATGGTCGTGTGTTTGCCTTTGAGGCGCGAGCGAGCGTGCGCAGCGACACGCTTGCCGCCATGCAGGATCTCTACGCCGTGGCGTGTGATACGCGCCCAGACCTCCTGCCGTGCGAGGCTATGCGGGACGCTGTAATAGTGGCCGCCGACATCGACGTGGTAATCGATGTTCACACGGCACTTCTGGAAGGTGGCGATCTCGTAGCGACGCACGGGCAACGGGCGCAGGACGGGTTGGTCCAGCCGTTCGAACCATTCACGCCGGTTGCCTTCGAGCCGCTTGAACGGGCGCTGGTTTAGGTCGGCGATCAGTTCTGCAATCGCCTTGTTGAGTTCAGCCAGACTGTAGAAGCGATAGTGGCGCAGTCGGGCCAGCACCCAGCGCTCGACGATCTGCACGCCGACTTCGACCTTGGCCTTGTCCTGCGGTTTGCGCGGACGCGCCGGCAGCATCGCGGTGCCGTAGTGGTTCACGAAGTCCTGCGTGGTCGTGCCGAGTCCGGGTTCGTAACGGTCGGGTCGCGCGATCAGCGCCTTCGGGTTGTCGGGCACGAGCAGCTCGGGCACGCCGCCAATGAACTCTAGCGCATCGCACAGGCTGCCGATCCAGTCCGCCATCGTCTCGGTGCGCGTCGCGCACGCGAACGTGTAGTTGGATGCGCCGAGCACGGCAACGAACACGTGCGCCTCGAACTCGACGCCGCCATCGCTCGCCAGGACCGGCACGGTGGGACCCGCGAAGTCCGCGAACAGCTTCTCGCCGGCGCGGTGCTGCTGACGCATCGAGCGCTTGATCGACTTCGCCCAGTCCTTGTACTTCTGGCAGAACTGCGTGTAGCGGTACGTCCGCTGGCCGGGGTTCGCTTCAGCGTATTCTTCCCACAGCAGTTGCAGCGTCACGCCCTTGCGGCGCAGCTCGCGATGCAATGCCGTGTAGTCGGGCTCGATGCGTCGCGTCGTCGTCGCCGCGGCATTGGTTGCCGCAGGCCTCAGGCGCGCGTCCAGTTCGTCGTCGGACATTGCTTCGGCTGCCGCCCAATCGAGTCCCGCCTGGCTGGCTTGGGCCGCGAACTTCGAGACGGCACCGACGCTGATGCCGATAGCCCGGCTGATCTGCCGATGCGTCAGGCCACACGCCCACTTTAGTCGCAGGACTTCCTTCAATTTGCGCATGCTCATCCGAGGTGTCGGCATCGGCACTTCTCCCGCAAAAAAGGGAGCAGGCTAACGCCGTCGGTGAATACATGCGCAACGCCACCGCCAGACTCAAACCCGGATTACGTTCCGGTTACGTGATCACCCGTTTCGGTCCCGTGATCGCTCATTCCGGCATCGTGATCACGCGTTTCGGAAACCTGTGATCAGCGATCACGATCAACCGAAACGGGTGATCACGATCATTCGGAATCCATGATCACGATCCGCCGAAATGCGTGATCACGTTCGCCGGAATACGCAGTCGCGGATGCAACGCTTTTTCGACGAGCGGTGAGCAACCTCATATCCAACGCTTTGGACCATGCGTTCGCAGGCACGGCAATCAAACTCGCCTCGTCTCGCTCGCTGCAATACGTCGTCGTTGAAGTGACCAACCACGGACGGCCTATCGCGCCGGAACATCTTGATCGAATCTTTGAGCGCTTCTACCGTGTCGACGCGTCACGTCATGGATCCTCGAAGAATGCCGGGCTGGGACTCGCGATCGTGAAATCGATCATGGAACTGCACCGGGGACAAGTCCAGGTTTCGAGTAACGACGTCAGTACGACGTTCCACTTGCAATTCCCGCGGGAACGATGAGGATTCTCCTCGAAGGGGTACTAGTGCGCGGCACAGGAGCGTGGATTGCGCCGTCATGAAGCCTCGAATCAGTGTCGAAAGTGGAAAAAGTTCGACCAGCAAAAATTGTTCGTTTCCCGAAAGCATAATTTTTATGCATCAGGAGGTAAATATGCAAACGCGAATTTCCATCCCGTGGTTCGTCATCAACGTAATTGCAACGCTCGGCCTGATGATCGGTACAACGAGTGCTCAGCAAGCCACGTCCATGCCAGACATGAATATGGGGCAGTCGACTAAAGCTAATTCGGCGTCTGTACAAGCCTTCAAGGGTGCAGACCAGAGGATGATGCGAAGGATGCAAGGACAGACCTACACCGGCGACGCTGACAAAGATTTTGTTTCCCACATGATTCCGCACCATCAAGGCGCAATCGATATGGCGGCAGCCGAACTGAAGTACGGCAAGGATCCTGAGATGAGAAGGCTTGCCCGAAGCATCGTCAAAGCACAAAAGGAAGAAATTACGAAGATGAAGCGCTGGCAAGCGAAATACGGCAGCCAATAATCTTTGACCGGGGGCGACCACCGGTAAATCGCATCGAAGGCAAGCAGATCCCCCTTGTCGGACCGATCCCTTGGTGCTCCCGTCAATGGCTACAGAACTCGCAACATCGAGACGGCCGATCCCGGACATACGCCTTGGAATTGGCTCGACGCCAACACCAAGGGCATTACGTCGCCACGCGCAACGCGCACGAACCCTAGACGGGTGAAATAGTGCTCCGCGGTCGTGGTGAGCAGCACAAGCGACCGAACTTGTAGCGCATGACACTCGGCGACGAGCCGCGACACGATACGTTGCCCCGGACCAGAATCGCGTGCACGTTCAGCTACCGCAATAGAGCGCACAAGTGCGGCGTCACCATAGTGCTCAAGGCCACCGCATCCGCACATCATTGAACCTTCCGTCGCGACTACGAAGTTCCGCAAGTGGTCGCTGACGCCAACGACGGGAAGGCCACATTGACGCAGCAGCGTTTCGATCGACGCTAGGTCGTCGACAGTGGCGGGGCGGATCTCCATCCTTACTCCTTGGACCGGATTCTAGATACTTCGCTGGTTCACGCGCTTCGACAGTTCCTCGGCGCTTTCCTTTCGCTCGCTGTACCGGTCGACCAGATACGGGCCGATATCTCGGGTCAGCAGAGTGAACTTGACCAGCTCTTCCATGACATCGACAACACGATCGTAGTAGGGCGATGGTTTCATCCGACCCGCTTCGTCGAATTCCGCGAACGCCTTGGCCACCGACGACTGGTTCGGGATGGTCAGCATGCGCATCCAGCGTCCGAGCACGCGCATCTGGTTCACGGCGTTGAACGACTGCGAACCGCCGCTGACTTGCATCACCGCAAGCGTCTTGCCCTGCGTCGGCCGGACTGCGCCGACCGACAACGGAATCCAGTCGATCTGCGATTTCATGATCCCCGTCATCGCGCCGTGTCGTTCCGGCGAGCACCACACCATGCCTTCCGACCATATCACCAGCTCGCGCAGCTCGACCACCTTCGGATGGCTTTCCGGCGCATCATCGGGCAGCGGCAAGCCGCTCGGATTGAACACACGGACTTCGGCCCCCATCGCCGTGAGCAAATGCTCGGCTTCCTCGACCAGCAGACGGCTGAACGAACGCTCGCGCAGCGAGCCGTACAGAAGCAGGAGTCGAGGCGGATGCGTCGACGGTGTCGCCGGCCGCAATTGAGCGGCGTCCGGCACGCGGAACAGCGTGGCGTCGAGCTGCGGCATGTCGTTCAATTGCTCAGACACGCTTGCCCTCCGCATCGATCACGACTTCGCCATCTTCCTTGGTGAAAGGCCCCGTCTGCGGGTTCGGCAGGATATCCAGCACGGCTTCGGACGGCCGGCATAGCTTCGTGCCGATCGGCGTAACCACGATCGGCCGGTTCATCAGGATCGGATGCTGCCCGATGAAGTCGAGCAGTTGCTCATCGGTCCACTTCGGATCGCCCAGACCGAGTTCCGCATAAGGCGTGCCTTTCTCCCGCAGTAACTCGCGTACGGTCAGGCCGGCATCGGCCAGCAGCTTGACCAGCGTTTCCCGCGACGGGGGCGTCCTGAGATACTCGATGACGACAGGCTCCTCGCCGCTGTTGCGGATCAGGGCCAGCGCGTTGCGCGACGTGCCGCAATCCGGGTTGTGATAGATCGTGATGTTGCTCATGTCGAGATTCCTTGCTTCGATAGAGGGACAGCGTGATGGCGCAAATGCAAGATCGCGTAGCGGAACAGGATCGCACCTGTCGCGCCGATGCCGGCCAGGGCCAATAGCGTGCCGGGATAGCCGTTCCCGGCGACATACAGGAGTGATGCAACGAACGGACCGGCGGCGATGGCAATCTGCACGGGCGTCGCCATCGCCCCGCTGATCGCGCCATAGGCGGTTCGCCCGTACAGTTCCGCAGGCAATGCACCGCGGACAATCGTCATGACGCCGTTGCCGATGCCATACAGCGCCGCGAAAACAACGTACACGGGCAGCCACGTCCCGGACGCAAAGAGCAGGACCAGCGAAAGCGGCAGCAACGCCATCGCGGCCATGCCGACCTGGCGCGTGCTCGCGCGTTTGCCGATCGTCGTTTCCAGCACGCGGCCGAGAACCTGCATCGGCCCAACCAGCGCCCCCACCCATGCCGCGTTCGCGGCGGAAATGCCATGCGCCTGCAAGACCGCGATCATGTGCAGCGACATCGCGGCGAACACCAGCGCATTGAGCGTGACCGCCGCGGTCACCAGATAGAAGGCCGGGTCGCGCAGGACAGCGCCAAGGTTAGCGGCCGGCTGTTCCGTTTGCGTTGGCGTCACGCCATGCGGTGCGTGTGAACGACTTGGCAGCGCGACATGCACGGGCACGCAGATCGCCAGATTCGCGCCGGCATAGAGCTGCCATGTGTCGCGCCATCCGACGTGCTGCAACAGCGTTTGCGTCAGCGGCCAGAACACCGTGCTGGCGAAACCGCCGAACAAGGTCAGGTGCGTGATCGCGCGGCGGTAGTCGTTACCGAATATCTGCGTGATGACGGTGAACGCAGGCTGGTAGAGAGTTGCGCTCATCGCAACGCCGATGCCGGCCCACACGAGATACAGCCCGACCACGTTATTCACCCGTGACAAGCAGACAAGCATCAGCGCCGCCAGCAACGATCCGCCCGCCATCAGGGCGCGCCCGCCGACGCGGTCGATGATGCTGCCGGCCGACGTGGACAACAGCCCCGAGATCAGCAGCGCCACCGAATAGGCGCCGACGACGACTGGCTTCGACAGACCCAGCTCGTCCTGCATCGGTTGCATCAGGACGCCGTACGCGTAAAACATGGAACCCCAGCCGACGATCTGCGTCAGCCCGAGCGACGGCGTCAGCCATGCGTGCGGGCGGGGTGCATGCGTGGACATGTCAGGTCCGGCACTCGTACCAGCCCTTCGACTGGTTGACGATGCGCACCACCAACAGCATGACCGGCACCTCGATCAGCACGCCGACGACGGTAGCCAGTGCCGCGCCGGAATGGAAACCGAACAGGCTGATCGCGGCCGCGACGGCAAGCTCGAAGAAGTTGGATGCGCCGATCAGCGCCGACGGGCACGCGATGTTGTGCTTCTCGCCTACGGCGCGGTTGAGCCAGTACGCGAGCGCCGAGTTGAAGAACACTTGAATCAGGATCGGCACCGCGAGCAGCGCGATCACCAGAGGCTGCTTCAGGATCGCTTCGCCCTGGAACGCGAACAGCAGCACAAGCGTGGCCAGCAGCGCCGCGATCGACCAAGGGCCGATCCTCGCCATCGCGGCATCGAATGCAGCCTGACCATTCGCGAGCAGCCGCTTACGCAGGATCTGCGCAATGATCACCGGGATAACGATGTAGAGCACGACGGACGTAAGCAACGTCGCCCACGGCACCGTGATTGCGGACATGCCGAGCAGCAGGCCGACCAGTGGCGCGAAGGCGATCACCATGATGCTGTCGTTCAGCGCGACCTGCGACAACGTGAACAGCGGATCGCCGCCCGTCAGTCGACTCCACACGAACACCATCGCCGTACACGGTGCTGCGGCCAACAGGATCAGGCCGGCGATGTAGCTGTCGAGCTGGTCCGTCGGCAGCATCGGCGCGAACAGATGGCGGATGAACAACCAACCGAGAAACGCCATCGAAAATGGCTTGACGAGCCAGTTGACGACGAGCGTGACGCCGATGCCTTTGACGTGCTGACGCACTTCATGCAGCGCGCCAAAGTCGACCTTGACCAGCATCGGGATGATCATCACCCAAATCAGCAGCCCGACCGGGAGATTGATCTGGGCATATTCCATCCGCCCGATCTGCTGGAACAGGCCGGGCAGCACCTGGCCGAGCGTGATGCCGGCGACGATGCACAGCGCCACCCAGACGGTGAGGTAGCGTTCGAAGAAATTGATGGAAGGCTTTGCGACGGCCTTGCCCGGCGGGGCGACATTGGACGTGTTCATGGATAGGGTTCAGTCTTGAAGTCGTCGGCGGCCGCGCGGTTCAGCGGACCGCCATGCGAATGGTCAGTTTTGCGAGATCTCGGTCAACGCCGTCTGGAGTTCGGCATTGCTCATGCGATCAAGCGGCAGCGCCAACAACTGCAGCATGCGATAGCCGATCGCCTGGCGCGTGAGTTCGAAGGCGAGTCGCTTGCCTTCGTCGCCGCCCAACGCGTTCGACGGATCGGCGTAGCCCCAATGCACTTTGACGGGGCTGCCGGGCCAGTACGGGCACGTCTCGGCGGCCGCGCTGTCGCACACCGTAATGACGACGCGCATCTCCGGCGCACCATCGCCGACGAACTCGTCCCAGCTCTTGCTGCGGTAGCCGCTCACGTCGACGCCAGCGGTCGTCAGCGCTTCCAGCGCGAACGGATTGAGGCGACCGCTCGGCGCACTGCCGGCGCTGTATGCGCGGACGTCCTTGCCGAGCTTCGCGGCCCAATGATTGAGCATCCCTTCGGACAGCACGCTGCGCGCCGAGTTGTGGGTGCAGAGGATCAGTACGTTCGTGGTCATGGGTTGACGATCCAAAGTTACTTTTGCCCGATCTCGGTCAGGGACTTTTGCAGTGCGACGTTGTCGAGTTTGGCGAGCGGCAATGACAGCAGCAGGTCGATACGACGCTTCAACGTCAGCGCGGCGTCGTGCATGGCCTGCTGTTTCTGTTCGTCGGAGCCCTCGACGTCGGCCGGGTCAGGCACACCCCAATGTGCGGTGATCGGTTGACCGGGCCAGATCGGGCACACCTCGCCGGTGGCCTTGTCGCACACGGTGAAGACGAAATCGAGCGCCGGTGCGCCGGGTGCCGCGAATTCGTCCCAGCTCTTGCTCCGGTAGCCTTCGGTCGGCAATTGCCAACGCGCCAGCTCGCGCAGCGCGAACGGATTCACCTCGCCTTTCGGATGACTGCCCGCCGAGTACGCCACGAAGCGGCCCTCGCCAAGGCGGTTCATCAGTCCCTCGGACAGGATCGATCGGGCGGAATTGCCGGTACAGATGAACAGCACGTTGTAGGGCTTGTCGCTCATGGTTGGACCTCAGCAGCAGGACGATTTCACCGGCACGCCGATCGGCTTGCCGCGTGCAGGGGAACAGCAAGCAGAAGCGTCGGCATTCGATTCAGCCGCCGACGCGTTACGGGATTCGCCGAAGGTGGGGACGTCGCCGAGCGTCTGGTACGTTTCCCATGCGATGCCTTGCGGGTCGACCGTCCAGTACTTGTCGGAGCGGGCGTAGCAGCACGCCGTACCGATTTGCTCGTCGACCGGCAGCGCGGCGCCGTTCAAGCGCGTATGCATCTCCGCCAGCTCGGCATCGTTTTCGACCTGCACGCCAAGATGATCTAGACCGGGCGCCGCGCCGCGCTGCGAGATCGCGAAGTCGACGCGAGGATCGTCGAGCATCCATTTCGCGTAGTCGCTCTTGACGACGGTCGGCTCAGCGGCGAACAGCGCCGAATAGAAACGGATGCTGTCAACGAGATCCGGCACGCTGATGTGCACATGGAAGCGCTTCATGAGTGTTGCTCCTTGACCGGGGAACACGCGCCCGCAGGCGAGCAGGGATTGCCGCCGCAGCAGTTCTCCGTGAGGTAAGCCAACAGGCCGTTCATCGTGGCGAAGTTCGCGCAGTAGAAGACGAAGCGGCCTTCCTGGCGGCTGGTGACGAGTTGTGCATGCGCCAGTTCCTTCAGATGAAAGGAAAGCGACGACGGCGGCACGTCCAGCAGCGTGGCGATCTGCCCGGCCGGCATGCCCTCCGGCCCCGCTTGCACGAGTGCACGAAAGACGGCGAGCCGGGATTCGTGGGCGAGTGCCGCGAGGGCGGCAATGGTTTGGTTTGTTTCCATGTTTCAATAGTAGTCGAAATATCGAAAGCAGGAAAGAAATCGGTCGATATTTCGGCCCTGCATTGGAATGCCTGGATTTGATAGTGTCGAACCGCGGCCCCTTGTCGGGCGCAAACTCGAGCGATGCGGGCACCTACGGCAAAAATTAGAGCGCTCCGATGTTGGCGAGCGGCAAACTGTTCGTAGTGGAAGTGCATACCAAAACAACGACTTACCATCGTGTAACAGTTAGTAGAGGGTCCGCCGGGATTCGTGAATATGCGAACCTTCGCATAAGTGCTTATCCCGGCCGACCTTCAACCTGTCAGCGAGGGATTAGACGAGACGCGGGGGGCGCCATAACCCGTTCGGGTCACGGACCGGAAGAGACTGGACGTAATGGAAGTTGGCGAATTTCACGTCCTGACCCGCGCGACGTCGGCCCCTATCTGATTGATTGGTATCCTGATCTCAGCTCGGAGCATCTGCTTCGGGCAGCGCAGCCGGCGCTATTTGCCGGCGATTGGAACGGACTGATAGACTCTCTTGCTGATGGAGCACCCTGGTGGCCGGTGAACCTTCCGGGCCGGCTGGCCATTTGTATGAAAATGGAGCCGTTCATGAGCGACATCCAGAAGCTGCGGCTGGATCTGCCGTTGGTTCTGCCGGACATATATGGCGCCGAAGACCGCTGCGTGAGCCGCCTGCAAGACAAGCTGGCGGACAGGCCTGGCATTGAAGGGGCTCATATCACTGGCGCGGCTGAAGGAGAGCCGCAGTTGTGTGTGCACTACGACCCCGCCGTGATCTCACTAAGCAGGCTGCGTGAGCTGATTCGGTCTGAAGGGCTCGCTGTGGCGGGCCGCTTCGCGCACATTGTGGGACGAGTGAATGCGCCGATGCATGTGCGTGCCACCAGGCGTGTTGCTGAGCAGCTGCGCTCACTCGGTGGGATCATTGAGGCCGACGTATCGCCAAGCGGCGTTGTCCGCATCGAATACGACCGTTCCCTCACTGACGAGTCCGATCTCACGCAGCGCCTGACCTTACTCGATATCTCTGTGAATTGGGCAACGCCGGCTGTTCAGCCGACCACGGCGGTCCGCTCTTGCAAGGCATCCGCAGATTCCGGCACGGCAGGGCATAAGGCGGCTGCCAATGACCACCGTGCGCTGCAGCGAGCCAACCACACTTGCGGGAAAGACGAGGGCGGCGAGCACAGCCATCGACACGGCGGGTTGTTCGGCGAAAAGACCGAGCTGATCTTTGCTTGCTTGTCCGGAGTCTTCCTGATGGCTGGATGGCTCGTGGGGCGACGCGGCACCGGTCTTGAATGGCTGTCCACCCACTGCTACGTGGTTTCGTACTTCTTCGGCGGCTACTACACCATCCAAGAAGCCATCGAGAACCTGCGTGCCAAGCGTTTCGAGATCGACACGCTCATGCTCGTAGCGGCTGCGGGTGCCGCGGCTCTGGGCTCCTGGGGAGAAGGCGCTTTGTTGCTGTTCCTCTTCAGCCTTGGGCATTCGCTCGAGCACTACGCCATGGGTAGGGCCCGGCGTGCCATCGAGGCCTTAACCAAGCTTGCACCTGACACGGCCACGGTGCGGCGCGATTCCGGGACGGAGGTTGTGCCACTGGAGAAGCTGGAAGTAGGCGACGTCGTCGTCGTGAAGCCCAACGAGCGGCTGCCTGCGGACGGTGTTGTGGTCGTTGGCACTTCCAGCGTCAATCAGGCACCGGTCACGGGCGAGAGTGTTCCAGTCGACAAGCGCCCCGTCGAGGATGGCCGAATCACAATCGGGCGCTTCGAGGGCGTAGCGGCTGAGAGCCGCGTCTTCGCCGGCACGATCAACGGCGCGGGCGCCATGGATATCATGGTCGCCCGAAAGGCCGATCAGTCGACGATGGCGCGCGTCATCAAGATGGTCACTGAGGCGGAGGCCCAGCGCTCGCCGACACAGCAGTTCACCGAGAAGTTCGAGCGCATCTTCGTGCCATCAGTGCTGGTGTTGGTCGGTCTGCTGCTGTGCGCTGGTGTTGTTATCGATGAGCCATTCTCCCACACCTTCTACAGGGCGATGGCCGTGTTGGTGGCTGCCAGCCCCTGCGCGCTCGCAATCTCAGTGCCCAGTGCAGTTCTCAGCGGCGTAGCGCGCGCCGCGCGGAGCGGTGTGCTGGTCAAGGGTGGTGGGCCTTTGGAGAACCTGGGCACGCTAACCTCAATTGCCTTTGACAAGACCGGCACGCTGACCGAGGGGAAGCCGAAGCTCACCGAGGTGGTCCCAGCTCAAGGCGTGCCTGAGCACGAACTGCTGGCAGTGGCGCTGGCGGTGGAAGAACACAGCGACCACCCGCTCGCCGCGGCGATTGTCAACGGGGCGAAGGAACGGCTGCGAGACAAGACCGATCTGCCGCAGGCTGTGGATGTCAAAAGCATCACCGGGCGCGGTGTCCGGGCTCAGTTAGGGGGCGAGACTGTCCACATCGGCAAGCCGATTCTGTTCAGGGAGCTGTCTGATTCAACCGTCCCTGATGACATCGACGAGGCCAACAAGAAACTCATCGCCGACGGACATACGACGATGATCATCCGCAAGGGAGCGCGCTTCCTGGGCGTGATCGGCGTCATGGACACGCCGCGCCCCGTCGCTGGCCGAGTCATGGGCGAACTCAGGAAACTCGGCATCGAGCGGCTAATTATGATTTCCGGCGACAGCCAGAAGGTGGCCGAGGCCGTTGCGCAAACCGTTGGCCTGACCGAGGCCCAAGGAGACCTTATGCCCGAGCAGAAGGTCGAGGAGATCAAGAAACTGCGCACCGAGCACGGCAAGGTGGCGATGGTGGGAGACGGCGTCAATGATGGACCCGCCATGGCTAACGCGACCGTGGGCATCGCGATGGGTGCCGCAGGCTCCGATGTTGCGTTGGAGACCGCCGACGTGGCACTGATGGCCGACGATCTGGCGCAATTGCCGTTCGCTGTGGGCCTGTCGAGAAGTACGAGCCGCGTCATCAAGCAGAACCTGTGGATGAGTCTTGGCGTCGTGGCGGTGCTGATTCCGGCAACCGTGCTAGGGCTGAACATCGGTACGGCGGTCATCTTCCATGAGGGGTCTACCTTGCTCGTGGTTGCCAACGCGCTGCGGTTGCTGGCCTACAAGCCTTTCGACAAGAGTGCCACGGCAGCTGAGCCTGCCACGTAACGTTAAAACAATGGGAGGGGGGACCGCCATGCCTTCCGAAGACAGTGAGCCAGGGTAGTTTGAGGCCGGTCGGAAAAAATGGAAGCCAACGTTTCGTAAAATCGAGAAACGGAGGCATGGATGAATCGAATTCCAAGAGCGGTCTATACGAAGGAGCTTCGCGACGAAGCGGTCAAGTTGGCGTTGGCCGAAGGTGTGGGGGTATCGGAAGCTTCCCGGCGCTTGTCGATCCCAATCAAGACGCTGGCAAACTGGGTGCGCGCGGCGAAGGCCGGTAAGCTGAAAGATGTCGGCCGGCACCAGAGGCCACTGACGGAAATGGAGGCCGAGCTGGCGCAGGTCAAGCGCGAACTGGCCGAGGTCAAAATGGAGCGCGATCTGCTAAAAAAGTTCGCGACGTACTTCGCGAAGGAGTCGCGGTGAAGTACGGCGTGATCGAACAAATGCGACAGGACTATCCCGTGCCGCCGATGTGCCGCGTGCTGGGTGTATCGGTGAGCGGCTACTATGCGTGGCGCAAGCGCGGGCCGTCCGAAAGAACGCAGCAGGAGCCTCGCCTGGAAGCGGAGGTACTTGCGGCACATCAGCGAACTCGGGAAAGCTTCGGGCCCGAGCGCCTGAAGCAACATCTCGATGAACGTGGCGTGCGAATCGGCGTGCACCGGATCAGGCGACTGCGTAGAAAACTGGGACTGCGCTGCAAGCAGAAACGCCGGTTCAAGGCCACGACGAATTCGAAGCACGACCTGCCTGTCGCGCCGAATCTGTTGAACCAGGATTTCTCAGTGACCGCGCCCAATCAGGCCTGGTGCGGTGACATCACCTATATCGCGACCGACGAGGGCTGGCTGTATCTTGCCGGCCTGAAGGACCTGTACAGCGGCGAAATCGTCGGCTATGCGATGAGCGAACGTATGACGAAAAATCTGGTCATGCAGGCACTGTTTCGCGCTGTCGCAACCCGACGACCGCCGGCGGGCCTGATTCATCATAGCGACCGTGGGTCGCAATATTGTGCGCTGGCTTATCAAGCACTCATCGGCCAGTTTGACATGCGCGCGTCGATGAGCCGCCGTGGCAACTGCTACGACAACGCGCCCATCGAATCCTTCTGGGGAACGCTGAAGAATGAACTGGTCTATCATCAACGCTTCGCCACGCGCGAGCAGGCGCGCCTGGCGATCAGCGAATACATCGAAATCTTCTACAACCGGCAGCGCACGCAGGCGCGTCTGAACTACCAATCGCCTGTCGCGTTCACGCAGCGCTTCTATTTGAATCAGATCGCTGCTTAACCCGTTGGCCTCCACGAATTCCGTCCGACCTCAGTTAATGCAGACCGCGGACGGTACCGGTGACCTGACCGACGATTGCCTACCCGCAGAGAGGTCCGTGCACCAAGGAAGGCGGCGGAGTCGTAACCGATGCGGAGGGCAAGCGCGTCTGAACAATTGGACGACCCGCCTCAGTTCGACACCACGCTGATCCTCGTGCCGGAAGGCGCGGCCGACGCCACCGTCGACCCATCCGCCCCGGCTCGTGCTTCTGCACGGCTCCCTGCATGAACGCTTGTTCAGCTGCTTGCCGGTCGAGGAAGCTGCGCCGCCGTTCACAGCGATTGGTGCCGGGTACGCGTGTTCAATCCAAGTGGGCGGCCTTCGTCCGATTTTGCACCCGAGAGCCACCCGAAGGTGGCCGGGTTGCGCGGGGTGGTGACGTGAGCGGAAGGCATAGTGTAGTGCTCGCCGGAACGGCACGGCGCAATGACCGGCATCATGAAATCACGGATCGACTGGATTCCTTCGTCGGTCGGCGCGGTGCGGCCGAAGCAGGGCAAGACGCTCGCGGTGATGCAGGTGGGCGGCGGATCTCAGTCGTTCAACGCTGTAAACCGGATGCGCATGCTCTGAGGCTGGATGCGCATGCTGATGATCCCGAACCAGTCGTCGTCGGCCAAGGCGTTCGCGGAATTCGACGAAGCAGGGCGGACGAAGCCGTCGGCCCATTACGATCGGCTCGTTGACGTTATGGAGGAGCCAGTCAAGTTCACTCTACCCGAGACGACGGCCCAAATCTGGTCGACCGATACAGCGAGCGCTAGGAAAGGGCCGAGGAACTGGCGCCGCGCGCGTACCAGAGAAAGATCTGATGATCGATGGGCAGCGAGACTTTCACACAACCTTTACCCCAGCCGTGGGTTTCCGAAGTGCTTTCTTGACTCTCCCAAGATGACGGAAACGTCATCACCGTGTCATGTTCGCGCTGCGGCGTGATCGTAGCATCGGTCACAAACCGTTACCGCAGGACCAACATGCTCAAACCCAACCTCGCCCTGGCCATCGTGTTCGCGATGGCCGCGACGGCTCATGCGCAGCCATCGCTGTCGCCGGGGCCGGCCCCGGGTGCCGCCGCCGCGCCGATCGGCGCACCGCCGTCCGATGCGCTTCCTGCGTCGTCGTTGACGTTGTCCGACGCGCTCGCGGTCGCGGCCCGGAACAATCCGGCGCTGCGCGGCGCACGCGCGGATGTCGATGCATCGGCCGGCGTGCTGATGCAGGCCGGCGCGCGGCCGAACCCCGAAGTGTCGTTCCTGCAGGAAGGCTTCAGTCGCGCCGAACGCACGTCCACCGCGCTGATCAACCAGACCATCGAGTTGGGCGGCAAGCGCCGCGCACGGCTCGACGTCGCGTCGTACGGCCGGGAGGCGGCCAGCGCGTCGCTCGACGAGCAGGGCGCCGCCGTGCGCGCCGACGTGATCGCCGCGTTCTACGGGCTGCTCGCCGCGCAGCGCCAGCTTCAGGTGACCGAAGAATCGGCCGCGATCGCCGCGCGTTCGGCGGATCTCGCGGGGCGTCGCGCGCAGGCCGGCAAGGTGTCGCCGGTCGAGGCGACCAAGGCGCAGGTCGCGGCGGCCGGCGTGCAGATCGAAGTCGTGACCGCGCGCGGCCGTGTCGAGGTCGCGCGCGAGAAACTGAACGCGGTGATGGGCGAGGCGCGCAACGACCGGCTTGCGGTGCTCGGCGACCTGGAAACCGTGCCGCCGGTCGAGCCGTTGTCCGCGCTGACCGCGCAACTCGACGATGCGCCGCTCGCGCGGGTCGCGCGCGCCGAGATGCTGCGCTCGAACGCGGCCATATCGCTCGAACGCGCGCGGCGCATTCCGGACGTGACGGTCAGCGCCGGCGTGAAGCGCGTGACCACCGGCGGCGTGCCGAACAACCAGGCGGTGGTCGGCGTGTCGATCCCGATTCCGCTGTTCAACACGAACAAGGGCGCGCTGCTCGAGGCGACGCACAAGGCCGAGCGCGCGAACGCCGATCTCGATCGCGAACGCACCCGCCTGCGGCTGGAGTTGACGCAGGCATACGCGAATTTCGAGGCGGCCGAGCAGGAAGCGCAGCGGCTGAAGTCCGACATCCTGCCGGCCGCGCGCCTCGCGCTCGACGCGATGTGGCGTGGCTACGAACTCGGGAAGTTCAGCTTCCTCGACGTGCTCGACGCGCAGCGCACGCTGTTCCAGGGCCAGTCGCAATACGTCCGTGCGCTCGCCGGCGCCCATGCGGCCCGCGCCGATATCGGCCGGCTCGTCGGCACGCCGCTCGCGGCCGTCGCGCAATAAGCGCGCCTCTTACTGGAGGATCATCATGTCACGCAGCAGAATCTTCGTTATTGCGGCGGCCGTGCTCGGCGGCGCAGGGATCGTGATTGGCGCGCTCGCCGTCACGCGGGGCGGCAGCGGCGCGTCGGCGCCGACCGCCGCCGAAACCGCGCAGCCGACCGACGCCGCCGGCGTCGGCGCGCGCGGCGGTGTCGTGCTCAAGCGCGGCAAGCTGTCGGTCGAGATCGTGATGACGGAAAAGCCCGGCGACGCGCGGCTCGTCGTCTATCCGTTCGTCGACGACAAGCCGGCGACCCAGGGCGTGACCGTGTCCGGCACGCTGGTGCGCTACGATCGCACGCACGAACCGTTGCGATTCGACGCGGCCGGCCAAAAGTTCGTGTCCGCGCAGTCGATTGCGAAGCCGCACGTGTTCGATGCGACGATCGACGTGAAGTCCGGCAACGACGCCGCGTCGTTCCCGTTCGCGCGCGCCGACGGTGCGATCGCGCTGACCGACGCACAACTGGCGACGTCGAGGATCGCGCTCGCGAAAGCCGGCCCCGCGCAGATCGCGACGCCGTTCCAGCTTCCCGGTGAAATCAAGTTCAACGAGGATCGCACCGCGCACGTCGTGCCGCGCGTGGCCGGCATCGTCGAGCAGGTGTCGGTGTCGCTCGGCCAGAACGTCGCGAAAGGGCAGGTGCTCGCCGTGATCGCGAGCACCGATCTGGCCGACCGCCGCAGCGAGCTGCTGACGGCCGAGCGCCGGCTGTCGGGTGCGCGCGCAACCTACGAACGCGAACGCACGCTGTGGCAGGAGCGTATTTCTGCCGAGCAGGATTACCAGCAGGCGCAGGTGCAGTTGCGCGAGGCCGAGATCGCCGTGCAGAACGCGCGGCAGAAGCTCGCCGCGCTGAATGCGCCGGTCGGCGCGGGCGCGCTGAACCGTTATGAACTGCGCGCGCCATTCGCGGGCACGATCGTCGAGAAGCATGCGACGCCCGGCGAGGCGATTGCCGCCGACGCGAGCATGTTCGTGATCTCTGACCTGTCGACCGTGTGGGCCGAGATGGCGGTGCCCGCGCAGCGGCTCAACGACGTGCGCGTCGGTCGCGATGCCACGGTGAGCGCGACCGCGTTTGAATCGCGTTCGAGCGGCCCGATCGCGTACGTGGGGTCGCTGCTCGGCGAGCAGACGCGCACCGCGCCGGCGCGCGTCGTGCTGCCGAACCCGGATCGCGTGTGGCGCCCGGGAATGTTCGTCAACGTGTCGGTCGACGCCGGCAGGCAGGGCGTGCCGCTCGCGGTCGCGAGCGACGCGTTGCAGGACGTCGACGGTGCGCCGTCGGTGTTCGTGCGCTCGCCGAAGGGCTTCGTCGCGCAGGCCGTCGAAACGGGGCGGCGCGACGAACGGGCGACCGAGGTGCTCAAGGGGCTCAAGCCCGGCCAGGAATACGCGGCGTCGAACAGCTTCGTGCTGAAGGCGGAGCTCGGCAAGGGGAGCGCGGAACATGAATGAGCAGCAATACGCGTGCGCCGTGGCGCGACTGGCGGCCCGCTATGCGGCCTGCTTTCCGGTCGGCCGGGTGACCGGCCGCGCGGCCCGTCCGGTGCGGCCGACCGTGCCCCGTTTCAAGGAATCCCGACATGTTTGAGCGCCTGATCCGCTTTGCAATTGCGCATCGCTGGCTGGTGATGCTGGCGATCGCGGCCGTGGCTGCGCTCGGCGTATTCAGCTACCAGCGGCTGCCGATCGACGCGGTGCCCGACATCACGAACGTGCAGGTGCAGATCAACACGTCCGCGCCCGGCTACTCGCCGCTGGAGGCCGAGCAGCGCATCACCTATCCGGTCGAGACCGTGATGGCCGGGCTGCCGGGGCTGGAGCAGACGCGCTCGATCTCGCGCTACGGGCTGTCGCAGGTCACCGTGATCTTCAAGGACGGCACCGACATCTACTTCGCGCGGCAGCTCGTCAACGAGCGCATCCAGGAAGCGAAGGACAAGCTGCCGGCCGGCATCGCGCCCGCGATGGGGCCGACGTCGACCGGCCTCGGCGAGATCTACCTGTGGACCGTCGAGGCCGACGCCAACGCGCGCAAGCCCGACGGCACGCGCTATACGGCGACCGACCTGCGCGAGCTGCAGGACTGGGTCGTGCGACCGCAACTGCGCAACGTGCGCGGCGTGACCGAGGTCAACTCGATCGGCGGCTACGTGAAGGAATACCGCGTCGCGCCGAATCCGGCGAAGCTGATGTCGTACGGGCTGACGCTTGCCGACGTCGTGCGCGCACTCGAGCGCAACAACGACAACGTCGGCGCCGGCTACATCGAAAAGCGCGGCGAGCAGTATCTGGTGCGCGTGCCGGGCCAGGCGCGCACCGTCGACGACATCGCGAACATCGTGCTGACCAACGTCGGCGGCGTGCCGGTGCGGATGAAGGACGTCGGCGTGGTCGACATCGGCCGCGAACTGCGCACCGGCGCCGCGACGTCGAACGGCGAGGAAGTCGTGCTCGGCACGGTCTTCATGCTGATGGGCGAGAACAGCCGGACGGTGTCGAAGGCCGTCGCCGCGAAGATGGAGGACGTGAACCGCACGCTGCCGGCCGGCGTGAAGGCGATTCCGGTGTACGACCGCACGGTGCTGGTCGAGAAGGCCGTCGCCACCGTGAAGAAGAACCTGCTCGAAGGCGCGGTGCTCGTGATCGCCGTGCTGTTCCTGTTCCTCGGCAACATCCGCGCGGCGCTGATCACCGCGCTCGTGATTCCGCTGTCGATGCTGATGACCTTCACCGGCATGGTCAACGCGAAGGTGAGCGCGAACCTGATGAGCCTCGGCGCGCTCGACTTCGGGATCATCGTCGACGGCGCGGTGGTGATCGTCGAGAACTGCGTGCGGCGGCTTGCGCATGCGCAGTCGGCAGCCGGCCGGCCGCTCACGCGCGACGAGCGCTTTGCCGAAGTGTTCGGCGCATCGCAGGAAGCGCGCCGCGCGCTGATCTTCGGGCAACTGATCATCATGGTCGTGTACCTGCCGATCTTTGCGCTGACCGGCGTCGAAGGCAAGATGTTCCATCCGATGGCGATCACCGTCGTGATGGCGCTCGCCGCCGCGATGGTGCTGACCGTCACGTTCATTCCCGCGGCCGTCGCGTTGTTCATCGGCGAGCGGGTCGAGGAGAAGGAGAACCGGTTGATGGGCTGGGCGCGGCGTGCGTACGAACCGGTGCTCGCCGCGTTCATGACGCGCCCGGCGCGCGTGATGATCGGGGCGGGCGCGATCGTGCTGGTCACGCTCGGGCTCGCGACGCGGCTCGGCAGCGAGTTCATTCCGAGCCTGAACGAGGGCGATCTGGCCGTGTCCGCGCTGCGGATTCCCGGCACGAGCCTGTCGCAATCGGTCGAGATGCAGAAGTCGATCGAGAAGACGCTGAAGGCGCGCTTTCCCGAGATCGAGCGCGTGTTCGCGCGCACCGGCACGGCCGAGATCGCGGCCGACCCGATGCCGCCGAACCTGTCGGACGGCTACATCATGCTGAAGCCCGCCGACACGTGGCCCGACCCGAAGAAGCCGCGTGACCAGCTCGTGCGCGAGATCGAGGAAGCGCTCGCCGAGCTGCCTGGCAACGCGTACGAGTTCTCGCAGCCGATCCAGCTGCGCTTCAACGAACTGATTTCGGGCGTGCGCAGCGATGTCGCCGTGAAGATCTTCGGCGACGACATGGCCGTGCTGAACCAGACCGGCGAGCAGATCGCGGCCGCGTTGCAGAAGGTGCCGGGCGCGTCGGAGGTCAAGGTCGAGCAGACCACGGGCCTGCCGGTGCTGACCGTCAACCTCGACCGCGACAAGCTCGCGCGCTACGGCGTGAGCGTGGCCGACCTGCAGGACTCGGTGGCCGCGGCCGTCGGCGGGCAGAAGGCCGGCACGCTGTTCCAGGGCGACCGCCGCTTCGACATCGTCGTGCGGCTGCCCGACGAACTGCGCTCCGACATCGAGGCGATCAAGCGGCTGCCGATCGCGCTGCCCGCGCCGGCCGCCGGCGCCAGCGCGCCGCTCGCGGCGGCGCCGTACGTGCCGCTCGCGGAGCTCGCGACGATCGACGTGGCGCCCGGCCCGAACCAGATCAGCCGCGAGGACGGCAAGCGGCGGGTGGTCGTCAGCGCGAACGTGCGCGGCCGCGACGTCGGCTCGTTCGTCGCCGATGCGCGCGAGCAGTTGCAGCAGGACGTGCGCGTGCCGGCCGGCTACTGGGTGTCGTGGGGCGGGCAGTTCGAGCAGTTGCAAAGTGCGAGCGAGCGCCTGAAGCTCGTCGTGCCGCTCGCGCTGTTCATGGTATTCGTGCTGCTGTTCGTGATGTTCAACAACGTGAAGGACGGGCTGCTGGTGTTTACCGGCATTCCGTTCGCGCTGAGCGGCGGCGTCGTGTCGCTGTGGCTGCGCGGGATTCCGCTGTCGATCACGGCGGCGGTCGGCTTCATTGCGCTGTCCGGCGTGGCCGTGCTCAACGGTCTCGTGATGATCTCGTTCATCCGCAACCTGCGCGACGAAGGCATGCCGCTCGACGCCGCGGTGCACGACGGCGCGCTCACGCGGCTGCGGCCCGTGCTGATGACCGCGCTGGTCGCGTCGCTCGGCTTCCTGCCGATGGCGTTCGCGACCGGCACCGGCGCCGAGGTGCAGCGCCCGCTCGCGACGGTCGTGATCGGCGGTATCCTGTCGTCCACGGCGCTGACGCTGCTGGTGCTGCCGGTGCTGTACCGGGTCAGCCATGCGGTGTCGTGGCGCGCGGCGTTGCGCGGCGGCTTCGGCGCGGGCGTGCTGCGCCGGCTGGGTTTTTTCAAGGGTAATGCGTGATGCGAATTCTGATTGTCGAGGATGAACCGAAGACGGGCGCGTATCTGCGCAAGGGCCTGACCGAGGCCGGCTACGTTGTCGACTGGGTCGAGGACGGCATCACGGGCCAGCACCAGGCCGAAACGGAGGAGTACGACCTGCTCGTGCTCGACGTGACGCTGCCCGGGCAGGACGGCTGGACGCTGCTGCAGAACCTGCGGCGCAGCAAATCGACGCCCGTGCTGTTCCTCACTGCCCGTGACGACGTCGGCGATCGCGTGAAGGGGCTCGAGCTCGGCGCGGACGACTATCTCGCGAAGCCGTTCGACTTCGTCGAGCTGACCGCGCGCATCAAGTCGATCCTGCGGCGCGGCCAGCCGCGCGATTCGAACACGCTGCGCGCGGCCGATCTCGAACTGGACCTGACCCGCCGCAAGGCCACGCGGCAGGGCGACACGATCCTGCTGACCGCGAAGGAGTTCGCGCTGCTGTGGCTGCTGATGCGCCGCGAAGGGGAGATCCTGCCGCGCGCGACGATCGCGTCGCAGGTATGGGACATGAACTTCAACAGCGACACGAACGTCGTCGATTCGGCGATCCGCCGGCTGCGCTCGAAGATCGACGACGCGTACGAACCGAAGCTGATCCACACGGTGCGCGGCATGGGCTACGTGCTCGAAGCGCGCGGCGGCGCGGCCGCATGATCGCGCGCCTGCTGCCGCGAACGCTGCGCGGCCGGCTGACCGCGCTGATCATCCTGTCGACGTCGGTGATCCTCGCGTCGAGCGGCGTCGCATTGTACGAAGCGCTGAGCAACCGTGTCGAAACGACGGCAGCCGAGCAGATGGCCGGTATTTCCGCCGCATTGGGCGCACACCTGGCCGAGGCGCGCACGACGGCCGACGTCGCGCGCAACACCGATATCTGGATCGACCAGTTGCACGGTCATCCGAACATGGATCTCGCGATCTTCGATGCCGCCGGTACGCGCCTCGTCGGCACGCCCGGCTTCCGTCCGTACGCGCCGCTGATGTTGACGAACGCCGGGCGCGTGCCGGTCGGCATCGCCCCGCCCGGCGCAAGACACCAGTATCTGCTGACGACCGTGCCGCTCGCCGGCGCGGGTGCGCCGGTGGTGCGCGTCGCCGTGCAGTACGATCGCAGCGCCGACGTGCTGCTGCTGCGCACGCATGCCTATACGATCGTCGTGATCGAGGTGTTCGGCGTGGTGCTTGCGGCCGCGATCGCATACGGCATCGCCGCGCTCGGGCTGAGCCCGCTGCGGCGGTTCGCGGCGCGCGCGGAGCAGATGTCGTCGAGCCGGCTCGCGCATCCGCTGCCGGAACTCGATACGTCCGGCGAGCTGAAGGAGCTCGAGCATGCGTTCAACGGCATGCTCGCGCGGCTGAACGAATCGTTCACGCGGCTGAGCCAGTTCTCGTCGAATCTCGCGCACGACATGCGCACGCCGCTGACGAACCTGCAGGCGGCCGCGCAGGTTGTGCTGTCGCAACCGCGCAGCGCGGACGAATACCGGAGCGTGATCGAGTCAAGCATCGACGAATACCAGCGGCTGTCGCGGATGATCGAGGACATGCTGTTTCTCGCGCGTTCGGAACAGGCCGGCACGTCGATCGATGTGCGGCGCCTGAATGCGGCGGAGGAGGCGGAGCGGGTGGCCGGCTACTACGAGCCGCTGGCGGAAGATGAAGGCGTGACCGTGAAGGTCGACGGCCACGCATGGGTCGATGCGGACCTGACGCTGTACCAGCGCGCGTTGAGCAACCTGCTGTCGAATGCGCTGACCTATGCGCCGCGCGGCAGCGTCGTGACGATCGATTGCGTCGAGCAGGGCGGTGCGACGACGATCGCCGTGTCGGATACGGGGCCCGGCATCGCGGCGGAGCACGTCGGGCGGATTTTCGAGCGTTTTTATCGCGTCGATCCGTCGCGCCACAATTCGGCGTCGGGCACGGGGCTCGGCCTCGCGATCGTCCGGTCTATCATGGACAATCACGGCGGCGAATGCGGCGTCGACAGCGAGCCGGGCCGCCGCACGACCTTCTGGCTGCGCTTTCCGCGACGGCCGGCCGCCATCAGCACCTGACAGCGCGGGCGGACACTCCCGCGCGTTCGCCGCAAGGCGGCCTCGCGCGGCGCGTCGCCGGCGGCGGTGTGGCTGCGGTTCATTACTTCGCGGCGAGGGCGTCGTGGTTGTCGGTCTGCGGCTTCTTCTCGCCGCCATGGACCGAAATCCCGTGCAGTTCCTTGTTGCGCGCGACGACCTCGGCGGTCGGCGGGTACTGCGTCTTGTTGATCGGCACGATGCCGTCGTGCTGTGCCTGCTTCAGTTCGTTGATCACCTGCGTGCGGGACTTGCCCTGCGTTTGCGTTTGGGCGAACGCGGCCTGCGTGGCCATGCCGAGCGACAGCGTGGCGGTGACGAACAGTGCTGCGAGTTTTGCCGTTTTCATCGAGTGCTCTCCTTGATCAGGGCCGCCGGGTGGCGAACCATGGACCCAGTATGCGAAAGCAGCCGTGCGTGATCGTGATAGCGAGATGAAAAATGCGTCAGATTGCGAGGTGCGGGATGTACTGGACGGACTCGGTCGATATGACGCAATCGTCATGTTCGCGTCACGGATGCGATGAGCGGGAAGCGGAACATGAAGCCCGCCGTTGGCCGATGCGCCGGCGGCATTCGTGCCGATCGCGACAGCCGCATCGATCGCGGGCGGCGTCGTTCAGACCTTCATTCCGGACCGGAAATTGCCTCGTCCCGCCATTCGCCTCGCCTTGATCGCAGCCCTGACCGTCCCGTTGTACGCGGGCTGCGTATCGACTCGTTCCGATACCACTGCCGCCGCCCGCAAGGCGGCACCGGCCAATCTGATGCCGGGCGAGCAGGTAGACTACGCCGGGCATCGCTGCGGTAATCCGAACATGCATGTTAAGACGCATCCATGCCTGTTCCCGCAGTCTAATTCCAGGCCGTGATCGTCGAACGCCCAAAAAAAAGCCCGGTACTCGATGAGTCCGGGCCCAATGCGTGATCGTGCCGTGTGGCAGCGACCCGCTGCGTGGATGGGAGCGGGCAGGGCCCGCCACCGTTCCGATCGTAGCGCCACGACACATCGCGAAGTTGATCGGAACATGAAATTTTCGTCACACGGCCCGCATGGTTGATCGCCGTGATTCAGAACCGGTGGCGCAATCCGAGATTGATGATGCCCTGCGTGCGCGTACCACCGTAGCCGTAGGAACCGATCGACGCTTGCGCTGGCTGCGTGCCGCCGTCGAGCGTGCGCTGTTCGCCATTCGCGCGCTGCCACGCGCCGACTGCATAGAGATCGGTGCGCTTTGACAGCACGTAGTCGGCGCCGGCGGACACCTGATGGTAGGTCGCGCTCGTATCGCCGCGCGCCTTCGTGTAGCTGTAACCGACGCCGACGAGCAGGCTGGCTGTTGTCTGATAGTTGAAGAATCCGCGCGCGGTGTCGTACTTCTGCGTGCCGCGAAAGGCCGACGTCGCATCGGCCTTGTACTGCGCATTGCTGTAGTCGATGCCGACCGTGAACGGCGCGAAGGTGTAGCGCAACGCACCGCGCGCGATGCCGATCGATTTCGCGGAGATATAGCCACCGTTGACGAGCGACCCGTCGAATGTGCCGTCCGATGTGCCGTTCCACCCGGTCCGGATGCCATTGGCGAGCGATGAACGGTTGGCCGCGTAGTAGTAGCCGCCTGCCGCGTCGAACGGGCCGTTGCTGTACGACAGGCCGGCCGACCAGGTTTGCCCGGCGCCGCTCTTGCCGGCTACGCCGCCAAGCGCGTACATGCCGACGAACTGGAAGCCGCCGACCACGGGTGACGTGTACTTCACCGCGTTGTCGGTGCGCGACGACGTGTCGTAGTTATCGACGTCGCCGGGCGTCGCGTACACGCTGCCGAAGTAGAAATCGCCGGTGATCGGCCATGCGACATCGGCGAGCGCATCGTACTGGCGGCCGATCGTCAGCGTCCCCCAGCGCGCGCTTTCCAGCCCGACGAACGCCTGCCGGCCGAACATCCGGTTGCCTTGCCCGAGCGCGCCGGTGTTTGGGTTGAAGCCGTTTTCCAGCGTGAAGATCGCCTTCAGCCCGCCGCCGAGATCCTCCGCGCCTTTCACGCCGAAGCGGTTGCCGAGCAGGTTCCCGTTACCGAGGCCGACGAGGTTCTTGCCTTGCGCATCGGCATTCCACACATACGTAAGCGAAGTATCGAACAAGCCGTAGAGCATCACTTCCGTGGCATGCGCAGCATGCGCGGTCGTCAGCAGCGCTCCCGACATCATGACGAGTCGAACCGGATTATTCATGGTGTGTTCCTGAAGTTGAAGGTGATCGTTTCGTGCATCGTTCGATGCCGGCGCCGAACTTGTGTCGCGACGGGCCGGAATATCGCGATTGCGGTGGCGATTCTGGAAAGCGTTCGGATCGTGGAGGTGATGGACAAATGAGAAAAATGTCATCGCGGTGTCATGCGTGCGGAAACATGCGGTGATTTCGATTCGTACTGCGATGTACAAGATGCGCGGACGGTGACGAAAGCGTCATGAAGCGGTCACGCATCCGCACCGCCGCGGGATCAAAGTGACGGCTCCTGTCACGGAATTCCAGTAAGGAGCCCACCCCATGAACATTCCGCGTCCGCTGATCGGCATTGCCGCCGTCGCGCTGTCGATTGCCGCCTTCTCGCAGGCCGTGGCCGCGCAGCCGAAGAGCCGCCAGGAAGTGTTTCAGGAACTCGTGCGTGCGCGCCACGACGGCGTGATCCCGAGCCCGAATCACGACTATCCGGCGAGTCCGGCCGCCGTCGCGCGAAATCAGGAGGTTCATCGCTCGACCGTTCATCGTGGCGAGAAGATGCCGATGGTCGACGCGCACGACAACCGCTTCGCGGTGCTTTGATCGTTGATTCAAGAAAAGGAGGGGCGATGCGAAATATCGTGAAAGGAATCGTGCTGGCGGCGTGCCTGATGTCGACGGCCGCGACGGCGGCAGGCTGGCCGGAACGTGCGCTGTCGCACGCGCCGGCCCACGACGTCGGCAGCCGCGCGAACGAGCGGATGCTTTGCGAATTCGCGGTCGTGCCAGCCGGCGCGTGGACCGCGAGGTTTGCGCGCGGGCTATGCGAAGTCGACAACGGCTGGTTGACGTTCGTGCCGGCCGATACCGGAGACGATTCGGCGGTCGCGGAGACGCGGATCATGCTCGGCGACGTTCGCACCGCGTCGCATCAGTCACGCAAGCTGAAGGAGCAACTGCAGCTGACCACACGCGACGAAGTGATCGCGCTGAACGTGCTGGCCGACGACGGCAGCCGCAAGTCGCGCGAACATGCAATCGATCTCTGGACCGCGTTACGCGACGAGGGTGTCACGCCGGTCAACGGCACGCGGATCGTCGATACCTATCCGACTGGCGCGACGACCTGGTAACCGCCGCGCCGTTACGCCCGGTTCATCCGACTTTCACCGATCCTTCGATCAGGAAGAACACGATGAAGCCGATGAAGAACGAAGCCGTCGCGAACGGCGATTCGGGCACTTCGTGCGCTTCGACCAGCAGTTCCTCAGTGACGAGGTACAACAGAGCGACGGTGCCCAGCCCCAGCAGCGCTGCATAGATATTCGCCGGCAGCCCGGCGAACGCCGCATTGCCGACAACGGCCGCGACGCTCAGCAGGGCCGCGAGCGCGACCGGAACGACGATCGACAGCAAGCGGCCGATGCCAGCCGCGGCCAGCGCCGCGCTGACCGAAAGGGCGAGGAACAACACCTCGAGCGTCAGTGCGACGGTCAGGATGATGCCGCTTTCGTCGCTCGCGGAAAAGGCAATGCCGAGCACCAGGCCGTCAACGACGAGGTCGATCGCGGTGATGATGATCAGGCTCACCGGCAGCCGCGCTGTCTCGAAGCGCGTTTCGATCGATCCGGATAGCTCGCTGATCGCGAGCATCAGTGCGATCCCGAGCACGAAACCGACGACGACCGGAATCAACGCATGCGCACGGTCTTGGGGCAGCAGTTCAAGCGCGGCGGCCGCGAACACGATGCCGCCCGTGAAATGCTGGATCACGCTCGACGTTTTCGGGCCCGGCGCTCGCCAAGCGGCCGCGAGGGCGCCGAAACAGGCCGCCAGCACGGGCGGTAACGTGAGCAAGGCGAGCTTTGCAGTCGGTGTCATGGAGTCCAAGCGGTTGGCGTGTGGCAGGCGGGTAGGGCTGAAGCCAGGTAGCGATACACGATTCCGTCATGCCGGAAGCGGCAGCGAACTCGTCCAACGGCGAATTAGGGATCGAATACCCGGAAGGGACTTCAGGATCGTGGCATTTGACAATGGCTGGAAACTCAGTCGGAGGATAGCTGACGATTATTGAATCGTATTAACGTGGCCGGCGCGCGGCAAACTATTCGTTGTCAAAATCCACATTCAATCAACGAGTTACGATCGTCTAACGGCTAATAGTATTCAGATGCATCGGTCATGTCCGGCGGCTGCCACTTCCGGCGGTGGGTCGTCGGTGATCGCCGCGAACGACCACAGGTCGTCGGCGCCCGGGATCTCGGTACGCGTCCACAGGCAGGCGACCTGCATGTGTTGTGGGGGCGTCGGGTCGAAGCGCAGCACGACGTTCTGGCCGTCGCACTTCACGTTCTCGAAGAACGTGTCGACGAGCAAAAGGCCGTGCGTGAAGCCGAAAACCTTGCGCCAGGCCGTGCCGAGCGAGTCCGAACGGGCATTATAAACTCCCGGCTTCTGCTTCTCGTCCGCCTCGGTCCAGCCTGGCAGGCGGCATCGATATCGCATCGGCACGACCAGGCGCTTGCCGTCGATTTCGATCAGCACAGGCGCATACCAGCCGGGGAATATCCGCGAATCGCGCTCTTGCAGGTCATGCCGGCGGAGATCGTCGAGCCCGCGCGTGGCGGCCGTGATCTTGTCGGTTGCGATCCGGACGTCCTCGGTCGCCTTTTTCGTGACCTTCTCGGTCAGCTTCTTCTCAGCGGCCGCCAACCGCGCGCGCTGCTCGAATAGATCTGTCTCAAGCTTGACCACTCGCTGCCTCCGATACTCGGCAATCGCGGCTGAGATCCCGTCATCGACGGAACCGGAAAACGCGGCGTCGACGGCCTTCGGGATCTTGATGTCGCTGGATGCTGCGCGCGCGACGTACAGGCGCCGAAATGTATCGATGTCCACATCGGCGCCGTAGAGTCGTACGTACTCGCGGTAGTTGGCTTGGATCTTAGCGGAATAGCACATCCCTCGTTCCCCGGTCGGCAACGGTATCGAAACAGGTTACAGCAACTCTCGGTTATGGGAAAAAGGTGCCGGTTCCTATCGGGGGTGCCCTTGCGTTTTGGACCTCCTTACCTTAAAGTAAGGAGTATCGGAGGTATGCCATGACAACAGCGACTATCACGTCGAAGGGGCAAGTTACGATCCCCGTCGATGTACGTAATCAGCTTGGGTTGGAATCGGGAGACCGACTCGAATTCAGCTTTAATGAAACGACCGGTCGGTATGAGATCTATCCGGCCACGCGCTCGCTTACGTCGCTCAAGGGTATCGTGAAGAAGCCGACGACCCCAGTATCGATTGAGGACATGAACCGAGCGATCGCGGAGCAGGGAGCGTCCGCTCGATGATCGGCCTTGATACGAATGTGCTGGTTCGCTACTTTGCCCAAGACGACGCTGTTCAGTCGAAGAAAGCGACGGCGCTAATGGACTCTCTGTCGGCCGATCGTCCAGGATACGTTTCGCAAGTCGCATTGATCGAAGTCGTATGGGTCCTCGGGCGTTGCTATGGCGTCGAGCGCAATCAGATGAGGGACATCATCGATTCGATGATCGCAACCAAGGAACTGGTCGTTGAAGCCGCGGACACGGTATGAACCGCCCCGGGTATCGCGGAGGCTGTTTGGTTAAAGTAAAACGGCCTCGTCGGCGGTTCTGCCAAGTTGGTTGTAGTAGTTTGCCTCAGCCTCGGCGGGCGGGATATAGCCGATCGATGAGTGCAGGCGTTGATGGTTGAACCAGGCGACCCACTCCAGGGTGGCCAGCTCGACGGATTCCCGGTTTTTCCAGGGCGCACGACGATGGATCAGTTCGGCTTTGTACAGACCGTTGATCGTCTCGGCCAAGGCGTTGTCGTAGCTGTCGCCACGGCTGCCGACCGAGGGCTCGATACCGGCTTCGGCCAGCCGTTCGCTATAGCGGATGCTGACGTATTGCGATCCCCTGTCGGAGTGATGGGTCAGAGAACCGTCATTGCCGGGCTGCCGGGCGTACAACGCCTGCTCCAGCGCATCGAGCACGAAGTCCGTGGTCATGGACTTGCTCACGCGCCAGCCGACGATGCGCCGGGCGTAGACGTCGATGACGAAGGCCACGTACAGCCAGCCCTGCCAGGTCGAGACGTAGGTGAAGTCCGAGACCCAGAGCTGGTTTGGCCGATCCGCCCGGAACTGCCGGTTGACGCGATCCAGCGGCCGCACGGCAGCATCGTCGGCGACGGTGGTGCGCAGCCGCTTGCCACGCCGCACGCCTTGCAGGCCCTGGACGCGCATCAAGCGCTCGACCGTGCAACGAGCCACCGCCACGCCTTCGCGGTTCAGTTGCCGCCAGACCTTGTCAGCGCCATACACGCGATGGTTCTCCTGCCAGACCCGATGGACTTGTGGCTTCAGATGTTCGTCACGCCGGGCACGGTCGCTGCGCCGCGACGGTTCGCGCAGACGCGCGGCGTGGCGCCGATAGGCCGACGGGGCAACCTGCAACACCTTGCAGATCGGCTCGACCCCGTAGACCTCCCGGTGCCGGTCGATGTAGGTGTTTACGACTTCAGCTTGCGGTCGAGCTCCGCCTGCGCGAAAAAAGCGCTGGCCGTGCGCAGGATGTCGTTGGCACGGCGAAGCTCGCGGTTCTCCCGCTCCAGCTCCTTGATCCGTTCGCGCTCGCTGGTGGTCATGCCTTCGCGCTGCCCGCTGTCGACTTCATGCCGCTTGACCCAGGTCAGCAGCGTCTGAGCCGAGCAGCCGATCTTGGGCGCGATCGACTCGACCGCCACCCACAACGATGGATACTCGCTGCGAGACTCCTGCACCAGGCGCACTGCGCGCTCGCGCACTTCCGGGGAAAACTTGTTCGCGTTGTTCTTGCTCATGGCTCACATTCTCTCAAGAGTTGGAGCCTCCGCGAAACCCGGGGCGGTTCAGTACGAAAAGCCCTTCGCGTCTTCGCTGCCTCTCCGAAAGCGGATTTTGCGGACTGTCTGATCGCGCGCTCCGGACACGTTGCCGAATGTGAGTACACGGCAACTTTCGACGTCGCGGCGTCGAAGGTCACCGGGATGCAGCTGATCAAGTAATACTGCAGAAGTCGACAACCTGGAAAAAAAGCAATGACACGAATGTGGACTGTCGTGCGCTTTCCGAATGGCTCGTGGAGCTATGGCGGGAAGCCGACCGCACCGGACTATGCGCAGTGCGAAGTCTGGCAAATTGAGGCCGAATCGGCCAAGGATGCGGTCAAGAAGGCGCAAGCGAAGCGTATCCGCGAGCGGAAGAAACTTGCGGCGGTGACGGCCGCGTAAAGAGGAAAAGGGTATGTTCACAACAGCTAAAGCAGAACTGAAGGAACTGATAACGCTGGTGGCGGAGATCGAGCGCTACGACGCGACACTGGCTGTAAAGCGCGACATCATTCCGACCGAGGAATCGCGACAAGAGCGACGTCGCAAGGAGAAGCGGAAACTCGAACTCCGCAACAAATACGAACAGAGTGGGGTGCGAAGCTGAAACGTCTATTCGGATTATCGTGTAGAAAATCTGAGGCCATTCTGGTTCACAGAAAGTAGAAATTGTTTAGCATCTTTCTTGAAGGAAACGATCCCATGGCAGTCAACATTGCAATTCAACGGGAGCGCCACCAGGAAGTATTGCAGGCCGCCCTGTCGTGGTGGGAGGGGCACCGTCCAGTGTCTTTTGACTTGCGAAAGCACCTCGGCAATCCGACCGTCAACATGCCGACCGAAAGGGATAAGGCGCTTGCCCAGGCGGTTGCCGCCGCAGTCGAAGTTGGCGTCATCTGACGCACTGCGGCATCGGAATTCCACCCGATGTTCCTGACAGCCTCCGAAACACTTAATGGTGCCCACGAAGGCAGGTCGGGCGACATCCGGCAAGCCGGAGAAGTGAGGTCATTCATGAACAAGGATGCTTTGCCTGACGGCGAGTATCTCGCGACGTGTCGCGAGCGCAATCTGCTGTCCGCGGCAGCGAACGGACACAGCCCGGTTTTCCCGAGCGCCCGAGTCAAGGTGAAAGCGGGCTGGGCTCATTTTTATCGAGACGACGTCGAGGTCTGGAACTGCAACGCGGTATATGCTGCCGCGAACTTCAATATTCAAAAGGCGTAGATAGGCTATGGCAACACTGCTTGAGTGCCTCCGCGAATTGCCCGCGGATCTAGTCATGCGTGACCTTGCTGCCGTACGTGATGAAGTTGCGACGGTGGCCGAACATATTCGGCGCCTCCCTCACGATGAGGAGGGGTACGAAGTGCGAAAGGAACCGCGTAACTATGAGCGGAAGGCATTGACAGCCGTCGGTCTGATTGGCGGCCCGGCAATGTACAGAGAAATTCGGTAGGTGAGGTCATCGTGAATCTCGGCGCGATCACTATCCCTTGTCCACACTGCGGTCGTCCGGCGCTTGCTAGCGCGAGCAAGGGAGTGTGGTGCCATCACTGCAAAAACGGAACGGCGAAATAGGAGGACGAGGAATCGGCCTTTCGGCGCGCCAAGGTCTAGCACAACCCTATGGCCTCGGACTGGTGCATCTTCGATGACAGTCTTGATCCCAGGTGTGGTTGAAACGTAACCGTAGGCAACACTCGTCGGACGGAACATTCCCATCGCACCGGCCTGATAGCCGAACATTGGAAAGCGAATGGACCAACTTTACAGTATCGATGTGTCGACGGCCGGCGACACCGTGTGGGTGACGGGGCACGACGGATCATGTGTCGGCCGATTCAGCAAACGTTTTGGCATCGATGTACATCGAACCGTGACCGAGCAGCTGGCCGGCGCGGACCAATGCCTGTTTTGCACACATGAGCCTGCTGGCGCGGAGGAATGGCGTGTCTTTCGTGAGGCCGTTCTGAGGCACCATGGGATTGACGTGCCCATAGATACGATCCGGTTTGGCGCGGAGTTAGCGAAGGCGCGCCAAGCGATGGAGCGCTGTTCTGAGGCAAGCGATCGGTGAGCGACGCCTCCGGTGTAGCGGACCACTAGACTTGACTTGCGGCGACACGATGTAATATTGGCCACGTACACCGATAGGGCACGACACATCATGCGGGACATCTTTGAACCCCTCCACGAACCAGCACGCAGTATCTACCACGCTTTCCAAGCCGAGGCGACCAAACGCAAAGGACGCAGCATCGACGAGTGGTTAGCAGCGGAGCGCGACGCTGTATTTCGCGAAGCGACGCATCAAGCGCAAAGATTCGGTCTGCGCATTCCAACGATGGCTGATGTTGTCAGCGGAGAACGCTATGCCGTCGGCTCGGTGGACTATGGTGCGAAGTGGGCGTACTGCGTTGTCGAGGCGATGCGTAAGCCCGCTTGAACGTACCACCCCATCAGTGATGCCACTCGGAAGTCAGAGCGTGTGACGTGTGGCAAGAACGCAGATCAGCGGCGATCGAGTGGCAGCTACTAAAACGGCCCGCTCGATCGGCTCTGAAACATCGAGCGCGCTGCCCGCGCGTCCTATTCTGGCCACCAAGTCTTCGATACCCTATCGATCAGATAATCCTCAAGGTTCTTCCCCTCGAGCCATTTCGGGCGTGGCCCGCGCCCGGACCATTGCTTGCCCGACGACGGGTCATAATACTTGGCCGGTGTACGCACCTTGTGGGGCTTCCGAAAGCCCGCGGCACTGAGCAATTCCTCTTCAGTGATCCCGTAGAACGCGACGTGTTCACGAATAGCGTCTAGCGCCGCGCGCTTCTCTTCCCGTTTCGCATCGGCGAGCCGCGCGTTCAAGTCGCGCAATTGCGTCTGGAGTTCTTCTAGTGAGCTGGTCAAGATGAGCCAACGATTCGCGTGAAAGATCACGAGATGGTACCCGATGGTCTACGGGAACGGAATTTTTGAGGTTTCGGTACCTTCGATCCACGCCTCACCTATCTTGTGTTGCGCATTCCAGTCACTCGATCGCATCACCTCGAGCAATGCCTCTCAACCCGCGGGAACACGCTTCCCGTCAGGGGCGTGTCTCGCAAAATCCATAGGTGAAGCGAATGCAGCAAGTGAACGTACCGAAAGAGAAGGCCTATCGTGTGCACCTGTATGCGGTCGTGCGAGTGCCCATCGACGTGCCGAGTGCAGCATCGCAGTTGGACGCCATCTCAAAAGCCGAGAGAAGTGTGAACCTGCATGCCGATTTCAATCGCGGCGAATACGCAGAAGAGATCGTCGGTGTGCTTGTAGACGAACAGGGCGACGAGGATTACCTAAACTCACGAAACTACGTGACAAGCAAGGAGTCCGGTACCTGGATCGAGGAATGCTCCGCCGCCTCCAATCATACGAGCGGGCGATCGCCGGTGATCATCCCGTATCTCCGAAGCGGTGCGATCCGTGACAAGGCTGCAATGAAAGGTTGGTCCGATGTAAGCGGTCGGTAAAGGACGCCTCTCTCCTCCATCTGCGTCACACTCGGTTAAGATCGACTTGCCGTGAGCGGCGAGTTTGCTCAGCGGCAGATCGTCGCCTCTACCCAGCGGACTCTTCGCCCATGCCATCAACTGATTTCGAAGCACACCTCGTTGCCCTTGCGCGAGAGTCTTCATGGTTTTGGCCTGCACTGGTTGCAGTCCGGTCCCTGAATCTACCCTCCTGGTGCATTGGTGCTGGTGCCGTACGGAACCTCGTCTGGGACTCTTTGCATGGATTGGAGACATCGTCAGCATTGCGTGACGTCGATGTTGCGTACTTTGATGGCGCTGATCTTTCTGCAGAGCGCGACGCAACGTTTCAGTCTCATCTAAGCAGGATGCACCCCCAATTGCCATGGGAGGTCACCAATCAAGCCGCCGTTCATACCTGGTTCGAGGCGGCTTTTGGTTACGCCGTGCCACCATTGAAGTCGCTGGAGGCCGCCGTCGCGTCGTGGCCAGAGTATGCAACCGCAGTCGGGTAGACTCTACTTCCTGATGACACGATCAAGGTTCTTGCACCGTATGGGCTGGATGATTTGTTCGCCATGGTGGTTCGTCGGAATCCCGAGCGAGTCAGTGTCGCGACGTATCGGCAGCGGGTACAAGAGAAGCAGTATCGCAATCGCTGGCCTCGCGTGACCATCGTTCACTGCTAAGGGCTCGTACTCGGTGGCTCGCCAGTCGGTTGGTTATTGTATGGTGACGCCCAAGGCAGCAGGGCCGCGTAGCTGTCTGAACCGCCCCGGGTATCGCGGAGGCTGTTTGGTTAAAGTAAAACGGCCTCGTCGGCGGTTCTGCCAAGTTGGTTGTAGTAGTTTGCCTCAGCCTCGGCGGGCGGGATATAGCCGATCGATGAGTGCAGGCGTTGATGGTTGAACCAGGCGACCCACTCCAGGGTGGCCAGCTCGACGGATTCCCGGTTTTTCCAGGGCGCACGACGATGGATCAGTTCGGCTTTGTACAGACCGTTGATCGTCTCGGCCAAGGCGTTGTCGTAGCTGTCGCCACGGCTGCCGACCGAGGGCTCGATACCGGCTTCGGCCAGCCGTTCGCTATAGCGGATGCTGACGTATTGCGATCCCCTGTCGGAGTGATGGGTCAGAGAACCGTCATTGCCGGGCTGCCGGGCGTACAACGCCTGCTCCAGCGCATCGAGCACGAAGTCCGTGGTCATGGACTTGCTCACGCGCCAGCCGACGATGCGCCGGGCGTAGACGTCGATGACGAAGGCCACGTACAGCCAGCCCTGCCAGGTCGAGACGTAGGTGAAGTCCGAGACCCAGAGCTGGTTTGGCCGATCCGCCCGGAACTGCCGGTTGACGCGATCCAGCGGCCGCACGGCAGCATCGTCGGCGACGGTGGTGCGCAGCCGCTTGCCACGCCGCACGCCTTGCAGGCCCTGGACGCGCATCAAGCGCTCGACCGTGCAACGAGCCACCGCCACGCCTTCGCGGTTCAGTTGCCGCCAGACCTTGTCAGCGCCATACACGCGATGGTTCTCCTGCCAGACCCGATGGACTTGTGGCTTCAGATGTTCGTCACGCCGGGCACGGTCGCTGCGCCGCGACGGTTCGCGCAGACGCGCGGCGTGGCGCCGATAGGCCGACGGGGCAACCTGCAACACCTTGCAGATCGGCTCGACCCCGTAGACCTCCCGGTGCCGGTCGATGTAGGTGTTTACGACTTCAGCTTGCGGTCGAGCTCCGCCTGCGCGAAAAAAGCGCTGGCCGTGCGCAGGATGTCGTTGGCACGGCGAAGCTCGCGGTTCTCCCGCTCCAGCTCCTTGATCCGTTCGCGCTCGCTGGTGGTCATGCCTTCGCGCTGCCCGCTGTCGACTTCATGCCGCTTGACCCAGGTCAGCAGCGTCTGAGCCGAGCAGCCGATCTTGGGCGCGATCGACTCGACCGCCACCCACAACGATGGATACTCGCTGCGAGACTCCTGCACCAGGCGCACTGCGCGCTCGCGCACTTCCGGGGAAAACTTGTTCGCGTTGTTCTTGCTCATGGCTCACATTCTCTCAAGAGTTGGAGCCTCCGCGAAACCCGGGGCGGTTCAGTCAGCGGTTGAAGCGTGCGGCAGATTAGCAAACAGCCAGACGAGATAGCGGTATGGGTCGATGCCATTCGCCTTGCAGGTCTCGACCAGTGAGTAGAGATTGGCGCTGGCCTGTGCGCCGGCTACCGTATCGGAGAACAGCCAGCCCTTGCGTCCGACGACGAACGGTCGGATCGCGTTCTCGCACAGGTTGTTCGAGATCGGCCAGGTACCGTTTTCGACGTAGCGAACCAGTTTGGGCCACTGTCCGCTTAGATACTGCAATGCCTTGCCGAGCAGACTCGACGGCACGACGCCCGGTAGATGCTCGACCAGCATGCGCTCGATGATGCCGAGCACGCGGGTGCTGTATCGCGCACGCAGTCGCCGCCGACATTCGGGTTTCCACTTCGCGCTGCGCGCCTCGGCCGCGAACAGCTTGCCGATCAGCACGACGAAGCGCGTGGCCAGCAGATCCGGCGAGCGTGCAGCCTTCGGCACCGACTCCTCGGCCTTGATGAAGCCGCGGCGCACGTGTGCCCAGCATCCGAGATGCACGAGCTGGTGATCGTGGGCGATTCCGTTGTAGAGCTCGTACCCATCAGTCATCAGCACGGTGCCAGGGTGCACGCCAGCATAGAGCTTCTGCGCGTGCTGGGCGCCGCGCCCCGGCGAGTACGAGAACATCCGTACTGGCGGCCCCGAGCCGTTGACCTGCGCCCACAGGTAACTCTTCGCCTGCGGCCTGCGTCCTGGCTCCTTCAGCACTTGGAACGTTGTCTCGTCGCCGTAGATCAGGTCCGATTCGAGCAGCGCGTCGCGCATCAGGTTGATCACCGGCTGCGTGGCCAGTCCCACCCGCACCACGCTGGCGGCCAGCGTGTTCGACGAGATGTCGCCGCCGAAGCGACGCAGCAGCGAGGTTTGGCGATACAGTGGCATACCATACTGGTACTTGCCAGTGATGATCCACGCTAGCGCGGATTCCGTGAGCAACCCGCGCGGGATGATACGCGCTGGCGCCGGCGTGACCTTGATGCCGAGATCACAGCACGGGCACGCGTACTTGACACGCTGGTGCTGAACGACGCGGACCTGCTCGGGGATCACGTCAAGCTGTTCGCTCGTCTCGACGCCGATCTCCACGAGGGCATAGCCGTCGTGCGCGCAGAATCGTTCAGACTCGGGTAGTTCGTGCCGCACGACCTCGCGCGGCAAGTTCGGATCGAGTGGTTTGCGTCCGCGCTTGCCTCGCGTGTGGGCGGCGACAGACGTGCCGGGCGCGTCCTCGCGCGCGGGCGCATTGGTAGTGGTGGCCAATGCTTCAGCTTCGTTGAACAAGCCGAGTTGGTCGGCATGGCGCGCCTCGCTAGAGGCGCCGAACAGTTCGTGCTTGTAGGCCCGCAGCTTCTCTTCGGCCAGATCGCGCTGGGCCGTCACGAGTCGAAGCTCACCACGCAGCGCATCGCGTTCGGCGCTCGCGGCAATCAGCGCTTCGTACTCCTCCGCGCTCAACATGACGGGTCTATTCGGCATGGCCGATTAGACCATGCCACCTGCGTGGTGTTCAGCTCATCCGCGCGTAATATCGCTGGGGATGCTTCTGGATCACGGCCAGGTCAATGCCGTCGAGCAGCCAGTGCAACTGTTCGGCGCTGAGCGTGATTGTGTCTCCTCCGTTCGGCCAGATGAAGCGGTCGGCTTCGAGTCGTTTGAGCAGCAACCAGAAGCCGTTGCCACCCCAGCCAAGGATCTTGATGCGATCACGACGGCGATTGCCGAACACGAACAGCGCCGAGGTCATCGGGTTCAGACGCATCGCCTGTTCGACCAGAATCGACAGTCCGTTGATGCCCATTCGGAAGTCGACCGGGTCGCGATGCAGGTAGACCTTCAGCCCTTCGTCGAACCGGAACAAGGCAGCCTCCCCAGCATCTGGATCACCGTGGCCAGTTCATCGACGCCCGCCTCGCCAAGATCGAATTCGACACCATTGGACAGGCGCACATGCAAGGAGAGCGCCATCGATTTCTCCAAAGGTGGTGGATCAGGCGGGAGTGCTGGCGGCAATGCGGAAATCGACGCGATTGGCACGAATGCTGGTGATGTATTGGGAATATCGATTGTGACGCCGTCGGAAATTGCAGGCGACCGAGCTACCCGATCGTGCTCGATCTGGGCCTGTATCTTTTGATGGCGGGCGACCCAGCTGCGCAGCAGATTTGGATTTAGATCGTGCTCCATTGCCGTTCGCGCTATCGACACACCAGGCTGCAGACAAAGTTGCACCAACTCGTCGCGGGCAGCATCGTCGTATTCTCGACGGCCATCTCGTTTTCGGCCAACAACCAGTCGGCTACGCAAGTCTTGTTTTTCACTCATACACTCTGATGCCAGCTGTCCACGTGGACACGTAGCATCAGAGTGCAGCGATTTCTACACAAGGGCGTCGTTATTCGATCGCTTACGGTCCGATGCAATTTCCGAGCGGATCAACGGGTGGGGCGTCGTGAAAGAGGAGCGGCATCGTGTATCGTTGATCAAGGGCCGTGACCTGGTGTTCTTCGCTCCGGCCGGAGCGGATTTCGACAATCCGGCGCCTCTCGAGCGGGCTCTGTTGGATGCTGCGTTGACGACGGCCAGGGAATGGGCGGGCCACAACAATTGCATTTCAGAACCCAATGAGATTATTTCGGAGGACGGGAAACTGCCGGAATCACCGATCACGCGCTTTCTCGAAATTACGGTGCCGCCGACGTTTGTCGATAGTGAGCACACGATCTTCGACGCGCTCGATATGGGTGCCGCTGTCGGGAAGGCATACGAAGTCAGCCGCGAAGAACTTGCCAGTCACGTCACCCACCTTGTCAAGGCCACCGCTGATCTGGTGCAGGCGGTGGAGTACACGCCACTCGGGACTCGGGGAATTAAGGCAGTTGAGGCGGCAAAGAGTGTCTTGGGCGAATTTCCTGCATCAAATTATCAACGTGTACCGGATGTAGATCCGAAACGGTCGGGGACAGGCGGCGACCAACTTCCGAAGGCACGCATATTCGTTGGCGAGTGGGATCACACCTGGTCGTGGAACGAGGACGGGCGGATGGAGGTTAAGTGTCGCGTCCTCGTCGACGTGGCGAACAACATGCTGGTCGCCGCGCAGGTCAGGGGCTACGAAAGTTGGCGGGACGCGAACTCGGACGAGAAAGGAGATCTCGCCAAAGCATTGTTCGTCGAGAACAACGTACACACCGACCCGCACGCATTCGACTTCGTCGAGATCGATCGATTTCCAACGTGGGCAGCGGGCGCGGCAGGTGAACCGCAACTCCCCCCGTACAAGGACGATGATAGCCTTATTCGCCGGAGGCGTGAGCATGGTGTGGGGGCTGGGAAACTGCCGGTCAAGCCGATGACGCATGGCGATGCGAACGCGGTCATGGTTCTCGTCGGTGAGCGCATGGGTCTGAATCCAGCTCTCGTAGCCGAAGCCACTCGACAGTTGGAGGGCGGTGCCGTTCATCCAATGACCGGAGCGGCAATCGAAAAGGAAGCAGTTGCACTGAACAACCGGCTTCGTGTGGACTCTGCCCAGATTGAACGGGCAAACGCTCATGCGGAAGATCTGAAGGTGCAATACGGTTTCGCTCAATGGAAACAGCTGGAGAACGACCAGGAAGCACAGTCCGATCAGGAGTTCTCGGCACGACTCGGTAACATCCGTCTGGCCAATGCAAGCCTCCGCTCAGCACTCGCGGAAATCGCCGCGTGTCTGGATGGTCTCGGCCAAGAAATCTCGTTCAGGACGATCGATGGAGACAATGTCGACTTCGTAACCCGCGCGCGCTACATCGCTGAAGTCGCTCTCGGCCGACGCAAGGCCTTCCCGGACATCGAAGTGGTCAAGGAATGGGTCAAGCGGAACCATCAGATCGACATGGACTTCCAACCGTCGAAGCGTGGAGAATGGGTCGAACGTTACATGGAAGCTCACTCTAAGGCGCCTGTTGCCGTTGCGCTGTCTCCAAGCATGTGATCTACAAGCTACAACGTGCCCGCCGTGTGCATGCCCCTCTCAAAGGGTGTGCGCCGGCGGGATTTTTCTTTTTATGCGGCCAGATTGCGAAATTTCACAGGCTTCGTCTCTGGGACCAACCGATTTTCGTAGGCGTGGCCTGGGTTAGAATCGACAAGGAGCCTTCCACAAATCTCTCTCAAAGAAGTGGAGAAACGGCATGCGTTCAGAGACCTTCACGACTCTCCTGCTTGCACCCACCGTCACCGCGAACACCGCCGCGGCGCCGCCGATCGATGGTAGCGTCCCGCAGTTCATCACAGCGGGCAATTACTCTATGCTGCCCGACAACGACCGCGCGTGGTACGTAGCGGGCATCCTCGACGCAGATCGCATCCATCAACGTCGCACGGCAGCGCTGTTTGACGCGTGTTTGAAGAGTGATTCATTAGAGCAGATGACCGCCATCGTCGATCGACGTATAGCAACATTTCCCGCTGGTGCGAGGGATTCGATGCCGGTTGCCATTCACAATGCGCTCGTTGCTGAGTGTACGCGCCGCGGCTACAAGCTGCCGCCGTTGACCTAAGTGTCATCGGGTAGGAACGACATGACGAAACGACAAATTTTCTGCAGCTCAGTGGCGCTTGTCATCCTATTCGCCGAGGCCTGCATCGTCGACCGGTTGGATATCTACCCATGGTGGAAATCAGCCAGGCTCGCTCTAGTACTCTACGTTACTCTCTACGCAGAAGCTTTGATTCATGAAGGCGGACACGCGTTCGTGGGGATGCGACTCGGTGTGCCGATCGTTAGATTACGCCTCGGATCCTGCATCCCGATTTACCGCTTCGCGAACCCGAGAATTTCTCGCAAGCGAATCGTCCTTTGCATACTTCCCCTCGGCGGGCGCGTGGACTTCGCTTACCTACCGATTTTCAGACAAGAGCGGATCTGGATGTACGCGGCGGGCATTGTTGCCGTGATGATTGCCGCGGTGATCGCGTGGAATGTCATTCCTCCAACCTTCTTTGAGCTGCGGATTGCCACCTGCACCGTTTTTCTTGCGTCCAGTGTATGCAACGCCATTATTAGTATGCCGAAGGAAACTGTCGAGAAGGGCGTATTCACCGACGGACAGGCAATTCGTGGCTTGTCACGATATCGCTGACACCGCGACCCGGCAAATGGCCTAGCGGCGCTCCGCCGACCGGCACGGCCCGAGTTCTGGTCCTGTCGCGGCAAGTTCGGGCCGGCCATCGAGACGAAAGGACGTGGCCCGGAGCGCTACCGCGAGAAATCTGCACCCTCTATGTCGCCGACCTCGCAACATTGAATGTCGAACTCACATCGGATGATTTCAACAGCCCCCGTCCGATGCGAAGAATAGCGATCGTCTGCTAGGGAACCAGCCACCTTGCGCGGAGCGACGGCAGATCCAGTGGATCGGCTCCGCGGTATCCAAGACGGCAGTCCTGTCCATGACGGAAGGGAGAACCGCGATGGCCGTTCCACCGCTCCGCCCCGAGAGAGTCGATTTCATTTCTGAATTTCGTTGAGGTATAGAAGACTAGGTGTTCATCGGGGATCTGAGAGGCAGAGCCATCATGGCGAATTCGAAAGTCCGGAAATTGACGCAGCCACGTGAAGCGACGTGCATCGCCTGCGGGTGCACGGACAGCAATGCATGTATTGATGAGATGGAGGGGGCTCCGTGCCACTGGCGCCGGGTCGACCGTGGGGCCGGTCTTGGCGTCTGCAGTTCATGCCGAGAACTCGAGTCGGCTTGGGATGCCGGCGATCGCCGAATCCGCGGGCAAGTCGATTCACATCGCAGGTGACGGCGATAGCGTAACCAAAAAGCACCAGAGCACCGGTGCGGAAGCTGCTTATCGCGGGTGAACTCGGATAATGGTCATTCGACGTCAAGTCGCATCGCTGACCTACTCCACCTGCGATTTTTGAGGGGCGATCATCGATGGAAGCGGAGTTCAAAGTAGGTGACATGGTGACCTGGACGAGTCAGTCCGGCGGATACAGAACCGTGAAGACTGGTTCGATCGAGGAAGTCGTGCCGGCCGGTAGTCGACCAAACCGCGACAGATTTGAGCGGCTTTTCCGCGGTGCGGGTGTCGGCGCTGCGCGCGATCATGTGTCGTACGTTGTCCGCGTTCCCGGCAAGACTGCAAAGTCCGGTGGCACGGTTTACTGGCCGCGGAGTGCGGCTCTCTCGAAGGCGTGAATGACCCGATCGTGGATGTACCGCGCGACCTCGCCGACGAGCCTCGACAGGTGTGCGTGATGATCGCGTGACTACCGCCGAACAGCTTTTCGAATGATCACGCCGGCGTACTTGGGCAACCGCGCGGTGACCTGCGCGTGGCAACCGATCTGCACTGCCGCGTCGATGATTGGTGTCGCGAAGAGATCTGGCGCGAGGTGCGGTACACGCCTGAGGCCACTCCGGAACTGAAAATGAAGGTGTCTCGATGGGCACGCTTTTGCTCTCACGGAAAAGAGATTGCAGCGTGCGAGTGGCACCAGTAGCCGATCAATGGAGCGACAGTCTCATGCGTACCTATCAATATCCGACTGACATCCCTGGGTTTGTGATCAAGTCCGACATACGACTCCCGACAGGTGAACACTATCCGCCGCACATTTCGATATTTCCGCTATTTGGTGTGAGAACTCCCGCGCCGAAGGATGGATGCCATCCTGTAGGATGGCTGGCGGAATGCCTCGTTTGCAAAATGTGGACAGGACGGACGCGTAACCGGGCAACGTTGGCGCGATTTCTCCGCCGACACAGGAAGTGCGGATTCCAGGCGCGCGGCGTCACCCAGTCGCGACAAATTGCGACGACAGCTTGACCTTTGGTCTAGGCCAGTTACACGTGGCACGGGTGGGCTGCGTGTGCTTCGTTTTCGACGACCGCAAGCCACGCGGCGTTGGCGAAGCACCTGGCGATGTAGCAGGTATTGGCAGGAGCATATCAATCGTTCGTATATCACGGGGAAGAGGGTATCTGACATGACGTTCGACGAACTTTGTGCAACATATCCGAATCAGCGCCGGGTCGCGCACGTCGGCGTTGGTAGCGGAGTGACACTATCGTTTGGCCTAACGGCGGTCGAGTGGCCTTCCGATTGGCCTGAGAGTGGCATCGATCGGCGATTTCTCGAGTCCCGAGGATTCGAGATCCTGCGCGAAGTTCACTGAATCCGAAACCGAGATGCCAGCGTTCAATACCAAGTCGATACCCGTACAGAAGCGATGCCGGTGGTTCGTCCGCCAAGGCGCGACGACGCACTTCACCGGCGGCTTTCGATCAAAGGTAGACGCGAGTAACTGGATCGATGCCTTCGGGGCATCTCTCGACTGGCGAGTCGGCTTCCGCTTTCGGCTTAAAGGTGACACGCAGGACATCGAAATCGTCGATCGACTCGGGAACACCGCGCAGCCGTAACCGCCAGGGAGGACTCGCCGGCGTTCTCTCGCCGTTTGAGCTCATGTAGTATCGCGGCGTGCGGTATGACTGCATAGAGAGGATCCGGGAGGGCGCGACGCCATGCAAACTAGCAAGACCGTGTTCTTCACGATGGTTCTGCATCCCGCAGCGGGTTGGATGCGGGTGGGAAACGCGTATCCCACTAGCGAGTCGGCTCGCGATTGGGTCCCCTTTGTGCGTCGAGCGTGGCGGGGTTTGCAAACAAAGGTAGAGCCATGCACCCTGACATTCCACGATGGCTCGCTGACAGAGGAATCACGTCGCGTGCTTGATCAGAAGTTCAACATCGACGTCTAAAGGATGATTCGTGCCTCCCAACGAGTGTGGCCAAGCAAAGGTTCAGGAAGCAGGAACGGTTGTCACCGTTCTGCGGCTGCCGCTGCTCGTCCGCGATCTCTGGAACGCGCAGCAGGCGCTCGTGCAGCACTACGCAGACACCGGATTGCGCTTCACCTTTGATGGCCGCCTGGTCGGCGATATCGCAGAAGCAGTCGCGTTGGAGCACTTTGATCTCGTCGTCCCCAAAAAGCGCACGCCCGGCGTCGACGCGCTGACAAGGTCCGGGAAGACCGTTCAGATTAAGGCTTCCGGGGCGAACAAGTCAGGGCCCGCGTTTACGCCAGGCAAGGGGATCGCGGATTTCCTGCTGTTCTTTCATATTGATTTCTCAGCCGGGCTCGCCTCAGTGGTCTATAACGGGCCGGAAGCTCCGGTTCGTGCACTATTGCCAGCCCAGTGGACTGGCACGCAAAGTGTCAGGCTCACTCAAGTTCGCGCTTTAGCAGCGGCCGTCGACCCTGTAGATGCTCTTCCCCTCAACGTAGCACAGATCGAGAGAGGGCAAGAGAGCGCGATGAGTCCAATCGATCAGCCGGACAAGGGCGCTGCCAGTGCCACGGTCGGAGCGGAGCGAGTTCCGACGGTCCCTGCAGCGACAAATTGACTTTGTTCCAACGCATCGACGAGTCATCCGCGCTTACGTTCCGTTCGAATAGAAGAACTGCCAACCGCGACAGCGGCCATTACCGTCGGCCCCGAAAGTACACTGCTACCGCAAGCGCCACCAAAAAGCAACTTTCGAGGCGTTTTCGTGTCTTGTTGTCAATATGCCACGGGAAAACCCTAAGACGTGATTATCTCGCCAAAACGCTTTATCGTAATAAAAAGGCGAGTTGGTTTCGTCAGATCTAATAATAGTCCCGAGGGGTTTTGGCCATGATCGCTTCCAGACTCGAACACGTCCTTCGTAGTAACGACAGTTGGTTCCCATGTAACATGCCGCCGTCGCAACCGATGTGGTGTGATGGCCGCTGGATGGGTTCGACGTTCTCATTCCCCGTTTTCTGGAATGGAGAAAAATGGGAAAGCAAAGTATTTGGCAGCCCCGGCGATACCTGGCGCGAACGGTCGAGTCCACCCTCGCCGAAGAAGAGCGGGAGAGCGACAGCGATTAACCTTGTCGCAGCGTAAGGGAAATCGAACAGGCATGGCAATCGGGTGGCCGTCGTTAGCGCGAGCGTAAGCGGCCACGCGAACACTATCCCACCTCAAGCACGAGTCAGCCCGCAGGCGTAAGAGGGCCGAATTCGTGCACCAGACCGGCCGATGGTCCGTGCGGCTCGCCCGCTCACATATAACCCACCGACGCACAGCTGTTGATCGTCGCTCGCAGACGCGTTACGGTCCGTTCACTATTTAACCCAAGCCACGCGGTCACATCCGCATTACTGCGGCCGTCGAGCAAGTGCCGGCGCGCGTAGGTATTGCGAAGGACACGAGGGCTCATGTCCGCACCAACGAAACCGATTGTTGCTAGCGCCTCGCTCACGATCCGATCCAGCGTGCGTGGCGGAATACGAGCGGTCCGGCGACCCGGAAAGAGCGGGGCGGTCGCCGCGTCCTCGCGCGTTCGGCATGCTTCCCATGCGGTGAGCGCTTCCACTGCGAATCCGTCGATTCTAATTGTCCGTTCCCGGCACTTCGCTCCCGCGAGTCCTTGCACGCTGCTCACAACACCGGCAACTGGTTCCACCCTGAAGTACGGATTAAGCATTTGAGCATGCAAGGACGAAACGGTAGCACCCTGCAGCTCCGCCACCGTGACCCCGCATCCCAGGAACAGGGCAACAACAGCGCGATTCCGCGCCTCGAGCAGATCGTCCTCACACCGCTCGGCCACCCACGCCTGCAGCCCCACGTCGACATGCGGCGGAAGGAATGTGGGGGTCGGCTCAGTGTCCGGCCACTCGACGCGGGTGAGCCTCGCTGCGGCCGGATTACCGCCCCGCACGCCAATCAGCACGAGGTGCCTGCAAACCCGATCGATTAGCTTCAAGTAGCGCAGCCACGTCGTGGTACCGGGCTTGAAGCCGGCGCTCAACCGGCTCTGGAATGCATCGAGATCCGCATCTCCGAATGTTGCCAAGGACACTCCGCGCATCGACAGCTCTTCGAGGAAGCGGCCAAACATTGCCCGGTGTTGCACGATCGATCGCGAAGAAAATGGACGACGTCGAGACCCTACCGCTTCGTCTTCTTGCCAGCGCGCATATGCAACATCAGGGTTCGTCAACCAGTCGTCGTCACGTGACTTCATGGCGTATACTGAATTTTAAGCTTCCCTCACTATACACGGATCTTCGATCCGCAAACCCCGCCGCCAAACGCACCCAGCCCGGTCCACGTTCTGCACGAAACGGACGCCACAAAAAACCCTCTTACGCGCGAAGCGACAAGAGGGTCGGGGGGATCGGACGAAATCATCGACCGGTGTCGATGTCATAAGGTCATGCCAAAATTGCACCTGGGAGAAGCGGCTTCTCCGCCTTCGGCGTATTCCATGCTTCACCAGAGAAGTGGTGAAGCCGGAAGGCATCGAGCAACTTGCGCTTCTCTGCGTCAGCCTCCGCGATTGCCGTCAACTGCGCGAATCGGTCTTCTCCAAGCTCCTGGGTTCTGTAATCGTCCGAGAAGCCTGAGTACCAGTCGTGATTCTCAAGCATCGCATAGAACTCGGGCAATGAAACCTTCGGAATCACCGGCGCTTTGATGATGAAGCCCAGCGACAGCGCGGATGGGCCCTTTCTCCAGAGAGAGATCCGGCTGTCCCCAAACAAGCCGAATCGGCCAACAAAATCGGGACTTGACGAACTACGCTTTACGTCGACCTGAGAGAGGTGAAACTCCCCAGCAACCATTGGCAAACGAACGACGAACTGTCCTTGCCCCTCCTTGGCTTTGATTTTGAGTTTCCGCGTTGATGAATCGCGGCTGGTCAGCATCAAAGACCCAAAATACGGAAACCCGTCCCACTGTTCGCACGTGCTCGCACGCAGAAAACCAGTTGCGCTCACACACTGTTGCACCATCGATTCAGCCCGGTTCATAGTCCTTCTCCCGAAAAAGTTCGCCCTAGAATGGGCAGTGTCATCGCTACCGGAAATGAATGGCGCGGACTGGAACCGAACTTGTCGTGAACTACAGCGAGACGTCCTCACACCCGCACGCCGGCGAGCCCCCCAATCACGCCGCGGAACCCCGCCGAGTTCGTTTCGCCCGTTGAGGCGGGCCAGGACAAACCGTCTACGTGGCTACAGCAATGGAACAAGAGCCCGCAACGGCGAAACCGCGTAGGCCATCGGCACAACGGATAGGGTCATTCGATTGCTGCGTGCCCTTCGGAAAGCGGAATCGTCCAATCGCTCAAGACGCCAAACATTGCGCGATTAGCAGGGGGCACGGCAAACACCAGAAGAAGTGGGGCTCCAAAGCCAAAGATCAGGCCTCCATACGTGAAACCGCAACCAAGGTTCGAGTGACTATCGGCGGGACAGGTAGTGCACCGTTGCGTCTCCGAGCGCTATAGCACCCGAGATGACCGCAACGACGAGCGGAAACATGTAATGGTCGGTACCGGGATAGAGGAAGAATCTATCCACCCCAGCAAGCCCCAGACATGCTGCAGTTCCAAGGAGCGATAGCTTAAGTAGCGCTGGCATGATTTGTTTGCTGTGTCACTTCAAGGCGAATATTGGCCCTCGCTGGCGCTGGGCAGCGCCAGCGAGGGCCGCTTGTTACTTCACGTCGGGCGCGTACCAACCCCACTTGCCACGGTTGTCGGCGCTGACGAGTTGCCACTTCGGGTGCGTGCCCGTCGTTTCGCGGAGTTCCTGCAGGTGCTCGTAGAGGCATTGACGCAGCGAGACGAGGCCCTTTGCGTATTGCGGCGTCTTGTAGTCACGCGTCACGAACAAGGCGTCGGTGGACAGCGTGGGAATGCCGACCGCGTTCATACGCGGATAGGACACCTTGGTCGGTCGGTAGACTTTCAGGATGTTCGCGTTTTCGAGGACGTTTTTCGGGAAGAACAGGAGCTTGTAACTCGCGTCGAGCTCACTGACTACTTTCAACGGCGACCCGCCGACAGCGACGACGCCGTCGATCTCGCCGCGTTGAAGCGCATTGAGGGCAGTCTTATTGTCCTGGAACTCGACGATGGTATACGGGATGTTTGCCTTGAGGGCGATCACCTTGGCGCTGATGACGCTACCGCCGACGGCGCCGACCTTCTGCCCGGCGAGATCGGCTACCGAATTGAACATGCGTCGCTTGGCACCGATACCGAAAATGCCGCCTTCGGTTTTCCCGTCGGCGCGCGCGATCACGTGGATTTCCTCGGGCGCGAGTGCGATCAGCGTCTTCACGCTGCTGAGGTCTTCATTTTGGGCTCGCCAGACGAGTACGTCAGTCTGGACGAACGCACCGTTGACCTGGTTACCTTCGATGGCGTCGATATTGTCCATGGAACCCTTGCTGCTTTGCTCGGTGAGCGCGATGCTCTGCCCGCATCGGGCGTTGAGTTCTTTGAACATCCGGGAGTAGGTACCGACGGGGTCGCCGGTCGCGACCGTGAGTGCCTGCGCGTTTGCGGTGGCGGAGGCAATCGCGATGCTGAGGATTGCTACAGGCTTGATGTGCAATTTCATTGTGATTCTCCGTGGTGATAGGACTTGCTTGTTGAGGTTGGTCAGCTAGTCGACCTTCAGGTTCTTCATCGAATCCGCGTCGTCGGCAGGAGTCTGCTTCGCGGGTTGGGTGGTGGTGGCCGCCCCGGTGTCGGATTGGTGATCGGTGTCGCGAGTTGTGTACAGGTAAAGCCCGGCGACAATCGAAATCAGGGCGATCGTGGAAAGGATCCTAAAGCGCATTGCGTTCCTCCTGAATCTGCGGAAGTGGCATGTCGATGGTGTGCGGTTCTTCGCTGGTCAGCAGCTCGGTGCGCAGACTGGCCATGGACCGGTTGAGCTCGAGCTCGACGGAACGGAATGCTGCGGTGGCCTTGAGATCTTCGATAACGTCCTGCCGCGCCGAGTTGCCCTGCTTCGTGGCCTGGGCGGCCTTAGCGAGTTCCCAGAGGGTTTCCTGTTTGTTCACCTGGGCGGTGAATTCCCGCAACGCGGCCTCGGCGCTCTTGTACGCGGATTGGCGCCGGTGGAGGATGTTGCGCATGTTCTCCAGAAGTGCGTCGTACTTTGCGGTCTCAGCCGGATACTGCTTACGAACTCGTTCGACTTCGCCCGCGAAGGTGCTGACGCGGGCATCGTATTCCTCGATTGCAAGTTTCTGAGTCTCGAGCTCTTGGTGACGTTTGATGATCTGATTCTTGAGAGTCTCGATCGGATTGGTCTTTGCTTCGTGGATGGTCGCCTTCATCCGGAGGTTCGCAACTTTGTCCGCGAAGACCGGTGCAAGTTGCACGATGAAAAAGCCGGCTGCGAGCGCGAGCGCGGCGCCGACAAGGCCTTTGATTGCCAAAAAGATGACGGGTGCGACGATCGCGCAAGCGACTAGTGCGGCCGCGCCTTTTACAATAGAGGTGAACTTGCGGCGGGTGTTCGGGTCGTTCAGGTTCATGGTCGTCTCGATCGAAGTGGGTTATCAGTAATACCCTGCAATCCGGCTGCGTGAGAGATCAGGGGGTGATCTCGATAGGACTAAGCGATCGCCCCGGCCGTCGATATCAGGCTCGCGACCAAAATCGAGACAGCCGCTGCTTTACTCTTCACGTGGACTCCCCATTAAAGGTCAACGCCTCGCGAGTGTCTCGCAGGAACAAGGAATGCAGAAATGAAATCGTGGAGTGGTGGTGATCCGGTCGGCTCGAGCCGGATCGTCTCGATCCATATGAAAAGGAATAAAACGCGGGAATCAGGCCAAACCTGCAGCCGACAAACTGCATGCTAGGATGACCCTTTGTCTCGGCAAGCCATCCCGCCATGGTCGACCTCTTCAAGCGCATCAAGGAAGCAAACAAGAACTCTGCGGCGTACTATCACGACCCGCGCGACACGTCTCTACGTGGGCATGAGGCCGAGCAAGAGGTGTGCAACCAACTGGCACCTCGTTTGATTGGCACCGGCTGGGAGTTGGTCAACGGCGTTCGTGTCCCGGATCCGACTGCGCGCCGTCGCAGAGAATTGGACTTCGTTATCACCAGCCCCAGCGAAGCACTCGTCCTGGAGATGAAGAATTGGACAGGGGAGGTTGGGCTCGACGAAGACGGCAATGTCGTTCAGATCAACCGAAACGGGGAGAAGATCAACGCCGGCAACCTGTTTAATGACGTCGAAGAGCGCACTGAGATCCTTCGACTCCATCATTCGAGCACGGGCCGCGCGCCCGTCAAATTGCGTCATTTTGTCGTTTTCTACGACCCCTACGGCAACTTGTATTTACGCGACGACATTGCTAACCGAGGCGACGTTCTCCGATTCGACGCGCTCAGTAAGCTGATGCCGGCAGGCGAAGAACCGTTTCTTCGTCGGCTGTTGCACGCGCTGCTGCGATTCTTCGGGTTCGAGCCCGAACGCGTGAATGCCCCGGCGCCTTCGCCTGAAATCCTTGCCTTTCGCCAGTCACTGGCAGAGTTGGGCGGCTGGGACGTTCTCGTGCTGAACGGCGGCTTGACGCTCTGTGGGGACATCCTGAGCATCGCCGGTAGTCGCCCGGATCGCGCCGAGTACGCGGCGTTCAATCGTGCACGAATGGCACATCTGGAATTCGATGTCGACCGTAGCCTTGTTGCGTCGATTTTCCGCGCGCCATCCCCGGACGCCAAGGTAAACGGAACGGCCCGAGACGGTTCCGTTACGACCACCTCGGTTCCGACGGCTGCAGAAGTGACCTTCCACCGTTCGGGCGACAAGAAGCCGAGCCATTATGAGGTAAGGAACCTCCAGTCGGCCCAATTCGGCTATCTCGCGAAACCCAAGACCACCTATCGCTACGAGGATTTCAGCGTGGGAATGACCGTGGTCGGCAAGGTTGCTGCTATCAACGACAAAGGGACATTCATTGACATCGGATATCGCGAGCTCGCGGGCAAGCCGCGGCATGCACGCGCTAAATCGACCCGGCCGGGGACTCTTACAGTTGGTCAGCGCGTACTCGCTCGCATCATTCGTCTCATCGAAGACGGGAATCGAGTTTCGGTCGAGGTCCTCGAGCCACGCATGACTTAGAGATGCGATCGGTCCGCATTGACCAACCAGCGAACTGCTTCATTACGATTTCGTTCTGTCTGAATACTCGGTAACGCGGATCGGCGAACGCGTCGGACCGAGGCGTTGCAGTTCCTCCCACGCGTCGAGATAGCGATGCGTGGGCATCGCCGCTAGTTGCGAATCGTGCAGCGCGAGAACCGGCTCAATTGCCGCCCGCTCGTCGTCGGTCAGTGCTATTGGCGCGCCCGCCTTGGCTCGGGCAACGCATCGCTCGAGTGCGCATTCGGCACGGCGATAAAACGAGACATCGTTGACCGACGACGGGGTGCCGGACCGCACGTCAAGCAGGTACGTCACTTGGACGACGGTGATCAGCGTTCCCAACTGGGCGACGTCACCGTGGCCGGTGCGCAGCGTGGCCAGTGCAACATGGTGCTTAAGCTGCAGCCGCCGCACCTGACTAGCCGGCATCGGCAGTAGCTGTGCCTTGGTAAGCGGCCGGCGGCGGCTGGTCGAATACCTCTTCATTGCAGTATAGGGACCCTTTGATTTTGCTGCCTTTACCGGGTAGGCCGATCTTACCTGCGACAAGGCATATCGGTCTGCCCCTAAAATAATAACCAATGAATTCAGTCACTTCCGACTGGTCTTTTCCCTACTTCTGAACTCTCCCGCGCCGAGGCCTGACCGATCGGCCCGAAGGAGGCGCTTGACGTCATGAAAGTCATGAACTAGCATGGCCTCATGAGAAAAGCCGCTTACACCCTCCCTCCGACCCAACTCCGTCCGGTGCGTTCCGGCAACGTCCCAACGCACGAACGCGGCGAATTTTCGCGTCGGCCCGGTTCGCCCTTCGTGCGGCGAGGAGTCCGACCGGACAAGCGAATCGCGCTAAAAGCGCGGTGGAAGAAGCGCGCCTTGAGTCTCGCAGCACCGGAGAACAACGGGGACAAATCGCAGAATGCGGTTTTTTCGTTCAATGTCGGCACGCGCGGGAAGGCCACGAGAAAGGAGACCGAAGATCTTAAGAGATTCTGGTTCCACATCGTCAAGAACTTCGCCGCGAGACGGAATCGCGCCTACAAGTTCAAGTCGCTAGATCCTTTAAAGCTCTGTGAGCTGGCGCGGCAAACTCTCAATCAGGTTACAGAGGACGTTGATCCAAGGGCAGTGGTATACCTAGCATCTGTAATCGAAGGGCTGTCGACCGGGCCGGTCCATAAGATATCAACTGCCCCAGCATCTCTGGCCGAAAACAACGCCGCAGGAGTTGCCGATGATCCTCTCGCGTCCGCACGTGCCCGCGGACGGAGATTCGCGCTCGAGCAGTACGAAGATCCGGACAATCTGGGGCTACTCGAAGCGCGCGACTACGCTGGACGGAACGAGCGCACAATCAACGAACTTCGCCAGAAGGGTGAGCTTTACGCGCTGCTTCCACCCGGAAAGACGCGCGGCTTTCGTTATCCGAAGTGGCAATTCGACGTGGGTCCGGAACGGCTAAGGGCAGCGCTCAGCCCCTTTGTTGCAACGAACGCGAACTGCTGGGTCATCCATTCGTTCATGCTGCGCAAACGGGAGTCCCTCGGCGGCAAATCACCTGCTGATGTACTCCGTGACGACTCCCTGGACATCAAGGCCGTAGTCGCGCTCGCTGAAAGCGATATGCTCGGTGAGCAGGGGGCACAATGACCGCCAACCAAGGTGCCCCTGACGGCCTTGAATGTCCACTCCCGCCCGAGGACTTCTTTGATGCAACGATCCCGGTTCACGAATTGAATCTGTCGGCAACAAATCTGTACCGAATCCACCGACGGACATACGACCCGATCTTTTATAACCGCCGCGCGACGTCGTCGACTGTCTATCGATTTGACGCGCCGAATGACGAGTACGGGGTGTTGTATGCCTCGCCATCGTTCGACGTCTGCATGGCCGAGACGATCATGCGCGGTCGGTATCATGGTGTTAGGGTGGGGACGTATCACGTCATCGATGAGAATGACATCACAAGTCGCTCCATCGCAACACTCGGGTTAGAAGACGCGCGGCCGCTGCGACTCGCCGATCTCACTGGTCCGCTTTGGCGTTTCGGCTTCGATGCGCGGGTACTGTCCGTCGCCGATTACACGGCCCCGAATCTGTGGAGCCGCGCGATTCACGACAACCGCGCAAACCTGGACGGCATCTATTTCCGGTCGCGATACGCCAATGACGTCTCGGTAGCGATTTTCAGTGATCGCGCGATGCTCGTTCGCCGCGGCGAATCCACTCCCCTTCACCAGCACCCTGGACTACCAGGGTTCCTTGATCACTTCGAGATCGGGATTGCGGATCCCGACGGCGCCAACTGGCAAACGGACATCTGATAGCAACTCGCATCTCGTTCCCACGAACGACTTGGCGACCGGTGGCGTTGCCGGAATGCTCCTTACTTGTCGTGCCAGCTTCGGCGTGCCAAGATGCTCTTGTATGACCCCTCAACATAACGCGGAGGCTCGACATGGCGATTGGCGTCGATGATATCTTGATGGCAATGGCAACTGCGGCTGGCAAGGAATTGGGTAAGGAGCTCGCCCACGAGATAGTTGAGTCGATAATGGGAAATCTAGCCACAAAGGCCGACATCGAACGGGCCGTGCGCGAGATTGAAGCTTACGTTCACCAAGAGTTCTTGCGTTTTCAAGATAGCCAGATTGCTGTGGAAATCGACTCCAGCCTTCGAGCTTTGGCACAGTTCGAAGCTTCGGGGAACCTTGCAGATCTCAATGAGGCTTCTGTACTTTCCGCCCTAAATCGTGCCTTTGTCGAAATTCAGCAGCAACTTGCTGCACCGCCATCTGGATACGGGATCGATTACCTTCGGATACAGTTTGTCCCGCTTACAAGATATATAGCGACGAGCATCGCCTTTTGGGCGATACGGTACTATCAACTGAATCGTCACGATGAGCGCCCCAACTTTATCGCGATTCTGCGGGAAAATCGTCAGCTTCTGACTGCCGCGGCAAGCCAGATTCATCTGATAGAAGACGAGACAATCACGCCAATTTCCCAAGACCAGCACAAGTGGCGGGAAATAGAAAACGCAGGTGAGGGAGGTCCCCCGATTTTTGCCTGGTACTGTGAAAAGCGAGCTTGGTATACGCTCAACCGTAACCGATATCCCGGGGGCACATCGCTCGTAGATACAGGTTGGCTTGACTATAGTCCAAATGAAGGCGGCGATGTCACCGTCCAACTGCGTGATCAACACAATGCCGATGCTGCTCGCATCAATACCGAGGCGCAGTTTCGCCAAGAGAAGATCTATGGTCCGCTCGGCGCCGCCATTGGCGCGATTGACACTATTCTTTCTGCGCTGGACCAAAAGAACCAGGTCGTACCGTACTGGTCCGGAATGCTTCCTTCACTTGTACCGGCAACACTCCAGCTTCTCGAGCGTTAATCGCCGCCCCTCAGCCTTGCTCCTTAAACTTCTTGCGAATCGATTGTCGCCACTTTTCGCACGCAGGGAACGATTACCCCAACGGGGGGGAACCTTCGTGGGGGTGTGCCCGCTCCACTTGTGCCTACCAAGAAGCCCGGCAGGCCCCTAACACTGCGGTGCCCGACTTCATTTTGGGCGCACCCATCGACTGCTACGCGTGCTCTTAAGCAAGCATTGAACGGCTATCGGCCGCAACCTCGAAGCGGACGTGTCGCGCCGTACCGTTCACAAACCAGTATTGCGCGCCGCCCGGCCTGTCCAGCAACTGGTGCAGGGATTGAATCTTTTGCGAGGCTATGCCTGCGGGGAAATGCGGGTAATGAGACAGCAACGGCCGATCATCGTCGCAGCCGAACGCGGGGGTCCCCTTGATTTTTATGCAGTTTACCGGTGTAGGCCCATCTAGCAGCGACAAGGCTTAGCGCTCCGCCCCCAAAACAATAATCAATAAAATCAGCTACTTCCTGACTGGTCTTTCTGCTCCTCAACACCTCTTCGCCGAGCCCCGGCGGGCGTAGGCATGCATTCGCCGGCGCGGTCGGGCCTGCATGGCGGCGATAATTACAGTTATCGGACATTGCGTGCCGCGTATGCCACTTTTTATTACACTCTTCCCTTGCGTTATGTTCGGGCTTACGTTAGGCTAAGTCCCATCGCCATCCCCCGTGAAGCGGGGTCTGCGCGCTGTCCGGCGCCCCCACTGCCAGATCGCACCATGCCCGACATCAAAGCCACCATCGAAAAGGTTCACGAAGCGGTTCGCCAGCTGCTCGCCGACGCGGGGACGCCGGTGCCGGCCAATGTGCTGGTGTTCCGCAAGTTCGTATCGGTCCGCAAGGTGCGCGCACAGTTGGGGGGAGGGGATCCCGCCAACATTTCGCGGCTGCTCAAAGCCGTGGAAGGGGCGATGTTCCCGCAAGAAGCGCCGGCTACCGCGCTGCCGGGCCTCCCGCCGGCGATCGCGGCGCAAATGCAGGCCCTGTGGGAAAGCGCGAAAAACGCGCAATGGGAGGAGCTCGAGCGCGCACGGGAGGCCGCGGAAGCGCGCGCCGACGCCGCGGTGGCCACGGCGACCGACGCGATCGCGCGCGCCCAAGCGGCCCAGCGCGACGCCGAGGCGCGTCTCGAGCTTGTCGAAGCCGCTCTCGCGCAGGCGCGGGCCATTGCCGACGCCCAAGCGCAGCAACTCACCGACGTGCAAGCCCAGAACCGTCAGCTGACGGCCGCGCTCGGCGAACAAACCACGCGCGCGGATGGGCTGGCCCAACAACTCGGCGACGCGCATGCGTCCAAGGAAGCCGAGATCGAGGCCGCCCGCCGCCGCTACGACGGGATGGCCATCAAACTTCAACAGGACACGGATGCGCAGCGCCAGAACCTGCGCACCGAGCGCGAAGCCCTGCTCAAAAGCGCCACCCTGGCCGAGGAACGCGCGCGGGACCTGCAGCACGAGGTACAGCGTGAGCGGGATCACAACGAACGGCGCGAGCGGGAGACGCGCGCCGAGCTCGCACGCGAGCGCGAGGCCCGCATCGCGGCCGAGAACGTGCTTCATGACCTGCGCGGCACCCTACGTGACCAGCACACCGAACTGGAGTCGCTGCGCCGGGCGACGCGCAGCGGCGCCGCGATCCGGCGCCGCCCGGCGCGACCCGCGGCCTCCAGCGTCGCTCGGCGCTAGGGGCACCGCCCCGGCCGCCACGCCAGCGTGGTGGCTGGGACGCGCCGCCGGCGAGGGGGCGTAGACCTGGCGTCCGGTGACCGGGAAGGTCTTCGTTTACCGCTCCGTCACCGCGGGCTTCAGCACGTCAACCCGATCGGTCACGCAGTTCCGGCCGCCCGAGGCATCTCCATTCGCACTGTCACCGACTGGAGATGCCACCATGGCCACCATCAAGTACTTTCACGAAGATCGAGAACTCACCTCGATCACGTCGATGCCGAACCGAGAATTTGCGGCCCGCTTTCCGGGCGTCAAGGGCCGCCGTTACGACAGCTTCAACATGACCGTCGGCTGGTGTGCGGCTACCCATGCCTGGCTGCCGGTCGACCGTCAGATCGTCTACCAGGATCAGCCGTCACGACATGCGTGCGACGCGCGCTGCCTGAACGCGAACGGAAAGATCATGCGCTGCGAATGTGCATGCGGCGGCCGCAATCACGGACTGGGCAGGTTGTCGAGCCTCTCCGAGCGCACACCACGCCTCCCGCCAGCGCCCGACGACGACCGCGGCGATCACAACATAGCGACGACGCACACGCGGTCACCCGACTCGGCCTCTCGGCACGAATCCGACCAAGAGCGCAGCCACCGGGAATGGCGCGAAAACTGGTTCGCGGTCGTCGGAGACCTCGAAGGCGCCACCTACACGAATCTCTATCGGGCGTCCTGTTACGGGCGGTACCGGATCAACGGCGAGCACGCCAAGGCGCAGAAGAGTTTGCCCTGGAATGCCGCGCTGGTCGATTCGATCGAACGCGAGCTCCACGCCATAACACTCGAGTTGCGGCGTCGCCCGGAACACCAACGGTACCTCGTCGACGCGGCGCCGACTGCCCCACACGCCACGCTTCGTCAACGCGCGGCGGACGGGTTTCCGACGGGCGCTGATGCCATCATGCGCGAGGCCTACGGCCCGATCCCTGAGGCCACGCACTTCCAGCGCCATTACTGCTACATCGTGCCGACCACGGTACACGGCTGGGCATGGTCGACGACGTTTGGACGCTGGTCGGCGCTTGTCACCTTTCCCGACGGCTGGCACGGCTACACATACCCGAAGCCCTGACGGCGCGCTTTGCGCGTCCCCTCACGTTTCCCCGACCTCACTCGCCTCGCATGGATCCTTGGATCCGCGAGGCTTTTTCTCGCCTCAGCTGCCTTATCTCCGCAATGTTGCGTACCTGTTAATCGATAGCGCGAAACACGCTCGTACCGCAGAGACGGGTGGGCATGCTTACGGTCGCGAGTACTCCGATACTCAGCGCCGGAATCGTGGCATGAACAGCAAGTTCAAGGCAGCACGCCATTCCACCGACCCGTCCTCATTTCGTTGCGCAATGTTCGTAGGCCCGATCGATTCCTCGAACCGGCCTTTCATCAAACAACTGAAATGAGGACAACCATGGGTTCCATTGAAAATCTTCGCGCCAACTCAACGCCCGAAATTGACCAACTTCTCGCCAACGGCGCCGTATGCGCAGTGGGCGTCAGCGGTGGTCGCGACAGTCAGGCGTGCGCGCTCGCTGTGGCCGAGCATCTCGACCGAATCGGTCACACGGGTCCTCGCGTCCTGGTTCATGCTGATCTTGGCCGAGTCGAATGGACCGATAGCCTTCGTGTCTGCGAGAGGCTCGCCGCCCATCTCGGGTGGGAGCTGATCGTCGTTCGCCGCGAGGCGGGCGACATGCTCGCCCGTTGGCAAGGCAGGTGGCGCGCCAATGTCGCACGCTATGTCACGCTGTCCTGCGTCAAGCTGATCCTTCCGTGGTCGACGCCCGCGATGCGCTTCTGTACGAGCGAATTGAAGACGGCTCCAATCACCTCGAAGTTGCGCAAGCGGTTTCCGACCGAGCCCATCGTGAACGTCACGGGTGTCCGCTGGCTCGAAAGTGCCGCACGAAGCAAGCAGCCGGTCGCCGCCGTGAACTCACGTCTCACACGGCGGAATGCACCGGGCAGCACCTGGAATGCGATCATCCATTTCGACCTCGACCAAGTGCACGCCTTGATCCGCCGGCACAACCTCACGCTGCACGAAGCGTACACTCGGTACGGCACGTCCCGCGTTTCGTGCGTCTTCTGCATCATGGGTTCCTTCCCGGATCTGACAGCGGCCGCAACTTGCGACGAAAATGTACCCGTCTACCGGGAGATGGTTGAGCTTGAGCTGACGTCGACCTTCGCCTTCCAGGGCAACCGTTGGCTTGCCGATATCGCGCCGCACCTCCTGACCGACGTGCAACGAAGCCGAGTGCCGCAGGCCAAAGGCCTCGCCGAGGCCCGCCGCGCCCTCGAGGCGACCATCCCGCGCCACCTCGAGTATTCCGCTGGTTGGCCGACCTCCATGCCGAGTCCCGCCGAAGCGCAAGCGCTGGCCGACGTACGCCGGCAGGTAGGTGCACTGATCGGTCTCGACGTGCACTGCACGACAGCCAACGCTGTGCTTCACCGGTACGCGGAACTGATGGCCGCCAAGCCCCAGTCCCGGATCATCCCGATCGCCGTCGCCGCCTAAAGCACCCACAAAAGCCCGCCTTGCCGGCGAACACGATCCGTTCGATCCTGCATGCCCCAGTACGTCTTGCACGTCCGGGGCATCTCCTTATCCAGCTTCCACGCGCGCCGCATGAATTATCATCCTCGACGCTGCAGTTCCGGTTCTCCAACATCCCCTATACCAGCTGGCCTTCCTTCGTTTCACGTGTCGTCGCAACTGGATTCAAGTCCCCTCTACGCATCTCCCCCAGCAATGCCTTTTTCCCGTCGCGACAGGTTCGTCTCAGGCCGTCGCGCAATCACTTTTGAGGAGCACCGATATGGAGCACAGAATGACAGAAGGCAACTTGCCGGAAGGGTGGATAGAAGCTTGCCCGGGTGGCCTGGCGACCAACCCTGACCCCGTGTCGGGAGGAATCGTCGACCGCACCATCGTGGATGGGAAATGGTTCGTCATTTTTCACTGCGATGACTTGACTGCAATCGAAGGCTTGCCCACTCGGCAAAGTGCCTTCGAGGCACTCCAAAATGCCATTCAACGGCGAGCTCGCGGGCTGCTAGACGGCCGGAGTCTGCCAGAATGGACGCCCGCAGACTGTCGCGCCGCTACCCTGCAAGGCTGGAACCTGTTCAACCTCGACGATTCTCGCAAACATGGGGAGATTCAAAGGGATGACGAAGCTGCTAGATTTGTTACCGACGAGGACGCGATCGAGTTCGTGCAACAGCAGGCTAGGGCGGGCGATGTTACGGCAGGCAAGGCGTTGAAGCTGCATGGTCTTTCAGTTCCGGACGCTGTCGCTCATCGGAAAATGCCTGAACCGACTGAAGTGCTGTCGACTCTCGCGAAAATCGAGGGTTCGTGCTCGATCTCGGGCGGTGTGCTCTCGATGCCGGACGGAACGACGGTCAATCTTAAAGGCATGCTGAACGCGGACCAGGAGGAGCCACATGCTGAATGGTCGCCCGTGTTGGGAGTCATGACCGACGAGCAATACATTGCTCGCCGTGGTAGCCGCTGCCCGTCTTGCGGGAGTTCTGGGGGCCTCAGTGGTGGTCAACTGGCTGTGGACGGCGGCACTGCGTCACAGCCAATGAAGTGTGCTGAGTGTGACGCCGATTGGTCTGATCTGTACTTTCTGGCCGGCTATTCTGAGCTCGAAGGTGGTATCGATCACGAGGCAGTGGCATCGGCAGTTGAAGACGTGCAAAACCGCAGAAAAGAGTACGGGTTCTCTGTCGACAGTGAGGAACACGCTCGTGATGTTGTCAGTGAATCGTGCGATCTCCTCGGGCTCGACTTAAGCGATGTGGAAATCAAGGTCGCGGTGTTGAAACTAGTCGCCTGATTTACATACCTCGCGGAGACGCGCTCCGTCGTTCGGGAGTGCTACACGCAAATTGGCGAAGCAACATAAGGAGCACCTGAAGCCACCGATTTCGCCCCGTCGCCGAACATGTAATTCATAGATCCGTTCCAGCCCGTCATCTTCCTGATGCACGGGCTTTTTTTCGTCGACGCGCCGCCGAATTTTCATGAAGGCATCGACTTGCCGCGACACGACGAACCGCACGGCGGCGGTCAGTGTCCTAGAGAGACGTTCAAACGAGGGTGTAGCCCTAACAAGCCCTTACTCCGACAGCCTACGATTGGTCTATCGGCGCACCATCCAAATTGAGCGTCTTGCTTCCGACGTTCGTCGCACATCTCCATGCACTAGGTCACTCGCCGTTCCAGGGCAATCGTTGGCTTGCCGATATCGCGCCGCACCTCCTGACCGACGTGCAACGAAGCCGAGTGCCGCAGGCCAAAAGCCTCGCCGAAGCCCGCCGCGCCCTCGAGGCGACCATCCCGCTGGTTGGCCGACCTCCATGCCGAGTCCCGCCGATGCGCAAGCGCTGGCCGACGTACGCCGGCAGGTAGGTGCACTGATCGGTCTCGACGTGCAGTACACGACAGCGGACGCTGTCCTCCAACGGTATGCGGAATTGAACGCTGCCAAGCCGCAGCCCAGGATCATCCCGATTGCCGTCGCGGCGTAAGGCCCCACGAAAGCCGGCGTCGCCGGCGCACACCACACCTTCGACCCTGCATGCCCCTGTACGTCGTTCGTGTCGGGGGCATTTCCGTATCCGGTCACCACGCACGCCGAGTTGATTCTCGTCCTCTTCGCCGTGATTCCGGTCTCCATAGCGCATTTCCATCGGCAATGCCATCCCTCAACTCAGCGCAGGGCACGCCTGACGTCCCTGCCGCCCAAAGGAAAACACCGATGGAAATACATCTTCCAAGCACCGACGGGCCGCTCGGCCGCTTGCCCGCCTATCAGCGCAATGCTCCGTTGACGGACGAGATGGTCGTCCGCGTCGGAATCCCTCATAGCGGCGGAACGCTCGCATTTCATGCGTTCAAACACGGCTACGCCGCAATGGTATCGGCTCAGGCGTTCTGGCAACCGAAGTCGGGACGATTCCGGTTTCCCTCCGCGACCAACCTTTCGGAGCTCGACTGGGCTTTGGATAGCGCGGGTTATACAGCGATGAAACTCTGGCAAGCCAAGGGATCTCAGCCGGGAATTGCGTCCGTCTTCCCATGGCAGTATGCCCAGTACGTTGAGTTGGCGTGCCTGAGCGGCGCAACATGGTGGGCTTCCCCCGATATGTGTTGCGAAGAATCGATCGCGAGCGATCAGCAGGCTGTCACCTATCGAGTGCGCGCGACCGCCACCTTGCTTGAGGGGGTGCTGCGCATCGTGCACGGGTGGCAGGACGAACTCTCCAAATACTGCAGCGCGGCCGTGGTGCGCAACATGGTTCGGCCGTGCGTTCCAGTCCTCCAGGGGCGACGGCTATCCGATTATGTCGAATCCCTCGAACTCACGATGGCAGTTTGGGACCGATGGCGCCCCTGGCTCGCGTCACCAACGCTCATTGGCCTCGGATCAGTCTGCAGGCGGGACCTTCACCATCCTGACCATGGCCTCTACGCGATCCTCGAAGGTCTTCAACCGCACCTGCCACCCGATGTCCGGGTGCACCTCTTCGGTGTCAAAGGCGCGGCCCTCGAGAAAGTCCGGCATCTGCCGTTCGTAGCGTCAGTAGATTCGATGGCCTTCGATTTCCGCGCCCGCGTTTCGGCTCGTGAGCGCGTGATCTCCAACACCATGGAAAACCGAACGGACGAGATGACTCGTTGGATGCAAGCAGCCCTGCAGCGTGTCACCGGCACCTCCAGCACGCAGTTGGCGCTTCTTTAACGGCAGCGATCCAATCCAGCGGCTGGGCTCCATCGCCTTCACTGCTATTCAGGAGAATCAGATGAGTACCGAACCCCGCCGTCATACGCCGCCGTTGGCTCGCATCATTGCCGACGATCATTGCGATGGTTGCAGCCGGGCAGACCTGGACTGCACCTGCAACGACGCAGCTTGCAGTTCAGAGTACGGCGTCAACTTCCGCCACCCGGGCGGGGGTCAGGAAAACCCATTCGAAGACAACTATCCCTTTGTCGAAGGCGCAATCGAGGCCGGCATCGACTTTCTTCGCGCGAATCCGGAAATTGAATCTGTCGTGATCTTTCGTCTCGACCTGGTCAACGGCGAAATCGCGAATGACGTAACGGTGGACTACATCGACCGAGAAGATCTGCGTCTGAGATCCATTTGACAGATCTAACCTGCCCTCAATTCTCGTCCGAGATAGAGGGCTTTTTCTTCGCGCGCCGACTTGCGCGCCGGGCCTTCCGATCCCCTCGGGACGCGATCCCCCCGGCGACCCGCCGCATTCCACGTTCGTGACGCATCTCTTCCGGCTATGCCCACACGACCTCCCGTCCGCAGTCCCTCGAGGACTGTCCGGTGGTCAATCATGAATGGAGAACGCCATGCGCACCTACCACAACACCGGAACCCTATCTGCTTCTGTCTCCGCACCGCCGCCACCCGGATTTCGCCTTGTGACTCGCTGGGAGAGCCAATGCGTGAAGCTCGATCAGCGAACCAACAAAGCGGGCCGCTTCCGAGTCACCTATGGACTGGAGGTCGAGGACAAGCTGACCTACGCCGATGCGTGCTGGGCGCTCGACGCGGCCCTGATGCACTCGCTCACGTGCGACGGTGCATTGAACAACGGTCGGGAGTGATTCGATGGACATCTATCAATTGCCGACACACGAGCGGCCGTGCGCCGATTTTGGCCTCACGAGTTACCGCCTGAGGGGTCCGTTTGGCTGGATCATGATTGGCGCGCGTGACCACGAAGATGCGATGCTCGAGGCCGCGCGTAGCACGCCAGCCCCTCGCCGAGAAGCCCTTCAGATCTGGAATGGGACCCAATATGAAGACGTCGACTGGGGCCGCCTGTATCACCTGGTGGCGATCAATGAACGAACCGGCCGCAAGCACTATCTCACGCGCTATCCGATGCCTCACCACGACTGCTGCGTGATGCGGCGAAAGCAAGCGCAGCCTGCCAAGGACGTCCGGATCCAGCTGGAAGAGGTACCCGAATAGCAGTCCGATCAACACGCTCGCGCCCCGCATAAAGCGGGGGAGAGGTGTTTGACCTTCTACGCCCTCATGTCTCGCTCGAGACCGAGGGCTTTCTCATTACGCGGCGTCGAGCCCAACGATAGGTCGAGATCCAGCCGTATACCTCGATTCATTCGACTCCGCCCTCGCATTTCTCCCACGCAATGCCACTTCGTTCACCCAGCCCAACCATTCGGGCCGCCGAGTGCCCGCCAGGAGAACCACCATGCAATCGACTCACCGATCGAAGATGCACCAAAGCCGCCAGCGCGATTTGCGGGCCCGAGGTACGCCTCTAGGCAGCGGCTCAAGTCAGCCAATTTACCCGAAGGCCTTTCTCACCCCGGAAGGGCGACCCGTCAGTATCAAAAGAATGGCAGAGGCTCTGCGCATCATTCGCCGAAACCCTGCGGCGGACTACCCAGGATGGAATTGGTTTCCCACATCCGGCTACCTGATTCTTAAAGAGTTCCAGCGGGGCCTCGATGACCGGATCAACCGGCGGGGTTCTCGCACGGCAGGACCACGATCGTAAGCACGCTTCCCCCATGACTCACTATCGGAACACCGCTGGAGCCAACATGTCCACCACACGTGAACTCGATGTCAACCAACTATGCCCGCATTGCTGCGCCATGAAGTACTGCGTCCTCTATGAGGATTTTTGCGGTTTTGAAATGCTCACCGGTCAGTGCAAAGCCTGCGATTTCCGAGTCGACGTCACCCCCGGTCACGGACCGTGGGAAGAGGCGAGGATCCGGACGAACATCCGCGATGGCGTGACCATCTATGGCGATCATTCGGTCGAGGACGTGTACCACGAATTCGGTTGCGCCAGCCTTGTCGCCTCGCGGCTGTTGGCCGATCAGCGCGCAGGTAGCCAACGAGAACGGTTCTGGTGTGTCTTTGTCCGCCTTGACGGCGTCGTAAACGTGCATGGGTGTGCCCCCGACACGCCCGCATATCACGAGGCAGTCACGTTCGCAAAAAACGCACTCACGCGCATTGTTGTCGTGGCTACCGAAGATCTCGCTGAGATCCCGGAGCCACTCGTGATTGATTAACGTCCTCACACGACATCCCATCATCGATCCCCCTATGCCCGTCACCACTCAGTGCGGGCATTTTTCTCACCCGGCCCGAACCCGATACGAGGCCCACACGCGGAAGAACTACCTGGACACGGAGTTCCGCTTCCGCCGCGCATTTCCTTCTTGCTATGTCAACCGATCTTGAAGCACACACACCGGAGGAAACCGACATGTCATCTCACGATTGCACTTTGTTTGGCACGTTACAACTGAAGGCGAACGTCACGCGACCGGAAGTCGAGGAAGCTCTCAAACCCTTCCTGGATTGGATCGGAACGACGTTCGAGCTCGAAATGGCAGATGACGGAATCATCTTAGACGGCGCCGAACTTTTTCTTCACGTTGATTTCGCCGGGCCGGGCGGGGAATACACCCTTGAAGAGCTCAACGCGGCAATTGTCCGTCTAGGCGAAATTGTCAGCGAACCGGGCTTTGTCGAGGTACGCGACTACGACACAGGTAGTGCTGACGGCGCGCTAGTTCCTCACTTCGTGGGCGAGACCGCCGCCGATCGCGAGCACGCGACGGTGGAGTATGGAATTGACGCTGCCCTTACGTGGATCGAACCAGTGCTCGGTCATCATGCGTCAGTACAGATCGCTACGTTTATCCGGTCGACCTTCAAGGCTTGTTCGGAAAACTTCGTGGCCGACGAAGTATCGATCTCCGCCTCGCCTAGGGAAAAAACTAGCACGGATGGGCAACCCGGAGACCATTCATGACCACGAAAACCGATACCAGCACGACCTGCGGCTTCGCAATCGCCGACGCGAAGGTCGCCTCGCAGGCGAGCAGCGACGCTGATCCCAACGCTCCTGACCTGCGCTCAGAGGACGACACCATCGTCCAACGCATCGCGGCAGCGTGCTCCGCCGGCGTCGTGCTCGATGAATGTGATCAGCTGCAAATTCGCGAGACACTCCGGAAAGCTAAAGCTTTCCGTCGGAAAGCGGATCGGGTCGCTAGTCTCGGGGCGGACCCAATGAACAAGGGCAACGCCTTCCCCATGGGTGTCGGATTTACCCGGGTCACGAAGCGCGCCGCCCAGCGCATTGACGCGTCGGTCCGACGAGCAGGCGAAGCTGTCGACTTGTATCGCAAGGCAGAACAGTTCGAAGCGCACGCGAATACACTTCTGAGCGGGAAGGGTACCGCCGCCGATCGGCAACGGTGCGCCGACGCCCGCGTTCGAACGCAGCGTGAGGCGCTCGCACGCCTAATCGGCTGGAAAAAAGGCGACACGATGGGCAGGTTTTGCATCGAACGCGTCAACCGCGACCGCGACGGCTACCCGGTCAGCTATACGATCTCCGGCGAGGGCATAGTGAAGGGCGTTTGGGACAAGGTCGATGTCATCCGGACACTCTTTGACGGCGACAAGTCTGCATTTCGGCGTACCGTCGACGAGATCCGCGAGGCATTGGCCGAGACGCAGTAGTCTCGCTTCCCATTCCTCAAATCGATCCACTGAAACGGCCCACCTGGGCCCATTACGGACCTCAACCCAACCCGCACGTCCCTCGGATGCGCGGGTTTTTTTCCTGGGCGTAGGCGAGCGGGTACAAGTGACATTCCATCGGTCGCGAGACGGCCGAACCGCCTGTATACTTTCGTGAACTCGTGTCCGATTAGCGACTCGATTAATGACAGACCGTGGTTGCCACATCGATGAACCCGTCCGAATGGTTTGACCTTGACGCCGTCCCGCCGGCACCATTGCCCGACACCGTGGAAGGGGCGTTCCTTTACCTCGAGAAGGTACTCGGCCACGTCATCTACCGTCGCTGGACCATTCAGGCGTTTGTCCGCGGGCACGCTTCGGTGCTGGATGCGCGCGATGCGCACCCAGAGGTGTATGCCGCGTTGGTAACTCGGCGCCACAATGCCGTGATCGAGTATTGGCGTCGCGGGTGCGCGGCGGTCGTGCCCATTGAACAGGCGCCGCCCCCACACGAGGTTCTTCTCAAGGTACTCAGATCGCGACGACGATTCGGGCAAGCCAGCTCAGCTGCGCCTGGCATCAACCTCCCGGTCTCTGTCACGCAGAATGTGTCGTCTCCGCGCGCCAGCGCTCTCGCAGTGATCAAGTCGCTGTCCGAGTTGGATCTGGATCGTGCCGCCCCCCTGCGGGCTTGGCTTAGCCGCACCGGCAGATTCGCCCGTCCAGGCATCAACCAGCTGCCGGCGGACAACGATGCAGACGCGATCGCCGTGTTCTTGCGCGATCGCGCGAGCAGATCGCGACACACTGCGCGAGCCTACGTCGAAAGCCTGAAGCGGTTCATCGGGTGGTGCGAAAGCAATGGCCTCGGCCCCCTGTCGGATTTGACCCGGGACGACATCCTCCAATACCGCCATTGGCTCGAAACGTCGGCCGGCGCCGACGGCAAGCCGGTTGGAGAAGCAACACGCACGCGGGCACTCGCGGTGGTCGCCAGTATCTACGCCCACTGGCAGTCGAACGGATATCTCCAGTTCAACCCGGCTCTCGATCTGACTCGCGGTGCCGCTGCGCGCACCGGATTCGTACCGGGCCGCAAACTCCCAGCTCAGATCCTCGCCGAATGCGACAGGTGGGTGGCTTCCTGCAGCAAGGGCACCGGAACGGTCAAGCTTGAGAGCTTGCGGCGCCGCGCCATCTGGACGTTGTTCCGGCTTTCAGGTGTTCGACTTGCGGAACTGGTCTGGGACGAACGTCGTCGGTTCCCCAAGGTGGAAGCCCATCCGGATGGAAACTGGACGCTCCAGGTCTACGGAAAAGGCGGAAAGGTCCGCCAGGTACAGCTGCCGAAAGTCGCTCAGGGTGCAATGTCGGAGTATCGTCAGGCCCGCGGCCTTCCGGGCGTCCCGCTACCCGACGAAGTCGTTCCACTTTTCCACGGGGCGAAGGGCGGGGTGCTGCGCGGCGCCGGAATCTACCGTGAGGTCAAAACGATCTTCCGCGAAGTTGCCGATGAGCTCAAGCGGACCGCAAACGGCGATCCCCAGCGCCTGCATGCCGCAAGTCTGCTCGCCGGCGCTTCGCCCCATTGGCTTCGCCACGCCTACGCAAGAATGCTCGTCATTGACAATAAGCTGCCGCTGCCGGTCGCCCAGGAATTGCTAGGCCACGCGTCAATCCAGACAACCGCTGCGTACGCGCGAAACGACTCGTCGGCGAAACATGAGATTCTGAACGGCATCGACTGGCCTTCAGACCTCACGTAGCGCCCTCGGGTGCGCACAAATCGCCAAACAGGCATCTCCCCGCCGTACGGCAGGCGCCATCCTTCGACCTTTTCCGGCCGCCCTGGCGCGCCTTACATCGAGAGGCCCAGAATTCGCGGTACGTGGCGCAAAAGCAAGCCGGCATGAAGACCGAGGCAATCCGTCGTTTCTGCATTCTCGCAGTGGCTCGTATATTGTTTGCTCCCCTCTCTAGGAGCGAGCCATGTTCGCACTCCGCCTCATCGTCGCAACCGCAATCTGCCCGGTCGCCTCCGCCCTTACTACTTTGGCAAACTGGGCGTCCGACACGTCACCCATCTCAGGGTACCTCGACCGCATCGACGCCATTCAAGCATGGCTTGGAAATCTGCCGGCCCCTGACACGATGTTGGTGTTAGTCGCGTCCTTCTTCGTGCTGGGATTGCTGACCCTTGGCATCGCTGTCGCATCGGTCACGATCCCGCTTGTCGGCGGACTCCTTTCCGTCCTCGCTGCTGCGCTACGTTCGATGTTCACAATGTGGTCCGGGTTAGCATCCGGAGTTCGCAGCTAGCTCCCGCGCGCACGTGCTGTCGGGCCACATCGCCTCTAGCGTCCGAAGGACGGGATGCCTTGGTAGCGCGCCGCGATCCGATCGCTACTCCTAGAGGTCGAGACACGCGCGCCAATCGCGAACCCTCCATCACCTGCATTCCACCACCACGGTCCATCTCTTCCGGCTATGCCACCGCCCTGCCCAGGGCGCATTCAACTTGAGAGAGGTACCGATCATGGGAGCAACTGTAACTTGCGGCAAGCGTGCAGGTGCGTTTGTCGGCAGTGATGGCAGGACAATCTACGTCTTGTACGAACGGACATACGAAAAGAACTGCTATCCGCATACCCCACATTGGGAATGCGTCGCCATCGGCTCGTATGCCGACGTTCTGCGTCGTATCTTCCGAGGTGCAGCCAGCTGTTGTGGTGGAATGCGGCAGAGTACGGCCGGTGACATACTCCCTGAAAACTACATAGCAGGGTGGGCGAGGGAACTACGTTTGCCGTATCGTATGTTCAGCACTTCGACCACCATCGCGATTGGCTCGAGCTGGCGAGCGCCGGTCCCTTCCGAAAGCGTGTCCAAAGCGCAAATTGCATTGTCGAAATGCAACCTTGGTCACCGGTTTACCGAAATATCGGCTGGCCTCAAAGTCGATCTTGCCCGGGACACCGATCTGGTCCTCGCCCTCTACGGGGTGGACGGCCCATTCAGTCCCTGGCGAATACTCGGCGATTCCTTCCTGGATACCGTCCGCTTCGAACCCGATACTCCGCCGCGGCGGCGCAAACAGGCTCGCATGCCGAAGATTAGGTGCTTTGCAATTGATAGCGAGAATCGGCTCGTTTCGTTCGATGGCGGGCCTTGGCGCTGCTCAGGCTGGGCTTATAGCACCGTGCAAGAACTCATCACGGAGATCCTTTACCCGTTGGAGTTGCTGGAGCCCGGCCATGCCAAGAAGGCGCTCCCGATCCTTCGAACCCAAGTTTCCGAAGCACCGCAGCTCCCGCACGAAACCCGAGTCGAGATTCATCGTTCCCCGCCCGGCGTACCTTCCTGGAAAATCCGGACCGCGGACACACTCGCTGAGATCCTCGGCATCTGCGCCGAAACGGAAGCGGCGCCGACGCGCTTCAGCTTCCACATTTGCGATCTCGCCAACAAGGAAAACGGCACGTCCCATTTGTCGCATCTCGATCATGATCAGGTTCGATGGCATGTACCTGACTTGACAGCCCAGTCGGCCCCGACAGCAGAGGGCGTGCCGACGGACCGCCTTGGCCTATTCGGCGAGTTTGATACCACTCGCGCGTCGCGGCCATCCGCCACTGCGTAACCGGCCGGACAAGCCGAGGAGCCCTGTGCCGCCCGGCTGGGACCTAACGACCTCATCGCCCCCCAAGCTTCGCTCGGTGGGGCTTCTCTCTTTTCCCCTCCGCCAATTCCAATCTGTCCGCGTGTCACGTCGATATCCCAGTTGAGCTGCGACGCAGTGCAATTTCTGTGATGAGAGAGCCGCGCATAAACTCGGTCGACCGCAAATGAAGGTGCGTCATCTGGATTTCTCGGCCGGCCGCGCGCTCTCACGCGTGCGGGAAATGCTCCCTGTTTCTCGCTTGCCGATCCGCGCCGGCAATGCCTCCGGCTCCACGAAGCGCGAAACCGACTCGGTAGGGGAGTAGGCCCCACCACTGTCCCCGACTTCCTCGGGGACGCTAGCGCCTCAGGCCTCTCTTCCGCACGCGTCGTATTCCGTATTTGCATTGTCATCTCCCGAAGCAACGCCAATAGCACCGAGCGGGCGCTCGGCATTCCATGCCCGGATCGACGCGAAGTTGAGGCTTCGACTAACGGCCGCGTAAGCGAATCCGGGCAGTGAACAACGCATCCACGAAGAGGACCACCATGGACAAAAAGCAGCTGGCCTACCACCGTTATGTCGAAGCGCGCGCGGGCCTACGTTTGATGCTAGGCAACGAGCGTGCTCACGAGCGTGAGTACTGGCTCGCATTCTACGCCGCGCGCGTCATCGGTTACTGCGCAGCTTGACGATCGCGCCCGCTTCAGTGGGCACTGACCAATGCAATCACTAAGGGGAACGAAGATGGGTCGCAAACCTAACCCGCGCAAAGTCTGCCGTTATCACGGGATTGGCTTTGAGCAAATCTTGATTGGCGAGCGCAAAGCAGAGATTGCAGGCCGCACGTTCATCGCGCGTCGTGAAAGCGATTCGTGGCGCCTAATCGAGGAGGGAAACGAGTCGGCCGGGTTCGGTTGTTTCCATACCCTGTCGGCCGTTGCTGAAAAAATTCTCGACCTGATCTAACAACCGCTCCGGTTACAGGAGAAAGACGATGTTGACGATCCCGAAAACGAAGAAGGTGCTTACGCACGCCGTGGTGAGCAACAAAGGCGTCTTGATGGGCGCACATTCGACCGAGGGTGATGCGAACGCCCACGCGAAAGAACTCAACGAAAGCCGCAATTACATCGATCGGATGAACGGCCCGTACCACGTCGAACCGTATCGTAACGCCTGACCAACCCGTCCCGCTACAGGAGAAAGACCATGCGTATCACCACCGATGTACTCGCGACTTTGAGCGCAGCCGAGACGACCGGCAAACAACTGAAGCTGACCGGCCAGCTGGATCGCTCGCTCTATGAACGCACGAATAAGGTGCTGGAAGCTGCCGGCGGAAAGTGGAACCGCAAGGCTAAGGCTCACGTGTTCAACGGCGATGCCGGCGACGCGATTGAACAAATCATCCTGACCGGCGAAATCACAACCCCGCAAGACTTCGGCTACTTCCCGACGCCAGCCGCCGTCGTCGAGCGACTGGTCGAGCTGGCAGATGTACACGACCGGCACCGCGTTCTGGAACCGAGTGCGGGACGCGGAAACATCGCGTGCGCGTTCCGCGATGCGGCAGTCGACTGCTACGAACTGTTGCCGGCGAACGTCGACGCGCTCAATGCGCTCGGTTATGACCATTGGACCATCACACAGGCCGACTTCCTGACGATTCAACCGACGCCGATCTACGACCGTATCGTGATGAATCCGCCATTCGAGCGACGCGCCGACATTCATCACGTCAGGCATGCCCCGAAGTTCCTTGCGACAGACGGCCTGCTTGTTTCCGTGATGTCGGCTGGTGTTCTGTTCCGCACTGATCGATTGGCCGTGGAATTCCGCGCTCTTGTCGATGCGCGCGGCGGCGAGATCGAGGAACTGCCGGACGGCGCGTTCAAAGCGTCTGGAACGATGGTGAACACCGTCGTCGCGGTGATTTCTGCCTGAACAGCCGCTCCCGCTAAAGGAGAAAGACCATGACCGAGAGAGAACGCGAAGCAATTCGGCAGGAACTGCAGCGTAAGCTGGCTTCCAGGAAGCTATCCCGGCTCGAACAGGCCATCGCACGGTCTGAGGCGATGCGGGCGTTGAACCCGAAGCTATACGACGAGGCCGCTGCGGTGGTGTCGATGCGCGTTCGCAACGTGGCACTTACTGGAGCCTTCGGCGAAGAAGCGAAGAAGCACGTCGAGCGATCGCACTGACCACCGATCAACACAAGGAACGACGATGAACGCCAAGACCGAAGCAATCGCCAACGCGGATGTGCAGGCGAACGACGCAGGCCTGCCGACCTATACCGACCTTCTCGAAACCATTGAGCGCCTGCTCGCACTGGAATTTCCGGATGTGGGCTGCGTTCGCACGGCGCGCAAGCAGCTTGAGCGCGCTACTGCCTAACAACCGCTCCCGCCATAGGAGAAAGACATGCCCTACGCAAACTGGATCCGCTGCAGCTCGATGGCCTACAAGCTGCGCTACGTGCGCCACACCGACAAGAGCATGGCGCGCCGAATCGCCGAGCGTCTCATCGCTGGCGACTACGACTGCTGACCAACCCCGCCCGCTACGGCGGACAACTAAGCCCGCTTCTCAGGCTAGCTCCAACGGAACACGAAGGGGATGAGAATGAAAATGGTGACTATCCTTGACACGATGACCGGACAAGGCAATTCCATCAAGATCCTAGCGACCGACCGGACGCCGATGGATTTCTTTGTGCGTATCAACGGCCGCGTGCGCCCGATTCAAGAGGCTCTGTATCAGCTAAACCGCACGCGCGAGTATGAAAGGCGCGTTGCGCTCGTCGGCGGTAGTCTCTACGCCTAACAACCGCCTCGCTACAGATAAGGTTCCCGGAAGGCGCTCCGAAAATTCGCCGAGTCGGCTTTGACGCGCTCGATATCTGGCCGCGATCCTTGATGGCAAGCTGCTCGCTCGATGCCATGACCTCACCCAGCCCCTCTCACTTCGTGTGTAGGGGCTTTTCTCATGGATCCGCCCATTCGGTCCAACGTCCACGTATCTCACGATTACACCAATGGACGGCAGCCATCCTGCGCGCAGGACGCCAACCAGCAGCGCCACACAATACGTTATCCTATTTTATCTCGGCGTGACAACGCGATCCCGTCCAATCCCTGCGTGCTATCGCGTACGGCGGCGCATACAAGATTCCATTTCTGCAATGAGGATCCCGCGAATAAACTCTGCCGACCGCAAACAAAGGTGCAGATGCAACCGTTCGAAAGGAGCAGAGGGATGGATACGTCCTACGGTCGACCCATGGCTCACGACACCTCGGTCATCAAACTGGCTGCAGAGCAACTGTGTAAGCGCGTTGGACTGAACTTCGCGGACGAGCAAGCGGTCGCTGACATGACTCGTGCACTCGGTTGGGGAGGCTGTACGTTCGATCTTGCGCGCGCTCTTGCTGACAGGGGCTGGGAGGTCGATGATGAACTGCTCCGCATCCTGGGTGATGCGGATTTCGAGATTCTCGAGGCGCGCGACGCCTACGTGCGGCGCTGGGTAGCCGCGCGAGAAGTTGTGCCTCAACGGGATGTTGGCGACGTCGTCCGATTTGACTACCAGCGATCGCCGGTCGATGGCGAAATTCGCCGGATTGACAGGCAGCATGGAACCTACACGATCTTCTGCGAGTCGTTGGGGCATGTTCGCGAAGGCGACGGAACTCACGGTATTGTCGTACCGTTTGAGGTGATCCACTCGCTTTTCCGACCGCCCGAGACCTTCTGCCTGGAGGCGGCATGACCCGGGATCCTTTCACCGAGCCCTGGCATGACGCGGTGGTCACTGAACGTGCCGCGGCAATCGACGCACTTCACCACGCAACAGCCATCTATACCGCGTCCCCTATCGTCAACCAGTTGCTCGACAAACTCGCGTGGCCGGACTGCGGCGGCCAACTCCTCGACCCGTCGTGCGGCGACGGCGCATTTCTCGTTGCAGCGCTCGAGCGACTGCTCGCCCGACAATTGCTCAGCGACGACGACATAGCCACTCGAGTCGCGGGATGGGAGATTCATCCATCGGCGTGCACCGAGGCGCGGGAGAGGGTGGCGACGAAACTCACGGAGATGGGCAGGGCGAGGACCCTGGCACGCCAACTCGCCGAGCGGATTGTTCAATGCGGCGACTTCCTCACCGATCCACCGGTGCGTGGCTCAATAGACTGCATCGTTGGCAACCCACCGTACCTGCGCTGGCTCAACGTCCCATCGCTCCTGCGCAACGAGTACACGCAGTGCTTGCCGCGCTATGCCACGAACGACTTGCTACACAGTTTCCTGGATGTGTGCACCACGGCCCTCGCACCCGACGGCGTGATTGCACTCGTCACCAGCGACAGATGGTGTTACGGTGCGAACGCTGCCGCCCTGCGACGGGAGCTCGGCACCAAGGTCCGAATCCACCACCTCGAGCGCCTGGATGCGCAAAGCACCTTCTATCGCCCCAAGCAACGCCGTGCGGGAACACCACCACGCATTCATCCTGTGGCGGTCGTGCTCAGAGAAGGGCGCGTTTCCGGGCGGTGCCTTTCAGATGCTCCGATCTATCCAGGTGTCGACACCCAGCGCTATGCGGGCCTACCAACGCTTGGCGAAATCGCGAAAGTCCGCATTGCCCCTTGGCTCGGCACCAAGGGGGTGTTCGTGGTGGACCCCGATGTCGGCGCAACCCTCGACGGCGCGGATCTGGTCCCGGCCGTCGACACCGACGACATCGTGCAGGGCCAGTTGCAGCCACCCAAGCGCTTTGCGATCCGCACCCATCCTTCCATCTCGCCGCCCGCAAGCGTCCTTGCTCACCTTGAAGCGCATGCCTACCGGATGGCTAAGCGGGGTCGTCGCAGCAAGACCTGGCTCCCGCCAGAGACGTTCCACGCCTTCGACCTGACTCGACCATCGCTCCTCGTTCCGCGGATCGCCAAGGCGCCGCGCGCCGTCCGTGTCCCGCCGGGCGTACTGCCGATTAACCACAATCTGAGCATCGTCTGCGCCGACGGGCCGCAACTTGATTACCTGGAAGCGGTCTTGCGGTCCGAGCACTCGGCGCAGTGGGTGCGCGAGCATGCGGCGCCGCTCGAAGGAGGCTATTACTCTTTAACGACGACCTTGTTGCGTCGGCTCCCGATCGCCGACCCGGCCGCCGCGCCGGCCCCATAAATACCCCGTCACCGGTGTCGTTTCCCGCGTGCGGGAAGTTCAGCTGCCCTGAGCACCGTCCCCCAGGCCACTGATTCAACATTGTCGTACGAGTCGCACCTGGCCCGACAGACGGATGCATCTCACCCGCTCGCCAGAACCGTGTCCAGACCTTGGTCATCCTGGTATCACTAAACCAATACCGGGTTCCGGCTCTTCCTCGCCATCTCCCTGCGCAATGCCATTTGCGCCGAGCGAAACCTCGGCACTCGCTGACAACCATCGGAGCGCGCTTTTCGCGCCTTCGAACTGCAAAGGAGAGACTCATGCAAATCCAGATCCACGAAGCGTCCGTTCAAGCCGCCTTGATCGGGGGCACGGCGAGCGTAATCGCAACAGCGCTGGGGGCTATCTGCGCCGCCATCATCGGAAAACAGATCGCGTGGAGTAAGCGACAGCGCGAGAAGCACGACTTGGCGATCTCCGATATCGCCTTCCTGCTGGCTGTCGAAGCAGCCCATTGCGATCGTCACATGGCCGCGGATGGCGAATCGCACAAGCTGCGGGTTCGCGAGGAGGTGCGTGCGGCTGGTTATTCCTGGTCGGGCCGCTTTACCCCGTCGCGTGCGCATAGCGTAAAGCCGACATTCGTACGCCGGTCCACGTGGAGTATGACACGGCGCCAACCGCAGAAACAGGCATGAACTTGACGTCCCGAACCGGGCCACCAAAGGAGAAAGAAATGTACCTTTTTCTGATCGTCGCGCGCGTAAGCGGCAGCGACAATGAGTTTTCATGCTTCCTGAAACCCGCCGCTGACGAGCAATCCGCTCAGGAATTCGTGCTCGCCCACCTGACCGAAGGGATGGATGACGACGACAAGCAGGACGCATCGCTCGAGATCGACGTCTCGTCCAGCGTAGGGCAGTACGTTGCTCAGGACACACTTCGGATCCCTCATGGCACGGACTGGATGCTTAGCGCAGACATTTGGGCGCGGGTACTCGCAGAAGCATATGGGCGAGCCTGAACAACGCAGTCACGAAGGGGAACGCCGATGGACAAGTCCATTCGCATCGAAAAGAACGACCTCACGAATACCTACCAGGCACGCGACGCGGCCGAATCGTGTTCACTTATTGTCTCACGTGGCTTTGGCGGGAGCGTCTGGCGGTTCTTGAACGCACTCGTGGGTGCGTACGGCTTCCGACCGCAATACGACAAACGCACGAAGGCCGGAAGGGAATTTGCTGACGCCGAACGCGCAATGTTCGAAGCTGTCGAGCGATTTGACCGAGCTCGTCGCAATCTGATTGGCGGCCCTTACCGGGGTTTCATCATCAAACCACACCCGAAGCACCAATACGAAGCACTCGACCCGAACGGTAGGTATTTCGGCTATTTCCAGACAGTCGAGTACGCGAAGCACGCGATCGATCGCAATCTCGACGCTGGAACCGAACAAAAACCGACTGCTTAATGACCGTGCCCGTTGCAGCGACTACTTCTGAAGGAGAACGACCATGGACGCACTAGAGCGTGCCGCACGAAACACGGAGCTTTCCCCGTGTACACTCGGCGGTGAAATCGTAACGACAATCGCCGGCGCAAAGCGAGTCTTGCGCCGCGCAATTCGGCGGAACCAACTCTGGCAGATCCCGCAATGTCGATCGGTCATCGCAAAGATGCGTGTTGAGCTCACAACGAAAACGACGGTTTGAGCGACACAACCGTGAACGCTTAGCAGGCGCGCCTTCCCTTGATCCCACCCAGCCCCTCCAACTTCCGTTGCAGGGGCATTTTTTCGTTTCCGCCAGTCGCGGGCTACAACGTTGCCGTGTACACAGACAAAATCATTCCGGGCCCGTAACTCAGCGCAATCGCGCCGACGATGCCCATCACCGACCCTACGGTCGACCCTTTGGCGACCGCATAACCCAGGATCACTGCCTCAGCCGCCATAGAGATCAGATGCCCGAGTGATCCTTGCAGCCACGCTGCGAGCAATGTGGCGACACTTCCGAACGTCGTGTCCGTGCCGCCCACTGCGACCTTCCAGACGAGCACCGTGATACAGAAGATTACCGCGTGGCGCCCGGCTGATCTCTGCCGCCTAACGACCACTTCGCACCCCCGAGCGTCGAGCATGTTGACGTTCCGCATGTGGAAAGATTGATCCCCGAGTAGGTGAGTTCTGTCGCTACATCGAGACAGAGCACACCCCGACCAACGTCGACGTTTGCGGGTGCCAGCGCGGCTCCGCGGACCAGCGGACTCCAACTACGAGTTGGCGGGCAATGCTTCACACGTCCGCACCCTTTGCCGGTGTTGAGTCGGGGTGGAAGTCGATTTTATGAGAAGGAGGCCGGACCGCAGAAACGAAAGCGCCCCCTCGCGATCGAGCGGTCACTCAAATCTGCGGGTGAACATTCGCCGAGGTTCAATGACGTGGGAAGGATCGACAGTGCCTGAACAACGTACGGCGGTTTTGCGATTCCGGGTTGGGGGTGTGCGCGAACTCGTCGTGTGCCACCCGCGCCATCTGCTTGTGTGAGCCGCTCGCCAAATTCAGTATACGCCATCGTTGCGGCACCCAATCGTCGATCGGTCCAAAAAATCGAGGCCCCGGCGCCATTCCGTTGATGGGCGCCGCGAATCGCTCGGAGCGTGGCCGGAAAAACGATTTCTGGTTGTGGCCCCCTCTACCGTACCCTTGTCAGTTCCTGCACTGCTATCCCGAACACGCTGCTATGCCCCTTCATCCGAAAGTCGACTCAATGATCGAGGAGAGAATCGCGCAGGTCGCACAGTCAGCCAGTCGCGGGGCAGCGAAGCGCGTCCATGCCTTGATCGTCCAAGATTGCGCGGCGGCACGCTTGCCTGCCCCCTGTGTGGACGTCATTCGCCTGCGATTGCGTGCGCGCGCCGGTGACGCAGCGCGGCGACCAACGCAAGTGATGGGCGTAAGAGCCCTGAAGCCTGAAGTAGAGCGCCTGATCGAGGCCGTCTTGAAGGAACTCGATCTTCGGCCCTACGAACGCCAAGGCGCAAAGGCGTATAGCGCCATTCGGGAGCGGTGCATCGCTCAGGGGCTTCCTGTTCCGAGCATCTCGCCGGTTCGGGCGCGGATTCGCCGATACCTCGACGCACAGGTTGAAAAGCCCGGCGATCGTGAAGCGGAGGACACGGCGCCATCCGCAATGCACTCACTCATCGCCGCTCGACGGGAGATCGCCCGATTAAGTGACGCGCTCTGCGTTGCACACCAGGAGATTGACCGTATCAAGTCGGAGAAGGAAGAGATCCAGCGAGCCTTGATTGAATTGAATGGCTCCCCGGCCGGGACCGCGCGGCCCTCTGGCCGGTTCAGTATCACATCCTAGTCACGGGTTTCGCGTCGCCAAGGAGGAGCACATGCCACGTGAGTACGATGACTGGATCATCCAGTGCGCGATTCCCAGACAATCACCCCCAGTCGCCGGCGCCGACGCCTACGTACCTTGGCCGGGCTACAGCCGTCCCATGACGGCCGACGCTGCAGTGAATGCGTTACTCGAATGCGAGGATCGCTGGCCGGATCGGGAATTTCGCGCGCATCGCCTGACGGTTGAAGAAAAGCTCACGTTACAAGCTATCGAGCGTGCGCGGCGTTCATCCGCCAATGTCGCCCGCAACCTTCCGACGAGTTAGGAAACCCCGTAACTTCCCCACACCGAAGCGCGCATCACTACGCCCCTGAAAAATTATGCTGACGACACTCCGCAACCGTTTGAAGTGCCTCTGGGGCACCCATGCCTGGCAACCGCTCGAGCAACAGCGATCGCACGTTTCCCCGCAAAGCCAAGATCGCTGCCAGCATTGTCCCGCAATGCGACATTGGGTCGGGCGCACGCCATCCGTAAGCAGGAGCGGTGAGGGCGGCTAGGCGACTGAGAGCACCGGGATCCGGATCAGCCACGACGTTCTATCTACCGCCACTCAAGAGCCTGGCAACTTGGCCGATCCGACCGACGTCCAGCGATTTCTACGCGCAGCTGGCCGCAAGGCGCGCGATCAATTCGCGATCGTACTCGGTCAGCAGCTTGGCGCCCCGGCCGACGGACTGGCCGACTGCGTTCCACGTGCGCTCGTGATTAGGATGGCCGCCGCAACGCTGCGGACCCCGGCGCACCGCGCTGTTGGCTAACCTTGTCTTTAGGGTCGTGGACGACGTCATCCTTTCCACGCAACTGATGCCGCTGCGGCTGGCAATGTCGCGCGCCAGGGGATCGAAGGGTTGGCGATGCCGCTGCTCTGCTCGGTGGGCCGGGATCTCGTGATCAAGCATCGTCGCCGGCGAGCGCTGGAGCTGGTAAGCCGCGACGACGGACTGCCCGCGCGCGTCTGGGCGACCTTCCCAGCGCAGTACAATTCGGGACTTCTCTCCTCTGATCCCGCGCCAACATGGAATTTGGAAAAATAGTCAATGTGCCACTGCGCAATGTGTGGAACGGGGAAGCGACCGATTTCACGCCTTGGCTCGCCGAGAATCTCAAGGTGCTCGATGCCGCGTTGGGCATGGATCTCGTCCTTCAATCGCGAGAAGTGAGCGCCGGCGATTTCAGCGCTGATATCGTCGCGCTCGACATTTCAACGAACCGCCGGATCGTTATCGAGAACCAATTTGGCGCGACCGATCATCGTCACCTCGGCCAGATCATCACCTACGCGTCGGCGCTGAACGCGAACGCAGTCGTGTGGTTGGCTGAACGCATCCGAGCCGAGCATAAGGCCGCGATCGACTTCCTGAATGTGAACCTGAAGGAGTCGCTGCAGCTATTTGCGATTGAAGCATCACTGATCAAGATCGACGACTCCCGGCCCGCGTTGAACTTCTCGATTGTGTGCGCACCGACCGAATCACCGATTGCCGATGCGCCCGATTCCGGCGAAGTCAGCGACTTGAAGCGGCGGTACCAGACGTTCTTCCAGGGCCTGCTCGATGAACTTCGAGAAAAACATTCGTTCACGAACGCGAGAATGGGCCAGCCGCAGAACTGGTATTCCTTTTCGTCGGAAAACAGCCGGGTCTACAAATACTCGGTCAATTTCACGAACGACAATCGCGTGAAGGCAGAGATCTACATCGATACGCAGGACAAGGCGCAGAACGAGGCGATCTTCGATCTTCTCCTCCAACAGAAAGACGAGATCGAGCGTCAGTTTGGTGAGCGGCTCGAATGGGAGCGGCTCGACACGCGACGTGGCTGCCGTATTGCGGTGTACCGGGATGGTTCGATTGACGCCGAGACGGCGGAACTGATAAGCATCTCCCATTGGCTCGTAGCCAAGTTGCTCAAGCTGCGGGAGGTCTTCCCGAAATTCCTTTCAGTAGCAGTGCGGTCGACCAAACCGGCCATCTAGCGCACGGTCGGTGGCTCCTCCGCTGAACCCGGTTACATGAAATGAGTGCATTGGCAAACGCCCTGATCGTGGCTGTAGCGCTCATTGTGGTGTTGGGCTTCGCCAGCTTGTGGTTGGTTTTTCGTCCCGACGGAAAGTGGCCCGACTGATTCGATGGGCCGGTGAGAGGTCGCGCACGCTGATCAGGCGTTCGTCGCCGGTCTCCCGGTTCGTCTCGACGAACCGATGATCGCCTCCGTGCTGACGTCGCGAGCACGTCGGTCTGCCGGTCGTATTCCTTGTGCATCGGAGGCCGCCAGTCAGGGTTGGGCGGACTGCTCGACGTTCGGTCAAATCAGGGCGGCAGCGGTGCAGGTACAGCACGCCGTCTTCCATCTTCTCCATAGCGTCACGTCACCGTACCTGATCCACTTGATGCCCCAAGTGCTTCGCTACCATCGCCCACTAGAGACTGTCCAACCTATGGGGTGAGCTAGTGTGCTGCTGATCACGTCGCTCTTGGCGTCCCGGCGAACACCGCTTCTCGCACGAGCGCGCACGCGCTGATCAGTTTGGAATCGCCCGATAGGTCTCGCCTACGCACTCGATCGAATACCAACGCGTCCCTCCGTACTCCGGCCGGGTACTATCGAGGCGCGCGTAGCGCATAGCAAGCATGCGCACTGTCTCGCCTGGTTCCGGAAGCCGATCGAGATCGCCACGAAGAACGAAACCTTTCCCATCGATACTTACCGAGAGCGTTCGCTTCCGTTCGAGCGGCTTCGTCGCAGCCAGATCTCGCGAGCCTGACGAACCATCACTATCGCCTTCGGCAAAAGCCCACAGGGCAAGGTCGCCGATCGACGGTGTGTGCCCCAGTATTGCAGTTTCAATGATCCAACCTTCGAATAGAGGCATTTAATCCTCTAGGGAAACGCTGATCAATGGACCAACTTCCGAAGTTGCAGGCGAGATGGCTTCAAATTTTCTGGATGACGAAGCGAATCGGCGCTCAATTCAGTGAATTTGGCGCGTAAGCGAGCCTCCCCTGCTCGCATTTTTCATACGCATGACGGACTGCTCCCATGGACCGATCGCAACAGATTTCGCGCAATCACCAGATTCGCCAGAGCGAACAGGCTGAACAGTTGCGCGGTGTTCTTGGCCAAGCCCTTGTATCGGGTCTTGCGATGCTGAAACAGATTCTTGACGATATGAAACGGATGCTCAACCCGCCAACGGATCTGCGCCTTGGTTCGCTCGAGCGCGATCACCAGGTCCTTCAGCGCTCCTTCTTGCATCGCCTTGATCTTTCCCCGCCTGGCAGCGACGTGCCACTTCACGGCCTTGCCCGCCATTTCCTCGCGCTTGTCGACGCCAATGTAGCCCGCGTCGGCGAACACCTGCTCTTCATGCCCGTGCAGCAGGGCATGAGCTTGCGATACATCCGACACGTTGGCCGCCGTGCCAACCACACTGTGAATCAGGCCCGAGTCGGCGTCGACGCCAATGTGGGCTTTCATGCCAAAGTGCCATTCGTTGCCCTTCTTCGTTTGATGCATTTCCGGGTCACGGCTCTTCCCGGCATTCTTGGTCGACGGCGGCGCTTCAATGATCGTCGCGTCAACCAGCGTGCCTTCCTTCATCATCAGCCCACGCTCGCACAGCGAGATGCCAATCTCGTCGAACAACTTCCGTGTCAGTTCGTGTTCGATCAGCAGGCGCCGGAACTTCAACAGCGTGGTTGCATCAGGCACGTTCTCGATCGCCAGATCGATGCCGGCGAAGGCTCGCAGCGTGATGCTGTCATACAGCGCGTCTTCCAGTCCTTCGTCCGACAGTCCGTACCACTGTTGCACGAAGTAGATTCGCAGCATCCGCTCAAGGCCAATCGGCGGGCGACCTCGCGTGCCCTTCGGATAGTGCGGTTCGATGGCCGACAGCAAGCGCTGCCACGGAACGACCTTCTCCATCTCTTCCAGGAAGCGTTGGCGCCTCGTCACTCGCTTCTTGCCTGCAATTTCCGCTTCCGCGAAGCCGATCTGCCTCTTCATCGTCGTGGGTCCGTTCCGTGAGCTGTCTTCTAAACGTCCTCGGCTACGTCTGCGATGACCGCCGAGCCGAATAAATCAGCGTTTCCCTAGATCAGTTAGGACTTAATTTAACATAATAACTATCAACGATATTTTGAATTGAATTGCAGGGTTCTAGGTATTGCATAGCAATACCGCGCAAGCGATTCCGTTGAACGCCACCAGGCCAGCCAAGTAGATAACCCACGCGCGCCAGCCATCTGCAACCCGAACGCCGAACAAGCTCGTCACGTAGGCCCACAACACCGACACGGAGAGTAAGACCTTCGCGGCTAGATTCACCTCGAAGCCCCAAAACTGCGTCCAGTAGAGCAAGAAGACTAAACCGGCTGCATAGAGCACGGCCAGCGCCGTCGCGCGCCCAGAAGTCGGTCGATGCAGCTCGACTCCGAAAATCGTCTTTTTCAACATATCAGGGCTTTACGGCTTCGATGATCTGGTAGATCGCGATCACGTAGCCGAGCGCAATCGCCAAAGAGCAGACGATCCGCGCCGACAGCGTGTTCGATAGCCGCGCCTTCACCCCTGCGATCAAGAGTCCGAGACAAGCCCCACCTGACGCCACAATGGACGCCCAGTGAGGGAATACAACCCCGCTCCCATCGGGCAACGTTGAAACCACCAACGGCGCGAGCACCAGAATGAAGCTGGCAACGAGTGGGCGCGCCCAATTATTTCTGCTGTACCACGACTCGATTTCTGTCTTCGCTTCCATAGTTCCTCCTGTTTCGGCCTCAAACGTTCGAGGCAGCGGCAAAAAACATGCGCAGCTCAGCCAGCGGCATCAACTATGCTCGCTCGATGATTGCGTGAGCCAAATCTCCCTTTACCGGCACTCGCTCGCGTTTTTGTGCGTCGCGCCGCCATGCCTTGATGGATTCTTGAATTTGCATCTATCCCCCTTGCTGAGTTGCGACGTGACGCAGAAAGATCTCTCCGCTCGACTGAGCACTCCCACACTTGTGCCACCGAAGAGGAGCGCAGCCGCTACCGGCATTCCTAGAGGATCCGAAGCCTCGACAGCATGATCTCGCGCCGCCCCCGAGTGAGCGTGTTCTCCTCCCCACTTACGCCTCCCGGGCTGCCAGAATTCTGCGAAAACGCGGCAAGGCACACCATGAGTTCTTTCGTGGCTCCTAGACCGAACCCGAGTTCCGCCGCTTCCGGATCCAGCAATGGCCCCCGCATCAAAACATTGGCGAGATCTCGAATCGTGTTGACCATCAGATGGTCCTCGGGCTTCCATTGCTCCGGTTGGAGATTGAGAAGTTCCCTCAGCCGATGGGGCATCGCCCGTCGTGCCACCTTTGTGGCCGCGCCGTTCGTGATCGGGTCAACGGTCGTCGTCCCGACCATCAAGTCCCAGAGAAATTCTGGATTCATCTGTTCTCCTTTTCGATCTCGTAAACTTGATTGTGTGTAACGAGCGCCACCTCTCTCTGCCGCTACACCTCCATACCACGCGTATCGACGCAGAGACACTACGCGAGCGTGCGTACTGGCTCGGCCCGCCACAGTGCGCGTGGTGACGCGACACCAGAATTTTCAGTGGCCCGAAGAGGTCTGTCGAACACGTGGGCGGCAAGTCGCACCAGCTCACTTCGTCCGGAGATTTGATCTGCGACTGACTCTCCTGTCGCGCGCGGTCGCCGTCTCCCAATCGACGAAAGAAGCATCTCCCCCTTCTGCGTCAGGCCGACCTTCCACTCGCGCGACCCGAGTTGCAGAGATTGCGCCACCACCGCGCAAGCTTCATCGGTCTCGAACATCAGGTCATCTCCGCGCAGTGCAAGGACGCCTCCCTGCACCGTCGCGGATTGGTACACGGCTGTGGTTTGTGTTGAGCGTCGGAAATGACGCCAGAGATCCCGCGTGGCGTCCCCGATCTCTTCGGGCGTCGCAAGAAGCCACAGTTGCTGCGCGGCATGCGTCCACGCGTGAACGTCCGATACACGAAGGGCGACTCGGCGGTTCATTAGGTCGGCTGCTACATGCACCGCGGCGCAGTACGCGAACGTCTGACCACCCAGGGCTTTAGCGACATCCGCAACCGCGTGCTGATACGCTTCAAGCCCCGCTTCCCGCGAACGTGAGACCGTATGCATAGCCACTCCTTTAAGCCTGGATTCCCGCCGCGCCCGATCGTTGTATCTTCGTGCGTGTGGCGCCCAATCCCAGAAAGTTTCCCTTCACATCTTGATTGCGGTACGGAGCCAAGGTGGCCACGTCCCAACGTCGCCCTTCACTTGAATTGCCCGCTCGACCGTCCCGTGTGGCCCGCTCAAGTATCGAAAATGGTCGGTGGCAATAAAGCGACCTTGTACCGCCAGATGGAATGCGACGTTCGCCGGTATCCAGGGACTGGCGATGGAGAAACAGCAATGCGTGCCGCAGAACGCCGCGAGGGCGACAACTGGAACTAACACTCTGCCTAACCTCGCCGGGGAAAGCCATCCAACCGTCGAAGTTCGGCGACCATGGCGTCCCCCCGCGACCTCAGCAATTCTGCGAGAATTTCCGCGTCGTTAGCCGCATCGATCGGGTCGCGCTGCAGGGCGCTCTCCAGAGCTCTCTTTAGCCAGTCCGACGCGCTCGGGTCGCGTATCACCTGCTCGATCGGTGTCATGCTGCCTTTCCTGCTCGGTCACGGTATGCGGACGTAGCGTGGCACACTTTCCCGAAACGCAGAAATCATACGACTCGGCCCTCCATGTCTGACATACCTGGTCGGGCCACCCGCGCAACATGCGCGAAAAAAAAGCCCCATCAGAGACGGGGCGTGAGATCGATGCTGTCGACAAGAGACTTCGCTTCATCCGTCAACGCGGCCCAAGCGCGCACTCGCGCGATTGTGTCAGTGGCATGAGTGGTTCGCCTCGCCCCGTTCCTCGGAGTCCTCTCCTGCAGCATCCGATAACGTGGCTGTTAGCGGTACGACGCCCTGGTGTCTCGCTTGCACAAAGCCAGTCAGCGTCTGTCCGATCAGGCGTCCGATTGCCGAAAACGCCGGATAGACGACTGACTGCCCGAGCATCTCATGCGCAATCGTGTCGGACAGCCCGTCGATCAGCTCCGGTGGGACGCCCTTGCATGCAGCATGCTCCCGCGGGGTCGGATTTCGGAGCAGATCCGGGTTGTTCGGGTGTCGGATCTTCGGATCGCTGCTCCGATTCCGCGCGATGCCCTTCGTCAACGTCGGCATTCGTACCGAGGCGCGATCGACGATCTGCATGTGAAAGTTGTGGCCCGGTTTGAGGTTTTCCTCTCGCCGTTTCAACCCCGCCATCGGATTCCAACGCGGGTCCTCGTCGTCGAGTGACTCCAGTACCTCCCCAAGCGTTCGCTCCCGGACAGCCGGCCTTTCCAGCTTCCCCCAGTCAAAATCGATCCCCCGCGTCATCGCGACCAACACCCATCGGACCCGGTGTTCCAAAACGTTCCACTCAGCACCGCTGACCTGCGCCTCGTGGATGTCATAGCCCATCGCCGAGAGCTGCGTACGCATAATCTCCGCGCTTGCTGAACTCGAGTATGCTGGGACACACTCAACGACCGCGACCACCGGCTGGATCCTCGCGATCAACGTGAGCGCCGCGAACACGAGGTGCCCTACTTCGGGGTGCGATTCTGGAAGGTTCAAACGACGCTTCGCTCGTCCCGCCGGTGATGCACCAGAACACGGTATGCCGATTTCCAGCGCCTCCGCTTTCGGCATCACCGATAGTGCCCACGGGTCAACGGCCACTTCCTCCATTGGGGAAATAAACGCCTGTGTGTGTTCCGACCACACGGGATTTTTCTCCATCGCCTGTTCGATGAGGTCGTTGCGGACGTCGTTTGCGAACACGAGGTTGGAAGTCACCCCCGCCTCATGCAACCCCTGATGAATCGCATGGGACATTACGCCGCCGCCGTGCGAAACACTCGCGATACTGATCGGCTCACCGTTCGTCATTTTCTCCTCGAGCCGCCCCAACCGCTCCTGCCGGAGGTTCTCGGTTGCGAGCGGCAGGATGTAGATCGTGCCCGCACCGATCACAACCCGGATCTCGTCCATCCCTTCGAACTGCTCCAGCAGTTCGCGGCTATTGATGTCGATCACGGGATACTGCCGTTCACCCCGCTTGCGTATCGAGACGGTCCGTGTGCCGTCATCACATACCGAGAGCACGAGCCGCCGCCCCTCGGATACCACCTCGAACCGCCGGCCCGACGTAAACCCAGCGCGTTGCAACTTGGTCCCTTCGAGCCAAAGGCGCGGCCGGCCCCGTTGAGCGCCAACCTTCGTCGTCCAGTACGTCTGCGTCTGAAAGCCCATTTTTTCTCTCCTGAGCGCCCCGAGGTGGGGCGAGTTGACAAAGCGTCAGGAGATACGGGTGTCCGCCTGGAAGCGGCGCTCGGTTCGCGTCCGAGCGAGTGAGATCAGACCAAACGAGATTCCTGCATGCGGGAACCGCATTCCGGCCAGCAACAGTATTTCAAGGGGCTATGCCACCTCTCTCAGCGATGGGAGTAACCGGAGATCGACGATGAACATTCCCCATGAGTTGCCACAATTTCTGTACGAAACCAGCACATGGCAAGACCTACGTACCAACCGAGCAAGCTACGCCGAGGCGTTTTTCCACCATCTGGTGGAGATCGCCGAACCCGCGCAGGTTGCCTTCAACGATCTCATGTCCAGCTTCGATGGTCTCCCGATTGGGATCGAATGCCGGCACATCTCACGGAACGCCTGGGCTTTTGTCAGCCTCGACATGATCGAGACTGGCCAGTGGCGCTGCACGTATTTCGACGAGACATCGTTCTCAGGGCATATGTGCTACGCGACGATGGAAAGTGCGGTCGAAGAAATGATCCAGTCCGGATACCGCATCATCGATACCGGTGCGCTTGACCGTCGTGCTTCGACCGTGGAATGGCAACGCGGCTTACTGTGAACGAACAATAGAGTTTGACACAGCGCGCACAATAAAATCAGATGCTTAGCGATCTACTGGGTTAGGCACCGATGAAATAGAGCTTGACACTAACGCAATCCAACACAATTCGCAGAAGCATTTTGCGACAAAAGAGTTTGACACAAGTTGTAATGCCCCAAGGGTACACCGGCGCCGACTGCCGAAGCTTCTAGCCTCTGATCAGAGCGGGAACGGCACCTCGTAATCTTCGTCTTGCCCGTGGCATATCGCCTGCTCGCCGTTCTGCACGCGCTCAGTTCGCGCACCTAATGCTTGTGCCGGTGATGCACATCCGGGAAGTGTGCATGCGAATGGGTGATGGGCAGGTGCACATGCGGATGGGTATGGGGTTCATCGCTATCGAATGGGAAATCGTGCTCGTGCTGGTGATGTTCGTCGTGGCGATGGCGATGCGTGTGTTCGAGAGGCTCGTGCGTATGCTCATGCTCATGTCGTTCACGCACGTGCAGCCAAATGCCCAGCGCCATCATGGCGGTGGCGATCCAGAAAGACACGGACGGCCACTCGGGCCAGATAAGCAACGATAGCGCCACGCCGAAAAGCGGCGCAACCGAGAAGTAGGCGCCGGCCCGGGCTGACCGAGGTGCCGGAGCGCGATCACAAAGAACACCAGACTCACGCCGTAGCCGGCAAGCCCGGTCAGCATCGCAGCAGCGACCGTGATCGCGCCCGGTAACGGGTGCCCTCAAGAAACGGACTTTTGCGTACGTTAATGGCGAATGGCACTTACGCGGCGCCGACGTCACGTGGTTCTTCGCCTCGCTGCAATGAGGCAATCAGCGGACACGACACGTTGCCCTTGCGCGAATGGCACGCGCACACGAGCTGGGTGAGCACGGCTTCCATGCGTTCGAGATCGGCGAGTTTGTCCTGAATGTCGCGGAGCTTGTGCTCCGCGAGGCTGCTCGCCTCGTCGCAATGCGTCCCATCCTCCAGTTTCAACAGGTCCGCTATTTCGTCGAGGCTGAAGCCCAGCCGCTGGGCCGACTTGACGAACCGAACCCTCGTCACATCGCCTTCGCCATAGCGGCGAATGCTGCCATACGGCTTATCCGGTTCCAGCAGCAATCCCTTGCGCTGATAGAACCGGATCGTCTCCACATTGACGCCGGCGGCCTTCGCGAAGGCGCCGATGGTCAGGCTTTCGCTACCGTTATCCATACCGCTTGACTCCGTACATAGGTACGGAAGTAAGGTTACGCTACTCAGTGGATATTCGGAAGGGCAGCGTATGGCGGAACAGCAGAATGGGCGCGGCGCACTTGCCGCCGGCGGACTGGCCGCTATCCTCGCGTCGACCTGCTGCCTCGGGCCACTGGTGCTCGTCGCGCTGGGTGTGAGCGGCGCCTGGATCGGCAATCTGACTTTGCTCGAACCCTGGCGGCCGGCTTTCATCGGCGTGGCACTGGTGGCGTTGTTCTTCGCCGGCCGACGCATCTTTCGGCCCGTTGCGGTGTGCAGGCCCGGCGAGGTGTGCGCGATTCCACAGGTGCGCGCCGCGTACAAGCTCATCTTCTGGATCGTTGTCGCGTTGGTACTGATCGCGGTTGGTTTCCCCTACGTACTGCCCCTGTTCTATTGAACCTGGAGTTCATCATGAAAAAGCTGCTTGCAGCACTCGCGCTCGCCGTTGTTGCCGTCCCGGTCTGGGCCGCGACGCAGACGGTTACGCTGTCTGTGCCCGGCATGACGTGTGCCGCCTGCCCCATTACGGTCAAACACGCGCTGTCCCAAGTTACGGGCGTCGAAAAAACGGATGTCCGTTTCGAGCAGCGCGAAGCCGTCGTGACGTTCGACGATGGCAAGACGAGCGTCCAGGCACTGACCAAGGCTACGGCGGACGCGGGCTATCCGTCGTCGGTCAAGCCCTGAAACTACAGAGGTACTGCAATGTCATTCGTCACGCGCGCGGCCGATAAGGCCGGTTTGCTTGGCAGCATCGTGTCGGCGATGGGCTGTGCGAGCTGCTTCCCGCGATCGCCAGTCTGGGCGCCACCATTGGTCTGGGCTTCCTGAGCCAGTACGAAGGGTTGTTCATCCGCATCCTGCTACCGGCCTTCGCCGGCGTCGCGCTGTTCGCCAATGCGGTCGGCTGGCTCAAGCATCGGCAGTGGCGCCGTACCGTGCCCGGCCTGATCGGGCCGCTGCTGGTGCTGGCAGCCGTGTTTGTGATGCGCGCCTATGGCGAGCGCAGCGGCTGGCTGCTCTATCCCGGTCTCGCCATTATGGTGGCGACATCGCTCTGGGACCTGTTCTCCCCGGCCCAACGCGTCTGTGCCACCGATACGTGTGATTCGTGCACGGGCAGCGTGCGCAAGGGTTGAGTAGTGGCGCATCTAACTAAATCCATGAAAGAACGGAGCAAGGCGATGATGACCTTGAAGATTGACGGGATGACCTGCGCTTCCTGCGCCGAGCATGTCAGGCAGGCGCTGGAAAAGGTGCCCGGCGTGCGCTCGGCAGCGGTCTCCTATTCCAAAGCCCTAGCCGATCTGACGGTCGATGAAGGGGTTAGTCACGACACGCTGACTGCCGCGGTGACGACAGCCGGCTATCACGCCAGGGTGGCTGACGTGCCACCCCACTCAGCAGGCCTGCCCGGCAAGACGCCCGGCTCGGCGGAAACTGGTGGGAAGCGTAGCGGCGGTGATAGCGCGCTGCGGGTCGCCGTGATCGGCAGTGGTGGCGCTGCCATGGCGGCTGCGCTAAAGGCTGCCGAAAACGGCGCGCAGGTGACGCTGATCGAGCGCGGCACCATCGGCGGCACCTGCGTGAACGTCGGCTGCGTGCCCTCCAAAATCATGATCCGTGCCGCCCATATCGCGTATCTGCGGCAGACGAGTCCCTTCGACGCGGGCATTACCGCGACGGCACCGGCCATTGACCGGCCGCGCATGCTCGCCCAGCAGCAGGCGCGCGTGGACGAGCTGCGCCACGCCAAATATGAAAACATTCTCGACACGAGCCCGAACATCAACGTCCTGCACGGCGAGGCGCGGTTCACGGGAAGCCATTCGCTCACGATCACGCTGACCGCCGGCGGCGAACGTACGGTGTCGTTCGATCGCTGCCTGATTGCCACAGGTGCAACTGCCGCAGTGCCGCCGATTCCGGGCCTGAAGGACACGCCGTACTGGACCTCGACCGAAGCGCTGGTGAACGACGCGATTCCCGAGCGACTGGCTGTGATCGGCTCGTCGGTAGTCGCACTGGAACTGGCCCAGGCATTTGCACGGCTGGGCAGCCATGTTACGGTCCTGGCCCGTCACACGCTGCTCTACCAGGAGGACCCGGCGATCGGCGAAGCCGTGACGGCCGCCTTTCGCGCCGAGGGCATCGAGGTGCTGGAACAGACCCAGGCAACCCACGTGTCGCACGCCGATGGCAAGTTCGTCGTCACCACGAACCACGGCGAGCTGCGGGCCGACCAGTTGCTGGTGGCAACAGGTCGTGCTCCCAACACCGGTAGTCTGAATGTGGCGGGCGCCGGCGTGCAGCTCGACGAGCGCGGCGCCATCGTGATCGACGGCGGCATGCGCACGAGCGCACCGGATATCTATGCGGCGGGCGACTGCACCAACCAGCCGCAGTTCGTCTATGTCGCGGCGGCTGCCGGTACACGCGCGGCGATCAACATGACCGGAGGTGATGTACGTCTCAATCTCGATACGATGCCGACGGTCGTCTTCACTGAGCCACAGGTTGCGACGGTTGGCTACAGCGAGGCGCAGGCGCACCGGGCGGGCATCGAGACCGACAATCGCACCCTAACGCTCGACAATGTCCCACGTGCGCTGGTGAACTTCGACACGCACGGCTTCATCAAGCTGGTGGCGGAAGCCGGCACCGGCCGGCTCATCGGCGTGCAGGCGGTGGCGCCCGAGGCGGGCGAACTCATCCAGACGGCCGCGATCGCGATCCGCGCAAGGATGACCGTGCAGGACCTCGCCGACCAGCTGTTCCCGTACCTGACAATGGTCGAGGGGCTCAAGCTCGCTGCGCAGACCTTCTCGAAGGATGTGAAGCAGCTCTCATGCTGCGCGGGATAACCTGTGGGGGGACGACGATGAACCTTGCGCGCCATACGGCCGAACTGGTCGAGCGCCTGGCGATGGCCAACCAGTTGGAAGGCTTTGCAGATCTCTTTGTCGTGCTGCTGCGTGAACTCAGCAAGGGGGCGCCGGTTTCTCCGGCCGCATTGGCCCTGGCCTTGGACTGGCCCATCGAGCGGGTGAGCGTGGCACTCGAACAGGCGGTAAGCACGGAGTGGGACGACTATGGCAACGTCGTCGGCTACGGCTTGACGTTGCGTGAGACCCCGCACACTTTCGAGGTCGACGGCCGGCGCCTGTACACGTGGTGTGCCTTCGATACGCTGTTCTTCCCGGCGCTGATCGACCGGACGGCCCACGTGGTCTCGCGATGTGCCGCCACCGGCACACCGGTCTCGCTCACGGTCACGCCCACCGCGATAGAGGACATCGAGCCGACGGGCGCGGCCGTGTCGCTGATCCTCCCGCAGAACACGCCTGACATCCGCGCTGCGTTCTGCTGTCATGTGCATTTCTTTGCCTCTGCCGCTGTCATTTCCAGAAGACGACTGCACCATTCAGCGCGGTTTGAAGCCTCTTGTGCATACGGCTCCTGACAGCCAGATATCAGGACTCCTCTGCACGAAACTCGTCTATGCTCAATACTCGTGTGCACCAAAGCGAGATGAGCATGGCGACCGATACCGCACCGATTACCGAGCACGGCGTGGCCACCCTGCCAGAACAGGCATGGGAGCGTGCGCGTCGTCGCGCGGAGATCATTGGGCCGTTGGCGCAGTCGGAGACGGTTGGGCATGAAGCGGCCGACGCGGCAGCCCAGGCATTGGGGCTGTCCCGGCGGCAGGTCTACGTCCTGATCCGCCGTGCCCGGCTAGGATCGGGGCTGGTCACTGACTTGGCTCTTGGGCAGTCGAGCGGTGGCAAAGGTAAAGGCCGCTTGCCGGAGTCGGTCGAACGAATCATCCGCGAGTTACTGCAAAAGCGCTTCCTGACCAAGCAGAAGCGTAGCTTGGCGGCGTTCCACCGCGAAGTTGTGCGGGCGTGCAAGCTGCAAAAGCTGCGGGTGCCGGCGCGCAACACGGTGGCTCTGCGGATCGCCGGCCTCGATCCGCGCGAGGTCACTCACCGCCGGGAAGGACAAGATGCCGCCCGCGACCTGCAAGGTGTTGGTGGTGTTCCGCCACCCGTCTCCGCGCCGCTGGAGCAGGTGCAGATCGACCACACAGTCATCGACCTGATCGTGGTGGACGAGCGCGACCGGCAACCGATTGGCCGTCCATACCTGACCCTCGCCATCGACGTATTCACCCGCTGCGTGGTTGGCATGGTCGTTACGCTGGAAGCCCCGTCCGCCGTCTCGGTCGGCTTGTGCTTGGTGCATGCCGCCTGCGACAAGCGCCCTTGGTTGGAAGGGTTGAACGTAGAGATGGATTGGCCGATGAGCGGCAAGCCCAGACTGCTCTACTTGGACAACGCGGCTGAGTTCAAGAGCGAGGCGCTGCGCCGTGGCTGCGAGCAGCATGGCATCCGGTTGGACTATCGCCCGCTCGGGCAGCCGCACTACGGCGGTATCGTGGAACGGATCATCGGCACGGCGATGCAGATGATCCACGACGAATTGCCGGGGACGACCTTCTCCAATCCTGACCAGCGCGGGGAATACGCCTCCGAGAAGATGGCCGCCCTGACACTGCGCGAGCTGGAGCGCTGGCTCACATTGGCGGTCGGCACCTATCACGGCTCCGTGCACAACGGCCTGCTCCAACCGCCGGCCGCGCGCTGGGCCGAAGCTATCACGCGGACCGGCGTGCCAACCGTCATCACTCGCGCTACGGCTTTTCTGGTCGATTTTCTGCCCATCATCCGCCGCACGCTGACCCGCACCGGCTTCGTCATCGACCACATCCACTACTACGCCGATGCGCTCAAGCCGTGGATAGCTCGGCGGGACCGCTTGCCTGCGTTCCTGATCCGGCGCGACCCGCGCGACATCAGCCGCATATGGGTGCTGGAACCAGAGGGGCAGCACTACCTGGAAATTCCCTACCGTACCTTGTCGCACCCGGCTGTCACCCTCTGGGAACAACGACAGGCGCTGGCGAAATTGCGGCAGCAAGGGCGCGAACAGGTGGATGAGTCGGCGTTGTTCCGCATGATCGGCCAGATGCGCGAAATCGTTACCACCGCGCAGAAGGCTACGCGCAAGGCGCGGCGCGACGCGGATCGACGCCAGCATCTCAAGGCAACGGCAACGCCTGTCAAAACCACGCCACCACCGGGCGCTGACATGGATGGGCAGCAGGCAGACAACCAGCCGCCGGCCAAACCGTTCGACCAGATTGAGGAGTGGTAGCCGTGGAAGAATATCCCATCATCGACTTGTCCCACCTGCTGCCGGCGGCCCAGGGCTTGGCCCGTCTCCCGGCGGACGAACGCATCCATCGCCTTCGCGCCGACCGCTGGATCGGCTATCCGCGAGCAGTCGAGGCGCTGAACCGGCTGGAAATCCTGTATACGTGGCCAAACAAGCAACGCATGCCCAACCTGCTGCTGGTCGGCCCGACCAACAACGGCAAGTCGATGATCGTCGAGAAGTTCCGGCGCACGCATCCGGCCAGAGCCGATGCCGACCAGGAGCACATTCCGGTACTGGTCGTGCAGATGCCATCCGAACCGTCGGTAATCCGCTTCTACGTCGCGCTGCTCGCGGCGATGGGTGCGCCATTGCGACCGCGCCCACGGCTGCCAGAAATGGAACAACTGGCGCTGGCACTGCTGCGCAAGGTCGGCGTGCGCATGCTGGTGATCGACGAGTTGCACAACGTCCTGGCCGGTAACAGCGTCAATCGCCGGGAATTCCTCAATCTCCTGCGCTTCCTCGGCAATGAACTGCGCATCCCACTGGTCGGGGTCGGCACGCGCGACGCCTACCTGGCCATCCGCTCCGATGACCAGTTGGAAAATCGCTTCGAGCCGATGATGCTGCCGGTATGGGAGGCCAATCACGATTGCTGCTCACTGCTGGCCAGTTTCGCCGCTTCGCTTCCACTGCGGCGACCCTCGTCGATTGCCACGCTGGACATGGCCCGCTACCTGCTCACACGCAGCGAGGGCACCATCGGCGAACTGGCGCACTTGCTGATGGCGGCGGCCATCGTCGCAGTGGAGAGCGGCGAGGAAGCGATCAACCATCGCACGCTGAGCATGGCCGATTACACCGGTCCCAGCGAGCGGCGGCGGCAATTCGAGCGGGAACTGATGTGAAGCCAGCGCCACGCTGGCCACTGCATCCGGCCCCCAGAGAAGGCGAAGCCTTGTCTTCGTGGCTCAACCGCGTGGCCCTTTGCTATCACATGGAGGTGTCCGAGCTGCTGGAGCACGATCTTGGTCACGCTCAGGTTGATGACCTGGATACCGCGCCACCACTGGCGCTGTTGGCGATGCTCTCCCAGCGGAGCGGCATCGAGCCGGACCGGCTGCGTTGCATGAGTTTCGCCGGCTGGGTGCCTTGGCTACTGGACAGCCTTGATGATCAGATTCCAGACGCATTGGAAACCTATGCGTTCCAGCTCTCGGTGCTGCTGCCGAAACTCCGCCGTAGGACGCGATCCATCACGAGCTGGCGTGCCTGGCTGCCCAGCCAGCCGATACATCGCGCCTGTCCTCTCTGTCTGAACGACCCGGCAAACCAAGCCGAACTGCTTGCATGGAAGCTGCCCCTGATGCTGAGCTGCCCGCTGCATGGCTGCTGGCTGGAATCCTATTGGGGCGTGCCTGGGCGGTTTCTCGGCTGGGAGAACGCCGACACTGCGTCGCGCACCGCCAGCGACGCGATTGCAGTGATGGACCGGCGTACCTGGCAGGCACTGACGACCGGCCATGTGGAACTGCCGTGCCGACGCATCCACGCTGGATTGTGGTTTCGACTGCTACGCACGCTGCTCGATGAGCTGAACACCCCGCTTTCGGCGTGCGGAACCTACGCGGGGTATCTCCGCCAAGTCTGGCAAGGCTGCGGGCATCCGCTGCGTGCTGGGCAAAGTCTGTGGCGACCGTATGAAACCCTGAACCCGGCAATACGGTTGCAGATGCTGGAGGCGGCGGCAACGGCAATCAGCTTGATCGAGTTGAGGGATATCAGCCCGCCAGGCGAGCATGCAAAGCTGTTCTCGTCCGAGCCCCAAACCGGGTTCACCAGTGGTCTGCCGGCGAAACCGCCGAAGCCCGAACCCGTCAATCACTGGCAACGGGCGGTCCAAGCTATCAGTGAGGCGATCATTGAAGCCCGGCACGACCCCGAGACGGCACGCTCGCTGTTCGCGTTGGCTTCCTATGGTCGGCGCGATCCCGCTTCCCTGGAACAGTTGCGCGCCACCTTTGCAAAGGAAGGCATTCCCCCGGAATTTCTGTCACATTACGAGGCTGATGGACCCTTTGCATGTCTTAGACAGAATGACGGGTTAAGTGACAAATTTTGACGACCAGAACTTTCCGGTGCACACTGTCACATAATCGAACGTATACGTGACGGGTGAAAAGGTGCTGATCGGCTACATGCGGGTATCGAAGGCGGACGGATCCCAGTCCACCAATTTGCAACGCGATGCGCTCATCGCCGCTGGTGTGAGCCTTGCGCACCTTTACGAGGATCTGGCCTCGGGCAGGCGCGATGATCGCCCAGGGTTGGCTGCTTGCCTGAAGGCGCTTCGTGAAGGGGACACGCTGATCGTGTGGAAGCTCGATCGGCTTGGCCGTGATCTGCGCCACCTGATCAACACCGTGCACGACCTAACTGCGCGTAGCGTGGGCCTGAAGGTCCTGACCGGTCACGGTGCGGCGGTCGACACGACGACTGCCGCCGGCAAGCTTGTGTTCGGTATTTTTGCCGCGCTGGCCGAGTTCGAGCGTGAGTTGATTTCCGAGCGAACAGTCGCTGGACTTATCTCGGCGCGCGCTCGCGGCAGGAAAGGGGGGCGCCCCTTCAAGATGACCGCCGCCAAGCTACGCCTGGCGATGGCCAGCATGGGGCAACCGGAAACCAAGGTGGGCGATCTCTGCGAAGAACTCGGGATTACCCGGCAGACGCTCTACCGGCACGTGTCGCCCAAGGGCGAACTGCGGCCAGACGGCGTAAAGCTGCTCTCCCTCGGTTCAGCCGCATAAATGGAGGCGACCTGGAACGGGGCGCTGTTCAGTGCGGCAACGATCCGATTACCGGTGTCGACCCTCAAGAGCCGCTCAGAATTTCTGGCCCAGCGCCGGCAGTGCAGCGGTTGCGGTCAGTGAGATGCGCGCAGAGAAGGTCAGCTCTCGGCCAGAAGCAGACATTCGTTTTGCTATTTATATTCTATTGAGCCTAAATCCGGAGAATGGAGAATCAAATCTGCAAGGCTTGCCACCGGACCGCTTAACGAAGTTTCTGAGCGATGTACGAGATAAAGATCTTTGTAAACATCTTCTTCAATCGGAATTGCATGTAACCATCCGCTTGCCTGTTCATGCTTGACCGCGCTTTCCATCACAAGCGAGATTCCTAGCCCTGCGTGGACCGCGTGTTTGACCGCCTCGGTGCTACCTAACTGCATACCCACTGTGAACTCTGCCGAGTCGGCACCGGCATATTGTTGTAGTAGGCGCCCAGTTCCGGTAGCCGCTTCGCCTCCAAGCAAGATCTGGGATTTTAACCACTTAAGTGGAATGGTCGACTCGGCAGCCCAAGGATGGCCGGGGCGAACAATGACAACCATCCTCTCGCGCCGCCATACTGTTGAGACGAACCCAGGACGTGAGTCCCACCACTCCATTACCGCTACATCCACTTCAAGCGTTTCCAGCAAAGCGGCAATCTCGATATTTTTGCCGATCCTCACATCGATCTTGTTTGCTAATTTATCTTGGAGCGCCTTGATATAGGGTTGTAAAAGATAAATGCCGATATTGGAGCTTGCACCAACGACCAGGCTTTTATTGTGGAGGGCTGCCGTAGCCTTATGGCTAGTACGGAGCAATTGTTCCGCATAGGGGAAAAAAATCTTTCCCTCCAATGTCAGGCTTTGCGGCATTGTTGCGCGGTCAATCAGCCGGGCCTGCAAAGACTGCTCCAGCCGCTTGATATGCTGCGTTACTGTTGGCTGGGACAATCCAGTTTGCTTCGCCGCTTCGCGAAAGCCCCCGCATTTGACGACGGCAATGAACGTCGCCACACGCTCCAGATCTATCACGCCGCCTTTACTCCCGGATACGGCTGATTAATCGCGCCCATCGGTTTTTCACCAGCGAGTGCCTGGATGATGTTCATCGCTGCCTGCCGCTCGATTTCAAGCCGAACTTCCTTGACCGCCGATCCCAAATGCGGCGTAAAAAACGTTTGTGCCGTATTGTCGAGCAGCGCCTTGGGGATAGCCTGCGGGCGATCAGCGCGTATCCATTCTTCCATCTCGAAGACATCGGCTGCATATCCAGCTAGTTTTCCAGACGCCAGTGCTGCTATCACCGCATTCTCATCCACGACCGAGCCGCGACATGCATTGATCAGGTAGCTACCGGTTTTCATCTTGGCCAACGCGGTGGCATCGATCAGATGCAGTGTCTCTGCGGCCATCGGAACCATCGGCACGACATAATCACATTTTTCGAGCAGTTCATCGAGCGTGACGCGCTGTACGTGCCAAGCCTTTTCTTGTTCGGCATTGAGCGGAATCGGATCGCAATACAAGAGATTCATTTCAAAGCCAGCCAAGCGCTGGGCGATTGCACGGCCGACCGCCCCCATACCAATGATGCCAAGCGTTTTTCCTGTCAAACCAGAGCCATATAGTGTCGGCCGCCAGCCTTGGAAGTGTCCGCTACGGATTTGCCTATCGCCTTCCAGCATATGCCTTGTCAAACCGAGAAGAAGGCCGATAGTCAGTTCAGCGGTCGGGATCGTAAGCAAATCCGGCACAATCGTAAGCCATACACCGTGGCGTGTGCAGGCGTTGACATCGAAGTTATCATAGCCTTTAAGCGCGGCGCCGATGACACGCAGCTTTGGACATTCCTCGAGAAACGCGCTGTCGATGCTGTCCGGCATGAAAGCCATGAGTGCATCCGCATCTTTGGCTCGCGCAATTACCTCAGAACGCGGCAAGGTTTCCCGTGTGGTGTTGGGGATAACATCGGCGCTAGCGGACAACAATTCGATGATTTCCGGGTGCACCCAGTGGGTGAGGACGACTTTGGGCTTCATAAAAACCTTTGTAAGCTTTGGGAGTTATTTGAACTTGCGACGCAGGAAGGAGCTGAAGGCGTCGACGAGGGTAACCATGCCTAAAATAACCAGCAAAATAGCCGAGACATCCTGGTATTGCATGATGCGCAGAGAGCCCATCAGCTCGAACCCGATTCCACCGGCGCCGACCATGCCCATCACGGTCGAAGCACGGAAGTTGTATTCCCATCGATAGATCGCGGTATCGGCCATTTGCGGAAGCACTTGGGGAAAGATCCCATGAAAAATCACCTGCAATGGCGTGCAGCCCGCTGCATGCGCGGCTTCTACCGGTGCCGGATCGGCATGTTCGATCGATTCCGAAAAAAATTTGGCGATCATGCCAACCGAATGTAAGCCTAGGGCTAAAACACCCGGCAATGCGCCGAAGCCAACGGCTGCCACGAACAGGATGCCCATGATCAGTTCGGGTATCGATCGCAAAGCGTTTAACATGCCGCGTGTGGCTTGATACACGAGTGGATGAGGGCTAGTATTCCGCGCGGCGAGCACTCCTAAGGGAATGGATAGCAATACCGCGATTGCCGTGCCGGCGATACTCATGGCCAAGGTATCCAGTACCGGTTTGACCCAGGTGCCAGCCTGCGAGAAGTTCGGTGGGAACATCTCGCCGGCAATTTTTACCAGGCTTGGCATGCCATCCTTCAATCGCTCGGCATCAAATAGGCCGACGTAATACCAGCAACCGATCACAATCGCCAGCACAACGGCAAACTGCAGTATCGTGCGGTTCCATACGCGCTGGCGCTCGGCCAGAATCAAACCAAAATCAGCTTGCATGCTGTCGCTCACTTAGAACTTCGACAGATCGAGCTTGAGCAGTGTGCCAAGGCTGCGCACCACGTCATAGTCTTTGTCGCTGATCGGGCCGAAACCATCGGCTTTGAAAGGTTTCAGGACTTCCGGATCTTTGAGATTCAAGAAGGCTGCACGGATCTTTTCCTTCAGTTCCGGCTTCAGATTGCTGCGCATGGTCCACGGGTATTGCGGATATGGCTTCGATTCGGCAAGAACTTTTACTTTGTTGGGATCGACCAGTCCGCGCTGAACCAGGGATTCAAAAATCGGCTTACTCAAGCCGCCAGCCTGCGCGTGACCGTTTTGCACGGCCATGGCCACCGCGTCATGCGCACCGACAAAGTGTTCGCGATAGTTTTCGCCGGCTTTCAAACCGTTTTCCGCCAATATCGACTTCGGAATCAAATGGCTGGAGGTGGATGCCACATCACCGTAAGCGACATTCTTGTTGACGATATCACTGATTTTGGCGATGCCGGCGCCAGTATTGGCGATCAATACGGACTGGTAGGTAGTGCTACCCTTTTGCTTCATCGCTGCGAATGGCTCGATGTCGCTCTTTTGCTTAGCCAGCACATACGACAAGGGGCCAAAATATGCCATGTCGATACGGCCGTGACGCATGGCTTCGATCATTGACGAGTAATCAGTGGTAACCACCAGCTCAATTTTCTTTCCCAGCTCTTTTTCCAGATAGATTTCGAGCGGCTTGTTGTTTTTAATTACGGTCGATGCGTTTTCGTCCGGCAGTAGCGCAACTTTGAGCGTTTCTGGATCGGGATTGGATGATGCATGGCCAATGCTGCAGACGGCGGCAAGCAAGACAGACATTAATGCGGATGCGAGTTTTTTCATAATCAATCCTTTACGGTAGCAAGTTGCATGGGAAATGAAGTATCGATAAGCCGTTCCTCTCGAGCGTCTTGTGGAACGCTCAAAGAAGAACGGGGTACTTGTTCATACAGCGTGTCGTAACTGGCTTGATCCAAAGTCTGCGGTGCGGCATCAAAAATGACTCGGCCATGGGACAGGCCAATAATACGGTCGGCATAACGTTGAGCGAGGTCTACCTGATGCAGGCTGACGACCGCCGAAATCCCGTCCTCTTTACAAATGCGGTGCAGCAGACTTAGCACTCGCTCTGCAGTAGCAGGATCGAGGCTGGCTACCGGTTCATCAGCCAACACCAGTTTAGGTTGCTGAGCCAGAGCCCGGGCAATACCGATGCGTTGCTGCTGGCCGCCGCTCAATGCGTCGACACGGCTTAAGGCTTTGTGCAATAAGCCGACTCGGTCCAGACTTTGCAGGCATATGGATTGATCCTTCGCCGGGAGGGGGAATAGACTGCGTAATGCCGTGTGGTAGCCCATTCGGCCCATCGAAACGTTTTGCAAAGCCGTCAGTCGGCCAATCAATTGATGCTGTTGAAACACCATGCCAGTCTGTCGGCGATGCATGCGCAATGCACGCGAGTTCGCCAAATTTCCTAAGCCGGCGACAATGGTGGTGCCGCGCTGCGACGCATGCAGCGAATTAATACAGCGAAGTAGCGTGGATTTTCCAGCGCCGGAAGATCCGAGCAATACGGTGAACTGTCCCTGATGGAGTTTGAGAGTGGTGGGATACAGTGCAATCGCATCACCATAACTGACTGAGACATTCTGTAGTTCGATCATGACACCTCCGGCAGATTTGAATTCGTAATCAAAAATGATGACCTGATTACGAATCTGAATTGCAGCGATGGTAATGTCGTGATATGACACCATGATGACTCGTTGATGTCATTTTTGAGACATGGTCGCGGGTGCCTGTGAGGGAAATAAGTTGTGCTATCTATGCCAAATATAGACGCCTGCTATCGGTCGATAGCCGCCGATCCAAGCGCGCAGCACGAGGGGCAGCTCTCAGCCTCAAACTGCCGCTCGGGTTCTCACATCAGTTGGTCGCTCTTGGCCGGCAGCAGCCCGTCGTTGCCTGATGGATCCAACCCCTCCGCTGCTATAGTGCAGTCGGCTTCTGACGTTCAGTGCAGCCGTCTTCTGAAAACGACAGCCGCCGCGGGTCAGCAGTGGGCCGCGACACGCCCCGGCATCGAGGTTGTGAGCGTCCGGGACGCCTTCGCCGTGGGCCGCGAGTGTGCCGAGCGGCTGTTGGGGGCCACCTGCCTGCGAAACGCGGGGAGCACAAACCGTGCGTGATCCAACTGCACCCGGATTAACTCGTAGCGCCCGCTGGCGCGCCTGGCTCTGGGGTGCGCTCGCGGCGCTCACGTGCCCATGCCATTTGCCGATCGTGCTGCTGGCACTGTCCGGCACGGCGGCCGGAGCACTCGTCAGCCAGCATCAGGGCATCGCCGTGGTCGTGCTGCTGGCGTTTTTTGCCTTGTCGCTCACATGGGCGCTGCGCGCGTTCCGGGCGCCCCGGTGATCTGCGCATCGGTGCGCTCAGTCACGCGTCGGGTGTCAGGCTGAGGCATGCTTCAACCTGACGTCAGGCCTGCGACCAAAGCGCGTCACGTTAGGGTTGACTTCCTCATTGGTGGACACACGTTTCTCCGTGTCGAAGACCCTAACCTGACGATCTCGCCGCTAAACGTACGAAAAAGTCCGAATCTTGACGGCACCCCTATGCGGGCGCCGCTTTTTGCGCCGTGACCATCGCGCTGGTTTGGCTCCAGCGGCGGCCTCAGAGAACATAAGGCACGTCAAGCCTGCTGCCGCGGCAGCAACGGCCTGAATTCGCGCAAGCCAGTCCTGGCGCTGCGGAAGCCGCCGGGAGTCGCCGGTCAGGTTGATATGCTCCGGGTCTGACGCCATCTGCTATAGCAACGGGGCGTCGCCGGTAGTGTTAGTGTGGCCGTACAAGGCGGCTGCGGCGCCCTTCAGGCAAGTGTGTTTCACGGCGCTACACCGCACTTCGTCATTCCGGAGTTCCAGAGCCCGTGGCGCCCCGGCCATCGCCGTGCGCCGGCCCTCGTACAAGTTTTGCCTGCTGTCGCGCGCGATCGTTGATGACCTGATGCCGCCGATGGTCCGTCATTGTCTTCCAGTTGCGGATTTCATCGCGTGTGCGCAGGCAGCCGGTGCAGAACCCTGTCCGACCATCCATGACGCACACGTCGATGCACGGTGACCTGACGGCCATCGCTCAGGCTGCGACACGCGTCGGGTTGACTTCCACCGTCACGTGCGACAAGCCCCGGAAGCGTTTGAGTGCTGCGTGATAGAAGCCAGGGCTGCGTTGCGGCTCGGTAGTCGCAACCGACACCACCGCGCCCATGTGACCGGGTCCCAGGCGCCATACGTGCAGGTCGATTACCCGGTCGCCATGGCCCTCGATCGTGCGACGGACATTGTCAGACAGTTTGCGGTCCAGATTCATGTCGAGCAAAATCCCGCCCGTGTCGCGCATCAAACCCCACGACCAGTTCGCGATCACCAGTGCGCCAATCACGCCGGCAAGCGGGTCCATCCACATCCAGCCGAACGTACGCGCCAGCACCAGCCCAATGATGGCCAGCACGGAGACGGCTGCATCCGCGATCACGTGGACGTACGCCGAACGGATATTGTGATCCCGGTTCGCAGCGGTGACTGCGTCGTCATGGTCGTGCTCATGCTCCTCGAAGGCGAGTTCGTGCAAGCCGTCGCTCAACCGGACGACGGCCTTGAACTCGTGCGGCTCCGGAATCTGGTCGGTTGACTCCAGGTAGCCGCCCCGGTCAACGAACGTGAACGCTTGACGTGCGCCGTCCGGGCGTACCGTCGTGACCGAAACCCCGTCTGCGGCCAGGCGCGAATCCTCCGTCGCCGGCGTTATGCGGAAGACGGGCGGCACGCCGTCCTCGAAAACCGAAACCTCGAACACGCCAGACGGAGTGAATATGCGCCGGACCTCATCGTCATGAGCATGGTCGCCGTGATCTTCGTCGCCATGGCCGTGACCGTGACCGTGCCCATGTCCATGCGCATGCCCGTGGCCATGACCGTGATGGTCACCGCTCAGCAGCCAGACGCTCGCCAGGTTGACCAGCAGTCCGACCACCGCGATGGGAATCGCTTCCCCGAAATGGATTGGCACCGGCGAAAAGAAACGGGATACCGCCTCATAGGCGATCAGCAGCGCAATCATCGCCAGCACGATGGCGCTGGTGAACCCCGCCAGATCGCCAAGCTTGCCGGTTCCAAACACGAAGCGCGGATCCGACGCGTGCCGGCGCGCGTAAGTGTAAGCAAGCGCCGCGATCAGCATGGCACCCGCGTGCGTTGACATGTGCAGACCGTCGGCGACCAGCGCCAGTGAGCCGAACAGACTGCCGCCAAGAATCTCGGCCACCATCATCGCACTGCAAAGCGCAATGACTGCCCAGGTCCGCCGCTCGTTCTGCGCGTGTGCCGCGCCGAGATAGATGTGATCGTGTCCGGCGCCAAAGGCTGCGCTCTGGAAATCGCTCATGTTGCCCTCTTACCTGAAATAGCTGTGGATCACTTCGATCAGCTCCTCTGTGCCGCTGACATGCCCGTGCGACGGATCGGCATCGACCAGATGAGTTCGGACATGGTCCTCCAGCACCACTGCCAGAAGACCATTCATCGCGCCACGGCAGCTCGTAATCTGCTGCAGCACCTCGGAGCAACCGCGCTCTTCCTCGAGCGAGCGCTCCACCGCTTCGAGCTGCCCCTTGATGCGGCGCACCCGGTTGAGCAGCTTCTGTTTCTCGCGAATTGTGTGGCTCATGAAAGGCATCTCCGTGAAGACTGGACGGGACTGTAGCACATTTACAAAGATATAGGGGGTATAGGTATATTATTTGGCCGGAAATTCTCCGGCATCATGCCCGTTCGTTGATCGAGTTGGACCCGTGGCGATGACCGCGTCACCCACAAAACCGCCTGAATTGGCGATTCATGGGGCCAGGATCGGCACGCAACACGAATTTTTTGCCCCCAGCTTAGATCCGGTTGACTCAGGATACCCCCACCCCCTACAATCCAACAATCTTCACGGACGGGGCAATTGCCTTGGACACCTGCAGTAGTCGACCTTTGATCCGTTTCGCTGCCTGACTGGCAGGACGTCCCCGCGCTCACCTATCAGCCGCCGTCCTGCCGTCAGGCAGACGGTGCGCGCCGCAGTAACGCAGCCCCGTGCACCCCAGAAAGCGCCATCGACCCGCGTGCTTGCGCGAAGTCAATGGCATCGTGACGCGAGTCCCACTCGCGTGCGCATCTGCTCCCTGTGAGCAGCGCGTGAACCTGTACGGGCGCATCTGGCGCCAGAAAGGAGCCGAAATGCCGGACTGTGACAGTTACCCCATATGCCGCTCATCCCTGCTTTTCATCAGGGCAAACGGGTAGCACGCACCTCACGGCGCCCATGATGCGCCGGTCTCCGTGTCTGCCCGCGCCCCACGTTTCGCGTCCTGCCAGACGCACGGAGAACATCATGAACTTTGGCCTTCTCGTGTCGCAAAACCCGCACATCGACGACTCGCGTGCCTGCTACGACACCATGCTGTCGCTGCAGCCCCGCACACCGAACCGCTTCGCTGCATTCTGGCGCTGCGTCAGCCGACTCATCTCGTAACAGGCCGTAAGCCATTTCGGCATGCGCGACGGACGCGTTTTTCCAGCGACCGGTCCGCTCGCGCATGCTTGACCGCCACAGAGTTGTTCCAGCGCAATCCGGGAACCATAAAAATGTCTACGCCAACTGATCTCTCACCACCCACGCTCGGGCGGGAACGCACCGCAGTCCTCGATTCGGCCCATCTGGGCGACATCAAGGGAGCGCTCGGCACCATTGCCCACCACGACACCGCCCCGCGCACGACATGGTGGGCGCGCTTTCGAACGTTGCTGGCTATTCTGGGCCCGGGCCTGATCGTCATGGTCGGCGACAACGACGCGGGCGCCTTCAGCACCTATACACAGGCTGGCCAGAACTACGGCACGACGCTGCTGTGGACGCTTCTGCTGCTCGTGCCCGTCCTCTTCGTCAACCAGGAAATGGTCCTGCGGCTCGGTGCGGTCACCGGCGTCGGGCATGCGCGGTTGATCTTCGAGCGCTTTGGCAAGTTCTGGGGGGCGTTCAGCGTGATCGATCTCTTCCTGCTCAACGCGCTCACGATCGTCACCGAATTCATTGGCATCACGTTTGTGCTCGACTTCTTCGGCCTCTCCCGTATCGCGGGCGTCTGCATCGCCGCAGCGCTGACGATGGCCGCTGTCAGTACGGGGAATTTCCGGCGCTTCGAGCGCTTCGCCGTCGTGCTGTGTGCGCTGAGCCTGCTCCTTGTTCCCGTGCTGGTGTCGATACATCCGCCGGTTGGCCAGATGACGCGCGACTTCTTCATCCCGAACTGGCCTGCGCACTCGAAGCTTTCGGATGTGATGCTGCTCGTCATTGGTATCGTTGGTACGACGATCGCACCCTGGCAGCTGTTCTTCCAGCAGAGCTATGTGATCGACAAGCGCATTACGCCGCGCTTCATGAAGTACGAGAAAGCCGACCTGTGGATCGGCATCGCACTGGTGCTGATCGGCGCAGTGGCCATGATGGCGTTCAGTGCCGCGCTGTTCTCGGGAAAGCCCGAATTTGGCAATTTTACGGATGCGGGCGGCGTCATCACCGGCCTTGAAAAATACGCCGGCCGTACCTCGGCCGTGCTGTTTGCGATTGCGCTCTTCGATGCGGCGATCATCGGCGCAGCGGCAGTCTCGCTGTCGACCGCCTATGCGATTGGCGACGTGTTCAAGATCCGTCACTCGCTGCATCGGGGCGTGACGGACGCGAAAGGCTTTTACCTTGTGTACTTCGGCATTGTCGCGCTGGCTGCCGTAATCGTACTGATTCCCGGTAGCCCCCTCGGACTGCTGACCGAAGCGGTCCAGACGCTCGCCGGCGTGTTGCTGCCGAGTGCTACGGTGTTCCTGCTGCTCCTGTGCAACGACAAGGCCGTGCTCGGACCATGGGTCAACTCCAGAAAGCTCAACCTGTTCACAGGGGCGGTGATCTGGGTGCTGGTGATGCTGTCGATCATCCTGACCGCGTCGGTGATGTACCCGGATATCAGCGGTGAGACGATTCTCGTAGTACTCGCGGGCGGAACCGTGCTGGCCATCGCTGGCTATGCCGTGACGGCTGCGCTGCGCAGAGGTAGCAGGGACCCCGTGGGCTCAACCCAGGCATGGCCAGAGGGCGCACGCGACACGTGGCGCATGCCGCCGCTGAACGATCTGCCGGCGCCGAACCTGACGCTGGCCAAGCGTGTCTGGATGGGAGTCCTGCGCGGCTACCTGCTGCTGGCCGTGGGGCTCGTCGTGCTCAAGGTCGTGCAGATGACCCTGTTGAAATAGCGCGCTGCATCAGTCGTTTCACGCGTGCAGCTGCACGCAGCTCAGTTCAGGGCGCGTTTGTTGTGACCCGCACCTCAATCCCGCCGGAGCATACAGCGGGACGCCCGGTGGACGCCAGATGCCGGCCGGATGGCCGTTGAGCGGGGCGCGACAGGAAATGGTAACCGCAGTGGCCGATCTTGCTGAGGAGGAATTGTCGTGAAGTACCTGAAAAACCGGGATGCAGCGTGGATCGCGATGCTTCTGGCCGGGTTTGTGGTCCTGGCTTTCATGTTCGCAGCCAGAAACACCGGCGATATCACATTGGGAGACACCTCGAGCGCGGGTGCGAGAGCGCCTGCACCGCATCAGGTTACGACCCACTGCCTGATTTACGGGAAGTACTGCCTCGGCGAGTCGTTACGTGCAAGCCAGGGCTGAGCAGTGGCGAGCCGGGTATGCCCCGGCCTCGCACCTGAACGCAGGGTGCGCGACGCGCCTACGCCTAATTTCCCGGTGCGGGTAATCGTTAATATCTGAAGCTTCGGGTATTAACGAATCACGGCCAACCCTCTAGTTCGGCCCGGCTGATGCCGTGATGAGGATCGGCCGGGATTCGTAAATTTTCGCCAGAAGCGGTTTAACGCATTGGTGAGTAAAAGAAATTCGTTGTCGTCGAAGGAGCGTGGTATCTCGCAATACTGAATTCTGGAGACTGTGCCCCCTTCGGCAAAGACATGCCCGCTCGCTCCAGGGGTTTGAGGAACCTGGCCCCCCAATGAGTTCAGGCATGGCTAACAGTACCAACGGCAACTTGGCGTCCGCGCCCACAGAAATAGCGATCGCGAGAGACGGAGCATCTGATCGCCGAAGTCGATGGCGTCCAAGAAAAGTGAGTTGAGTGATAGGGCAGCGCTGGCCCACCCGCAAAAACCGCTCGCAAGTTCGTCATAGGACTGCTTCAACCAAGGGATGTCGCGGACCTGTTTGCTGCATGTACGGCTCCGTTAAGGTCGCAGCCATCGTCGGCCAATCGGCATAGCCAATACCTTCCTGTACAAGGCAATCGAAGCCCCGGTTACCACCCTGCCCCCGACTCGCCAGAACGGGCTGCCAAGCATGTAGGCGATCCAGGCGACAATTGCCGCCCCGATCATGTCAAACGGAAAGTGCACGCCAACAAACAAGCGGGCCCACGCAACGGCGATATCGACGATCAGTGCAAGCAGTCCAAGTCGTCTTTTTCCTGCGTAGAAGAGTGTGAAAGAGATCGCAGAAAGCAATGTGGCGTGATCGCTCGGAAATGACGAGTCAGGAGCATGCGCGAGGAATGCATGCCCTATTCCGATTGCGAATGGCCGGGGGTGGTACCACACCATTCCGATCAACTGGTTAATGCCGAGTGCCAGGAAGCCAACAAAACATGCACGCAGGGCCATTTCCCGCCTCTCGTCGCCGCCCGCCAACCACAGGCAGACAAGTATGACAGGAGCCGCCCAGATAGCATAGTTGGCGATGATCACTCCCATTCCGATGAGCCAATGCGGCGTCGCTGGCGTGGCGTTGAGCACGAGAAAAATGGTTTGATTGAGCGCTTCGAGCGTTTCCATAAGAGGCTTTTGTCGTGAAGATCAGGATCGGTCAGCGGTTGCGCTTCTCCAGGCGTGGCGCGAAACGGCACATCACCAGTGGGACGACAGCCAGACCGGCTCCGGCAAAGAACGTCGCCGACGCGCCATGGCGATCCCACAGCCAACCGGCGATGACGCTCGCGACCAGCATGCAGACGCCGCTCGCGAGATTGAAAAGGCCGAACGAACTTCCGCGAAGTGTCTGCGGCGCTGTTTCTGCGACCATCGCCGCGAGAATGCCTTGTGTGAAACCCATGTGCAGGCCCCAGAGCGCAACGCCGAGGAGGACGGTGATGATCGACGCGCTCGTGCCCAGCACAAGATCTGCCGCGATCAGGAGCACGAGCCCCCAGGCGAGTAGAAACCGGCGATCGATGCGATCCGAAAGTGCTCCCGCGGGGTAGGCGGAGAGCGAATAGGCGAGACTCATGACCACCATCACGCCGGGAATCCACGCGATATTCAACCCGGTCTGCTGCGCGCGCAAGACAAGGAAGGCCTCGCTGAAGCGCGAAAGCGTGAAGGTGGCACCGATCGCGACCACGAACCAGTAGCGCTCCGGAAATTCACGCCATGCCCGCCAGTGCAGCGGGGACCGGAAGCGACGAGGCGCACCTTCACCGACCGGCTCCTCAATGCCAAACAGGATCAGGCCGACCGCGATGAACGCGGGTACGACCGCGAACCACAGGACAGTGCGAATGTGATCGGAAAACCCGAGCATCAATACGATTGCGGCAAGGGGTCCTGCAAATGCTCCGATCGTGTCCATCGACTGCCTCAGTCCAAAGCAGGCGCCACGAATCTCCGGGGGCGAGACGTCTGCGACGAGGGCGTCACGCGGCGCACCGCGAATCCCTTTGCCCGCGCGATCGACAAGTCGTGCGGCCGCGACAATCCCGGGTGTGCCGGCCAGCGGGAAAAGCGGCTTGGAAAGCGCGGCCAGCCCGTAGCCGAGCAACAACAGCGCCTTGCGTTTGCCAAGCCAATCACTTACGGGCCCCGAAAAGATCTTGACGATCATTGCGGTCGCTTCGGCTGCCCCTTCGAGCACACCCAGCGCGCTCACGCTCATGCCCATCGTGGTGACGAGAAAGATGGGCAGCAACGCATGAACCAGTTCGGACGAAAAGTCCATGAAGAGGCTGACAAACCCCAGCATCCGGACTGCACGGGGAATCGGAATGCGGTCGATGGTAGATGTATCAGGTAGCATCGTTCGTTGTCTGGAATCGGGAGAAAGCTGTTTTCTACCGGGCATCAGGCCGGTGCGGCGCCGCGGACTGTATCAGCTCCGCCCGACACGGGATCCCAGCCAGGCGCTCTACATTACCGCCTTCTGCCCGTTTCGGAGATATCGGTATTCGTGCCAGGTGAGGGCGATAACGACGATGTCCAAGGCCGTGACGAGCAACAACCAGACTGAGTGCGTGAATGTAAATCGATAGACCTGGTAGCCAATGAACAGGCCGAAAACAATCATGGAAATGGGAAAGTACCAAAGTCTCTCGCACAGCAAACCGATGATCAGCCACAGCTTGATCACGCCGTGTCCGAGCAGATAAATCGCCGCGAATTTCTGGGTGTCGACAGAAAGGTGCTGTACGGTATGAAGGAGAAAGTTGGCGACGAGATCATGGGGATCTTCCGCAAACTCATCCTGCGTGACCAAACGCACAAAAGTCAGAAAAAGCCGCTGCGGAACGAAGTATGTGACAACGCCGGCAGCGATTTCTGAAAGCGCGAAAATCGCCTTGAACCACAGGCTCAATTCAAACACCAGATGGAGCTTCTTCCCGTCAAGCAGCTTGTTCAGACCAATCACGGGGATCTCTCCAATGGTTCGCAATGCGGGTCGCGTTCGCTTCGTCTTTACCGTGACACCTCGTCACTGGCCATCGCCCGTTTCTCCTGATACCGCTGCTTGTCCGGGTTCGACCAGTTCCTCGCGCGCGAAACGCCCGTAACGCAGTGCCAAGGTGGGCAGTACGATCAGGTTCAGTGCGGTCGAGGTGAGCAGGCCGCCAAGAATGACAATCGCCATCGGCCCCTCGATTTCGTTACCCGGCGCGCCGCTCGTCACGGCGAGCGGCAGCAGGGCGAGCGCAGTCACCAGTGCAGTCATCAGGATCGGCACCAGCCGTTCCGACGCACCGCGCACCGCCGTATTTATGTCCCAGGCCAGCCGGTCGACGTGCACCAGATGCTCGTAGTGGCTGATCAGCATGATTGAATTGCGCAGCGAGATGCCGAGCAGCGTGACGAATCCCACCATGCTGCCCAGCGACAGGTTCGCGCCGGTCAGCACGACGCTCAGAACCCCGCCCACGAGCGCGAAGGGCAGGTTAATCATGACCAGCAGCACGCCGCGACGGCTCTTCATTGCGAGGAACAGCAGCAGCGCGATGCCCACCAGCGCAATCCCGCCGTATGCGAGCAGGTCGCGTTGCGACTGCGCGCGCGCTTCGCTCTCACCGCTGAAGACGGCATACGTGCCCGGCGGCATCCTGATCGCGTGATTCACACGCGCCTGTGCTTCCTTTACGAAGTCGCTGACGGGCCGGCTGCCGAGATTGACCGATACCGTCTGCACGCGCTGGCCACCGTCATGTGTGATCTGGTAGCGTCCCGCGACCTGACGGATCGTCGCGAGCGAGCCCAGCGGCACGGCAAGGCCGTCGCCATTGCGCACCATGAGCTTGCCAATGTCGCCGACGGTCTGACGCTGGGCCGGGTCGAGCACAACGGCGAGGTCATAGCTGCGGCTACCCTCGTAGATCTGGGATACGGTCACGCCCGCGTAGGCAGCCTGGAGAGCATCGAGCACCTCGACGGGCCGGAAGCCCCAGCGGCTCAGGGCGTCGGGATTCAGCCGCACGTCCAGTTCCGGAATCCCGGGCGGCGAATCCACCCGCACGCTGGCGACGCCGTGGATCGTGCCGATCAGCTGGGCGATCTGCTGCGCCGTGCGATCGATGACGTCGAGATTGTTGCCGAACACATTCACGACCACCGGGGCCGTGGTGCCCGAAATGGTTTCGTCGATCCGTTCCTCGAGAAACGTGTTGACCGAGGTGGAGAGACCCGGAAAGCGCGCCAGCGCCTGGCGAATCCGGTAGAGCGCCCAGCTCTGGCCCGATGCCCCCATCGGCTTGAGGTCGACTTCGAACTCGGAGAGCTGCACGCCGGTGGGGTCGACCACGCCATTCGCGCGGCCCGCACGCTGTGCCACGAGACGCACGCCCGGCACCTGCATCAGCGCGTTCGAGACCTGCGTGCCGATGCGCAGCGATTCGGCGAGCGAGGTGCCCGGTGCGAGCCCCATGTGAACCGTGTAGTGGCCTTCGCGCAGTTGCGGAATAAAACTCCCGCTCATGAATGGCAGTGACGCGAGCGCCGCGGCGCACATCACCGCGACGATCACCATGACCGCCTTCACATGCTGTTCGACTTTCGTCAGCAGCGCGATGTAACGCGTCTTGAGGCGCCCGATCAGGCGCGGCTCCCGCTCGGGCAAGGGTCCCTTCGCCAGCAGTGCGAGTGCCATCGCCGGCGTGAGCGTCAGGGCGACGCCGAGCGACGCGAGCACGGCGAGAATGTAGGCGATACCCAGCGGCGCAAAGAGCCGTCCACCGATACCCGTGAGCGTGAGCACGGGCAGGAAGATCAGCGTTACGATGAAGGTGGCGAACACCACGGCGCTGCGAACTTCGAGCGAAGCACGCAGCACGACCCGGAAAGCGGGCAGCGGCTGGGGCAGCGTGCGGTTCTCGCGCAGGCGCCGGTAGATGTTCTCGACGTCGATGATGGCATCGTCGACCACCTCGCCGAGCGCGATGGCGAGCCCACCCAGGGTCATCGTGTTCAGGCTGACGCCGAACGACGTCAATACGATGATCGCGACCAGCAGCGACAGCGGAATCGCCACCGCGGAAATCACGGCGGTGCGCACGTTGAGCAGGAACAGGAACAGCACCGCGATGACCAGCACGGCGCCGACGATGAGCGCGGTGCGCAGGTGGCCGACGGCGGCCTCGATGAAGTTGGCGGGCCGGAAGACGTTGGTGTTTACGTCCACACCTTGCCGGGCGAGCGCGGGTCCGAGTCCCGCGAGCGTCCTTTCGATGTCGCGCGTCACGGCCATCGTGTTGGTCCCGTACTGGCTTTCCATCACCACCATCACGCCGGGCTTGCCCATGATCGATGCTGCGCCAACAGCAGGTGCACTGCCCCAGGTCACGTTGGCGACGTCACCCACACGAACCGCCGCGCCGTTGCTGGAACGCAGCACGACACTGGCCAGTTTTTGCGGTGTCGCGATCTGGCCATCGGCGTTGACGGCGATGCGCTGGTTGCTGTTCTCGATGAACCCGGCGCCGCGCACGCCGGTGGCCTGGCGCGCCGCGGCAATCACGTCCGGGATCGACAGGCCGTGGCGCATCAGCTTCGCGGGGTCGACCTGGATCTGCAGCTGGCGCGTCTCACCGCCGAACACAATCACGTCGGCCACGCCGGGAGTGCCGAGCAGCTGCGGTTTGACCGTCCACTGGGCGATGTCGTAGAGGTCCGCGAGCGAGCGCGTCGTCGACGTCAGGCCAATGGTGCGCACGACGCTCGTTGTCGTGGTGAGCGGCAGGAGTTGGGGTGCGGTGACGCCCACTGGTAGCGAGCCCGCAAGCCCGCCGATGCGCTCGGTGACGAGCTGCCTGACCTGCATCACGTTGGCGTGGTCATCGAACACAAGCGTGACCGAGGAGAGGCCCTGCATGGACCGCGAGCGAATCGACTTCAGGCCCGTCATGCCGCCGAGGGCATTTTCAACCGGCTGGGTGACGAGGCTCTCCACCTGTTCGCTGGTCATGCCCGGAGCGGCCGTCTGCACGATGCTCATCGGCGGCGCAAATTCGGGAAAAACGTCGAGCTTGGCGCGCGTCAGCGTAAAGAGCCCGTAGCCGGCCGCCATCACGGCCAGCGAGAAGATGACGCCGCGAAAGCGCAGCGAAAAGCGGATGATCGCGTCAAGCATGGGGCGTGGAATGGGACGTGGAGTCGCGTTGTTCTGGGCAGGTCATGCACGGTACGGTCGCAGGATCAGTCATCACATTCGGGCGGATCCTTGCACGCGGTGGCGATGCCCTGAGGCTTGAGCTCTTCGGAGAGCAGCAGTTGCGCACCCTGCGTCACGATCTGGTCGCCGGCGTGAAAGCCCGACGTGACCATGAAGCCGCGGTCGTCCTCGTTGCCGGCCGGCACGTAGCGTCGCGTAAAGCGCTCGGGGGCCGTGCGCACCCAGGCCCACGTCTGGCCGCCGTACCACACCACCGCCTGCGCCGGGATCAGCAGCCCCGATACGGCCTCGCTTGACGTCGGCACGCGTGCACTCGTGCGCAGATTGGCGGGCAGCGTGGCGTCGGCGACGTAGAGCCAGGGGCTCCCCTGCACGGCCGGATCAACGAGTGGCGAGGCGGAAAGCCGTTGGGCCGGCACCACGCGGCCGTCAGCCGTATCGACGGCGATGCGCTCGGGTGGCGCCATACCAAAACTTGTGGGCAACGTGACGCGCAGCACGACAGCCTGGCCCGACTGAAGGAGCTGGAACAGCCTCGAGGCCGGTGCGGCCGCGGCATTCGCGAGCACGTCGCCGAACTGCTGCCGCATCGCGCCGTCCAGCCCGTTCAGCGTGACCCGGGCAGACTGCAGTTTCGCTTCGTCGCCCTGCATCGTCGACTGTGCAGCCTGCAGGCTCTTCTGCGAAACATTGCGGTCGTCGGCAAACAGTGTGCGGCTGCCCTGGTACTGCGTCCTCGAACTGGCCGCCTGCGCGGTGAAGGTGTCAACGTCCGCGCGCGCGCTCGCGAGCCGGTTGCGCAGATCGAAGAGCGGCTGCAGATCGATGACCATCGCGTCGGCGCTGATGCCGGACTGGCTCATGACGGCGGCAAGCGGCGCCACCTCGATGTGGCTGGCCCGTTGGGCCTCGGGGCTCACGACCACGACCGTTTCACCGTTGACCGTCTGTACGGCGGGCGTCGGAGCCGACCGGGCTGCCGTGGCGGTCGATGCACTGGCGTCGTCAAACGCCTGGTTCAGGATGTACCAGCCTGCACCGGCAGCGAGGGCCAGCGAAATGACGGAAAGTAGGATCAGCCGGAGTTTCATTATGGTGTCTCTTCACTGAGGGTATCGCTCACCGCCTCATGACCCAGGGGTTGCTGCATCGCATCTTCGAGCGCGCCAGCGGCCTGCTGGACCGCGACTACGGCGTCGAGGTGGGCGCTCTTGCTGGTCTGGTAGTCAGCTTTCGCCTGCGTGAAGGTCAGCCGGTCCGCATTGCCGCTGGCGAAAGCCGCCGCCTGGCTTTCGAGTTGCCGGCGGGCACTTGCCAGATGGGCGTCGGACAGCTGCAGCGCTTCGAGGCTCGCCCGGTAGCGTGCCAGCGCGTGCGCAAGATCGCCGAGAATCCTGTCCTGCAACGCGCCGGTACGCGTGGCAGCTTCCTTGCGCTTCGCCTCGGCTTCCCTGATGCCGCCCTGGTTCTGATCGAAGATCGGCAACGTAATGCCGGCGAGCCCGAAGCCAATCTTGTTGGTGCCCGTGTCGTACGTGTAGCCGGAGCCGAGGTGGATGTCCGGATACTGTTTCGCGACCTCGAGCTGAAGCGCCGATTCGGCCGCGGCGTAATCGGCCAGCGAGGCGCGCAGATCGGCGCGATGGAAGATCGCCGCGCGCTGCGCATCCGTTGCGGGCGGCGCAGGCGGAACCGTATCGAAGGCGCTCAGGTCGAGCGTGACGCGGTCGAGCACGGTGACCGGCACGCCGATGGCGGCAGCCAGTTGTGCGAGCGCGTCCTGTTCGGCGCTTCGCGCGGCGGCCAGCTCGCTCTGGGCCTGGGTGTCGGCAAGGACGGCAGCGTCGACGTCGGGCTGCGAGTACTGGCCGACAGCGAGGCGGTGGCGGCTCATCACGGTGATCTGCCGCTCGGCGTCGGCCTTGGCGGACAGGAAGGCCATGCGTTCGCGGGCGGCGTAGAGGGCGAGCATGGCATCCCGGACCTGAGCGCGAACGCTCCACGCTGCGTTGACGATGTTCAGCCGGGCCGCTTCCGAGAGGTGGTTCGCCTGATCGACGCGATAGCCGCGCTTGTGCGCGGTCTCGATCGGAATATCGAGCGACGGCCCCCAGGTGAAGGGCGCTCCCGGCCCCGGGTTAGGCGTGTTGTACTGGAACGGCAACTGCAGGACCGGGTTGGGAATCGCGTTGGCGACGTCGATACCGGCGTTGGCCGTGCTCCATTGCGCACGGGCAAGGTCGAGGGCGGGGCTGTAGTAGAAGGCCGCCAGGGTGAGCATCTCACGATTCCAGACTGCAGGCGGCCAGGGCGTGACGTCGTGACCGGTCTCGCGCGCCACGTAGGCCTGCAGCGCCTCGCTCGCCAGCGTGCGCTCCTCGAATTGCCGGGCAAGCTGGGCGGGGGCGATCGGCTCGGGATGGTAGGTCGTGCAACCGGCCATCCCGGCGAAGGCGATAAAGACAAACGATAATGTGCGGCGCATTCTTGCATCCCATCGGATGGTGTGCCGCCCACCCGGGCAGCGTCCGGGGCGGATGCTACGCCACCGGTTGTGAAGTTTTCGTCAAGAAGGAACGGCCAGGACGCCGCCGGGGCGGGCATGCGGTATTGACGCCAGCTCTGTCAACGCCACATGTGCCGCTCTCAGTGGTGCCTGAACAGGGTCGGGTTCGATTGCTGCCACGTTGGCGCGCCCGCCTGGGCGTTCCCGTTCATGGATGCCCCGGAACCGGAGGTGTCGCAGTTCATTTCGGACATCTTGTCGGGGTAGCTATTTCTGGGTAGACGCATCAATCCTGACTGCTCCGCACACGCCAACTGGGCACGGACCGCGGCGCGCGTCGGGCCGGGGGTTGGCTGGGCAAATGCAAGTAAGGGGGCAATCGCAGAGGATGCGACGAAGAGTGCAGCGATTAGCGATTTCATGAGCGACTCCTTCACAATCTGGTCAATATCTGTTCCGGTAACTTACGGAACAGCCCATAAGCCCATGCTACGCAGGGGTTTGTGAAGTTTTCGTCAAGAACGCATCAGCAAGCGTGCAGTCGACTCAGGTCCGGCTCGTCGCCGGCAGGCGCAGCGAGACGCAGGTGCCAACGCCTGGCTCGCTGTCGATCCGGATCGACCATCCATAGCGATCGCAGACCTTTTTGACGATCGACAGGCCGATTCCGACGCCAGGCGTCGCAGTGCGCGGCGACCCGGCCTGGTAGAACCGGTCAAAGACATGGGGGAGTGCGTGTGCCGGAATGCCTGGCCCGGTGTCTTCGATGTGCAACCAGCCGTCTGCGTAGCGAAACTGAAGGCGTCCGTGTTCGGTATGCCGGACGGCGTTGTCGATGAGGTTGGACAGCACGATCGCGAGCGCCGACCGGTTTGCCAGCACACAAACACCGCGTTCCACAGCATTGACGACCGCCAGGTCCTTTCGGGCAAAACGGTCGGCGAAACGCGTCAGCGACGTTTCAATCAGGTTCGCGAGCGCCATCGGCTCGACCTCGCGTGCCGAATCCTCTCTCGCGAGCGTCAGCAGCGCGTTGCCGAGTTCGCGCATGTTGTCGGCCGCACGCTCGATCTGCTGCAGACGTGTGCGCGACTTGCCGCTGATCGCCGGATCCTGTTCAAGCAGTTCACAGCTCGTCTTGATTGCCGTAAGCGGCGTTCGCAGTTCGTGGCTCACATTCCCCGTGAACTCCTTCTCGCGAGCAATCATGTCGGCAATGCGCCGGTGGTAGTCGTTGAAAGCCTCCACGAGCCCGACGAGTTCCGTCTCATCGTACCTGCCGGGCTGGATCGGTACCGCCCCGCCGAGCCGCAGTTCCTTGACCTGCCGCGCGAGACCGGCAACCTGCCGCACCAACAGACCCGACAGGCCGAAGGACAGCCAGATCGTGAGCAATGCAAAGACACCTGTGCCTGCCATCAGGGCATTGATGACTTCCTTGAAATGCTTTTCGTAAATACTGAAGTTGTAAACGCGGTACAGCCGCGCCGCGCCGAGCGGCTCGATCGCGACGTGGATCTCCCGTCCGTCAATGATGATTTCGTGCGTGCCGGCAGGCAGACTCCCGATCGTCACCGGCAGCGTAATGGTCCGGCTGTCCGCGCCCGAAACATAGCCATTCATTCGGACATCGAAGGGCGGCAGCAGGGACGGGTTGGCTTCGTAACTCTTGAGCACATTCGTCATGTCGTCATGGATGAGTGCCGTGATCAGCCGCTCTTCCTGTGCCTCGGCCAGTGTCCTCACGCCGAGCGCCTGGGCGACCAGCAACGCGATGGTCAGCACCGAGAAGAAAAGCGCGACCTTGAAGCGCAGGCTATTTCGCATCTTGATCAGGTGCAACGAGCCGGTAGCCGACGCCATGGATGGTCTCGACAAGGTCGGCCTCGCCCTGCTCGCTGAGCGCCCTGCGCAGGGTGTAGATGTGCGTGCGCAGTGTGTCGCTGTCGGGCAGCTCCTCACCCCAGACTTCAGATTCAAGCTCGGCGCGAGTGAACATGCGCGCAGGCGACTGCAGCAGGATGCGCAGCAACTGAAGACATTTTGGGGGAAGCTTGACCGGATGCCCGGCCCGTTCGACGGTCATCGTCGACAGATCCAGTCTTACGTCGGCGAATAGAAGATCCATGGTGGCGACCTGCCCGCGATAGCGCTTGATCAGGGCCCCAAGACGTGCACCGACCTCCTTCAGCGAGAACGGCTTGACCAGATAGTCATCGGCACCGTGCACGAAGCCCTCCAGCTTGTCGTCCAGTGCGTCCCTGGCCGTGAGCATCAGCACCGGTGTGTCCCGCCGCGCCTCTTCGCGCAACCTGCGGCAGAGCGTGAGTCCGTCCATGCCGGGCAGCGCCAGATCGAGCAGGATGGCGTCCCACGAGTCGGCGATCGCCATCCGCAGTCCTGCCTTGCCATTGGAAGCAATGTCGACCTCATAGCCGTTACCTTCGAGATAGTCGTAGAGGTTCGCTGCGATCGCGGAATCGTCTTCGACAATAAGAACCTTCATGGACTTGCGTTCGTCACGTCTCGGCTGGAAGAGAGCTTGATGCTACCGCAGACTGCGTGTACTGGAGTCGGGAAAGCCGGATAGACGATGGGCACATCCCTATTGTGGCAGCGCTGGGGCATCCGTGGCCTGTGGTTCATCAGTGTAACGAGCGGACTGGCGCGGCCGGATGACATCGCATCTGGTCAGTCTTCTGCATCACGCCCACAAAGTTAACTTGTAGATATCGCTACATAAACGTAGCATTGTCTACATGAATACGTTGATGACCTGGTCCGTCCTTGTCCTGACGCTACCCACCGGGAATGCGACAGCCCGCATGCGCTTCTGGCGCGCCCTGAAGGGGAAAGGCTGCGCGGTGTTGCGCGACGGCATCTATCTGCTTCCTTACAGTCCTGAAGGGGAAAACATGCTGCGCGAGCTGGTCGCGGCGATCGGCGAGAGCGGTGGCGCAGCGCACCTTCTGCGCGCCCCCAGTCTCGATGCTTCGCAGGACGCGGAATTCCGCGGACTCTTCGACCTGGCCGATGAGTACGATGGCTTCATCCGGACACTGGCCGAAGCGCGCAAGACCGTGTCCGGGCAGTCCGCCACCGAACTGACGAAACTGCAGCGACGCCTGCGCAAGGACTACGAGACCATTGTCGCGATCGACTTCTTCCCTGGGGAAGCGACTACGCGCGCGGAGGTGGCGTGGCAGGATTTCGTGGCCCACGTCGATACGGTGCTCTCGCCTGGCGAGCCCCACTCGGCGGACCGCGCAATCCGCCTGCTGTCCGTCCTGGACTACCAGGGGCGCACGTGGGCAACCCGCCGACGGCTGTGGGTGGATCGCGTGGCAAGCGCCTGGCTGATCCGCCGGTTTATCGACGTGCAGGCCCGCTTCGTCTGGCTGCCCTCGCCGGACGATTGCCCGAAGGACGCGCTCGGCTTCGATTTCGACGGCGCGGTCTTCACGCATGTGGGAGAACGTGTGACGTTCGAAGTGCTGCTGGCGAGCTTCGGACTCGAAGGTGATCCGGCGCTCATGCGGCTTAGCTCAATGGTGCATGCGCTCGACGTGGGCGGCACGCCGGTGCCGGAGGCCATCGGCTTCGAAGCGATCATTGCGGGCACGCGCGAGCGTGCAGCTGACGACGACCAGTTGCTCAGTGACATGAGTCCCGTCCTCGACTCGATGTACACACACTTCGCCGCGGTCGAAAAAGCGCGCGACACGGGAAAACGTTCATGAGCACAACCACCGCACACGCGCCCGGATACAGCCTGGGCCAGATGGCGCTCTACATGCTCAAACTCGGCACGATCGGATTCGGTGGCCCGGTCGCGCTGGTCGGCTACATGCGCCGCGATCTGGTCGAACAGCGTGGCTGGATTACCGAGGGAGACTATCGCGAAGGGCTGGCCCTCGCGCAGATGATGCCGGGCCCGCTTGCGGCGCAACTCGGCATCTATCTCGGCTTCGTGCACTACCGGCTGCTGGGCGCGACCATCGCCGGTCTCGCCTTCGTGCTGCCGTCGTTCCTGATGGTGGTGGTGCTGGGCTGGGCCTACGCGCATTTCGGCGGACTGTCGTGGATGCAGGCCGTTTTCTACGGCGTCGGCGCGGCGGTCGTCGGCATCATTGCGATGAGCGCATACAAGCTCACGACGAAGACGCTCGGAAAGGACCGGCTGCTCTGGGCGGTCTTCCTGATCCTCGCGGCAGTGACCGTCGTGACCGAGTCTGAAATCGCCTGGCTTTTTATCGCCGGTGGCATCGTCAACTGGCTACGCCGCGCGCCGCCTCAATGGCTGGGCAAAGGCGGGATCAACGCGCTGGCCGCGACACAGGCACCGGCCCTTGCCGGGCCGCTGAGCGGTCTGGACCTTCCGCTGCTCGGTCAGATTGCGCTTTTCTTCACGAAGGCGGGCGCGTTCGTGTTCGGCTCAGGCCTCGCGATCGTGCCTTTCCTCTACGGCGGTGTCGTGACGGAACACCACTGGCTGAACGAGAAACAGTTTGTCGATGCGGTGGCCGTTGCGATGATCACGCCGGGGCCGGTCGTCATTACCGTGGGCTTCATTGGGTATCTCGTCGCCGGGCTGGCTGGCGCCTGCATCGCTGCCCTAGGGACGTTCATCCCGTGCTACCTGTTCACGGTGCTGCCTGCGCCGTACTTCAAGAAATATGGGCGGCTCCCCGCCGTCAAGGCGTTTGTCGACGGCATTACCGCCGCAGCCGTGGGGGCGATTACCGGCTCGGTCATTGTGATCGCAAAGCGCTCGGTCATCGACTGGCCGACCGCGCTCATCGCGCTCGCGACCGCGTTGCTGCTCTGGCGTGTGAAGAAGCTTCCGGAACCCGCAATCGTGGTTGCCGCGGCCCTGACGGGTCTCGCCCTCTATCCGCTTGTCCATCTGCACGCCCATTAATCGGGTGCGTTCACGAAAACTGTGAGGATTGCAAATGAAGACACGTCGCACGTTTCTGCATGATTCCGCCACAGTGGGGGCAGGCATGATGCTGGCCCAGGCGCAGCTGGTTCACGCGGCTAGTGCGTCGGGCTTTACCGACAGACTGGTCAACGCGGACGGCAACTACGCGGCGGCACCGCTGCCGTTTGCGTACGATGCGCTCGAACCGGTAATCGACGCCCACACGGTGGAACTCCACTACAACTTCCATCACAAGCCCGCCGCCGCTGCGGCGAACAAGGCGGAAGAAGGCTTGGCCCGGGCACGGGAAACCGGCGACTTTGCGCTGGTGAAATTCCACGAGAAAGAACTGGCGTTCCAGCTTTCCAGCCATATCCTGCATACGATCTACTGGACGAGCATTTCTGGCAAGGTTGGTGAGCCGGGAGGCGAGCTTGCGTATTCCGGCGAACGTGATCACGCATTTCGGCGGATCGTGATCATGGATTCCGAATGATCGTGATCACCCGTTTCGGTTGATCGTGATCGCTGATCACAGGTTTCCGAAACGCGTGATCACGATGCCGGAATGAGCGATCACGGGACCGAAACGGGTGATCACGTAACCGGAACGTAATCCGGGTTTGAGTCTGGCGGTGGCGTTGCGCATGTATTCACCGACGGCGTTAGCCTGCTCCCTTTTTTGCGGGAGAAGTGCCGATGCCGACACCTCGGATGAGCATGCGCAAATTGAAGGAAGTCCTGCGACTAAAGTGGGCGTGTGGCCTGACGCATCGGCAGATCAGCCGGGCTATCGGCATCAGCGTCGGTGCCGTCTCGAAGTTCGCGGCCCAAGCCAGCCAGGCGGGACTCGATTGGGCGGCAGCCGAAGCAATGTCCGACGACGAACTGGACGCGCGCCTGAGGCCTGCGGCAACCAATGCCGCGGCGACGACGACGCGACGCATCGAGCCCGACTACACGGCATTGCATCGCGAGCTGCGCCGCAAGGGCGTGACGCTGCAACTGCTGTGGGAAGAATACGCTGAAGCGAACCCCGGCCAGCGGACGTACCGCTACACGCAGTTCTGCCAGAAGTACAAGGACTGGGCGAAGTCGATCAAGCGCTCGATGCGTCAGCAGCACCGCGCCGGCGAGAAGCTGTTCGCGGACTTCGCGGGTCCCACCGTGCCGGTCCTGGCGAGCGATGGCGGCGTCGAGTTCGAGGCGCACGTGTTCGTTGCCGTGCTCGGCGCATCCAACTACACGTTCGCGTGCGCGACGCGCACCGAGACGATGGCGGACTGGATCGGCAGCCTGTGCGATGCGCTAGAGTTCATTGGCGGCGTGCCCGAGCTGCTCGTGCCCGACAACCCGAAGGCGCTGATCGCGCGACCCGACCGTTACGAACCCGGACTCGGCACGACCACGCAGGACTTCGTGAACCACTACGGCACCGCGATGCTGCCGGCGCGTCCGCGCAAACCGCAGGACAAGGCCAAGGTCGAAGTCGGCGTGCAGATCGTCGAGCGCTGGGTGCTGGCCCGACTGCGCCACTATCGCTTCTACAGTCTGGCTGAACTCAACAAGGCGATTGCAGAACTGATCGCCGACCTAAACCAGCGCCCGTTCAAGCGGCTCGAAGGCAACCGGCGTGAATGGTTCGAACGGCTGGACCAACCCGTCCTGCGCCCGTTGCCCGTGCGTCGCTACGAGATCGCCACCTTCCAGAAGTGCCGTGTGAACATCGATTACCACGTCGATGTCGGCGGCCACTATTACAGCGTCCCGCATAGCCTCGCACGGCAGGAGGTCTGGGCGCGTATCACACGCCACGGCGTAGAGATCCTGCATGGCGGCAAGCGTGTCGCTGCGCACGCTCGCTCGCGCCTCAAAGGCAAACACACGACCATCGCCGAACACATGCCGGCTGCGCATCGCGCGCACATGGAATGGACGCCTGGGCGCCTGCTCAACTGGGGCGCATCCGTCGGCCCCGGCGCCGAGGCTGTCGTGCGGCATCTGCTGACCAACAAACCTCACCCCGAGATGGGCTATCGCGCCTGTCTCGGTCTTCTCTCGCTCGCGCGCAAGTACGGCAAACACCGCCTCGAGGCCGCATGCCAGCGTGCATTGAAGATCGGCTCGCCCACGCGTCGCTCCGTGCTGTCAATCCTGGAAGCGGGACTTGACCTGCAGCCCTCGCTCCCGACCACGCCCGCCGAATGGCGCTCGCCCGAGCACGAGAACGTGCGCGGCCCCGACTACTACCACTGACCCGAAGGAGGTCACGATGTTGATGCAGCACACCCTTACCCAGCTAAAGGCGCTCAAACTGGACGGCATGGCTCGCGCGTTCGAGGAGCAGTCAACGCTCACGGCAAGCACCAGCCTGTCATTCGAGGAACGCGTGGGCATGCTCGTAGATCGCGAGCTGGCCTGGCGTGATACGCGACGACTCGAACGTTTGCTGCGCGCCGCGAAGCTCAAGAACCCACAGGCCTGCGTCGAAGACATTGAATACCGGCAAACCCGTGGGCTGGACCAGCGCATCGTCGCCACGCTCGCCGGCTGCGACTGGGTGCGCAATGCTCAGAACCTGATCCTGACCGGCCCCACCGGCGCGGGCAAGACGTGGCTCGCTTGCGCGTTCGGCCAGCAGGCGTGCCGGCAGGGCTTCTCCGTGTTCTATGTGCGCGTCGCGCGGCTGTTCGAAGAGCTGAAAATCGCGCACGGCGACGGCAGCTTCACACGTCGGCTTGCGCAACTCGCGAAGATTGATGTGCTGATCCTCGACGATTGGGGCTTGCAGGATCTCGACCAGGCGGCGCGCAATGATCTGCTTGAGGTACTTGATGATCGTGTCGGTACGCGCTCGACTGTGATCACCAGCCAGTTGCCGCTCGAACACTGGCACGCGTGGCTGCAGGACCCCACGCTCGCCGATGCGATTCTCGATCGGCTCGTGCATCAGGCCCACAAGCTTCCGGTCAAGGGCGATTCGATGAGAAAGAAAACGAAATCCGAGTCCGCTGACGCCTGATCGTGATCACCGTCGCTATAATCCATTGACCGCGCAACACCACCTTCCAGACTGATCACGTTCGCCGAAACGATTGATCACCATCGCCGAAATCCGCAGCGAGCTCGCCAGAACGATCGACCGCCATTTCGGCTCGTATGCGAAATTCAAGGCGCAACTCGTCGCTGCGACCATTGCCACCGAGGCCTCGGGCTGGGGTGTCGTCGGCTATCTGCCGGCGACCGGCAAGCTCATGATCCTGCAGTGCGAGAACCACCAGAAACTCACCGCGTGGGGCATCCAGCCGATTCTGGTGCTCGACGTGTTCGAGCATGCCTACTACCTGAAGTACCAGAACCGCCGCAACGAATACGTCAACCAGCTGTTCAGCATCCTCAACTGGGACAACGCAGCGTTGAGACTGCAGGCCGCAATGCAGTCGCACGCCCTGGCCTGACAAGGGGGGCGGTACAAGGCCGCATGCAGGCCCGAATGTGGAGACATTGATGCCCCCTGTCCGTGCACCCCTGTCGGACCTGCTGTGGCCGCCGGGCATCGATCGCAGCGCGCGGCTGTTGCTCGCGGCGCGAGGTTTGCGCGGAGTCTGTGATGGTTTCGTTGCGGTACTGCTGCCCGCGTATCTTCTCGCCCTCGGCTTCGAGCAACTCACGGTCGGCCTGATTGGCACGGCCACATTGCTGGGATCAGCTCTCGCCACGATCCTGGTCGGCGTGACCAGCGTCCGCTACCCGCACCGCCCGCTGCTGCTGTTCGCCGCGGCCTTGATGGGCGCGACAGGGCTTGCGTTCGGCTGCCTCTCAACCCTGTGGCCGTTGCTCGTGGTGGCCTTTATCGGCACCCTCAATCCCAGTTCAGGGGACGTCAGTCTTTTTCTGCCGCTGGAACACGCACGCCTCGCCGAAGCGTCGCACCCCGATTCCCGGACAGCGCTGTTCGCGCGTTACAGCCTCGTGGGCGGGCTGTCGGCGGCGCTCGGCTCGCTGCTCGCAGCTTTGCCGCAATGGTTCGCGGTGCGCTCCGGCATGTCCGGACTGTTCGCCATGCGCGCGATGTTCGTCGTCTACGCGCTGACGGGCAGCGTGGTCTTCCTGCTGTATCTGGGTTTGCCAAAGGAGACAGTGCACGCCGCGAAGGCGCACGTGCCACTGGGTCCATCGCGCGCGATTGTGACGCGTCTGGCGCTCCTGTTCAGCGTCGATGCGTTCGCCGGCGGCCTGCTTGTCAACTCGCTGCTGACGCTGTGGCTGATCCAGCGCTTCGGACTTTCGCTGGCTGCGGCCGGGCAGTTTTTCTTCTGGTCGGGGCTGCTCAGTGCCGGCTCGCTGCTTGCCGCGGCGCCGATCGCGCGCAGGATCGGGTTACTCAACACGATGGTGTTCACCCACATCCCGTCGAGCGTGTGCCTGATTGCCGCGGCATTGACGGCATCCCTGCCGCTGACCCTGACGTTGCTGCTCCTGCGCAGTGCACTTTCCCGGCTGGATGTGCCGACGCGTAGCGCCTACGTGATGGCCGTCGTGACGCCCGCTGAGCGGCCTGCTGCCGCGAGCTTCACGGCTGTGCCGCGCAGCCTTGCCGCGGCCGTGGCGCCGTCGATTGCCGCAGCGATGCTCGCAGCCGGATGGCTTGCTGCGCCGCTGATCGCGTGCGGGACGCTCAAGATTGCCTACGATCTCGCCGTGCTTGCCGCCTTCCGCCATATCCGGCCGGATGGAGGCGCGCCATGATTCGCGGCAGTTCATTGTGTGGGCAACTTGCGGCGAGGGTCGCCATGGTCGTCTGGTTCGCGGTGATCGCCGGGGGCGGCACAGGGTGCGTCGCGCACGGTTCGGATGACCCGGCCATCGATACCCTGCCACTGAAGCTGATCGGCGATGTGCCACTACCCGGCTGCGCGTCGCGGTTCGACTACGAGAGCTACGACCCGCAGCGGCACCTGCTGTTCATCGCTCATCTGGGCGACGGCGAAGTCGTCGTTTTCGACACGCTCGCTTCGCGCGTTGTCGCGCGCATTCCGGGTGTGTCCGCCGTACATGGTGTGCTGGCTGTTCCGGCGCTGTCCCGTGTCTACGCCTCGGCCACCGGCACGAACAAGATCGTCGCGATCGACGCGGACACGCTGAAGATTGTCGCGAGGACGCCCGGTGGCGTCTATCCCGATGGGATGGCCTGGGTGCCTGACGTTCAGAAGCTTTACGTATCGGACGAAACCGGCGAGACAGAGACCGTGATCGACGGCTCGACGAACCGGCGCGTCGCGACCGTGTCCCTCGGCGGTGAAGTGGGGAACACGCAGTACGATCCAGTATCGCGGCACGTTTTCGTCAATGTGCAGTCGCGACGCCAACTGGTGGAGATCGATCCCCGCACCGACACCGTGGTCGCCCGCACTGAGCTGCCTGGCGCGCGGGGCAATCACGGTCTGCTGATCGTGCCGGAATTCCGTCTGGCATTGATTGCCTGCGAGGACAACGATCGTCTGCTAGTGCTCGACATGCGCACAATGAAGGAGATCGCGGCGTTCGATGTCGGCGGCACGCCGGACGTGCTGGCGTACGATCCGGCGCTGCGCACGGTCTATGTCGCGGGCGAGGCGGGCGTGGTGTCCATGTTCCACGTGGACACTTCGCACGTGGTGAAAATCGGGGATGGCCGTGTGGGACCGGATGCCCACGTCGTCAGTGTCGACGCAGCATCACACGATGCCTGGTTTGCGCTCAAGGACGTCGATGGACATCCCGTGTTACGGATCATGGCGCCGCGATGAGGGACAGGCGCGGAGCGCAGTTTAGATTGCCGCATGAGGCGCATCGCGATCGAGTTTTGCCTGGCGCAGGAACCTTTCGTTGAGGATCTGGGTGGCGACGGTAGCCGCCCCCGCCAGCCAAGGATCACCAGACGCCGAGCTTGATTTTCTCTCGAATCGCCTTACGGCCGACGTTGATAGGCACGCCCTCCAATGGCTCGGCCTTGCCACGCGGGCGGCCCCTCCCATTTCGGCGTAATTCCCGCTTCAGACAGCTTCGCCAGCGCATCAAACTTCGCAGCAAGTGGCAACACAGGTTCCCATCCGCAATGTTCAATGATTGCCTGGGCCGCGTAATGGCCAACGCCAGACAAGATCACGGCTTCTCTCGCCGGCGCGGCGTCGCCCCGTGCGCTCATCAGTGCGTATGCCCACCACAGTCGCCGCGCCCTGAAGTGCCACGTGGATTCCCGGTTATCCGTGACCCGCGTTAGCGTGTCGGGATATCGCTCGCGTTGCCGGGGCGTGTCGGCAATGCGCACCGGAAGAACCGCGAGTAATCGCTCCTTTGTCACCTGTTGCGGCTTTCCCGGCCTAGCGAGCATCGCAACGGCGGCCTCGTCGACGAGTGCGGCGAAGCGCTCGTCGTCCGGAGATACGGTTTTCGCTGCGGACTGACCACCGCCCACTCTATCTGCTGCCGAAATCGAGAGGGTCTCCTGTATCCACTCCCGGTCATGCTCGTAGAGCCACGAGGTGACACGATATACCTTGCGCCACAGATCCTGGATGGTCGTTTGCGGGTTTCTTCTCAGCTCGTCCCGTATTCGACGCCGGTGCGCTATACGCGGCATCGACACCGCCGCCCCCTCAAGTGTCGGGCCTTCCTCAACTGTCCTGGTGCGTCTAATCGCAGTCTCTTCCTGGGACACACGCTGCAGGCTCAATGCAAGTTCGTCCCGCGTACCAAACAGATACATCGCGAGCAACAGGTGCCGCGTAATCGGCATATCGCATACCGTGCTGTTGCCCGGTGCAAAGCGTATCCAGAAGCTCATCCGCTTCGCGGCGAACGCCGGATCCACTGCAGAGAGGAACGTTTCGCCCAGTTCTTCAATCAGGTGTTCCTGGAACGCTTTCGCCTGTAGCCTTGCCCCCCATTTGAAGCCTAGCTCTCGAATGCGGTTCTGGTACGCCACGCGCAGGCGAAAGGGGTCCACCCGGCCCAGGGGACGGTTAAGCAGATCGCGAGCAAAGCGCGCGTATTGCAGCGGGATCGGTGAGCCTGCCATGCCATCATCTTCCGCCGCAGTCACCTGCCAGCCACAGCGGCAAGCTAGCCACGGTTGGCGTAGTAGTCGCTGGCGAAACTGGAAAGGCCGGTGGCACTGCGGGCAACTCGAAAGCAGGCGCGCGCCATGCCGCCAACACATGCTCACGCCCGGGACGTGGTGCGCCCGGTGCCAGTACCCCATCCCGAACGCATGAATGTCCTCTTCAACGCAGGCCGGGCAGAGATGCGCTTCGCCGTAGAGGCCGACAACACGACGTGGTAACCGGCTCATCATCGCTCCAACGTCAGCCGTCAGCGGCTGCAACACGCCGTCCAGAAACGGCTCGAAAAGCGGCCACAGGGTGTTGCCTGCCAGAAGCGTTTGCAGGGCTGCCTGCGAGCCGTCGTTCACACGATCCGCAAGCCGCATGAGGGATGGCGGTACGATTTGCTCGAGCGAAAACGGCGCACTGTCGAACAGGTCAAGAAAGGTGTCGCTCTCCACCCGGTTGCCCGACAGCACATGATGTCGGGCAACGCGCGACTGGATGGTCTCGTCAGGTAAAGACGGGACAAAGAACAGCAGATTCCGCATCGGCACTAGCAATCGGCATATGCCGTGGAGAATTCCAGCGCGTCTGCCTGCAGCCATCCGGCATCGCGCAGGGCGACAAACGGTGCATCGCATTCAACGAGGCGCCGGGCTTCGGAAGGAACCGGAACTCCCGATTGCTTTACACCGGTCGATGGAATTCCGCTCGTTACCGCGATGGGGGACAAGGATGCCTCAGCGTTTCCGGCGGGAGGACGCCGCATGTCCTGAAGCATCGCCAGGCGCGACGAAACGCGCGCATCCCCATCGATCGCTCCCATCATCGCGGCAATCTGGCTGTCGGGTGGAAGCAGATCCTCGAACTTCGACATGCGCTTCGTGTCACCGCTTCGCAACGCGTCGAGCGCCGGCTTAAGCAACTGCATCCTGGTGTCGGCAATCGTACGCAACAGCTTGAGCGTCAGCCGCTCTTCACCCGTGTGAATCGCGTGTCGCTGGGCGAGCACGAGCAGTTTGATCAGAAAGTCCGTCACCCCTTGAGTTAGATCGTACAGCACCTTCCGAAGCTCGTCCGTCAGGGGTTCGACATGACGAACCCACTGGTATTGCCACGCGGCATCGACTAGCAGTGCCCACGCCGGATCATCGCGCTTCGGTTGCCGGAAGTCGCTCAGCCCCAGACCTGTGGCGCGTCGCGCATTACGCATCACGTCGGAGAATAGTTCGATCATGGAATTGGTCCCCACAAACACGACCGGAATGCCGATGCTGTTGATGAGGTTGACGAAGAAATTAAGCATGTTCTCCTTGCCGCCCGTCTTTGCAACCCGCAGATGCTGCAATTCGTCGATGATCAACACGCCGACGAAATGGGTACTCGCGATCTGCTCGATCTGATGGACGAGTTGGACAATGCCCCGGATCGAACGATAGCGTCTGGCATACCGTTCCTCTCCGATGGCCCGGTCGAGAGCGCGAAAGAACGCGTGGCATAACCCGGTAAGCGAACCGTCGAATGGACATTCGATCTTCAGCCACGGGATCTGGACCTGAACCAGTTCCTGCCTCCGGTATTGCCGGTGGCGAATCGCCTGCGGGTAGAGTCGCAGGATGGACTCCAGTGCCGTCGATTTGCCGATCCCGCTCAAGCCCACGACACTCAGCGTGGAAGCCGTCGAACGGAAGCCGCTTTCTTTTGCCTGACCGAGGGCAAGCGAATACACGTGCCGCCACGTCGACTGCGACAGGGGATTGCGGCCGACATAGCCGCTGCGTATCAAAGCGGACAACGCCGACTCAAGTTCCAGATGAATCGGGAGTGGCTGAACCAGGTGCAGCAACCGGTCGATACAGTGCAGGCGGACTTCCTTCGACAGCCCGGTTTCGCCGCCGGGCTCATCGGGAAACAGCGCCATGCAAGCCGCGGCGTCCGCTTCCGAGCGGATCGGCGGCAATGCCTCAATGAGGGGATTGCCCTGATATTGCGCAATGGGCGAATCGGCATATTCGGCGGCAACGAGTATTCCGGCAGGCGTCATGACCTCGTCCCCTTGTCGCGTAGTCGTCCAAGCAGGCTTAACACTTCGCCGCCGCGCTCGCCAGCATAAGCCTCGGCCACACTCGACGAAGCCGGCGTGGTTACGGGCACATCCACCGCATGCTGATCGGGGCCCGGCAACGTCACCGGGCGTTGCCGCTCGGCTGCCTTTTCGAACGCCCGATGCCTTTTGATGTCCGCTGCCTGGTTGCTGACCGGCACTGGCGCGACCGGCTGCGCCGCTCGCTTGTCCATCTGGGCCTGTCCAACTACCGCACCAATATGCGCGTCCAGGCGGATCCTGTCGTTGAGCGCCGCATATGTGCTTTCGCCTGTCGGCGATCCAGTCATTTTGAGCATGTCCAGCACTTCCTCCAGCCGGCGTTGTGCGACCCGCTCCTCCGAAGCGAGCAGGTCACAGCGCACAAAGTTGCGCTTGCTGTCCTGGAGCCACACGTGCGTCGTATCATTCGGGTCGTACCAGACGGTTACGGTGCGGCGCCCGTCTCTGCGCGCCCTCGCAAACCAGTTTTGCTCAATCGCGTAGGCGCACGTGTAGTACATGCCCTTGAAGCAGATCCCACCGCGCTGGATCGAGGCGCTTTCGCGTGGCAGCAGATGCAGATACACGAGGTCATGAGGTTGCGTATTGGGAGTTGCCAGCCCATTTTCCATCCCCCAACGCCACAGATTGATGGGCGATGGTTCGAGTTCCTCGTGAATCATGTCCGTTGTGAGCCGGTCCGGTCGGCGGCTGTGGTGGTTGTAATGCAGCACGCTGCTGATCATGATGTTGGTGAACTCCGCCAGATCGAGGACGGCATCCAGGCGGTAATCGCGCTGGCCGCGCTCGGCAATCCGCTCCCTGACTGCGCCCGGGATCCAGTGGATCTGCGACGTCTTGTTCAGCAGGCGAAACCGGCTCTCCACGATCGCCTTCCAGTCGGGCCGGAACGGTGGCGCGATCGCTATATCAATGCCCAGCCCAGCCACAAGGCCCTCGGCCGCCTGCCCGAGCATTTCGCCCCGGTCGGCCATCAGTTCGTGCGGAAGATGGTGCGAGGGCCACGCGGACGACTCAATCTCGATGCCGTACGTGCGGCAAAACGCGACCTTGTCGGTGAACGCGTTAAACAGCGCGTGACGGGCGCCGTTCCAGCCCGGTCCTTCCAGGCCAACAAAGATACCGACGATCATGGTCGAAAACACGTCGACGACGACGTAAATCACAGGACGACCGATCACCCAGTTCCGGTTGTACCGGCTCACGAGATAAATGTCGGCGATCGTCGCATCGATTTCGAAGCGGTGACAGGGGCCATACACCCCGTCGCCAGCGCGTCCCGTCAGCCCGCGATGATCTTTCTGCCAGCGCCGCTCGCCCGCACGCGAGCGCTGGACGGTCAGATCGTCAAACGCCTTTTTCCCCCAGTAGCTGAACTGCCGCAGACTCGGCAACTGGTCTAGCGGCTTGAGCGTGAGATCGTCCGTCGATGTGCCGGGTACAACGTGTTCCTCGACGTAGAATCGTCTCAAGGTGCGATGGTAAGCGTCCGTCACGGACGCCACTTCGTTGTTCTTGAAGAGGGAGTACCCGATCCTGATAAAGCTCTTGTCGTCCTCGCCAAGAATCTTTCCGCAATGTGCGCCGCGCGTCGCGGAATGCCTCGGCGGACGCCCGGGGCGCTTGCCGGCAGCGAACACGCGAGCCTTACCAGGTGCTCCGACGTTCTCGTAGTTCGGCAACAATGCATTGCGAATTTGCCCGAACGTCCAGTATCGATAGAGAAGGCGGTACAGGGTCTTGCGTTGCGCCCCTGTCGCTTCGGCATGCAGCGCGACGAGCGCGCCCATCGCGCGTCCCTCGAAAATTTCACCCGGTACTGCCGTGTCGACCAGACGAGCAATGCGCTCCCAGTTGCGATCCCGTATTTCCCGTTCGCCCTTCGGGATATCCTCTTCAACCTGAAGCATATAGGCCGGCAACCGGAACTGACTGGGCCGGACGTCGCCGCGCCGGAACCACATGCGAACATCCTCACTCGCGACGACCCACGGCTTCCTTGGCGTCTCCGCTATCGTAATCAACGTGGTCTTTGCAGCCGCTTCGTCGATCCAGAGAATACGGGCGATCCCTTCAAACGGTAGCTGATCAGACAGTGCTTCGATAACCGTATTGGGCAATGCAATCGTATTGGCCATGTCACGCCGCCCGCTTTATGGGCGCCGCACCACTCGCCATGACCTGAATCTTAGGTGCTTGCGATGTCAACAACATCGGCGTCCTGAGATCAACCAGGAGTACCTTGTGCCAGATCAGATACTTGAAAAGCTTGACGGCATCCGGATAAGGCATGCGCAGCCGATAGCTGACCGTGCGCAGAAGCGACGACAGGGTCCGGTCATGGCTTCCGGCATCCCCAATGCCCTCAACGAACCGGGCGCGTAGCTCATCACTTTGCATGTCTCGCTCGATCTGCGCGCTGCCGCGAAGCCAGATGAGATTTCTGGCGAGCACGGGATCCACGCTCTGCTCGGTGACGATCTGCCAGTCAACCCCGCGCTGCAACCACCAGGCTCTCTCGAGCTCGAGCTTTTCCAGAGTGCGCAGGAGCCTGTTCCCTGACGACAGTTCGTCCGCGTATTTCACGGTACGAGCGTATTCACGCGCCAAACCGTCGTCTGTCCTGACGGTGACGACGAAATCGGTCGTCATCACGAACGGCACCGTTGTTTGAGCATAACGCGGATATCGAATGCCACGCTGCGTCGCGACATCCTGGATCGGCGAAACTGGGAGCAACGGGAACTGCTCCCGGATATCGATCACGCGCTCGGAGAATTCGAGTACCACAAGGTACGCGTATTCGAGATCGGAGAGCACGTGGTGGACGCGCCCAGTCTTGAGGCCCTTAACCTTTCGAGAACGGCCACGCGATGGCACGTCCTGTACGCGAAGCCACGGCTTGTAGTCCACACCGGAACCCTGTCCGTAGCCTTGCGCCACGTACCTGTCGATGTCGTTCTGCGTCTTGAAACGTCGCCCTCGCATATCCGCCCGGTCGAACAAAATCGTGCAGTATAGCGAGGCATTCGTTTGTGTCAAACTCTATTGTTTTGTGTCAAGAACTATTGTCTTGTGTCGAGCTCTATTGTCGGTTCACACTTACGCTTTCTCGATCTCAGGCTGCAGCTGGACCGCGGTCTGATCACGTGGGCCGAACTGATGGAGAAGTGGCTGGAAGTTGCCGGTTAACTACTGCCCGCGTCAACAACAGTGGCCACCCGGACGCGAGCCGCGATGCGTCGCTCTCGCCGGAATGGCTACATCCGGAGAGAGAAATGGATACTTTACCAGTGGCCGGAGCGTACAACCCGCCGGTCCTCAGCGACGCGGACCGCGTTCACTTTGTAATCGAATTCTTACGTGATTGCGAGTTTCCGCGTTTCGGGATGCGCCGCGGCGAACGTTGGGGCTATGTGCTGCACGAGATGACGGAACCGATCTTGCACGCCATTAAAACTGGCGGCCGCTTTCGATTCGCCGGCGGCCAGTGTCTCGCGATCGATGTCTCATTGATCTACGAAGGTCTTCCGAACCTGGAATACAGTCAGCTGATGTCGACGATCCCGCCTACCGACAGAACTTGACCTCGTCGCGCGTGATCACCCACTTTAGCTCGATCGTTCAAATCCCTGCATAGCAGGGATTTTTTTTGGCCACTTCTTTGTGAGACTCACACCAATCGGCAATTCGATTCGCCTCAATATCGGGATACTTACCACCCCAGCGAGTTCAAGCCTCAGCCGCCTCTGCCGTGCGTGCGCCACGTTTGCCGCGCTGGCGTCCGACGGGGGATTTCGCGCCATGATCGCTTTCAACCTGAATTAGAAACCGGCTGCGATTCTTCGCATCGCGAATCCACGCCGGCGGCTTACCCAATCCGTTCCACTCCGCACCCGACTTCGGGTCCCGGAATTTCGGCGGCCGCACCCTCCTCACAACGGCTGCGCGACCAGCGCCTCGCCCTGCTGATTTAAAGCCGAGGTCCGACGCGGTCAGCCCGAATTCGGCAATGTCGGCTTTGATTCGTTCCACGACTTGCGCGACCTCGTTTTTGCGCGCCTCCGCCAACTTCGCCTGCAGGTCGGCCATTTGGGCCGTGAGTTCCTTATACGTCGCCATAGTGTTGCCTTCTACTCCTTTGACAAGCCCCGATTACTGTCGGATGCGCAAGATGAAAATGACGCATTTATCACGTCGGATTGCCCCGGAAATATAGCTGATAAAAATCGGCTTTACTGCTCTTTCCGGCCAATTTCATCTTGTTTGGACGCGCTCGCATTACAAATGTCGGATAAAGACAAGGAAGAGGCGCTGTCACGTGCGCGGCGCCCCACCGCAGATTTGTTTTCTGATTTCGGTATCCGCCCATTACGATCGGCTATGTCAGATGGCTCGCGCTGAGCCCTCACCTCGTCGCCCTCGGAGAGCGCATGCTACAACTGGATTTGTTTGCGCAAATAGTGGGCGCCTACGCGACTGCCGAGGACGGGCGCCTTGCTACTGGCGCGCTATACGAGCACGTTGCCGCGGCATCGGGCATCCCGCCAGCCGTTCGCCGGGAGCGTGTAGCAATCGGGAAAGCTGCAGCGTTGCGCTCTCCATTCGAGCAACGCGTGCGCTGGGCGCAGCAGGCGCTCCGGGCCGCGGGAGTGCTCGAGCGTGTAGCCGGAGCGCGCGGTGTTTGGCAGCTAACCGAAGCCGCCGGGCGCCGCCTGAATCGTGCGCGCCCGACGGTCAAGCTACTCGCATTCTCAACCGATCTCGGCATCGGAATCTGGGCACGCAGCGAAAGTGTTTTTCCACACCTCGGCGAGCCCATTCACCTCGTCGTCAGTTCACCGCCCTACCCGCTCGCTGTCTCGCGCGCATACGGTGGCACGGGCGACACCTCGCTCTACATCGACTTTATCCTTCGCAATCTGGAACCCCTGGTTGCCTCGCTAGCCCCCGGGGCGATGGTCGCGCTGAATCTCTCGAACGACCATTTCCTGCCCGGCAGCCCTGCTCGCTCCACATACCGCGAGGAACTGGTTCTGGCCATCTGCAAGCACCTTCACCTCTACAAGGTCGATGAGGTCATCTGGGAGAACCGCTCGAAAAGCCCGGCGCCGGCTCAGTGGGCATGTGTGCAGCGCTATCAACTGCTCACAGGATACGAGCCCATCTACATCTTTACGAACGACCCGCATCGGATGCGCGCGGACAACCGCCGCGTCCTCGAGCCGCATACCGAACGGCATTCGAAGCTCATTGATCGGGGCGGCGAAGATCGCAGGACGTCTTATGGCGACGGCGCCCACCAGGTGCGCCCAGGGTCCTACAGCCGGCGCACCGATGGACGGATCCCGAAGAACGTCATCCACCACGGCCACGCGTGTGCGGAGACGCGCGAGCACCACCGGGCTGCCAAACGCCTCGGGTTACCCGCCCACGGCGCGATGATGCCGATCGCCGTGGCGGACTTTCTGGTGCGTTGGCTCAGCGAGCCGGGCGATCTGGTTGTCGACCACTGCGCCGGTTCCGGAACAACCGGCAAAGCCGCGGAGCGCAATAGCCGACGTTGGGTCCTCACCGAGCAAATCCTCGAATACGTTCGTCTCAGCGCGGAGGGTTTCCGCACATCACCTGGCTTCTGGTTAAACCCCGCCTTCGAGCCTGTCCGCGGCTCACCCCAACCACGCTAACGCGTGACTTTGACAGGTGCGTTGAACGCACCTAAGATAGACACACCAACTATCCGTCATCGAGGTTGAAGGAGGCGTCATGAGGACCTTTGCCGCACAACCACCCCGCGGCCCATGCGACCCCGACGTGGATCTCAAGTTAGATCGTCGCGGTGATGCTCCGCAAAGCCATCCGGACAGGCCGGATACCCTGGCTCGCTCGACTATGCTGGCGCTCGCGCGCGAAGCCGGATTTGCTGTCACGCTCGAGGCGAGGATCGGCACCGAGACCTACGAAAGCATCACCGGCTCGCTCGCCGCGCTCGAGCGCTTGATCGGCCTCGCACAGCATGCGAGCCGAACCACCCCATCCTGCTCGCAATGAAGCTACTGATCGCGGACGGATCGAGTCTGGTGCGTCAGATCTACGAGGCCGTGCCGGGCCCGGACTCATTGGATCGCGCACGGGTTGCCCAACGCTCGGCCCGGGCGAGTTTTGCGCGGGCTTTAGATGAACACGCTCCGACCCACGCTATCGCACCCTTCGATTTCGGTGGACACACGTGGCGCCACGCCCTCTATCCTCAGTATCGGGCAAAGCGCAAACCAATGCCCGAGCCCCTGAGGGAGGTGTTGCCGGATATCCGCCAAGACATTGAAGCACTCGGGATTGCGACGTTGGCCACTCCGGGCGCCGAAGGTGACGATCTCGTCGGAACGATCTTTCATCGCTGGAGCGAGTTCTGTCGAGGTCCCGTCGTCATCTTGTCCGGTGACAAAGACATCGCAATCTTGGCGGCTCACGGCGCCGTTGTCCGACATCACTTCCAGCGAGCGGCGCGAGACAACGAATGGTGCATGGCCCGCTACGGCATCCCGATTTCCGCGCTCGCTGACTATCTGGCCTTGCTTGGGGACGACGTCGACGGTGTGCCGGGCGTCCCGGGGATTGGTGATAAAACCGCGAAAAAATGGATGAACCGCTATGGTTCGATCGAACGTCTGCTGCAAGACCGGAATAACTTACCCGGCCACGCCGGCCGCCAGCTTCGCGCGCATATCGATCAACTCGAGTTGTCGCGGCAGCTCATCGCGCTAAAGACCGACATCGACTGCGGCCTCACGTGGAAGCAAATCCGGGTTGGCTGATCCGCCTATGAACGCGCCGAATAACGATCCGCTCCTCCAATCGCTGAAGGTTCCCCCTCACTCCATCGAGGCCGAGCAATCGGTGCTGGGGGGACTGCTACTCGACAACGCGGCCTGGGACCGGATCGCGGATTTTCTCGGACCCGATGCTTTCTACCGATACGACCATCGAGTCATCTACACTCATGTCGCAAAGCTCGTAGGGGACGGACGCCCCGCAGACGTGTTGACGGTTTTCGAGTCTCTCTCCAGCGCCGGCAAGGCCAACGACGTGGGCGGTCTCGTATATCTCAACCAGCTTGCACAGAGCACCCCCAGCGCGGCAAATATCCGGCGGTACGCAGAAATTGTGTTTGACCGCGCCCAGCTACGGAGACTCGTTACAGTTGCCGATGAGATTGCTGCTGAGGCATTCAATCCCAAGGGTAAGGAAGTTCGACAGATTCTCGACGAGGCCGAGGCAAAGGTCTTTTCGATCGCTGAACAGACGCAACGAGGCGATCAAGGATTTGTCGCGATCAACCCCATACTGACCGACGTCGTAGAGCGAATCGACACCCTCTTTCACTCCGGTAATGTCGGCGACGTGACCGGAACGCCGACCGGTTTCATAGACCTTGATCGAATGACGTCCGGCATGCATGGAGGTCAACTCATCATCGTTGCTGGTCGACCGTCAATGGGCAAGACCTCCCTCGCCATGAATATCGGCGAGCATGTCGCAATCGCTAACAAGTTGCCCGTCGCCGTCTTCTCGATGGAGATGCCGGCCGCACAATTGGTGACCCGTATGATAGGGTCCGTCGGCCGCCTCGATCAGCACAGACTCCGTACCGGTAGATTGGCCGACGAGGACTGGCCGCGATTGACGCACGCCGTCACGTTGATCAGCGAGGCAAGGATCTTCATTGACGAGACGGGCGGCCTCAATCCAATGGAACTGCGTGCGCGTGCCAGGCGCCTGACACGGCAATGCGGCAAACTCGGCCTCATCATCGTCGACTACCTGCAGTTGATGTCCGGCTCATCGACCGGTGAGAACCGCGCGACCGAGATCTCGGAAGTATCACGCGCCCTGAAGAATCTTGCCAAGGAGCTCGACGTCCCTGTCATCGCCCTTTCGCAGCTCAACCGCGGTCTCGAGCAGCGCGCCAACAAGCGCCCTGTCATGTCGGACCTCCGGGAATCTGGCGCGATCGAACAGGACGCAGACGTGATCCTGTTTATCTATCGAGACGAAGTCTACAACCCGGACTCTGCCGAGCGAGGTACCGCGGAAGTCATCATCGGAAAGCAGCGCAATGGGCCAATCGGGCCCGTGCGCCTGACGTTCCTCGGGCCCTACACGAAGTTCGACAATTTCGCTCCTCCGCCAGCCGCTTAGGGTGCGCATAAGCGCGTGTCCATCCATTGCGACTTTCCGATTTCCCTCTACGCCGGGGGCGACGGCGGCCCGTCCCGGCGCAGCGGCACTAGCGATTCGCGACCGCCAACATCGTGCCTCTGCATTGACTGGCGCGGCAGGCACATCCATATCGGCGCCGCACAGCGTTCGTTACCCGGTGATCGACGGCAAGCTGATAGTCAATGAAGAGCTCACTGCCGGCTGGAATGTCGATGTTCGCGAAGATGTGAACACGTCCGTCAACCTCCTCGGCCCGGCAGTTCGGCGAACATGCGTGATTAAGCCAGCGAGCGCTGTTTCCACCGATACCGCCGTCAATCACGTCCCCGTCGTCTAGCCCAAACAGAAATGTGTGAGCGTTGTCACCCGATCGGGCGTACCGCCGAACAGCCTTGGCCCAAGAGATGCGTTCGCCTCGATACTCCAAGATCCGCTCGCCCGCGTGTAGGCTCTCCAGCGCGAACACGCCCTTCCCATGTACAGACGACCGACGGACTGAAATACGACGACGCATAGGCTTTAACGACCATTCTTGTGGAGGACCTTGGGAGACCACGTGTCGCGTGGCCAAGCGTGAATCATAGGCGGACGGAAGGGTGATTGTCACCGCCGCAAAAATATCTGCCGCGCAATTGTCGCGACCACACAGTACGCCGTTAGCATTCAGCTATCACTCGTCGTGCGTCCACGAGCTCTGCAAATTGATGGGACGGGGTCGCTAGCTGCTACGTCGAACCTGCCATCGTCCCGTATCCAATCCCAACCGCACGACGTCTTGACGTACGCTCACGGCCGAGATCCTCGACCTCATCACAGAGCTCCAATAGCGCTGTCGGCATTCGACTCGAGCCAGCTATCAGCCTTCGCTCGAAATAGCGGTTCAAGCCGGAAAGATTGTGCGCTACCCGCCTCGACGTTCTTCACGTGACCACCGGCCCGGCCGCAGTTCCAATATCGGTTTGCTTCCGTCACCATTTCATCCACTGTCGCACCGTCGCGCCCCATTCGCAGGACTCGCATTGCCGCACCGACGTGATCGCCGGCCCCGGGCACGCGGCAATCCGCCAATGCTTTACACCAACCGAAACCAGTGGGCTCGTCTGCGGCGTCGAACGTGGCGAACGTGTGCATGATGACCGATGCCAGCACCAAAGGATGTCCGGGATAGACTGCAGGTCCGCCGAGATGCACTTGCATCCATCGGTAGGTGTCCACCTGGTTGCGAATTACGCTGTTTGAAGCCATGTTTGCCCTCTTCGTCATAACGGCGAGCGTTGCTGATGGTCACACTCTCTTCCTATCCGTGATTCGCAACGCTGACGATCACCGACACAGCACACAGCCCGCCGACGAACCCGCTTCCAATGCCGCCTATCCATCCAGATCTTGATCTAGGTACGCGGAAAAGGAAGAAGATGAACGGCCCCGCACAGAGGACTGCGATGAATGCCCTCGTTAACAGAGGAATTGAATTCAATACCGCATACATAATTTTGTCTCCCTAGCGTTCTAGCTCATCTGCTTTATCAATGAGAATTTGACCGAACCTACGAAGAAAATCCGGGTCCGCAGGGATATCAAACGAGAGTCCAGAATCTTCGGCCTTGTCTCCAGAGTAATGAATTTCGGCACGGTCGTGTCCCACCACGATCCACAAACCCGTAGGATTCCAGCGGAAGGTCTTCACATTCAACGCGCCAAGAGGCGTCGTGACGGGGAACCCCGCCGAAAATGGGACGCGAAAGTCTTTCCTCTTCTGCTTCGCCATGGTGTCGTTTTCCGATTCAGTGTGTCTGCTTCAGCACGGCCGCACGATACTGCGAGCGAAGCAGCAGATCCGGCACCGGCGCGAGTACTTCGGCCATGAATTGCAGCTCAACGCACGCGTCGACGCCATGCTCGGGTGCCGCACGATCGAAAGCCGCGCGGGCAGCCTCAATTTGCGCCTTGTCTCCCACCGCTACGGCGCGGATCGAAGACTTCTCCGCTTCAGTGAGAATTTCACTCATCGTCGTTTTCCTATCGGACAGCGCCGTTCTTGCAGTTACCGCACCACATCCCCTTGCTTGCGCTGCACAAAGCAGGACGGCCGCAGTGCGGACAACGGATCGGGATTGCTCCTAGATACATAGCGTTTTCCTAATGAAGCACAGCCGGATAGACAAAGTCTTCGTCGGGCGTGAACTGGTATCGGGCTGGGTCATTCTCGAACAGCACATACCCTTCGATGCCCTTCCCGCGCAACATGCTCACCGCACGTCGGGTAGGCGTTGGCATTTGCCTCGCGGTCGACGGCGGTCAAGCTAGCTGGAACTGCTACCGCACGTCGCGCGATCTGTCGACACTCGCCTTATCGCCAGCCGCTACAGCGCGGATAGCGGCCTTCTCAGCATCAGTGAGGATCTCGCACATCATGTTTTCCGTGGTCAGTCTTGTTGCGTTTCGGCCCACTCTCGGGCCTGTCCGTTGAGGTCGGTGACTGCACGATGCGAGAGCAACACGCGAACGTCCGTTGTGCCGATGCCGATGCAATCATCGGCAATCTCGTTGCAGCCAGCGGCTTCGAGCATCTTGACCGCTTCCTGAGTGAGCTTTGCCATTCTCCAATCAGTCAGGAATGTTGGGCTCGTCACCCCAAATAGCCGAACCGGCGCGATGCGCCTTCGCGCTTCCGGCACGATGTGCGACCGAGAACGGTGATCCAATCGCTGCGCTCTGCGTCGAGCGATAAACCAGCCTGTCTCCGACGATCGAGCCAACGTAGCGGCCATCGGGTCCAAACACCTTTTCGCCGCGAATGCGGCCGACCGGAACGCCGGATCGGCTGTAAACGAAGTCGTTCGCGACTTGAAGCGGCTTACCGTCTTTCGTGTAGAGGTCCATAGTTTTCCCTGCTACTGGCAGTATTGTTGATACGCGTCTTGGACCTGACCGCACTGCATCGCAGCGGCGGCCCCACCAACGATATCAGCGAATTCCTTGGAACAGACTTGGTGTCCACGCTCCACAAGCGCCTGACATCGCGACTGAGCCTGCTGCGCATCTATCTTGCGCACGCAGTCCGCATGCTCTGGTGTACCGCGAACAAACCCGTAGGCGTCGCATCGCTCCTTGAGAACGTCAAGGTTCTGTTGCGCCCAGGCAGGCGTCGTAAGTGGTACTATGCCCGCGAAGAAGGCGAGCAGTGTGGCCGTTCGACGGAGGATGTTCATCGTTTTCCCTCACCGCTTCCCGATTGCCTTTGCCGCCCACGCTTTTGCGATTCTGACGATACTCGGCCGACGTTCCACCTTCTCCCCGCGTCGCTCAGCGACGATCTCGATACACGTATCAATACACTCTTCGCAAATCGCCGCATCCGCGATACCTCGAACGATCAGTGCAGCAACATGCTGACTGTTCCCGCAAAAATCGCACAGCAAAACGTCATTGGCGCTTTTCATCGTGTCCTTTGCGGTTTTCCGTGGTGTCGAGCGGGCCGCCGCCTGCCACGCTACGCACGCCCCTGGCGACGACGTTCGCCGAGCGCCTGCGCTTCAGCGGACCTTTCAATTTGCCTCAACGCATATAGCACATGCTCAATGGCTATAGGCCAGTCGGCGCATTCCCTGATCCCCCGCTCATTCATTTCGAACCATAGATCACGTGCGACGGAATCGAGCTTGTCGCCGTTGCGCATGAAATCGAGCGCGAGATTGTATAGGGCGCCATCCTTAAGGATGAGCGCCTCGACGCGGAACGGTGCCCAGTAAACTTGGGTTGCAATGTACTGGTCGCGCTCACTTTCGGTCGAGTACAAATTCGTGCCGTCTCTAACGTCCGTTCGCACACCCCAAAGACGACCGTCCTTGTTTATTTCGTCGGGTGTCATGCTACCCATGATGAATTCTCCCGGATGCCGGCCATGCCGGCGTTTTCGGTGCTTACGTGTTAGCCGCTGCAACCAAGTCCAGCACCACAAAGAGCGCGCCAAACGCGACCCACGCACCGCTGATCAATCTAGCCTGCCTGGACGCACCCCTAGCCCCGAAAGCTGCGTGCGCGAGGGAGAGTGCACCTACAATCACGAGGCCGAGGCGCAGCGAATGTGATGCTACTACGGCACCGCCCATCAGTCTGTCCACTACCGGGCACACCAGCACCGCCAGCAGGCCAACCATCAACGAGGGAAGCCAATCCTGCCGTGTGCTCTGGCTTGCGTTCAAATCCTCGGTCATATCCGTTGTCCTCGTCGTCCGATTCACGAATTGTCACCTTGCGTTATATGTGTCGTCACCGGTTCTGATCTTGGTCGACCGGTCGCGAAAAATGCACATGAGACCGAACGCACCAACAGCCGTGAAAGACCATTCCCGCCAGCGGCCCAAAGCATCCATACGTTTTCCTACCCTTCGTATTCGTTGCTGTGTCGCCTGGTAACGCCGTTCGCATCCGTCAGTGTCAGCTCGAACTTGTTCATTTCGGGCCGGACCGAAAAAGCCTTGCTCTGATCGTACGAGTGAAAGTTCAGCACGACTTTGGCACCCGTGGCGTCGACGAGCTCGAAGTCGCAATCCAAGCTCCAACGATTGTTACCTTGCCCGCTGACCATTCCATGCGCCTCTACACCGCGGATCGCGATACCGACCGAGCGCTCACGGCATGCCTGGTCGATACGCGCGCGTAGCTTGTCGAACGTCTCGCTCGCATTCGTCACCGATTCTGATGTTGGTCGACCGGTCGCGAAAATGCGTACGAGATTAATCGCGCCAACAGCCGTGAAGGACCACGCACCGATGCCCAGCAGCACTTGCCAGGGGTTGACACCCGAAATACAGATGGCAAGGGCGTCACAGTGGAATGGCAGGCTGTGCATGTAGAACATCACGCCAGCGTTGATAGCGGATAAAGCGACGCCATACCACGGCACCCAATCACCCTCACTCTTCTTGCGTTCGCTCATCGTAGCTGGTCCCTTTTTCCTTGTTGCCGGCGCCGGCCGGCGTTTTCCGCTTTAGTCCGCGATCATCGCCGTCAAGCGAGCAAAGACGCGCCGCGCGAACTCCGGGGCCGCTTGCTTCGCCGCTTCGATCGACGGAAATCCGCCCGTTTTGAAGTGCAGGAAGTGCAGATCGAATGCTCCGGCGTCATCTGTGACCGCCATCATTTCTTGGCCGCCGAATCGTGCCGTTTGCATCATGCTCCCGTCGCCACCGTTCGGGTCAATCCAGCGTTGCTGGGGAGCGTTGAACGCGATCTTGCCGCCACCGTCGATATCGAGGTCCATCTGCCTGTTTTCCTTTGTTAGCGCGCGACGACCTTATGATGCTCATAGTCGGCCCAGAACTTGATCGCTTCATCGACTACTTCAGCCGAGAATCCCGCCGCGATAGTTTCCTCTCTGATGGTTGCCAGACGGACTCGCTGAAGGAATCGCGCGCGGTTCACAAGCGATTTCAAAGCATCGAATACGATCGGTTCCATCGCTCGTTCCCTGCGTTAATCGATTTGAGCCCCGCCCGCTGCGACCAAGGCAGAAATCGCTTCGTTCCTGGAGTTGAATCCCGGGCCGAGCAACATGGCCGCTCGTGTCCCACGCCCAAGTGTGGCACCGCTGCCGAACTGCTTAGCAAACCAGCGCCATTTCATGCCCATCCGCCGCGGCTCAGCTAGCTTGCTGACCACGACGCTGACCTGCTCGCGCCAGATCTCCCCAATTTCGGCTTGACCGGCCCGGACCTGTTGGTGCGCCGACTTTTCGGTGCGAGCGATGGCCTTCAGAGTGACTGTCATGGTGTTTTCCGATTCGTCTACGTGTCGATTAAACCGGCAAATTCTGTTCTTTGTGGTGCTCGATGCAGGCCGCTTTGCTTGCGAAGACTTGGTCATGTCCAGAGAGATCGAGGGCGATGTTTAGGATTGACGCCACTCGCACAAACGCATTGTCAGTGCCATTGATGAGCATGTGCCCGGCGCATTGCATGTCGGTTCGCTTGTGACATACAAACGAATCGGCGGCCAGTATCTCGGCCGTTCGTTGTTCCCCCAGCCAACCCTTCAATGTGTCCGTCCTGAACGGGCAGTCTCGGCAAGGAGTTTTGATGTGTGGCAGCTTCATCTTGATTTTCCGTTGTCCGTTTTCCTAGCACTTCCACGTCTCGCTATATTGCGCGCCGTTGCATCGCCGCTCAAACTCGGTAGCAAGTTCCTGTTGTGCTTCCTCGGCGCGCGCCAGATCTTCCTGGCTGCATCCGTCGAGGATGACCTCGGTTCGGAGATACGTCGCCAGTTGCCCGAGAATGACCCGTTTGATGTCGCGTTTGTTCATTGGGGTGTTTTCCGAACACAACGAGAAGCGTAGGCTCGAAATGCGTCTCCCGCTGCTCGCTCATACTGCCACGCCGAATCCAAGCCATCCTCGCAGGATTGCGCGATGACAGTGGCAAGATGCGGCACGGCGCTTCGTCCCGGCTCACCGACGCCGGCACCGACTCGAAGCCACGCGCGACACTCTCGGTCGCGTGCACCGGGTTGCGAGGCTTGCTCTAATTCCACAGCCAGCCGTCCAACAGCGCCGTGCATGTCGAGCCGACGTGGCCAGGCTGCCGCTTGATCGTCGCGATCATGTTCACTCCGAGCTGGCCACAGCCCCAATGCAGGCACTGAACAGAAGCACCATCCCGAGAAGTCCGACGACCCCTCGCCATTGATCGGAGATGGTCAACAGAGCCGGAAGATACGGCCCACCCAGCCCAACAGCGACACAGACACCGCCAACGATCATTGCCACGGCGATTAGCGCTGCGCTCGGCTTTTTTTCAGCACCTCTCATATCTTTGCCTCGTTTTCCGTGGTTAGAGAGGCTGGCCCGCGACCGAGAACAAGCGCAGGGCCGACCGCGGAATGCGCAAGTGAGTGATCGTTTCCTCGGTCTGGAGTGGCAGAATCAGCAGCCGGTGCAAAAAAGCGCGCCATCCGGTTCGCGGTGTGAAAACCCACGAGCGTCGCCCGGACGTTCTGGCTGTCCTCCGCACGCAACGCAAATCGCCCGCGCCACTGCTTCGCGGACCTGGTCTCGACGATCGACCATTAGATCTTTCCCCCAATGCCGGCCACGCCGGCGTTTTCCTATTCATCGCCGCTCACTACAGTTAATTTCACTTCAGTTTCCTATCTAGCTTTACGCGCGCTATCGATCAAATCTGCAGCGACGCGTTTCGCTTCAGCCTTGGCGTCCGATCGTTCAGCGATGACGAGTGCACCGAATATCCAGACCGCTATGAGCATTCCTGCGAGTGAAGATCCGCCGGCTACCTTACCCGAGTCAATGCCACCAGCGATTAGCGAGAACGAGTTGATCGCGTCTCCCACGATGTATCCACCGATCCCGAACGCCCCACCAAAAACCAGGATCAAGACACCGAAGCTTGCAAGCTTGAATTCCAGTTCGTCCATGTTTTCCGGTGTCACTTCAAAGCGTCGATACGCGCGTAGAGGCTGTCGATTTCCGCTTGCATCGTGCGATTCTCTTCCTCGTTTGCGTCCATCTCGTCAGAGAGCAAGGTAATCCTCGCCAGCATCTGCTCTTTGGTCAGGCTTTCCAGTTCTGCGACATGTTAGCTCCCAATCACCTTCGGCTCCCGGCCGTGGGGCGCTCGCGCGCCGACCGCTTTCCGGTCAATGCGGCAACGCGTAACCAATGCCGCCCGCACACGAAATTGCGGCAACCAGCAACGGCGGCTTAGATACGACACTGTTTGCCATTTTCTGGACCTCTTGGTTGACTTCCCCTGATCATCTTGCGTACCTTGCGGACAGTCTGAAGCAGCACGCATCAAAGCAGAAATGAAATCTGCGTCTCGAGTGTATCCACGCGTTGGCGACGTGCACGCGCTCGTGCCCGGTTCCGCATGAACCCAGTCTGCCAAGAACAATCTCTCGACGCGCGGTGCCAGTAGAGAGCGAAGTCTGCTGCGCCTCCTTGAGAGCGGTTGCCTCGGCGCTACGAGATCCTGAAAATCGGGGATTGAACCTACTGCGCTGATTCTTGGACGCGAGCGGGGCTCGAGACTCGCGATCCCTATGCTGCGACAACGGCTTTGCCATCCATGAGACAGTACACCGGGATTGTCTGGAGGCCGTTGGTCGCACTGCGATATCGCGCCCAAGGATCAGCGTGTCGCCAGTTCGCCAAAGGCGTTGGGAATGTGCTTTTTAGAAGAATCCGATCTTCGGGCTTCGATACGACAACGCCGACGCAGACGTGCTCGAGGAAAGTATAGAGTTCGTCGGCGCTCTCGAATGGCGAACACCACGAGGAATTGCCGTGGGGATGGCTTCCCTTCCTGTACGGCGAAGGCCCAATTACATAGTCGCGGACCACGTTACGGGGGACTGCGTGCTCGAACAGAAAAGCGTGACGCGGCGCGCCTTGGGCGTAGGCAGCAAGGGCACCACTCGACCAATACGGGCACCCCGCGGTCGGCACCTTGGTATGGCCATGGTGCGCTGCCGTGGCTTCCTGTCGGGACGAGCACCGAGGCCATTTGCGGCCCCTTACTGCAGAATCAAACTTTCCATACCACTCAGGCCAATCCATCTGGATTTGTTCAAGCACCGCTCGTCTTGTGCCAAATGAGAGATCACGTGATGCGAGCACGCGGAAGAGGTCCTCGGCCATTTCCTGCTTGCTACTGTAGTGGAGTGACGCCGATGCCACGACTATCCCTTTATTCCGTTGAGCATATGCTGCCGCGATTCTCTATCCAGCGAGACACGATAGAACAGCCAAGCAATTACCGCATCCGCAAGAATTGTCCTACGTCCCGCGCGCCGAAAACAGACCGGTACCACACCGCATCGTACCGACGTTTCAGACTCGCGCCCCGTTGCGGATGATAGCCGAAGCGGCACCGGCGGCACTTTTTTCAGGGCCGTGGGCGATGTGGTTAACCGGTGGATTTTCGGAAGCTCAGTATCAGTCGGTCGCACAAACGGCTCGCCGCATTGCTTCGGTGATTCGCTGTTCTGTCGCAGGCGCCGGGGTACTCCCCGAGCGCAGCAGCTTGGCTTGAGCGATACCCGTCGCAATATCCCAATCGGATGCGCCAGCTAGCTCGTGCAACTTGTCCCAACTGACCGGCATCGATACAGGAAGCCCGGGCCTCGCTCGTGGAGACAAGGCTATCGCTGTCGTTGCGCCTTTCCCGTTTCGCAGGTAATCCACGAAAATTTTTCCGATGCGATTTCTCGGCCCCGACACGGCAGAAAAGCGTTGCGGGATGACCTTTGCAAGATGGCGCGCGATCGCGCGACTGAAGCCTTTCACCTCCTGCCACGTATGTACCGGCGCAAGCGGCACGATGATGTGCACGCCCTTCCCTCCGCTGGTCTTGCAGAACGACTGCAGCCCAAGTTCGTCCAGCACTACCCTCGTGAGCGTAGCGGCCTCGACCATCACGCTCCATTCGAGATGCGAATCAGGATCAAGGTCGAGAACGAAACGGTCGGGGTGGTTGAGATCGGGCGCGGTAGCGTTCCACGCGTGAATCTCGATTGTGTTGAGTTGTGCAAGCTCCAGCAGCGCTTCTCTCGTGTTGGCCACCAGAAGCGGTGCATGGCCGGGGTGCAACGATTGTGGCAAGTGCGTAACGGCTTTCAGTCTCTGCCCCTCCGCGTGCTTCTGATAGAACATCTCGTGCCCGATACCATCTGGCGCGCGCACGATCGTCAGGGGCCTGTTCTTGATGTGCGGCAAGATGTAATCGGCGACGGCATCAAAATATCGGACAACGTCCGCTTTCGTGAAGCCGGTCGTCGGATCAACGATGCGTGAAGCGTTGGTGACTGTCTTTCCACCAACGCCTGAACTCGTGCCACCACGAATGCTCATCGCTTGCGCGGCAGTTGGCGTCTCTTCATGAACTTCGCTCGGCTCCTTGTCCTCCCGCAGCGCCTTCAGGACACCATGACGGATCACCCCTGTCGGCGTCCATTCCAGGAAAGACACTTCGACAACTACTTGTGGCCGCACCCAGACTAGGTCGCGGCCGCGCTCAGGTGTCGGCGGGTTGAAAAACGGAGGCTCGCTGACTGGCTCCAAACGCACGTGCAACTCGCGCATCTGCGCGGGTCGCAATTCCGCCTTGACCGAACCCGCGAAGCGGAAACCGCCGTCATGCTCGTACACGCCGAGCAGCAACGAGCTAATGCTTGCCGCCGCCCCCGCACGTCTGCTGATACCGCCGATGACGAACTCCTGTCGCTGGAGGCATTTGACCTTGATCCAGTCAGGCGAACGACCCTCTGTATAGGGACGGTCGACTCGCTTGCCGACAAGCCCCTCAAGGCCCATCCGGCAGGCGGAGTCCAGCAACGATTCGATGCCCTCAGTGAAGGTGTTGCTGAGCCGTATGTGTGGGCCCTCGATGCTCGCAAGCAACTGCTCCAGTACGACACGCCGGTCGCGGAGTTTCGACCGCCGGAGGTCGTGGCCATCCACAAACATCAAGTCGAACGCGAAGTACGTGAGGCCGGCCGTGCGGCGCCGCGCGAACGCGTTCTGCAGCGCCGAGAAGTCGGGAATGCCGGCCTTGTTGAGCGCCACCACCTCGCCATCGATCCATGCTTCTCGGACCGGCAGCCCCGCAAGAGCTTCGGCGAGAACGGGCAACTTGTCGGTCCAGTTGTGTCCGTTGCGGGTGAATAGGGTCGCAGCCCCGTCGTCGATACGGCACAGCATGCGATAGCCGTCAAACTTTATTTCGTAAGACCAATTTGGGCCGACTGCAGGCTGCTCCGCCAATGTCGCCAACTGGGGCAGCACGACGTCCGGCAGGCTGTCCGCTTTGCCGTAACCGACTTGATCGACTACTCTCCTACGTGCCACCTGTCGTCACCTCCCAGCTCTGTCGCCATTGAACCGCCCCGGGTATCGCGGAGGCTGTTTGGTTAAAGTAAAACGGCCTCGTCGGCGGTTCTGCCAAGTTGGTTGTAGTAGTTTGCCTCAGCCTCGGCGGGCGGGATATAGCCGATCGATGAGTGCAGGCGTTGATGGTTGAACCAGGCGACCCACTCCAGGGTGGCCAGCTCGACGGATTCCCGGTTTTTCCAGGGCGCACGACGATGGATCAGTTCGGCTTTGTACAGACCGTTGATCGTCTCGGCCAAGGCGTTGTCGTAGCTGTCGCCACGGCTGCCGACCGAGGGCTCGATACCGGCTTCGGCCAGCCGTTCGCTATAGCGGATGCTGACGTATTGCGATCCCCTGTCGGAGTGATGGGTCAGAGAACCGTCATTGCCGGGCTGCCGGGCGTACAACGCCTGCTCCAGCGCATCGAGCACGAAGTCCGTGGTCATGGACTTGCTCACGCGCCAGCCGACGATGCGCCGGGCGTAGACGTCGATGACGAAGGCCACGTACAGCCAGCCCTGCCAGGTCGAGACGTAGGTGAAGTCCGAGACCCAGAGCTGGTTTGGCCGATCCGCCCGGAACTGCCGGTTGACGCGATCCAGCGGCCGCACGGCAGCATCGTCGGCGACGGTGGTGCGCAGCCGCTTGCCACGCCGCACGCCTTGCAGGCCCTGGACGCGCATCAAGCGCTCGACCGTGCAACGAGCCACCGCCACGCCTTCGCGGTTCAGTTGCCGCCAGACCTTGTCAGCGCCATACACGCGATGGTTCTCCTGCCAGACCCGATGGACTTGTGGCTTCAGATGTTCGTCACGCCGGGCACGGTCGCTGCGCCGCGACGGTTCGCGCAGACGCGCGGCGTGGCGCCGATAGGCCGACGGGGCAACCTGCAACACCTTGCAGATCGGCTCGACCCCGTAGACCTCCCGGTGCCGGTCGATGTAGGTGTTTACGACTTCAGCTTGCGGTCGAGCTCCGCCTGCGCGAAAAAAGCGCTGGCCGTGCGCAGGATGTCGTTGGCACGGCGAAGCTCGCGGTTCTCCCGCTCCAGCTCCTTGATCCGTTCGCGCTCGCTGGTGGTCATGCCTTCGCGCTGCCCGCTGTCGACTTCATGCCGCTTGACCCAGGTCAGCAGCGTCTGAGCCGAGCAGCCGATCTTGGGCGCGATCGACTCGACCGCCACCCACAACGATGGATACTCGCTGCGAGACTCCTGCACCAGGCGCACTGCGCGCTCGCGCACTTCCGGGGAAAACTTGTTCGCGTTGTTCTTGCTCATGGCTCACATTCTCTCAAGAGTTGGAGCCTCCGCGAAACCCGGGGCGGTTCACCATCGCGCTACTGCCCCCTCCTGACAAGCAAGCAGGCCGGGAAATTGCTCGTACAAGGAGCGCCTGCCGACGGGAGAAAGTCATGTCCGCTCCACGTTCAATTGCCTCGATGACCATCAGCTTCGGGCTCGTTTCGATACCGTGCCGCCTGTTCTCGGCGACAGAATCCAAGTCCGCCGTCAGCTTTAATATGCTGCACAAGAACTGCGGCGCCCGGGTGCGACAGCAGCTATATTGTCCGGCTCATCAGGCCGTCGTTGAGCGCTCGGATACTGTCAAAGGGTACGAGTTCGAGAAAGACAAGTACGTCATCTTTGAACCATCCGAGCTCGAGGCCTTTGAGGCGACTGCGAGCCACAGCATCGACATTGTCGCCTTCCTCCCGTCCGGCGCGATTGATCCGATCTATTTCGACAAGGCCTACTATCTCGGCCCCGACAAGCGCGGCGCGAAGCCCTACCAGCTACTCGCGCAGGCGATGGCTGAAACTGGAACCTGCGCGCTCGCCAAGTTCGTAATGAATGGCAAACAGAACGTCGCGCAGGTGCGTGCGGGGCCAGAGGGTTTAATCCTGCAGCAACTCCTGTACGCCGACGAGATACGCGCGCAGTCGGCAATCGGCATCGCCAAGCCTGAGGTGGAACCAGCCGAACTGAAGCTCGCCAGGCAGCTCATCGCGCAGTACCGCGTCGATTCGTACGACCCGACGGCGTTCAAGGATGAAGAAAGGGAACGCCTGCTCGCGGCAATCGACCAGAAAATCGCAGGCAAGCAAGTCACTCTGCAGCCCGCTGCTCAGCCTGAGGGCGCGGAAATCATCGACCTGGTCGAGGCCCTGCGGGCAAGCTTGAAGGGGCGGGGCACGGCGGCCCCGCGGCAAAAGTCCGGGGCCGCGTCTCCAACCGACCCGGCCACGCCAAAGCAACGCAAATCCGCCCGCCGCACTGTGGCCGCCGATGCGCCTACCGCGCCTGCCACACCGGCTCGAAAGGTGGGAACCAGGAAATAGC
>NZ_CP053613.1:0-106922 GCF_013822785.1 Burkholderia sp. MBR-1
ATGTCGACGCAGTGGGAAACGATCGGCGACGACGAAGCGGCCGCGAAAGACCGCTGCGCCGAAACATGGAACCGGCGCTTGAATCGACCGAAGGCAACGGATGAGGACCTGCGAAGGCTGATCGAGAGAGAGCTCGGCGCCTGCGATACGCAGCAGGTTCTCGACATGCTGTCCCGCGTAGATGGAGACTGGAACGAGATTGGTCCGGTCTTCAAGATGTTGGCGCAGCGCATCGTCGACGCGACCGTCGTCACCTTCGATACGTGGCCGATCGCACCGGTACTCGAAGACGCAGCACGATATCGAAAACTCGTCCAGTTGGCGAAGTGGATCGAAGTCGACGGCCAGGACTATGTCCAGTTCCCGAAGATTCAATCGCCGAACGAGCACCGCGATTTTTTGTTTGAGGACCGGATCGCAATCGCGGTCGATGCGTTGCCGGATCGGGATCGGTGGTAGCGGAATAAAAAAAAGCCGGCTTTCGCCGGCTTAACGAGGGTTCTAGCAAAATCCGAGGGCCTGCGCCAGAACCTGAGAGACAAGGCTATGTTACCGAGCGGATCTCCCGTCCAGCAGGCGTTACACCGGTAATTTGTCACCTCATTTTCAGGCCACGCACGCCAATCGCCAGCCCGACCCACCAGCCCTTCCCACTTTCCCCCCGAGTCGCAATCCACCGCAACTCGCGATCCGCATTCAGTCGCTTTTGAGCCCCGACGCATCCAGCTGGACGCTTTCCGGGCGGGAGAGCTACGACGTGATGCCAAGCACGCTCGCCCCATCCTGAGTCACAACGGGCGCGGTCGGCTGCGAACTCGTCCTGACAACGCGGACAGCCGCATCCGCAACATCGCAATGAGATCCCGCCGTGCCGGTCACTGATGACCCGGCGGCGACGCAAGCAACCGATACAGCGCCTGCCTCGAAATGCCCAACGCCGCCGCGGCGTGGCTCTTGTTGCCGCCAGCGGTTGCGAGCGCAGCCATCGTCTCGTCAATCGACGGCAGCGCCTTCTTCAGCGCCGTCTGCCGTGCGAACGTCGACAGGTAAGCATTCGCCTTCGACGGACGGCTGTGGCCAGCGGCCTCGACGACCCGGCGCTTCGCATCCTCGTGCACGGCGGGATCAGGGCGCGCCGATGAACCCTTGATCGGCGCCGGCACCGCGGCCACCTGCTCATAGAGTGTCTGCAGATACTCGTGACGCAGCCCGTGGCTCGTTACGCCGATTCCGCTTTTCGTCATACCATGCTTGGCCAGGACGTAGTAGTACCAGTCACGCCACTGCTTCAATGTCCGGCCGGCGGGAATCGTCGATCCCGAAACCCCGTTACTCAGTCGCGCTGCTTCCTCGAGGATCTCGATCTTCCGTTCAATCGGGACCTCTCGCGGCCGACCGCCCTTCGTTCCACGCGTAACGTCGAGTGTACGCGCGTCGCGCACAGCTTCGACCGGGCGGAGCATGAAGCTCTCCTCGACGCGGAGGCCGAACGCCGCCTGAAGCTTCAGTTGTACCGCGGTGTATGGGCACGTGCTTGCGATCTCCGCAATTTTCGCGGCCGCGTCCACACCATTTGCGGTCCATGACTTGTCCTCGGTCGCCACATAGCTGCGCTGGAGACCCGCAGCACTTCGATCGACGTAATCGCCGAGCGTGCCGATGAGATTCGCCTTGCCCATCCACTGCGCGAGTGCCCGCAGGTACGTGAGCTTATTCTCGATCGTGCCTCCCGTCTGCTTGTCCCTAACCCAGCGGTCGACGAGGTACTCGACGTGCTTGGACTTGAGCGACCAAGGGGTCTGCACCGCAAACCCACCTTCGCGCAGTTCAACGAATGCCTTGCAAATCGCCGTCACCCGGTATTCCTGCGTCTTGATCGACAACGCGCGCTTGCTGATCCGCGTCGTGCTGTGGATTTCCGCGACGTGCTGATCGAAGAGCACCAGCAACGCGTCGCGCAGCTCGGGCGACAGTCGATAGCGGCCCACAACAGCCCGAACGTTGAGGATCGCAGCCATACACTTGCTCCTTGCGGCCGGCGCCGCATACACCTGGCGGAAATCCTATCCGCCCAATTCCATCAAACGATCTTGTCGAGACTGCGGAAACCTTCAGCGTCCTCGCCAGATCCCCCTCTCCGCGAATACCTGGCGACGTGCGCTGCTGCGACTGCTGCCGTCTATTCGCGAACCATCGTCCGACGCGCCTACCCGCCGTCAAGGCAGCCCGCACGCACGCCCGTTGACCCGAGGCCGGGTCGCCATGCGCCTCATTGCGGGATTCAGCTTGCGCGGGGCGCGCCGAACCATAGACGTTCACCTTTCCTGCATGACGACCCTACCTGGCGCCTCGCTGGATTCCCTGCTTCCGTCGCGCTGCCGCGCCGACGGCTTCGCCGGATTCCGCCGGCGCGGCCTTGCTGCTTCCTGTCCTTTAGCGATTCCATCCGATCAGCCCGCTGCATGGGAAGAGCATGCAATCCGACTGTCCATCCTGCTGCCATGACCGACGCAGTCCGCGCTCCGCGCAAACCGTCGCCGACCATTTCGCGCCCGCTTCTCGGACGCGCTGCGCGGATTGACTCCGCCCAGATCAGCTTCGTGGCTACCCTGCCAGCCTGGCGCTTGCGCGTCTCGGCGTCGACGAACCTCGCGGTCGCCGGCGCCGGGCTATGTGCTGGGTAATTCCTGTTGCGCATTTTGGTTACGGCTGCGCCTACCGTTCGTTCTTCCAATCAGGGAATCGCGACACCGATCTTCCCGGTTCGCAAGACTTCCCCCGCCCCTAAGCACGTTCATGTCGGCCGCGGTGTATCGGGCTTCCTGAACGCACCCAGCTTCTTCGCTGAAAGGGCGTGAGCAGACGCAATCGAGGCCGCGTGGACTGTCCGTTGTCCGGTGTCCAAATGTCCTCATTGCGTCCCATTGCGGCAAACCGCCGCCGATCGTATGGATATCGCAGTGTCCAGGGGTCCTCAAGGTGGACCACTGTGTACTTGATTTGCTTCAGAAAAAGGCCGCTTCAAAATGCGGCCCGGACATTGCACTGCGGTGGAGGCCCAAGACGGCCCGGAAGGAGGCGTGTGAGCGCCTGGCGCTCAGGTTCGATGCGTCGATGACGCGGTAGGTGATGCCAAGAATAGGCCGATTTGTCACGTGTCGCCGCACGAAAGCTGCCGGGAAGTGAGCCGCTTTCCAAAACTTGACTTCGTAGCGCGCTCGATAGACTGAATCACGCAATCTCGGACTTTAACCGGGAGATTGAGGGGTCACACCTGCAATCTCCGACTTTATGTCCGACTTCTGTAACGGCTCATCCGCAATGTCCGGCTTTATCTCGGACTTTGAGCCGCGGCTAGGTCGGAATCTAGTTCTGGGTTCGAGCGTGCACTTCTCGATTCAAACTATCAACCTAAGGAGTCGCCCTTGAAAACTGCAGTCTTCGCTATCGATGTCGGCTACGGCAACACGAAATATGCGCACCGTGCCGCAACCAACTCCGTGGCTTCCGGTATGTTCCCCTCCTTGGCTCCGCTCGCTGCGAGTCGCTCGATCGCCGGCTATGGCGAAAGCGTCCTCACCGCACGCAAGGTCGCGACGATCGTAATCGACCAAGTCGAATACGAGGTCGGCCCGGACGTCTCTCTCACCGCCGCATACGGCAACACTGGCCGCGCCTTGGCGGACGACTATGTCCTCTCGGCGAACTATGCAGCACTGCTGTTCGGGGCAATTCACTTCGCCGGCGTCGACCACATCGAGCGGCTCGTGCTCGGTCTGCCCGTGCATAACATGAAGAAGTACGCGGCCGAACTCAAGGAGCGATTCACAGGCGAACTGGATTTCGGCGCTGGCCGTGTGAAGATCGACAAGGTGATGGTGATCCCTCAGCCGCTCGGCTCGCTCGTCCTCGCATCCAGTAACCGACCGGGCGGCTTTGGTCGCGACGTGGAACACCTGGTCGTCGACGTCGGCTACTTCACCACCGATTGGGTTTATGCGAACGGCTTCACGATGGACGACAAGCGCAGCGGCGGCATGCCCGGAGGCGCATCGCAGATCTACCAGCGGATCGCCGCCCTGATCGCCCGTGACCAAGGCGACGAGGTTGAGGACATCGAGCGCATCGACAAAGCCCTGCGCGAGAAAACTCCCTTCTTCTTCTACGGAACGAACGTCGACCTCGCGCCCTATCTGGAAATGGCGCAGCCGCTGATCTCGGGCGTCGTGAAGGAAATGCAGAACAACGTCGGCAGGCTGGCGAATGTACGATCGATCATCCTGTCCGGGGGGGGCGCGGCGCTCTACGCGGCCGTCATCCGGCGCGCGTTTCCGCGCGTCGTGATCGAGGTGATCGACGCGCCTTGCCTCGCGAACGTACGAGGCTTCCTCCTCGTCGGAGAATCCAGTCTCGCGCGTGAGCGGCGCTAAGGAGCGGGCATGCGCGACAAGATCGAGATGACCATCACGATCAACGAGCTCGTGTCGCCGCTGCTGTTCGAGCGGTTGAGCTCGTGTCCGTCGGCCCGCCGGCGGGCCGCCGTACTCAAGGCGTTGGCGGAATCCGCGTTGCGGCAGGAACTGACCGGCCATGCCGTCGCCGCGCCCGCCCCGACCGCATCGTTGGCGACACCCACACCGCGACAAGATGCGGCGGCACACGCGGGTAGCACGGTCGGCCACGATGAATTTCAGGTACTCAGCGTGGGCGACGGAAGCCTTGACCGGACCAGCTTCGATGACGCGCTCCACGACCAGCTCGGGGCTTGGGGATGAATCGCAGCCGGATCGCCGACTCCCGGCTTGCTTTCTGGGCAAACCTGAGAAAATAACGGTACGAGGTTGGTGTTCACGACGTGCTCTGCGTCCTGCACCGGAAAAAGGAGAAGAACATGCTGGAACTGATCGAGTGGATACGCAACGGGGAACTGATTCACAAGCTCGCGTCCCCCTATTTCTGGCTAGCGATCGCCGCGGCCGCGATTGCCGCTGAATACTGCGTTGCGGCATGGCACGCCCACGTCGCCAAGGTGGAGGACGAGCAGTGAACGCAATCGCCGGCACGCTATCCGCCATGGCGCGCGGGTTCCGCGCCCTTCCGTTTGTCCTGCGCCGCCTTCTTCTCATCCTGGCGTATTCGCTGGTCTTTGCCGCTGGTGCTTTCATGCACAACCGTGGCGCCGGCGATCTTGCCGCCCTGTTTCTCCTCGTTGGTGCGATCGGAACGTTTTGGGCCAGCGGGGTGTGGCGCATCTTCAAGCTCCTCCTCCGGTTCGCGCTGCTTGTCTCGCGCGACTGAACAAAAAAAAGCGGCTTCCCGAAGGAAGCCGCTTGTCGCCAAATTTAATGCCCTCTGCTCTTGGCCTTTTCGTCGAGCCAAGCCATACAGAAATCGACCGCCGGTCGGAATGCTTCATCCCGCAGGACGTATCGATCATCACCTTGCAGCAGCCGATCGATCACGTCGAAGCGAGGACCTTCGAAGAGGTCCGCTGCGCCCTCAACAGCCGCCTTGGGCGGTACCTCCACTACTTCAAACTCATCCAGCAGAAGTCGAAACGAGCCCATCATCCACCTCGTGATGTAGCCGGGCGCGATACGGCCCGGAGGGGACGTATCCCCACCGGGTAAGAAAAAAGGAATGCCGGCTGCTGCCGGGGTCAAAGTTACATTGCCGCGCACAATCCGCTACTGCGAATCCGCGACAGGTTCCGTTTCCGCGTTTCCTCGCGCGCCAGTTGCCTGGCTCGAACAAGTTCCCGCTGTTGCGCCCGCCGCTGGCACTGCAACTTCCACACGTCACAGAAGTCCACGCCCTCAACCACCGACTTCACGATTGAAACGCGCTTCCCGTGTTTGCGGATACGTTCGGCAAGAATCTGCGCGTGGTGCTCGCCCGGCCGGAAACCGCGCCGCTGGTCGACCTTGTCGTGATCCGCATAGATGATCACGTGGTCGTACTCGTCCCAGTTGATGTCGGCATGCTCGAGGCCGCCGCAGTTCAGCAGGCAGCGGACCTCGATGCGGTTCTCATAGCGGGCGACGACCGCAAAGCCGGTTTCGGCGCCTTCGACGAGAGCAAGCGTCCGAGATCGCCTTGTGTTGAGCAGGACTGACGAGCCGAAACTGCCAGCCGGCGCGCTCATCTCCAACTTCGCTCGCGACTTCCCCTTCTTTGTGAGAAAGGGAACCTTCTCGCCGTCGAGCGTCAGGTAGGTGCGATGGACGCGCCGCGGCTTCCCAGCTTGCGATCGCGCACGCTGCAGCATTACCGGAAACGAACCCTGCTTCTTGCCGAAGGCATCGACGTACTCCATGCCAGGATGGCAACGCACGTCCCGACCGATCCATTCGAGCTTTAGCCCGGGGATCCGGTTGGACAGGTACTTCCAGACTGGAGAATCGACAGTCACCGCTGCGGCGCTGTCCCACGCGGCCTGCATCTCGCGACACTTCTGCTCGTCGCTTTTCTCGGCCCGGACCGGGACAGGCTTCACCTTGCGTACCACCTCGGGGGGAATCCCACCGTTGTAGTTGCCGGTCTCGAGCTCGTAGAAGATCTCGCGATACGGCTTGCCCGTCACCTCATGGATCAGCCTTGCGCCCATACCCCCCTTCAGGCAGCGGGCGCAATGCCAACCGCCGTTGGGGTCTCGTTCAGGCGGGAAGATCCGGAAGGTTTCCTCGCCATCGCAAAGCGGGCATCTCCACCACCGCCCTTTCCCACTCAAAAATTGGCTGTCGATGTAGTGCGGAAAAATGTTCGACCAGTCCAGGCTCGCGAGATCCAGCTCCTTCACCTTACCCATGATTCGTCCTCCATTCGCCCGACGGCGGATACCCATGCCCCATCACGTGGATAGCTTGCACAGATGGATCACCAAAACTTTCGTTCGCAGTGGTCTCCAACGTCGCGTCGAATCGACACAACACTGAGAGCCCCGTGCGGGACGAAAGGCAAAAGCACTTCACGTTCACGGATTTCTCCAATTGGACTGCGGGTTTTTCGATGCCTGAGACAGGCGCAGAAACGCTTGCTCAACGAAGCCGCGCGCGAGCGCGTCGGCTTGGTTCAGCAACGTCATGGAGTCAGGCATGCGGGAGGGAAGAAAGACGGCGTGTGACGTGCCCGAAGGCACGTCGCACGCTAAAGGTGAGATAAAACGGGAGAGTAAAGCGAGACAGTGAGCTTCTCCGGGATCAGAGTGCGGCCCACGCTTTGCGCGGGTACCACGACTCGAACGGAACGTCGTCCATCATGTCGTCGAAGCCACCGCTGCCACCATAGGACTGCGGCTCAGTCGGCGGAGGTCCCGATTGCTGGGAACGGGCCGAGCTGCGTGGAGTTGACTGGCTGGGTGCCGGACGCGACGCCGGCGGGGCCGCATGTCGGCGCGTACCCTGCTCGAAGTCTCCATCGCCACCGTGACCAGCGCCGTCGCCGCGGCCACCGCTGCTGCGGCCGCCGAGCATCTGCATCTGGTCCGCGACGATCTCGGTCGAGTATCGGTCCTGCCCGTCCTGGCCTTGCCATTTACGCGTCCGGATCCTGCCTTCGACGTAAATCGAGCTGCCCTTCTTCAGGTACTCACTCGCGATCTCCGCGAGCCGGCCGAAGAATGAAATGCGATGCCACTCGGTCATTTCCTTGAAATCGCCGCTCGCCTTGTCCTTGTAGCGGTCGGTCGTCGCGACGCGCACATTGGCAACAGCATCACCACTGGGCAAATAACGCACTTCGGGGTCGGCACCGAGGTTGCCGACGATAATGACTTTGTTAACGGATGCCATCAAGAATTCCTTCATTTGGTGATGGACCATAGCCACTTGTCCCACATGACTTGCTGGCCGTTCTTGAAAATGGGTTCGCCGTCTTCCTTACGGAAAGCCGGCACCTTGATCTTGCGAAGGCGCTTCACCGTGACAACGTCGCCGACGCAGCAACCACAGTCGCTGATCGCTTCTTTCAGGCCTTCGCCCTGCAGCACTCGCTCCCCCTCCCGCGCATCGAGGCGAAGCGCGAAGGAACGGTAGGTGCGCGATTGTTTGCCGGGTCGACGATTTGGGAAGGTTTCTTCACCCCAACCAGTGATCCGGCCTTCAACCACAGAAGAGCGCGACGACGTCTCATGGCCACCGCGCGGACTCGACGCCCGACCGGATTGCCGTGTTAGCGACGGGCTGGATTCATAGTCGTCATGGGCCGATGCCGATCGGGACTCATCCACCGGCTGCGCCGGGCGTTGTTCCGCGGCCGCAGAGGTCGAGGTCTCGCCCAAGGTGGGCGACGCCGGCACGCTTGCGCGACGGATCGCGGTCGCGATCGCATCCTTCAGCGGAACCGGATACTCGTGCACCATCGCCCAATGCGGCGCGAGCGCCGGCAGGATCTTCGTGCCGAATATCGTGTCGCCAGGTGCATCGTCGAAGGCGGGCACAAATTCGACCACGCAGTCGCCTTCGTCGACGAACAGGTGGGCGATCCCGTCGATCGTAACGAACGTCTCGTTGGATGCGCCAGTGCCCACCGTGCGTTCAGCTTGTCGGGGAGACGGTGGCGGCGGAGTTACCGGCGAAGCTCGGGGGCCGCCCGGAAACGCCTGCGCAAGCATGCGGGTGAAGAACATCGCTACGCCACCCATTGCGCCTCCAGGGATAGTTGGCCGCTGCACCAACGGTTGAGTCGATTGAAGTCGTAGTTGAGCAGCGGAGTGTCGCGGATCGCGTCCTGCATTGCACGCGGAGGCACCCGGCCAACCGCGCAGACAACTTGGTACGGGATTGCGCCCGTCCAGAGCTCCATGATCCAGCCAAGCGTCGCGTAATAGTCGACCTTGTCGACTGCGCGGTTACAGAGCCGGTGATGCAGCATTTCGGCGCAATCGATCAGCGCCTCGGGGACGTTGTCGCTATGCCTGCTGTCGAGGGCAAAGAAGACTACGGCCTCGGCCAGCTTTTCCCGTACCTGCGGCTCCCAGAGAGCTGGGTCCGGCAACGGATCGGGTTTAGGGGGGGGGATGAGAATCGGCGATGCACTGCCGAACATGTCGAGCTGCCAACCAGCCACATGCGGTTCCATGAGCGTGCTCCGGATAATGACCGGGCACCTCATTCCCCTTACCGGGAACGTGGTTCCCGGTGGGAGATGGAGATGACCGTGCGAATCGCTTCGCACGGCCGGAAAGGGGCGACTTACTTCGTGCCCATCTTCAGCGAGTGGGCACCGGTCGAGCTGGACCCAGCCTTCATGGGGATGACGACAGCCGACTTCGCATACTGACGTTGCGGGGTCGGCGCGACGTGCACGTCGGAACGTGCGGGTGCAGCTTGGCCGCGCTCCGGCTGTTGCTGGGCGGTGTCGATCTCGTGACCCTCGGTGCTGTCACGCTCGTGCGACCGCGGCTCTTTCTTCACGCTGCCCTTGAAGTGGCTAATTGCTGCGACCACCACGAATACCGCAACGACGATCGACTGCGTAGCGATATAGAGCGCCAAACACAGAGCGAGGAACTTCCCGGGCGATTTGAACGCGCCGATGAACATGGACTTCAACATGCTTCTCTCCAGAGAAAATTGAACAAGGGATGTCCGGACAACGCCCGGTGGCTTCGATGCTCGGGACGAGCAAGGAAATCGGCGCGAAGCGCTTTCGTCCGCGACCGTGTGGTCAGCGCACGAAATAGCTCAGGGCCGATTGCAAGGTTGGCGCGGGCGTGCCGCGTGATGGCAGAGCCAGTTGGCTCAGGAAAGGTCGATGCGTCAAAAACGCGAGATAGAGGTAGGGTAAGCGGCGTCGATGCCGGGACGGCGCCGAATGCTCGCCAATCGCGTACAGCTTTGGAGCGCCGTCCCAATGCAACTGGTTGTGGGGCTAAACCGAGAATGCTCCAGAAAAACGTATAGCTTTCTCCGGAGCTTGACTTCGAAAATATCCAGACAAACTGGAAGCGTCACTTCAACAAACGAGGCGCATCCACATGCTCTGGACAATCATCCTTCTCTGCGGTGCATGGGTACTTTACAAGCAATACGCGAAACCCCACCCGCGTCACCCTTCTACCCCACCGATGACGCGGAGTCAGGAGTCGGGCGACGCCGGCGAGGCACGCGTGTACGCCGAGCTCTGCCGCGTCCTCTCTCAGCTATGCGGCAACGACTTTTATGTGCACCCGACCGCGCTGCTGTTGCTTCACGCGCCAGGTACCGAGTTTCCAACCGCCGAGGTTGATCATCTGGTCGTCACGCCGTTCGGCATCTTCGTGATCGAGACGAAGAACTGGGCCGGCACGATCCTGCCGGGCCGGGTCGCCGATCAGGTGGTTTGCCACCTCCCGGGCGGCAGACTGGAGGAGCGTCGTTCGCCGATCAGCCAGAACCGCTCAAAGGTCTCGTTCCTGCGCGGCACCCTGCCGGCAACTTGGAGCGTGCAGGGACTCGGCGTCTTCTCCAACGATGCCTGTAGCTTATCCGCCGACCTACCGCTTGCCCTGGTCACTCTGCGCGATCTCGGCTACTGGTTGCGAACCCAACGAGATCGCCACGTGAAGTCCGGTCATCCGAACATCAACGTGTCCGCTGCATGGGACGTTGTGCGCCGCCTGAGCGTCGAGGATCCGTCCGGCTCGGCGCTAGCCGCGCATCGCCATAAAGTTGCCGGGAATTTGACCGTAAACATATGATCACCCGCTTACATTTCCAAACAATCTGTAACTTTCGGTTTCAGATTGCCGACGCGCGCCATTCCCGCGAAAGACACCTTGTTTCGTGCAGCTTTCCGCCATTGACGCTGAAAAGCGCCGCGTAAGCTGGTGCAGACCCCCACGTCTCGCTTGCGTCCGACGGCTACGCCCCGATCGAACGAGCAGCCCAACCCGTGCCAGGGAAGGCCCACTTAAATTGGAGAGGATTGTGTCCAAGAAACCGCTTAAGAAACCCGAAGACGATGAAACCTTCAATCCGACTGTTCCCGACCATCCGACGTCGGAGGCTGACGAACTCGACTTGCCCGCCACCTTCGCGCACGTACCGGACAAGCTCGAACTGAGCACGACCGCGCGTGATATGTTCGGCGACCTGCCCGAGAATCTGATTCGGATCATCATTCATGAGAGCGAAGAGGTCGCCCATTCCACCCGCAAGATTCTGCAGGAACATATGCGGATCGGGGGCAACTTCGCGCACATCCATGCCTCTGTAATCGGGCATTACGTCAGCACGCAAGGCGACACCCGGAAGGTCCGAAACATGGCCGCCGAGCTCGTCTACTCCTTCCTCACGAAGCTGTTCAGAAAATCGAAATCGTCGGTCAGCCTGTACATCCGGTGCTACAACAAATTCTCAAACAACATCGGCGCGGTCGAGATGCTGACGATCAGCGACATGTCACTCCTGGTCCACAACAACATCAGCAACGAGATTGTCGAGAAGGTGATCGATGCGAAGCGTGAGGACCCCACGCTCACCAAGAGCGAAGTCACCACACTCATCGCGTCCCTCCGGGAGCAGATCGCTGGGAAAGACAACAGCATCGAAGAAGCGACCTCGCAGTTGACGACAACCGTGGGACGGCTAGACGACGCTCAGCGGGAAATCGATCGTCTTTCAGCGGAGCTGGCTAATGTGCGCCAAGAACAGGCGCGCGAAAAGACGAAAGCGCAGGAAGCTCAGGTTTCCCTGGCCTCGACCGGTAAGCAGGTGAGCACACTGCAGCACACGATTGCGGGTAAGGAACGCGAGGTTGAACAGCTCACCGCAGAGATTGCCAAGCTGAAAGCGAACCCGGTCAAGGTCGACGTCGAGGTGCCGACCGTTCCACCATCCTACTCGACCCTCGAAGAAGCCGTGGCAGCAAAGCTCGCAGAGCACACGGCCGTTAAGGCCCAACTTGAAGCGGCGCAAGCCCAGCTTTCCGAACTCGAAGCGCGCGTACAGACCCACCGCGCGGCAATTGAAGCCGGCGAGGTTCTCGAGAAAAAGATCCGCGGACTGATCGACACGTTCAGCTCATTCGTTCACGAGTATCACAGCGCACAGTTGCTCGCCACCGCGGACGGGAATCCCGGCCGCTTCAAACCGCTGTTCGAGGCCTTCGGCGACCTGATCGGTAAGTTCCATGGCGAGGTGATGGCGGCCGCTCGCGCCTAGTTCCGGTGGGCCAAGCAGTATTGCTGTGTAGTTGAAGAGAGACTGAAAAATGGAAAAGAAGAACTCGCGAGAGGCCTATCGTTCGATCGAACGCCTGTTCGTGCCCGACTGGTTGGCCGATCGCATCCGTGAGACCAATTTCGACCTGGTCGACCAGATGCGATGGCTGCTGGAAATGGATGGCGCCTTCAACGAAATTTTGGCCGTCGAGCGGAAAGAGATCGAACACGTCAAACATAACGAGGCGTCGCTGCGAAACCTCCTTCGCGCGCCGTTTCTGATGGTCGCGCCAACCCTCGAATCGGTCGAGGACTGGCGCTGCTTTGTAGACGACACGCCGACGACCGTCGCCGTCGACCAGTTGAGTCGAAAACTGCCCACCCTCGACGCGCTGGCGAAATTATCGGTCGAGCACCACAACCGGATCTTCCTCGACTTGGTCACGAGCGTCATTCACATCAGCGTGCTGGCCGCACCGCTCCTCGGCATCACGGCTGAAGTTGCCTCATACCTGGTATCGGTGCCCACCTACAAGTTGAGAATTGCACTCGGCAAAATGAACGGTCTACCGCTCTTCCGTTGGCGTTTCAACTCGCCGACGTTCTGGTATCAGTTCACGGCCAGCAATTTGACCGACGAGATGGTGGCACATCAGATCATGGCGACTTCGCCGATTCGGATGAATAGTGCCCCGAGCAAGGCCGGCTGGAGCGAGTTGCGCCTGCCACGCGACAAGAACGAAACGTACGCAAGCGCCCTGATGGCATACGGGTGCCGCGCATCCACTGCAGCTAGCCTGTTCCGCTTGAACCAGAACGCGATGCGCCAGCGCTTTTTCGAGATGCATGGCACCAGCTCTCCGTGCGGGAACACGCCGAACTCGCTTTCGTGGTTCGTCGAGACGCCAACCAATCGCTTGCACGGAACGATTTTCACGTGGCTGTATCGCGCGGCACTGGCCGCCGGCGCCAACGCTCCACAAGCGCTGATCGCTACCAACGACGTCTACCAGCAGATCTTCGGCGGGCAACACGCGATTTCAGTTGATCGTGGCTGCAACCTGACCCGCGCAATGGCCGCGGATAACCGCCTAACGATTGCGCCGTGCCGGTCATGCAGGACGGAATACCTAGTTAGCAACAACGAGACAAAGATCGAGATGCACCATAGCTTCGACTGTCCGGCATGCACAGGACAACTTGCCGCAAAGCGGCGAGGCAATAGATCGAGGGCTCGCAATGAAGCACATTAACGATCGCTCGTTGGATACGCTCCCTGACCTGCCTGCGTGCCTGATCGTGATCAACGCCGATTACCGCCCACAGTTTGCGTGGTACGACATCGAAACCGAGCAGTACTATTCCGAAGCCGATGGAACAGTCATCGTCAACGTCCGGGCTGCTATGCCGTGGGCAGCGCTCCACGTCCACTAGACGCGCAATGGACGACCTCGCCTACCTCGTTTCAGAGAGCAACGCAGCGTGGCTTGACGGTCGCGGCGACGGCCGATTCGAGCGATACGAACGGTTCTACCACTCCGAGCGTGAGAGGCAGGCCGAGGCATTCGAGCTGGAACGTGTCAACGACGCATACCCCGATTGGGTCGGGAGCCAACCGGCAAGGGTAATCGGAATGCTCGCCAAGCCCTGGTTCGGCAAAGTATTGGTCGCGCTCACGTGCATGTATGTCGGCGCGCAGGTCGTTCCTACGATGTCTTTGGCTATGCCCTACAAGTCGACGGCGCTCCTCGGCGCGATTTTCGTGGCGTTACGAGTATTCCATCGGAAGCGCCCGCGCGCGAAATGACCGTCGGCACACGATTGTGGCCCGATGGCGGCTTTTTTTCTCGATCACCATTAAGTCTGACGAATTTCGACCGTAATTTAGAATTGGCGGTTTTTGGCTTCCCACGACATTTCGAACAATGGGCCGGTACCGGCGCGAACTTGACTTCGCCACCGCATCGGTAGGATTGAATTAAGGGTTCGCAGGGTGCGCACCCAACAACTAAACGAGGACTTTAAGTAATGACAAAGCTCAAGACAATCGGCCTGTCCGCCCTGTCGGTAACGGTGGCGATCGCACTCGCGGCGTGCGGTGGCGGCGGCGGCGACGCCGGTTCCGCACCGGCTGCGGGCGGCGGCTCGGGCTCGAGCGGCGGCGCGACGCCGCCAGGTACGCCGGGCAACGTCACATCGGCCCAGTACGCGCCTGGCTCGGTAGAACTCGCGATGTTCAATCAACTCGCGGCCTATCGTAACCAATGCGGGTTTCCGGCATTTCAGGAAAATACGATCCTCGACCAAGCTGCTGCCGCCCACGCGCAATACATGAGCGCGAATAGCGTCATCTCCGACACTGAAGACGCCTCGAAATCGGGATTTGTTGGTGCGACGTACGCGGACAGAGCCTCGCATTTCGGGTTTCCGAATCCGATTGACGTCGGTGGCGTCTCGAATGGCTATTACACCAACGCAGCATTGACGAACGACCAATATGGCAACGCATTGCTTGCGTCGTGGTTAGCTGGTGTGTACCACGTAGCACTCGCGACGCTGCCGTACAAGGTACTCGGAATCGGTGCACAATCCACGACGTTTTCCGGCTATCCAAATTGGGCGGCGGGCATCACGTTCGGACAGTTGAGCGCAGCGCTACCCAATGCCCCCTTGACCTTCCCCTGTGAAGGCGTGACGGGTGTCCGCTACCAACAGTCTGTCGAAAACCCCATTCCGCCCAATACGTCCGGCGCGTGGGGCACGCCGGTGTCAATCGTTGGCAACGCATCCGACACCGTATTGATGACGTCCGGTACGATGACGGATACGAGCGGGCATGTGATTGCACTCCAAGTTCTTGATTCGTCGACCGATCCGAACAAGCTGCTGAAGAAGTTTGAGGGTGTAGCCTTTCCGACAACGCCGCTGTCGCCGAACACCAAGTATTCGGTAAGCCTGACGGGGACGATTAACGGCACGTCGTTCTCCCGCAACTTCACGTTCACCACCAGCGCCTGACGAAATTCGCGTTAAGCAGGAAGGGCCAGCGTAATCGCTGGCCTTTTTTTTAACGTCCGGCGGTGGGCGACGAACCACCCGATATAGATGCACTGCTACGCCTAGTTTAGGCCAAGATCGTAATCGCTGATCCAATGCAGTTTGGACTTTGGGACTACGCCCATAAGATCGGGGTTATCCCCCCAGACTCCACCCAGGACCTTGGTCGGCCCCGTCATATTCCCCGAGGCGTCGACAGGACACGCGAACTCATAATGACCGATCCAGACGCCGCCGCTCGAGAGAAGCCATGTCTTCGTGATAGCCCTAACGAAATACTGTCCCCCCTGCGCATATTCGATCATGTACTGGTAGTTGTCGACGTACGTTTGACCTTGATCGAGCGGTGCATAAGCAAAGGTGGCGCCCTTAGCGTCAACTCCCGTCCAAGTCGCACCCGCGGTTTGATGCCAATTGAACATCGTTGCTGTCAAACCCCACGTAAACACAGCTTTGCGAAGAATTGCCTGCCAACAATTTGCAAATGCCGCACCCGTGTTTACTGTCGCTTGGGGGAACTCGCAATCTAAGCCAACCCAGGCAATTCCATTCCACGTGGCCGCACTTTGCAACACCATGCCGGGCGGACAACTGGGCGGTGACTGATAATTGCATTGCGGCGCAGACCAGCGTGAGCCTTGCCAGACGGCAGCAGACGCCATCGTCCAGCCAGGTCCCGAGGAACACTGCGGCTGCGGAATCGGCTGGGATCTCAGTGGCGTGGTACAGGTTGAATCTTGATTCCCATATGAACAGCGCGCAGGACCAGCGGAAGCCGGACCTGCTCCGACCACCGTCGCAAAAAGCAGGACCACGCGAAACAAAACCAGTATCTTTCTCAAGCCACGCTCCTAATATGCGCAGTAGGTCGTTGCGACTGCGTTGATCGAAATCGGATTGCCGCTACCGTCGGTGATGCTGATCGTCCAAGGGCCAACCCCGTCGGCATTGAAACTAACCGCGGCCGTCGGATCGATGTAGACGCTCTGGGGCGCGAGCAGAACCTCCGGTGTGCCGCCGGCATTGCAGCTTGGTGCGGGCACCCATGCTCCATGCGATACCAGATATCGCGCGTACTGCTGCCACGTCCCTCCGACTGGCAGCCACTGACGCAAGCCGGAGATCGGATCGCGTTGGCACGAGAACAACATCCCCGAACCGTCGGCCGCCGACGCAATGCCAGTGCCGGCGCACGCCGCGCGCGGGACTGCGATGCTCCCCATCGTCGCAGTACCGGTAATGGTCGCGTTTCCGTTGACTGTAGAATCGCCGCTGCTGATCGGTGCAGGCCCAGTGCCAGCCGCGTTTTGGATCGCGAGAGTTCCGGGCGTTCGAATCGCGTTGCTGACGGCAGCGTTAGACGTCGCGATCATCGGAGCGGCGATCGTCCCCTGCGCGTCAATGTTGCCGACGTTATGCAGGTCGACGCCATTGACGTCTTGGCTCCCCGTCCACTTCAGCGCGCCATCCCGCCGGATGAATACCGAATTCCCGTCCGAAGACGGGCCGTTCGTCGCCATGACAATGGCCGCAGGTGCGCCCGGTACCGGATTCACCGCGTACCATCTTCCGTTTAGCCCCTTGATCGTCGCCGGATTCTGGGTAGTCGAGATGCCAAAGTCATTTCCAGCTGCTTGCGCCACGATCCCAGCACCCGCGACATCCGGCTTTCCGAGCCGAGTCACGGGTTGGGACGAATAGAAGACGTATGACACCTGGCATGAGCCGGAGCCGGTCGAACAGTTGTCCGGGCCGACGCTCATTTGAATCATGTAGTTGCCGCCCCAGATCGGTCCGGTCGCATAGTTGGCCTTCAGGTATCCGCCGGCGCGCAAATCCGCTAACGTCGGTGGAGCGATAGCTGTTGCTTTCGATCCGACCATTTGACCGACCAAGGAGGCGTACTTGTCGGTTACCCATTTCGAAAGTGCTGCGGTAATCACCGCCTGATTCTTTCCCTCGACGCTCAGCACGTCTTGCCTGCGCATTTCGACGTCGTGCTGGATCCCCTGTAACGTCAGAAGCGCAGTAGCGACCAGCACGATCACGGCTTCAATGATGCTGAGCATCGTCGTTCCTTAGTTGCCCTTGGTCGCGTACATGATCACGCTCGCGGTCGCGCCTGCAGAGGCACACGCTGCAGCCGCTGTGCCCGAATCGAATGTCGTCGACGGCCCGGAGATCGTGGTGTTGTTCACCTTCACTTGCGTATAGGCCTCGGAAATCGAATCGGCGGATAGCGCACACACCTTGGCCGGGATCGGATACGTCACGGCGATCGCGTCGTTGGTAGCCGTCACGGTTGCAGGCGCCGCCGTCACCGCGCCCCCGAAGAGGCCGGTCAGTGCACCTGTGGTTTTGTTCAGGCGACGCCCAGCGGTGTCGAACGCTCGATTTTGCGTAAGCGAAAGCATCGTGACGCTCGAGAAATCGATCTCTCCCGCGGTGGCGTCTTGAATACCGCTGACGAAGTACTGCGCTTCGCTCTTGAATTGCATCGCGTGGATCCGGTCCATCACGTAACCACGGCCCATGTACACGACGAGCGCGATGAGTGCGGCAGCGGCCATCACGCCGGCCGCTTCTACCAGGGAGAGTTCACCCTTCTGTTTGCGGCGGCCCTTGCCGATGTACCGTCGCTTGGTCGTGCCCATTTTATTGGTCTTTTTCATGTCGCTTGCTCCTAGAATTTCTGGTTGAGGGAAGTGGAAGCCCCGTCGAAGGCGACTGCACCGGTCGCGAAGTACGACCCAAGGCCAAACACAAGAAACAGCAGTACAGCCCCGCCCAACAGCACGTAATGCGTGATCTTCGCGTTCCGCTTTACTGCGTCGACCACTCGGGACAGGGAGTGCTGACCAAGCTCTTTGATCGACTCCACGAATTGATCACGTCCGGCCGCATCGGTCATGATGTCGATGGTGGTCTCCGAGAAGATGCCTGTATCGAGCGCCTGCATTGGTTTGTCTGGGTTCGCAGTCAATCGCGCGCTCATCCGCCGCAAGTGCCAGCGCATCCATGGGTCAGCCGCCTTCGTCAACCTGTCCAGTGCCGCGCGCAGCGTCAGACTCGAGTCGAACAATCCGGCCAGCGACACAATCAGCAGGGCGGCTCGAAGATCCCGCCGATTGCGCCACATCAAGGGCATCGCATCGATCTTGTTTCGCCGCTCACCTGTCCAGCGCTTGAGCGTGTAGAAATAGCCGGCAACGAGCCCCGCGACGACGGAACTCGTCAGCCACCAGTAGTCGGCGCAGAACGTATCGAAGGCGTACACGACTCTCCCAAACGCCGACCATTTTTCGAGAGGCTGAACGTCCAACGTCGCGGGAAGGATCTCTGATCCGAACAGCACGCAAAACGCGTACAGGTAGACGATTAGAAACGCGGGATAGGCAAGCTGCATCGACGTCGTAGCCGACAGCACGCCTTTGGCGTGCGCGGCCATCTCTGCGAGTTCAAGGCCGCGGATGGCGGCGTCGTCACGCGGCGATTGGCCCGCCAACTCGAGCAACACGAACTCGTCAGTCGGGACGAACGACTTCATCGCGGTTGCAAAATCGTCGCCGGCGCGCATGCGCTGCGCGATCTTCTGGAATGCCGGCCACGACAAGTTCTTGCGCGAGCGATGGCGCTGTTCGAGCGTCGTCAGCCTTTCGAGCAGCGTTTCGCTGTTCCGCAGGCCTTTCTTCGCCACGTCGAGGCGCGTCTCTCGATAGAACATCTCGCGCAGCGCACGGAATCGCCAAGTCGCTACCCGCATACGCTCCTTTGCTGGCAGCGCCATGAAGATCCAATAGATGAGTGCCTTGATCACGATGGCTGCGCCCCCATCGAATCAGGAAAGACGCAGTAGGCATCGAATGCACACATCGACTCATCGATGAAGCGCGGGTCGATCATCCCTTGGGAGGCCTTGTACAAAGCGTGCTCGTAGACGGTCTTGCCCGTCATATCAGCATCTGCGAAGCCCGTCCTCCGGCCAGTGCGCCAAACCCGTTCTGCGCCTCGCCAATCACGCGCTCCGACACGCTCCAAGAATTCCGGCGTCGGCCGATACAACTCCATCGCAAGCGTCTGCCCCTTGATGCCGGCCGCCACTTTGCCTGACCGCGTGAACAGGCCCGGCCGCCGGCAATGCTCGCAGCCGTCCTCGTCCCGACATGCCATGGTCGATGGGTTGAGACCGAACTTCCGCTCGAGCGTCGCGATCTGCTGCTGCGTCAGCACGTCACGTGCCGAGCGCTTGCAATGCGGGCAAAGCTTTGGGATCAGCTTTTGGTTGCCAACAGCATTCAGGAAGCTACCCGATGCAACCTCGTCCATCGGCAGCTTCAGTCGACCGCCGACCAGTCGCATCACTGCACCGAGAATGCTGTTGCCGTGAAGCGTCGCCCGCACCGGGTGACCGGTCAGCGCGAGTTCGGCAACGAGACCAGCGAGCACGGAGTCCCGCACTTCGCCGATCGTCAGGTCGTCCGGATCCATGCGCATCAGCGTGCGAATCACTTCGACAATCTTCCGGTTCGCGTCCTCTTCGCTCTCGCCCGGGCGGCGCTGAATCGAGATGTCGGACAGCCACGGCGCCGGGACTTCTGACGGCTCGTTGACCGCGAACTGTTTGATGCGGTCACGATTCGGTACGAGGTACGACATCGCGCGTAGCAATGTGGTCTTCGCCGATCCGGTCTCCCCGGTTAGGAACGTGGCACCGCCAGTGACTTTGCCCAGGTTTTCGATGATCGCAAGTTGGCTCGCCTCGAGTCCCATTTCATGCGGAAGAAGCACATTCACGTGCTTGAAGTTCCCGTCGAGCAACCGAAGCGCGACGTCGAACCCACCGACGAGCGGCGCGCTCTGCCACCGGATATTGACGATATCCATGTGTGCGACGAGCGGGATCATCGCGGACTGCGGCGCCGTCGGCTGGAACGTCTCTCCAGAGTTGGTATTTCGTTGGACGAGATCCTGATAGGCCGCCGACAACGAACGACGCACCAGCGCCTTCGGCATCTGCCGATACGTGTAGAGGTCGCCGTCGACGCGAAGCCGGAGCTCGACGTCCTCGGCGAAGTCTCGGTATTCCCAGTGCACATCGGCGGCGCCGTATGCAGTGGCAGCCTCGATGACATCTCGGAAGACGCCGATCGCCCGGGAAGCCTCCGGGACGAACTCAGACGTCCGTTGCTTCTCCTTGCTATACAGGGCCGCAATCACGTCCTCGTCCGCAACCATCTCTTCGTGGATCGAGATATCGGCGCGCGCGAGATCCTTCATATAGGTCGCATAGAGCTGGCCGTCGTGGAACCGCTGCGTCGCGACCACGATCGAGATGCCGGCCTGTAGCTCTACTGCAATGAACTCGCGCCTGGCAGCGTCGCTTACGGCGAGCGCGGCATTCGGATCCCGCTGGCACAACACCCGCTTGAACGTCAGCGATTCGGCGGAGACTAACCTCGGACGCCCCGTTTCGATCGCCAGTTCCGGCGCCTCGGCGAGGTCCATACCGATGCGGCGAACGGTGGGGGGCTCGTCGAAGCCGCCGCCGTGCTGCACGGCGGCGCCGTCTGCGGAGCTCTCCTCAACAGGGATGGACATCGATTCAACGGGCCCTGCCGACGGCGACTGTGCGGCCTCACCACCTCGTTCAATCTGGTCGTCAGGCGCGGTGTCTTGTCCAGTTCGCGCGTTAGGCGACGGCGCCGAAAGCTCGCTAGAGGCGGCCGAAGCCTCGGCCGCCTCCTCCAGTCGCGATGCCGCAGCTTTCTCGCTTATTACCTCGACATCCTCGATTTCATCTTGTGCCCGGCGCAACATCATGCCCATCGTCATCGGCTCGGCACGATCGGCGTGTCGCGGTTTGACACACTTGCTTGTGGTCTTGGAACGCGGCTCAAACACGTGTGCCGTCTCGCCGCCGTCAGTTGGCTCCCGTCCGACGATCGGCATCACTGCGGGCGAGCTGCCGACGAAACCTCGCTTCAGCGCCTTGAGACGGCCGAAGAAACTGTTTTTTTCCGGCTCCGGCGATTCCACTTCCGAGAAGAAGCTCATTGAGTGCCTCCGAGGGGAACGCCTGGCAGCGGAGCGCCGGTGGGGAGCGGCGAACTCAGATCTACCAGCGAGCGAATTGCGGCCGTTGCCGGCGACATCTGAACCGGCGCCACGCCACGAATCGGCTCCTTCCAGGTTCGCTTCCCCTCTGCAACAGTGACGGCGTAGCCGTCGACAGCCTTAACGCTCCAGCCGTTGAGCAGCGTCGCACCGACGCGAGCCGGATAAATCGCATCGCGATACGAGTAAAGGACGTGTGAGCCCGCTTCGTCGTTGAACGCGCCAAGAAACGAGACCGGATCGGCAAGGGGGCGGACCGGTCGAGCCGGCTTGTCAATTGGCTTCGGGGATGCGTTTGCAGCAATACCGCTGGCCGCGATGCCCGGTTGCGGTTGCGACATCGCACGTGGCGGTAGCATGGGAACTCCCGGCGCGCTCCCGCCCAGACTGCGCACAACGTTGGCCCGGGCCAATTGGTCAATGTCGTCGATCGACAGTCGCGCGCCGACTGGATCGGCGTGGGCGGAGACGGCTACGCCGACACCCGCCGCGATGAGTACGTGCTTAATCAAAGACATAGTATTTGCCCTTCGCGGTGAAGTGGACGCCGTAAGGCGAATCGCCAGTGTCACTGCTTGTCGTCGGCGCTACGCCCTCTTTGAGTCGTAGCTGAACCTGCAGCGATTCGAGCGCCATGTTGGGAGGCAGCTTTTCCAGAAGTGGCGACTGCCAGCGGAAGCCATCAATCGTCCAGTCGCCCTGCTTGATCACTCGGCCTACGTGTGTTCCGGCGCCGGCGACCGCAATGAGCGGTCGAGCCTCCTCGATCGTGACTGTGTATCCGTACGAGTGCAGCTCATACGTCTGCGCTGACATCCGTTGCGGTGGCGTTTGGAGCTGTTCGATAAATGCCTGTGCGGTTGGCCATTTACTCGACTCGCTCTCAACCAGTCGTGCCACGGTGGGAACCGCCGCCCCGCGTGACGTGAGCGTCAAGCCATCACGTGCGAATACCACCGGACGCATGCTTGCGGTAGCTGCTTGCGCGAAGCCCGAGAATGTCCCGCCATGGCGACGGAACGTGATCGTGCAATAGCCCGACGACGGACAGTTCGCCTCCTGAAACAGCCACCCCTTGATCACGGTCTCGGATCCGCCAACGGCGGCGAGTAGCGCTGGCGCGAGCTGCGACGCACGTGGTCGTGGCTTAGCAAACGTCTCCTGCACTGCCGCTGCATATTGTTCCGCGAACGTTGGTGTGCGAGGAGGCGGCGGCGGAGGTGAAAGGACGTCCATCAGTTTCGGGACACCGAGGAAGGCACCCACGATGATTGCCGCGACAGGCAGGATGGTCGGCACCGACACCGGGAGCCTCGAGATTCGACCAGCCTTCCGACTGGCGAGCAGCTCGCTCGCCTGGAACGGCTCATCGACATCCCCGATCCGGTCGCCAGCACCGAGCGTCACAAGCGAGAGGTTGCTCTTCAGGCATTCCTGCTCAATCTCGAGACGGCGCGATTGCGCGGCCTCCGGTGTCAGCACTTCGTCGCTGCGCACCGCACCACGCACCACGAACACCGCGTAGACGCGTTGCTCATCCTGCAGCAGCACCAACGCTGCCGCTCGATTCTTGATGCGATCGTGCAGCGCCACGCGGGCAGCGCCAGAGTACAGTTGCGCGCCCTTCAGCTCTGACGTGTCCGGCATTGCAAAGCCGCCGATTTGCTCAGTGCCGACTTTGAACTCGACGTAGTGCGTTGCGCCGAAGGCATCGGCATAGCGTCGACGCTCGGCCTTGCCGCCCTTCACGGGGTAGGCGCGCCAGTCGATGCCGAACACCAAGCGTGCGCGCTTATCGCTCGGCAGAGGTTCCGTGATGTGCATCATGACCATCACATCGACGGAACGACCGTCGCCTTGAGCATGATCACCTGGAACGTCTTCGCCTTGTTCCAGCTCCCGGTAAGGCCCGCAATGCCGGTATTCGTCGTGCTGTCCGCCTGATCCGTGATCGCGCCGTACAACACGACTGTCTGGCCGTCCGACAGTGCGATCGTCTGATCATCCTTCGTACCGACCGTATGCGCGAGCTGGATCTGTTGCTGCGTTTGGCCAGAGCCCGCCCCTGCGCTCGTGAACGGGCCGTTGAGCTTCGAGCTGTCCGCCCAGTACGCGAGCACTATCTGGTTGTGGTCGTTGACTGCCGGCAGCACGTTCACGAAGTCACCGGTTGTAATGGTGCCAGGCGTCAGTCCCGGCACACCGCCGGACGTCGCCGTCAGCGACCCCGACGACGGCGTCGTCGATCGCAGATAGTCATCGCTCTTGAACGACGCAATCGAGACTGGCAACCCATTGAGGGTCATCTTCGTCATCGTGTTGTCCTGTACCGTGCGACCATACTGGTTCAGCGCGTTCACAACCGCGTTCGTGCCTGAGAACGGCGCGTCCGGGCGCAACACCGACACGCCAACCGAGCCGCCCCCCGTCGCGAGCGACGTCGGCGACATAAAGCTGATCGCATACCGCGCGAGCCCAGCGTGCATTGCGTTGAACACCACGTCGGCATTCATACCCGCCTGACTTCCCTTGTTCAATGCAATCTGGAGCGTCCTGACTGTAATCGCCACCTGGCGCGTGGAGATCGCGTTTTCGTGGTTGAGCAGCTTGCCGATGTTGTCTGCGGCCTCCTTCGTGTCGTACACCATCACGAGGCGGCTTTGCGGGTTCACACTCACTCGGCCCATGGGCGATTTCAGCTTGTCGATTTCCGCCGTGATCGACGCGATCTGATCGAAATCGCCTTCGCGACCGGTCGACGTCTGGGCAGAGAACGAGCCTGTGTTGCCGCCCGAGCTCCCGCCTCCGCCGCTTGCAGACTGATTGCCGGTCGACGTGTCCATGCCCTTGCTCATCGTCGACTTGATCGACACCTTGCCCGGAATCGCCGCGATCTGATACATGCGGGTGACGAACCGATTCACGTTGATCGTGCTGCCGTCGAAAGACCAGTCGAGCCCGAGGTCTGTCGTCATGTTCCGCATATACATGCCGGTCTTGCCGGAAAACGCCTGCCGGTAGACTGGCTCTTCTGTTCGCGCGCTGTTACTCTGGCCTTTCGACTCCGTTTGGCCGGGCACCAGCGTGTCGCGCGGCACGAACACGTCGGGGCTCAGGTGCACGGGGTAGCCCGTTGCGGTCGAGATGAGCGTGGCGATCTGCCGGATGCCTAGGTTCGCGGGCAGAGTGACCGTCTTGTCGCGGAACACGGCGGGCAGCGTCGCCTCATACGCGAGCGGCACCAGTCTGTCACCCAGGAACGCCGTGGGTACGTCCTCGACGAGCGCCATCGGTGCGGGTCCCTTACCGAGCGCCTCGGAAATGGTGCGGTGCGCAGCGTCGTAACTATCATTGACGTCCTGCTGCGTCACGGCGCACCCTGCGCCCATGAGCGCGACCGCAATCGCGACAGCGGATTTCAAAAGGTGAACACGCATGGTTCTCAATCCTGGCAATTGCCCGCGCGTACGATCACGCGGATGACATTGTTCGAGTGGCGGCAGGCGCGCGTCGGCGTGCGCATGTGGTTTGTCGCCTTCATCACCTGCTGCAGCACCGAAGTGAAATCGCCCGTGAAGGTGGCGTTGAACTCCAGCGGGAGGTCGTCGTCGATCTTCCATGCGAGCTGCCAGCCCTGCTGCTGCAGCCAGCGATCGAGCGCGTCGCGCAAATTCACGTCCGCCGGCGTCACGGAAAACGTCAGCGTGCCGCTCGCGGCCGGTGCACCGGCACCCGGCAACATGACAGCAGCGACGTCAGTAGACGGACCCGCCGTGGTGCTCGTCGGCGCGGGCGCCGGCACCGCCAGCAGCTGCGCCTGCTTCGCACCCTCTGCAGCAACCGGCTGCGGCTTCGGTGCCGAAGCGAGCACCTGCCACCCGTCGGCGTCGATGGATTTCGCGGCCAGATCGACCCCTGCGTATGCCGCGAGATGAACCACGGCAAGCGCCGCCGCCACGAGCGCGCGAGCCCGCGCGTGATTCGAGAGTGTCTTCTGCATGGTTACCGGCCCTGTTGCATAAAGCGGCGATAGATCGCGCTCGCGTAGACGAGCTGCTTAGATGGCGTTACCGCGTTGTAGGCGCCGACCGCCTTCCAATTCGGTCCGAAACGGCGCACATTCGACGCGAGGATCCACGCGCCGACGTATGCGCTGACGCAGCCGTTGAAGAGATGCTCTCGCCGAATGCCGTAACGCGCTAACGTGGGCAGCCACGACGTGTTGATCTGCATGAGGCCGATGTCCTCGCTGCCGTTCGTGTTCCTGTTCACTGCGTTCGGGCGCATCCCGGATTCATGCTGCGCGATCACGCGCAGCAACTGCGGATTTACGCCATGGAACGCGGCTGCGTCGTCGAGACAATCTGCACGACTCGGCAGTGCGGTAAATGCCAGCACGGCGGCGACGATAGGTACAATGCGCATCACGATGCGGGCCCTCCGCCGGCCTGCAGGGTGGCGTCCGGCACCTCGCGGTACACCACTTCCTTGCGGCGCTTGACGTGGATCGTGTTGCCGTCGGCAGTCACCGTAAACAGGTCGGAGGTCCCTTCAAACATGAAGTAGCGCCCCTTCTGTTCGCCGATACCCAGATTCCGCGCATCCGTTACGCCGACCCGCACTACAGACCCGGAAAACTTGAAGTACGTCCGGCCCTCCCGATCGAACACTGCCTCGAGCTTTGCCGCGTTCGGCTGGTCGAAGTCATAGACCGTCTTCGCATCGCGCGTAACCTCCACGTGGTTGCTCTCGTCCGCAACTACGAAGCGCTCCGCTCGGTCGAGCGTGAGCACGTTTTTCGTGTCGTCCCAGCTCGGATGCAGCGCCTTCCCGTCAGGCGTCTTAAACGTAACGGTCTTGGCAGGCTTTGACGTGAATCGAATCTGGATGTGCGTGTCGTCGCCGTCACGAATCGCCTGCGCGCCGAAGCGTTCAGCCAGGCGCGACACCGGCGGCGCTTCTGCTGTGACCTGCGCAACAACCCGGTTCAAACCAGCTTCATCAGCATCGCGGCTCGACGACGCGTAGTTCAACGCTGCGGACTTCGGCGCGTCTCGATGCAGGCGCACGTGGCGCGCAGTGAAATCGACATCCGCGTATAGCTCTGTTTGCGCCATCAAACGGTCGAGGGCTTGCATCCAGTTTTCGCCGTCGCGCGTGCCGAACTGCTCGAGCGTCGTCAAGTCGACGTCCTTCTGAGCCGATCCAGTCCAGCCTTGAGGGACGAGCGCCTTGACGAATCCACCGACTGTCATCGACGCGCGAATCGCGCGGACAGGTTCGAGAGCGGAACGTGTACCGATCATCACCAGACGGTTCGTGAAACCGTCAAAGCCTGCGGGTTGATCGTCCTTCATGGCAGCCAGCGCTCCGGTACCCCCGATAAACGTGTTCGCCTTCTTCCAGCGCGCGGTCGCAGAATGGGCGCCGACCTTGTACGTGATCGACGACGGCGTGCCTTCGACAACAACGTACGGGCCTTCGGTGTGGCCCCCATCTGCAACGATGACCTGGCCGGCACGCGGCTGAATGTAGGTCTTTTCGCCATCGTTGAAGATGAGCGCCGGCCGTTCGGAGATACCGCCGAGAATGTCGTAGTCGAAGTCGAAAGGATCGGTGTTTGCCGCCGACGCGGCCGCGCACACGATCGCCGACGCGGCGCACGCCAGAAACTTGATCGTGTACTTCACAGGCCTGCCTCGATCATAGAAAGGTGTTGGGCGAAGCGTGCGAGGTAAGCGCGCCCGGGAGTGGGATTCGCGCTGTGGTAATACGCGACCGCCTTCGCCACGGAGTCGGTACGTGCGAAGTTCTCCGTGAGAATCGCCTCAGCGGCTGCAACGTTTGTCGCGGGCGCGAGCGCGGCCCATGCAGACGCAAAGCGTTTGCCGTGGTAGCACCAATTCACTTGCATCAGGCCGACGTCGAAATCGCAGCGGTCGCGCGCGAGCAACGACTCGATTGCCTTGTACGCCTCCTCACGGGACTTGAAGAAGTAACCCTGACCCGCGACATTAAGCGTCCACGGCCATGCGCGACCGCGGTAATTCGATTCGTTAAGCGCGATGCCAGCGAGTATCTTCGGGTCTACGTTGGTGTGTAGTAGCTCGAACGGAACAACCGCGCGCGAGCACGCCCACCCGCCCCTGCGCTCGGCGAGCGCCACCTGCGCACCCTCATCCAGCACCGGCGGCTGTAGCCATCCACGGTCGATAAACAGATCGTCCAGCGCAACGTCGCGGCCATCGATCGATACCGTGATGCCGGCGTCCCGCGAGCTGCGCACCGGCTGGCCGATCAACGGTGATGCCCAGTCGACGAAGGCGTCAAGACCGCAGTAGTAGACCGGCTTGCCGGGTAGCATTGCGACACGGCGCGTCGCCCCGTCTTGAATGACGACGCTCACCGGGCTGATAACCTGCGCGATCACGGCCGACTGCGCCTGTGCGCACGCAAGCGCGAATGCGACGGCAAAGGCCGCGCGCGCGATCATCGCGGCCCCCGATACTGTTCGAGCACCATGTCGCGATTGACCTTGAGCATGAAATGCCGCTCACCGGGTGACGAGGTGATCGTGGGCGGGATGTTCTTGTAGCGATCGAGTACCGACTGCGCTGTCTGCGCAGCGATTTGACCGGCCGTGCTCCCTGCTTGAGTGACGCCGAGCGGGCCGGTCGTAGTGCTCTGATCACTATTGCTGAAGGCACGGACCAGAATCGCAGTCAGGAACGACGTCGAATAGATCCTCAAGAAGTGGTTGTTGACATGTCCACTGAACCCGGCAGCGCCATCGCCGTTAGCGCCCTGTGCGCCGTACAACGGTACGTGCTTGCCGTTCGGCAGACGCATTTCCGCCCCGGCAACGAGAATCGACTCCTGCCCAGGTTGGATGTCCGAGCTGTACGGCGCAACGATGGTGGTGCCCCACGGAATCACAAGGCACCGGCCGTCGCCATTGTTCGCGTACACGTCGCTCTCGACGATCAGCGACGCGGTTCCGGGACGGTCGGAGTTGAGTGCCTCGCTCGAGAGAACCGGAATCTTCGCCGGCGGCGACAACGTGCATCCGTGCGACTGGCCAACAATGCCAGTTCGCGCAAAATCCTTGTTACCCTCGCTCAACTGCGCAACGTCATTTAGGAAAGCGGTATCGCGCTTCTGGGTCGTCATCGCACCGACTCCCTGTCCGCCGCGTGAAGCCAGGGCTGCTTGCGCGGTCGCTTCCTTCACCGCAGCGTCTTGAGCCGCCGCCTGCTGAAGCAGCATCTGTTGCGGCGAGATAACGCCGTTTGGCAGTTGCGGTTGCTGCGGCTGCGCATCCTTGACCTTAACGCCCGCCCGGAAAATCGGGGAGACGAAGATGCTGTCCTGGTCATTCGAAGCTTTGAGCTCCTCCGTGTTGCCGGTCGGCAAGACGGCGTCAGCCGAAAGCGTCGGCTTCTTCGCGTTCGCGGCGGCCGCAGCACTGGATGCTGCAGCCGCTTCAGCAGCTCGTCGGCGCGCTTCCGCTTGCTGTTCCTCGATGATCTTGTCGACGTCAGTCTTGTTCGCGCTGCTCCTTTCGACTGCTTCGGCAGCACGTTCACGTTTGGCCTGCAGTGCTTCTGCCTCGGCCTTGTTGGCTTCGATAGTCTGCGTGTAGAAACCCAGCCCGCCTATAGCGAGGGCCGCGATCGCGCCAACGGCAATCATAACGTTGCGCGGCACCTTCCCTTTGAACAAAGCTTTCTCTTCCGGGCTGGTCGGATCGGTCTGTTTTGCCATACGCCCTCAGAATCCGAACAAGCCGCGACGGCCGCGTGTGATCGTCACCTCCTCACCCGGCCGCGTAAGCTTCACCTCGTCAGCCAGGCGCTGGATGACGATGTACGGCCCGCGGCGGATAAAGTTCGGGCTGACGATGTCGCCACCGTCCTTGATAGTCGGCACGGCAAATGGCGTGCGTGACGGCATCCGAATCCAGATGAACGTGCCATCGTCGAAGACTGTCTCGGGTTTAAGGGAGCTCGTGCCCGAGACGGTGTAGTCGAAGTTCAGCTTGTCTGGCGACACGCCGATTGGGCCGGAGTCAGACTGTGAGTCATGCTTAGCTTCGAGGTCGTCTTCAGTGGCGTCGCTGCGTGCGCGTACCTTCGCCATCAGAGAGTTGGGGTAATTGAAGCGCACGTTCTGGTAGAACAGCCCGCCCAACGGCGACGAGACAAGCGTGAGTTCGTACTCGCGCTTATTCGTGCTCAAGTGCAACGTGTTGACGAGGCCGGGCTTGGTCGGTTTCACGTAGACATGATTCGCGCCATCGGTGTCGAGCACCCACTGCACCGAGTCACCCATAGCCGGCTCGCTGATGAGCGTTTCGCCACGTTCGAGCTCGATGGTCGTGAGCTTTAGCGGCGCCGTCATAACCCGAAAGATCTTGTCGCGGCTGTACGAAAACACGGCCATGCGCGCATCACCTGGCATGGTGATCGGGTCGGTGCCGGAGTTGTACGGGTTAACCGGACTCATCGCATCGCCGATGATGCTGCCGACGTCGAAACTCGGGATCGGGGCAATCGGACTCGCGGCATTCTTTGCGGCGAACGCGTTGGCCGACGCTGCGATAAACGCGAGCGCGCCCCAGCTCAGGAGGGTACGTGTTCGTTTCATGCGCCGGTTTTTTGGAGGGTGAAGAACGGGTAATAGAGACCGTACGGATTCGTGCCCAGCACGTCTTCGGCCGTCGGCGGAATGATCTGATAGCGAATCGTCAACGCGAAGCGGATGTCGACCGGCTTCTCCGCAGGCGATTGGCGAGTCGAGGTCGTGAACTCCACGACGGCCGTCGCATCGTCGAGCAGTGACACGTTCGTGACTCTCGTCTCCCGCACGAGCTTCGGGTTGGTGGTGATCTGATCGAACGGCTTGTCCTCGCTGATCCATGCCGCGAATTGGTTCTTGGCGTTGCCCACCATCTTCGCCTTGACCGCGTTGATGTTTTTGGCGAGCCGCGAGGTGCGGATGTCATCGGTGAGGACCGGCTCGATCGTGAACCAGTGCTCGACGTCCTGTTTGATCGCCGTGCGCTTCGCCTGATCGTCCGGGTTATAGGCGGCCAGTTGCTTGACCAACGGATTCCCACCGGCGTCCGACGAGACGCCATACGAGCGGACAACGGACGGCGGCGGCTGGCGTGTGTATACGGCACCACCCGCAATGATCGCGAGGATGAAGCAGAAGGTCTTCCAGTGATTGGCTTCGACGCGCAGACGCGTCCCCTGATCGAAGATGATCTTTTCGGGATCGTCGTTCGAGTAGTGGCCGGGCGCCGGGGAAAGGGCGACCTGCTTTTTGTTACGGGGAAAGAGTCGGGGGAATCGCATCACGGAGTTCCAATTGGGACGGATCAATTGGAACAGCCGCGGCGACAACGGCTCGTGGGAAAAGAGCCCTCATTTCAGGAACCTTTTCGAGGAGAAGAAAAGCCGGGGAGGAAGGTCCTTGCACGCGCAACTGGTTGTGGGTGATTTGGGAGAAAGCTGCCCAAAATTCGACAGCTTTTATGACTTGTGTTTCCGATCGCCGCGATAGAATCGCGCGAGCAATCGTTTAACGCGTTGCACACTTTTCGATCTCAAACGGCGGGAGCCAGCGCTCTAGAAATCGAACAAAATCAATTAGTTAGGCTCTATAGCCGCTCGACGTTTATCGGGTGAGCCCCACAACCGGTTGCGTGGAATTTCTCGAAACCAGTACCAATGAACTTTGAATATCCTCGTTGCACACCGATTCCTTTCGACTCCAGTAACGATCCGACTGTTGCGAAGAATGAGGTCTTTCGGTGCCGGCTGATCGCGATCGCTCGACATCAAGATCTTCGTCGCGCCGACTCTCCGCCTATCGTGATGGGGGCGTTTTACCGTGAGCAGCTCGGCCTGAGTCTTTGGCCAAGTCAAGCGAAACTGGCGATGGACCTCAAGGTATCAAAGGCAATCGTTGCTCGATCGATTCAAGCATCGCTGCTTCCGGCTGAGGTCATCACCGCGTTTGGTGGCCCAAGAGGGATCTCATTTCGAACGGCGGAAACCGTCGCGGCACTGATGCGAGAGCTTGGCCGAGAGGTAGTGGTTCGGCGGGCGTTGACGGTGCCGAGCCAGGCCGCTCCAGCGCGGGTAAAAGCGATCTTGTGTACCGGTGTCGCCGACATCGCGGACGGCATTACCTTGGCATTTTCGTTGGGGGGAAGCGGTCGATACATTCGAGTCGACTCGGCAAATATCGAAGATGTGGTCCCCCATCTTTCGGCTTTAGAACGTCTTGTCAACACTCTCCTTCCATCGTTGCTCGGGCTATCCCCCAAAGCAAAGTGACGAACTCAACGGAATTGGAACCCAGCATCGACCGGATGCGTCGTCCGCGTAGAAGGAATTTCGGTGCTTGCGGCAGGCTTAGGTGTCGGATCCCCTATTTCAGAACCAAGGTTCACCGCGAGCACCGCTCCGACGGTTCGAACCTGATCGGTGAACTTCTGTGGTTCAAGGTTGGTTGGTAGGTGAATGTTTATGGTTCGACTTCTGGGCAGCGTGAGCGGCGGATGGACTTGATTGGTGCGACGCGATTAGGTGAACGTCTATGGTTCACACACTCTTTGCTGCGGCCGATGATGTGGCGGTGTCGGCTCCGTTGCTGGAGGGAGCTTTGTGGTGTTGCTAAAAGCCAGCGCTCGTTTACGTGTTTACTTCAACACTTTTAACACCTTTAACTACGTTTACGTCCTGGCAAAGCCATGCTGGATAAGGCTTTGAGGGATGCAAAGTGCATAGCTATGGTTCGTATGGTGAACGCCTGTGGTTCTAAGGGTGAAGGGATATGGTTCAGATGGTACACGGCTGTGGTTCGCCAGGTACATGTATATGGGGTGAGAGTGAATGTCTATGGTTCTGGGTTGTACCGGAGAACGGTGAAGGCGTGTGGGGACTGCTGAAGGTGAATGCGTATGGTTCCGAAGGTCCGAATGTGTAGCAGAGATTGCACTTGAGCTTTGACCTGTAACTGTTTGATTTTCAATCACATCTCTACGTGATGGCGCTTCTCCAAAGTAGTGGATCGGTAGAAGCGGTTCAAAGGTGAACGTCTATGGTTCGCTTTGGCCCGCGAGCGCCGACCATCCCGGAAGAGTACTGAAAAGTGAACGGCTATGGTTCCGTGCGCCGGGAAAGAGCTATCGAATTCACCCCTCTTTCGTCTGCCTAAGGTGAACCTCTATGGTTCCGACAGTTCAGCGTGTGGTTCGTGAGGGTGATTGTTAAGTCATTGAATTTTAATGATAATCTGTAGGATCTCATCCGGAAGTGATCTCGGGCACCATTGGTGAACGTCTATGGTTCTCAAGGAAGTGGAAAGCAGCGGTTCTAGTCGCCGACGTCACGCCTGGCCTTGAAGGTGAACAAAGTACAGTGTATTGTTACCGTTCATCTCCATTCGAGCGTATCCCTTCGTGGCAACGAAAAAAGACGCGGGTCGCGAACCCATGCAAATCGCCCTCTTCCAGATGCCGGAGATGCCAGATCCCTTTCGGAAGGCGGTGCCGGCAATTCACATAGCGCCGAAGACCGGGCCGATCTCACTCCAGCAGGCGAAGACGTGGAACGCCTTGATCAAGAACGCGATCGAGCAGCGCAAGGAAGGTGAACGTACATGGTTCGAGTACTCGATCGGGGATCTGATTTCTGACGTCGGCCTGAACTCAAAAAATCGTGAGTTCGTCAAGGCGACGATCAATTCGTTGCTGGGCTTTGTGGTCAACTGGGACCAGTTGGCAGCGAAGTCTGAGTGGAACGCCAGCGCGTTGCTAGCAGGTGCGAAGATATCCGGTGGTACGCTTAAGTATCAGTTCTCGGACAACATCAGCGAGCTTCTGCTTAGCCCCGAAGTGTATGCGAGCATCGATATGCGAATCGCCAGGACGTTCAAGCGCGGTTACGCGCTGACCCTGTGGGAGAACGTTGTGCGCTACGAAGGTGTCGGTCAGACGGGGAAAATGAAGGTCAACACCCTTCGCGATCTTTTGCTAGGCATGGACTGGGGGCAAGGTTCATACGCCGAGTACAAGATTTTCAAGAGCAGGATTTTGGTCCCGGCACTTAGGGAGATCAACGACGTCTCCGATCATGAGATTGTCATGAAAGAGGAGAAAACCGGTCGCTCTGTAACGGAGGTTCGATTCTTTATCACGCCAAAGCGAAAATCTGAGGCCACGTCCGAAGAAGACCTCGACGTTCTGACGGCGATGACGAAACTCTCAGTTCCCCTGTCCGAGGCGCGGAAACTGTTAGGCCAACATGGCCCCGAGGCGGTACGTCAAGCGCTCGCGTACACCGATGTTCGTGTGAAGAAAAAGAATGCGCAGCCTTTGGACAATGTCGCATCGTATTTTCGGAAAGCTCTGGTAAATGGTTATCAGCTGGAAAACGGTCGCGGCAAACCGGACAGCAGTGTCGTGTCGATCGCCTCGTCCCCAGAGCAAGCGGAGGACAAGCTCCTGTCCAAGCTGCTCGCCGAACGGGCCGAGCAAGCTCGTGGATATTTCAACGAGCTTGATTCTGGCGAGCAAGGGGATTGTGTCAATCGCTATAACGAGAGTCAGGTGGCGTCACAGCTGAAGCTCGTGGCGGGCAAGAAGCCAAAGAAAGCAGCCGAGCAAGCGTTCTTTCACTGGCTGGCCGAGGACGTTTGGGGCAAGCCGACAGACCGCGATCTCTTGAATTTCGTGCTCGCTGGTGGCGGCGCAAATTCTCGGTGACTGCTCTGTCTTCCGCGATCGTGCCTCTGCTCGATCGCGTAAATCATGTGGAGAGGCCAGGAGGTTTTTCGTTACGCCGCTCAGGCATTCTAGCCCGAGCGGCCGGTAAAGCGGCGGCTCGCTTACGCTGCTGACTGCGTAGCGCGAGGTGGTACGTCGACGTCGTCCGCCTGCAGCTCGAGCGCCCAAGATTGTACGACCGCAGTCAACTTGTCGATCAGGCGCTCTTGCGCTTCGCCCTTTATCCCCTTCAGGTTCAACTCGGCTCTGCCGTCGGCGAACGCCTTCAGTTCTCCAAGTTCGAAACCACTTGGTGAGGCAAACTTGACCCGCGACTCATAGTGAGTCCTCTTTGCGCCTCGCGCGGCGGTTTTCTCGCTGGTCGCGACTTGTTCGAGCTTTCGGACAGATGCCTGACCGGCGATCACCTGGTCGAGCCAGTGTTCGGCTACCGCCTCGCCTGCCTTGTCGCATATGAGCTTGATGTTGTAGGCATGCGAGAGCTTAACCTTGTCAGCGTTGTCGACCATCCGTTGCAGCAGCGGCATCGGCAAAGTGTTGAGCAGAAGAACCTTATTGACCACTCCCTTGTCTTCGCCTACCGCCGCGGCCAATTCAAGCTGGTCCCGATAGACATGCTCGTTCAAGAGGCGCTGCCACGAAACGGCGTCGTCGAACACCGTCTGATCGTCCCGTTCCTTGTTTGCCCTGTACGCCAACATGAACAGAGATTTCGGCGAAAGGTTGCCGCGATAGACGCCCAGGACGGTGGTGCGCCCCAAACTCTTCAGAGCCCGCTTGCGTCGTTCTCCGTCGACAATAATCTTTTTACCGGGAAACTCCGGCAATTCCGTGAAAATAATCGGCTGAAGTTGTTCTTCCCGGTCAAGCGTCGCAGCAAGAGCATCGATGCTCTGAGGGCTGTAGAAGGCGCGAGGATTGTACGGATTTCCGATGCAATCGGCGATCGAAAGGATGTGGATCCGTTGATCGCCCGGTCGTTCTATTGGAGCGTCAACGATCGGTGTGGGCTTCTCATCGCTCACAGCGCGGGAGTCGGGCTCCAGGATGTGGGCGGCGTCCGACTGGGCAGTTTCGACAACACCGGAATTTTTCAGGCGTGCGTCAACGTCGGAACGCTCCGCATGCATGCCGACACGCACTTTGCTTTTTAGATCGAGCTTCCTACTCATTCTGCATCTTCCTCGGTGTTGTAAAAGGCGATCAGTTCCTCAAGTAGCGCTGCGACCTCGTTTCGAGCCGGTTTCACGGCGTCGGACCTGAGCCCTTTCACATCGAATACAGTCCGACCCAAGGCCGCAGCCAATTTATAGACTTCTCGATTCTTAATCGTGGTCGATAAGAGGTGAACTTTGCTTTCCGAAAGTAGTTCCTTCATCTGCTTATGGAGCTGGGTCTTCGGGTTCGCCTTGTTGAGAAGAATCGCGTACTTCCCATTAGGCTGCACGGCGCGAGTTTGCTCCACCAAGCGGATCATCCCCTCGCTGCTCCAGAGGTCGAGCGGTGACGAATCGGTCGGAATGATCGTTGCGTCGGCGACCATCAACACTCGTGCGGTAATTGGGGACTCAATGCTGGGAGGGCAATCCACCAACACGATTTCTGAATCTTCCGCCAATTGTGTGATGACACTTCCTATTTGCTTGCCGTGACTCGCGACACTGACGATTTTGAACGGAAGCGGATTTCCATCGTCCGCGACGGCGTTCCAGCGCAAACAAGAGTTTTGAGCATCAGCATCTGCGACAAGTGGCTTATAACCGGCAGCATGAAAAGCCCCAGCCAGATTAATTGTCGTGGTCGTTTTCCCGGTCCCACCCTTCTGGTTTGCAACAGCGAATACTAGACCCATCTCGCCTCCGGACTGTATCAGGGCATTCGATTCCCATCACCGATCTCCACGTGGAGATTCGAGTTTGGGTTGATGCCGATCTCCACGTGGAGATCGAGCGGCACATCGTAGTGATGTGTATAAAAGCGTTGTGCGTTATAAAGTATAGACGGTTTTTTGTTAATTTCAAGAAGCATATCGACAGTCTCCTGCGAGGGTCTCCACGTGGAGATTCCCGGGTGTGCAGGCAGCAGCGCGGTAGATCGATAGCACGCGCAGCGGGCAATCTCCACGTGGAGATTGCGCCTCAGACCATCTGACGAATTGATCGATCCGATGCCGAAGGCGAGTCTTTGATCGGTCTTGGGGGGTGATCTTATATACCGAATGTCGGCCGGCGTGGCGGGAGTCGCGTCGGCCCTGGCGGTAAGTCCCAGATCATCTGGGAGAATTTTTGCGGCTCGCAGAGGAAGTCGAGGATTTTCTGGGGGGTTGATGGCGCCGGCTGGTCAATCTCGGACAATATCTGGGAGAAGCCCTTTTCGGTGGGGCGCCGCGAATGGGGCCTCGCTCCAATAACATTATTTAGAGGCTCGACTAAGGAAGGTCTCCGCCTCGCGATACTGACGGCCAAGCTCTGCGGTCGCGTAGATCGACGTGGTATCGAGTGAGTCGTGGCCCGCAAAATTCCGCGCGCTCTCGAGGCTCATGCCGTTCGCGAGCGCATGCGACACGAACGTGTGGCGCAGCCAGTGCGTGCTGGCTGCGCTGAAAGCCCGCGCGTGCGGCGAGTCCTCCCGCATAGCGGCTTCGGTCGCAGTCGCGAAGAATCGTTTCACCGCGCGGTAGAGCCGGTCGGGATGGACCGGCCGGTCGCGGCGAGTGAGGGCCGCCACCGCTGCATCCGGATCGGCGCCTGACGCCGCAGCCTCGCGGCGCACTCGACCAATCTCGCGGTTGTCGAGCAGCGCGGGGATGAGCGGGGTGCCCAGGGGGCAGGCCAGCGGATCGCGCGGGAAGCCGCGCGTCACGAGGTAGTCGCCGAGCGCGTCGAGCACGGCTGGCACCAGTGGCACGAAGCGCTCCTTCGCGCCCTTGCCGACCACCCGCAGCAGGTGAATCGTGCCGAGTTCGGCGCCGGCGTAGCGTTGCACGATGTCGTCGGTGAACGCGCCGCACAGCTCCGCGCGGCGCAGCCCCGTGCTGTACGCGAAGGCGAGCACGAAGCGCAGGCGAGCCGCCGAGGCCGAGTCGGGCAGCGCGTCGAGCACGCGCATCGCGAACGCCCAGGCCTCCTTCGTCAGGCTGCGTTCCGCTTGAATGCGGGGTTTCGCGGCGACCCTTCGCTCGTTGCCGGCGGCGTCCAGCTCGGTGCCGAGAAACACCCTGATCTTGGTGAACGCGTTGTGGTCGAGATATTGGGCGGCGACCAGATCGCCGAAACACTTCTTCAGCGCCGCCAGCGCATCCTGGCGGCTCTTGACCGACAGCGGGCCACGAAACGGGCGCCACGCCGGGTCGGCGCGGGGCATTGCGCGCTCCATCACCCACATTGCGGCCGGCTGCGGATCGACCAGGAAGTGGTTGATGTAGTCGCGCGCGTCGTTCACGTCGAGGCTGGACAGCGGCTTGCGCTTCGCGAAGATCGCCCACAGCAGCAGGCGTTCGGCCTCGGCGCGGTATTTGTCGCGGGTGTGCGGGTTCTCGTAGTCGGCCAGCCAGAAGTCGATCGCCTGCAGGTCGTTGTGCGCGCCGCTGTTGTTCTTGAGCGGATTGCGGTTCGCCCCGCGCGAGCCGTCGAGGTCGGCCGGGATCAGGAAGTATTCCAACGGGACGATGCCGGTGGCGGGCGCTCGCGTGAGCGCCGGCACCGGCAGCGTGCGCTCGGACGGGTGAACCCGTGCGTTGGTCGCGATCCGCAGGCCGTCGACGTCGCCGTAGTGTTCGAGCCACGCGGTGATGCGGCGCGCGCCGATCTCGCCCAGGCGGGGCACGGAGCGATACCAGCGGTAGCCGACCGCGTTGATGGTCTCGACTAGCCGGCCGATCGTGTCGATCCCGACGTCGGCCAGGCGCAGCGCCACGGCCGTGTCGAACCAGCCGAGTACGTGGTGCTCGGGCTGCGGATCCTCGACCAACAGGCGCGCGAGCGCGTCGAGCGCCGCCATCTGCCGGGCCCGCAGGCGTGCGTTGCGCTGCTGGCGGCGCAGCGTGGCGCCGGCGTCAGCACTGTCGCTGGCGTGCTGGGCGGTAAACAGGTCCAGCAGTTCCTTTTCGGTGTAGAAGCCGTCCGGATCGTGTTCGGCGGCGAAGTCCTCCAGCGACGGCGTCGGCACGGTGGGCACGGCCGGCGCGGCCAGCGCCGCCGGGCGGATCGCCAGCAGCCGGGCGGTCGCGAAGTCGTGGCGCTTGCGGGCCGCGCCGACGAACGCGGTGACCAGCCAGGTGCGCGTCGCCGCCGCCTTGCGCGCGTCGCGGCCGAATTCAAGGTACTGGTCGGCCAGCTCCGCCAGCGTCCGATGAAGTAAAAATTGTACCGGCTCGGCGGTAATGATCCGGTTGAGACGTGATCGGCCGGGGTCCCGGATACAAGATTTGCTTCTCAGGTTTCGGAAGGAAGAGTTGGAAATCCCGTCGCCCGGAAGGAAATGTTGGAAATCACACGTACTTGACGTGCTTGGCAGCACGCAATCCGTGGAACATCCTAAAATAGGACGGCATCGGCGTAACGGATTGTTTTGACTGGATATTCGTCAAATACGTCGCCGATGTTTCACGAACTCGAAGGATGATCCGTGTTTTTCAGCGGACAAAAGCCTCTTGGAAACGGACTTTCCAATCGCAAACCGCTCAGGACATCGAGTTGTATCATTTGATACGTATTTTGTAGTGGCATGGTTTTCTGCCAATGCTACTCCTGACCCTCGCGGTTTCTCCAATTTAAGTGCCGCCATTCTTGTACTAAAACGTGTGCATGCTTGCATGGAGGGGGCGATGCGTTCACCACGGTTCCGAAGAGCGGCGACCGATGCGCGGCCGTATGGCGCGCATCGATTCGACGTGTTCGGTCCCAAAGTTGGACGACGGCTGACGTTATTTGGCCGACGCGTGTTTCAGCTCTGGCTGCGGCTGGAATCCAACCCGCAAGTGGTTACCTATTGCGAGCGACCTTTGCTCGTGCCCGAAGCGAGAGGGACGCGGGCTGCGGACTTCTGGGTTTGCACGGACCAGGGCGAGCAGTTGCATCTGGTCTTGCGATCGTCCGAGGCGACGCTGGTCGAGCAGGGGATCAGTCTGTACCCAGCACTGGACGCGTGGAGTCAGGCGCACTCAATGACGGTGCGTACCATTCTCCCGGACGAACTCGACGATCCCGAGCCACTGTGCCAGAACAGACTCACGATGCTGAATTACCTGGCTGCTAACACGGTGCCGGCCCGGGACGAAATCTGCCGAGCCATCTTGATCGCGTGCATTCGTGGCCTGACGTTGGCCAAGCTGGAGCAACGGTTTGCATCGATTGATCCGGTACTGGTGCGCACCGCCGCGTTCGCGCTGCTCTTGAAGGGGGGGCTCGATTGCCCGACGATTGCTTCGCGACCGCTCGGTCCTGATAGCTGTCTGGAGACCAAATGAGAGCGATTGTCTTCGGGACGCTGCGCTTCGATCGTCGCTCCATTCCGGCTGAACTCGCTGATGTCAGCCAGTGGCCCTGTGCCGACGACAGCGCACTGGACGAGCCGGCCCGACTGCTATTTGCGCGTCGCGTACGGGCAATGACGCTGTTTGTCGACGGGACCACGGCTCTGCAGGCGATTGGTCGTGAGACCGGATTGCGGATCAACGATCTGTACCGACTGTTTGAGCGGTGTACCACTCCTCACGAAGACGGTCGCATTTACGGCTGCCGGGCGCTGCTTCCCTGGTTGCATACCCGGCCATACGAACGGCGTGCGCAAGTAACGACGTCCGGTACGGACGGCGCGAGCGGTGCTTTCGGTCAACTGCTGCTCCGATATCCGGAAATCGCGCACTGGATCGAGCGCAAGGTCGCCGCCCGTAGTCGGCGCGGGACCAAACTGGAAGAGGTCCACCGCCAGATCTGGCGTTTGCATGCAGGTTTTCTCGCACAGTGCCGACAGGCCGGCATACAGGCGCACGAATATCCGTTTAACCGGAAGCATCTCGGCGAGCGGTCTCTGGCAAACTACCTCCACAAGCTCGCAGGTCAGCAATTCGCATCGGCGGCCCGCGCCGCGGGCGCGGAGCAGATCGGCCACGCTTGGCAAGCTGATGTGGAGGAGGTGCGCAAGACAGCAACGTATCCTTATGAGGTTGTGGAATTCGACGGACACAAGCTTGACGTTCGGTTGACGCTGCGTATCGACGATCCATTTGGTTTCGAGACTCTGCTGGTCATGCACCGGATCTGGGTACTGGTGCTGCTTGATGTGGCTAGCCGCGCGGTCATCGGCTACGCGCTCGCGCCGGGGTGCGAATACAACCGGGATGACGTCGCGCAGGCACTGCAGGCGGCGTTGATGCCGCACGCTGCCCGTGAACCGAAAATCCCTGCACTCAGTGTCAGGCCCGGCGGAGGGTTTCCCTCTGAAATCATTCCCCAGACGGCATGGGCATGCTGGAGCACGCTTCGCTTCGATGCAGCCAGGGCGCATTTCGCCAAGGCGACGCTCGAGCGCCTCACGACAGTCGTCGGCTGTGCGACTGACAACGGGCCGCTTGGCCAGAAGAATGAGCGTGCGTTCATCGAGCGGTTCTTCGACCAACTGGCGTCGCATTTTGCGCACCGGTTGCCGGCGACCACCGGACGCGATCCCCGCTCGGTCGAACGGGCCCTCAGCGACGTCGGCGGCGACACGTCGCTGATGATGACGCTCGATGAGCTTGAGGACGTGATCGACGTCGTGCTTGCCAATTACAACGGCGAACCGCACACGGGCCTTGGCGGCCGATCACCGCTCGAGGCGATGCAGTTTCAGATCGCCAGACGCGAGGGCCTGTTGCGGACGGTTCCCGAAGCGCGTCGCAGCACGCTCTGTCTTCTGCAAGAGGCCCGGATCGTGACCATTCGCGGCAACGTCAGCCGGGGCGTGCGCCCGCACGTGAACTTTGAGTACGTGCGCTATGACAGCCGGCTGTTATCTGGCATGACCGGGTTGATTGGTCAGCAGATCCGAGTCTATTTCAACGTGAAGGATGTGCGTCATCTGCACGCTTTCTTCATGAACGGTGCTGAGCTTGGCGTGCTTACCGCGGCCCGTCCTTGGTGCTTCACACCGCATTCGCTGCGCGTCCGGCAGGAGATCTTCGCCCTGATGCGTCAGCGCAAACTCGCGTGGCGGGAGGGCGACGATCCGGTCGGCGCCTGGTTCGCCTGGAAAAAGGAGCAGGCCCGGAAGCATGCGCGCGAGGCGAACGATCTTGCGCGGATGCTCACCGACCGGGCGAAGGCGCACGCCCCGCAGCCGCCACAGCAGAGCACGGCCACGGTGGGAAAAGAGTCGCCGGCCGCACCGGACATTGTCAGGCCGCCGACACCGGCGCTCCCGAAAGGGGAGTCGACGCCATGGCTAACGAAGATCTTCACGTACTGAAGCTATGCTCGACACACTGAAACGCCCGGTCGACGTGTCTGAGCATCCACTGCTCAGCCAGTCCTATATCGTGCCGACGCCGGCGATCGCCGCGATGTATGCGCGCATTCGGCAGTGCCTTCGCCGGGGCGTGACCGGTGCGGTGATCTACGGTCATACCCGCTGGGGCAAAACCTATGCCGTCCGATACTGCGTGCGGCTCCTGCGGCACGAGCTGCCGCGTATCGTCGTGCTCACGCTGGGCATGCCGCAGAATCCCTCGCGCTCGGAATCGCTGTTCTTCGGCATGTTGCTCGATGTTGCCCAGCACGCGCGACCAGACAGCGGCACTGCACTGCAGCGGCGCTTGCGGCTCTATCACAAACTCGCTGAACTCGTGGCGCGCGTTTCCGGCAACACGCTGGTCATCTTTGTCGACGAAGCGCAGCGTCTGGAGCTGGAGCACTATGAGTGGCTGCGAGACGTGCAGGACGAACTGGGCCGGCGCGGCATCCGCATGTTCGCGTTTCTCGTCGGTCAGCCCGGCATCCTAAACCGCCGGAGCGCATTCCGGCAGAACGTCGATACCTCGCAGATCGTCGCTCGTTTCATGATCGACGAGATGCGGTTTGCGGGCATGCAGCAGGCGGCGGATCTGAAGATGTCTCTCGCCGCGTACGACAGCTCCATCTTTCCGGAAGGTAGCGACTGGACCTACACGCGCTTTTTTCTGCAGCGCGCGTACGACACCGGTTTTCGGCTCGGCGCACAGCAGAAGGTTCTGTGGGAGGCGTTCGACGCAGCGCATCGAATCGCGAGGTTCGACTTTCCGATGGAAATCCCGATGGAGTATCTAGCTCGCTCCGTTGAGATTGCTCTGACCCGCAACATGGAACACGACTCGGTGCGGTTTGAACTGAGCCGCGCCTGCTGGGACGAGGCGGTCGAGGAATCCAGTTTCGTTGCCGCGCTTGAGGCGTTGCGGATCATCTTCGTCGATGAGGCGGGGCCGACGTGACACGGCGCTTCGATATCCTGCTGACAGGCAGTGCGCCTCCGGTCCATGATCCATGGTGCTGGCGAGACGACTGGCATGCTCCGGGAGAATCTGCATTCTCGCTGCTCGCGAAGTTTCAGCGGCTCAACGCGCTTTCCTGCTCAGCGCTCGCCGAATCGTTTGCCAGCTTGCAGGGCCGGCGCACACCGCCGCAGGATCTCGATCTTCGCGACGCGCGGCGCTTCGACCTGCCGCGCATGAGGGACATGCTGCGCCTGCGACTTGCGGATATCGCCGCGGCGTTCGTCATGCCTTCTGGCGCGATTCAGAGGATTTCGTCGCCGACGCTGCGATGGTGCGTGCAATGTGCGCAGCAGGGTGTCCATCTGGCTGTATTTCAGTACCGCCGCGTTGACCAGTGCCCTGTGCATCGCACACCGCTGGTCGAGCGCTGCGAACGGTGCGATAAACCGATTCCTTACCGGCTGCGGGCCGACTTATTCAGGGCGCCGTTTAACTGTCCGTCGTGCGGGAATGCATGGTGGGTGCCCGCCCAGGGGCTGGATGACATTCGTGTAGGTCAACCTTATCGACGGCGATTGGGAAAGCGTGCGAGGCATGTCCGGCTGACCGTTCAGGAGCCGACAGGATCGGAAGAAATCTGCTGCGCCACGGGCGGGCTACCCTCAACGTCGGACGAACTGCCCCCGGTTTCGGAATACCAGTTGCCACTGCAAGAGATGTCTTGGGTCAGGTTCGGCGCAGGCGGGCAGGCTGAGGCTGACGATCCATGGCCAGAAGAGGCGACGCAGGATAAGTTTCTCGGCGATCGCGACGCTCAGGAGCACGCGTGCTACAAGGCGGTGCGGCGACGGATCATGCGAATGTACGGTCGGAACCACCGGGCATGCATTAAGAGTGCTGCACGTCACTTGATATGGCCGCTTTGCGGAGGCACAACGACATCGTGTTGTCCGGTCGCCTTGGCCTACCTGCGATGGCGCTGCAAATGGGAAGGCGTAAGGATACCCCGCTCGCTTTTGCAACAGCCAGTGCATGGGCCGCTCGGTCTGACAGTCTGGCTGTCGCTTCACGCGCCGGTCGCACCACGAGCATGGAGCAGGGAGGCGGCTCACTGGCTGACGTTGCACGCTTTGGCGCAGGCCTGTATGGACAGCTTTTATGCGTATCTGGAGGAGGCACAGGGCGCGGGCGCGCGGCGTATGCTTTGGCTCCCGTTTCCGGTCCACGATTTTCTACGACGAGGGATTGTGATGCGCGGTGGCGCCTCGCCAGACGACCCACCGCAGCAGCTCTGCATCATGCCGTTCGACCCGAGATACGGCTATCGCTCACTGGCGTGGCAGCCTGGCACTGCTAAGGAAACTCTGCACAAGTAGCCGGCGGTTGTGCTTGCCATGAATCGTCGAGCCAGCGAGCATGTAACGCATGAAACAAACTGACCTTGGACTGAACTTGTCGACGAAGCGCACGCGCAAGCGCGAATTCCTGGACGAGATGAACCGTGTGGTGCCGTGGGCAGATCTGGTGATGCTGATCGCCCCGTACGCCCCGGAAGGCAAACGCGGCCGCCCGCCGTTCGCGCTCGAGGCGATGCTGCGTATTCACTTCCTTCAGCAATGGTTCGGTCTGTCGGACCCGGCGATGGAAGAAGCGCTCCACGACGTGCCGCTGTACCGAGAGTTTGCAGGGCTGGACAATTGGACGATGCGGTTGCCCGACGAGAGCACCATTCTGCGGTTTCGTCACTTGCTGGAGAAACACAAGCTGGCGGCGCAGATCCTCGCGGTGGTCAACGACATCCTGCGCGACAAAGGGTTGATGCTGCGTGCGGGCACGGTGGTGGACGCGACCTTGATCAGCGCCCCGAGTTCGACCAAGAACGCGTCGGGCGAACGCGACCCGGAGATGCACCAGAGCAAGAAAGGGAACCAGTGGTATTTCGGCATGAAAGCGCATATCGGCATCGATGCCGAAAGCGGCTTGGTGCACACGGTACGAGGCACATCCGGCAATATCAGCGACGTGCTCGAAGCCAACAGTCTGCTGCATGGCGAGGAAACCGACGCGTTTGGCGATGCGGGCTATCAGGGCGTGCACAAGCGCCCGGACACGCGCCCGGGTGTGAACTGGCATGTGGCGATGAAGCCCGGCAAACGTCGTATTCTGGACAAAAGCAAGCCGCTTGACGCGCTCATTGATCAAGTCGAGCGAATCAAGGCCGGCATTCGGGCCAAGGTCGAGCACCCGTTCCGAGTGATCAAACGGCAGTTCGGCTGCACCAAGGTCCGCTATCGAGGGCTGAGGAAGAACACCGTGCAACTCACGACCTTGTTCGCGCTGTCCAACCTGTGGATGGCGCGCGGCACGTTGCTGGATGCTAAGGCATGAGCGCATCCTTGGCGCGCGCCGATGCCATGCGCGGCCCGCGAAGCTGCTCGGCGCGTGCCCGCCAGCTTCGCTTCGAGCTGATTGATTGGCGACGTGGCGCATTCAGTTCCCAGTTAAACCACCAAGCACACTGGATTCCGGTTTGTGCAGAGCATCCCTAGTCATTACGTGGAACCCATCGAAATTCTGACCGAGCCGGAGCGTCGCCGGCGGCGCACGGCCCAGGAAAAAATCGCCATCGTGCAGGAAACGCTGGCACCGGGCGCATCGGTGTCAGCCGTAGCGCGGCGGCACGGCGTGAACCCGAACCAGGTGTTCGGCTGGCGCAAGCAATACCAGGAAGGCAGTCTGGCAGCGGTGCAAGCTGGCGAAACTGTAGTCCCTGCATCGGAGCTGGCCGCCGTCATCAAGGAAATCAAGGAACTGCAACGCCTGCTCGGGAAGAAGACGATGGAAGTCGAAATCCTGAAGGAAGCTGTCGAGTGGGGCCGCTCAAAAAACCTGATTGCGCGCTCGCCCTTGCTGCCGGGGGACGACCATTGAAAACGGTCTGCGAAGTTCTCGGCGTGGCGCGCTCCGGTGTGGCGGCGAAACGGACTCGCTCGTCCGATTGGCAAGACGGCCGCAGCACCAGACCGACTGACGACACGGAATTGGTCGAAGAAATCCAGGCCCACGTAGCGCACCTGCCGACTTACGGCTATCGGCGCATCTGGGCGCTGCTGCGTCGCAGCCGCGAGATGGTCGGCGCGCCGTGCATCAACCACAAACGCGTCTATCGCGTGATGCGCGAGCATCAGTTGCTGCTGCGCCGTCTCGGCGTGCGTCGAGATAAGCATCGGCACGACGGCCGCGTGGCCGTGGACCGGAGCAATACTCGCTGGTGCTCGGATGGCTTCGAGTTCCGGTGTGACGATGGCACGCCACTGCGCGTGACGTTCGCGCTGGACTGCTGCGACCGGGAAGCGATTAGCTGGGCAGCGACGACCGGCGGGCATAGCGGTGACGTGGTCCGCGACGTGATGCTGGCCGCCGTCGAGCAGCGCTTCGGCACCACACAAACGGCACAGCCTATTGAATGGCTGACGGACAACGGCTCGGCCTACATCGACCATCGCACGCGCCGCTTCGCACGAGAGTTGGGCCTGGAGCCGCTGACGACGCCCGTGCGCTCGCCGCAAAGCAATGGCATGGCCGAATCGTTCGTGAAGACCATGAAGCACAATTACGTCGCCTATATGGACAAGCCCGACGCGCCAACGGCGCTCTCGCGTCTGGCTGCTGCGTTTGAGCATTACAACGAGCGTCACCCGCACAAAGCTCTGAAATATCGCTCGCCTCGCGAGTTCAGGCGGACTGCGGCGTCATCAACCTAACGGTGTCCGAGTGTCCTGAGTTACAGGGGCAACTCCAGGGAGTTGCACGGTCGAGCGCTCGATCTCGTGATACGGTAATTGACTGAGCAAGTGATGGATGCAGTTCAGGCATGCGCGTTTCTTGTCGTATCGAAAACCATTATTGATAAGCTGAATCCCGATTCTGACCAGTATCCTCTCGAATTAATGCACTGATCGGAAGAATTCAGCATATTCGTCGCCAGTGCAGAATCCCAATGCACACCGACGCCCGCACGGTTGTATCAGCTTCGATCGGACAGCGCTCTCTCACAGTCCGTCGGCAAGTGTGCAGCATAGTGCTGGAAATGCCATTGCGTGCGCTCGCGATTATTGGACGCGGACACGGCAGCCACGCGGCAGACACGAGGATTCAATCGTTGCGTGATGCGCTTGATGGTGCCACCTTTTCCTGTCGAGTCGCGGCCCCCGAAAATGACGACGAGCCGATGTCCGGTATGCACGACCGAATCTTGTAGCTTGACGAGTTCGCCTTGCAGGCGAAACAGTGCACGAAAATAGCTTTTTCGCTGTTCGTGCTGTTTATCAGTAAACGTGAACGCCTTCATCGGCGGGGGCGCGCCACTCAGAACTCATCACATTTGGGGCGAGACGTCGAGCGAGGCATCGGTTACGAAGCGATAGCGACGATCGCAAGTTTCAAGCTGATATTTCCCACGAGCAAGGCAGCGACTTTCAACAGCTTCGCCGAGACGTTTCCGTGGAATGGCCACGGTGACAAGCGCGTATCGGCCACCGTCAACATCATCATCAGCCGGTGATTTACGCATAGGTGACTGGTTCGTCCGAATTCTTTCAAAAAGCGAAATACAATATCAACTGCGACCGTAGCATCCTTTCACGAGCGTACGTGATAACTTGTACGTGTTGCAAGGATTCGGTGCAAAACTGAATGGTTTCATGTTGATGCCATGAAAAGATTTATTTTTATATCTCTGATTTCGCTTGTCGCGCTTGGCGCCGGAATTTTACCGACATCAGTGTTCGCAGGCACGCTCGATGAGCAGTTCACCTGCAAATCCAATGCGCACACGTTCATTACCTCTCTTATCAACAGCCAGTTGATTGATCCTGCGCCGATTCGCGTCGAGGCAAACTCAGTCAACGCATTTCGTCCCGCGCACGGGAGGGATCTAGCTGTATACGGGCTACGCGTTCGCGCAGTGTTCGGATTTCAACCTGGCGACCCGACCTTCAGACCAGGGAGTGGTAAGTCTTCCTCGAGTTCCGTCTACGGCGCGATGGTGTTCGGTTCGAGCGAGGCTGTCGAAGCACAATTACGGCAGGCTGGCAGCCCTGCAGTTGTTCAGCAAGTCATACCAATGATGCTTTCGGCTATTGTTTGCGAGATATGACGCACGGACGATGCACGCAAAGTTAACTACCCAGCAATGACGAGGCAGTCGTGAACCATTTCGGAGCACCAACACGTGCGAGCCAAGCCGCTCGCTACCGTGGGCTCAACGCAGTGTTATCCCAAATTTGCTATGATCGCCATCAGCTCCGGTATTGCGGGGCCGTTTTGTATCGCCGCTGTCTTCTTGCATGTCCACACGCAAATCCAATCGGAAGTCCTCTCGCGCGCCGTCGCGCAAACCTCTCAACAAGACCATGCTGCTGCCCTTGTCGGCGCGAGCCGCGCGTGACCTATCACTTGCGAACCATCTCACTTTCGTCGCATGCAAGCAAGGAGCAGGAAATCCCTATCTTCTGAACGAATTGATACGGTTTGTTTATTTGACGTTCTATGTGCAAGAGGCTGGTTACGGCGATACGGCTTTGATCGTCTACTCCCGAGCGGAGGCGGCGCTCGAACGGTGTATGACGCGCGCGGAGCGCGATGGTGTCTGCCAACTTGATGCCGACGATAGCCCACACTTCGAGGCGGTCTTGTGCCAAGCAGATCGGCAGATCGAATGCGCGCCACTCCATTACCTCATCGAAGCGCGCGAGCGATTGGAGCGCTTCGCGCGTAGCTCACGCCAGTCCCCCCTCCCAAGCGCGTCAACGGTCCTGTGACTCGCCGACAAGACAGCTAAAATCATCTGGACTTTGCTTGTTCAGGACCGCAGTTCAGCCCGACTACATGCCTGCTGCCGCAGTTCCGTACGATTCTTGATGGCAACTTGCCACAATCTCCATGGACTTGACGGGCGAGCAGCCGCGCTCTTGAGATTCACGACGCATCGAATGCCACCTGACCTGCGCCGCCGATTGCATGACGCTGCTGACAAGCCATTGGCCGATCTCATCCAGGAGCGGAAACATTGTCTCAAACAATTTAGGTTCGCTCAGCAGTAGCCTGGCGAGGCGAACGGATGCTGACGTCGTTACTAGGCTCGCGCGCCTGACTTGGCGGCGCAACATGCGCATGTTGTTCACTACCGGCTTGGCGTTAGTTTCGCGAATGCTTATGACGTTCCAAAAGTGTGCGTCCAGCCCGGGGTTCAGTTCACATTTTGGTGGGAACCAGATTGCCGTCTATGAGCCGTCATGAACAGACGGTGCTGGGGCAACGCTTACGTGGAAACGAAAATGCACTGCTTCAAACGCCTGGGTGATCGCGTGGCTGCCCGCACGTTTGAACGCCAAGTGGTCGAGTTGCAGTGACCTGCCCCCATCAATAGGGCCAATGGGCTTCTAGCAAAGTCCCTTTAAACCAACTCCTGGAAAGCGGCAGGAGTATCCGCGGTTGCCCGATGTTTCGCCGCAAACTCTGACGGCGCAAGGTAGTTCAGTGCGCTGTGCGGCCTTTGCTCGTTGTAGTCCTGACGCCATGCCGCGATGACTGCCCGAGCATGCGCGAGCGTCGTGAACCAGTGCTCGTTAAGGCATTCGTCGCGGAACTTGCCGTTGAACGATTCGATGTACGCATTCTGCGTTGGCTTGCCCGCCTGAATCAACTTCAGAGCGACGCCGTTCGCATACGCCCACTGGTCAAGCGCGCGGCTCGTAAATTCGGGGCCCTGGTCTGTTCGCACCGCCTTGGGATAGCCACGGAAGCGAGCTGCGCGGTCCAATGCCCGAGCGACATACAAACCTGAGATGCCATGGTCGACAACGATGTCGACAGCCTCTTTCGTGAAGTCGTCGACGACGGTCAGGCACTTCACGCGCCGGCCGTTGGAAAGCGCATCCATCACGAAATCGATTGACCACACCTCGTTGGGGGCGCCCGGCAATGCCAGTTGCTCGCGCTCAATCATTACGCCGTGGCGCTTGCGACGGCGCCGCACAGCCAGCCCTGCCTCACGGTACAGGCGATAGATGCGCTTGTGATTGGCGTGCGTGCCTTCGCGTTCCACTAGGGCGTGCAATCGGCGGTAGCCGAATCGACGACGTTCGTGTGCCAACTCCACCAGACGCGCCGCTAGCACCTCATTCTCGTGGTCTGGCTTCGCGTCGTAATGCAGCACGCTGCGAGAAAGCCCGACAAGCCGGCAGGCGCGGCGCTCGGAGATGTTGACCTTCCCCCGAATCGCCGATACTGCTTCGCGTTTGGCTTGCGGGCTCAGGGCTTTCCCTTGACGACGACCTTCAACGCTTCCATATCGAGCATTGCTTCGGCCAGCAGCTTCTTCAGCCGGGCATTCTCCACCTCGAGGTCCTTGAGCCGGCGCGCTTCCGAGACCTCCATGCCGCCGAACTTCGCACGCCAAGTGTAGAACGACGCATCACTGAACCCGTGCTTCCTGCACAGTTCCTTGACCGGCATACCGGCCTCGGCTTCCTTCAGAAACCCGATGATTTGCTGTTCCGTAAAGCGCTTCTTCATGTTCGTCTTCTTCTCCGAAAACGAACTTTACTAGACTCCGGCTGGCCCTGTTTGCAGGGGGCAGGTCACGGCCGCGCTGCTCTTGAACGGCAAACTCCAACTAAACCGAGCGAGCAGGCCGCCGAGCAAGATCTTTGTTTCGACCTCTCCGAAGGTGCAGTGCTGCAACAAGCCATCGCCAGCACCCGCGAGCTGGTGTGTGAGGCACGACCTGCTCTGAAGCAGCGAATCTGGTTGTATCGCGCTGAAGCAAGTGCAGGGTCGACAAAGAGGGGCAACATCACCTGCCTCGACAGCAAGTCCCTCAATCGGGCCATTCAAGCCGTCATCCAGCGCCACAACCTGCTGGGAGACGACGGCCTGCCGTTGCGCCTCAATCTTAGTCGCCTACGCAAAAGTCGCTTCGATCGCGCACTGCGTACCGCCGACGGCGACATAGCGATCACCGCCAATCTGATGGGTAATACGCCGAGGGTGGCCCATTAATCAGCATTTCCCTAGGACATGGCTCCATTGATCATATGGCCCCGTACATCGACACGTCTCCGCAGGACACTCGGGGGCGGTAGCGGCGGTCGACTTCGGCGACGATTAGGTACTGAGGACGGCCCTCGGCCATGCCGTAATCATGTGGGAGGCCATGTTCGCGCCGTCCATTCGAATAACGTTTAAACGCGTTGACACAAGCATGCGCAATGTATATACTTGTTTATACGTTACAAGGAGGTTTGCATCATGGCAAAAACCGCAACGCTCACGATCCAGAAGTGGGGAAACAGCCTGGCTGTCCGCATCCCCGCAGCGGTCGCGCGCTCCGCACATTTCGAGGTCGATCAGGAGGTTGAGATCACGGCGGATGAGATCGGCGTGACGGTGCGCCCGGTGGGGCCGCGCAAGCTGACGCTCGCGGAGAAACTAGCGCAGTTCGACCCTGCGAAGCACGGTGGCGAGGCGATGGCCACGGGCCGTATCGGTGCGGAGGTGTTCTGATGGCGGGAGCTTTGTGGGCGCCCGATCGTCGCGACATAATTTGGATCGACTGCACCCCCCAGGTGGGCCGCGAGATGAAAGATCTGCATCCCATGCTGGTCCTGTCGCCCAAGGCGTTCAACGAGCGGACGGGCATCGTCATCGGACTCCCGATGACGACCGCCGAGTTCAACGACACAAACCCGTTTGCCATCAAGTTCAAAGGGCCGAAGAACGTCACAAGCTACGTGCTGGGCCATCAGCCGAAGTCGTTCGACTGGCGAGCGCGGGGCGCGAAAGCGCATCCGTGGAAGCGCGTGCCCGACGAAGTGTTCGCGGCTGCATGCGAGCAGTTGAATCAGATCATCGCGATTGGTGACTAGGAAAACAGTGAGCAATCGAAGTCAAGACACAAAAGACCTTGAGCGCGAGCTGAAGGCTGTGCTCCGGGCGATCGAATCTGCAAAAGTATCCGTAGCTAACCAACTCGGAAAGGGCGGTAACCTGCCGTATGCTCACAGTCAGTTGCAAGACGCGGAGCACATGCTCGAACGTGCGTTACGCAATTTGAAGTAGGAAAACACCGTGACGAAATCAAGGCGACCGGACCCGGACTTGTTGCCCGATGGCGACTATTGGGCGACGTGCCGCGAACGAAATGAGATTTCAGCCGCACTCAATGGTCATAGTGCCGTGTTTCCGCAAGCCAGGATGGTCGTTAGGAGCGGTTGGGCTTACTTCTATCGACGCGACGAGGAAGTGTGGAGCTGTAATGTCCGCTACGCAGCAGCGAATTTCGTGATTCAGATGGCATAGGAACACGCCGGCCGTGCCGGTGCAAGGAAGAGAGAACATGGACCCGAAATCGCCAGGCTACCTAGCTTTAATTGCGCAACGAGAGTCACTGGATGCGCAAATCATCGCTGCTCGCAAGGCCGAACGCGAAGTGGCGATCGGACAGATCAAGGCACTGATGAAGGAGTTCGATCTCAGCGTTCTGGATCTGCAAGAGAGAGTGCAGAAGCGCAACTCGAAGCGTATGTCGACCGTTCCGAAGTACCGCGATCCTGCAACAGGGAAGACGTGGTCTGGAAGAGGGCGACAACCAGCGTGGCTCGGCAACGATCCTGCGGCGTTTCTAATCCAGCCAGACCTGCCTGCGATTTGAGTAGGGAAGCCGTTCTTCGACCTTTGATACGAAAAGATGGACCGACCGCAATACACGACCGCCGAGTGCATCAGCATGGACGCCGATGTCTGCAGAGCGTATGACACCGCGTGCGACCTCGCTGTGTCGATAGAGGCTCCGCAATTGTGCGTGGACATTTGCGTGTTTGCGGATGGTAGCAAGCTGCAATTTGAAGCGCGACACATGACCGTCCTCTGACACGGGAATCTAGTACGGTCGCGTTGGCCGGTCGACGCAGGTGGATACCCGATCGGTCGATGCGGTGTCGCGGCATCGATATTTCAATGGCGCATGCGGGATTCAAGTCGGTTAGGTATCCATAATTTTACATAATAGACACTAGCGAATTTTTCGAGTCTAGTGCTAGATTGGAATGTCCGCTTTCGGGCCGCGTAAGCTGTGCAGTTGCCGGTTTTCCGGCGCCGGATGTCGCTATGGTTGCAACGGAGCGGATCACGGTGACGATGCGCGATCTGGATCGATGCAAGGTCGTTCAGGATATGGCGGACGGCAAGCTCGAGCCGCGGCGCGCTGCAGCACGGCCGGAATTGACGACGCGGCAGATTCGCCGCTTCGTCGCGCCGCTTCCCCAGCCCGTTCCGACTCCGTGTCGAAATTCGCTCGATTGCGATCGCAGGGAACGCGGTGATGGCGGCACCGGCCTATGACGCGCGGTCACCATTCATGCACTCGGGATCGGCCAGCTTGCCCGCAAGGGTTCAGGAGGCCCCGCCTGCGCGTGGCAGGCGGGCGATCGCAATTACACTGTCTCAACGTCAAGAACGAAAGTGCCGCGACGCGCGAAGGCGCGAGTCAGACCTCGTCGGGCGAGTTCCTTGAAGGCGGCATAGATCGTGTTCAGATGGAAGCCCAGCGAGTCGGCAATCGCCTGCTGGGTCGGAAGCTTGTCGCCCGGCTTGAAGAGGCCCGAGCGAATGGCTTCCTCGATCTGGTCGGCGATAGCATTGGCGACATGTCCGCGGATGCGAGCGAAGTCCGGTCGCCACTGGCTCGGGCTCCTGGTCGCGGAGCTGAGACTGCCGTGCGAAGTTCGGAAGGAGAGAGATTGCATAGTTGCTCCATTGGTGCGCGTGCCATTCCCGTGCGGGAGTGAGGCCCGCATACAGGGGTGGCGAACGCGACGCGATTCAGCCATACGGCACCGTGAGACGGCGGGCGCGTGGCAAAACAAGCGTCACATGGGAAGGGAACTTGCGAAGACAGTGATGGCGCGCGCAACGTGCGCCGTCCGTCAATCAGGTAGTCGATGCGCTGGATAGCGCGGAAGGTTCGCCCAGAATAGCGCGATAGCGCTTGATGGTCGCCGCAAAAGATCACCGTTTTCGTGCCGCATTCGCCCTCTCGGCCCGTTGGCGCGCGCAATTATACGATCTGACACGTTTTATGGTCGGCGGCCACCACCCTTGCAAATTCAGCGGGCCTGCACCACAATAACCTGTATATTTATACAGTGTTCAGCCGACATAGCTTCCATGCACCCCGCCCTCGCCCATCCCGAGCAGATCCATCCGAGCTTGTGGCGCGCCTCGCAGTTGGCGCGCCCAAGCGCGCGGGGCATCGACACCGGTCATGCGGTGCTTTCGGCAGAGCTGCCCGGCGGCGGCTGGCCGGCCAGTGCGCTGATCGAATTGCTCGCGCCGCAGCCTGGAATCGGGGAGTTGCGGTTGCTGGCGCCCGTGCTCGCGCGCGCGGCCAGCAGGCCGGTCATGCTGATCCAGCCGCCTCATGCGCTGCAACCGTTGGCGCTCGCTTATTGGGGCATCGACCCGTCCGGCTTCGTGACGCTGGCGGCGCCGCGCACGGCTGACGCGTTATGGGCCGCCGACCAGGCGCTGCGGGCCGGCACGTGTGCCGCCGTGCTGCTCTGGCAGCAGCACGTGCGCGCGGACGCGCTGCGCCGCCTGAATCTGGCCGCGCAGAACGGCTCGGCGTTGTTTTTCCTGTTCCGGCCGGCGGCCGCCGCCCGCGATCCGTCGCCGGCGCCGCTACGGCTCGCGCTCGCGCCCAAGCGCGACGGTGTCGACGTCACGTTCCTGAAGCGCCGCGGATTGGTGCGCGATACGCCGTTGTTCGTTCCCTTGTCCACCTCGCCGATTTTGTTGAACCGCCATGCAAGTCTGGATCGGCGTGCATCTGCCGCACCTCAACCTCGAAGTGTTCCGGCCGCGATCGCCGGCGCCGTCGTCTGACGATGCGCGCGGGCTCGTCGTGCTCGAGGGCGGCCGCGTCGTGGCGCTCGATCGCGCCGCGCGTGCGCTCGGCGTCGTCGCCGGCATGCGCCGCGGTGGCGTGCTGTCCCTCGCGCCAGACGCGCAGATCCGCGAGCGCGACGCCGCGCGCGAGCGCGAGCTCGTGCTGGGGGTTGCTTATGCGCTCCTGCAGTTCACACCAAGCGTCGTCGACGCCGACGAAGCCGTGGTGGTGCTCGACGTGACGGCGAGCCTGCGCCTCTTTCACGGCATCCTCGCGCTGCGCCAGCGCGTGCGCGACGTCGTCGCATCGTTCGGAGTCACCGCGGCGATATCGGTCGCTTCGTCGGGGCCGGCCGCGTGGATGGTCGCGCGCGGGCTGCGCGGCGGCCTTGCGCTGTCCGCGCGATCGCTGCGCCGCGCGCTCGCGCGCGTGCCGCTCGTCGTGGCGCCGGACGCGCGACGCTATGCGAACTGGTTTGAGGATCTCGGCTGCGAAACGCTCGCCGATCTGCAGCGCTTGCCGCGCGCTGGGTTGAGGAAGCGATGCGGCACGCAACTGCTCGATTGGCTCGACCAGGTCGCCGGCACCGCGCCGGCCGCCTACGACTGGCTTGAAATGCCGCCGTCGTTCGACACGCGCGTCGAGCTAATGGATCGCGTCGAGCACGCCGAGGCGCTGCTGTTCGTCGCGCGCCGGCTGATCCTGCAGCTGACCGGCTGGCTCACCGCTAAGCAGTTGGACGTCGCCGCGTTCACACTGCTGCTCGAGCACGAGCGCGGGCGGGACGCGATCGCGCCGACCGAGATCGAAATCGCGTTGGGCGCCCCTACCCGCTTCGAGGAACACCTCACGCGGCTCGTCAAGGAGCGGCTCGGCCACGTCGAGCTCGCCGGGCCAGTGATTGCCGTGCGCCTGGTCGCCCGCAGCGTGCAGGAAGCGGCCGCGCCGAGCGACTCGCTGTTTCCCGAGCCTGGTGGCACGCCGCAGGATCACGCACGGCTGCTCGAACTGCTGACGGCGCGGCTCGGCTCCGAGAACGTACTCGTCGCGGCTCCCATGGCCGACTACCGTCCCGAGCCGGCCGCCCGATGGGTGCCGATGCGCGACGCGCCGAAGCCGTCGCCGCTGCCGTCGGACCTGCCGCGTCCTGCCTGGCTGCTTGCCAAGCCTGTGCCCCTGCTCACACGCGAGCATCGCCCGTTTTACGGCACGCCGCTGCGCATTGTGTCGCCTGGCGAGCGCATTGAAGGTGGCTGGCAGGATGGGCAGACCGTGACGCGCGACTACTTCGTCGCCGAGGACGACAACGGCATCTGCTACTGGATCTACAAGGAGCGGCCGACGGCCAGCGACGAGAGCGAAGCGCGCTTCTTCCTCCACGGCTTGTTCGGGTGACCCGTCATGGACGCCGGCAGTTTCGGCGCCCTGCCCGCCTACGCGGAACTTCAGGTCGCCTCCGATTTTTCGTTCCTGCATGGCGCGTCGCGCGCGGAGGAATACGTCGCGCGCGCGGCGCAGCTCGGCTACAGCGCGATCGCGATCACCGACGAGTGCTCGCTCGCCGGCGTCGTGCGCGCGCACGTCGAGGCGAAGGCAGCGAACATGGCGCTGATCATCGGCTCGCACTTCCGGCTGACGGCTGCCGACGGCGCGCCCGCGCTCGCCTTCACTGCGCTGGCGATGAATCGCGACGGTTACGGCAACCTCTGCGAATTCATTTCGCTCGGTCGCATGCGCGGCAAGAAAGGCACGTACCGGCTGGCGCCACTCGATCTTGAACACCCGGAAGCGCCGTACACGCACCTGCGCGGCCTGCCCGACTGCATCGCGATCCTGTCGCCCGACTTCCCAGCAAACGAGCAACGCCTTGATGCGCAGGTCGAATGGTTTGCGCGAGTGTTCGGCGATCGCGCATGGGTCGCGCTGACGCTGCACGCACGCGCGATGGACGACATCCACCGCGGCGTGGTCGAGCGCGTCGCCGCGCGCCACGGCGTGCCGGTGGTGGCCACGAGCTGGCCCCTCATGCACGTGCGATCGCGCAAACCGCTGCAGGACGTGCTGACGGGGATCCGGGTCGGCCGGCCGGTATCGGAGTGCGGGTACGAGCTCGCGCCGAACGCGGAGCGTCACCTGCGATCGCGTCTGCGGCTCGCCAACCTCTATCCCGCCGGCGCGCTCGAGGAAACCGTACGCGTCGCGCGGCGCTGCACGTTTTCGCTCGACGACCTGAAGTACGAGTATCCGGATGAACTGGTACCGGCCGGCACCGATCCGGCGACGTACCTGCGCGAGCAGACCTACATCGGCGCGCGCCGGCGGTTTCCGGCCGGCATCCCGATCGACGTCCAGGCGCAGATCGAACACGAGCTGCAGCTGATCGCCGACCTAAAATACGAGGCGTATTTCCTGACCGTCTACGACATCGTGCAGTTCGCGCGCGAGCAAGGCATCTTGTGCCAGGGACGCGGCTCGGCTGCGAACTCGTCCGTTTGCTACTGCCTCGGCGTGACCGAGGTCGACCCGTCGCGGCAATCGATGCTGTTCGAACGGTTCATCAGCAAGGAGCGCAACGAGCCGCCGGATATCGACGTCGATTTCGAGCATCAGCGTCGCGAAGAGGTCATGCAGTACATCTACCGCAAGTACGGTCGCGATCGCGCAGCGCTGACGGCCGCCGTCACGACGTACCGGCCGCGCAGCGCGTTACGGAAGCCGGCAAGGCGCTCGGCGTGGACCCGGCGATCGTCGATCGCGTCGCGAAGCAGCACCACTGGTTCGATTCGCGCGCGGATCTGCTGCAGCGGTTTTCCGAGGCAGGCCTCGACCCCGACGCGCCGCTGAATCAGCAGTGGGCCGCATTTGCCGCGCAGCTGCTCGGCTATCCACGTCACCTGTCGCAGCACTCGGGCGGCTTCGTGATCAGCCGCGGCAAGCTCACGCGGCTCGTACCGGTCGAAAACGCCGCGATGGAGGATCGCTCGATCATCCAGTGGGACAAGGACGACATCGAGGCGCTCGGCATCCTGAAGATCGACGTCCTGGCGCTCGGCATGCTGTCGATGGTCCGCCGCGCGCTCGACATGATCTCGGAAAAGCGCGGCGAGACATTCGAGCTGCAGGACATTCCTGCCGAGGACAAGGCGACCTACGACATGCTGTGCGACGGCGACAGCATGGGCGTGTTCCAGGTGGAATCGCGCGCGCAGATGTCGATGCTGCCGCGCCTGCGGCCGCAGTGCTTCTACGACCTGGTGATCGAAGTCGCAATCGTGCGGCCGGGCCCGGTGCAAGGCGGAATGGTGCATCCGTTTCTGCGCCGGCGCCAAGGGCTGGAGCCCGTCACGTTTCCGTCGGAAGGCATGGAGAAGGCACTCGCGCGCACGCTCGGCGTGCCGATCTTTCAGGAGCAGGTGATGCAGGTCGCGATGCTGGCGGCCGGCTTCTCCGCCGGCGAGGCCGACCAGCTGCGCCGCGCAATGGCCGCCTGGAAACGCAAGGGCGGCTTGGAGCCGTACCACGAACGTCTGGTGAGCGGCATGCTCGAGCGCGGCTACGACCGCGAGTTCGCCGAATCCATCTTCGCGCAGATCAAGGGCTTCGGCGAATACGGCTTCCCGGAAAGCCATGCGGCCAGTTTCGCGCTGCTCGTCTACTCGAGCGCCTGGCTGCGTCGGCACGAACCAGCCGTGTTCCTGGCCGCCCTGCTCAACAGCCAGCCGATGGGCTTCTACACGCCGTCGCAGCTGCTGCAGGACGCGCGGCGCCGCGGCGTTGAAGTGCTACCCGTCGATGTCAACGTTAGCACATGGGATTCAGCGCTCGAAGGGCCGGCGACGTCGGCGCCCGTGCGCCTCGGCTTCTCGCTGTTGCGCGGCATGCGCGAGGATGTCGCCGGCCGTATCGAGCTCGCACGTGCAGCGCGGCCCTTCGTCGACGTCGCGGACCTCGCGCGGCGCGCGCGGCTCGATCGGCACGACCTGCAGGTTCTCGCGCGTGCCAACGCCCTTTGCTCACTCACCGGCGGCCGACGCGCGGCGCTATGGCTCGCGGCCGCTGCAGTGCCTGATCGAGATCTGCTGCGCGGCACCGAACGCGACGACACGGTGCCGGCGCTGCCTCAAGCATCGGAGGGCCACGAGATCGTGACGGACTATCGCGCGATGGGCTTCACGCTCGGGCGGCATCCGCTCGCGCTGTTACGCGAGCGCCTGGCGCTCGATCGACTGCAGTCGGCCGAGCAGCTCGCAACGCTGCGCAGCGGGCAGCTCGCGCGCGCGTGCGGACTGGTCACGGTACGCCAACGGCCGGGCACGGCGAACGGTGTCCTATTCATGACGCTTGAGGACGAGACGGGCCAGGTGAACGTGATTCTCTGGCCCGGACTGCTGGAGAAGTTTCGGAAGGAAGCGCTCGGCGCCGCATTGCTCGCCGTGTACGGTGTGTGGCAGGCGGAAGGGAAAGTGCGGCACCTGATCGCGAGCAAACTCGTCGACAGGACCGAGTTGCTTGGTGCGCTGCCGACGACGTCACGGGAGTTTTGCTGAATCTCCTCTGTCCCAAGTCGGTGCAGTTGATCGCGGACACTTGACTTCGGGGAGCGCCCGGTATGCTCGTCAATATCAATTTCCTATTTACGACTGGAGAAAAGATGTCGACCTTCCACGAACTTCTCGCACAACGCGCCGCTCTTGAAGCGGAAATTGAGGCCGCCAAGGCAGAGGAACGTTTGATTGCACTGGAGGAAGTCAAACGACTGGTGGACGAGTTCGCATTCTCGACGCGAGAAGTCTTTGGTACGAGCGCGGTTCGCAAGCGCCAGCCTGTGCAGCCGCGGTATCGCGACCCCGCGACCGGCGCAACTTGGAGCGGCCGCGGCCGGTCACCAGCGTGGATCGACGGGAAAGACCGCTCGCAGTTTCAGATCGCGCCGCCAACCGTCCAGGGGTGAATTGGACGCCAGCACTCGATACATTCGACTTGCCCCACTCGCGGCCGGGGTGGTCAATCCGGCTGGCCGCGTATCAACCAATGTTGTCCCCATGGGACTGTTCGAGATGCCCGAAAAATTTGAATTTGATACTGAAGTCGATCCCGTGTTGTTCGATCACGCGCTCGAACGCGCAACCGAAGACTTCCGCCGAGTCGTGATGTCGATCACGGCGCGCTATTGCACTTCTGGCCTGACAGTCTTTGTCACATGGCCTGCACTTCTCGAAATCGAAGAGGAGGCTTTTTCGGATCTCGGCTTCCAGAGCCGGAATGAAGCCGCTGTCGTAGCTGCGCTTCCTCGAATCGGGCCTACCACGCTGCCCGGCGTGGATCTGAACGCCTTGATCGACTGGGATTTGTCCGCAGAGCCGCTGCCGGTCGCTTACCAATGTGTCCGGGACCACCTGCGCTCCATGTCATCGGCCGCACAGCGCGGCGGCGAAGTGTGAGACCGTCGTTGCTCGAAGCAATCAGCATGGCCGGCCACTGGTGTTGTGCACATTGGCATACCGCAAACCAGCCAGCCAAGCGCCGGCAATATGCCGACGACGCTCCAGTGGCCGCGTCGGCGCAGCCGAGCCAGTACCCCATCCGCCTGAAGACCAGGGGCGCGAATCGTAGATTCGCGTTATGCTTGCGGTATCCAATATCCAGTATATAAGATCAAATGGACGATCCGACTCTTTGGCTGTCGGCACCGACCGATGCGTACCGGCAGTGGCAACGCACCGAGGCGGCAGGCGCCGATCGGCGCGCGTTCTCTCCTCGGTCGATCGTCCAGCATGAGGCCATGTTCGAGCGCTTCATGCGCCACCTGATCGCTGCCCGGCGGTCGCTGGCCACCTTCGGGCCCGACCACCTCGAGTCGTTCTTCGCCGATCTCGATCGTCGGTGCAAACCTGGCACCACCACACGTCTGCGGTACCAGAAGCTCCTTGATCGGCTCGGCCGACACTTGGTCGACGTTGGTGTGCGGAAAACGAATCCCGCGGCGGTCTATACGTTGTCGCAGACGTGGCCGGACGACGAACCGGTTCCGATCTACCTCGTCGAAGACGACGACCACCGACTGCAGGCTTCGATCAGGTCCATCGATGGACTCGACGATCGCGCGTTGCGCAACCGAGCGATCGTCGGCCTCTTGCTGTCGACTGGCATCACCGCACAGGAAATCCGGCACACGGCCGCCGCTGATCTCGACCTATCTCCGGCTCGGCCTCACCTCCGGATACCAAAGCGCGGACCGCGCGAAGAACGTCGGATCAACATCGACGAATTTGCGGCGCGGGCGCTGGTGAGCTGGCGAAACCTCTCCGGGACCACCGGCAACCCACTCCTGTTCCCGTCACCCCGCGCCGGCGGCCCGATGACGGACGAGATGCTCGGCCGGATCGTTCGGGACGAGCTGGCTGCGGTCGCCATTCGCGTGCCCGACATGAGCCCGCGCACCCTACGCAACACCTACGCCCGGCGCCTGCTGCTTGCCGGTCAGAGCAATGACGACGTCATGCGCGCGTTGGGCTTAACGAGCCAGCGGACCGTGATCAGGATTCGAGCGACCTTGGCCCCTTCACCGCAAGCCGCGGACGCGACTTGACTTCTTGACCGCGCCGATAGCCTGAAGAAGCCGGCAATGTTGCCGGCTTCCTTACTATCGGGTCATTCATATGGACTGCAAATCGCGGTACACCGATCTTATCTACTTCGCGCACGGAGACGTGGCAGCCTGTAGGTACAGGTTCTTTCTCATCTCGGCCGATCCGAAACAAGTCGTCCTGCAGCTCGACAACCACCGGGGACAGCGCGGCATCCTGATCTCCGACCACCAGACACGCGACGGGATCCTAAATCGAATCGCGGATCGAGAGTTGGACGGGATTCCCTTCGCCATGCTCTGCGTCGCACTGAGCGAGAACAACATCCACCACGTTGTTTCCGCCGAGCCGGACCTCGAGGACTACATCCATCGCGGCCACCCATACCGGCGAATCCCCGAGAAGGCTGCGCGCGGCCGCCACATCGAGCGCATCTCAATCGACTCTCGCAACCTCACGATCGGCCGCGCGCGAATTCAGACGGCGCATGACACGCCGACACTGACAGCGCCTGATCTTGCGTCATTGCTGAACAGCGCTGATATCGGCGCTTCGTAAGACGCCCCATAAACAGACCGAAATGGGATCGCGGATATGTGTCGCCACATCGACTGTCCACGGAACACCAACATCGCCCCCCTGGCGAACGCCCATCAAGCAAATTCGCGAGAGGGGGTGAAACATCTCGAGGAAGTGCCGTATTGAGGGGGGAGGCATATCCATGCCTTCATATCCTTGAATTTAGGAAAACCAGCATGAAATCAGTACTGGCTTTGGCAATCGCGGCGACCGACGCGGTTGCTTTTATTGCCCGCTCACCCGCTGCTCCGTCACGTACCGCGCGTGATCGTACGGCAGTGGCTCTGGCATGCGCGAGTCGGATCGGCGCTATCGTTCTGGCCTACATCGGCGTTTTCTAAGCCCTAGATCGCAACTAGCAAGGTGAAAAGACCCGACACGCGAGTGCCGGGTCCGATGCAAGATCACCTTCCCATCAGGAGGCCCGTGAAAACGGATCAACAGGCGTGAATCAGAACTACACCGTCAATGCGAACGGTGACATCGACGCGACGGGTTTAGTGGCGGCCGGTCTGAACCTTGCAATGGCGGCAGGCTGAACCTGCAGGGTGCGGATAGCACGGGCAGCCTGTATTCAACCAACACAGGATGCAAGTCCTCGCTTCGGCGTGTCGATCGGTTTCCGCGAGCCAAATGGCATCGCATTCACTGCTAGCATGGCATGCAACCAAAGGTCACGCCAATGGCAATTCGACCACATGGTCGAATACGCACGTGACCGCCGGCGATACGCTGGCGATCGAGTTAGGTGCCGATATGAATCTCAATGGACGGCTGCGTCCGGCGTCCGACGGCCTGAAGGGGCTAACATCACGTACGCAGTTGGAGATGATCAACCAGCACATTAGTATTTTAAGAATTCGTCCGGGAAGGTAGCAATGGATAGCAGAGACGTTGATGTATGCAGGCAGATTGGCCAGTTGCTTTATGATGCTGCTCCTGTTAGATCGCGCTCGATCATAATGCGCGCGCAACTCGCGGACGACGAAGATCAGGCGAAATTTGAGTTTGATGCCGTCGCGGAAAACGGCGAGTCTTCATGGTTTTTGGGCAGTGCTAGTCTTAATGGGAAGCTATTGGAATTGCTGCTCGAACATCGACGATTTTTCCTGTCACGAAATCAACCAAAATGGAAACTGTTTACCATCATTATTGATGTTGAGAAAAGAAGATTTTCACTGGACCTGAAATATGACTAGAAGTCGAGGGCTCATATCAGGGATGCGTAGAAATGAAGACACTGAAGCGGCCGCCGCCGCTTCCGATCGCTGCGTCGACGTCCGGTGCAGTGTCGGCCCATGCCGACCACGCCGCCACCGCGCGTGCGAATGCAGACCAGGAACGTCAGGCACAATAGCGACGCGGCGAGACGCGCACCAGCGTGATGCGACCCGTGTCGTTCCGCTACGACTGCCGAAGGTCGAAGGTCGAAGGTCGAAGGTCGAAGGTCGAAGGTCGAAGGTCGAAGGTCGAAGCGTATCTGACCGTACCGGCCAATTCGACATGCTTCCACATCGAATGATTTTGGCTCGCCGTTCCACCCTTGTTGCCCCACATGGTAAAGGTTCGAAATGCGTCCGCCTTCCCGATGGATCACTTCCCGTTCGCCCGCGAATAGCTAGTCCACTACACCGGGTAATGCGTCGAACAGCACGGCGTTGCCGCCGCTCAGCACGTTTGAAAGTGTGAATCCCTGTGGAATGCGCGCGACGAGCGCGACGAGCGCGTCGACTGCCGACTCCATCTTCACCAGAACTCAGGCAACGAGTACTGCTCCGGTAGCGCAGGGAACGGCCCCACACGAGAGTTGATCTCGTGTGGGTTGAGAAGTGAAAAAATCAGGGCGCGCGATACAGCTGGCCGCGCGCCGACAACGCCTCCCAGTTTTTCTGGTACGCGTCGGCAACGCCAGTATCACCGCGCAATACAATGACGTTTTCCGCGTTGTACCGCGCCTGCTGCGAATAGTTGTAGCTGCCAGTCTCGACAGTCCCCCCGTCGACAACGATGAATTTCGAGTGCTGTGCCGGGAAGACATTCACGACTCGAACCGGAATCCCGGCGTAAGCTAGAGCCCCAAGTGCCGCACGAGCACGGCCGCTCCGGTCGTGGTCGAAGTTGCTGCGTGCGTCGACGGTCACCGCGACGTCAATTCCGCGGCGCTTCGCGGCGATGAGCGCACGCGTCACTGCCGGAGCGGTGAACGAGTAAGCCAGTACGCGAATCGACTTACGCGCCTCTCCGATGGTGCGAAGCACAAGACTTTCTGCTCCGCCGTCCGGCGAAAACGCTACTTCGACCATCGGCAGAGTTTCCGCTTGCGCCCGCCCGGCAAACGCGATCGCAATACAACAGCACAGCGATGCTGCGAGTACTGCCCAAGAAATTTGCTTCTTCATCAGAGCCTCAAATAGTGGATACGGAAAAGCCCCGATCTCTTCCGAGAGCGGGGCCAAAGGCCAGGGGTTTAGATGCAGGGCTTACGCTGCCCAGCAGGAAAGGTGTGGACTAGCCCATCCTTGCAGATGACGGCGTCTGTTCTCATCAGCGGCCGCCTGCCCACAGCAGCCACTGAAGCGGCCGCGTAGCGGTACACCGATGGCGACGGCCGCGCACCGCCGTGCAACGCGATCAGCAACATCACCAGGTTCGTCATCCCGTTCATCGAGCATCCCTCCTTCGACGATTCAGGATGCAGAGACAGCCGTTGTCGCCACCGTCACCCAGCGACCATTCACCAGCACGTCGCGCAGCCGCGAGCCGTTCAGCTCGTAGACGTGCTCCGTACCCATGCGGATGGGTTTCGGGCGAACCGAAACCGTCAGGCTTCGATGCAGAGCAACAGAGTTGGACTTCAGTTTCATTGCGTTCCTCGAAAAGAAAAAAGGCGAGGAACGCCCCTGTGGGGAGCGGTCCCCACCAGGGTTAAAAATGTGTGCTGCACTACCTCGCGAGTGCGGCCACGTCGATGACCGCATCGGCCTCCGCAATCAGGTCGGGCGTTTGCGAGATGAAAAACTCTCGCGCATACCCGCCCTGACGCAGCACCTCGCGCTTCATACGCATGAACTGCACCTTGCGATCGGGATCAAGCGGACCGTCCGACTCGTCGCTAAAGAGCGTCTCGTACGGTTGTCCCGCGTTAGCCGCGATATACAGGGCGACGCCGCGTGTCAGGCATTCGTTGATCCACACCTTCTGACCACCGGACATCACGCCGACCGCTTTGCTGCTGTCGCTCTCGGCGTCGTGCACGAGGATTTCAAATCCCTCGCGCGTCTCACCATTGGCCAACGTGCGCTGCGTCTGGATCTCGACCGTGAACCGCGTGCCGTAGCACGCAAGCAGCAGGTCGTTCACCGTCTGCGTCAGCGCCGGACCCGCGTCGTCGATCGTCAGCGCGATCACGCCGTCATTGCCCAGCCCTTTCGCCAACAGCTTCCACTTCGCGATCTCGTCCGAGATGCGCTCTGCGAGTGCCTGCGTCGCTGAGAAGCCCTCAAGCTCGCGCTCGAGCGTCACCAGCGTCGTTTCTCCCGTAGCCTGACTCCTGATCAATGCTTCGATCCTGGCATCCAGCCCCGTGCAGGTCTCGCGTCGAGTCGCCAACTGGCGATCAACATCCGCAATCGCTTGCGCCACATCGACCGCAGCCACGCGCGACACCTCCGCCTCGACTTCCCGCAACAAGCCGTTGAGCCTCGCCGTCTCGGCCTCCCGGCGTTTCGACACCTCGCCTCGCTCAACATCGAGCGAGGCAAGTTCCGCCTGGCCCTGTTGAATCCCGGTTTCGGCTGCATCGAGCAGCGGCTTTCGGGCTGCAAGTTCGGTTGCGCGTTGCAGTGCCTGCCGGGCCGCCGAGATTTCCGCATTGACGCGTTGCAGTTCGGCGCGCGTCACAGACAACGCCTCGACAGCCGGCGCCAGTTGATCCAGTTCCGCCTTATGGCCGCGGTACCGGGTCCGAAGGTCATCCAACGAGATGGTGTGGACGTCAACCTGCTGTGCCGCGCTCCTCGCTTGCGCGAGCAACGGGCACGTCATGTGAATGTCCATCCCCGCACACGGCACCGAGCCGATGACAGCCGATTGCTCGGTCAGGGTCTTGATCAGGTCGGCCTTGGTCGTGCCCTCCGATTGCAGGCTGGAAAGCGTCGATCCGACCGTTGCTGCCCGCAGTCGCTTCGCGTCGAGCTCGTCGATCGCGCGCTGCAAGGGTTCGATCAGTGCTTCGGCCTTGCTGAGCCGAAGCTGTGCATCGTCGCGATCCGCTGCGGCGCCAAGAATGGATTCGCGTTGCCGAACAACCGCTGCATGGCCGGCGATCGTGTTACGAATCGCCGTCGCGCGCTGCAGCAACCGTTGCTGCTCCGCCTGCCCGTCACTCTCCAAGACATCAAGCGAAGTCCGCAGCTCGTTGCGACGCGCGCCCAGTTCCCCGAGTCGCGCCGCCGCCCCTCCGTTCTCGCCTTGCTTGGCAACCAGCACGGCGTGCTGTTGCGTCAGTGTTGCGATCTCTGCCTGGGCTGCCGTACGCTGCTCGCGCGCTTTTGCGATCTCCGAAACGTCCATCGCGATCGCATTGCGCGTCTGATCGACCCGCTCACGCTTTCCAGAAAATGCGGTGAGGTCTTGCTGCACCACACCGAGTTGCCGGGCCAGCACCTTCGCGACCTCCGCAGCCTTCGTCGACAACGCACGGAGGTGATCGATCTTCAACAGCTCCGCAAGCAACGCCTTGATCTCGCTCGCTCCGTACGACGCGAGCGGCCGGCGGTTCTGCGCCGAAAACACGCTCGTGAAGAACGACTCGAGCGAACCGCAGATCGCGTCAACACATCGATCGTAGGTTTCACCCTTGCCATCCGACACGGTGCCATCCGGCAGCGATACTGGCCGCCACTCGCCATCGGTCGAGCGATAGAACAGGAAGTAGTCCGCCTTGCCGGTCTTGCCAGGCTTGCGGAATGCGAAGGTCGAGCGATAGCGCAAGCCATCGTGCTCCCATTCGAACTCCTTGCGCGCCTGCACCCCGCAGATGTGATCCCAGTACGAGAACGCATCGACCGAGAGCTTCGACGCGCGCGACGGCATGATCCGGTACGGATGGAGGTTGTCCATGATCGTCGTCTTGCCAGCGCCGTTCGGCCCCGTCAACGCGATCAGTCCGTTGGGCAGTGACTCCAGGTCGAGTTCGACGCTGTCGCGTTTCATCCCGTCCCGCACGCCATGGAACCCTTCGAGCAACAGTTTCAGTGGTCGCATGACTGGATCTCCGCAAGCGTGATGGGCTGCAGATAGTCGTCAGGCAGGAACGGCACATCATCGTCGTCGATCGTCAGCGTCGGCTCGGGCCGGGAAGCCGGCTTGCCCAACGTGCCATCAACAGCGGCCTGCACCGTCCCGCAGAGGCGACGGAATGCGTCCGACGTCTGCTTGAGCACCGCGTCCCAATCGGGACAACCCGTAAGGATCTGCAGCTCGCGCCCCGACCACTGACCCGAGTAGCCCGAGTCGAACGACCAGATCAGGTTCTGCAACTCGACGCCCGGCGTGACCACGATTTCAGCCTGGTCGGCGTCGATCACATGGGTCAGGACGAACAGGCCATCGCGTTGCGCGATGACGGCGCCGCGCTGAGCACCGAACGGTTGATGAAAGAGAGCTGCAGTGCACCCACCGTGGTCGACGAGGCACTTCTGCAGCGCCTTTGCGTCGGTGGACGCGGTATAGAATTGCGCCCAACGGACGCCGGCAGGATATAGACCAAACATGAGCACACTCCGGAATGAAGACGGAGTGCGCCCCTGACGGGGAACACGCCCCGTCAGGGTAGAAAGAAAATGGATGCAGCGGATGCTGCGTTCGATGCGCCAACGGGCGCGGGGTGAACCTTGTTTCGATAGCCACACGGGCTATCGGAACACGGCTAGTGTTCGAAAGTGACGGAATGCAAACCGTCCATGGGCAAAGCTACGCCGCAAACAGATCGTCGCTGAGCCAGGATGGTTCGTCAGCGGCCGGCGAGATAGCCGCCATCGTGGCCAGCGACAAAGCCGGCTCGACGATGGGCGTGCCGAACTGACCTCCAGCGGGCTCATCAGCACTGGCTAAACGCGCTAGGATCGCTTGCGCGATCGCGTCGGGTTCGCCGGCCTCGAGCAGCTGCAGCCGATCAACCAGCGGGACAGCATCGACGTCCGCCAGCTCAGACCATCGGGTTAACTTCGCGTCGACCGTCGGTGCCGTGCTGATCCCTTCTGCCCGGCTACGCATGACAGGAAGCACGCGCGGCTCGAGCTTCACGCCGGCGGCCGTCGAGAACATCTCTTCGATCGCCTTGCGGTCGACCAGCTGCTTATGCTCTTCGTCGATCTGCCAGCGGATACGCACGAACTTCCCCGCGGATGCGGCCGCGAGTGCTTCCAGCTCGTTCGTATCAGGCGGCCCGTCAAAAGCAACAGAGACCATTTCACGAGATGGAGTCGGAACCAGCACCGCATGGGCATCGGTCGCCGAGACTTCCCACGAGAGGTAGCCTTTGTTGCCGAGCTCGCCGTAGTGGAAACGCCCGATCGAGCCCGGATACCCCACGAGGCGCCCCTCACGCTCCCACGTCTGGTACTTGTGGATGTGACCCAGCATGAACGCCGAGCACTCCGCACCAAACAGCGCACTCAGGCTGAATTCGTGGTCGAATCCTGCCATCGTGACACCGTGTTCCGTCTGACAACCGTTCACCGTGCCGTGCGACACTCCGATCGTCGGGACGCCTACCGTTCGAAATGCTGCATTGATCCGGCCGGCTGCAGCGAGGAACCCCACGAGGGTATCCGCGAAATCTGTCGACGCCGCCAGCGACCCGACGCGCAGCGCCAGCTCTGCTTTGTTCATCGTCGGAAGACAGGTAAAGACCGCTTCGGGCTCGCTGCACAGATGGTGTTGCACTTCGTCCTCGTCGAAGACCGGCCCACGCGAGAACCAGAAGTTTCCATTGTAGAGAGCAACCTGACAGACGCGGTCCGCAATGGCCACCGGATACCGCGCGCCCATCAGCGCGAAGTTGTCGAGAGTCCCGGGCGGCTCGTGCGAGAACGTGCCCTGCAGCATCAGCACCGGCATCGCTTGCGCAAGTCGGTGCACCTGAGTCGCGAGTGAGTTCAGCGCCGGCGCATGGGCGTCGAGCCGATGGTCGGTCGAATCACCGCTGATCACCGCCACCTGGGCCTCGCGCGCTATCGCATCAGCTACCGCATGCGAGAAGCACCGGTCAGCCTCATCGAGGTGTTCATGCGCGTAATGCAAGTCAGAAAAATGCGCGATCTTCATCAACGCCTCCAGAAAAAGAAAAGGCCACCCGCAGGCAGCCAGAGATAGGTCTGCGCCGGCATCCGGCGCAAGAAGGAAAGTTACGACCGAGAAAGCGCGTCCCGCACGTGCATGAGCGCCTTGCCGAGCAGGTTCAACCCCAGCCAAGCGGACGGATCAGCGATGCGAGGATCCTGTTCGCCGAGCCCGACGCCCCAGATCCGGTCATACGGGCTCGCCTCTACCAGGACCGACGTCCCCGTCGCGCGCAGCGCGATCGCGAGCGCTTCGTTCTGTCGGAACTTCTCACGACAGCCGACGAACATGATCTTCTCGCGCGCCGTAATCCAACGAGCCTCGTAGAAACCACGTACCGAACGGCCAAGCCGCTTCTGCTCGCGTGGCGATGTCGACGACAGGATTGCTTCCGCCGTTGCGTGGTCATCGAACAGCATGGCCTTCGCGTACATCATGAATTGTTCGCCACAGTTGAAGGTGACGTCGTGGAACGTGAAACTGCACGGGTGCCAATTACTGAACACGTCGGCGGCGCCGAAAAACGCCGTGATGTTGCCGATACGGCGCATGGGATCCTCCAGAGGGATGGGTCAAAAAGATGCCGCTTGCGCGGACGATTTCGATGCGTGGGACACGCGGTCGAAAGCACTTGAGCAAATTGCTTTGCTGAAGGGCTCTCCGGATCGCGCTGTAGAAAAGGACACCGGCCCCAAAGGGCCGGCGAAAGGGGTGTCATTTACGTGCCGTGGTACGACTCGACCGCGGCTCCGATTTCACTTTGAAGTGAAGTCGGGTCCTCCAGTGCCGTCGTCAGCCTCGCGATCATCTTGTCGACGTCGGTGGGGCGCTCCACCCAGCCGCGTCCGAATCGGAAGTGGCCGTAGATGCGAAAGGCCTTGCGCTGGTCTTCCTCAACGAAGCGAAGGCGCTGCAGCAGGTCCTGCATGCGATGGCGCTTTTCGTCCATCGATTCGGGGGGGCCGTCGGCGGCTACAGCCTGATCAGCGCGCATGGCGGGACTTTCTCCCTCCGACGGGTGAAGGTGAATCACCGTGCTGCCAGAGTCGGGCAGTGTGGGCCGCCCGGCGCCTTCGATCGGTGCCGTGGCGTCCTCGGCACCGTCGAGCAGTGCTCCGATGTCGATATCCGCATCGAGCACGGTCAGCATCTGCATCTGACGCACCGCGTCGCCCGCCTCGTTGATCCGCGTGATGTCGAATTCCCGCTTCGAGATCCAGAACTTCGTGCCGGTCAGCTTGCCGCGAGCCAGCTGGACCGTCTTCATCGCCGCGTATGCTTTCTGCAGAACGTAGATCGAGTTCGTCGGGAGTTCAATCAAACCCAGTCCCTTGATATCGGGAATGGCGAAGATGAACTGGGCACCGAGGTTGCATTGCCGGCTTTGGTACTGCGGGCATTGCTCAGGGTTGCAGATGCCATCGGGAATCGCATCATCCTGCCGGAAAATCACGTCGCGGCCGCCGAAATGGCGAGCCGCACGCTGTGCCCGCGGATCGCGCTCGACCTTTGCATACGTCTTGCAGTAGCGCAGACCATCGGGTCCGTACTGCGAGAAGTACTTCCGACCGCTCGAGCCCCACGCTGCCATCTCATTCGGGATGTTTTGCATCCAGTCGTTGAAGGCGAATAGCACGGGGAAGCGGTAGAGCCGGATGCCCTGCCCTCGATTCTCACCGTAGAGCCGGAGAATCTCGTCGGCGACGTCCGGATTGTTGAAGTCGGAGCGGCGGCACGTGAAGTAATCGGTGTTGCGCGGCGCCAGCGCATGCTTGAGCCGACAACGGGATTCGATCGCTTTGCCGATCGTCTCGAACGAGTCGCCGGCGGCCACCATCTCTTCGTACAGCGCGACCGCATCCGGATTGCCCCGAGCGGCCGAGGTCAGGACCTTGATGCCGGGTCGGATCTTCCCGATCACGGGCGGGCGCATCGCCCGCTCTTCGACGACGCTCCGTACGGGGCCGCCGATCAAACTGACAACTGCATTCATGAAGGTTTCCTCGCAAGTTGGAAGATCGCCTGGGTGCGCAACGCGTCCGCCGATTGCTCGAGCGCGTTGGCGGCCGCCTCTCCGCGGCGGTTGGCGATACTGGACAGAAAAATCCGGCGGTCGGAGTCGGTGAACATCGCGACCTGGGCCACTTCGCAACGCTCCCGCCAGGCGGGTGTCGTCGTGTCGGTGGTCGACCTTTCCTCGGCGATCGTTTGACTGATCACGTCGGCAATCCGGGAATTGAGACGATTGGGAAGCACACGCACCTCCGGGACAGAAAAAAAAAGACGAAAAAAAAGCGCGTTCCTCGGCAGAGGAGCGCGCTTCGTGGATTCGGTTAAATGACCCAAGCACCACGTCCCTTCCGGGGACGTGGTGCTCAGGGAGCCGGTCGGCTCATAGAGAGGACGTTAGGTCGTCCTCGCACAGCATGGTCACGCTGCGCTACAGCCCATTTTCGGAAGTGCCATTCCGACGCAGGTTCACGGCTCAGTCGACTACAGTCGTTCTACCCAGACAGAGGCCTGGAGAGAGACACCCGATGTCCGGGGTCGAACGACGTCGCGGCGCAAATGAATGCGGCCAGCAACGAGTTTTATGACTGAAATGGGGAGCACGGGCGAGGCGCTCATCAGAAATGAATTCCACACTGGTTGCCAACCAGTCGGAGCATGCCGATAGGCACGGCTTGTACAAAAGATGGACTTCGGCCAGCGAAGTCAAGGTCGATGCGTCAGGGACGCGAGAAGTAGAGTCAGTATCGCGAATATCTCCGCCCGCAATCCCCGAAAAGCTCACGAAAGCAGGCTCGCTTTTGCCGGGTCGCACATCGTGTGCCTCGCTCAGAATCATCGATGAGAGAGACCACCCGAAAAAATCATGTCTGCCGTTCTCGAACCACCGCACGAAGGGCGCGGGCAACCTGACACGCCCACGCAAAATACCCCGCCCACCGACGAGTCGCCGGTGCGCCTCGCCACGTCTACCGGATTGAAGCCAATCCAGCGCCTGACGAGCGACAGCCGTATCGACAAGATCGTGCCGGATTCCGACGCGGTCACGATCCTGCACTACAGCTCTGTCTTCGCACGCACGTTCATCCGGAGCGACTACAACTTCTGCGCGGCAAAGATCGCCGTTGCGCGCGGCGGCAAGGTACTGGCCGTCCAGACCGCCCTGCGGGAAACCGCCGACTGGATGCGGAAAGCCACCGCGTGGGTCGAACGGCACAACGCGCGCGCGCTCACTTTCCCGTACGAACAGATCGAATTGAAGGTGACGCGGCCGCTGGCCGGCCTGCTCGTCAGGTGCCTTACCCAGTACGACCGCCTGTTCGTGGCGTCGATGGAGGCCCAGCTCGCGGAAAAGATCACGCCCCAGGACCGAGCCAACATCCTCAAGAACGCCGAAGGCCGGATCCTGCACGTGCGAACCGTGTGCATCCCGGACAACGACCGATTCGACGCCGACGGCACTGCGCGCGACTGACGCGACAGCACCTGCAGCACGCCCCACCGGCTTGACATTGGAATCCGGTGAATAAGCTCGTCTTGAGCCTGCCGCGCCTTCTGACACTGTCGCGGTATGCCGATCATCCACGGAGGAAATCTTGGACATTCGAGAGATCCAGGCGCTACATGCCCAATACTCGTCGCAACCGGTCGTCATCGACATCAACAGCCACGTCCTGGCGCTCCCTGCTCCTGACCGACAGGAATCGACGCGCGAGCGCGTTACCGCTCGACTTTCTTCTACCGGGAGAAAACTCGGCCGGCCGGCCGCGATCGTCCTTGCTGTCGTAGCGGGGGCGGGACTCACGGGCGTCAGCGCGGCGAAGCTCTGGCACGCGCCCCATCCGCCGCAGGCGGTAGTACACGTTGAGCGGTCGACCACACAAACTCCGGCCACTCCGCCGGCGCCCTCAGCGGCCTCGACAACGCGCGACTCCCAACGGCCGCTCACCAGTGCGGACTTTACCGAGCCGACCGCCGGCATGCCGGCCGACCAGCCCCGCGTCGACGTGCGAGCGCTGCGGACCGGAGACGCTGATGGATCGGCGCCATCGGCTAGTGCCGCTGCGCCCGTGGCCGATTTGGAAAAGGCCGCCACGTCGTCGATCCGAGCCGCGCGCGCGGCCTCGAATCCGGCCGCAAGCCAGCGACAGGTCACAACCGTTCAAACGCCCCCGCCGACACCGCCCGCGGCGACCTCAGCACCCGTCGAGGCGCCGCCAACGGCGCAGCCGTCTGAGCAGCCGAAACCCGCCCCGCGCAGGGTCCATCGTGCACCCGCTCGGCCGCGCCAGGAGCCGGCTACCACCGAGGCGACAGCATCGACACCGCGTAACGAAGCCACGAAGACCGAGCACTCCTCGAAATCTTCGACACCCGCCAAGACCGGCGACGTTCCACTCTTCTGAATGAGGCACACCATGAAAGCGAAACCGAACAACGTGACGGTCCTCATGCCCGGCCTGGTCGTCGAAGGCAACATGATCCTCGACCACGGCCTGAGCGTATTCGCCCTCGCGAATGGCGACATCATTTCCACCGAGGGCCTGCTGCACGTCGGGGCCGGCGGTATCGTCAAGGGCAAGGTACAGGGCGAAATCGTCCGGATCGATGGACTCGTGGAGGGCGACGTCCACGCTCGCGACATGCTCGAAATCAACGGCCGTGTGCTCGGAAACGTGTTCTATTGCGGCACGATCCGGCTTGGCCAGCAAGCTGCACTCAATGGGCAACTCCGTCGCGTGTCCCGCGAACTCGTGATCGAGAACGCGCGCGCTGAACGAGAGACTGCACCCGAACGCCTTGAATCGCAGGGTGCAGCTCAGTGAAGGCCCTCCGCCAGCTTCGGCGCGTTACTGGCGGGCTGCCTCTCACCAACTTATCAGTTGACCTTCCCGAACAGGGTGCGATTACCGCTTCCTTCCCTGATGGGCACTACGCATTGACGTTGACGGTCGAACGGGATTCGAAGTAGCCGTACGGCAAATTCAGTCGCGGACCATCGCTTTGGCGAATGTCAACGATCTACAGTGCGCAAACTGCCCCAATTTGGCCGCTTCACGCGGCCGATTTCTGAATAATTGTCGCCGTCTCGGCTTTCTCTTGGTCGCACCACGGTAGACTGCGAGACACGGTGTCACAGTGCCCATGGCCGGCGCCTTCACCTAAGCATCAACGACCGCGTCATGCAGCCGATGTCTGTTCGATTCTCGACTCGATCACAAAGCGCGAAACTGGGTTCTTCTTGATCGATGAAATGGTCAGGCTGTCGCGGGCGCGCGTCATCGCGACGTAGAAGAGGCGTCGCTCTTCCGACTCCGGGCTCTTGTCGTCCGGCACCACGCCCTCCTCCGATCGGCTGATCCAGACGTGGTCGTACTCCAGTCCCTTCGAGCTGTGCATCGTCGTCAACACCAGGACGCCGTCGCCCGGCTTGTTGTTGTCCCGCTTCAAAAACTCAATTCGCTCAGTAAAGGAGCCGTTGAGGCGGCTCACCACGTCGTAGATGCACTGAATCGCCCGGATCGCAACGTCGCCCTTGGCATACGTCATCATCCACTCGTAGACGCCTTCGAGCGCGAGCGAATGGAACGATCGCTGGCACAACGCCTGCCACTCTCCGAGACGCTTCATGAAGGCCCGGTACGCTGTCGCTGTGTCCTCTCGCAATCCGAGGCCGACCAGCTCCTGCTTTTGCAACTGGACGAAAGCCGTGCCCATGCGTTTGTGCAAGGCGCCGAGGTCGTAGGAACTCATGCCCATGTACCCCAAGACGGCGTCGATACCGTTCTGCTTGTGGCCTTCGACAACCTGCAGCAGATTGCACATCAGCGCGGCCTGCGGCTTGTTGAGCACGGACCCGCCCGACGCCCGGTAGTAGGGCACCCCGTGTGATCGACACACCGATTCGATCGGATCAAGGATCCGGTTGGTACGCGCGAGAATCGCACAGCTCGCGCCGGCAGCCAGTTTGGGGTGAAGGACCTCAAGCGCAGCTACCGCGTCCCCATACTCGTCGTCGAATCGACGCGCCGCGACGGCGCCGCCGGCGCCGCGCGCCGCATGGAGGACTTTCGGCATACGGTCGATGTTGTTCTGTATCACCAGATCAGCGGCCGCCAAAATCTCCGCCCGGCAGCGATAGTTGCTCCCGAGCACCACGCGCTGCGCCTCAAACGTGCTCGCGAATCTCTCCATTCCCCCAAAACCCAGAGCCGCCCGGAATCCGTAGATGCTCTGGTCGTCGTCACCAACCACCGTGACATGTGTGCCAGCGCGCGCGTGTAGCTCGACCCAACGAAACTGCAAGGGGTCCGTATCCTGAAACTCGTCGACGAGCAGGTCGGTAAACCGATAAGGTGTAATGTCCCCTCTCTGCATCTGCTCGACGGCGAGGCGCAACATATCCTGGAAGTCGATCTTGCCATTGCGTTCCAGCGCGTCCTGGTAGGCGGCATAAAGCGTGGCCTCGGCCGAACCCTCATCGGCCCGGCCGAAGTTCATCTTGATCCGCTCGATGATCGGTACAGCCTCCTCGACCTTCCAGTCGTATCCCAACTCCGCGAGCACCCGTCCGAGCATTCCCAGACGATCCCCGTCCGAAGCTATGTCCGGCCGGCCGCGACCTGGTCGGTGAAGCTGTTTGTATGCGAGCGAGTGGAAGGTGCCGGCAAATAGGCGCCGCTTGGCATCTGGCGGCGCCAGCGCAAGGATGCGCTCGCGCAACTCAACGGCCGCGTCCTTGCTAAAGGTCACGGCACCCACCATCGCGGTTGGGTCCTGCAGCCGCCAAGCTGCCTTCGCGGCACTCATCTTCGTCTTGCCCGCGCCCGGGCACGCGATCGCGAGGCAGTGGCGGCGCAGAAGTGCCACCTCGCGCTGTTGCGGATTCAACTCGTCGAGCATGGCACCTAGCTTCCAGATCAGTTACCGCGAACGGTGTTCATCAGCTTCAGGTGAGTCGTGTAGCCTCGCAGGCCGACCGGATGGAACTTGCGCAGGAAGCGCGCAGTCTCGTCGTCGACGTCGGACTGGTCACGAATGCCGTTCCAAACGAGGAAGTCGAAGTGATCCATCACCTCGTCGAATTTCAGGATCACAGTAAGCAGGCGCATCGAGAACCGCGAGTACGCTTCCACCTCGATGTCGAGCGAGGGCTTCGTCACGGTGGGCTCGAATACCGTCTCGCCACGCGCGCGCATCTCGGTTTCGGTCTTTTCCCGAAAGCCCTTCGCAACGTCGAGCTGTTCGTTCACGTACCCTTCAAGCTGCTCCAGCTGCTTCTCAAACCAAGTGCTGACTATCCCCTGCTCGCTCGCGCCGTAGGTCGCACGGCCGAAGCGCTGCATGTTGATCGTCATCCGGTTCAGATACGGCCACCATTGCTCGAAAAGCGGCTTCAACCGCGTATGCTTCATCGTGACACGAGCGGCCACGACGGCAGCGCCAGACAGCTGCTTGTTCATAAGTTCGCGGCCAATCTCGCGACGGCGCTGGACGATCCGCGCACGCTGCTCAGGCGGCAGATCCCGGAACAGCGTCCGGGTGCGCGCGACTTCTTCCAGCTTGGTGACCGCTTCCTCTGCGCTGATCAGCCCTTCTCGCTGGAGAATGCCGGCGGATCGCTCCATCTCGTCGAGTTCCCGCTCGACATCTCCGTCGTCTGCGCCATCCGTCGTCTGCCGGCCATCGTTCACGGCCGGGCCGCCGGTCGCGGCCGGCACATCGCTGCCTGGCAGTTCGGATGCAGCAGCGTGGTCGACCGCCACGTCCGCGGTATCGGTGCCGACGTGCGCTTCGTCGTTGATCGTGCTCATGTGGATCCTTTCTAGTTGACTAACCGCACGTGCGGCTTGGGTCTATTTTTGCGGGCCTGTGCCGCGATACGAGCCCCAAAACGTGAACGATTTCGCGCGGCTTTCGCAGCGCGTAGCCAGCGCCGAACAAAAAAAGCCCCCTCCGGGGAGAGGGGGCAACAATGAAAGCTCTCCGGGGAGTCGAGCTTTCGGAGGACCGTAGACCATGATTCATTGTGAGCCCGCCAGTCGCACCGAACAGGCGAAAACGTCGTCTTGTTCAATAGCCTTTCTCGGTTCAGAGGCCGATGCAGCATTCAACCGGTTGCGGGCCAAAAAGCAGAAAGCTCGACGAAAAACCGTAGCTTTACGCCGTCATTGATACGAGGATGCCGCCTTCCAGAGAAGCGCGCCCAGGCACGCTGCGATCGCGAGCCAATATGGCGCGAGAAGAGGAACCGGTGCGATCAGCACCGTGAAGGTCACGCCGAACACCAACAATATTCCGTGACCCGCCAGATGGAATGACAGCGGGCTGACATATCCGGCGGCGGCGGCTCTGACTTTGCGGCGCACCGTCCCGTCGATGAACATTGCGATACCGAACACCAGCACACCCAACAGCCAGTGCTTCATCACCGTGAGCCGATACACCATCCGGTATACGAGACGCCAAAAGTTGTGGACCCACCGGCTAGCGAAGCCTGCCACGCCGCCGTCCTCAATCTGCGATCCGCCAGTCGAATCCAACGACGCCGCCACGAGACCGGACTCGATGAAATAGTGCTTGAACGTTCGGTTCGTAGCTTCAATGGCGTCCGCAGTCCTAGCCTCCCCGAGGCTTTTCGCCACGGAAGCGGCCTCGTCATCGGGGATCTCGAACAAGGACGTATCGGGAGCGACAGGCATAAGTACAACCGACAGCAGGGGCACGAAGAAGAACCACATTTTGATGTGCCCGACGAACCGGCTACCAGCCATAGAAGTCCCCAACAAGCGTGCCGACCAGGTAGATCGGCAACGCAATCAAGCCCGACAGCCCTACGTAAAAACGGACGGGGCGCCGACTAATGAAGATCGCCAACGCGTACGCCATCGCGCTCCTCCCCTGACGAAATTCTGCCGGGGGCGGGGCTGTCGGCTCATCTTGAGCTGCCGCGGTCGAAATCACTCGGCTCACGGTATTGTCGTCAAGCCGCGTCAGCGTCCGAATCAGAAAATGTGTGAGCGACATCGTATTCCTCAAAGTACAGTCTGAAGGTCTCGCCGGTAAGCGCGCGAGCAGCCAGCTGGAACGCGGCCGACTTCTGGCTGACGTTCTCCGGACACCGCTCGTCCACCATTTCCGGAGCCAGCTTGAACCTGGATTCAAACACCGTTACCGGCTCAAACATCGGCGACCAGACATGGAAGCGGTCGCCATCGCGCACAACGAAGCGTCGTGCATACAGCATGTGTGCAGACCCGAACAGGCCTTGCATGAACGCGACATGCGGATCACCTGTCTTGCGCACACGCTTGAATGCAGCGAGGCCGTCCACGAACATCTCCTTGACGAGCGGCTCTGCCCTCCCGATAAAGTGCTCACCGACGAACTCTGCGACACGCGTGCACACCAGCTCGAGCTCGGGCGCGAAGGTGAACACCGGGGTGAGGTGGGCGGAAAGTTTGTGCTCGCGAATGATCTTTTTGAATACGGCAGACATGCTTGGTTGTTTAGCCTGTAAGAATTGGAATACGTCCCTGGTACACCGCGCCACCCGATATCCGCATGAAGTACTGCAGGTTCGGAAGGGTCTGTATCAGGCGCGTCGGAATCAACGGCACTGCCTCCAGCTGCTGCGACCGCGTCACCGAACCGGTGAACTCGCCGACGTGGCCTTCGCTGGCCTTGCTCGTACTGCTCGAGACGATCAGGTTGCGAATCGCGGTATCCCCCACCTTCTTCGAGAACCACTCAGCCGTGTCGGTATCTTCCAAGCGTAAGATGATCTGATTGTTCAGGTTCCCCAAAACCTGCAGCATTTTGGCCGCATTCCCCAGCTTGGCTTCGAGGTCGGCACGCGTCTGGAACGCCACGAACGCCTTGAAGCCCGCGCCACGGCCCTTGTTCAGGATTTGGATCACCTGCTCGTTGATCGCTTCCGCAATCTCGTCGATGATCAGCACGACCTCTGGCGGCGAGTCGTAGAAGTTGTAGATCGAACCGCACACCGCGGATACGTCGGCCAGGATCATCGACGCGATGGCCTTCGCGACAATGCTGTTGGACAGCGAGTCGAGGCCAATGTGAAGGACAGCCTTCTGGCGAATCACCTTCTCGATCGTCCAGATCTCGCGTTCGTCCTCGAAGTCGTCGACCTTCGGCGCGAGCATCAGGCCGGTTTCCCCGGTGGCGAGCATCTGCAGCAGCGGCAGTGCCGACGCGATGATTCGCATGTAGTGCTCGCGGTCGTGCACGTGCGTCGCGATCAGGCCGTCGATTGCTTCATGCCCCCGGTCATTTGCGCCGAACCGGGCCTGGTAAAGCGAGATCATCGCGTCGACGCGCGTGGAGCCCGGCTTGTTCGCGATCTTGACCGTGTCGGCCGTTACCAGCTCATCCCAGTCGGTTAGTCCACTTTCGATGAAGAAGCGCTTGAGCGCCTTCTCCAGCAGCGGGTCAATGCCGAGCTGCGCGTACTTCAGGATCGAGCGCAGGTTCGGCTTGTCGCCGATGTACAGTTCACCGTTGACCGATCGGCTAATGAACAGATACGCGAAATCCCGGAATGGTCCCTCCTCCATCAGCTGCGCAATGCGGCTCGGAATTTCGGATGGCTGGGACCAGCTATCGAGCGGCTCGAGTCGGATCGACTCGGACGGCTTCGCCTGATTGAAATAGAGGAACTTTCGACCGGTACGCTTGGCTTCGCGCTCGGCGCGGGCCTTCCACTCCTTGTCGTTCTTCGGATCGATGTCGATCAGCACGTCACCGCAGTGGATGACCTGCGTGGAGATGACTTCGTAGGTCCGGGTCTTGCCCGAGCCAGTCGTGCCGCCGACCGCCGTATGGCCGCCCATCGCCTTGTAGTGGAACGGCACGTGGCCTTTCGCCGGCTCTAGGCCGTGGATCCACGATGCACCTTGCGGCGTCCGGTCCCGAATACTGTCCTTCGGCGCAAAGAGGTTCTCGATCATCTCCTCGAACGCGCGTCCGGCCTTCGTCTTGGGCAACCACTTCGGCAGCCCAGGGATCTCGGTGGTCGGCATCCGCAGAATGTCGTGGGCCATCTGGCAGTGCTTTTGCGTCCATTCGAACCCGGTGCCGAGGTACATCGCGTTCACTTCAGCACGCATACGGTTCTGGATCGCGAGCAACGTGGGTACGGCCAACGTTGTCAGCCATTTCGTCGACAACCCCATCCGAAACTTGAGCGCGCGCCAGACCTGCCCCGAGCGGAACGCGAACAACGCGAGAGCGAACAGCGCGAAGGCCCCGCCGTACGGCATGCCCGAGAGCGGCAGTGCGAAGAGCGCAATCAGCCAACCGATTGTCGCGCGTACCTCGTAGATCGGCCGAAAGTGGTTGATGTAGCCCCTCATGCGCCACGCTCCAGGATGAGTTCACCGATACGTGGCGCCAACGTCACCTCGGTAGGGTCATTGGCAAGAAGCAGGTTGCGCCTGCGCATATGCTCGATCAGCGTGTCGCTCGCGACGCCGTATCCGCCAATCGTGCGCTTCGGCACCACGAGCCCCTTTTCAGCCCACCGAACCTTGGCCTTGCCGCCGGCGACGTCCTGCCGCAGCGCTGCAAAAAAGTCGGAAATCATCCGCGGAGCGCCCTTCAGGATTTCGTCAAAACGCTCCCCTGCCGGCGTGGCCGGGGCCGCACCTGGCTCGCGTCGAATCTCGGCAGGATTGACTGCCGCCGCCGGCGGAAGCTCGAGCGCCATCTGACGTTCATCGGGCCCCTTCGGTGCTCCCTGCAGTACCGGAGCCGGTACCGGACGCGGCCTTGCGCCTTCCGAGTCGGAGGCGAGCGGCATCTCCGGGTCGGCCGGGGCACCCCCTCCGGCAGCGGCGACCGCCGCAGATGAATCCGCTGTCACGTGCTCGGCCGGGGCAGGCGCCGGTGCAGCCGCCGGCGGCGCCGACTCGACTTTCGGTTCTAGTTCGGCAGCCACATGGATCGCCGACGGGACCGCAAACGTCACAGGCTCAAACACCGCCCGTTGCGCCTTCCGGTCGAACTCTGCAGCCGTCGCGACCGCCTGCCGCACGACCTTGTGTGTTAGCGACTCCACACCACCCGTCGGGCTCTGCGTGGGATTGATCGCCCCGAAGATCTCCGCCTGCACCTCAGCATCGAGGCCGGACAGCAACTCCGTGCCGACCAACGCATGCGCCAACATGCCGGTGCGCATCCGTTCCACCGGCAGCGCGGTCGCCCGCCGCGCCACGCAATAGCTCGTGCCCGCCAGCCACGGCCCGACCGCGCCGTGGACAGACGGGTTCCAAACCTGGCAGTCCGTCGCTCGTTCCACGTCGAAATGCCGGTACGGCTCGTCTAATCCTGAACAGATCGCCGCAAGAAACACACCAAAGTTGTACTGCGGCTCGATGCGCCGCCGGCGCTCCGACGTCAAGTTCGTGCCGAACTTCAGCCCGCCTGCCAGCCGCATGGCATAGAACGCCGTTTCTACCGTCCAGCGGAATGCACCGGAAGGCTCTCGGTACAGATCCGGGCCGAACGGCACGGACGAGAACCACTCCGCACAGCGCCGGATCAGCACCATCCACTTGCGATCAAACTCCGCGCGCGACGACTCGTTCGCGCATTGCGCGATCAGCTCGATACGGCGCTCGTTGCGGCTCACAAGCTCGGCCGCGTTGACCGGTGCAAAAAGTCGCGCGTCGCTCATCAAACCATGCCCTTCGTCGCCAGTTTCGTCAGGCTCTTGAACGCCGCACCGCTTGCGCTGGCGCCGCCACCGAACATCGAGGCAAACTTCGGAATTTCGAACGCGAGGATCAAAACGAAGATCGAAAGATCGAGAGTCAAAGAGCCAGCGTAGGGTGTCGTCAGCCCCTTCGAGATGGTGTTTCCGAATGTCGTCGCAAGCGTGGTGGTCATCAGCCGCTGAAGAATCGCGGCAACAACCATGTACATGCCAGCGCCGATCGTGAAATCGAGCCAGCTCTTGAACCAACCACGCGTAAACTCCGACATGCCGAGCGCGAACGCAATTTTCCCCATCACGATTGCAACAGCCATCTGGATCGTGCCGAGCGAGACATAGAACAGAAACACCAACGATGCGACCATCAGAATGAACCACGCGGCGAGAAGCGGAATCAGATTGATTACCAGGGCGACGTAGTTCCACCAGTGCTCGGCCTTCAGCGCTTCATTGACCGCATCGAATATTGCCCCTGCCGACTTCACCATCGCCATTGGCAGAGATTGCGCGTCGGTCCCCGAGACCGCGACCGCCAAGTCGTTGAACCACTTGTAGAAGCCGGGCGCCCACGTACCGTAGGCGAGATAGACGGACGCGAAGATGCCGAGTACGGCAAGGTCTTCAAAGGCGCTGCCCCAAGCGGCAACCGGATCCTTCGTCGCTGCGAAACGGAGAAACGCCACGATAATGGTGATGGTCGCAAGCCCTCCCGCCATCTTGTCCGAATCTTTCTCAAGCGACTTGCTGACCGTAACTGCGAGATCGATCAGATCCGTCATCAGTTTCGTGATCTCTTCGATTGCCGCCATCGCGCCCTTCGCGACCTCGCCGACCACGTAGCTTGAACTCCAGCCGGTTGTTCCAAATTGGGTTAGCGTATCCTGCAGGGCAGCCCGGGCTACTGTCGGGAGCACAAGCGCGATGAGAAGCAGGCCACTCGGCAGCCACTGACGCATCATTCCGCGCCTCATTGTGAATTGATCCCGTAGGCGGCGCGCTCAGCCTGTTGCTTGGAAATGAACTTCTCAGCGTCCGCAGCCTTCTCCTTGTCATCCTCCGCCTGCTGCGCGTCCTTCTGAGCATCCTTCTGGGCTTTCGCCGCGCTCAACTGAAGGATGTCCGCATTCTGGCTCGTCACGATGTCGAGGTAATGCGTCGTGATCTCAGCGGTCGCCTGCTGAGTCGGCGACATCGAAAGCTGCGATTGCAGTTGCTGCCGGCGAACCGCGAGGTCGCTTGTGTGCTGCATGATGTTCGAGCCCATCTGGAACAGGTTCCGCGCGACTTTGTCGTTCTGTTGGAACAACGTGTTCATGTCGGAGAACCACTGCGCGTTCGACTTTCCAGACCGGCTGATCAAACCCTGCACCTGGGTCACCCACTCGCCCCCCTTGTTCAGGTCCCCGTAGAGCCCTTGCAGAGTTCCCACCAGCGCATTGACCTTTTTGATGTCCCCAGTGATCTGGTCATACGCCGCTTTCCAGGCGGCCGGGTTCAGATTCTGAGCCTGGAGCAGATCGTTCATCATCATCTGATACTGGTAGAGGATGTTTGTGTTCTGATATATCTCGCCCTTGACGGCCTTGGCTGCCGTAATTACGTTCTGTGCGAAGTTCGTCGGGTCGAACACCACTAACTGTGCGAACGCATGTTGCGTCATAAACATCGACGCCGCGACGACAGCAGCGCGAAAAGTCCGCATGTTTTTCATTTGGCCTCCTTACGATGAGTTGTTAGCGCGGTCACGAACGAATCAATAGCGCAGTGTGTGCATCCTGCGGATGTCGCCCAGGAAGCCGTTGCGCGCCATCTGGCAACGCTCGTAGCCACACGCGAGCGGGCGTACCGATGGCGACCTTCTTGATTTCGTCGGATGTGAGCGCGAACGTGTCGCGGTACAGCGCCTGCTTGGCAGGGGGCAAATTGCGCATCATGGTATTCATTCAGTCGACGGTTGCAATTTCTTTCAGATAGTCCTCACGCCAGGTCGGCGAGCCGCTCGCAAGATGCTTGTCAAGCGTGCGCTGCGCAGCACCGTCTGCACGCAAGATCGCGAGTGCCTCCTTGGGAAACTTCGCCTGAAGCATTCGCGAATGGTCGGGCGTGACCCATAAGTAGTCTCGGTTCGGGATGCCATCGCTGATCATGTCGATCTGGTCGTCGGTCAGGCCAAATACATCTCGATAGAGACGCTTGTTGTTGCGCGCGTCGCGGTTCGGCAGGAAGAAGAAGTTCTGGATGTTCTCCTTCAAGATCTCGAAGTTCGGCACGCGCTCGAGCTGGCTCAGCGATTGAGTCGCCATAACGAGCGTCCCATTCAGCCCGCGAATCGTGACGGCCCACATCTCCAGGCGCGCGTAGAAGCGCGGATACCGGAAGAAGAAGCCGCACTCCTCGACCTCAATGATCGTGACGCGCTTTCCGTCCAGCCATTGCGAGATGCGGTAGAACGCGTAGTCCATGAACAGCGCGGCGGCCACCGGATAGCTTTCGAATAGCTCGCCCATCTCGATCGCCAGGTCGTCGGATAGGGAGAACGCGTCTTCGACGTGATCGAAGAACCGACCGTTCTTCTCGCCTTTCGTCCAGATCTGAAGGCGATCGCGCAGCTCTACGGGCAATAGAGTCGTCAAAAACGACAGCGTCCAGAACTCCGGGCCATAGCCCTGTGCAAGCGTGACAACGCGTTCGTAGATCGTCCGCTCTTGTTGCGGGGTGCAGCGGAAATCCTCGCCGTCGCCTTCGATTGCCATCTGAACCCAGCCCGACACGTAGGTGTAGTGCCGCGGGTCCACCAACATCGAGAGTGGATTGACCTGCGTCGCGGCCGCGAACTTGCCCGTTGCATCGACGAACTTACCGTCAGCGAACATGGTCGGAATGCGCGTCGAACGATTCTTGTCGAACTTGATCCGCCGCGGCGCGAAGCGGCCCGTTTGCGAAACGAGAAAATTGAGAAAGATCGTTTTGCCGGCGCCGATCGGCCCGACGATCAGCGTGTGCGATTTCCCACTCGGGTCGTGCAACGTGATGCGCTGCAACGTCCGGTGACGGGTCGGGAGCAGCGTGAGTGGGCCGACCTTTCGCCCGAGCTGCTGGGTGAGCCATTGGTTGACGTCGCTGCCCTCCGCAACGCCGCGCACCGGCGCGATGTCTGAGACAACGGGGGTCTCAACGAACTGCAATCGCTTCTGCTGATCCCATCGCCCAGGCAGAGTCGAGGCCCACGCCGCCGGCAGATTGCGCTTTTCAATCAACACTCCGAAACCAGCATTGCCAATGCGGCCGACGATCTCGCGTGCGTGGTCGTCGCACTCGTCGCTTGTGTCCCCATACACCACTACCGAGATGTTCACGAAGCCGTACTGCTGCCCGTCCGCAATCAGCCGAGCAAGCGCGTTCTCTGCCTCTTCGGCCAGGATCTCGCGCCCTCTCTCGTTCTCCATGCTCTCCTTCTTCTCGTCCTTCGAGAAGAAGCCCTTCAGGATCTTGACCGGACTGAACGCGGCAACCTTGTAGAACTTGCGCATCTTCTCGATGTACGCCTGCGCCTTGCTTGTCGAGAGGAATCGAAACATGACGCATACGTCAAACTCGGCGTCGACGTCGGCGAGGACGTCGAGTGCAGCCTCCTGGAACCCCATCCACTCTTTCACCGAGATAATCTTCGCGTAACGTGTCCCATAGGCGGATTCGAACATGATGTGCTCAGCGCCGTATGTCACGAAGGTTTCCGTCAGGTGCGTATCGAGCATCGTCACGGGGTAGCGCACGCGACGAGGGGGAACCGACGGATTCGCAGCCTGATGAAGGAATGCAAGTGCGTGCTGAAGCTGGAGCCGCTTCATTTTGAGGCGGGCGACGCCACCCTTGAACGCGTCTAGGATCCCTTCGAAGCGCTTGATATCCGACGTGATGCGCTCCATGTCGAACACAAATGCGCTCCGCGAGAACACCATATCCTTGATCGTCTCGAGCAACGCGATCGGGACCGACTTGCCCCCCACCGTGATGTGATAGGCGATCTTCTCGAACAGCTTGTTGATCCCTGTCTCGGGCGTATACGCGAGCGCGAGCGAGTGCGTGTTGCGGAAGAACTTTCCGCTTCCTACGCTCCGTTGGTTGATCGCGTCGACGCGCTCATCCATCTCCGACGCGAACTGGCCGCCGATCTCGCCCCTGACACGTCGATGCGACATGCGCCACCATGCCGTAATCCGGTGATCGAAATTCTTGCAGGCGTGATCGAGGTTGTCGCGCGCCGCCGAGATTTCGTCGGAATTGGGGCTATCCGCGTCCACGCCTTCGAATGTGTACAGCGTTAGCAGCGACCCATCCTTGTCCAGAATGACTTCGGGGGTCACCATCGTGGCCCACGGCGCGATTTCCTGAATCGCTCGACGTTTCGGGTTCGCACTCACAGTGGGAGTTCCTGATCAAATCCATACGGCCGCCGAAACCGGGCAGCGAAATCGGCGGTGTGCAGTGGCTCGTGCACATCCGGATACCGGTTGTAGACGACCAGTACTTCCTTCCACCACGGATCGCTCGAAGACAGCCAGCGCAGCACCCAGTGCACCACGATGCCGATGACAAGATAGACCAGCGACATGCTGCTGTAGCACAGCAGCGTCGTCAGCGTCCCGTTGGCAATCGCGAGGCCGCGATCTGCGCCGCCCATCTGGCGCGGCAACGAAAGCGACCGGCTGACTTTTTTCGGCTCACGCACAGGTGTAGTTGATCTTCAAATGATTTTTGACGATCGGGATTGCACACGACGCGACGCCCAAACCGACAACGATGGTCGAGAGGAATTTCCCGAAGTTGCTCTCCGAGTTCGAGATCATGACTGCGCCAACGATGATCAGCACGATGCCGATTCCATAGAGCCACGGCCCACTGACGTATGCCTGGATCAAACAGATGAAGTCGGCCGCATTGCCCATATCCCCGAGATCGACCGCTTTCGCGGCCGGAGCGGAAAATGTCAGGAGTAGCGCGGTCAGAGTCGAGAGCCGCTGGCCCCGTCCGAACAGGTAGTGACTGGTAGCCAGCAACTTTTTCCGAGCTCGCGAACTCAACGACTTAATGTGCTTCTTCATCAATAAACCCCGTGTGGTTAGAAAACGCGTTCAAGGACGTAGTCCCCGTCTTTGAACCCTTTGATTGCCAGCACCTCGGACACGTGACGCAGTTCGCCCGTGCGTCGCAGGTGGATGACGTAGTGGAAGCACTCGGCGATTGCTTTGCGCATGTCGGCGAGTTCCCAGCGGCTGCCTGGCGGGATGCCCAACATCGCGAGGCTCTCAAGGCGGGTCAGTCCGCCGCGCGCATCATTGGAGTGAATCGAACCCATTCCGCCGTCGTGGCCGGTGCTCAGCGCCTGGATGAAGTCATATGCTTCGCCGCCACGAACTTCACCCACGATGATTCGGTCGGGCCGGAATCGCAGGCACAGCGCCACCAAGATCTGCGTCGTCACACCTTTGTCAGGGTTCGACAGCAACCGGACACGGTTTGGAAGGTCGACCTTTAGCTCCATCGTGTCCTCGATCGTGATGACTCGCTCCTCGCGTGGTATCAAGCCGTTCAGCGAGTTCAGGAACGTCGTCTTGCCCGCGGAGGTACCGCCAGCAACGAGCACGTTGGCGCGCTGTTGAACCATCGCGGTGAACGCCTCGGCGAGCGCTTCGTCAGCGACGCCGGGTGGGAAGATCGGTCGATCGACGCTTCGCTTTGCATGGACCAAAGAGAACGCGCCCATCTTCGCGTAATCGTTGATCGACAGATTGGTCTCGCGGTGCCGACGGATCGCGAGCGCGTCGCCGTCAATCGCGGTCGGCTTCATGACCGTCGCAATCCGGAGGTTCTTGTGGCCGCCGTTGATAATCCCTTGGGCCGTGCCCGCGAGCGCCGACTTTTCAACAGAGGCCGCGAGCGAGTGAATGGCCCCTGTCAGTGTCGACGGATTGAACTCGATATCGAGCCGGCGCATCTCGCCCCGCTCCTCGACCCAGATGTTGTTCGCCGAATTGATCATGACTTCGGCTACGGTCGAGGATTCGAGGTAGGGCTTGATGAGCTTCAGCGACTCGAAGAACAGCTGTACAGCGTTCTCTTCGAGCCGTGCGACCTTCAGCAAGGGATTTTCGGCAATTTCAGACATGCAGCTATTGTTCAAGCTGGCAAATCCACGAAAGACCCGAAAGAATGGCTAAATTGAACAGCTTTCGCGTGCCCGAGAAAGCACGCGCAGACGCGTTCCGTGCAACGTGCGACGTGCAACCGGTTGCAGGGGCAAACCCGAAATGCTCCAAGAAAACGTATAGCTTTTTCCCTTTTCTAACCTGCGCACTGATGGCAAGCGTTTGCGAAGGACGAAAAAAAACCCGGTCACGAGGACCGGGTGTGCTTCAGGAAAAAGCGCGCCATGGCAGCCGCTCAGCAGACGACTTCGATCGTCTCGCCGAACGGTGCCCGCCGCGCTCGCTTCAGCGGTGTTGTCGACGCCCATAGAACCGCGTATGCCGGCGCTTCGGACGGAAACGTGCCCGCCATGTCGGTCAGGTACACGAGAAACGCCGGATCAATTTCCTCCCTTTTGACCCATCGAAACGGATCGATGAACGAGGTGCCACCGCCGCCCTTCAGCGGCGCCAGCTCGGCCGGCTCGCCGCGCTCGAATACCTGAACCTGCGTAACGCGCACGTCGCAATCCAGCACGATCAACCGCCGCGGGCGAACGGCATCGGCGACGGCCAGGATTTCGGCCGCAAACTGCGCCTGCGTTTCATCCCAGACCGAGCCGCTGGCGTCGCGGACAAACACCGCGTCGCCCACTGCCGGCTCGTTCAGCGACGGCAGATACATCCCGACGTGGAGGTAACGACGATTCGGCTGCGCCCACGTGTAGTCCGTCGGCGCCGCATCCTGCGCAAATCGATGTAGGAGCGACCGCCAGTCGCCCACCGCGGCCACGGATTGCTCGACCGCTGCCTGCAGCGCGCCGCCGAGCTTACCGCACGCCTGAGCGGCCTTCGCCGCCTGCAGCACGGCCACCTTCCACTCGGCCGCTTTCGCCGCCTTGTCAGGCCCAGCATACTGCCGGACTTCACCGCACGACGCTGCCGGGCCTACCGCCTTGTCGTCGGAGGGTTGCGGCGGCTGCGAGCCGGGCGAACCTGTCAGCGAGCCCGGTTTACCTCCCGACGGCGGATCGCTTGCCTGTTTTCCCCCAGGCTGCTTCGCCACTTGGCGTTTCTCATGCGAGAGGACGCCGTACACCTCTTCGGCCGACATCCCCTTGAAGCGGTGGTCAATGAGCACGCCCGACGGAAGCTGCATCCCAGCAGCCTCCACCATCAGATTGACGACGTAATCGCACGCCTCGTTCCAGCCGTTGGGGTCGCGATCACCTTGTCGCCAACAGTGCCCGCCGGCTACGTGCCAAACCTCATGGGCGAGCACGCCACGGACCTCCAGGTCGTTCAGGCGCTCGGCATAGGTCGGGTTGTAGCCCAGCGTCTCTCCGTCCGTCCAGAACGTCTTGCAGCTCAGGTCCTCGCGGACTTTGAGCCGTAGCGCCAAGGCGCCAATGAACGGATGGTCGAGCACCAGCGCCGTGCGCTGCTTCGCGATGCGTGAGTCCATGACGACCTCATGCAGCGGCGAGAAACGACAGGCCCGTCGCCGACTGAACCGGGATCTGGTCAGTCAGCGGCGCCGCCGGCGCGCCGCCCATGAAGGCAGCCATCAAGGCCTCGATCTCGGTCGCCTTGCTGGCAACCTGCGACCGGAGCACTCCCGACTCCTTCAGATCCGCTCCGTTGTGCGCAGCGAGATGCTGCTTCGCCTCCGTGAGGGTGTGCGCGAGCTTCGGGTCGTCGCTGAAATTCAGCTTCGGCAGCAGGTCGCACAACTCGCGCACATGGTTCGCGACGTCGAGACGGACGTTGCCGGTCGCGTACAAGCGAGACGCCATCGTCGAAACGGCCTCGTACAACCGCCCGACCAAGTCGTTGTTCGCGGTCTGGATCGATGCCATCGCGTGCTCGTCGATCTCCGTGCGCAACGTGGTCAGGACATCGCTCGGCAAGTCAACGCCGAACTGGCTGGCGTCCGGGAATGGCAGCACGGACAGCTTGACGCCGAACTTGCCCTTCAGCTCGGCCAGACTCGGGTAGTCCGCCTCGTTGTACAGGGTGTTCATCTCCGCCCTCGCCTGCTCCTTCAGGTCGAGGTAGTTCGTCAGGAAGATCGACACGGCGAGATCGAACTCGTCTTTCATCGCACGCAGCCGCTCGGCCAGCTCCATATAGACCATGGTCGGCAGCAGCCGCACGCCCAGCTGGTCGTACTTCAGCGTCCGGCTGTAGTAGTGCGAGCGGATCCGATTGCCGATCGACACCACTTCGGCGTAGCTCGGCGCGTACTCCGGCAGCAGGCGCTTGTTGAAGCGCCCGATGCCGCGCGCGTGATGGCTTTTCTCGACCTCTTCGGTGACCTTCCCGTCATAGCGACGGGCAACCCACGTGGAAATCGTGACCGACGACAGCATGACCTTGGATTGCAGATCGGTAATGTTCATGAATAGCTCCAGACAGTCAGAAAATGGCGAGACGAAAAAAAGCCACGGAGCGGAATCGGCCGTGGCAACAGGGAAAGGCACTACAGGGTTTGAAGGCGGCTATTCGCCGCGGATGATCTTGCCGATCTCACCGCCCTGCGCACGGATGAACGCATGATGGTTCTGCAGATCGGGCGTGCGCGCGATCGAGTCACGAACCAGCACCGCCGTGAACTCCCGTTTCCCCGTATCGGCGAGCCGGTCTGCATACTGCAGAACTCGCTCGAAGTTGCCATCGCTCGCTTTGTGCGAAAGCGCAGCAGTGAGGGCGTACAGGATGCTCGGCTCGTCCGGGATTACGCCCCGACTCGGGTCCAACAGGATCGCGTCGACCGACGGCAGAGCGCGGTAGATCGAAAGAAAGCTGATCAGCTCGGCACCGGCACCTTCGCCGACCGTCGCGCGAATTGCGTCAGGCAGCAAATCAGCCGAGACAGCCGGCATCGTTTTCGCGAGAAATCCCCACTTCCGGGGACTTGCCGACGCAACGATGTCGCGGCCACTGCGCGCCTCCCAGAGCAGATCCGGTCGGAAGCGAAGGAACGCGATCAGCTCGGGCGGAACGTTCTTCCGAACCGCCCAAGCCGTCCAGTCGTCGACCGTGGCTTCGAGCTCGACGACCGCTGCAAAACGCGAGATCAGCGGATCGAGGATCCCGGTGACACCCGCGTTGTCGCTGCGCCGATTCGTCGCTGCGACGAACGAGACGCAGTCGGGCAACTGGTGCTCACCGATGCGGCGTGCGAGCAGCAGTTGCATCTTGGCCGCCTGCACCGCCGGCGACGCCTGCCCGAGGTCGTCGAGAAACCAGACCAGCGGCCGCGTCGCCGAAAGCGCGCGTTCGAGGTCGCCGAAAGGCAAGAATCGGGCATGCCTGCCGTCGGCCGACGGAAACGGCAAACCCTTCGAGTCGGTCGGATCTTCGACAACCGGGTGGCTGATGAGCAGGTCGTGCTCCGCCTCCTCGGTGGCAGCTTCGACGATGTCGGATTTGCCAATACCAGGCCGACCAGTAATCAGCACCGGAAGGCGCTTCGGGATGTAGGTGGCGAGCAGCTGGGTGAGGCGTACGGGAGAGAGTTTCATGGGGGCCTTGAATGAAAGAGCCCCACGTGATCACGCCCGGCAGGACGTGACCCTGCGGGGCGACTGAAGATGCCGCGATGCGGCGATTCGATGCGTCCTGAGACGCGAGTTGATGCTTACGACTGAGCGCCGATGAGCGCCGCGACTTGCTTCGACGTCAGCGACGATCGCGGAACACTACTCGAGTGGGTCACGATCATGACGCCGTAGACGTCCGCGAGAACGCGCGCCTCGGCGCAGAGAGCGAGCAGGCCGTCCGGGGCAGTTGGCGCCGGCGAGCGATTGCGCCACACGTTGATTGCCACCTCAATCTCGGCGATCGACACGGCATCAGGCGGAAAAGGGTTGGACGATTCACGTTGGTTCACGGATGACCTCGATGGTGTCGCCCCTGAACAACGCCCGGCGGGACGTGATTCCCTAGGGCTGGTAGTAGCCGCATTGCGGCGGATTCGATGCGTCGCTGACGCGGTGAGTAAAGCCAGTGTAGGAGTCGCGACTCCGGAGGACAGCCGGAAAGATAGGGAAATCCACCCTGCTTAGAAGCGATCACACTTCGAATGAACGAAAAAAAACCGGCGCACGCTGCGCCGGTTGTTCAACATCGGGTGGCAAACCACCTCTTACGTCCGAAGGAGATCGCCCTGAACGTTCACCATCGGAAGGACTGCCTCACGGATCTCAGCGTCGCGCTCACGCATCCGTCGCGTTCGCTCCTCCCCGACACCGTTGTGCTTCTCAACCACATAGATGAAATACAGCGGCTTCGCCGGTCCGCGCCAAGCTCCCCATTCGGCCATGATTCGCGCACGTATCTCCGGCTCGCACGCGAAATACGACGCTCGAGCGGCGCGCCATTGTCTTGCGTCGAGATCGCGCATCACTTGCTCGCTGCGGCGCGCCCTCTCGACTCGCCGCGCCTTCTCTGCCTCGACGTCCGTCTCCGGTGCCGGCGCGAGCTGGTCCGCGAACAAGGGACAGTCACGCTCGAGCTTCTTCGCAATGCGCTTGTGCCGATTCAGGAAGGCCAGTTCCTTGCGACGCGTCCAGATGTAGTCCTCGTAACGGATAGTTCGGTCGAAACGCATAGTCCCCCCTCGATCAAGCTGCCAGCTGAGTGAGCCGCGACCGCGCATAGTCCAGCGTGCCGTTCTTCGCGTGGAGTGTCCGCCCTTCAGTCGAACCCGGCTTCGCCAACGCGTATCGCGTCGCCGCACCATAGCGAAAGCTTCGGATCTCCGAGTAACCGTCGGCGATCGCCTGGTCAACGTGCTGGACGCCCGTGATCAGCACGTTGTCGTGCGTGCGGTACCGGGCGAGCCCTGCCTGCTTCTTCGCGTCATTGGCGGAATCTTCGGCGCGACGGTGCGCGCGGGCGGCGTCCTGCTTTGCCTCCCACTCGGCTTGTGCCACCTCGTCATATCCGCAGAACGCGAAGATCGCACGCCGCCGGCGCGTCGAGTTCAGGCCGTGCAATGAAACACCGAATTGCTCGCGCAATACGCGCTTGCTCTGGTCGTTCCAGCCGGCCGCGTGGTCCAGAACTGACAGCAAAGCGCCAACGTTACGCGCCTCAACATCAGCGGCAAACCGGTTGGCCCCTTCGAACGTCATGCGGCCTCGCTCCAGCTTCGCCATCTCGACCTGCAGGTTGTACTGCCGCAGCGAGATCCGCCCTTTCTGTCGGTCGGCTCCGAGCCTGTCCAGCGACTTTTTCAGGACGGCGTCCGCGATCAGATCACGCAGGCGCTCGGCTACGGGCGACATCGCGGAGCCGACGTCCACCGGACGCTGGTACTGTTCGGGAAGATCCGGCTTGTCGACGAGGTCTGCGGCGAACAGCCGGTCGTCAACCTCCACGCAGGAGATACCGGCCGGCGCGGACTGCAGCGCGGCGACGATACCGGCACCGAGCTCGGCGTCGATCTGCCTTTTCTCGTGACGGTAGATCGCCACCGCGGACTGCATGACGTCGTACGGGAGCGTGTTGCGCAGAACTGGCACGTCCAACAGAACGGGGAACCACCGCAGGTCGTACTCGAAGCGCTTAGCGTCGCCACGATAGTCCGCCAGCACCGAATCAGGAATCGGGTGATCCAGAAACAGCGCATAGGCGACATGAACCTCGTGCCGGCCGTTTACCCCGCCTGAGAGCGAGAGGCGCGGCCCTTGCGACGTGAAGCCGAACAGCGCGTTTGCAACGTGGTCACAGACATCCGGCAGGTGGAAGCGCCGACCGGTGCCACGCGCGGCCTCGACTTCAGCCTCGAGCTGCTCGCCGGACAGCATCCATGCCGGCTTCGTCGCCAGCTCGAACACGAACTGGAAGACCTCCCAGCGCTTGCGCGTGACTTGCCAAGGTTGCAGTTGCCGCCCGTCCCGGCTAAACCAGCGGTTGCGGATTTCTTCGAAAAGTGAGGTGAAGATCGCTTCGGCCGCGCCAGGCTGTCGTACGGTCAAGATTCCGTTGTAACGGAGGATCGGCATTTCGACGCCACCGCGCGTGAGCGAAATCTCGGTCGTTTCGTAGGCGGATAACGTTGCGTCGTGAAAAAACACGTGGAATACGTGTGCGAGGGTGTCGACGTGGATCGAGGCGTCAGGAGTTTTGATCGTGTACATCAGTGGTTGTCCTTGCGAAAAGGGGCAACCACCCCACCCGGGCAGTTGCCCCGGATTGGGAAAAGTAAACGCTAAGCTTTAGCCGATATCGAGTAGGTTCGAAACCACCGCTGCGACGGCCCAGCCGTCCGAGCGCGTCATCGTTCGAATGATGACGAGCGGTTGAGTTCGCATATGGCCCCCGTCACCGTCGTCTTGAAACCATACAGTGTCGATGGATACCCGCCACCCCTCCGACCTGTCACGCCGAACCGACACGGAACTGCGCCGCCGAGATTGAGAACCAATCGGCCAGTACGAGGAGTCCCTCGCACCGAAGAAGGTCCCATGCAAAGAAGGGCTCACGTTGGCAGCGCTCACCGATTCCGGCTCGAGGCCGGCAGCCTGTAACGCCTGCGCAATGTACTTTGCGACCTCTCCGACTGTCTTACCCCGCAGAGCGCTTTCGCCCACGGCCGGCAATTCCGACTCTTCCAATACTTCAGACATGGAAACCTCAAAACAAAAAGGGCCACACCGAAAGGTGTAGCCCTTGATAGGAAGGTGGCCGCCCAGTTGGACGGCCGTCAGATAAATTTAATGCGTGTGGTGATGCAGAGAACGACGTTGGTCGCGCTCCGCCTTACGACCGCGTTCGCATGCGACGATGCCGTAGCCGCAGAACACCAGCGTCAGAAGCAGTGCAACAGGACCGAAGTACATATTCATTCTCCGTTCATGGAATCCATGCCTACGACATAAGTTACCACACCGATCACGACCAGTGCTGCAACGTTCATCGCCGCCCAGATCGAGAACTCCGAGATGGCGTGCACGTAGCCGACCACACCGACGATCGACGAGACCGTCAGCGTATGGCAGAACCGCCCGAACTGCTGCCGCTGGTCCTTGGACCAGGATGCGCGAACCAGTCGCGCGCCCAGCCGGGACCGCGGCGAGCCGGCCGGAGGCTCTACCGAGACGACAGCAAAGCTGTCGACCGTCGATTGAATGAGCTTTGCCTCATTCCCATCCCAGGATGCGGTGATCACCGCCGGCGATTCACTCTCATGCATGACCGCCAGGAAAGCACGAACACGGGCCGAAACATAGACCATGCCGAGTTCCGCGTCATAGGATCCGCGATCGATTATCGAGATCCCCGAGGGGTACTCGATGCAAACGTCGACGAATTGCATCCCGCCCCCTATCGCCGGTCGTTATCGAGACCATCCACGAGCCGCAGGCCGCCAAGCAAAGCCTGGTAACCCTCGTCCGTGTCGAGCTGCGCGAGCGGCACGACGTTGTCACCGCCGCCCGACAGGTCGCGGTGACCGCGCCGGGTGCGAAACGACACCGCGACATGCTGGCGCGATGTCGAATCCGCAACCTCGAGCATCATCCGGCTGGTGCGCAGGGTGACGCGGCAGCCGCGGCCGGCCTTCGCCGGCTCGGCTACCACCTCATGCTCACCGGCTCGCAACCGCAGATCGCGCGCAACACGATGCAGCATCCGCGTCGCGTGGTGGGTCAGTGCGGCGTCGGACGCAACGCCACCCGCGCGCCGGTCCGCGTACAGAACTTTCGGTACCTTGAACATCTTGCCCTCGGAATAAAAAAAGCGAGGCCCCGAATGGGAACCCCGCTATGCAGGAAGAAGCCGGCGGCTGCCGGCGAATGAACGGCTCAGCGCGTGATGCGCATGCCGGAAGAACTGCTGACGAGCATCACGCGATCGCCAGGGGCGAAGCGCTGCTCATCGGACTGAACGACCACCAACGTGCGGCCGGACACCGTGCGCACGACGACCTCGAGGCCGGCGTGACGCGCAAGCGATTCCGACAAACGCTGAGAGACATAGGCGGCACCGGCGCCGGCGAGCGCGCCGGCGATGTACCGGCCGTTGCCGCCACCGATCGTGCGGGAGCCGAGAAATGCGCTGACACCCGCGCTCAGCATCGACGACAAACCGGATCGGTCCGACTCGCTGCTGATCGTGATGCCGCGCACGCTGACGACCGTGGCCGCCTCGATTTCACCCGCGCGCTGAACGTCGTAGCGCTGGTAGACGTCGGGAGAGCCGAAGTCATACGAAGCACACGCGGTCAGGGACGCGAGAAGCAGGGCAGAGATGAGAAGCTTGAACATGACGATTGCCTCAAAAAAAGAGGGCAATCGCCCGTCAGGGAGATTGCCCTGACAGGGGAGCCGACACGTTGTCGGTAAGTGAAATGCGCAAGGGCGGAAGCCGATGCGATTGGGTCGATGCGCAGAAGCGCGAGAAACAGGTTCAGTGTAGGACCGCGCGCCGGCGCCGCGCGCCAGAATCGTCGAGAAAACCGCCTCGCTTTCCTCTGGACGAAAAAAAAGCGCCTGCCCGATTACTCGGGAGGCGCTGGTATCAGAAAAATACAGTTTGCCTAGATGTATCCTGCGGCCCGGCTGAAATCGAGATTGCCGGGCCCTTCGTAGATGAGTTCGACGTCAATGGCAAGACATTGGCCACCTGCGAACTCGAACCTATCGCCTGCCTTGATCGCGGCTATTCGGTCCGCTGTCTTACCGTAAACGACGAACCCCCATCGCTCCCCTTCGGCCATGCTGAACCGTGGGAACTGAACCGCACGCTTGAAGCGTATCACCGCATGCGGCAGATCAATGTCCCGCACCGTCTCGGTACCCGAGCGTCCCATGAGTAATGCTCCTCGAACTTGGGCAGCGCCCAACGGGCTACCACCCGTTGGATGAAGAAAAGCCGCCTCGAAACGAGGCGGCAAATTCAAACTGCTACCGTCGCTTTCCGGCTCTTGCGAGCCTTCGGCTTTTTCGGCGGGGGCGCCTCGTAGCCGAAGCGCGCCCACGCGGCGGGATCAATCGATATCGGGCTGGTGCGACCCGTCTCCAGGTTCACAAAGCTGCCCGAATACTTCAGCGACCCCGTCCTGTAAAGCGTCCAGAGCAGGTTGTAGGCCTGTACCGAGATCGCTTGGTTGATGACGAGGGACTGCTTGCGTAGCGCATCGGCCATCGAGCAAGACGGTGTGTCGTCGTCCCTGTCGTTCTTGGCGTTCAGCAAGTCCGGGAACAGATCGCCCACGTGGGGCAACCGGTCGTGCCGGGCCTTGCCGAACTCCCCGAGAATGACCTGACCACGATCCGTCTCATTGCCGCAGTCGAGGTAGTAACGACAACTCCCGCGCTTCGCTGCCTGCACGATGGCGTGCCGCGCGCGACGTGAGTCGACGCAACCCACGACGACGTCGGCGACGATCCGCACCGACGAATCGACACGCCGCGGCTCCGCAACCCAGTTGGTTCCCATCAGGTTGTTGAGCCGGTTCACGAGCAGCAACGCCTTGTAATGCCCGACGTCATTGGGATAGAACCCCTGCCGCCCGACATTCGTCTCGCTGACAGTGTCGTCGTCGTACACCGTGCACTCGATCCCGCCAGGGTGGCCGAGCTCGATCATGGCGTGATGCAGCCGCGCGAGACTGGGAAGAAATGCGCTCCCGGTCCCGCCAGCTCCAACCACCACAACGCGCCACGGCCGGCGAAGCATGTCGGCGGGAATACTATGAGTGATCACCTCGCTCATCACACCCTCTCCATTGTCAGCGCCGCCGCCCACGTCTCGGGCGCGCGTTCGAACTTCTCGAAGATCCCCTTCGCGCAAAGCCGCAGCGCGACGGACGGCGTACGATCGCAATGGCCCAGCACGAGCGCAAACTTCACGTCATGCTTGTCATCCTGATTGTCCGTGCGCGAGAAGAACGCCGGGCTCGTGCCATGGGAATGGCAATCCACCACGAGCCATTCGCCGTCTGCCAGTCGCGGCCGCTCATAGACCAAATGCCCCGGCCCGTGCGACAGCGAAGGCAACGCAACGATACGGAACTCATTGGTCACGCTGTTCCAGACGATCCACGCCCCGACCTCGTTTGGCAACGCCGCCCGGGCCATCGCATGAAACTCCGCGACGAGCGCGGCCGGTATCTGCCCGCACAAGAGCGCCGTCGTCTCTTCGACCTTCCCGTACGGGACAGCTATCGAGACTGCGTACTGCGCGATGCGACGCACCACACGCACCCAGGGACGCAGGACTTCGAGATAGACGCCATCCGATGCGATGAGCAGGCGCTCTCCCGAACGCGTCATTGGGACAACAGTCTCTCGCGACGGAACCATCACCGCCGGGAAGGACTGTTGGAGAACGGTATCGAGCGGATTCATGCGCCCCTCCCGACTTGCCCGTTGACCAGCTGCTCGAGCGTCCGCTTCATCGGCACCAGCGCGTTGAGCGGAAACGTCTCGCCGAACTTGCCGTCGAGCATGTCGCGCCAGAACGCGTACTCGCCGTCCTTGTACTCGATCCGTTTGCCGCCGGCGTTCGGATGCGTGAAGGCCGAATCGAAGAACCCGGCTTCCCAGCCATCGATCGACGCCACATCCACACGCTTCGGAACCTGCGCACTGCCGATGCAGATCCGGCCCATGTCCCAGGTGTTGAAGTACGGCGGTTCGAACAATGGCGTCTCGCGAACGGGGCGATCGCTGCATGCAACCGCGAACACGCGAAAGCCCTGATTCAAGGCCTGGAACACCAGCCCCGGATGCGGAACAACGGCGCTTCGCTTACCAAGGTTCTCGCATTCGAAGAACACCCGGCGCATCGCTGGCGGACACCACCACGTGACTGCTTCAGGCGACACCCCGAGCACCGTCGCTGGCAAGAACTCCGCCCGCGGTGCGACGTGCTCGGCGAGCTGCTGAAGCGTTTGAACAAGCACCTTCCGGTCGAGCGGCCGACCGGCGCCAATGACGGGTCGGCCGCTTTGGCGGTCAGCGATGACAGCGTGGGCTGTCGCAAAATGCGCACCATCCTTGCCCGTATAGAGCAACAACGCTTGCGACAACGCGACATCCGAACCGGTTCTGCCGGCCGAGATTCCAGACATAACACACTCCTTTAAGTGGATTGACTCACCAGCGCAAGAAGCCGGTCAAGGTGAGTGAGAATTCGAAACGCCAGTGCCAGGTCGGCGTACTGGCGGCGGATAGCCTTCGGGGTCGACGCCAAACGGGAAAATCCGCTGTAGGTCGTCGCATCACCGGATTGGGATTCATTTTCGAAATGACAATCGAGAAGGTCGCCGACAAACTGGTTGTCCTCAACGATCACCGAGCAAAGCGCGTAAGCCGGATTTGCGGCGTAGTTCACGTGAAGCAGATCTCGACTACGGCTGCGGCGCATCAGCGCGCGGAGCTTGAGCACCTCGGTGCAGACGCGCCTAGGCATGCCCCTGCTGCGAGCGCGAAGACGCATCAGCTCTGGGGCCGTCAGAGCGCTTCGATAACGCCACTTACCGCCGCTAAACACACACGGATCAGCGTCGTCCGGACAAAGCTGTGGCCGAACAACCGACGGCAGATACGCAGAACGGGTTTCGGTGTCGTCGTCGAACCGTTCCTTCAGCGCTTCGTCCGCATCCTTGTCTGAAATGTGCGGATCTCCATCCCAGTACCAGCACGAAAATTCGTACATGAACCAGTCTGGAAGGCGGATGAACATCGTCCGAGCCGATGCGCGATACAGCGCGCCCATCACCGTCCGGAAGAGCAACGGGTGGGTCGACCGCAACGTCTCGATCGCCCCTTCAAGCGAGTAGACCCACTCATCTTCAAGGCCAAACCCGAAAAACAGCGGCGTCGGGTCGTCATCGTTGTTCCCGTTACCGAGGCCGTCGAGAACATCACGAACCGCATGCGCGTCGAAGAGATGCGGCGTGAATCGGAGTCGGGAAAGACGCCCATACTGGCGTCGCGTCCACGCATGAAACGCCTGCTGGAACGCGTCGCCGGCGTCGGCCGGATCATGAACATCACCTGCACGCAACGGTCCGTACTGGAAATGCTTCAGGACCAAATCCGACAGGTTCACGTCTTCACGCCACTTCAACCGAACCGCCCCCGGCACCTCCGTCGAGAAGGACGGAAGCGTCAGAAGATCAGCGGCAGGTCGACGTCGGGCAGGGGCAGCGCGTGGCGGTTGCCAGCGCGCGGCCGAGCCAGCTGCGATGCTTGAATCAGGGAGTGCAGGATCGAAGAACATTTCCGCATTTCCTCGTCATATAAAAAAACCGGCCTTTCGGCCGGTTCCTGTTGGTTGAAGCCACCATCCGGATCGGACAGGGCTTTGAGCAGATCGCGTTTACGCATGGGCGCCCTTGGCACCCGCCGCGCGGACAAATTTGTAGTGCGCCACCTCGCCCTTCATGTCCGGGCCGTCGACCGCGGCGGTCGTCAGCTCCGGATACTGGGCGGTGTAGAGATCGCGTACCTGGTCAGGCGAGAACGTCGGACCGGGATCCAAAAGCGCCATGCCGTTGTAGGTGAACTCGCGAACCAATACTGCGATGCTGATCGACATGGTTCACCTCACAGGAGCAACGACGACAGATCCGTGCCGGCCGGCTTCTCGTCGGCCGGGGGCGTCACCCCGGGCGCGGCGGCGGTCGGTCCGGCCCCTTCCTCATCGGCATTAGCGTCTTCGTCCACAGCCGCATTTGCGGCCTCAGGCTTCGACGCTTTCGACAATGCCTTCTGGGCCTTCGTCGCCTGCAACTGCTGCTGGGCCTCGAGGATCGCATTGGTCGCCGCCACCTGATCGCCGAGCGACTGATGCGCAGCGGTAAAGCTGCTGATCGCCGCTGCGAAGCCCTCGTCGAGCTCTACGGCCGTCGCCCTCAGGATCAACGGCTGTCGCAGCATCGCGTCCTTTCCGCCTGCCGGCGTCAAGAACACGACGATGTTTTCGCCGTCCATCGTCAGCGACAAGACGAGTTTTTCCGCGGAACGAAGTAGCGGTTCGAGTGTTTGAAACATTTGAATCTCCAAAAAAATATGCGCCGCTCGAGGCGGCGCAGAATGTCGATGCGACTCGGCCAGGGGCCGCCCGCTGCTTAGAACTTGAGAACCTTCAGGAGCTTGCCCTCGTAGGTGAAACCTTCGACGGCGAGCAGCGCCGTGATGACTTCGGCCTTCGACTTCGAGAAGACTTTCTTGAAGTTGTCGCCCATCGCCGCGCGCAGCCCGAGCTCGTCTGCGATCACCATCATCTCGGCCTTGGTGACGAGGTCCAGGAACTCCTTGTCGAGCTTCCAGTACTGCGTCAGGTCGAGGTTGTGGTGCTTACAGAGTTGCTTGAGATACGTGACGTCGAGACCTTCGATCGCCGCGACAAACATGCCGGTGACCAGCATCGCAGCCTGATCATCCGACGTGGTACAAGCGAGAAGAAGAGCCTTCGGGAGATCGGCCGCAGGAGCCTTCTCGTCCGTCACCTTTTCGTAGACGGATCGGAAAACTTCGTCCTTGATCTGACGCGCATAGCCCGCAAGGACGATTGCGATCAGGTACTGTCGAGCGAGCGCCGCATTTTTACCGACGTCGCGCCGGAGTGCCTTCCGCCACAGCGCCTCACGGTATTGCTTCACCCGGTCGGATTCGGCGACCACGGTTACCGCTGTCGGCGCGGAGGCATCGGAGCTCGATGCACTCTTGCCCGCTGCTTTAGTCGGAACAGACGAACCCTTGGCCTCAGAGGTCGCAGCTTTCGCCGCCGCTTTCTCAGCCGTGATCCGGTCCGCAACTTTGCGCATATTGCACACAGTGTCGAAGCACTGGCCGCGGAATGTCTTGCCGAGAGAATCCGGGAGCCCGCTGACCGCGACACCGTAGTTCTGGCAGCCGTGGCACGCCTTCGCCTGCTCGGCGCCAACGCCGTTCACCCCGTCGACTGCGAGTTGAACCCGTGTGTGATTGTCGCCAGCACGCACGATGCGCACGGTCGGGAACTCGTCGCGCAAACCCGCGGCCGTGACCTCGAGCTGCTTGTCCGTCTTCCCGTTGTAGCACTGGCGATTCGTGCAGTTGCCGGTCGCGATCGACTCGCCGAACATCTCGGATTGCATCGCCGAGTTGTGCGGGCACGCCGCGCAATCGGTCTTGTCGAAGATCGCGGCGGCCAAAGAACATGCCGCACTCTCGACGAGCTTTCGGACGTCGGTCACGGACTTCTTCTCGGAGATGATCACCGAAAGCACGCGATCCTGATTTTCCTTGGACAGCGCGGCAAGCAGCTCCGCGTGACCCAGAAGGATCTGGCGCGTGTTTAGAGCGATGAGGACTTCGTTACTGCAGTTCAGCAACGCGAGACGGCTGTTGAGCGTGGGAAGGCTCCAGCCGATCCGCCTGGCAGCCTCTTCGCGATCCCCTTGACAGCGGCCGAGAAGGCGCGCCGCCTCGACTGCCTCGTCACCGGGGGACATGTCGTCACGCTGGATGTTCTCGGTGAAGGCGATTTCTTCCGCCTCAACCGAATCCACGTCTTTTACGTTCACCGGCATGTCGTAGTCATCGCCGCGCGTCTCGAGCGCGGCTTTGTACCGACGGCCGCCGGCGATGAGTTCGAAGAATCCGTCGTCGAGGGGACGGACGATAACCGGCGTATCAACACCGCGCGCCGAGATCGACGCCTTCATTTCGGCCATCTTGGCGTCATCGAAGTACGTGCGAGGGTTCCGGCCCAGCTTGATGCGTCCGAGCTTGATAGTAGGTTGCTGCAGAGGGGTTTGTTGCATGGCAGGTTCTCCGAAGAGGGAACCTGCCCCCGATCGGGAGTGGTTCCCGATGGGGTTGGAAAGGAATGCCGGCGGCGCCGGCTGAGTCGATGCGTCAGAGACGCGGTAGATGAAGAAAAGATACCGCTTGAATTTTCGGGGGCTCGGCGGAAAGCCCGAAAGAACGAGCTAGCTTTCACCGGTTGCCGATCGCGGCACCCGCGGTGATTGAATAAAAAAAGCCCGATCTCACGATCGGGCCTTGGTGTAAGAGGATGTCGCGCTACCGCGCGTTTTTAGAAGAGGGCCAGCTGATCGACGACCTCAAAGATACCGGCCCTCGACTGCTCGACAGCGTCGTCGAAGAGATCGCAGAGGGTATCGGCAGGAAGCACTGCCGCGACCGCCGACTCTTCGACGGCTGTTGCCACGGCGACCTCGCCGTCGAACACCAGGTCATCGGCCGGTTCCTGCTTTGCATCGGCATCCGAAGCAACCGCGCTGCGGTCCAGCGCCAATACTTCGCGCAGTGCGTCCGCTTGCCTGCCCTGCCGGAGCTTTGCCCGCCAACCGCCGAGAATGTGCGCCGGGGTATACCACATGCCCCACACTTCCATGGTGAGCGCGTTCCCATGCACAACAATCGCCGGGATGTGCATCATTGATAGCTGCAGGTATGTCATATGGGCGCAGCGCGCATCGATGTCGATACAGGTCGCATGCATGGTCTGCTGGTAGTTCTGGCCGATCGACAGCAATGCATCTGCAGTCGCGATCACCATCCCACCAGCACCACATGCAGGCTCTTGCATTCGCATGAACCCCTCCTGCTCTATGGCCTCGCATCGATCACCGATCGAAATGCCGGCCATCAACCGAGAGACGCAATACGGCGTGAAGAACTGGCCGGCCCGGTCGTTGCCGATGTCCAGCATCATGTACGTCTCGCCAAGCACGTCCGTCAGGTTTCCTGGGCACGGCAGCGCGCCCGGAGGAAGGCGGTCGTCGACGCCAAGCCGATGCTCGAACGAGAGTGTCAGCTCCGCGAACATCCGGGCAAACAGTTGCAGCTCTTCCGGTGTGTATTTACCGACGATCTCCAGGTAGCGCTTTTCCCGCGGTCCAAACTGCGGCTTGTCCACGCTGTTGCTCAATGCGATAGCGGATATCTCGACGAAATCCGCAAACACAGTATTGATCTGATGGGCATAGCCAAACTGCTTGAGCAGCTTCACGAGTTCAGCCTGATGGGGATCGGCTTCGCGTGCAAACTTTCTTTCCGCGCTCTTTCGGCTCATACGACGGCCTCCAGCGTACGGACGGTTGAAACGGACATGGTGCTCTCCAGATTGATGACGGGAGAGCACGCCCGACGGGAGTGATCCCGTAGGGGTGAAGTAGATGGGCCGCGCGCGGCCGTAGGTCGATGCGTCGTAGACGCGGTGGTTGGAACGGATGGTAAAGCGTGGTGCCCGAACTGGGGGCCCGAAATGCCGTCAGGCTCGGGCACGCTTTCGCCACGGTGGCCAAGCAGCCGAGATACCCACAAATACGCTGCACAAGCTTGTGGATAAGTCGCGGCCGCCCGCGCCTAGCGGCGCTCGTAGCTCGATGCTCACTTTTTAAGCAGAACCTGGGCCGCGCAACCGGTTGAGCGGGGTAAGGCGAAAAGCTCCAGAAAAAATGTGCGCTTTCTCAGGCATCTCCAGTGCCCACCGGCTGCATGGTTAAGGTGGGCGCGTCCCTCGCTCCCACCCTACCAACCGGGTAAGTGCCCCTTGGGCCGGCAGAAGCGTCACCGCATTTGACCGGCTGCCGTGCCACGCGTCGCGCACCCCCATACGCCGAAACCTCTAACCCACTCAACATGGACCTGATCATTCCCAGTCTGCTGATGATCGTCACCCTGGTCGCTGTCTTGACAAGGCTTAGCCACGACAGTCGAATAGTTGTCGGTTGCGCGACGGTGGCCCTCCTCGCCGCGTCTTGGGCTTTCTCGGCACTGAGACGGCAGCTCGATCGTTGGCGGGAACAGCGAGACGCCAACGAGAAAATGGTCATGGAACAGCGGTTCCCGTTTTGCCACGTCACCCGCTTATCAACCGGCGAGTGGTTCCTCACGGAGAAGGAGACGGGCCGTGAATACAAGGGCCCGCTGAAGACACCGCTACCAATCGCAAACAACGAGAGCGCACGATGAGCCGCGTCTCCTTTGCGGGCGTCGCTGTTCCACTCGACGACGTCCAGGAAAATCCCGCCGCATTCGTTCGCCCGCTCGAGCGCGCGAAGATCAGTCCGGGGTATGCGCAATGCCTATGCCGCGGCGCGGCCTCGCCGCTGCGCCTCCAGATCCGCCGATACGGGAGCCTGTTCCATCTTGCCGGGTGGCCAGATGAGGGACCGTTGCACGACCGCCTGTCTTGTTCGTTCCACAAGGATCCGAGTGACGGGAGCAGCGAATCCGGAAAGGCCCTGCCAGGCATCGTGGCCACCGCAGTGGGCTTGCGCGCGAAGCTCGACGTCGCCCTCACACAGCGCACCGTCGGTGCGGTATCAAAGGGCCCACGGCAAGCAGGCGCACCCACGACCTCGCGCCGCTCGGCGCCGCTCCTCGGCTTCCTGCAGACGCTCTGGCAAGTCGCCGGGCTCAATCGCTGGTCCGGTGTTGACCGCGCGCGGAACTGGGGCGTCTGCAATGCGCGTGTTCTCGCCGAGATCAGCGACGCGGTGATCAACGGCGAGCCCGCCGAGCAGGTTCTGCACGTCATGCGCAGGTTCCAGGAAGCAGATCGCACCGCCATCAACGCCGAGTTCGATGCTTTTCTCGCACGCGTTGTCCAGCGCGACGGCACGAACCATCGCGGCCTGGTCATCGGCGAGATCTCAGAAATTGGCGTGACTCCTTACGGGCGCTCGATCACATTGCGACAGAGCGCAAAGCGGTACTACTGCAATACCGAGCTGATCGCGCTCGCCGAGAAGCGATACGACCACGCGATGCGCGCCCTCGGCGACGGGAGCGCCCGAGTTGTCGCGATTCTCGTGATCGAGCGTACGCCGAAGGGGCATCACGTTGTAGTCGAGCTCGCAGCAATGCTTTGCTCGTCCACGTACATCACATGCGATTCCATCCACGAAGTCGCTATGGCAAATCGGCTCGTTGCCGAAGGCCGCGCCTTCGACAAGCCGATCCGGCTAAATGAAGGCACCGACATGCTGCCGGACTTCGTCCTAACAGACACCGCGGAACCAACCCACATCGAGGTCTATGGCATGAATGGCGTTGCCGAGTACGAGGCTCGCAAGCGGGAAAAGCAACGTCTCCGCATGGCGCGCGGAATCCACGCCGTGGAGTGGGATATCGATAGGTGTCAACTGGTCGATGTCCATTTCCCTCCTATTGCGCGACGAAGCGCCAGACCTTGACATCGCGACGACGCCTGCAAGATGAAGGCATCTTCTCAACCTGGACGCCTCCTATGCACGGCAAGTCGCTTTTCCTCCATCGCGCGGTCTCCCGCACCGATCAGTGGGGTCCGCAGTTTCCCGCCCTCTCCATGGCATGCCGTCAACCCGACTCTTTCTCCGGCGGACGGCAGCTCGCCGTCGCGGTGACGGACGCTCGCGGACTGCGGTGTGCAGTCTTCACGAGCTTCGGCGCCATCCTCGAGTTCCGCGCGTCGTGGGACGAACTGGAACGCGCCGGCACCTGGTGGCATTACGCGCGGGCATGGCATTTCTGGTTCGTCGACGATCTTCAATCCGCGCGACGAGTATTTCCTACCGATTCCGGCCAGATCGTCGTTGCATCCTCCGAATCAAGCGACACATCCAACACGTCCACCGACTCGCTCCTGTCCCTTATTCGCGTTGCCGAACTACGGGCCTCACGCGATTAATTCAGACGAGTAAGGAATTACCGGAAGGAATATTCGCGCTTTTCTCGGTTTTGCCGGCACGCAAAAACAGCAATAATGCCGGCGACGAGAAACTTACAACCTTCCGACAAATGATCGAACAGCTGTATCCATGTGAGCACTGTGGCGGCCGACCGACCGTCGGCCGATCGCAACGACTCGTCGAGTGCGACGAGAATCGCCGATTCGATTTCAGCCAGTTCGGCCGTTTCGGCGGCCCCCCGAACATCGGTGACGTACTTCCCCGCCCGCCCGAGGCTCCGCTGACCGAACCATTGGTCTGCATCTATTGCACAGGTTGCGGC